>CAWCJC010000008.1:0-560516 GCA_963795835.1 Bryobacterales bacterium | reverse complement strand
GGTTTAGATTGTGCACCCGGCATGATTCGAACATGCGACCTTCTGATTCGTAGTCTTGAAAGGTACCACGCGGTCCACCCAAGTACTTGTTTTTTACACTTTGCGCTCCTCGTAAGGGACTGGGATGTACCCGACTGTACCGCCTTTAGGGTCTTAAACAGGATCTTAAAGTCTCTATTAGACAACCCTCAAACCCGACACATCAACACGCTCGAACCTTTCGAGGGGGGTCGCATAGGATAGTCTGGCGGGATGCACAGGCGTCCCATCCAGGTTGCGCCCCCAGCACCACATCTCTGGAAAAGCGTCTCCTATAGCAGCACACTGTTCTGGCGCGTATTTTCCATTTTTCCCCCAAGCGGCCACCACCTTAACAACATTGAACGCGGCGGCATAATTTAGCAGGTGCTCAGAGGTGTTGTCTGGCCCAATCGGATCTACGGCTTCGCGCCAGATTTGTGGATTTTTGGCGCGGAAGCCGCCTACATTCAACTTCAATAGACCGCCGAAACCCAAGCGCCCTGCGAATCCCATGCCCTTGCGGATCGTTGCGTCATCTTCAACTTCGTCTGCCGGACGGATTGACCCCGAACACGGACAGCATGGGCAACTCGGCATCCCATTGACGCAAGAGCCAATAGCGGTACGTCCGGTCCGCCGAAAAGCAAGCTTCCTTTCTCATTTCTTGCAAAAATCTAGTTCGCCTCACAATACCCCATTCAAAAATTTTCTCGCTAAACGGCAAGCTTCCTCTGAGATTTTTGTCTTAGGAATTGTAAAATTCTCTAGTAGAAGCTAGTCAATGCCTACGATTACTGCCATCAGCTCTTTGATCTGCCTTCCGATTTTGTGTTTGAACGCCCAGGGCCCTTCTGGGCAGGGCCTTTCCGCCGGTCCTTTCGGATTGCGAGCCGGACTTACAAAATCTCAGGTGATCCAACTCGTGGGGAAAGCAGCGGTGAAAACCGACAACGGCGATGTTTTGACAGTCACGACTCTGCCAAGCCCCACGATGCTTTCGAAGATTATTCACTGGTGATCTCCCCGCAGGAAGGACTCTTGAAAATCATCGCCCACGGAAATAATATCAACACCAACGGGTTCGGTCGCGAGGTACGCGAACTTTTTATGGATATTCGCGACGTGATATCCGCCAAGTATGGGGCACCTAAAATGCTTGACGGCCTTGTCTCGGGAAGTCTCTGGCGAAATGACCGAGACTGGATGGCGGGTTTGGTGAAGAATGAGCGACACTTAAAAGCTCTCTGGGATCTGCAATCAAAAAGGCCTAATCGCATCACGGTGCTTGTGTTGAAAGCGGACGCAATTTCGGAAGATACAGGCTTTCTGCTACTGAGCTATGAGTTTCAGGGTTTTGAAAAAATATGTAGATGCAAAGGAAGCGAAGGCGGGGTCCGTTTTCTGAACGGAACCGACGGAGATGTATACTGGGCGAGGTCGGCGGCTCGATTGAGGCAGAGATACGTCTTTCAAAGAGAGACTAAATCCCCCAGGTTCCCTTCTCCGGCGATCATCGCTGACCGCGCTCACAGAGATCCGCAAAAACGGAAGGTAGGCGGAGTGGAAGTAGGACGCAAAAGACTTGGTGTACTACAATCTGATTCGATCAGGGTCTTTTGAGGACCTTAATTTTAGGGAGCTTCTGTAAGTTGTTGATTCTTTGGTGCACCCGGCATGATTCGAACATGCGACCTTCTGATTCGTAGTCAGACGCTCTATCCAGCTGAGCTACGGGTGCGCTGGAATACCCCTCCAATTTACCGTGTTGTGGGTTGTGCCGCAAGGGGCGCCACCTGTTGGGCTGGATGATAAGCTATCCGTGATGAGAGTCGGAGTATTCACCGCGCTGCTGGCACAGATGCCGCTTGACGATGTCCTGAAGAAGCTGAAGGCGAACGGCGTATCGACCGTCGAGCTTGGGACAGGCAACTATCCACAAGATCCGCATTGCAAGCTTTCCATGCTCGAGAACGCCGCGGAACTCGATACCTTCAAGAAGAAACTGGCGGACAACGGCGTCACGATCAGCGCTTTAAGCTGTCATGGAAATCCGCTCCATCCGGATAAAGCTGTCGCGAAGGGCTTCGCGGAGACGAACCGGAAGACGATCCTGCTCGCTGAGAAACTCGGCGTCCCTGTGGTGATCGATTTTTCGGGATGTCCCGGCGACAGCGACACCGCAAAGTTTCCTAACTGGGTGACTTGTCCTTGGCCCACCGAATATCTGGACGTGTTGGAGTGGCAGTGGGACAAATGCGTCACGCCTTATTGGACGGAACGCGCCAAGTTTGCCGAAGAACATGGCGTGAAGGTTGCGATCGAGATGCATCCAGGGTTCGTCGTCTATAGTCCGGAGACGATGCTCCGGTTGCGGGGAATAGCGGGCAAGGCAATCGGCTGCAACTACGATCCGAGCCACATGTTTTGGCAGGGCATCGATCCCATTGCGGCGATCCGGCTGCTCGGTGATGCGATCTTTCACGTTCATGCGAAAGACACGCAGATTTACGATCGCAATCTGCCGATGACGGGTGTGCTCGATACGAAGAAGTACACAGACGAACGGAATCGCGCGTGGATCTTCCGGACTTGCGGCTACGGACACGGCGCGGAATGGTGGAGCGAGTTCATCTCCACGTTACGCATGTTCGGCTACGACTACGTGCTCTCCATCGAACACGAGGATACGATCCTTTCACCCGAAGAAGGCTTAACCAAGGCGATTCGGTTCCTCGATTCGATCGTGATCAAAGAAGACCCGGCAGCACCGTGGTGGGTTTAAAGCGAGTTACGGCGTCATAACGACTTTTACGCAGCCGTCTTCCTTTTTCTTAAACGTCTGGTAAGCGGCGGGACCGTCCGCCAGCTTGACCCTGTGCGTGATGATGAAGGACGGATCGATTTCGCCTTTCTCAATCTTCTCAAGCAGCGGCTTGGTGTACCGCTGCACATGCGTTTGGCCCATTTTGAACGTCAGGCCTTTTGAGAAAGCCGCGCCCAAGGGGAACTTATCCACCAAGCCGCCATAGACACCTGGGATGGATACTGTTCCTCCTTTGCGGCAAGCCTGGATCGCTTGACGTAGCGCATGGGTCCGGTCGGTTTCGAGCCGGACGGCTTGTTTCGCCTTATCGTAAACCGCGTCGAGCGAGGTGCCGTGAGCTTCCAGGCCGACCGCGTCGAGAACGGAATCGGGACCGCGGCCGCCCGTGAGTTCTTTGAGCTTGGCGAGAACGTCATCGCTTTCATAGTTCAGCGTCTCGGCATTCGCTTGCTTGGCTTTATTGAGGCGGACTTCAAAGCGATCAATGGAGATGACGCGTTCGGCACCGAGCATGAAGGCACACCGGATCGCCAAAAGACCGACCGGGCCCGCGCCCCAGATTGCGACAGTATCGCCTGGCTGGATGTTGCAATTTTCGGCCGCCATATAGGCAGTCGGAAAGATGTCGGAGAGGAACAAGACCTGTTCGTCGGTAAGGGATTCGGGAACTTTGATGGGGCCGACATCGGCGAAGGGCACACGCACGTACTCCGCCTGACCGCCCGCATAGCCGCCAAAGAGATGCGAGTAACCGAACAGACCGGCCGAGCTGGAACCATAGAGCTTTTCCGCCATCGGCGCGTTCGGGTTCGAGTTGTCGCAGCAGGAGAACAGCGAAGCCTTGCAGAACCAGCAGCCCCCGCAGGCAAGGGCGAACGGGACCACCACTCGATCGCCTTTTTTCAAATTCGGGACGTCGCTTCCTACCGCAACCACGTCGCCCATGAATTCATGGCCCAGGATGTCGCCGCTTTCCATAGTGGGGATGTAGCCATCGAGCAAATGGAGGTCAGAGCCGCAGATGGCGGTTGAGGTGACTTGGAGGATGGCGTCACGGGAATTGAGAATCGTGGGGTCGGGAACCGTATCTACGCGAACGTCATTCGCGCCGTGCCAACAAATTGCTTTCATCTTTTGTGTCCTTTATTCAGTGTTCACTAGCGGTATGAGGGAGCGTCGCTCGCAGGGAAGGAGTCTTCGGAGGCGAGGCGAACGGTGTCCTCATCGGCCCGCTTTTGCGCTTTCTGTTGTTCGACGGCGATTGCGCGTCCAGAGGTTTGGCCGGAGGTGGTGGCCACCTGACCGGACTCCATCATGGCTTTTAGACGGCCCAGGTCTTCGGCGATCTGATGTTCCGGATTTTCACCGAAGAGTTTGGCGAAGAGTGCGCCGAGGATCCCACCGGGGGGATTGTATTGCAGCGACACGCGAATTTGCGTGCCACGGCCGCCTGTGGCATCAGCGAAATGGACGGAACCCGCATTCTGGACGGTAGCGCCGGGCAAAGAGCGCCAAGCTAGAAGTTCGTTGGGTATTTCATTGACGATTTCGGCGTCCCATTCGACGGTACGTCCACCGGGAGCAGTTACAACCCAGTGGGAAGTACTTTCACCCGTGACCTTGACTGACTTCAGGTGCTTCATAAATTGCGGCAGGTTGGACAAATTCCGCCAGAACGCGTAGACTTCGGCGCGATCCTTGTCAATGGTGACGCTGCGCTCTACTTTGACGCCCAGCTCATAAGGAATGCTGATGTTACGGCCTTGACCCACCTCAGCGGTGCGGATGCCGAGGTACTGATAGGTGTAGCAGTAGCCGGTAATTCCACGCCGCAACAGGTTCGCTCCCAGGAGCGCAATCCCTGCTCCCAGGGCATCTTTTCTTTTGGCGCCGAGATAAGCAAGAAGCGTTCCGCCCATTACGGACACGCCGCGCTCAATCTTGCTCACATTGGGGACGATATAAGCTTTACCGGCGATTTGCATGGCCACCTCGAATATTTTTCATAACTTTTCCGAGGTCGTTGCATTTGGTCAGCCAAATGGTTCGCTCTTTGCTCTGCTAATTTCAGATATGAAGCTTCTTTCCCTCGCTATCTTTCTATTCCCCCTTTTGCTGGAGGGGCAAGCTGCTGTTGAGCGGCCCTACAACGATTCCTTATTCGCTCCAGGAGCTGCGGAAGGTTCGGACCCGGTAGGCGTTCCGATGAAGCTCAAGATCTATGGAAAGCGGGTTGTGGCGCCCCGCGTTCTGATCAGTACGCTTTTCGCGGCGGGACTCCAGCAATATGAAAATACTCCCGGCAAGTGGGGCCGCGGGGCAGATGGATACGCGAAGCGCTATGGCACGGATCTGGCGAGAGTCGCGATTCGCGATACGTTTGCGTTTGGTGTAGATTCCGCGTTTCATCTGGATCCGCGTTTCTACCGGGCTCCTGATTCCACGTCCGCGTCGGGGCGGTTGAAGCATGCGCTGGTGCAGGTGCTTATTGCGCACACAGATAGCGGAGGACGGTCCTTCGCATATGGAACTGTAGCGGGCGCATTCGTGGCAGGCGAAGCGGGAACGCTCTGGATGCCCAGACGCAGCGATGGGAAGTTTGGCGATGGTTTGGTTTACGCCGGGCTCTTGTTGGCCGGCGATGCGGGCCGGAACGTGTTTCGGGAATTTTGGCCTTCCGTTCACCGAAAGCTCCGGCTTCCGAAACCATAACGGTTACGATAACAACAGCGATGACGACACGGAAAATCGGGATATTAACGGGCGGCGGGGATGTGCCCGGATTGAATGCGGTAATCAAAACGGTGGTGTACCGCGGGCGAGAGATCGATTGCGAGGTGATTGGCATCAGGCGTGGGTGGGAAGGTCTCACTCACGTGAATTTCGAGGATCCGGCGAGTGTCGCTCGCTACGTACTTCCTTTGAACACGGAAAATACACGCACCATCGACAGAACGGGCGGAACGTTTCTCCATTCCTCGCGGACCAACCCGACAAAGATGAAGAGCGTTCCGGAGTTTCTGAACGCCTCGTCCTTCCAAAGCTCACAGAACACGAAAGACGGCGTAACCTCCACGGTCTACGACATGACGCCCCAAGTGTTGAAAAACGTAGAGCACTTAGGGCTCGATTACCTGATTGCTATTGGAGGGGACGACACTCTGAGCTATGCCGCCCATTTGGACCGGCAGGGCGTGAAGGTGATCGCGATTCCGAAAACGATGGACAACGATGTCCGGAACACGGAATATTGCATCGGGTTTTCAACGGCGATTTCGCGGGCCATGGAAGCGATTGAGCGGCAGCGGACGACGGTGGGGAGCCATGAGCGCATTGGGATCTTCCGTATCTTCGGGCGCGATGCGGGATATACGGCTTTGTATACGGCGTACGTGACTTCCTTACGCTGCTGCATTCCTGAGGTGCGATTCAATCTGGATAAGCTGATCGACGTGATCCTGAGCGATAAGCAGAAGAGCCCAAGCAATTACTCCTTGGTCATCCTCTCGGAAGGCGCGCAGTGGGAGGGATACAAGGCACAGGACAAGGGCGAGGCGGACGCGTTCGGACATCGGAAGAAGGCGAATATCGGGGAAGCGCTGGACGAGGAGATTCATAAGCGCACCAAGGAAGAGACCATTGTCAGCGATCTGACGTATGACTTACGCAGCGGCAACCCTGACTTCATCGACAAGCTGGTGGCATCGACGTTTGCGGGTATGGCGATTGATTGCATCAAGGAAGGAAAGCACGGGCTGATGATGGGAATCAATCACGGCCTGTATGCGGCGGTACCGATTCCCGACCCGAAACTGGGACCGCGGAAGGTGGATATCGAGACCATGTACAACGTGGACCGCTTTCGCCCTTACTATTCAAACAAGACGGGACTGCCGATATTCTTGACTCGTTCCTAAAGCGGTTCCGGCGTGAGACCGTTGACTCCGGAGTTGGAGCGGAGGATTCGCGAAGAGTTCGACCGCTCGGCAGCAGACGAGGAGCATTTCCCCGCCACCATCGATCCGCGAATCTACCACGTTCAGCTGCTGCTGGAGTGGTTCGGAGCGCTGGAAGATCGAGCGGTGCTCGATGTGGGATGCGGGAAGGGCCGCTTTGCGCGCGTGCTGAAGGAACGCTACCCGAGCGCGGAGATGCATGGAATCGACATCTCGCCGGAGATGTTGAAGTATGTTCCCGCCGGCATCGAAACGCGCTTGGGGATGATGACTGCCCTGCCCTACCCGGATGCGCGGTTCGACTGTGTGTATGCAACCGAATCGCTGGAGCACGCCGTGGAGATTGACGCCGCGGTGCACGAGATGTGCCGCGTGCTCAAACCTGGGGGGAAGCTGGCGATCATCGACAAGAACGCGGAGCACTTCGGGAAGCTGAAAACACCGGAGTGGGAGCGCTGGTTTGGGCGGAAGGAGCTGGAGCGGCTGCTGCGGCGGGACTGCCGCGAGGTGAAGAGCCAGTTCATCTCCTACTGGGCCGATGTTGAGCCGGACGGAATGTTCCTGGCCTGGCTGGCGCGGAAGTAATCGGAACGCTTAGTACGTGGCGCGGCCGCCGCTGGCGTCGTAGCACTGGCCGGTGACGAAGCTCGCATCGGGGCTGGCCAGGAAGTGGACCACCGCCGCAATCTCTTCCGGTTTGCCGGTGCGCTTCATGGGGATGCGGTCGGTCATGTAGGTGACCTGCTGCTCGGTGAGTTGTTCGAGGATCTTGGTACGAATCACCGCCGGTGCCACAGCGTTGATGCAGATGCCTTCGGTGGCAACTTCCTTCGCGATCGATTTCGTCAGACCGATCACTCCGGCTTTGGTGGCGGAGTAGGGACACATGTTCGGGTTCCCCTCTTTGCCGGCGATGGAGGCGATGTTGACGATGCGCCCATATTTGCGCTCCCGCATGTGGGGCAGGACGGCTTTACAGAAGTTGAAGATTCCAGTCAGATTGATCGCGATATTCAGGTTCCAATCGTCTTCCGATTGTTCCCAGATGGGCGCAGCTTTGCCGGCGATGCCGGCGTTGTTGATCAGGATATCGACGCGGCCGCCACGGGCGAGGACGTTTTCGAGGGCAGCGCGGACAGAAGCGGACTTGGTGATATCCACTTCAACCGCGAAGCCCTTGATGGATTGAGCCACGGCTTCAGCGCCGGCGAAGTCGCGATCCGCCACGGCGACGGTGGCTCCGGCGGCCGCGAAGCGCCGGGCGATAGCTTCGCCCAGCCCCGTCGCGGCGCCCGTTACGATTGCGGTTTGACCGGAAAGTTCAAACATCCGCCTAGTCTTCCTTGACGACGTGGACCATGACTTCAGCGGTCACATCGCGGTGAAGACGAACGGTAACTTTGTGGTCGCCCAGGGTACGAATCGGCTCTTCGAGCTGGATCTTACGGCGTTCGATTTCGAAGCCTTTCAGTTCGAGCTGGTCGGCGATGTTTTGCGCGGTAACCGAACCGAACAGATGATCGTTCTCTCCCACGCGCTGGGCGATGGAGATTTCGACTCCGTTGAGCAACTTGGCTTGCGCTTCGAACTCGCTCTTGAGCTTGGCGTCTTTGCGGACGTGAGCTTCGCGTTCCTGCTCGACGATTTTGCGATTCGATTCAGTGGCGGCGACTGCCTTCTTCTGCGGCAGCAGGTAATTGCGGGCGTAACCATCGGCGACCTTGACCAGGTCACCCCGGCTGCCCAGATTATCGACATCTTCGCGGAGAATAATTTCCATGGTTTCGGCTCCTTTAGACGGCCGCCGCGAAGGGCAGCAGCGCGATGTTCCGTGCTTTCTTGATGGCATCGGCAAGCTGGCGCTGATGGGGCGCGCAGACGCCGGAAATGCGGCGGGGCATGATCTTGCCGCGTTCCGCGATGAAGGCGCTTAACAGGCGCGTATCTTTGTAATTGATATCGTCGATTTTCTCGACGCAAAACCTGCAAACCTTTTTCCGGCGGAAGTATTGCTTCTTGCCGGTGGCAACGGCTTTGTCACCGCCTGTGGGACGCTGGGAAGCGCTACCGGGACGGCTGCCGCGAGTTTCTTTCTGGTCGGCCATGGTTTATTTCCCTTCCTCTTGGTCTGTGGTGGGCGCGGCGGGTGCGGGCGCGGCAGGCATTGCGGGAGCCGGAGCGCCGGGGGCTGCATGAGCTTCCGGTTCGCCGAACATAGGAGCGGGCGCGGCGGGCGCCGGAGCTTGCGGTTGCAGAGCCTTGCGGGCGGCGCGCTTATCGCGCTCTTTCTTCCGCTTATCCAGCTTCTTGAGCGTTTCGTCGATTCGCACGGTCTGGAACTTAATGACCGGGTCAGCCACACGAAGACGGCGTTCCACTTCCTTCACCGCTTCGGGCGAGGAACTGAATTGCATCAGGACGTAGGAGCCGTCCTTAAACTTCTCGACGGGGTAGGCCAAACGGCGCTTTCCCCACTTCTCCACCTTATCGACGGTGCCACCGGCGGTGCCGATGTTTCCCGTTAACTGTTCGATAAAGGCGTCAACTTCTTCTTCCGGTAATTCCGGCTTTACTATGAACAACTCTTCGTAAATTCTCATCTATCCTCAGTTTGTAAGCCTTGGGCGCGACGATTGAATTTCGCCATGGACTTTTCGACGCCTTCAGCAATTATCGAAGTCACTGCCTGAGAAGCTACCCCAAGCACTTCCTCCAATTCCTTCTTCTGCTGGCGGGTAAACGGGCTCAGCAGATAATCTTTTCCGCTTTTCAGCGGCTGGCCGGGATTGGCTCCCAGCCGAACTCTTGCAAACTCTTCGGTCCCCAACTGCTCGGTTACGGAACGAACTCCGTTGTGCCCGCGGGGCCGGCCGTTCGGACGAACCCGAACCTCCCCCCAGGGAAGATCCAATTCATCGTAAATCAAAATCAGCGAAACGAAGCCAATTTCGTGTTTCGCCATTAAGGCTCTTACACTTACGCCGCTCAGATTCATGTACGTCTGCGGCTTCGCCAGCATGATATCGCCGCTCACGCCAACCAGAGCTTTCGAATCCGGGCGGTTGACCCGGATTCCCAACTCCTGAGCCAAGCGGTCCACGGCGAGGAACCCGAGATTGTGCGGTGTTTCCGCATATTCCTCCCCGGGATTGCCCAGGCCGGCCACCAGGAACACGGCAGCTTACTTCTTCTTGCCTTTGTCGGCCGCGGGAGCAGCCGCGGGTGCCTCTTCCTTCTTGCCCTTGGCTTTGGCCACTTCCGGCTCCGCCACGGCAGCAACGGGTGCGGCAGCTTCAGCGCGAAGGCCGACCACGTGCGCGATCACCATTTCGCCTGAGCTGAGCAAGGTGGCCGAACCGGGCATCTGGATCTCGCTCGACCGGATGCTCTGGCCGATCATCAGGTCCGACACATCGACCGTGAAGCTCTGCGGGATTTCGTCCGGAATGACTTCGATTTCCACCGTGCGAGTGATGATTTCGAGCTGGCCACCCTGGAGCTTGATCCCCTTCGCCTCGCCGCTGACGAATACGGGGACACTGACGCGCATGCGCTTGGTCAGGTCGATGCGCTTCAGATCGACGTGGAGCAGATTGCTCTTGACGGGATCGTATTGTTCGTCCACCACCATGACGGGGGTGTTTTCGCCGCCTGCGACCTGGAGGTTGAAGATGGTGTTGTGGCCTGTTTTGCTGCGCAGAATCTGTTGGATGTATTTGGGATCGATGGCGATGGATACGGGGTCTTTTTGGGCACCGTAGATCACACCGGGGATTTTGCCTGACACGCGCGTGCGTCTGGCTTCGTTCTTGCCGCGGGTTTCCCGGATTTCCGCGTCGATTACTGTATCGGTTCTCAACTGCATTTCTCCTGTTAGCGGCAAGTCCGATCTTACTGAGCGTGGGTTGCCGGTTTGTTTTTAGAGTTTAGAAGCGTTCCCTTACGGTCACGGCTCTGAAATTGTTGCTGAGCTTTTGTTGCTTTATCGCGTTCTTTATCCGAATAAGATGCTGACGGACGTTTCTTCATGAATCGATTGAACTGCCCTTGCTAAAAGCGGAGCAATCGAGAGAGACCTAATTTTGCTGCTTTGCTTCGCCGGCTCCGTTTGCGGAATCGAATTTGAAACAACAACTTCTTTGAGCTCCGACGTATCGATCCTTTCAACCGCTGGACCGGATAGAACGCCATGGGTGGCGCAAGCCGTTACACTGGCCGCGCCGTACTTCAACAGAGCTTCCGCTCCTTTCACCAGCGTACCGGCTGTATCGATCATGTCATCCACAATCAAGCAGTTCCGGCCGCGAACATCGCCGACCACGTTCATGACTTCGGCCACATTCGCTTCTTCGCGGCGCTTATCGATAATTGCCAAGGGTGCATTCAGCCGTTTTGCGACCGAACGAGCCCGCTCCACACCGCCCGCATCGGGCGATACCACCATTAAATCCTTGATTTCCTGGCGTTTGAAATAGTCGATCATGACCGGCCGGAAAAACAGGTGGTCGACCGGAACATCGAAAAAACCTTGGATCTGTGCGGCATGTAAATCCACCGCCATCACCCGGTCAGCGCCCGCCGTTTCGATCAGTTGGGCGACCAGCTTGGCCGAAATCGGCACACGCGGCTTATCCTTCCGATCCTGACGACCGTAACCATAGTATGGTAACACCGCGGTGATCCGTTCCGCTGACGACAGTTTCAGCGCCTGAATCATCAGCAACAGCTCCATCAGGTTTTGATCGACCGGACAGCAGGTAGGTTGGACGACGAAGCAATCCGCGCCCCGGACGTTTTCGCCAATCTGGGGGTTTGTCTCGCCATCGGAGAACTGCTTGATTTTCGCCTTGCCAATTTCCAGGCCCAGGCATTGCGCCATCTCTTCGGCGAGGGCGGGATTAGCCCTGCCGGTAAAAATCTTAATGCGCTCAGAGTTCATCGCGCGTACAGGCTTTGGGGCGGCCATAGATCAGGTTCGATATGCGGTGCGAGACTCTTGTTCCATCGGGAGCGGTAGCGGGACCGGGTTACCAGGGAGATACGAAACGCCCGCTCCCCATCTCCAGATTGTACGACGGCGGGAAGTGTTTCTTTTGAGTTAAAGAGAGCAAAAAGTGAAGAGCCGCTGCCAGACATCAATGCGTGGGCCGCGCCTTGTTTTTGTAGATGGTGTTTGAGGGTTTTGAGTCGCGGGTGTTGGGAAAAGACGATGGGCTCGAAATCGTTAATCAGGGGCTGCGCCAGGGGTTCGCGGATGCTCTGCTGGAACTCCAAGAGCTTTTGTTGGGGGTTAGTGAGAGTAGGGCTGAGGGCGCGATAGGCTTCAGGTGTGGAGACGTGGGTTCCGGGCGCAAGCAGGATACCAGGAAGTGAGGGGTAATCCGGTAGCGGATAGAGTTCTTCCCCACGGCCCAGACCGAGCGCAGCACCACCGAGCAGGAAGAACGGGACGTCACTGCCGAGTGGGGCAGCCAGAGCCAGGAGCCGGTTTAGGGGTATTATGCCGCCGGCGAGCGCGGGCAGCCCGAGCAGGATAGCAGCAGCGTCAGAGGAACCGCCGCCTAAACCTGCGCCCATAGGAATTCGCTTTTCGATGGCTATATGGACGTGGGCGTTAAGGCCAATTTCATCGAGAACGGCCTTTGCCGCGCGCGTGGCTAGATTATCAGCTACATCTGGCATGCCTTGTACGTCAATGGCGGTAAGGCGGGCAGGGCAGATGGTAATTTGGATCCGGTCGGCAAGAGAGATGGTGTGGAAGACGGTGCGGAGTTCGTGGAAGCCGTCGGGCCGGCGGTTCAGGATGCGGAGACCAAGATTGACTTTTGCGTAAGCGGCAACGGATGCAGTTCGCGTCATCAGTAATGCAGCAGAGAAAAGATATCGCGTCCGGGCAGCCGCTTGCGCCCTTCGAGAAAATCGAGTTCGATCACGAACGCAAGGCCAGCGACGATTCCTCCCATCTGTTCCACTAATCCGGCAACGGCGGAGGCGGTGCCTCCGGTGGCGAGCAGGTCATCAACGATCAGCACGCGGTGGCCTTCGCCTACCGCGTCGCGGTGCATTTGGAGAGTGTCGGTACCGTACTCCAGATCGTAGGTGGCGGAGACACATTCCGCAGGCAGCTTCTTCGGCTTACGGACCGGAACGAAACCCGCGCCGAGCGCAAGTGCGAGTGCCGGGGCGAAGATGAAGCCGCGAGCTTCAATCCCGATGACCGTGTCGATGGCCGCGCCCTGGTAGTGAGCGGCGAGTTGGTCGAACACAGAGCGCAGGCCCTGCGCGTTCTTCAGCAGCGTGGTGATGTCGTAGAAAAGAATGCCGGGTTTCGGAAAATCCGGGACTTCCCGGATTAGGTCTTTGAGATTTTGCATGAGCTAGCGCGTGATAGAGAAGGAAACGTATTGTTGCATGGGGGCTTCCTGCTCTTCAACGTGGCGGACACTCGAGGCGGGCGGGCCCTGGCGCAAGCGGCCGGAGAACTCTGAGAGCTGGTCCGCGTTTCCGACGGCAATCACTTCGACTGAGCCATCATCGTGGTTGCGAACTGTGCCGGTGAGCTTCAACTCGCGGGCGGTCTTCTGGGCGAAATAGCGGTAGCCTACGCCTTGAACCGCGCCCCGTACAATAAACCGGCGGGAGAGTTTGCTCTGCTCCATTTGCCTGAAGGTGATGCTTTGATTTTACTTGGAACGAACCCCGCCCTCGTTAGAGGTCAATTTTGGCTCGCAAGTTAACCGAGCAATTGCAGGTGCTGCTGTCCGCCGGACAAGATTTCCATTACCTTCGCGCCTAAGCTCTCGAAGGTGAACGGCTTCGGAAGGAAAGGAAATCGCTCGTCGACCACGAATTTCCGCGCAATGAGTTTATTGTCGAATCCGGACAAAAATAATACGCGCACCTCGGGGGAAGTTCGAAGAATTTGCTCAGCCAGGGCGGGGCCGCTGAGTCCCGGCATAATCACATCGGTTACCAGCAGGTCCGGAGGCGAGGGCATTGCTTCGAAAATCTGCAGTGCTTCTTCGGCGTTTTGCGCGGCAGAAACTCGCACGGGCAGTCTCTTTAGGATGGTGATAAGCAGACGCAGAATGTCTCGGTCATCCTCCACAACCAGGACCGACGGTGGCAAGTGATCCTGCATACATTATTTGACTTCTCGAAAATAGGAATCGTTGCAAAAAAATCTACTTTAGTAGCTGTAATAGTGCCGTTTCGTCGATCACCGGAATCTGTAACGTTTCGGCTTTCGAAAGTTTCGAACCGGCGTCTTCTCCGGCTACCAGGTACGAAGTCTTTTTGCTGATTGCGGCGCTCACTTTTCCCCCTGCCTGTTCGATCAGTTCTTTGACGTGCTCGCGGCTCAAGGTGGGAAAGGTTCCCGTGAGTACGAAGGTTTTTCCCTCCAGTTTGCCTTGTGTGCGAGTGAAGGAATAGTCAAATTGCAGGCGGGCGCGGCGCAATTTCTCGACCAGCTCGCGATTTTGGGGTTCCCGGAAAAACTGAACGATGCTTTCGGCGATGCGCGGGCCGACCTCGCCGGCAGCTTGCAATTCACTTTCATCGGCCGCGGCGATCTTGTCCATTGAGCCGAACTGTTCCGCAAGAAGTACCGAAGTCCGCTCGCCCACGAAACGCATGCCCAGCCCTTGAAGGACTCGAGGCAGGGGGTTGCTCCGAGAATTTTCGATGTTGCGTTTGAGGTTGGCCGCGGATTTGGAGCCCAGCCGCTCCAGCTTCAGGAGGCTTTCTTCCGTGAGATCGTAGATGTCCGCGACGTCGTGAACCAGGCCTTGATCGACCAATTGCTCGACGACGGCTTCGCCCATGCCATCGATATTCATGACTCCGCGGGAGGCGAAATGCTGCAAAGTTTCCTTGAGACGGGCGGGACAACTGGGGTTGACGCAGCGCCGGGCCACTTCACCCGCTTCCCGGACGATGTGACCGCCGCAGATGGGGCATAGCTTCGGCATTTCAAACGCCTTGCGATATGAGCCCTGCTCCTGAACACGAATAATCTTTGGGATAACGTCCCCGGAGCGTTCCACGATCACGGTATCCCCGATTTTGAGACCGAGCCGCTCAATTTCATCCTCGTTGTGGAGCGTGGCCCGGGCGACCATCACGCCACTGATGGTCACGGGGCGGAGGTGCGCGACAGGAGTGAGCGCGCCGGTGCGGCCCACCTGGACTTCGATATTTTCGACCACGGTGGCGGCTTGGCGGGCTGCATACTTAAACGCGATCGCCCATCGTGGGGCTTTCGCGGTCTGGCCAAGCTTAGCCTGCGAAGCGATGGAATTTACTTTGACGACAACGCCGTCAATCTCATACGACAGCGATTCGCGCTTTTCTTCCCACTCCTGACAGAACGCGACGACCTCTGCAATGGACGGGCAGAGCTGACGTTTCGGATTCACCTTGAAGCCACTCTGCGCCAGCCAATCGAGCGATTCCCAGTGAGTAACAAACGGGGGCTCGCCTTCCACCAGGAGCAGGTATGCGTAGAAATCGAGGCGGCGGGTGGCGGTGACAGAGGGTTCAAGAACCCGAAGAGACCCAGCGGCGGCGTTGCGAGGGTTGGCGAAGTGGCTGAGGTTTTCGGCGTCACGGGATGCGTTTAGGGCTTCGAAGGAGGCGCGGTTCATTACGGTTTCTCCCCGGACCTCAAAGGTGGGATAAGACGTATTGACGGCGAGTGGAAGGGAGCGAATGGTGCGGGCGTTCTCCGTCACGTCTTCCCCTGTAGTGCCATCACCCCGTGTGAGCGCCTGCTGATAACGGCCTTGAACGTAACGGGCGGCAAGCGAGAGCCCATCCATCTTGAGCTCCGCCACGTATTCGACTGCTTCGAGCGAGAGCGCTTCGCGAACCCGTGCGTCGAAGGCGAGGAGTTCGGCGGGATCGAGCGCGTTATCCAAGCTGAGCATCTGGCGCGAATGGGCTGCTTTGCGAAAGCCTTCGCGAGGCTGGCCGCCGACGCGTCCCGTGGGGGAATCAGGGTTGGCGAAAGCGGGGTTCGCTTCCTCAAGCGCGCGCAGTTCACGGATTAACTGGTCATAATCGGCGTCAGAAAGCTGAGGCTGGTCAAGTACGTAGTACTGGTGTTCGTGGTGGCGGATCTGCTCTTCAAGATCTCGCATGCGTTGCGCCGTGGCATTATGAGGTTCGGTCATTCAGAACGGGTCTCTTCGCATTGTACGAGCACATTTCACTTATCTATAATCCGTTCGCGGGGGGTCTACGGGGCGCCAAGCTGGCGCGCCTGGATGCCGCGGAGAAGGCACTCCAGGAGCAGGGCCGACGGGTAACGCGGCATTGCACGAGAGGCCCAAGAACGGCAGGCGAGGTGGCGCGCGAATGCCTGAGAGCCGGAAGCGACCTGATTGTTTCAGCCGGTGGCGACGGAACCATCAATGAGGTGGCGGACGGGCTGATTGGGTCCGCGGTGCCGCTGGGTTTTTTGCCGGCCGGGACAGCGAATGTACTGGCGAATGAGCTCGGCATGAGCCGAACGCTGGAAGGAGCGGCCCAAGAGCTTCGGGATTCTGAGGCGCGTGCGGTGCGAATGGGCAAGTTGCGGTTCAACGACGGCACGTGCCAACATTTTCTCCTCATGGCCGGGGCGGGATTGGATGCGTCGATTGTCTTTCACCTGGACGCGGGCTGGAAGGCGCGATTTGGGAAAGCCGCCTATTGGTTGGGCGGTTTTCAGTTGTTCTGGAAGAAGCTGGACGAGTTTGAGGTTGAATTGGAGGGGGCGCGCCACAGATGTTCTTTCGCTCTTATCAGCAAAGTTCGGAACTACGGCGGCGATTTTGAAATTGCCCGCCACGTGCGGATTCTGGATGCTGAGTTCGAAGTGGTGCTGTTCGAGGGCGTGAATACGTACCGGTATCTGGCGTATTTCGCGGGCGTGGCTGCAAACCGCTTGCGGCGGTTGCCCGGTGTCTCAGTCTACCGGTCCGGGCATATTCGCCTGCTTCCCCACAACGGCAGTTCCGTTCACTGCCAAGTGGATGGCGAGTATGCAGGAAAACTGCCGGTAACGATCAGCTCGGAACAGGAACTTGTGCAGCTTATGATCCCGAGGAAGTACCTGGACAAGTGAAACCGTCCGTAATTCTTCTGCTGGCGGCAAGCGCTTGGGGACAGACATTCCGCATTGCTGGCAATTTGGTGGACGCGACGACGGGCGAGCCGGTGCGGCGTGCTTCCGTGGCGCTGCAGGTGTTGCGCGGGGCATCGGTAGCTAAGGCAATTGCGGTGTCCGACACCGGGGGGCGGTTTGAGTTTCTGGGTGTGGCGGGCGGAACGTACCAATTGACCGCTGAGCGGCGCGGTTATCCCACCCAGGTGTACGCACCGGGAACGGGCTTCGCCGTGGCTGCGGACCTGCCGGATCTCACCTTTCGCATGCGGCCCTATGCCACTCTGACGGGCACTGTGGTGGACGAAAACGGCGACCCGATCGCGGGAGCCGCGATCAAGTTGATCCGGTCAGAAATTCAAGGGGGCCGGCGTGAATTGCGGCCCGCGCTTTCCGCGGTGACCGATGACCGGGGAGAGTATCGGGTGGCATCGCTCGAGAGCGGGCGATATTACGTAAGCGCCGATGCGCGCGCTCAGGAGGCGGGCGAACTCAGTTTCTATGCGCGGCGATTTTTTCCGGGAGCGGCGAGTCTATCCGGCGCCGTTCCCCTGGACCTTGCACCGGGCGCGAACCAACGCGCAAATTTCCAATTGCAACCGGAGCCGGCGTTCCACGTCCGAGGCCAGGTGAATGGAGCGGAGGCGCTCGCGGGGCTGATTGTGTCCTTGGGGCCGCGCGCTTCCGGTGAAGCTTTTGGCGGGACGGGATTCCCGGTGCGATTTCTGGGCGAGGGGAGATTCGAAGTTTCCGGAGTGACGCCAGGACAATACACCATTTCGGCGACCGGCACCCGGGATGGCGCGCTAGAAACCGCACTGCAGACCATCGCGGTGGGCGCGGCGGATCTGGAGGGAGTCACGCTGACGCCTGGCCCGCTGGCTTCGATCAGTGGGAGAGTGACGATCGAGCAGAAGGAGGGCGCCGCAGCGCTGAGGGCTGATCAGGTTCACATCAGCTTTCTGCCGGAAGAGGCGATTACAAAACCGGTGGTCTCGATTCAGATGAAAGAGGACCGCACCTTTGCGAATGCGAATGTGCCGGCGGGCGACTATAGCGTGCGGGTGAATGTGCCGGAGCCCTACTATCTGAAATCGGCGAAAGCGGGCGGGCTGGATGTGGCGGCCAGTGGTTTCACAATTCCGGCCGGTGGTGTGCCGCCTCCGCTCGAGGTGCTGATCGGGTCCAACGGCGGCGAGGTGAGCGGGACCGTAAGCATTCAAGATAAACCGGCCGGGAACTGCTTTGTACTGCTGCTTCGGAGTGGCAGCCGTTCTCCTTCGCAGGACAGAATGGCGGTGACCGATGCAGAAGGAAAGTTTATGGTTGGAGCTGTCGCGCCCGGCGAATATATGGCCTACGCGTGGCGCAATCTGGAGGAGATAGAGTACCGGAACCCACAGGCTTTGACGCAGTATTCGGGAGAGAGCGTTACGGTTGCGGAAGGTGCGAAACAGGCGCTGGCACTGAAGCTGAATGGGAATTAGAGGCCGCCATTTTCAAATAGGCGAGTTTTGCGGCGGCTTGCGATGCGCTCTTCTTGGTAGACCCTTCGCCTTGCGCGCTCCACTGCTTGCCGACCGCGACTGAAACCGTGAACATCTTGGCGTGTTCCGGCCCCGACTGCCGTACGAGTTCGTAGTGCGGCAACGGTAAGCGTTGGGAACGCGCGAGTTCCTGCAGGCTGGTTTTATAATCGATCCGTTCGCTACCCGCGCCGAAGCCATCGAACGTTTCGGGCAGAACATTGGCGGTAAGGAAAGAGCGCGCCGCTTCGATACCGCCATCCAGATAAACCGCGGCAATCAGCGCTTCCATGCCATCGGCAAGCATGGCCTTTTTCGCGCGGCCGCCACTCATCTCTTCACCGCGGCCCAGGAACAAGTGGTCGCCGAGACCAATGCGCTTTGCGCTGGCAAGGAGATGTGAGGCGCTGACCAGAAGAGCTTTGGTTTCGCTGAGCCGGCCTTCCGCCGCATCCGGAAAAACCTGCACCAGGCGTTCACTGACAAGGAAGCCCAGGATGGCATCGCCCAGGAATTCCAACTGTTCGTTGTCGTGAACCACGGTGCGCGGCGTACCGGGCGGCAGTTGTTCATTCACGTGCGAGTAATGCGTAAGCGCGCGGATCAGCAATTCGCGCTTGGTGAAGCGGTAGCCGATCCGGCTCTCGAAAGCATCCAGCACGAAGTGTTACTTGACCGCCGCGCCGCCTTTGCCCTGGACCGAACGCACGCGCTCAGCTTGTGCAAACTGCTTAATCTGGGGGTTCACATCGGGCGTGGCCATCACTTTGTCGAGAACGGCGATGGCTTCGTCGTACTGGCCCGCTTTGTTGAGCGCCTGGCCCAGGCGAACGCTGGCCGCGGGATCGGGATTCGAAGCGCCGCTCACGGCCAGTTTGTATTCCGTGACCGCGACGTCGTTCTTCTTGCGAGCCGCGGCGATCATGCCGAGCGCCTGGTGGGCATCGGCGATGTAATCTTTTTTGGCGGAGGCCCACTGTTCGTCGGTCATGCCGGGATTTACTTTTGCGGCGGTATTGATGGCCGCAATGGCATCATTGGCGTACTTCTCGGCTTGAGTCAGACGGGCTTCGCGATCAAGATCGTTATCGCGAACTTTGGCGGCAATGCTTTGCGCAAGCATCAGCATGGCCTGGTAGTTTTTGGGATCGGCTTCGATGGCGCGCTCCGCATAGACGGTCATTTTGACGCTGTCGCCTTTGCGGTTGTAAGCGTCGGCGATGGTGACCAGAACCAGCGGTTTGAAATCGGTGTTGGCGAAATTGAGGAGCACGTCATCACCGGCTTTGATGCGCGCGTCGAGATCGGTGGCATTGAACATGGCCTGGAGGGCCGTGATCTCGGCCTGGGATTTCGGTTTGGGCTGCGCGTTCAGGGCAAGAGCCGCTAGTGAGAGAAAGCAAAGCAAGTTGCGAATGATCATCGTTTTTTATTTTCCTCGATTCCTTTTTCCGCGGCGGCCTGGGCTTGGGCGGATGCGCCTTTGACGGCGAGAGCTTGTTCAAAATGAGTGGACGCTTTCTTATGGTCGCCGCTCAGGTCGGAGAGGCGGCCCAGATAGACCTGACACCAGGCGCGCGTGGGGTCGTCGGGCGAAGTTTCGAGGGTCTTCTGGAAGAGACGCTCTGCCAGTTCCGGGTTATTGCCGCGAATGGCAAGACGAGCAAGGCCATAGTAGGCGCGCGCGTGCTCGGAGGGGGAACCCTGTTGCTCGAGGGCCTTCAGATAAAGCTGGCGGGCTTGTTCGTAATCGGCGGCGGTGTAGTATTGCTCGGCTTGCATCAGGGTATGGAGCGAGACGCTGACTGCCGGGGCATCCGTGACGCGCGCGGGTTTATCGGGTGCTTTGGTTGCGAACACGATGTGATCCAGACGGCTGCGTTCGCGCGTGCGGTCCAGACGGGCGAGGATCACGGAAAAATAGAGCCGCATGGCATCGGGCTCTTTTTCATATTGGACGAGTTGCTCGGCGAAGAAGGGCGTCAGGATGAAGCCTTCGGAAAGAGACTGCGTCACGAACTCGGGCTTCCGGTCAAGGCGGCTTTCGAGAGCCTTGATGAAAGATTCGGCGGTGAGCAGAACGAAATCGTTTTTGTACGTTTCATCGAGAGCGGGAGCGGGAGCGGCGTAATCGCCCAGGGAGGCGCTTTTCATCAGGACGAGTCCGTACTTCGCGACCAGAGGCTCTACCAGGAAATGCAAGTAAGCGTGGCGAATCTCCTGCATGTGCGGCTCGGCGGCGTTGGTGGCGATTACGTAGTAGAGATCGCCATAGCTGCGGGTCTGCACCTGGGCGGGGGCGGCGAGCAAGTCGATATAGACAATGAATTGGCGGCCGAGATAGCCGTTTTGCGGCGCGCGGAAGTAAGCGTTCACCGTCGAGATCATCTGTGTGACGGGCACTTGATAGGCTTCGATAGCCGCATCGTAGGCGGGCTGGACGCGCTTCCAGAGCGGCGCAATTTCAGCCTGCTCATGGAAGCGGGTTAAGAGAGGGATGAATTTTTCGAGGGCGGCGGCATCGGGGGCGATATCCACCGTGCGGGTGTTGAACGCATACTCCGGACCGGGGGTGAGTGAGAGCGCGAGCGACAGGTAAGGGCCCGCGCCGGGAGGATGCGCCTTATAGAATTCGCGAATTTCGCCGAGGATGGGGATCTTGCGTTGGGCGAGATAGTCTCGAACCTGTTTGCGCAGCGGGCTGTTGCGCGGGCTGTCTAAATCGGTGTCGTAGCCGGCTGCATTCAGAGCGGCCATGACGGTAAAAACGTTCTCGTTGGCGTCGAGGCGATTCTGGTCGGCGGCAACCGCAGTGCGGAGCAGGAGCGCGAAAAGGAGCGAAATTCGTGTCACGAATCACCCTCAGCTTAGCATTGGCCTGATACATGCGCGTGGGACAATCGGGGTACCGCTTGATGAGCAAAATACGATGAGCAAAGTCCTGATGGTTTCGAGCGAAGCGGCGCCGTTTGCCAAGACCGGCGGCTTATCCGATGTCTTGGGCGCGCTGCCTGGGGCGCTGGCTCAGTTAGGGCATGAAGTAGCGGTGCTGGTGCCGCGTTACAAAGAAACGCAAGCCTTTCCAATGCGGCGGATTTGGGACAATCTGCCAGTGCGATTTGGGCCGAACGAATACACGGCACAGATTTTCCAGGCGGAACAGGATGGCAAGTTCCTGTTCCTGGATATTCCCGGAGCTATACGACCGCGCGGGGCTGTATGGGAACGCAGCCGGGGATTATCCGGACAATGCCCAGAGGTTTGCCGCCCTGGCGCGAGGGGCGCTCGAAGTGGGGCGCCGCATCTTTCTGCCGGATCTTTTCCATTGCCACGACTGGCAGGCGGGGCTGCTCCCTGTGTACAAGCTGCAATTCGCGGGTGATCCGACATTTCGAAACCACGCCGGTCATTACGACAATCCACAATTTGGGGTATCAGGGGTTTTTTCCGGCTGCGATGTTGCCGGAGATCGGCGTCGATGCACGATTTTTCAATTCGGAAGGCATCGAGTTTTACGGCCAGGTGAACTATTTGAAAGCGGCGTTGGTTTATAGCGACGCTTTGACTACGGTGAGCCGGAAATATGCGGAGGAGATTCAGTCCCCTGAGTTCGGATTCGGTCTCGATGGCTTACTGCGACGGCGGAGCGCAAACCTTACAGGCATTCTGAACGGGGTGGATTATACGCAGTGGAATCCTGAATCGGACAAGCTGATTCCCGAACGTTATAGCGCAGTCTCGCTTGCGGGAAAGGCCGCTTGTAAGAAGGCTCTGTTGCAGGAGTTCGGGCTTGCGACGGGCGAGGAGCTTCCGCTGATTGGAATCGTGTCGCGCTTTACCGGGCAGAAGGGCGTGGATCTGATCGCCGCGGCCGCCCCGCAGTTATTCGCGGAAGAGCAGTTTCACCTGGTGGCCCTGGGCAGCGGGGAAACGGAATACGAGAGTCTCTTCCGGGACCTGGCCGTGAGATACCCGGACAGAGTTGGCGTAAAAATCGGATATGACAACGCCTTGGCGCACCGAATCGAAGCGGGTTCGGACATGTTTCTGATGCCCTCCCGCTACGAACCTTGCGGCTTGAACCAGATCTACAGCCTCCGGTACGGCACTGTGCCGGTGGTTCGCGCAACCGGAGGGTTGGATGATACGATCGATAGCGAGACCGGTTATAAGTTCGCCCCTTACACCCCGGAAGCATTAGGGGAAGAAATACGGGCTGCGTTGGCCGGATATCGGGACCGGAAGGGTTGGGAAACCATGATGAAAACCGGCATGGCGCGTGATTTTTCGTGGGGCAGTTCGGCCCGGGAGTACGACAAGCTATACCGCCGCCTGCTGAATCCTGGGGCGGCGTAATTCATCAAATTAGATCGAGGCTTATATATGGCAGGCACAAATACATTGACATTCACGGACTCCGCTTTCGACACGGAGGTTTTGCAGGCTGACAAGCCCGTGTTAGTCGATTTCTGGGCGGAGTGGTGCGGACCTTGCCGCCAGATGACTCCGGCGGTTGACGCTGTTGCGACCGATTACGAGGGCAAGGCGAAAGTGGGTAAGCTGAACGTCGATGACAACGCGCAGACGGCGGCCCGGTATCAGATTCGCGGCATTCCGGCACTGCTGCTTTTCAAGGGCGGAAAGATCGTTGACCAGAGAGTGGGCGCGGTCGGTAAATCCGAACTGGAAAAGATGCTAAACGCGCACGTCTAAAGCGGCTTTTTAGAGAGGGGGAGGAAGCAGGGTAGTGGATTGAGTCAGGATTTCCTGCTCATTTGGCGCGAACTGCTTCTTCCAAGTCGAGCTCTGCATGCGGGACTGGCGTTCGCCTTCCGGTAGATTCTTCAGAATTTCCATTTCCTGGCGAACCACAGCCTTTCGGTTTGCGGGAAGGTCTTTAATTTCCTGAGAAAGCTGGCGAACCTCGCTTTGCTGCTTCGGATTCAGGCTCCGAAATTTCTCCATCCGCTGTTTGAGTTTGGCGCGCTGTTCAGGGGTCAGTTTTTCCAGGCGAGTTAATTGCTTTTCGACGTGATCCCGCCGGTCCGGGGGGAGCTGATCAAGCATGGCGCGCCGTTCCTCAGGCGACATACTTTCCAGGCGCTCAAGGCGATCTTCTCCGCCCGAGCGTTTTGGAGCTTCTCCTCCCTTTGCACCGGATGAACGGGGCACGTTGCGGGGCGCCGGGCGAGGTGGACGTTGCGCGAGAGCCGCGAGCGGCGTGATGAAGAGAACAGGCGCGAGAATGAGGGCAGACTTCTTCACAAGCCGGGAGGCTTACATCGATTTCGATGTAGCCTGTTTTTCCTCCGCGTTGAGGTCGAATTGGCGCAGCATTTCGAGATCGTCCAAAGTCTTTTCCACCTGCTCCGCTTCAGAAGTGGAAACCCGATGGGACGCTGAATTATTGCGTGGCTGCAGGTTCGACCGGGAATGATCAAGTGTAAAACCGGCGACAATCACTAACGCCGCCACCCCAATGGCGAGCGAGGGCTGTGCAAAGAACCAGGCAATTTGTCTGGCCACGCGGTCAAGCCAGGGCTCGGCCATGGAGGCATCGATTTTTGCGTAGAGCTGACGGTTGAAACTGGAACTGACTTCGGGAACCGTCCAGGAATCCAGATGGTTCCAAAGCGCGGACTGTTGGGCGAAGGTTTCGGAGCAGGATTCACATTGGCGCAGGTGCGCGGCAGCAGTCTCGCCGAGGTGATCTAAACCCGCCCCAGCAGCCAGCAAGATTTCCGCCCGCTCCTGTTCTTTCAATCCGCATTGATTCATATCATTTCCCTCCACCTTAACAACCCTTAAGCCATGTGCGCCAAACGAGCCCGCAAACTTTCGTAAGCTCGGAAGAGAAGCGACTTTACCGCTGATTCCGAACAATTCAAGACGGTGGCAATTTGGGAATATTCCATCTCTTCGTACTTATGCATGAGTACCGCGCTGCGCTGCTTTTCGGGAAGCAAGGCGATGGCCTCGCGTACCTGGTTCAACTTGACGTCGTAAACCATGCTGGCTTCCATAGTCGGCTTTCGGTCCGAAACCTGACGTGCAGGAGCCCCCTCTTGTTGCGCATCCAGACGTTCCTGCCCTCGCTCCCGCTTCCCATCGCGAATCCAGTTCAAGGCAAGATGGGTTGCGATTCGGAACAGCCAAGTGGTGAATTTGGCAGTGGGCTCGTAAGTGGCGCGCGAGCGGTAAACCCGTAAGAAGACCTCCTGTCCCAACTCTTCGGCTACAGCGAAATCCTGCACCATGCGATACACAAAATGAACAACCGAATTCCGATGTTTTTCGAGCAACAGAGCGAAACTTGCCCCGTCACCGTCCCGAACCCGGAGCATCAATTCCGCATCGGAATCCGGGGCTGTTATAGCCCCCACGCTCCTGTTAACCCACGGGCTCATGAAATGTTTCGCCGGTCAAAAGAAAAGACTTGCATCATTCGCCTCGGGGGGATCTCTCCAACAAGAGGCGGATTGCTTCGGTGGGCTCGCGGCGGCCAAGCAGTACAGCGTGCATCTGCTCGGAGATCGGCAGACTGACCTTCTCCCGGCGGCCTAAAGCCACAACGGATTCAGCCGTCCGGATGCCTTCGGCAACCATTTGCATGCCGGAGGTAATGTCTGCCACGGTTCGTCCTGACGCAAGTTCGATGCCGACCTGCCGATTCCGGCTTAGTTGACCATTGCAGGTGAGAACCAGGTCGCCCAGGCCGGCCAAGCCGGACAGAGTTTGTGGCTGTGCCCCCAAGGCAACGGCCAAGCGGGACATTTCGGCTAAACCCCTGGTGATGAGCGCCGCGACGGCATTTTGGCCGAGTTCCAGACCATGGCACACTCCCGCGGCAATTGCGATGACGTTCTTGACGGCACCTCCGAGCTCGACGCCACAGACATCTTCGCTGACGTAGACGCGGAAATGCGGGCCTGAGAAGAGTTGCTGGACGGCTTGCGCAAGCTTTAGGGAGCGACTCGCGGCGACCAGGGCGGTCGGCAACTGGCGCGCGACTTCAAGAGCAAAGCTGGGGCCGGAAAGAACGGCCAGATGGCTCGATCCGCAAACCTCTTCCAACACTTGCGACATTGTTTGTAAGCTCTTGCATTCAATGCCTTTTGACGCGCTAACGAAACTTACTTCGGGAGGGAGAAAGGGACGTAGAAGGGACGCGGTCGCCCGAACTGCGTGGGACGGTACGGCAAACACAAGAACGTCAGCCTGGTGTGAAGCTTCGGCAAGATCGCTTGTCACATGGACGGAACCGGGCAAGAGGAAGCCTGGCAGATAAGCCTCATTTAGGCGGGTTCTTTGGATAGATTCGGCGAGCTCCGGGCGATGCACCCAAAGGCGGACCGGCAAGCCGCGCCGGGCCAGAACCAGAGCCAGCGCCGTTCCCCAACTCCCCGCGCCCAGAACCGTGGGACGAACTAGATTCGCTTCGTTCCCCAGGACTTCGCTCCCCAAGAGAAAATTCGTTCTGTGCCGGCGTGAATGTTGCGAATGTTGTCCTGGTGACGGAACAGTACCAGCAGGCAACAAACCACTGCAGCGATCATTAACGGCCAACCTGGCTGTGTAATCAACCAGAGGGCAAGCGGAAATGTGGTTGCGGCCAGAATGGACCCGAAGGAAATCATCCGCAGCAGAACCACAGCGATCAGGAAGACGAGTGTGACTGCCGCAATTGCGCCCGGAGCAAGCAAAAGAAACGCGCCAAGGAACGTGGCCACTCCCTTACCCCCCTTGAAATGGAGGAAAGGCGTGAAGATGTGGCCCAGCATGACGCAGACTGCGGCGGCACTGGCCCAAGCCGTACTTCCCCCGGACGCCCGGTACGCGATCCAGACGGCAAGCCACCCCTTGGCCGCATCGAGCACGAGCGTGGCGATTCCCGCAGCCTGTCCGGCCGCCCGGTGAACATTCGTTGCGCCAATATTTCCGCTACCCAGGGCGCGGACATCCTGGCCGGTCTTGAGTTTGACGAGCAAGAATCCTACGGGGATTCCTCCTAGCAAATAAGCAATGACCAGGCTCAACCACTCCATTAGCGGGAACCGGCCTCTAAGGGAAAGGTGACGAGCTTGGTGTATTGTCCGGCGCGGCTTTCAAACAGGGAGTACTCGGGCGCGCGGAAAGCGCCGAAGAGCCCGGGAGCGAGTTCGCCCAGCCTGTCGCGCAACGGATGGAGATGAATGGATGCCGGAATGCGCGCCAACGTGACATGGGGCCGGTAAGGATGCTTCTCAAGCGGAACGCCAAGTTCCCCCATTGCGGCATCCGTTGCAGTGGCCAATCGCAACAGTTCGACGGAGGGTTCCACGCGGGCGAAGAAAACTTTGGGGTAACGATCGTTCGGGAAGAAGCCGGTTGCGCGGATGGAGACCTCCGGGGCGGGAACATCCGTGGGCATGCGCTCTCGCAATTCATCCAGACGATCGGCCGGCCAATCGCCGATGAACTTCGTGGTGATGTGCAGGTTCTTGGGCGGGCTCCATTTCAGGCGCGCCACCGGCTTGAGTTCGCGCAGCAATTCTTCGAGACGGGAGACGACATCGGCGGGCAGATCAAGCGCCGTGAACAAACGCATAATATCCAATGTGAATGCCATTCTCCCACGGAGTTTCTATGCACGGCCCGCGGCGGAAGTGGCGCGCGCGTTATTGGGACAGCGGCTGGTGCATGGGGAAACCTCCGGAATCATCACAGAGACGGAAGCGTACCTGGGCGGAGAAGACCTGGCGAGCCATTCGGCGCGGGGGGTGACGGCGCGCACCGCGGTGATCTTCGGGCCACCGGGACACGCGTACATCTATCTGAACTACGGGCTGCATGAGTGCCTGAACATTGTGGCGGAGCCGGAGGGCTCGCCGGGATGCGTCTTGGTGAGAGCAGTTCGGCCGGAAACGGGGATCGAGCTCATGAGGCAGCGAAGGCCCCGCGCAAAACGGGAAGAAGACCTGGCGAATGGGCCGGGAAAGCTGACCCAGGCTTTCGGTATCACCCGGGCGTTGAATGGGGCGGACGTAACTTTAGGGCCGCTGACAATCGAGGCCCGGCCCCAGCCCGCTGCGATTGTCACGACTCCGCGCATTGGCATCACGAAGTGTGCGGACTGGCCGTTACGATTTCTGCTTAAGTAGAGGACACCGGGCCATCACCGCGCGAGAGATCGGTAATGATCGTTTCGCGCCGCTCATTCCCAATTCGCACCGTGGTATCAAGCCCAATGTAGTAAAGCACCGATCCAAACGCGGCCGCAAACGCCAGCATGCCGAAGAAAGCCAGCGGCGAGCCGAATACAGAGCGGGCCCAGTAGGCCAGTCCGACGGGGAGAACCAGAATCGGAAAAGCGGCAAGAATGATGGCGTTCTTCGCTTTTGAACTACCGCCTTGCGAGATGCGCTCCGGATTCATGGGATGCGAGAGACGAACGGATGCGATGTTGCCGATGGCGATCAAATACAAGGCGCAGATCAAGGCCACGAGTACACTCTCAACTAGCTTTTCAGGAGTGATCTTGAAACGGAACACCAAGGCAACGAGTGTGACGAGGACCAATTCCATCAGGATGAAGCAAACCGCCGCGAGATTCTTTGCGATCACAGTGGTCCGAAATTGGACCGGGTATGAATACCACGCCTGCACGGCGGAGCGCTCAAACCCGAAGCTGTTGAAGTAAGACACATTGCCCAGCATGAGGACGGCGTAGACGCTGGCGAAGGCGAGGATATTTTCGCTCATCACAGTGGACTGAGCGGGACCGCCCCGCATCCGCATGGGGATGTAAAGGATGAGCCCGAAGGCAGCGCCCATCATAAGAATGAATCGGAACTGCGGCGTGCGGAAGCAGGTACGAAACTCTTTCTCCATGATGGCCGCGGTGGGGTCGGGCAGGAAGCGCGCAGGCCAATTGTAGAGGCTTTCCCAGCGGGAACTGCCGGCGGTGGAGGAGGTTTGGCGCACTTTGGATTGCTCGCCGTCGAACCGGAGCCCGGCTTCAAATTGCTGGCGCGCGAAGAGATAAACGAGGACGAGAAAAAAGGCGAGCGCAAGAGCTGGTATCGCCAGATCCATGCCGAGCATGATCCGGCTGGTAGCGGTCCAAGGTAGATAAGGCAGGTCGGGCAGCCACTTGCCGAAGTCCTTCGGGTGGACCCGCTTCGCCAGGAGAAATTGCGGGAGGATGCTGAGGGCGACCATCAGGAACATGATGAGTTCCTTGGCGCGCTTGCGGCGCAGCAAGTGGTCGAGGGCGTTGCGGAGCGCTGCCGTCAAGAAGAGATTCAGGGCGAGAAAGACGAGAGCGGCAAGCAGCATGGCCGGGGCCCCGTGGATATAGGGATTGCGAAGGAGTCCGATCACGGCGCCCAAGAGCACGATGGGCATCTCAATGCACGTGGTGACGCGCAGCAGCAACTCGATTGCGAACAGTTTTGGGTGCGGAATCGGATAGGCCAGCAGCTTTTTCAGGTCGAGTGAAGCGCCCATACTGGCCGTGATAATTGGAGTGATCTGCCAATACAGCAGCATGAACAACAACCCGGAGGAAAGCACGGGCGCGAAGTAGGCACTATTGTCGGGATTCTTAAAAAACGCCTGCGCACCGAACGCCACCATGCACCAGAAGCCGTAAAAGAGGAATCCGGAGAGCCAACTGAAGGCTGTGGAGACGGAAAAGCCTCCGCGCCGGAACGTGCGCATGCTGCGCCATTGGGCTTGCAAGATGGCGGCGATCATTTCCTTCTCATTTGGAAAGGGGCGTGATAATCGCGCTGAGCAGATCGGGCTTCGTTGCGTCGCGTTCCAGATGGGGGTACCGTTCACCGGCGTGGTAATCCACGCGGAAGGTCTTGAACTCCTCCCCATCGCGGATCAACATTTCAATTGGCGCGGCGTCCTTCGCGGCTTTTGCGATAGCGTCGTGCAACACAGACGGATTATAGGCGCGGCTATTGACGGCGATCAACTTGACTGCGGGCGCGACTCCCGCCTTCTGCATGGGCCCACCGATACGCACGTCCGCGATTGTGCCATCTTCCTTCACCGTCATGCCGAGTGAAAATGAGACGTTGGTGGACTTGGTTGCAGTTTCCCGATCCTTCCACAGTTGGCCGGGCGTATCGGTATAAACCAGCTTCCATCCACCGCTCACCACACCACCCAGCGGAGCGTGCTCATTGGTGGAGTCCAGGCGCGTGCGCAGGAAGCTTTTCCAATCGTAGGGAAAGACTGTGTTTAGCGCCGCGACCACGTCTTCGAAAGTGTAAGGCTTCACTTCCGGTGTGCCGCTCGGGCCGCCATAGAAGAGGCGGCAGAAATCGTTCAGCGACTTTGCTCCATTCGTCTTTTGGCGAATCAGAACATCCGCATCGAGCCAGATCAGCGTGCCCTCCTCATAATAATCGGTGCTGCGGCGGTAATCGGCATAGTCGGGGCGGGAGCCGTAGAGAATTTGCGCAGCGGTCGCGGTGTCCTGCAACGGACGCCATCTGCGGCCCTGTTTGTTGTCGAGCGTCGCGGCGGTGTGCGCAAGATCGTCGCGATACAGTTCAGGCGTCGAAAGGCCGGAGCGCGGGCTGAGAACTTCCCCTAAGTAATTCGTCAGACCTTCGTAGACCCACAAGAGTTCGCCTTTCATGGGCTGTTCGTAATCGGGTGTTGCAAGGCCGGCGGGGCGGCGATACTTGCCGTTCCAGGAGTGAGTCATTTCGTGCGGAAGCAACGCGGTATAGGACCGGCGGATGGTGTCGTCGACCAGAAAGCGCTCAGCGACGCGGTCATCGCTCGATTCGTGATGCTCCAAGCCAAAGTGCGCGACATGATCGCTGAGCGAGAGCAGAAAGTGGTAATCGCGATAATGCCGCGCGCCGAACAGCGCGCCGGTTTCCTGCACCAGCTTCTTGTAATGCTCCACCTCCGCGGGCGAAATTTCCAGCGCGGCGTCACTATCGGAACCGAGGTGCAGATAGTGCTTCGGCTCACCGCCGGGATTGAGATCGATGGTGCGGAAATGGGCACCGCTCAGGACAGGCGAATCGATGAGCGTAGTGAGAGAACTGGGCTGGAACTGAATGGAATCGCCGGACTCGTTGGCGATCGGGAGCGCGGTACCGTAACGCCAACCGTGAGGAACTTTCAGGTTGGCGCGGTAGTTGAGCTTATCGGTGGGAGTCCCGGCGGGATAGAGCAGGAACTGGTTCCAATTGAGCACGGCCATTTCGGAAGTGGCGGAACTGCCGGAGGAGAAGCCGCCCGTATCGGCGGGGGTGATGAAATCGATCTTGACGGTGATCTTTTCGACGGCGGCGGGGATAGTGACATGGAAGGCGAACATGTTCACTGCGTCGCGCTGCCAGGGGATTGTGGTGTTGCCGGAGGTGATTCGGATACCGACCAGATCTGAGATCGGACCGGTGGGGCCATGTTCCCCAGGGATCCATTGGGGGTAAAGCAGCGTGAGATCGCCGGGCTTTACCGGGAAGACCATGGTCGCGTGAACCAGGCGGCGCGGAGCATCAGTGGCATCGACGCTGAGTTCAACGGGTGGGACTTGTGCTGAGGCGAGGGTGGTGAGAAAAAGAAGGGCAAAGATGCGCAGGGTCACGCTTGTCATGATCGCGCGAAGTAAAGCTAAGGCCAAGTTGATCGAGCTTTGAAGGCGATCCAGCTTTAAAGCCAGTCCAGCCGCTCGAACGATTTCTCCGCACCCACTTCTCTCACGAAGACTTCTTCGAGCGTTTCATCGCCACTCCGCAATTCCGCCATCGATCCTAATCGCACGATGCGCCCGTTCTTGATGATGGCGACATGGTCGCAGAGGCGTTCCACAACTTCCAGAACATGAGACGTCAGAAAGATGGTGGCGCCGTGCCTCACCTGATCAAGCAAGATATCCTTCATCAATCGTGCTCCCACCGCGTCCACGCCTTCAAACGGTTCATCCATCAGGAACAACTCCGGACGGTGAATCAGCGAAGCCGCCATAGCGACGCGTTTTCGCATGCCCTTCGAGTAATCGGAGATCATCTTACGCGGTTCGGAAAGTTCAAAAAGATCCAACAACTCGCGCGCCCGTTCAAGGGCAAGCTGCTTTGACAAGCCATACATGCGGCCGACGAATTCCAGGAACTCCGCGCCTGTCAGCCGATCGAACAACAGCGACTCGTCCGGAACCAGGCCGATGCGCTTCTTGATTTCCATTTCCGCGGCGGGCATGGGCAGTCCGAGAAGTTCGATCTCGCCCGAGGTTGGCGGGATCAGGCCGGTGAGCATGCGGATGGTGGTGCTCTTCCCCGCCCCGTTCGGCCCGAGAAACCCAAAGAAACTGCCGCGCGGGACTTCGAGGCTGAGCCCATCGACGGCAGCGCGCCCATCGTACACTTTGGAGAGATTGCGAACCAGAATCGCCGGCGAGCCTTCTTGCATGGACTCCTCAGTGTACATATAGACTACTCGCATGCGATTCGTAATATTGCTTGTGGTCTTCGCGTCCACGGGAACCGGACAGGAGCGGGTAACGTTCAACGGGCGGGAGGGGTTCCGCATCTCCAACGGCAAGATCGCGGTCACCGTTCTGGAGCAGGGCGGCGCCATTGCCAGCGTGACGCTGAAAGAGGACGCGCTAAAGCGCAACCCCTTATGGGAACCAGTGGGTGACATGTTCGGGCCGAGTATTGGGCACTTTGTAGCGGTTGACGGTTTTGGCGGCGTTTCGAAAGAAGAGCAGGCCGCCGGCTTCCCTTCGCATGGGGAAGCGAACAAGCAGAAATATCAGGTATCTGGCTCCGGTGTGTTTCTGAACATGACGGCACAGCTACCGCTGGCGATGGAATCGGTTTCGCGCCGTCTCACTTTATTGGGAAACAGGCCGGTGCTGAACGTGAGCAGCACGCTGGTCAACCAGCTCAGCTTTGACCGGCCCGTGCAGTGGGCGGAGCATGCCACGGTCGGTTCACCCTTTCTTGCGCCGGGCGAGACGGTCATCGACATGCCGGCAGTAAAAGCGAAGACACGACCGTATGTATCTGGAGGCGGCGGGCTACCTCACCGGCTTCCCTCAAGCGAAGAGTTTACCTGGCCAAATGCTCCGGCTCTAAGCGGCGGCACAGTGGATATGCGGTTGACGCCGGGGCCGCCGAACTCGGGCGACCACACCACCTGTCTGATGGACCCCACACGCGAATGGGCCTGGGTGACGGTGCTGAACACCAAATCCCACTTGCTGCTGGGTTACGTGTTCCGGCGCGAGGAATTTCCCTGGATCCAAACTTGGGAGTATTATCCGCCTTCAGGAACTCTGGCGCGCGGCCTTGAATTTTCGACGCAGCCTTTCGATGTTCCGCGCCGCCAAACTGTCAGCTGAAAACGTACTCTTCGGCACCTCTATGTTTCGCTGGCTTCCGGCGAAGGCGAGCATCACGGGCAATTTCTACCTCTTCTACACCGCCGTTCCGGCAAACTGGGTAAAAATCCAGGACGTCCTCTTCAGCGAAGATAAAATCACGGTACAGTCTTCGACTGGTTCGCTCTCACTTTAAAGGAATTACAGAAGTCTTACACGCCGCGCACACCCCAATTGTTAGCTTTGGATTGTGAGTGCTACCGTCTCGGTAATTTCAACCAAGAAGGCGTTTAACTGGATCACGTCTTCCATCATGATTCTGCTGCATTTGGGTGCAATTGCGGCGTTATTCTTTTTCAGCTGGAAAGCGCTGATCGTTGCGGCGATCCTTTATTGGACCACCATCGGATTCGGCATCGGCATGGGCTACCATCGCCTGCTGACTCACCGTTCGTATAAGGTCCCGAAACTGGTGGAGTACTTCTTCGCGGTTTGCGGCACCATGACCCTGGAAGGCGGACCGATTTTCTGGGTTGCCACTCATCGCGTTCACCACCAGCATTCCGATAAAGACGGCGATCCCCACACGCCGCGTCACGGCGGTTTCTGGGCTCACGTCGGCTGGATCATGTTCGGCGAACCGAAGCATAACGATACCAAGCGGATGTCGAAGTACGCGCCTGATCTGGCGAAAGACCGGTTCTATGTCTGGCTGAATAACTGGCACTTTTTGCCTCTCATTATTACCAGCGTGATCCTGTACCTGGCCGGGGGCATTTCAATGCTGCTCTGGGGCAGTTGCCTGCGCGTGGTGCTCGGTCTGCATGCCACGTGGCTGGTAAACTCCGCCACACATATGTGGGGTTCGCGCCGTTTTGAAACCCGCGACGATTCCCGCAACAGTTTTTGGGTTGCCATCCTGACCTTTGGGGAAGGCTGGCATAACAACCATCACGCGCATCCCACGTCGGCGCGACACGGTTTGGCTTGGTATGAAGTCGATATCACCTGGATGCACATCTGGCTGCTCAAGAAGCTGGGCATCGCGAAGAACGTGAAGGTTGCCGCGATCGACGAATCGCTCGAAGAACGCGCGGCTTAGTTTTTAGCGGCGCGCAAAGCCGCCATACTTAAGTTATGGCTTTTGGCGGACGGCGAACCTCCATCGCTGTCTTTATCACGATCGGCGTTTGTCTGGTTGTACTCGCTATAGCTCTGAATGTCAGCTTCATTGTCCTAAGCTGGCGCACAGGCCTGATGCTTGCGTTAGGCATTCTGTTCTTCGGCCTGATTATTGCGGGCGTGGTGCTGAATACCATATTTCTGGTTCGCGAGATCCGGCGCAATGAGCAGCACGATCACTTCATCAACTCCGTCACGCATGAATTGAAGACGCCGGTTGCTTCCATCCGCCTGTACCTGGAGACGCTGCAGACCCGGGATCTGGACGAAGCCAAACGACAGCAGTTCTACAGCGTGATGCTGGCCGATAGCCACCGCCTGACACACACCATCGAACAGGTGTTGCGTGCCGGACAGGCAAAGACACCGCGGGACCGCGCAAACCGCATCTCGCTCGATTTGGGGGAGCTTGTGCAGAGCTGCGTGGAGTTGGCCCGCGTGCGGCACCACCTTCCCGAACAGGCCATCCAATACGAGCCCTACGCCGCAACCGTGATGGGCGATCCTGAGGAACTGAAAGCCGCGGTTTCGAACCTATTAGACAACGCGATCAAATACTCGGGCGACGATGTCGCGGTGTGCGTGGAGGTGCTTCGTCTGGATCCGAAGAAAGTGGCGGTCCGGGTTCGTGATTCGGGGGTCGGGATCTCGTCGGATGAATTGCGCCGCATCTTCAAGCGTTTCTATCGGGTTCCCGGCAAGGTCGCAATGCGGGTGAAAGGTACGGGGCTGGGTTTGTTTATCGTCAAATCCGCCGCGCAACGGCATGGGGGGCGCGCTTACGCGGAAAGCGAAGGGCCAGGCAGGGGGAGCACGTTCACCATTCAGCTTCCCAGCGTATGAGTTCCATCCTGATCGTGGAAGATGAGCAGCACCTGGCCGATGGCCTGCGCTTCAACCTGGAGGCCGAAGGATACGAGGCCGATGTTGTGGATAACGGCGAGGCCGCTCTGGAACGGTTGGCGGTGAAACCTGTGGATTTGGTGCTGTTGGACGTGATGCTTCCCGGAAAAGACGGCTTTCAGGTGGTGAGCGAGCTACGCTTGAGGCATCAATACTTTCCCGTCCTGATGCTGACCGCGCGCGGGCGGCCGGAGGACGTGGTGCAGGGCTTTGCGGCAGGCGCCGACGATTATCTTGCAAAGCCGTTCGAGCTTTCCATTCTCATCGCACGCGTAAAAAGTTTGCTGCGGCGCAAAAACTGGCTGCAGCCCCCCGCACCGGACAGGTTTGAGTTTGCCGGCCGCATTATCGACTTCGGGTTGATGGAATTGCAACACGGCGGAGAACGGGTGCCGCTTACGCTGATGGAGGTGAATCTTCTGCGCTATCTGATAGAGAACCAGGGGAAATCGATTTCGCGGAAAGCCATTCTGGAGCAGGTGTGGGGCGTTCGTGAAGACACCGACACGCGCGCTATCGATAACTTTATCGTCCGGCTGCGGAGGTATATCGAAGACGATCCCGCCGCCCCCCGTTATTTGAAAACAGTGCGCGGCGTGGGGTATCGCTTCGACTCTTTGGCTCCGGAGAGAGGGGGACAATAGGCTGTGCTCTTTCCGCGTTCTTCGCTCTACAATCTCGATTGGGTGCTGGCCGGCATCAGCGGAGCCGCCAACCCGCTTTGGATGGCGGAGTGGCTTGCCTCCGCTTTGGACCTGCGGCCGGGAATGCGCGTGCTGGACTTGGGATGCGGACGGGCTCTCTCCTCTATTTTTTTGCACCGCGAATTTGGCGTTCAGGTTTGGGCTACGGACCTGTGGTTCAGCGCAACAGAAAACCTGTTGCGAATCCGCGATGCGGGCGCCGAGGATGGCGTGTTTCCGATTCACGCTAATGCCCGTGAACTCCCTTTTGCGGGCGAGTTCTTCGACGCAATTGTATCCCTCGATTCGTTCTCTTACTACGGGACTGACGATCTGTATTTGAACTATTTGGCCGGCTTCATCAAACCTGGCGGCATCCTTGCGATTGCCGGTTCAGGCTTGATGCGGGAATTAGGAGGCGATATTCCGGAACATTTGCGTGAGTGGTGGACGCAGGATCTCTGGTGTCTGCATTCGGCTGAATGGTGGCGGAGGCATTGGGAACGAACGGGCATTGTGAAGGTGGAACTAGCTGACACGATGGAAGACGGGTGGCGCGTCTGGCTCGATTGGCACCGGGTGATCGCGCCCGAAAATCTGCCGGAGATTCGAGCATTCGAGGCGGACCAGGGGCGCACGCTCGGCTACGTACGGGTAGTGGCGCGACGCCTCAGCGGTGTGGCTCTGCAGGAGCCGGTGCTGAACGTTCCCACTCAGTACAGGAAAGAACCGCTACTGCGATCGCAAGCGCCGGAAATAACGTTGGGCGCTTGAGACATCTTGAAGAATACGAGCTTTTAAGGCCTCGGGAGACGCGAATTTACGCTCGCCGCGGATGCGGGCCAGGAACTCTATTCTGATGCTCTCTGGCGTGACTTCCAGGGGACCCAGGATATAAGTTTCAATCGTGAGGGAATCGCCGTCGAAGGTGGGCCGCGTGCCGATGTTGGTGACCGAGTTCCGCTTATCGGTGCGGGTTACGTAGACACCGTTCCCGGGCAGGACTTCGAAATCGGGCTTCAGGTTCAGAGTCGGTACTGTTTGCGTTCTGCCGATTCCGAACCCGCTCACGACTGGCCCTTCTAGCGAGAACGGTCTGGTCAGAAGGCGGCAGGCGAGCCCGACGCGTCCGGATTCGACCAACGCTCGTATTCGGGTGCTGCTGACTCGCGCTCCCCGCTCCTGGACGGGCGCGACGAACTCGGTGAGGAAGCCCAGTTCTTCGCCCAGCGACCGAAGAAGTCTCGCATCGCCGGCGTGCTTGTGGCCAAAGCGAAAGTCCTCACCCACCACGACCGCGCGAGCATGAAGTTCACCGACCAGCACATCGCGGACGAACTGTTCCGGGCTCAACAGAGCCATCTCCGGCGTGAAACGGAGAACGAAGACTTCGTCGATCCCGGCGGCCTTCATCGCCGCGATTCGCTGCTGGGCCGTCGTCATAATGCGCGGGGCCCGCTCCGGAGCGATGATGCGGGCCGGATGAGGATCGAACGTGACAGCGGCGGCACGCCATTTGTGCTCGCGCGCGATTGCAACGACACGCCGGATTAGTTCGCAGTGGCCTGCATGAACCCCATCGAAGTTGCCGATTGTGAGGGCCCGAAGGTCCCCGCTAGCTTGCATGCAGAACCAGCCCGTCGTAGGCAAGTTTGACGCCTTTAGGGAGCAAGGCTTCCGTCTCCTCGTGCGGCAGATCGTGCGAGAGATGAGTCAGAAACGCGCGGCGCGGACCCAGCTTGGCGACCGTGTCGATCGAGGTTTCTACCGTGGAGTGCGTGGGATGGGGCGCGTGGCGCAAGGCATCGAGGAAGAGCACGTCCAGGCCCCGCAACTGCTCCATGGATTCCTCGGGAATGCTGCTGTGGTCGGTAAGGTAAGCGCTGTCGCCGAAGCGGTATCCGTAGATCCCGAGCTTTCCGTGCAGCACGCGAATCGGCTGAAATTCCAGGCCCAGAACGTCGACCGTCTTGCCGTGGTGCACGTAAGTATCGAGTTGAGGGACGAAGGACGCCTTAGCCTGCACGTCGAAGATGTAATGGAACACCTGGCGGATGGTGGACATGGTGTCGGCCGAGCCATAGAGCGGGATTCGGCCGCCCTGGTGAAAGTTGAACGGACGCACGTCATCGAGACCCATAATGTGATCGGCATGGGGATGCGTGAACAGGATGGCATCCACGCGCGGAATCTGGTAACGGAGAGCCTGCTGGCGGAAATCAGGCGTGGTGTCGATAACGTAGTGCCTGCCTTCGTGCTCGATTGCGATGGAGGGACGAAGGCGGTTATCGCGCGGGTCTGGCGAAGAACAGACGGCGCAGCGGCACCCGATCATTGGCACGCCGGAACTGGTGCCGCTGCCGAGAACGGTGATGATCAAGGGAGAATGATGCGCGGTTCGTCAGGCGTGACGATTAGCGGCTCTTCCTTCTGTTTTTCGGTGGCCTGGACGAAGCGAAAGCGCAACTCGGTAAGCGAGTTATTGAGCAGGCGATCCTCCTCAAGGGTCAAATTGCCTTTCGATTTCTCCTGAACGACGGCCAGCAGATCGATAGCGTGGCGCGCCAACTCCAGATTCGGCTCAGCCTGCTCCTCGCCGCCGAATTGGTAAAGCCCCATGTTCATTTCCGCTTGTGTGCGGAGAGAGAATACCAGGAATTCAAAGCTCGCCGGGGGCATCGGCATTCGTTCTTCACTCATCAGTTTTAGTCTAGTTGAGAGACTGGCCCCCGTGCTCGAGAGTGGCGGCGCTTCAGGGAAGGAATCCGCTCCGGCTCTCCCGATGGCGGAGAAACCCTTCCGCTTCCTTAAAGCCGCTTTCCGCGCCACGAAATCTGGTGATCTCCACCTGTTTTGGATACCACTTGTCCGGCTGTTGCGAAGCATGTGCATAGCACGCCGCATGGCGCCGGGCCTCTACGCCGGAAATGTCCACATAATCGCTGGCCGAAAACGTGAGGGTATCTTCGGCGACCTGATAGTAGTAAAGCGCATACTTCCGTCCGGCCCCCAACCAGGCATCCAAACAGAGCATCGAGGTAGCGCGGTGGTCGCGATGGGTATCGAGCGGCCATTGCGTGAATACGATGTCGGGATTTTCCGCCGCCAACAAGCGCGCAAAAGCTTCGTAATGCTCCTTATCAACAAGGGCCCGTCCGTCGTACTGGCTCGCGAAGAGGGCGCGCGCTTTCAGGATTTCGCATGCCCTTTGCGCTTCCGCGGTCCGAATGGCCGCGCAGTTCTTGAGGCCCGCCTCGCCGCAATACCCCTCTCCGCGATTGAGGTACAAAACGGTCACGCTGTGACCCAAGTCCGTGTACTTCGCGATAGTGCCCGCGCAGCCGCATTCCGGGTCACCGGGGTGCCCGCCGGCGACGACCACCTTCAGCTTTTGAGGAAGTGCCAGCAAGCGTATGGGCGAGGCAATCAGGCCCCCCACAAACCAACGCCGGGCTGTCATCAGAGCGATTTCACAAGCGCGATTACGGTGTCGACAGGCATCAGCAGCAGTTCCGCGCGGGGTTTCTTCATGGCAGCCAGCGCGGTGAGTTGCGCAGAACGCCAGGCTTCCGAAGGATGTTGCGCTTTCGACTTATAAGTGAGCGCCTCCAAGCCGATAGCGCCCAGCTTGTTCAGGTTCTGCGCAACGGGCGCCGCTTCCTGAACCATGGGCGATTGCGGCAGCCGGTACGCTTTCCAGGCTTCGAATCTCGCGCTCACCGCGGCCCAGTCTTGCGCTTGGACTTCATTAGCGAAATGGCGCGCGGTAATGCTTTCCGGCCGCGCCGCGTCCACCAAGCGGTTCAGCGGCGTCTGCTGCGTATAGTGAATGCCGCTGCTACTTCGGGCATAACCCTTCACGGGCTCCACTAAGTCTGCCAGCGTGCGCAGATCGCCTTCAGGAGCTAAGCGCGCCAGCATCGGGCCGTAATTCGAGTTATGAGTCAACCCCAAAAAGTCCAGCTTGCGACTCACTTTTTCCAGGCGCGCATACATCGAATCGAGATCCCGCACTCCAGCAGGCGACCAAAAGCGTTCCGCAATTGCAGCCGTGCGGGGCCAGATCCGCGAATCCACCGTTTCTTCGCTGACGTACTCGCTCCACATACACGCCTCGCCCCCTAAAATGCGATGTGCTTCAGCAGTGGTCAGCGCAAGCGGCTTCGCGGTCTTGGGATCGATCATGGGATCTACCAGATAGTGCTGGCGCGCAGGCTGAATTAGATCCAAGTAATATCCGGCTGAGAGAACGCCCTCAAAGCCCTGCCGGACAGCCTCGCCTAATGATTCCTGCCCGCGCCACGATTGGATCACGATGGATTTTGGCAGCGCCGGCGCAAGAATCTCATCCCAACCCATCATCTTTTTGCCGTGCTTGCGCACCAGCGGTTCGATGCGGCTGTTGAAGTAAGCCTGCAGCTTTTCGTTCGACGCATTCTGCTGCGCCTTGGTAGGAGTGCCCTCGCCCAACATGCCGTGTTCCCTTTTGAAAGCGGTAATGCGGGCATTGGTGTTCCACTGGTGGCCGTTTACTTCATCGCCGCCGATGTGAAAGTAGTCGTCAGGAAAGAGCGCGGCCATTTCGCCGATCAGATTGTCCAGAAAGGTGTAAACTTCGTCGCGCGTGGGGTCCATTGCGGGATCGAAGACTCCCCAGGTGCGGCCAATCTCAAAAGGTCCAGGGCCGGCGGCCAGTTCGGGATAGCCTACCAGCCAAGCCGTGGTGTGGCCGGGAATATCGAACTCGGGCACCACGCGAATGCCGCGATCGCGCGCATACCGGATTACCTCCCGAACTTGCTCCTGGGTGTAGAAAAGTCCATCGGAGCCCTGTCCCTGAAGTTTCGGATACCGCTTCGACTCCACGCGGAAGCCCTGGTTATCGGAGAGATGCCAGTGGAATACGTTGAGCTTTACGGCGGCCATGCCGTCCAGATTGCGCTCGATCTGCGCGACAGGAAAGAAGTGGCGTGCAACATCGATGTGCAGGCCGCGCCAGCCGAAGCGGGGCGCATCGTCGATTTCTGCGCAGGGAAGCGCGAACCCGTTGTTGGTCCGCGTCACTAGTTGCGCAACGGTGGCGAAGCCGCGCAAGACCCCCAGCGATGTGGGCGCTGTGAGCTTCACCCCGTTGGTTGTGATGGAAAGCTTATAAGACTCGTCTTCGCCATAAACTAGCGGATTCCCGGCTTCTTTGGCATAGCTGACCACCAGAGATGGTCCCGATGAACCGCTGACCCCGGCTTCCCGTGAGATCAAATCACGAAGCCGGTTGCCGGCCTCCGACAAAGGGGCGCTTTGGCGGCTCGCGTAAGTAATCTGGAGCCCGGAAGCCAGCCGGAGTTCGCCCCCTGTCTCACGGTATTGCGCCGGCCACGGCATGAGCGCCGGTTGCGAAGCAGCGGAGAGAGTGAAGGCGGCGAGTGCCATGGCGTACCGGTACATAGAGAGATCGTAGCGGGTTTTGGCGGTTAGAATCGGGATATGAGAAATGTAATGGGCTGGGACTTGGCGGAGTGCGGTTGCAACCCGATGACCGGGTGGACGCGCAAGGGGAATTGTGAAACAGGACCGGCCGACTTAGGAAGCCACACTGTTTGCGCCGTAATGACCGATGAGTTTCTCACGTTTTCAAAAGCGCAGGGAAACGATCTCAGCACCCCGCGCCCGGAATTCGGCTTTCCCGGATTACGTGCCGGAAACCGATGGTGCCTCTGCGCGTCGCGCTGGCTGGAAGCTTATCAGGCAGGCAAAGCGCCTTTAGTGGTGCTGGAGGCCACTCACGAAGCGGCACTCGAAATCTGCCCCATGGAAGCATTGGTAGAGCACGCGCTTACCGGGACGGAAACCGTGAACTAGTTATCTGGGGGAGCCGACTTCAGCACCGCCGCCGCTTCTTCGTACTTTTGCTGCTTAAAGAGAACGCTCGCTAATTCTTTAATCGCTGTGCGGTTGTTCGGTTCGCCTCTCAGGAGTTCCCGGTAAAGGCTCTCGGCTTTGGCATAATCTTTTGCTGCGGCGAATTCGGAGGCGCTCTTCAGCTGTTGATCAGAGGCAGAGACGGAGGGAGCGGCTGACGCATTCTGCCGAGGGAGAAACCCCATGCCACCGCTGCCGGACAACAGCTTCCAACCGACGAACGACACGCCTAAGAGCAAAACGACGATCAAGACAGGAACGAACAACGCGGCGGGGCTTTTCAGCTTCTTGGAGCGGGTAGGCTGCCCATCATTTTCCACAAACTCTTGAAGGTTCGCACGGCGCCCTCCGGCGGGTGGTTCGGTGTAAGCCGGACGGCGTTGTCCGGGTGCTTCGGGTGTTTCCGATGTCGACGGAACGGCTGCGGGTTGGACAGAAGCAGCTGGAGCCAGAAGCCGACGAGGGACTGAGCTGCGTTACGCGGCGCGTAACGATGGGCGCGCCTGCCAGTGTAGAAAGCCGCATCAATTCGAGCGTCAGACGATCCACGCCCTGCAGGAGCCGATCGATATTCCTGTCGCTCTTGACATAGTTGTCGCGCATTTCCGCCATGGCGGCACTCTGCTCCGCCAGCGTGGATTCCAGCGACGCCATGCGCGTTCCCACGCGGGCGTTCGCCGATTGCAGAAAGCTGTCCATGCTCCGCTGCTGTATCTCACGGACCTGCGTGTAAAAACGTTCTTCCACTTCTAAAAACCGGGACGCGATCACCTCTTCCACCATTTCGGGTATCTGAGTTCGCAATCTGGCCAAAGCTTCAGTGAAAAGCGCCAACTGCGTGGCGCTGCGCTGTTCGGCTTCCGCCAGTTCCTTCCGCAAACTGTGCAATTCGGGACGAATCCGAAGCGGCACGCGCGTCACCCTTGGCAACTTCAGGACGCGTAGTCTCAATGCGGGAGATCTGACTCTCCATTTTCCCTAGGAGATCGAGAACCGGATCTGCTGATGATTGTGCTGAACTACCCATTCCGAACTCTCCCTAGTATAACGACCTCGACCAGAATTGCGAGAAATATCACCAAACCATGCGGCAGGCGCACAGCGCCCGGGCTGGATAAGCGGTGGGCAGGACGCTTGAAGAGCAGCAACGTGCGGAGAATGTCGGCGATGTTCCACAACGTTTGCCTGGTAGCTCCCTTGATCAGCACTAAACCGAGCGCAAGAATACCCCCAAGGACCGCCGCCAGTAAGAACAACGCCAGAGTATCGGCCACACCGAGGAACGAACCTGCGGCGGCGAGCAGCTTCACATCTCCCGCGCCGCGCGCACCCAGGAGCCAGAGAGGAAAATACAAAACGAACCCCAGCCCAAGGCCAAGAGCCGCGGATCGCAATCCATTTGTGCCGGAGAAAGCAGTGTTTAGGGACAGGCCTGCCGCGCAACCCGTTAAGGAGAGCCAGTTCGGAATGCGCCGAGTCCGCAGGTCGAAGTATGCGGCGAGTGCAGCCAACAGGAGAACCAGAATCAGGAGCGGAGGCGCTACAGGCTGCAACACCTGCTAGAGTGCAAGTCCGGCGTTTAAAGCGGCGCCGATTATAGCGATCTCATCGGTGGTGGTAATGATTTCAAACACACTGCCCTGCAGGGGCGACATCTTCACCATTTCGTGGAGATAGCGAAGCAGCATTTCTGTATCGACATGCTGCGCGTTTAGGCCCGAGATGTAGAATTTGCCACAGCCTTCCAGATGAACGCTGCTGGCGGTGGCAGCCGCTAAAGCGCGATGCCAGGTTTTGATGAAAGCCACGCATCGCTGATCCCCCGTGGCTGCGTTCGCAAAGACCTCTTCCGGCTCCAGATCCAAGAAACGCAGGCGCATGGCGCGATTGCCAACGATTCCTTCCAGGTGGCCGCGCCCGCCGCAACCGCAAAACTGCTCTTTCGCATCGAGGGTGACCACGATGTGGCCGCCTTCGCCCGGACCATCGAGCTGCGGATAGTGTCCGAAGCCGACGCCGTGCCCTAGCGTCCAAACCCGGACCAGCTTTTCCAGATGTCCGCGCGTGGCGGCGATCCCGGCCGCGATGGAATCGGCATCGTTCAGAATATGGACCCGCTTGAGGCCGATTGCTTCGAGCGATTCCCGCAACTTCAGACCCTTCATCTGCGGCAGATTGGGCGATTCCTCAACTACGCCATCACGGATGATTCCCGCCACTCCGATGCCGATCGCTTCTACATCGTTCAATAAAACTTTGTTGGCGCTGCAAGCTTCTTCAATCCGCTGTCGGAGCCCCTGGGCGATATCGGAATGGGGGAGCGTTTGCAGGCCTGCGGAAGAATGGACCGCTCCCTTCAGCTGGTGATCCTGAACTACGCCGACCGCCACTGCATCCGCCGCGAGTACCCCGATTCTCATATGTTCGTGCTCATTCTATGCCTAACTGAACTTCGCTAGCTTGTTCAAGCCATTAAATGCGGCTGCCTTATAACATTCGGCGAGCGTCGGGTAATTGAAAACCGTTTGGACAAAGTAATCCACCTGGCCATCCAAAATCATCACTGCCTGCCCAATATGCAGCAATTCGGAAGCGCCTTCCCCGATAATGTGGACGCCTAGAAGTTTACGCGTTTCGCGGTGAAAAATGATTTTGAGGCGGCCCGTGGTATCGCCGCGAATCTGGCCGCGCGCGATCTCCCGATAGAACGCCACGCCTACCTCATAGGGCACGTCCTCATCGGTGAGCTGCTCTTCGGTCTTGCCGATAAACGAGATCTCCGGGATGGTGTAAATGCCGATGGGATAGTAAGCCGGGTTCGTATGAATGACGGAACCGAAGGCGTTGGCCACGGCGCTGCGGCCCTGCTCCATGGACACGGAAGCAAGCGAAGGAAATCCGATGACATCGCCCGCCGCGAAGATATTGCGCTCCTTAGTACGGAATTCGGCGTCGACGGCAATGCGCCCGCGAGAATCGGCTTCAAGGCCGGCGGCTGCAAGATTCAGTTCGTCCACGTTGCCCTGCCGCCCCACGGCGTAAAGCAGGGCATCGCCCGAAAGCCGTTTCTTGCTCTGCAAATTCGCGAAAACGCCGCCCGCGGGAGATTCTTCCACGCTTTCCACTTCTTCATTGAGGCGCATGGTGACGCGCTGATCGCGAAGGTGATAGGAGAGCGCCTCCACCATTTCCGAATCGGCGAACTCCAGCAGGCGCGGCCGCTTCTCCACCAGGATCACGCGGCAGCCCAGCGTCGCAAACATGCAGGTGTACTCTACGCCGATCACGCCGCCGCCCACCACGATCATCGACTTCGGAATCTCCGGCATTTCGAGAATCTGATCGCTGTTGATGATGGTGCGGGAGTTGATGGGAACTTTCGGAGAATCGGCGGGCTTGGTGCCTGTGGCGATAATCACCACCGGCGCTTCATATTCGGAGACACCGCGCGAATTCGTGACGCGCAAGTGGGTTTTATCGATGAAACTAGCGACCCCGGTCAGCACCTCGATGTTATTGCGCGAAAGTTGCGCGGCGGTGACATCCACCTCGGTCTTGATCACATGCTGCACGCGAAAAGAAAGATCGGCCATGGTGATCTTGTCTTTCACGCGGTAATTGGTGCCGTAAATGGATTGAAAGTTGAAACCGGAGAAGTGCATCACGGCTTCCCGCATGGTCTTTGAAGGAATCGTGCCCGTGTTGATGCAAGCGCCGCCCAGGACCTCACGCCGCTCCACGATGGCGACGCGCTTACCGGATTTTGCGCCCTGAATGGCAGCACGCTGGCCCGCCGGTCCGGAGCCGATCACCATCAGGTCAAAACTTTGCATTCGATTAAGAGCTATTGTAAGGCCTGAGATGGATTAATCTCTACACTTTGCCAGGGTTTGAAACGGGGTTCCCCTACAACTCACTTCTATGATTATGCCCACGGACGCGAAACATGGTCTCTCGTTTTCCGGGGGAGGATTCCGCGCGACGTTGTTTCACCTGGGCGTTGTAAAGCTGCTGCGGGACACTGGGCTTCTCCGCTCGATTCGCAGGATCGGATCAGTTTCAGGAGGCAGCATCCTGGCGGCCCACCTGGTGCTGTGCTGGGACAGGTATACGGGTGACGAAGCAGCGTTCGTTTCGGCCGCGAAAGAAGTAATCGAGTTTTGCCGTTCGGATGTACGGGGCAATGTGGCGCGAAGCTGGATTCTGGCGTGGCTTCTGCTGGTTCCGCGGCTGTTGAAGCCCAGACACTGGACATTCACAAAACTGCTGCAGGCGCAGTATGTAAAGCTGTTCAAAAACGCAACCTTGGGGAACCTGCACCCGACGGCCACAATCGCGCGACCCCAGGTGATCTTCTACTGCACCAGCCTAAGCACCGGTTCCAGCTGCGCGTTTGGACGGTCCGGGTTCTGGTGGACCGATTCGTTGGGGATGGAGCGCAATGTGGTGGCGCCCGAAGTACCCATTGCGTATGCCATAGCCGCTTCTTCCGCGTTTCCTCCCCTGTTTCCGCCGATTGCGATCACCAATGAGGAACTGTTCTGCGGCATCGAAGAGTTCGAACATCCTCACTATCTCACCGATGGCGGCGTGTTCGACAACCTGGGAATCAATCGCATGATCTGGCACGAGCGCACGACGAAAGATCTGGACGACTTTATCGTCAGCGATGCGGAAGGCGATTTCGATTGGGAGTTTCACAACGATTACAAGCTCATTACCAGCCGTAACATCCGCGCCAGCGATGTCTTGATGAAACGGGTCAGTACGCTGCAATATGAGCTGTTGGAGGGCGATCAAGCCCGGTTGTTGAAGATCGCGATCGGCAAACTGCTTTTGAAACCGGACGACCCTACGGTACTGAGTCCAGCGGCCCAGCGGGGTGTCCGCAACATCCGGACGGACCTGGACGCGTTCTCGGACGTGGAGATCGGCTGCTTGCTGCAGCACGGATACAGCGCCGCGCGCCAGGCCCTGATCGAGCGGAAACTGATTCCGGAGGATACGCCGGGCTATGCGGCAGGATCGCTCTGGCCCGCCGCGCCGCCGGATACCAACCTTCCGCAAACGCTGCGCTCCTCACGCTATCGAAAGCTGGGCCTGTGGTCGGCTCGCGATCACAAGAGTTGGGCGGCTGTGTTGCTTCTGCTGGTCGCGGCCTCCCTCCCTGTCATTCCCTGGTACTTGCGCGTGAATAGCTTGAACCGCAATTTGCGGGCACAATCGGAAGTGTTGCAGGCCGTGGCCCAGGTGGGAAACGACGTGCCCGCTGCAGATCCGGAGGCGCTGAGGAGAAAAGTGGAGGAATCGGTGAGCCCGCAGACCGCGGCAAATAGCCCGCGCTTGTACATTCAAGTCGCTTCCGAAAGCCAGCGCGAACGTTTGAAGCAGGCGATTGCGGCCTTGGACGCGAAGGGTTACATTGTGCCGGGCATTGAGAATGTGCGGACGCGGGCGCCGGAGCACAATCAACTCAGGTACTACCGCGATTCCGACAAAGCCGTTGCCGAAGCCGTGGCGCGGGAACTGGAAAGCAGCGCGCAACTTTCCGCGGCCGTGCTCAAATTTCCGCAGCCGAAGCATTCAAAGGCGCAACATCTGGAGCTTTGGGTGGGAGACGATTGGTAGCGAAGTCCGAAAGCCTCAGCCGCGGGCCGGAAAGAAGCGTTTCAAGTGGAGCAATGGCTTTTCAAAGAAGTGCCAGCTCAACAGTGCCGGAATCAGAGGAACGAGAAACACGGCAATTACGAAGACCAACCAGGAAAGACCACCGAATCTGCCGACATCTCTGGCTTCTCCGTGGTTCAACGCCAAAGCGCAGAATCGCAAAATGGCCCAGTGGAATAAATAGAGAAAGTAGCTGAATTTCCCATAAAGGCGCAGCGGGTAAAAAGAGAGAGCCTGAACCCACCGGTCTTCCGGACCGGCGAGCGATACGTGAAGCAGCAAGGCCGCGAAGCTGATTGAGAACGCGAGCAGGCCCACAACCCAGGCAAGGAACAGAAGGGTTTCGTTTTCCGGAAAGCGGGAGGCCGCAAGAAAGCTGGCCACCGCGACAACTATAGCCACCGCTCCAAGCGGGCCATACTTGCGCGTCCAGACATCCGGGAGGCCGCGGCCATCCCGCAAGAGGAGAGCGGTCCAGGCGCCCAGCGCTAGGGCATCGAGACGGGACGGAGTAAGGACGTAAATGGACACAAGGTCGGCGTGAAGAAGAAACGCGCCCATCCGAAACAATGTTGAGCAGGCAACCGTTAGCAAGCAAATCACCCGTAAGCTCCGTCCGCGAAACCAGAACACGATTAGCGGCCAGACGATGTAAAACTGCTCTTCTATCGCAAGCGACCACGTGACGTTTAGATTGATTGGCGAGGTCGCCAGGAAGCCGTTCCGCGCAATCAGAAAGTTTGAGCCGTAGAGCCAAAACCACGGTCTGAATTGCGCTGCGATATCGGGCTTGTGGACCAAATGCGGTTGAACGTAAAACGCGAGGACGAGAAACAGATAATAGAGCGGAAAGATCCGCAAAGCTCGCCGCGCGTAGAAATTGCGAAAGTAATGCGGGCCGTCCCGTGCATCATCCAGGATTCCGGTAATCAGGAATCCCGACAAAACAAAGAACAACACGACGCCGTGTTGACCCAGCTCCGCAATGCTCCCCAGCCATCCGCCGGGACCGGGCTCTTTCCAGATCATCTGGGCGTGCAAGAGCATGACGGAAAGAATCGCGATGCCTCGAATTCCATCGAGAGCCGGGACGTGCCTGCTGCGAGATGCTGGAGCAGCCGTTGGGACAGTCTCGGAACGGGGCAGCATTAGGAAAGGTTCCATCATGATAGATCAACAGTCTGAAATGGATTCAGTAGCAAAGGCCCATCAGATGCAGGCGAATCGGCATGGCTGAAACGAAGATAAAAGTGTATGGCGCAGATTGGTGCAGCATGACGACAAAGACTCTGGCCCACCTGGAAAAAGTGGGCGTTCCCTTTGACTACATCGATGTCGAAGCGGATGAAGCTGCAAGCCAATGGGTAAAGGACCAGAATGGCGGCAAGGAGAAGAAGCCAACACTTGATCTGGGCGGAAAGGTTCTTTCTGAGCCCTCGAATGCACAGCTCGATTCCGCTCTGCGGGAAGCCGGACTGCTGAGCTAGAGCAGAATTTCGAGAATGTTGCCTAGAAGATCAGTTTCAGAGCAAACTGAATCTGCCGCGCCGGGAATGTGGTGCGAATCGTACCGAATGCCGCGCTGGCGCGGTCGCTGTTCGCGGCACCAAAGTTTGTGTGGTTCAGAATGTTGAAAAACTCTGAACGGAACTGCAGCCGCATTCCTTCCCTTGGAAGGGCGAAGCTCTTATCAACACCGATATCCAACTGGTTCAGCGGAGTGGCCCGAACACTATTGCGGCCGGCATTACCGAAAGGCTGGCTCGGGTCGGTAGGGAGCTGGACATTGTTCTTGTCGAAGTAGTTGTCCACCGTGCGGGCGCTGCCCTGGGCCAGCGCCGGCCCGAGAATGTTCGGGCGGTAGGCCTCGCCGCCGCGGAAGTCGGAGAGGTTGCCGACAACTTGGAAAGCCGCGGGGATGGAGCCGTTCCAAGCCCGTAGGTCGATGGGGGGCGACGAGAGCGCGGTGTTGATGCCGGTGATCTCCCAACCACCCAGTGCTTCATCGACAATCAACGGCAGCGACGAACCGTAACGGCGTCCTTTTCCGAAAGGAACCTGGTAAACCACGCTGGTGATGTTTGTAAGCGTGAGATCGTAATTCGAAGGACCCTTTTCCGCCTTCAGATTGCGAATATCCTGCACGCTTGCCGCGTTGCCGTTCGAGGTGTCGAGCGATTGCCCGGAATTATCGATTGCCTTCGACCACGTAAACGAATTCAGGAAATAGAGTCCGCCCGAGAGGCGGTGCTCAACCTTGACCTGCGCGGCGTTGTAGTTAGAAAAACCCGCCGGATCGTACCAGGTGATGGCGCCGAAGCTTTGATTTGGCCGGCGCGCCTGCAGAGAAAGAGTTGACGTGGCCGTGGGCTGCGGGATAAGCCTGATTGTAATCGCCGAACAGAGGAAGCGCGACTGAATGGTTCCCGATGTAAGCCACATCGATCACTGTGTCCTTCGCCACCTGCTGCTGAATGGAGAAGAACCACGTTTGCACGTACGGTGTTTTGAGATCTTTCGGGACGTAGGTAATGTTTGAAAGAATCGGATTGAAGTTAGCGGGGCTGGAGATGCCCGCGGGATAACCCTGCTGCGTTGTGCGGAAGGAGGGATCGGTTGGGTTGCTCTGATTGATGGTCGCGATCACCACTTGCGGTCCATTGATGCCGAGCAAATCTCCAGAGCCGACGCGATTCTGATGAATGTAACTGATGCCGTAACCCCCTCGCAAAACAGTGGTGGGAGTCGCACTATAAGCAAATCCGATGCGCGGCGCGAAATCCTTGCGATCCGGATTCACCAGCGCGCGGTCGTAGATGCCTCCGTCTTTGGCGCGCAGAATGGTGTTGGTGATGGGATCGTAGTTACTCAGCACGTTATCGCGCTCCCAGCGCGGAGTCGCGTATTCATAGCGCAGGCCTAAATTCAGCGTGAGCTTTGGCGAAAACTTGAAATCATCCTGAACGTAAGCGAATTGTTCATGCTGGCGGTAGTTGCCCACCACCTCATTGGCGAGCGCATATTGGCTGCGTAAGCCGAAGAGGAAGTCGGCAACCGAATAAACGGTCGCATTGGTGGCCCCGCCCGCGGGTCTGCTGAACGCGCCCGCATAAGCATCGCGTCCGTACAAAGGATTCACATCGAGCACTTGCGTGCGGAGCACAACGAACTCATAGCCGATCTTGAGCGAGTGGCGTCCAATGTTCTTGACGAAATTCACTTTGGGATCGAAATCGAGTGGGTTCTGGAACTGCGGATTCGTGGATTGCCGGCCCAATTGGCTGTAGCCGGAAAGGGTAGTCGCAACCAAACCGCCGGTAAGCGCTGGATCGGTAGGCAGGCCGGTGATGCCGTAAAGCGCCTGCTCACTCGGTCCGCCAATCAGCGGAGGTTGCTTGCCGGCGCGGGTGCGAGAGATTCCGAAACGGGCTTCCAAAATGGAAGAGGCGTTGATGGCCCAGGTGTAGCCCAAATCTACCTGCTGGTTGAGAACGCGTGTATAGCCGTTGCTATTGCCGCCAGAGGGGCCGGAAATATCCGGCTGGTTGAAGATGTTTACCTTCCGCTGGCTTACGCGAAGAAAGCTGTTTTGCGTTGCCGATAACTGAGCATCAATCTTGGCGTCGTACTTATCGTTGTAGTTGCGCGTCAGCAGAAGTTGCTGGTAGTTGCTGCCTTCGCCAGCACCGGTCGGCGTGGGAAGATCACTCAACACCTGGCGCGCGAAAGCACTGGTATCCGTTGCCGGAATCGGCGTATTTGCGGGATAAGTCCTGCCTGTAATGGGATTCGTGACAGGGATGGGGAAGATGCCCTGCCGATAGTTCAGAGACGGAATGCTGGCGAAGTTCAAGACCTTGCCCAAGCTGCGAAAGCCTTCATAGTCGCCGAAGAAGAAGATCTTGTTCTTGCGAATGGGCCCGCCGATGGTGCCCCCGAACTGGTTTTGCTGCAGCGTGGGCTTCTTGAATGTCGCGGGGCGCACGCCGAACACAAAGCCGATCGCATTCAGATTGGTGTTCCGAAGAAAATCGTAGGCGGTGCCGTGAAGCGCATTGGTACCGCTGCGGGTCGCCACGTTGATCGTCGCCCCGCCGCTGCGCCCGTATTCCGCGCTGTAGTTATTCGTGATTACCTTGAATTCCTGCACAGCATCGGGCGAAGGCTGCGCCACTTGATTCGCGAAGCCCTGATTGCTGGTGCCATAGGCGTTGTTGTCGATGCCATCGAGAAGATAGTTGTTGTAGGTACTGCGCAATCCGTTGACGATGAAGGAGCCTTCGCGGGGCGTGCCGGAAAATGCGGACGGCGAACGAATCACGCCGGGGGCCAGCAGCGCGAGATCGGAATATGCCCGGCCATTCAGCGGCAATTCCACCACTTGTGCCGTGTTGATAACCTGCCCGCGATCGCTGGAATCCGTTTGCAACGCGCTTGCCGCGCCCGAGACTTCGATTGATTCACTCACCGCGCCTACTTGCAGCGTCAGATCCACACGCTGCCGGGCGTTTACATCGACGGTGATATTGTTCGCGACTGCTTTCGAGAATCCAACGGCTTCCGCGGTTACCGTGTAAACACCGATCTTCACATTGGAGAACGTGTAGTTGCCGTTATCGTCAGCCGTGGTGCGCGCCTCCAGGCCAGTGTCCCGGTTCGTCAGGGTGACGGAAGTTTTCCCCACCAGGGAGCCGGAGTTATCGCGAATGGTCCCCAACACTTCAGCGGCATCAAACTGGGCGGCCGCCGGCACGCCAATCGCGAAAAACAAAGCAAATAAACGGAAATTTTTCATAGACCCTTTGGCGAAGTTTAGCGTTTTTGCAGTTGCGCCCTGATTTCAAATTCGTTACGGTTTCATGACTAAGATAGCCTGATATCATTTTAGAAGAGGATCCCCCTTCGTCGATGCGTGTCCTTCCCCTTTTGTTGACCAGTTGCGCCGCATGGGCGGCGACAGGCCCGGAAACCGCACGAGCGATTCTGGACGCAAAATGCGGCCAGTGCCACGGCGAGTCCACGGGCATGTCCGGATTCAAGGTGACCAGCCGCGAAGCTCTCCTGAAGGGTGGCACGCGCGGCCCTGGCCTGAAGCCCGGCGATGCTACGGCAAGCATTCTTTATCAAGCTGTCGCTCACATCGGCAAGCTTCAAATGCCTCCCGGAGGAACGCTCGACGCCGCGGATGTGGCTTCCTTGAAAAGCTGGATCGATAGTGGCGCGGAGTGGCCAGCGAGTGCCGCCGCGCAGGTAAAACGACCGGAATGGTGGGCGTTTCAAAAGCCCAGGGTCATTGCTGATGAACATGCTTCGATTGATAGCTTTCTCAATCGCGCAATTGCCGCGGCGAAATTGGAAAAGAGTCCTCGTGCGGACCGGCTCACGCTGCTGCGGCGCGCCTCTTACGACCTGACGGGGCTACCCCCGAACCCTGAACAGATCGCCGCGTTCGTGAACGACAAAGAGGAAGGCGCATGGGATCGCGCGCTCGACCGGCTGTTGGCCTCAAAACAGTATGGCGAAAAATGGGGCCGCTATTGGCTGGACCTGGCGCGCTATGGCGACACGTCTGGCTTCGAACAGGATCCCTACATTTTGGAAGGCTGGCGCTATCGCGATTACGTCATCAAGAGCTTCAACGATGACAAGCCTTACGACAAATTCGCCAAAGAACAGATTGCGGCCGATGAGCTGTGGCCTGAGGATTCCGAAGCGCGGACAGGTACAGGCTTCTATCGCGTGGGCACCAATCGCGACATGCTGTTCAAGGTGGAGGAGCTAAACGCCGTTGAGCGATTGACGGACGCTGTAGATACCACCTCAGCAGTGTTCCTCGGTTTGACTGTCGGCTGTGCGCGCTGTCACGACCATAAGTTCGATCCCATCCCCCAAAAGGATTACTACCGCATGCAGGCGGTCTTCGCGCCCGCTGTGAACGACCGCGTATTTTTGGAATACAACACCGCGCGCTTCTCTGATATTGCGGCGAACACGCGGGAGTTCAAGCTGCGTCAATTCGGCGACCAGATCGCGCGAATGGAGCAACCCTACCGGACGCAATTGCGCGACGAAAAGATTGCAAAGTTAACGCCCGCCGCCCAGGTTGCCGTGAAGACCGAAGAAGCCAAGCGGACGCCGGAACAGCAGACTCTGGTCGCGCAGTCGAAAGATGCGCTGACGATCTCAGAAGACGAGGTACTGGCCAGGCTTTCGCCCTCTGACAAAGAGCGCATGAGCGTGATTCAGCGCAAATTGGTCGGCATTTTCAATGGCTACTCGGCCCCGCCGATGGCGCCCGGAATTATCGATGTTGGGCGTGAGGCGCCTCGCACTTATATCGCCGAGCGCGGCAATTATCAATCACCCGGTGAAGAAGTGAAGCCAGGATTTTTGACGGCGCTCGGTGGCGGCGAAGTGCCTGACCCTCCGCTGCATGCCACCACCACTTATCGCCGGAAAGCATTGGCGGAGTGGGTGGCGAACGCTCAGAATCCCCTGTTCGCGCGCGTCATGGTGAACCGCATTTGGCAGGGGCACTTCGGAAACGGCTTGGTGCGAACTGCCAGTGATTGGGGCGTGCGCGCGGGGCAGCCCTCGCATCCGGAGTTGCTCGATTGGCTGGCGGGGCAGTTCTCAGATCGCAAATGGTCCATCAAGGCGATGCATAAGCTGATCATGTCGAGCGAAGCCTACCAGCGCTCCGCGGATGCCTCGACCTCGGCCGCAAAAGACGATCCCACCAACGTGCTGCTGAGCCACATGAACCGCCGGCGTCTGCAATCCGAAGAAATCCGGGATTCGGTGTTACAGGTGGCGGGCGAACTGAATTTAAAAGCCGGTGGTCCGCCCATCGTGCCGCCGCTCGAATCGGAAGAACTGTTCGGCATCATCGGCAAAGCCGAAAACAGCTGGCTGGTGACTCCGGATCCTTCCCAGCACAACCGGCGCACCATTTACATGATTGTGCGCAGGACCTTTCAACAGCCGCTCTTTGAAGCGTTCGATTCACCCGATGGCGTGCAAAGCTGTCCGCGCCGCAATGAATCGACCACGGCCCCGCAGTCGCTCGCTCTCTTGAACAGCCGGTTTATGGTGGAAGAGGCCGGGCATCTGGCGGCGAAAGTGGAATCCGTTGACGATGCGTGGCGGCGCGTTCTGGGCCGTGCGCCGGAAGCGCGCGAAAAGGAAGCAGCCGATCGCTTACTGGAACAGCAGACGTCGCGCCTGGGATCGAAGCGCCTGGCCATGACGGAGTTGGTGCGCGGCCTGATGAACCTGAACGAATTCTTATACGTGGATTAGCCAGATGACCAGACGAGATTTGTTAACCCGCACCGGAAAAGGTTTTGGCGCCGTAGCGCTTTCCAGTTTGCTGCAGGGGGCGGAGGTGAACCCGATGGCTCCGAAGCTGCCGCCGCTGCCTGCCAAAGCCAAGAGCGTGATTTACCTGTTCATGCATGGCGGAGTCAGCCATGTGGACACGTTCGATCCAAAGCCGGAATTAACGCGGCGCAGTGGGCAGCCGCTGTCGATCGAACTCGCGAAGACCATCAAGACCAGCTTCATTCATGACCCCACCAAGGCTATCCTGCGCGGAAGCCCGTGGCAGTTTCAGCCAGGTGGAAAGTGCGGAACTCCGGTCTCCGATCTTTACCCGCATCTGCGCAAACAAATGGATGATGTCACCGTGATTCGCAGCTGCTATGGCGACGTGTTTGACCACGCACCAGCCATTTATCTCCGCAACTCCGGCTCACAATTCCCCGGCAGGCCCTGCTTGGGATCGTGGGTGACCTATGGGCTCGGCACGGAAAATCAAAACCTGCCGGCTTTTGTCGTGATGTCGGATGGCTCCACAAAATCCGGCCCGCCCGCATACGGCGCAGGCTTTCTCCCCGCCGTTTATCAAGGCACGGTGTTCCGGGGCGGCGAAACGCCCATTCTTTACCTTCGCAACCCCGCCGGTGTAACGGATGAAGCGCAGCGGGACACACTCGGCTTTATCGGGCAAGTGGACCGGATGCACGATAGCGCGCGGGCCGCGGATTCCACCCTGGATGCGCGCATCGCGTCTTACGAGCTGGCCTACCGCATGCAGAGCGCCGCCCCGGAAACGGTCGATTTCAGCAAGGAATCGCCGGAAACGAAGAAAGCTTTACGGCATCGGGGAGACCGCGACCGATGACTTCGGTCACAAGTGTCTTCTGGCGCGGCGCCTGGTGGAACGTGGGGTTCGTTTCGTACAAATCTATTCGGGAACCAACGTGGGCGTGGACTGGGACGATGCCCACACGGACCTGATCGGTTCCCATACCCGCATGACGGGCAAAACCGATAAGCCGATTGCGGGCTTGTTGGCGGATCTTAAAGCCCGGGGGCTGCTTGAGTCCACGCTGGTAGTATGGGGCGGCGAGTTCGGCCGCACACCGCTTTCGCAAGGCGCAACCGGGCGAGATCACCACCCCTATGGCTTCTCCATGTGGATGGCGGGCGGCGGCGTGCAGGGCGGGCGAGTGCTGGGCGCAACCGACGATTTCGGCGTGCAGGCAACGGAGCTGCGGGTCGACACACACGACGTGAATGCCACCATTCTGCGTCTGATGGGCATGGACCATGAGAAGCTCACGTTCCTGTACCAGGGCCGCAACATGCGGTTAACCGACGTCAAAGGCGAGAACGAGTTTACAAATAAACTAACCGCCTGAAGCTTCTTGCGATTGCCAATTCGCCACTTCGCTCGCCATCATCAGCCCTTCTTCAGTGGGAATCACCCAGATTTGAAGCTTCGATTCAGGCGTTGTGATGGGAGTCTCACGGTCGTCAGCAGCGGCATTGCGCTCGCGATCCAGCACCGCGCCGCACCACTCTAAAGACTCACAAATCCTTTCTCTGACCAGAGCGGTGTTCTCCCCGATCCCCCCTCTTTTCCGATATCTTCATAAGCACCAGAAACCAGAGAACGGCCGGAACCCTGGGCGCCCGGCTACACGGCAACAATCTGGAATTTGAGCGAATTGCTCCCCGCTTGAGCATGAGGATGTCCATCACACTTTCGCTAGTTGACGAGGGGGGACGCTAGGGTTGGCGAGTAGGGTTTTCCGCAGGAATTGCCCGCACTCCTTCGCGCTCAGAGGGGCACAGAGGAGATCGCCTTGAGCGTAGTCGCAGCCCAAGCCAACCAGTTCTTCCAGCTGCCATGTCTCGTCTACTCCATTGGCAACCGTACTCATTCGAAGCGATCGGGCCAAAAGCAGAATCGTCCTGACAATCTGTAACTTTCCCGCTGCAGGCCCATGGACTCGATGAAAGATCTGTGGATCTTCACTTCACTGAAAGGCACCCTGTGCAGATAATTGAGGGAGGAAAATCCTGTCCCGAAGTCGTCAATCTTCAGACCGATGCCCATGGCGCGCAGTTCGTTCAGTGTGGTGATGGCCAGCTCCGTGTTTTGAAGGAGCACGCTCTCCGTCACCTCGAGACTCAGACAGCGGGAGGGTAGCGCGGAATTGTTGAGGACTTGGGCAATCTGAAAGACCAAGTCGGGTTCGCCTACCTGGCGTGTGGATAAATTCACGCTGATACCCAGATCAGCCGCGGAAGGATGCTCCAGCCGCCACCGGGCCATTTGCTGGCAGGCCTGTTCCAGAACCCACCGGCCGAGGGGAACAATCAGACCTGTCTCCTCCGCAAGCGGAATGAATTCATGGGCGCGGATCAAGCCGCGTAACGGATGCCGCCACCGTACAAGCGCTTCGAACCCTGCTACCTTGCTGGTTGATAAAGTAAACTGCGGCTGATAGTAAACCTCCAGTTCCCCGTTTTGAATTCCATTTCGCAGTTGCGCCTCAAGTTCCAGGCGCGCCACTGCTTCGATGCGCATGGAAGGATCGAAGACTTCAAAACGTTCGCGCCCGTGCGCCTTGGCTTTGTACATCGCTGTGTCCGCGTCCCGCAGAATGTCTTCAGGCGTACTGCCAGGCGTGCCCAACGCAACCCCAATACTGGCTGATGCAAACACCGGATGCCCGTCGATATCGAACTCCGGCTTCATGGCACGGTTGATCTCCGCCGCAAGAAGGGACGCAGCTTCGGGCTTCTCCAGTCCATCCAACAGCACGGCAAACTCGTCGCCGCCGAGGCGTGCGGTAGTCACCTGCGAAGGATCGAGCCCACTACGGGCGGCACAGGTCTGAAGGCGCTGCGCGATACCAACCAAGAGCCGGTCGCCAGCCAGATGGCCCAGGCTGTCGTTGATGACTTTGAAACGATCCAGATCGAGGAAAAGAACCGCAAGCAAAGAGCCGGGATTCTCCCGCATCCTTTCGATGGCAAGTTCCAACTTATCCAGCAGAAACAGCCGGGTTCGCAGACCTGTCAGGGCATCGGAAACCTTGCCGTTGGTGATATCCGTTTGGGATCCAGCCATTCTTGAAGGCGTGCCCTCGGCTCCGCAAACCGCCACTCCCCGCGCCAGCATCCAGCAATACATCCCCTTGCTGTCACGAATCCGGTATTCAGTCTGAAATTGAGAGGTCACGCCGGCGCGGTGCGACTCTAACTCTTCCTTCACCCGCTCGACGTCACCCCGGTGAATACGGCCCAGCCATTCGTCCAGGCTGTCTCCGATTTCCATTTCCGAATAGCCCAACATGTGCTTCCAGCGAGGCGAGTAATAGATGCGGTTCGTAAGAAGATTCCAGTCCCACAGACCGTCTTTCGAACCCATTGCGGCCAGAGCATAGCGCTGTTCGGATTCGCGGAGCGCATCCTCTGTCTGCCGCATGGAGCGCAAATGTTGAATCTCCTCCTGGTGAATACGCTCGGTATCCTGCTGGGCCAGAATCAATTGCGCATTGGCGATGCGAAGCTGTTCAGTCCGCTCATTAACGCGCTGTTCCAGATGCGAGTTCAGGTGGGATACCTCGCGTTCGGCATTCTTGCGCTCTTGCACTTCCTGATTTAAATGGGAATTGATGGAGTAGAGCTGCGCCACGAGGCGATCCCCGCGCAAACCGTAAGAGGCGTTCAGCATGAGGCAGGCTACGATCGCGATGGTTGCCGCTAGACCGGCTAAAAAAATTCCCGTAACCTGCCAATTGCGTTCAGCAGGCAGGTAATCCGTCGTGGCTGCCGTAACGATGGCCCATTGGCGTCCCGCGATTTCAAAAGAACGGACATAATGGAACGGCGCGGGCGTCAGGTCGTCCGCTTCAGAAAGCTGTTTAGGCACGCTCGTTTCGAGCGAAGAGTGATGAAAATAAAGAAGACGCTTGCCCGCGGGCGCGGAGAGATCGTAAAAAGAAAAGTTGACGCGTTCCGGACCGAACGCATGGATGGCGCGTTCCAGCACGCTCGAAATCTGGACCACGGCCAGTACGAATCCCGACAGGTGCGTGCGACGCTGCTCCAGAGTAAGTTCGCCTGAACCGCCTCGATAGACAGGCATGTAAATCGGTACACCGTAGCCATCGCCAGACTTCTCCATCAAGGCAAAATGGCCCGTCAACACGGGCTTCCCTGTATCGCGCGAACTCTCAAGAACGGCGTGCACCGGACGGGAGAAAGCCACATCGAATCCGATCGGGGAAGGCGACGTCCGGGGAGTGATGAATTGAACGGGATAGTAATCGGCACGCTGCGGGGCAGTCACCGGGTTTAAGGGACGGCTGCCTTCCACAATGTGAACGGGACGGTGTTCGGCCGCGCTCATTTCTGCTTCGAACGATGCGCGCTGGCTTTGCGAAATTCTCGGAAGCCATTCGAGCGAATGAATCGTAAAGTAAACGCGCCGGATACGGTCCGCGAACATCTCGAATTTTGCCGTGGTAAGCGGAGCGGATATCTCGCTATACGCGGCAAGCGCGCTTAAGGCGGATAGATTTGACTCCACTTCGCGTTGAATGAAAGCCGTGCGATTCTGGCTGGCCAGGTTGAATTCGTTCTGCAGTTCCCGAGTTTCCCGTTTCCTAGCCTCGCGGGAAGCCACTAAGGAGAACACGGTGCCGATTAGAAAGACAATGGGAACAACGAGAGGAACTGTTCTGTGCCGTGCTCTGCGGGCTGGAAATGTCGACGGATCCAGAGATAAACGGTCGCGCGGCGAGGGCAAGAGACTCAACTCCTAACGAACACAGACATGTTAGGATATCAAATAGAAAGGGGGCGCAACGGTTTCGACGGGATTGAATTGAGATGAAAAGGCGTGCCGGGTTCCGAGCTCCCGTAAAACGATCGGAAAAACATAATTGCCAACCAGCAATTTGCATACGCTGCTTAATTAATTAAGTAGCCGTTTCGGCCGGTGAGCCTTCGCGCTGGCTAGTAAACGTCATTTTGAGGGATAGGGTAACCGCTTCTGTCCGGAGCCTAAACCCGAAATCAATCGGGCTAGTCCGTCGTCGCCTCGCTGGTTCTAAGGCGGCGGACGAATCCTCTGAGCCTGCTACGCACGTAGTCTTTTCATAGCAAGCAATTTCGGACGCGAGTTCAACTCTCGCCGCCTCCACCAAACCTTTCGCGTCAAGTTTCACGCACCCCGAATCACCAGGCATCCCGGTTTTTGAAACCAGGTGAGTTCTGCCTTACATATGCGAAAATTATGCGCAGTGTACCCGCCTCACATTAAAAGGACAGCCATGGCGCTGGTCTTTCTATGCGTCCTGTCGAATGCTGGGGCCCAGACTGCCGGGAATCCGCGGGAACAGGCAATCAAAGCGGACCTTAACAAGCTTGAGACCGAATTGCATGCCTCCGGGGCGGCTAGTTGGGACGAATGGTTTGACCATTTGAAGCCATTCCGCGCCGAACTAAGCGGCTTGCTGGAGGCTTCTACCAAAAACGTGGTGCAAAGCCCAAGTGGTCCTGCAATCCCCGTGCTGCGTTTCCATGCGCCAGGGTCACCTCCCTTTTATGACCGGGCCTCTACCATCCTGTACCTTTTGGCTCCAGATCAGCCGGTAAGACCCTCGCTGGCTTCAATTGCATCGGTTTCCCGATGGCTGAAGGGTCAAGGTATCGATCTTCTAGTCGTACCCGTTCCCGCAAAGGCCGAGGTCTACCCGGACCGTATCGCGAAATCCTGTCCTCCGAATCGGATCGCCGCCCCGCTGATTCGAAAATTTATCCACACGCTTGAGGAACAGAACGTGGAAGTTGTCGACCTGCTGCCGAAATTCCTGGAGGCAGCGAAGGGTGATTCCGAACTGCTTTTCCTGCCGACCGATCATCACTGGAGCGAGCGGGCTCAAAAGATTGCCGCGGATTCAATCGTAAGCCGCCTGAAACGGTATGCATTTGTCTCTGCCGCCCTAAAGCAGCCAAGACTCTTTCATACCGACCAGGTGCCTCTCAAATTGCAACCGGGTGATGGTTATCTTTTGGAGTACCTGACGCCTGACGAACGTGAGATTGTCAAAAGCTATCCTTATCCAAAGCAAAGCTTGACTCGCACCCTGGACCGCGCGAATCAGCCCTACACCGAACCGGACAACGGACCCGTTCTTGTCATAGGGGACAGCAATACGCATTTTTTCAAACTGGCAATGGCAGCGGGGACGGGTATCGACGCACTCCTGGCTGAGCGGCTCAATCTTAATGTCTCCAACATCTCCATGGCGTCAGCCACTGTTCAGCCGATCAAGGAACTTCTGAGAAATCAGGACAGCTTGAAATCTCATAAGGTGGTGGTCTGGATTCTGAACATGGAGAGTGTGCTTGCCCCTTCGGGATGGGATCTTCCTCAACTGCCCGATCCCGCGTCCGCGACGCGCTGACGAATTTCTACTGTAACTAGCGCGTCTGCATGGTTTTTTCGTCTCATCTTTTCCTCTTTTACTTTCTGCCCCTGGTTCTGCTGCTGAACTGTATCTTGCCGTTCCGCTATCTTTCGCTGATGCTGGTTGTCCTCAGCTACTGCTTTTATGGCTGGATGAATCCACCGTGGGTGCTGGTAATGTTCACCAGTTCCTTCATCGACTATTGGTGCGGACTGGCGCTGATCAGGTTTTCCGGCCTGCCGATGGACTCGCCGGAATTGCCGATCTTGCCGCGAGATCAGCCGCGCAACCCGGCCCAAAAGATTGCCTTGGCCGTGTCAATGATTTCCAACCTGGCCATTCTTGGATTTTTCAAGTATTACGATTTCGGGCTCGCCAATCTCAACTCGATTCTGACGGCTCTTGGGATCGGCAACACCGGCCTCCATGCCCTGAGAGTAGCTTTACCGATCGGCATCTCTTTCTACACTTTTCAATCGATGAGCTATGCGATCGATGTGTATCGCGGCCAAGCCCGTCCCTTGCGGAATCCGATCGATTTTGCCTGTTTCGTGGCGCTCTTTCCACACCAGTTGGCCGGCCCCATCATCCGGTACTGGAGCATCGCGGATCAGTTTCGCCAACGCAGTCTCACCTATGCCAAGTTTGCCAGGGGCGCCGCCTTTTTGTGCCTGGGGCTCAGTAAGAAAATTCTTCTGGCTAATCCTATGGCCCATATCGCCGATACTGCTTTTTCTGCTGGCCCTCTGCACCCGGCCGCGGCCTGGTATGGCGTTGTTGGATACGCATTTCAGATTTACTTCGACTTCTCCGGCTACTCCGACATGGCAGTCGGTATGGCTCTGATGCTTGGGTTTCTGTTCACAAAGAATTTCGACGATCCGTACCGCTCAGAAAGTATTACCGATTTCTGGCGCCGGTGGCATATCGCGCTTTCCACCTGGCTTCGAGATTATCTCTACGTCACGCTAGGGGGAAATCGCCGCGGTGAAGCCCGTACGTATTCCAACCTGATGACGGTGATGCTGATCGGAGGGTTGTGGCACGGTGCCTCCTGGAACTTCGTGATTTGGGGAGCGATCCACGGGTGCATGCTATGCCTGGAGCGCGTTCAGGGAAAAGAGAGCTTCTATGCCAGGGCGCCGAGGCCTCTCAGAGTTGCAATCACTTTCGTTATCGTCTGTGTCAGTTGGGTTTTCTTTCGTGCCGCTGATTTAAGTGAAACGTGGCTGTATCTCAAATCGATGGCAGGGCTTGCTGTGGTGCGTCCGGGTCAGGAGATCGTCGGCGTTGGTTTATTCACCCCCTATCACGTGCTCATGTTCGGAATCTGCGCGGCGGTTGTTTGGCTTGCGCCACAGACGTGGAACTTCACTCAGACTTTCTCCCGCTCCAGAGCAGTTGTTTGTCTGGCGTTATTCGTGGCAAGCGTTACGGTGATGTGGACGCAAACGGTAAATCCGTTCTTGTATTTCCAGTTCTAACTCATGCCACCGACTCAAACCCCAAGCTCCCTGCTGAACCAGACAGAGAGAGACCATGAGGAACTCGATTCCACTGTGGTCAGTCCAGCTCTGGCAAAAGGATTTTCATGGGCGTTTGTTTTACTCCTGTTCGCCGTACCCTTCTTTCAAGCCACGATCGAGTTTGCACGCGGGCAAAACCCACAGGCTCTATCTCTCTTTCAACCCTTCGGCCGTGGAGTTCGCCAATTTGCCGGCGGCGAGTGGAAGCAAGCGTTGACAACGTGGCAAGCCGCGATCCGCCCGGAAACACTGCACAGCTATGAGGCCACTCTGGAAAGTCAGTCTGTGTGGAAGAATTTCGTTCAGCCGAGAGTTCAGGAACTGCTTTCCGGTCCTCTGGGGTATGGCAATGAGAAGGTGGTGGTAGGCCGCGACGGATGGCTGTTTTACCAGCACGGCATGGATTACGTGGCGCATCGGAGTATCACGGATTCTCTGACTCTGGAACAAACCGCCAAGACGATGGTGGATAAGGGCGTAGATGCTTCGCCGCATCCGGATCCCCGCCCGGCGATCTTGCAATTCAGATCGAGAGTGCCGAGAAGGCGGGGATACATCTTGTGGTTCTGCCCATCCCGGATAAAGCGATGCTGCAGCCGGGTCAACTCGGGGCGAGGAAGCTTCCGCTGATGACGGTGCCCAACAACGAGGGTTATGCGGGCCTGGTGCATCAGATGAGAGGGGCGGGAGTGGACTGGTTGGATGTGATCCCGGCGAACCTTGGCCCGGACGATGTCCGTTACCTGGTTCAGGATACCCACTGGGCGCCGGTTTTCATGGACACAGTTGCAAAGCAGTTGGCCGCCCACATCGCAGAGTCCGGCGTGTTGCCCATTCCGCCCAAGGTTCCCCTCAGCAAGGTGAACGCTAGCGTGGCTCGGGTGGGTGACCTAGTGGATTTGTTAAAGCTCCCCCAAGGGCAAACCTTATTTGCTCCCCAAACTGTGCAGATTGAAAAGATCGTCGACGCCCAGGGCAAACCGGTTCAGCCCGATCCGACGGCCAACGTGCTCCTGCTCGGTGACAGCTTCACCAACATCTATTCCATGCGGGATCTGGGATGGGGCACCGGTGCGGGATTCGGTGAGCACTTGGCGTATCATCTCAAGCAGCCGATCGACGTGATCGCGTTCAATGGTGGTGGTCCCGTCCTCACCAGAACCGAATTAGCGCGGCAAGAAAACGCGTCCCGCCTTGGCTTTAAGAAAGTGATTGTTTATGAGTTCGCGATTCGCGACTTGCTTGGGGAAAATTGGAAGCCCATTGCGATGGTAAAACCTGTGCCGCCGCCCCCTATCATTCCCGCCCCGAAGGAGGAGAAAAAACCAGTTCCCACAAAGAAACCGGACCAACCCACAAGCCAGTCCACGCAAATCACACGGGCAGCGGAGACCAAGCCAGCTCCGGTGACGAGTAAATTGACGGTGGTAGTGAGCATCGTGCAGACCTCAAAAGTCCCAACTCCCGGTTCGGCTCCGTACAAAGATTGCCTGACGTTCGTAAAAGTAAAGGTGGAGACAGTTGAATCCGGACAGTACGCGAAGCCGGAAATGCTGGTTGCCTTTTTCGCGATGGAAAATGACAAGTTGCGGGCCGCGGCGAACTATGCCGTGGGCGATCGGTTGCGGCTTACTGTGATCCCCCTGGCGCAAGCAGAGCCGCAAATACGAAGTTTGCAACGTGCCGATGATACGGACGACTTCACCTTGCGTCCTTACTACGCAATCCAAGAGAACAGGCTTTAAGACTCCCGGGAAGCGAGTGTGGGGACAGCTCTTTCTTGCTGAGAACCCGCGTATGGAATATGTTCTAACTATAAATATGACACGCCGCACCGTGTTGAAAGCTCCTTTGGCGTTGGCCGCCGCCCAGAATAACCAGGAGCGACCCAATCTGCTCTTTCTGATTGCGGATGACCACGCCCGCTACGTGATGGGCTGCGATGGCAACGCGAAGGCCAGGACTCCCAACATCGATCGGCTGTCCGCTGAGGGAGTTCGTTTCGCAAAAAACTATTGCAATTCGCCCGTTTGCACACCTTCGCGGCAATCGATCCTTACCGGACAGATGCCGCACTCGGCAGGGGTCACGCTCTTAGCAACCCCGCTCTCTGAAGAGAAACCAACAATCGCGAAGCAGCTTGCCGCGCGTGGCTACAACACCGCAGTCTTCGGAAAAATGCACTTCAACCAGCCCGGGCGTAGCAATCTGCACGGCTTTAAGACTGCGAAGACGGAAGAAATCGTACAGCGGGAATGGAACGCGGAGGTAAAGCCGGAGCCGCTGCCTGCCGGCACTGCAGTCAAGCCGAAATGGGAGCCCTTCAAGGTGCCGGCGCGCATTTGGCTGAATGCCGATAAGCTCCCCTTCGGGCGGCGCTACGAGCAAATGAAGAGCACATGGGTTGCCCGTCAGGCTTGCAACTTTCTAGAGGCTAACAAGAGCGCGCCTTTCGCTCTCTGGGTAAGTCTTGCCGAACCGCACTCTCCGTATGACTTCCCGCTCGAAGATACCAGTGCCTTCGATCCAAAGAGCTTCACGCCTCCCGCTGTCGGCCCCAACGATGCGCCGCAAATTCCTCTGATCTTCCGCGATCTTTCCCCCGCCGATAAACAGGGCATTGCGGCCGCCTACTATACGTCCGTGCGTTATATGGACAGGAACATGGGCGTGGTGCTGAGTAAGCTGAAGGAGCTCGGCCTCGAGGAGAATACGCTTGTGGTTTACATGGCCGACCACGGGTACTGTCTGGGGCAGCATGGGCGCTTTGAAAAGCACTGTTTCTATGAGCCGGCGTTAGTCGTGCCCCTTGCGATGCGCTGGCCGGGTCACGTGAAGCCGGGCGTCGTCAAAGATTTTACAGAGTCTGTCGATGTACCCCACACCATTCTCGATATGCTGGGCGCGGAGGCTCTTCCGTTACGTCACGGCCAGAGTCTGCGGCCTTATCTGGAGGGCAAGCGCCCCGTGGACCCGCGCGCATATATCTTCAGCGAGTACCTGGAAAACGAAGAAGCCTGCGTACGCACGAACCGCTGGAAGTTCATTCAATGCTCTGGAAGGCGCGCCCGAAAAGATGGATACATCACGGACAATCCAACCCCGGGCCGATATTTACGGCTGTATGATCAGGTGAACGATCCGGGCGAAATGCAGGACAAATCGGCCGAACATCCCGAATTAGTAGCGCAGCTTTCGAGAACCATGCTGGAGCGCTTTCGCGCGACGCATCCCGATGCAGCAAATGAGCCGTCCAAGCTTGCAGTCCATGACGCCATCGATTGGTATCTGCGCCCTCGCGATCAGGAGATGAAATGAGACTTGGTTATGTGGCATTGTTCCTGTTTTTTGGGTCGTATTGTAGTGCGCAAGTCGTAACCGCTTCACTCGAGGTAAGCGTACAAGACCCAACCGGCGCCGCTGTTCCCGCCGCAAACGTCCTGATCACGAACAAATCGACCGGCGTGAGCACCACCGCTGTTACCGGCCCGGATGGGCGTTTCGTGCTGCCGTCACTTGCGCCGGGCGGACCTTACACTGTCAATGTTCAAGCAAACGGGTTTAAGACCGAAGATCGCTCAGGAATCAATCTGGACGTGAATCAATCCGCCCGCCTTGTGATTACGCTGCAAGTAGGGTCTGCCAGTGAGACCGTGCAGGTGTCCGGAGAAGCGCCTTTGCTGGAGGCAGCCACCGCTGAGATGGGCTCTGTTATCGGGACTCGGGGAATCTCAGATCTTCCGCTCAATCAACGCAACCCTTATGGCCTGGTTCTATTGGCGCCTGGGGTGACCGGATCGGTGGGTAATACGTTTAACAGCGTGAACCTCTCCATCAATGGAGGACGACCCGGCAGCAGCGACATCCTGATCGATGGCATTCCGTCATCGCCGCCCTTGGTCAATCCCATTCAGGGGCTTGCAGTTTTTCCTTCGGTGGAATCCGTACAGGAATTCAAAGTTCAAACGACGACTTACTCGTCTGAGTTTGGCCGAAGCGGGAGCGGCATCGTGAATTTGATCTACAAGTCGGGAACGAATCAGGTTCACGGAAGCGCTTTCGAATTTTTGAGGAACTCCGTGCTGGATGCGAATCAATTCTTCTCCAACTTGCGCGGCGTAGCTCTTCCCAGTTTTAAACGGAGCCAGTTCGGCGGAAGCGTCGGCGGGCCTGTTACGCTACCAAAGCTTTACAAAGGAAAGGACCGGACGTTCTTCTTCGTCGCGTATGAAGGGCTGCGGCAAGGCTCAGCCTCTACCGTAACCGCGACCGTGCCCACGGTGGCGCAACGCCAGGGCGATTTCTCTCAAACTTTGTCCGCGGCAGGCCAGAAGATCATCATCTATGACCCGGTTACCACCGTAGCAGCAGGAAGTGGGTATGTCCGGTCGCCCTTTCCCGGCAACGTGATTCCCCCGAACCGCCTGAATCCGGTCGCCCTCAAGGTGTTAAATTACTATCCTCTTCCCAATCAGCCCGGTACTGTGTCCGGCAACAACAATTACTTTGCGCGGGGCACCGCTGAACTGTCGACCGACCAGGTGGACGCAAAAGTGGATGAGAACATCGATAGCTCCAACCGGTTCTTCGTCCGCTATTCCCGCAGAAACTATTCGCAACCGTTCACAGCGCTTTTCCCTGCAGCCAGCGTAATTGCCGAAGGCGGCTCCTCACAACCTCAGATCTCCAACAGCGCTGCTTTCGATTACACTCACGTCTTTACGCCTACTTTTTTGCTCGAGATGCGCTACGGTTTTGCGCGTACCCTGGTGGACGGCATCCCGGTCAGCGATGGCTTCGATCCCACCACATTAGGTTTGCCGAAATACATCCAGGCAAGCGCCGACCATCTGGTCTTTCCCGGCTTCGCTCTTCAGAACTACTACACGCTGGGCGACGCCGGACAAGGCATTTTCAAGCACGCGTCGTTTGAAAGCCACCTGCTGGCCGCAAACGCCACGCGCGTGCTGGCGAAGCAAGTTCTCAAATTCGGGTGGGAAGGCCGTCTCTTACGGGTGAACGATCTGGAGTCCGGTGCCTCGACCGGAACCTTCAGCTTTACCAATGCCATCACGCAAGGTCCCAATCCAAACGTGGCTACTGCAACGGCCGGAAACTCTGTTGCCAGTTTTCTGCTGGGAGTCGGCAGCGGCTCAATCCAGAATCAATCGAAAAACGCCGCGACGCAAAGTAAGTATTTCGGATGGTTTCTGCAGGACGATTGGCGCGCAACCAAAAAGCTTACTCTGAACCTGGGGCTGCGGTACGGCTTTGATGTCCCTCGCACGGAACGATACAACAGGCTTTCCTCATTCGATCCCAATATTGCGTCGCCGCTCGCTTCCCTTCCCGGCCTGAGCGGATTGCGCGGAGGCCTGGTATTCGCGGGAACCAAAGGGACCAGCCGCCGGCAATTCAGCCCGGAGTATACGGACTTCGATCCGCGCTTCGGGTTCGCGTACCAGGCCACCACGAACACCGTGGTCCGCGGCGGGTACGGAATTTTTCACGCACCCTCCTACCGGGCAGCCGGCGCTACGGTCGGAAGCTATGGCTTCGGCAGTACCACCACTTATACCGGAAGCCCGAATGGACTGACCCCCACGACCTACATCGACAACCCTTTCCCCAACGGTCTCAATTCCATTACGGGAAGTTCGCAGGGTTTACTCACCGGCATTGGAACAACGTTTGCGGTTCCCGTGACCGGCGACAATCGTGTGCCTTATACAGAGAGTTGGGACATCGATGTTCAGAGGCAACTGCCGTTCAACCTTTTGATCGATGTGTCGTACGTCGGCAACCGCGGGATCCACTTGAATGAGTCCGGCGAAACCGATTACAACCTCAATCAACTCACTCCGGCCGCGCTCGCCCTGGGAACTCAGTTGCAGCAGGCTGTCCCGAACCCGTTTTTGGGAGTGATTGCGACCGGCCCACTTTCCAGCGCCACCATACCCAGAAGCTACTTGCTGGCGCCGTTTCCTCAATACACATCGGTAATCGGTTCGTATTTGACTGGCGGCTATAGTTTCTATCATTCCTTCCAAGTGAAGGTTGAGAAGCGCTTCAGTCAGGGTCTTACCGCGCTGGTCGCCTTTACTGGCCAGAAGCTGATTGATAACTATTCCATCATTTCCAATGTGGGCAACAACTCGGGTATCCAGAACATTTACGATCCTAAAGGCCAGCGTTCCATCTCCTCCAACGACATCTCTCGCCGGCTTGTGATCAGCGGCAATTACGCGCTGCCTTTCGGCCGCGGAATGAAGTTTGGCTCGCACTGGAACGCGTTCGTCAATTCACTCGGGGGAGGTTGGCAGGTGAATGGAATTGCCACTTACCAGACGGGCTTCCCCTTGGCGCTCACCACGCAGAACACGTCCAATTCCGGAAGCACCAGTCTGCGGCCGAACAATTCGGGAACCAGCGCCGCTCTTGACGGCCCTATCTCCGCGCGTTTAAACCGTTACTTCGATACTTCACAATTTACGCAGCCGGCTCCGTTCACCTTCGGGACCACCGCCCGCACGCTGCCCGATGTGCGGGCACCGGGGCAGCAGAACATCGATTTGTCGCTTTTCAAGAACTTCCCGATACGGGAACGGTTAAACGCTCAGTTCCGGGGAGAGGCATTCAACCTTCTAAATCAGGTAGTCTTCGGAAGCCCGAACGCCGTGCTAAGCTCAGGCCAGTTTGGGGTTATCTCGGGTCAGGCAAATGCGCCCCGAACCCTGCAGTTCGCGTTGAAGCTTCTTTTTTAACTCTTGGCCTCATGGCAAGCCGCGCAATCGAGCGTAGCCTTATGGCTGCTATGGCAATTCATGCATCCACCCATCGAGAGATCGGTTTCTTTCGCAAGCTGGCTGCGGGTCGCGACCGGCCCATGGCAGTTCTCGCATTTCGCGCCGCCATCGGCATGGACCTTGTGGCTAAAGTACACCCAACTGGGAATTTCATAAACTCTCACCCAGGGAATCTCCTGCTTCGACGCAGCAAACTGCGCCAGATTCTTGATCGCGGGTGAATCGGCCTTGATGCTCCGGTGACAGATCATGCACTTCGTCGCGGCGGGAAGAGTCATGGCTTCGCCGGGGTCGGGCGAACTGTGGCAATCGGCGCACTTCAGGCTTGCGTCGGCATGCTGCTTGTGGCTGAACGGAATTGGCTGGCTGGGCGCGGCGGGTGTCTGCGCAAGGGCCACCGTGCTGAAGATCAATGCTGCAAGTGCCCGTTTCAAATGTCCCTCGTTTTCATGAGTTCGGAGATATAGTCCCCGGCGCGCATGGAGAGCGCGCAGATCGTGAGCGTGGGGTTTTGAGAACCGCCACTCACGAACGCGCTTCCGTCGATGACGAAGAGATTCTTTATGTCGTGAGTCTGGTTGTGACCGTTGAGGATGGAGGTCTTCTTGTCCGTACCCATGCGGCACGTCCCGAGTTCGTGGATGCTTTCACCCGGAGGCACCATCTCCCAGTGCTTGGCCAGCACCTCAAAGCCAGCATCGTGGCAAAGCTCGGCACCGACGTTCATGGAGTCCTTCGCCATTTCGAACTCGTTCTCGGAATAGCGGTGTTGGATGTGGAGCACCGGAATACCCCAGGCGTCCGTCTTGTTCTTATCGATGCGGACGAAGTTTTCCTTGCGGGGAAGTACTTCGCCCATGGTGGTCATTTGGAAGGAAGAACCTTCCAGGCGCGCCATCTCTTTGTTGAGTTCTTCTCCATACATCGGTATATATTGCGAGCCCGGTGTGCCTCCGCTGGAGAAATCGAAGGCGTAGCCTCGGATAAACTTCGGCTCCTTAGTGGTAAGGTTCCGGAAACGCGGAATATAGCCACTGCCGCCCATTAAGCCACGGGGAGCTTTGCCGCCCTGCGCTTCGGGAACACTGGCCACCAGGGCTTGCTTGATATAAAACTGGTCGAACAGGTACTGTCCCAGCATGCCGCTGGAGTTCGCCAGATTAGAGTTCAGCAGCAGCCGTGTGGTTTCGAGCGTGGAAGCGCCCACCACCACCACTCGCGCGCTTACATGATAATCGCGGTGGCTCTGGCGGTCGATGAAGTGAGCGCCGTTGGCCAGGCCGGTATTCGGATCCTTGGTAATCTCGCGAACGACAGCATTCGGAATGATTTTCAGATTTCCGGTCGCGAGCGCCTCCGGCAGCATCAAGTTAACCGAACTGGCCAGCTGCCCGGTCGCGCGGCGCGGTTGCGTCGTAGGAATGCCTTTCTTCTTAGCCGCGGCGTTGAATCGGAGGATCGAATCTCCCGGTTTGTACCCGTCGTCCAGGAACACCCCATCGGGCAGTTGCGGCAAGCCCGCTTTGGTGCCGGCAACGCGCAGGATCGGCTCCACCTTGTCGTAGTAGGGCGCGACATCCTTGTAGGAGATAGGCCAGTTTTCGCCGAAGCCGTCGTGGTCTTTCGCTTTGAACTCGTAGTCGCTAAGACGCCAGGATGCGCGGCCCCACACCAGGCTCCTGCCCCCGATGCGGCGCACGCGAACCCAGTAATAGGGGCTCGCGGGATCGTACGTGTAGGGGTTCAGCTTCTCATCGGCCCACACGTTGCCGTTGAATTCGTTGGCTTGCGTGATGTGCGGGAAGCGGCCGGGTTGAGGGAATCCGCGGTAAGGCAAGTCATACACGTTCTTGTTCACGCGGTCGCGTTCGAAATCCACTGCAGGGCCGGCGTCAAGCATCAGGCACTTGACGCCTTTAGCGGTCAATTGGCGTGCCATCATCCCGCCGGAAGCGCCGGAACCGATGATCAGAACTTCGTGGTCTGGGGTCATAAGGAGCCTTGTTAATCGACGGGCAACCAGTATTGGCCGGAACCACCAGCGCCCCGGCGGCGCTTTGAAACTACGCTGATGTACTCGCGGGAAGTGGTGGTGGCGCGGATCAGGTCTTCCTTCGCGGCTACCAGGAAGCGTGACAGAAGGTCGGCGGGCTCCCGGTACGTCCAAGGTGCTCGAAGAGGAGCAAGGATGGGTGCTGCCTCGACGGCCGTGATCTCAGCGAAGGGCTTGCGGTAGAGCCGGCGCGCTTGCAAGTTCAGTGCATCCAGGCCGTCCCGGTACAGCTTAACGCGGTTAGCGGAAGACTGCCCGATCAGGAAATCCAGAAACGCCGCGGAATTCGCTTCGTTGGCACCGGGCGATGCAGGCATGAGAGGGAACAATGATCTCGCCCAGTTTATGCAGCGCGGCAAACTGTTCCGCGTTGAAGTTCTGGACCACGCCCTCCGCAAAAGAATCCGCGTTGACCGTGGGTGTGTGCGGCGTTTCGCTCGGCGCCGCTTTGGGAGCGGGGGGCAAGACCACGGGTTCCTGAGCATCCAGAACGGAGGGTAGAGCAGCCGCGCCGGGAACCGCCAAGAGAGAACGAAGGGCTGTACGTCTGTTCATGGGAGCACCTGAATCAAGCGTTAAACAAACCAATTTATCAGACCGCAAAGCCTCTTGTGATAGAGTGTGTGGAAAAAGTTGCGGCCCCGAACTAGGAGATGCCATGAACAGTCGAGTTTGTCGAGTTACCGCCGTCCTGCTCGCGTTCTTCGTCTTCCAGATAGACGCCCAGGCCCAGGCGCTCAGCGGCACAATTGTTGGAACTATTGTCGATAACTCAGGGGCAGCTGTGGTGGATGCATCAGTTCGCCTCCGCAATACGGGAACCGGCTTTACGCGCACGGCTACAACGAACGCGAGCGGCCAGTACTCAGCCCCCACAATACCTACCGGGGTTTACTCAATAACGATTGAGAAGACTGGTTTCGGGACGCTGGTTCGCGAGGGCGTGGAGCTTACCGCCGCGGATACCATCACGGTCAATTCCACGCTCACCGTAGGAGATGTAAAACAAACCGTGGAAGTTGCCGCCAGCGCGCCGCTGCTGGAGGCGCAGAGCGCGGAAGTTTCGCAACTGGTGGACAATCGGCGGATTATCGAGATGCCTTTAAACGGCAGAACCTTTACTTCCCTGCTCCTGCTCACTCCAGGCGCCCATGCCGGCTCCAGCTCGCTGGGACGCGGACCCTACTCGCTTCGCGCGAATGTCGATTACAGCGTGAACGGCTCCATGGCTTCCGCGAACAGTTATTTGATCGATGGCCTGTTCAATCGCAATCTTTGGCTGAATACGCTGATTATCGTTCCCACCATTGACTCCATCCAGGAATTTCGCGTACTGACGGCAAATTACTCAGCCGAGTATGGCGCGGCCGCGGGAGCGGTTACGCTCGTGCAAACCAAATCCGGCACGAACCGGATCCATGGAACGGTTTACGAATTCCTGAGGAACGACAAGCTGGATGCAAACCAGTTCTTCAACAATCGCGCCGGCACGCCCCGCCCGCAGTTTCGCCGCAACGAGTTCGGAGCTACTGCAGGCGGTCCAATCCGGCGTGACAAGACCTTCTTCTTCGCGGACTATCAGGGAATCCGCCTCGCCCAACCTCAAACGATTACGTCCACGATACCCACGCTCGATCAACGCAATATGATCATCACCGGCAATTTTGCGGGCTTGGGAACGACCATTTACGATCCAACGTCAGCGCCCAGCGGGACCCCGCGTCTGCCGTTCGCGGGCAACATCATCCCCACTTCGCGACTAGACCCCGCCGCCGTGAAACTCGCCTCTCTTCTCCCGATTCCTACCAGTTCTGCCGCAACCCGCAACTTCACTTACAACCCGAGCACCACGCAAAAGACTGACCAATTCGATGGGCGCGTAGACCACAACCTGGGAGCGTCCGACAGGATCTTCGGCAAGTACAGCTTCGACAACACGCACCAAGTCACGCCCGGCCTCCTGCCTTCACCCGCTAATGCGGGCATTCCGATCAGCCCGTATCTCTCCGCCGATGGCAACCAACCCGCGACAGGCATTCCGTTGCGCAATCAATCCTTCACGTTCGACTACACCAAAATCCTGAGCGCGCGGACGGTCAACGAAGCGCGCGCCGGGGTGGTGCGCTGGAATATCGGGATCGATCCCATCGGCCAAAATTTGAATACCGCGTCCGCGATCGGTATCCCCGGGATCAACATCGATAACCGTTCAGGCGGTCTTCCGGGCATGACGATCACCGGCTTTACCGTAATCGGCGATGCGAGCACCTTTCCGGAGACCAGCCAGATGACCGTGTTTCAGTACGACGATGCAATTACGCTGATCCGTGGCAACCATACCTTCAAATTCGGAGGACAATTTATCCGGGACCGGTTCAACGGCTTCTCGGAGTTTCCCGCGCGCGGCACGTATGCGTTCACCGGTCAATTTACTCGTCAGGCCGGCGCCAATATCTCGACCACCGCTCTCGCGGATTTCGCGCTCGGCGCGCCCGCTACGGTCACACGCGGAATTCTGCAGGGTGAATTCGGGATGCGCTTCTGGCAGTTGAGCGGATTCGGACAGGACGTGTGGCGCGTGACAAACCGGCTCACACTGAACTACGGACTCAGGTACGAGATCTTCGCGCCTCCTGTGGACGTTCACGATCATTGGGCGAACTTCAATCTCAATACCGCGAAGTTGGAAGTCGCGAATCGAAACGGCAACAGCCGGGCGCTTCGCAAGATCGATCTGCACGCGTTCGCTCCACGCGCGGGGGTGGCTTACACGCTCACCAAAGATCAAAAGACCATACTGCGAAGCGGCTTCGGGCTCTCGTATCTGGAGCCGGCGAAAGGGGGCGGACAGCTTTACAAAAACCTGCCTTACTTCTTCAACCAGGTAATCAACACGGACCAGAATGGAACGCCTCCCCTCTACCTGCGGCAGGGTTTGCCCGCCCCGGTTGCGCCGGATCCGGCCAATTCAGCGCAACTCTCTTCCGGCAATCCCATCGCGTGGGATGAGGGCTTGAATCCCAGCCGCGTACTGCAATGGAGTATCGGAATTCAGCGCCAGTTGCAGGCAAACCTGGTGCTGGACGTAGCCTATGTCGGAAGCCGTTCCCTTGATTTGATCGGCGCGTACAACTACAACCAGTCCTACCCCGGTCCGGGCGCACAAGGGCCGCGGCAGCCGCTGTACTCGATTAACCCGCTGGTGAACAATGTTACTTACAACACGGGGTTCGGCTCCGCGAAATACCATTCGCTTCAGGTGAAAGTGGAGAAGCGCTACTCGGCCGGGCTTACCATGAGCCTTGCTTACACCTACGCCAGCTTCCTCTCCGACGTCCCCAACATCAACGGAGGCGGCATCCCTCTGCCGCAGAATGCGCGCTGCTTCAATTGCAATTGGGGACCGCCGCCGGACGATTACAAGCATGTTCTGGTTTTCAATCACGCCTATGAACTGCCTTTCGGGCATGGAAAGCAATACCTGACACACGGCCTCGCGGCTTATGTTTTCGGCGATTGGAGCGTGAACGGCATTTGGTCCGTAAATTCCGGCCAGCGGTTTACCGTAACGCTCGCCACGGGTGCATCGAACACCTCCGGCGGCGGACCGGAACGGCCGAATCGCATCGCGAGTGGGACTCTGCCCTCCAGTCAGCGGACCATCGACCATTGGTTCGATACCTCGGCATTCGTCGCTCCCGCTCAATATACCTTCGGTAATTCCGGCACCGGCATTCTGGTGGGCCCGGGGCGCTTCAATACCGACCTCGGGATTCATCGCAATTTCCCGATTCGGGAGCTGTTTACGCTGAGCTTCCGCGGTGAAATGTTCAACGCCTTCAACCATCCCAACTTCGGCGTTCCCGCGGCGGCGATTGGCAACGTACAGGCAGGCCAGATCAGCGGGACGGACCCGGCGCGCGTCATCCAGCTTGCCTTAAAACTGAACTTCTGACCATGACGATCACTCGATTGCAATTTTTAGCGGCCGCTACGGGAGGTTTGGCGTTCTCTCAGACTCGCCCGGCGCGCCCGAAGAACATTCTGCTTCTCATGTCGGACCAGCACAAGCCGCGATGCATGTCTATCGATGGCGATCCATTTGCCAAAACTCCGAACTTGGACGCGCTCGCCCGTTCGGGCCTACGCTTCAACAGCGCTTATTGCACGAATCCTGTGTGCACGCCATCGCGAGCATCGCTTCTCACCGGTCTCTACACTCACAACCACAAAGCTTGGGACAACACCACGCTGTGGCCCTTTGAAAAGAAGACCATCGCGCATTATCTGGAGCCCGCGGGTTACATGAGCGCTTTGATTGGGAAGATGCACTTCGTGGACGCGCAGACACACGGCTTCGATTACCACATCGACTTCAACGACTGGGGCCAATATCTGGGACCGAAGATGAAGTTATACGAGGATGAGCTGGGCCATCGCAATTCCGGCTCCGGAGTGCCCCAGATCGACGATCTTTGGCGCGATTCGGGCGACCCTTGGGACGGCACGCGAGAGCTCGACGCCCGTCAGGGACAGGTGATGATCGGCCGGCCTTCCAAAATGGAGGAAAAGGACCAGTTCGATAGCTTCGTTGCGCGTGAATCGATTCGCTTTCTGAAGAACCATGGAAAGGAGCAGCCCTTCTTTCTCATCACGTCATTTCTCAAGCCGCACGATCCCTTCACGCCGGCGAAACGCTTCGCGGATATGTTTCATGCTGACGACATGAAGCTGCCCGATACATACGGCAAAGTGGATTTGAAAACCGTGCCGCGGGATGTCCGGCGGTCGATAGAGACGCAGGGCAACAACCCAGAGATCAAAGATCCCGCGCAGGCTCGTCAACGCATGGCGATGTACTACGCCAATCTGGCTCAGATGGACGACTGCGTGGGTAAAGTGCTGAACACCTTGCGCGAGTTAGGTTTAGAGGACGATACGATTGTGCTCTATACTTCGGACCACGGCGAGATGCTGGGGGAGCACGGCATGTGGCATAAATTCATGTTCTATGAATCCTCGGTCTGCGTGCCGTTGATCTTCCGCGTGCCCGGCGTGACCACCGCGAACACCATTTCACGCACACCGGTCAGCCTGACGCAGGTGGTGCCCACGCTGCTCGATCTGTGCGGGATACCGGTTCCGCGCGGCTTAGATGGCGACAGCCTGCAGGCCGATATGAAGACGCCGGGGCGAACGCGCGAGACCACGGTGTTCTCCGAATTCAATCTGCAAAAACCCGCGGCCAAGTATATGATCCGGCGCGGAGATTTCAAGCTGAACTACTACGTCAACGATATAGCGGAGTTGTTCGATTTGAAGAACGATCCGAAAGAGATGAAGAATCTGGCGGCGTTGCCCGCCTACAAGCCAAAGTTGGACGAGCTGAAGTCTCAGCTTTTCGCGTGGTATGCACCTCCCGAAAAGCACGTATCAGAGCCGGGCGTTTAGGCGTCTAGTTCCCGGCCGATGTTCATACAGAAGTGAACCCTGTCTTTGGTTGAGCGAACACGCTTCGCAGCGCCAAGACCACCGCTCCCTGCAAGGCGAGCGCATCGACTCCGAATCGCGCCGGATACGCACGCACCCGGACATCGCCCGCGGAGTAAGCGCTTTCTACGGTCTGCTGGATCAGGCTCCAGACACGAGTCAGTTCACCCGCGATGACGATTCGCTGGGGGTTAAGGCTGAACATAATGTTGGAAAGGCCCAACGACAGGTATTCCGCGGTTGCGCGGAATGCACTGGTCGCTTTGGCGTCGCCTTCGAGCGCGAGTTCCACCAGACTGTCGAAACGAGCCGGTGTAAATTCTGTGGTTGGGTCAAACCGGCGCCAGGTAGAGCGATCGGAAACGAACAGTTCCCAACAGCCGCGCCGGCCGCACGCGCACTGGGGGCCTGAAGAGTCAACGATCATGTGGCCGAACTCGCCTACCCAGGTTCGGTCATGCCCGCTATAGAGTTCGCCATCGAAGATCAGGCCCGCGCCAACGCCGAACTCGGCTACGTGAACCAACACGAAGTCCTGCACGCCCGCCACTTCGATCTCATTCAGCCAGAGCTCAGCAAGCGCGCCGGCTTTGGCATCGTTATCGACCGTGACGGGTACGCCGAGAAGTTTGCCGACTTCTTCCGCCATAGCAAACCCCGCGTACTCCGGCTGAGCGGGAACCAGCAAAAGCTGCCCTGTATCTCCGTTTACCAAGCCGGGAACGCTGACGCCCGCGCGGCCGTATTCTTCGCCGGATTTGCCGCGGAGTACCTTTACGGCTTTGCCCAGCTCTTTAATCCAGCTGGCAGGATCACTGGGAGTGCTGAAGGCAATTGTGTTTTCCGGTTGCCCGGTTAAGCCCGCAACAGTGACACGGGTTTGAAAGCGCCTCATGCTGATGCCCAACACGCGAAGGCCGGCGGGATTCAGTGAGAGGAAGATGGGAACGCGGCCCCGGCCCTTGGGAACGGACCGTTCTTCAATCAGCAGCTTTTCGCCCAGCAGTTCATCGACAATCGCGGAAACACTGCTGCGGAAAATCCCGGTCTTGTCCGAAAGGTGGACGCGGGAGATGGGCTGGTGCTGGCGGATCAGGTTCAAAAGGATGGCCCTGTTCACGTCACGGACCGTGGAAGGAGTGGCGCTGTTGATTCGGCGTTCGGAGCGGGGGCGATCGCGAAGAGTAATAAACATCGTCTTAGTGGTCCGCGCGCGTGATCTCCACAAATTTCGCACCGGCGGAGTGACCATCTACGTGGCAAGTCACCTGCAAGCGGCCGGGACCTGCCGCGAGCGAAACCTTCTCGAAGCGGCACTGACTTGCCCCTGCCGCAACGGGTACCGTCTTCAGCGTGTGGTTTAACTCGAAGGTTGCTTGTTGCGGAGCAGCGGAGGGTTCGACGGTGCAGACGATGTTGAAAGTGCCTGCGTGCTTCACGTCCACCTCCCACCAACCAATGTCATCCGCGCCAGGGTCGGGCGAGACACGCCAATCCTGGCGGGTTAGAACTACGGGATTTTCATGTTCTGTGCCGAGATAGATGCGGGGTGGAATGTAATTGTGATCGGAAGAAACGTCGCGGAACCAGGCTTCGTATCCAGCGCGAAGTTGGAGCACGACATCCGGGTGGGCGGCCGCGACGTCGTTCTTCTCGCCGGGATCAGCCTCCATGTCATAGAGCTCTTTGCCATCGATCAGCTTATAGCGCTGTGTGCGGACGGCAGAATTCTTGAAGGCAATCGGACGGTCGCCGCGATGCCACTGCGTAAACAACATGCGGTCGGGCCAGGCGGGAGATTTCTGCTCTGCAAGGGCAAGCAGGCTTCGCCCATCGATTTTGAGGTTCGCCGGTTTTGATACGCCACAGGCTTCGAGCAGAGTGGGGAAAAGGTCGATCTGCGCTGCGATACGGTCCACTTTGACGCCCGCTTTCAGGCGCGCGGGCCATCGCAAAAAGAAGGGTACTTGAATCCCGTTCTGATACGGAGTTGTTTTCGCGCCGCGCAGGCCTCCACTGTAGCGCTTGGCGCCGAACGCGCCGTTATCGCTCATGAAGATTACGATGGTGTCGCGCTCCTGCCCCAGGCTTTTCAGAGTGGCGAGAAGCTGGCCCATATTGTCATCGATGTTCTTCACCATTCCGTAAACCCGCGCGGTCTCCTCAGGCAGACCCTTGGCGCGGAACGGTTTGACCAAGCTGTCGGCCACCTGCAGCGGCACATGCGGCGCATTCGTCGGGATATACGCGAAGTAAGGCTTGGTCCTGTCAGCTTCAATCCAGCGCGTAGCCTCGCGAAAGAACACGTCCGTGCAGTAACCGGAGTAGCGCTTTTGCAAGCCGTTGTGAAACAGAATGGGGTCGAAATAGCTGCTCCCGGGCGGATCGGAAACCTGACCGATGCCGCCGCCGCGAATCACGAGTGCTTCCTCAAAGCCTTGATCCATGGCGCGCATGGGGTAGTTATCGCCCAGGTGCCACTTGCCGAAAATGCCCGTGCGGTAACCGGCGTCGCGAAGAACTTCCGCCAGCGTGACTTCTTCCGGATACATCAGGGAGCGCCCGAGAAAGGTGTCGACTATGCCGGTGCGGTAGTTGTAGCGGCCAGTCAACAGGCCCGACCGCGTGGGGGAGCACACGGGACAGACCTGGAATTGCGTGAATTCGACTCCGCTCCGCGCGACGGAATCGATGTTTGGAGTGTCAAGATCGGGATTGCCTGTTTGCGAGAGATCACCGTAGCCCTGGTCGTCGGTAAGGACGAAGATCACATTCGGGCGGGCGCGGTTTGCCGCCATAGACAGGTGAGGGATGGTGGCGGACAGAGCGAGATCTAGAAAATCGCGGCGTCGGATCATCAGCTATCCCATTTTCAATGGGAGTAAAGATGGTACACCGTTTTCCAATGGCGTGAGTGGCTGCGCTGAAGACATATCCTTTAGCGCGACGCCGCTGAGCTTTCGCCGGAACATCTCTAGAAAAGAAATACAAGCTTATGCGCCGCGTCTTCATAGGAAAGGCCGGCATCGGTGCAGCCGGTGGTCGGATTCCGGTTAAGATAGACGCCCAAGCTATCGGGCGAGCGCTCCCCGACCTCTCGCGTGGGCTAAGCTGGGAGGCTTTCGCCAGTAAAATCTTGATCGGTACTGCGATGTACTCGCTAGTAGAGTACCGGGAGAGTCGCGATCTGGCTATTGCCGTATGACGAGAGAATCTGCACATCCAGGTTTCCATTGGGCAAATCCTGCGGTAGTCGAATATTGATTTGGTAGAGTCCGACAAAACCAGGTCCAAGACCGGAGAAAAGGATCGCGCATTTCTCGCCATTCACGACTACATCGAACGCATCTACCGTGTATGCCAACGGATTGGAAGGAGCGCCATATCCGTCTCTCAGATCCAGCGTTAAGCGGCCCAAGCCTGTTGTATAAAGAGTCAGGACTTCTCCTGGAATCGCTGGATTCTTTGGTCCAATAAGTGAATAATCCGAGGCAGCCAAAGCTACAGCGTAGTTCCCGGCACCGTAGGCGAAGATGCCCGGATCTTCTGTAAACGAATCCGTGATGATATCGGCGACTTGTTGCCCGAAATTAAACACCTGAACTTCCGCTGCGTTTGGTCCTGTTTCCGTTCGATACGGAACCTGGAAGCTGATTTGATCCTGCTGATCTGCCGCGGAGTAGGCAATGCTGAAGATAGGCGCGGGGCGACCGTTAACTGTTACAGACACATTGCCGAGCACCAGAGGTAAAGGATCAGTACTCGCGGAGATGACCCCACTCACGCTGGTTAGATTTCTCCCGAAGATCGTCGACAAGCCGCCCGGACTGATGCCGGGCAAATAGCTGGCGGCGTTTACGATGACAGTGCTGTTGGCGGCATTCGGATGTGCTTTCGTTATGTTATTGCGGCCAAATGGGGTTTTCTCAGGCGCTGCGGGCTGAGCAGCTAACGCTGAAGCACAAATGATAAAAGTGAGAAGTTTCATACTGTCGTTGACCGTGCTGCAATCCGGGGGCCAGAATTATTTCGCCTTCGGGCTGCGTTCCGCGATGACGGAAATCTGGATGTCGCTGCCTTCCCGAATTACTTGTTGCACCAGATTCGATTGGAAAGGCCGCGCCGGCTTCTTCGGCCAGCTTAGGAAAATCTGGGTCACTTCGTTGAGCCGTGCAAACGCGATCAGGCTGGCAGCGGTTCCGGATTCTTCTTCGAGTATCCGCGTTTCAATATGCAGATTGCGAGCGAAGTTCAAGTGCTTCTCGACTCCCGCGGGCACTGGACCTTTCGAGTGAACGAACACTGCGTAGCAAGCGGCGTGAAGATAATCAGCGACCCGCTTGGCGCGGCGGATTACAGCGGCCGTTGCGGGATCTTCGGTGATGTGAATCAGAATCCGTTCGGTCGACAAAGCAACTTCCGAGCGCAGGTCGACCTCGTGCGCGGTTTGCCGAAGAGCTAGTTCCCGCAACGCACGCAGAGTGGGTTCGCGAAAAAAGTTGTTCATCGCGAGCTGAGCTTTTTCCGGCGAATAAACCACACCGCGCTCCAGGCGGTTCTGAAGCGCGCGGGGAGTGAGGTCCACCATGATTACCTCCGCCGCCTGTTGCATCACCCAATCGGGAATGGTCTCCCGCACGCGCACTCCGGAGATGTGCCAGATCTGGTCGTTCAGGCTTTCGAGGTGTTGCACGTTCATGGTGGTGTAAATGTCGATTCCCTGCAGCAGCAGCCACTCCACATCTTCCCAGCGCTTGGCGCGCGCGGAGCCCGGCGTGTTGGTGTGCGGAAATTCATCTACCAGGCAGACCTTGGGCTTGCGGGCAGCAATGGCATCAACGTCCATCTCTTCGAAATTCGCGCCGCGGTAAAGAACGTTGCGACGGGGAATCGTCTCAAGTCCGTCGGTTTTCGCCGTAGTATCGGGACGCGCGTGCGGCTCAAAATAGCCGATCACGACATCTACTCCCGAATGCTTCAACTCCTGCGCATCTTCCAGCATGCGATACGTCTTTCCGACGCCGGCCGCATAGCCCAGGTAGATGCGCAGCAGCCCTTTCAATGGGGGAAGACCCGGATATCGATGCCGCGCGGGCAAGCGAGCAGTTTGTCCACCGGTGTTGGAAACAGCTTGGCAAATGCCCCTCGAGGCTTGCCATGGCCGATAAAGATCTGGGTTACTCCCCGCGCGAGGGCAAATTCAAGAATGGTTTCAATGGCATCCTCCCCGTCGAGTACGGTCACCTCCGCTCCCGCTTCCCGGGCAGCCGCGAAATTTTTCTGGAGCAGCGCCTCATCCTCTTGGGAGAGGCCAGACTGCCTGACGGTCACCGCCAGCAGTTCGCCGTGGAAGCGTTCCACAATGCGGCGGCCATTCAGTAACATCTTCGCCGGATTAGTACGCGGCGTGAGACAGATGAGGACCCTCTCCTGAGTGCCGAACGATTGCTGAATGCCATTGCGGCGGAGATAGAGTTCTAACTGCCGGTCAATAATATCGGCGGCGAGCACCAAAGCAATCTCCCGAAGCTGGGACCTTTGACCGCTTTCGGGCGGAGAATCGACAACCACGATCTCGTCGGCCTGACTGAGAAAACTGAGCGGAACGGTGTAGTCGACTTGTTTTCCCGTGATGCTTTGCACCTGCTGCCGGCGCTCTTCCACGTACTGAATATTGAGCGTTCCAATTACGTTGATGTTGGCGCGAAGAAGCTGTTCTACGTCCTGCCAACGTTCCCGGTTCGGACTGCCGGGAGGATTCGACCAGGCCAGACCATCCACCAGGCACACATGCGGAGCGCGAAGCAGAATGGCCGGAACGTTCATCGCGGGCATCCCTTCCACGTTCAGCAAAGGGATGACCTCCAGGCCCGGAAGAAGAGCTTCGGCTTCGGCAGAAACTTTCGGTTGGAGCGCGCCGACAATTACGTCCTGACCGCGAAGCTTTCTGCGGCGGCCTTCATCGAGCATACGGAACGACTTCCCCACGCCGGAGCTATAACCGAGAAAGATCTTTAGCCTTCCGGTCCCGTTCTCTTCGACCTCCGATTGAAGATCGCGAAGCAGTTGTTCGGGATCGGGACGGCCTGGAGGCGTGGGTCTGGGCACCTGGTCGTTTACTCTACCAGGCGCCTTGTTTGCCACCCAGCCAATAGAGCAGGCCGAGGGTCGCGGTATTTTGGGAGCGCTTTAGTTGGCCGGGTTTATCGGTCAGAAAATAAGGCATATTGCTGAAATCGCCCCGATATTCTCCCCGAAGCTGCAAGCCCTCGGCGAACTGATAGGTCGCAGTGAGCGTTGCCTCTTTCATGGCCTGTGTAGAGTTGGTGAACAGGCCGCCGCGGTCGGAAAGATATTCGAAGCGGCCGCTAAGTGACCACGCATCGGACAGTTTGTACTTGGCATACGCGGCGCCTGCTGAGACGTGCGCAGGTGAGGAGTTGTGAAAGTTCCGATTGACCACGTAATCGGCCTCACCCATCAACGTGAGCTTAGAATTCGCGTTCCAGGTGGCATAGGTATCAAAGATATGTTCCTTGCCGTCAGGACGAGGTAATGAGGTATCCCGGCCTTCCTCGCCGAAGTAGTAATTCACGTTCCACGTGACCGACTTCGCAGGCTTGAGCGTCAGCAAAAACGCATTCGACTTGAAGCCGTTGAAGTCTTCGGTCTGGTTTGCCCCGTTGACCAGCCAGTATTGAAGCGATACCCGGTCATTAAATGCGTGTGTGGCGCGCACGCCCATGTGATAAGAGGGCAAGTAGTTGAAGAGGTAGGAACGAGAGTAATTTACCTGGTCCTTGGCGTAATTGCCCTCGATTCCGAGCGAGCTGGAGAACTTGCCGAAATCGACAGTGAGGCCGTTGCCCACAGGCACGATCACAGTTCCGTAAGCTTGAAATATATTGCGGTAAACCTGCGGCCGGAGTTCGTTCTGCGCGCTTCCCTGAAGCGTTTCGGTGTTCTGGCCATACATCAGATCAAGCCGGTATCCCAACCTTTTCGAAGATGAGGCATCCGGCGTCCTTTCGATAACCAGGCCGGCCTGATTCAGAGTGAAATTATTGCTGAGAACGTCGTTGGCGCGAAGCAGGTTCATGCGGCCCAGCGGACGGTTGAAATTGTAGCCGTAGTAGCCATCCAGATCCGCATTGATCGTGGTTCCAGCGAAGATGCCGCCGTCCGAGGCCGAAGGCTGGACCGGGGCCGGCGGTGCGACGGGCGGAGGTGCGGCTGCCTGTTGAATCGGCGGAGCGGCAGTGGCAGGGGCTGGGGCAGCGGCGCTGCTTTCCAGAGCGGCCAATCGCTTCTCCAGACTTTCAATCCGCTGGAGGAGTTCGGCTTCGCGGCCGGTTTGAGCCATTATGGGCGCCGTAAGACTTAGGACGGCAAGCAGGAAAACACTCCTGCCTCTATTTATGGTGGATGGCAAATTCGCGATCAAGGGCGAGGTTGGCATGAAGGACATTAACACGAGGTTCTCCTAAGAATCCCAGGTCTCGCTCGACCGTGTTTGCGGCAATGAGTTTCAGTACCTGGTCCTTTGCAATTCCGCGCGCGCCGGCGATCCTCCCCGCTTGAGCTATAGCAGATTCCGGACTGATGTGCGGGTCCAGACCGCTGGCGGAGGCAGTAATGAGATCGGAAGGCAGCGCTCCCGTGTAATCGGGGTTCTCTTTGCGAAAGGCGGCTGCGGAAGCCTTCGCGCGATCGATCAGTTTGCTGTTCGTTGGGCCGAAATTCGATCCCCCGGAAGCGCTGCCATCAAACCCATCGTTGCCAGCGGCAGACGGGCGCGGGTGCAGGTATTCGGGCTTGGAAAAATTCTGTCCAATCAAGCGCCGAGCCTATTGGCTTACCGTTCACGCTGACAATGCTTCCGTTGGCCTGGTTGCGGAAGAGCAGTTGAGAGAGGCCGGTGACGAGGGCAGGATAGATCAGCCCCGTTAGTTACGGTAAAGAAGAGAGTAATTCGCAGTGCAGGCAGCAGTTGTTTCCACATGAGAATGTCCTTACGCCAGGTGAGTGAACACCAGGAAGCGATCGATAAGCCAGATGCCCGGGAAGGGCGCGAGTAAACCTCCAAGCCCGTAGATCATCAGGTTGCGGCGCAGCAATCCCGCGGCCCCGGTCGGCCGGTATTTCACGCCGCGCAGGGCAAGCGGCACCAGCGCGATGATGATAAGCGCGTTGAAAATCACGGCCGCGAGCACGGCGCTTTGGGGTGAGTGCAGATGCATGATGTTCAGTGCGCCCAATTCAGGATAAGTGGCCAGGAACATGGCCGGAATGATAGCGAAATACTTTGCCACGTCATTCGCGATAGAGAACGTGGTGAGCGCGCCGCGGGTGATGAGGAGCTGCTTGCCGATAGCGACGACTTCAATCAATTTCGTGGGATTGCTATCGAGATCCACCATATTGCCCGCTTCCTTGGCGGCCATGGTTCCGGTGTTCATCGCCAGGCCAACATCGGCTTGCGCGAGCGCGGGAGCATCGTTGGTACCATCACCCGTCATGGCGACCAGGCGTCCTTCTCCCTGTTCGCGCTTGATGTATTCGAGCTTGTCTTTGGGTGTTGCTTGGGCGAGAAAATCGTCGACACCCGCTTCGGAAGCGATGGCAGCTGCCGTGAGCGGATTATCACCTGTGATCATGACGCTACGAATCCCCATGGCGCGAAGCTGAGCGATGCGGTCTTTCATTCCGCCTTTCACTACGTCCTTGAGGTGAACAATGCCAAGCAGGCGCGATCCGTCCGCGACGGCGAGCGGCGTACCGCCGGAACGCGAAACCCCGTCCGAGAGTTCGGTAAAGCCTTCAGGAACGCTGCCGCCACGCTCCCGGACGAAGTTCACGATCGCCTCCGTCGCGCCCTTTCGCAGCTGACGGCCGTCCATATCGACCCCGCTCATCCTCGAGTAAGCGGAGAACGGGAGGAAGGTGGCTTCCCGGTCAGACAGTTCCCTGCCCCTCAGTTGAAATTTTTCTTTCGCGAGCACCACGACCGAACGGCCTTCCGGCGTCTCATCGGCCAGGCTCGAGAGCTGCGCAGCGTCAGCGAGTTCCTGTTCTTGAACGCCTTGAGCTGGAATGAATTCAACTGCCTGCCGATTGCCGAGCGTGATGGTTCCGGTTTTATCGAGCAGCAGCGTATTGACGTCGCCCGAAGCTTCAACTGCGCGGCCACTCATGGCAAGTACGTTATGCTGCATCACTCGATCCATGCCGGCAATTCCGATGGCGGAAAGAAGGCCGCCGATGGTGGTGGGAATCAGGCAGACCAGCAGCGCAACCAGTACCGCGACGGAAGGAACCGCGCCGGCGCCCGCGGATTTTACGCTATACGCAGCAAACGGCTGCAAACTGACCACGGCAAGCAGAAAGATAAGCGTGAGCCCGGCGATCAGAATGTTCAGCGCGATTTCGTTTGGCGTCTTCTGCCGTTGTGCGCCTTCCACAAGCGCGATCATGCGATCCAAAAAGGTTTCGCCGGGGTTCGATGTGATCTTTACCTTCACCTGATCCGAGAGCACGCGAGTGCCTCCCGTAACGGCGCTGCGATCGCCACCGGACTCACGAATCACCGGCGCGCTTTCGCCCGTGATCACGGATTCATCGATGGTGGCGATACCTTCGATCACTTCGCCATCGCCAGGGATGAGGTCGCCGGCGTCGCAGATGACGATGTCTCCCGAACGCAGCTTCGAGGAGGGGACATTTTCCGTGCGACCGTTGGAAAGCACGCGCTTCGCGTTGGAATCGGTCTTTGTTTTGCGAAGGGAATCGGCTTGGGCCTTGCCGCGAGCTTCCGCCATAGCTTCGGCGAAGTTGGCGAATACGACGGTGAACCACAACCAGAGGGCGATTTGAAGCGTGAAGCCGATGCCGCTCGCGCCCGTGGCGACGTCACGAACAAGGAACAACGAAGTGATCGCCGCGCCCACTTCAACGACGAAGATGACGGGGTTTTTCGCGAGTGTAAGTGGGTTGAGCTTTTGCAGGCAGGCCACTGCCGCTCGGCCCAGGATTTCGGGATCGAACAGAGGGCGGGAGCGGGAGAGCTTCTTGGGGATCAGTGAGGAAGGGTGCTGCACTGGTGCGGAAATGGTTGATGTCGACATGCTAGTAGAGTTTGCCGCCTTGCATAAGAAAGTGCTCCACGATGGGTCCAAGTGAGAGCGCGGGAAAAAACGTGAGAGCGCCGACGATCACTACCGTGCCTACCAGCAGGCAGACGAAGAGCGGGCCATCGGTGGGAAAAGTCCCCGACGTGGCGGCTACGCGCTTTTTCGACGCAAGGCTCCCGGCAGCGGCAAGCATAGGAAGAAGAAAGAGAAAGCGCCCAATCAACATCGCCAGGCCTAGCGTGCCGTTGAACCAGGGAGTATTCGCGTTGATCCCGGCAAAGGCGCTGCCGTTGTTTCCCGTTGCGCTCGAATACGCATAGAGAATCTCGGCGAATCCGTGGGGGCCGGAGTTGTTTGTGTTGTTGACGGGCGGTACGCTCGAAGAGGGTTCTGGTTTGGCCGTCGCCGCTGCGGGATTCAGATATTTTGAATGGTCCCAATCGAACTGCACCGCGGCACTGAGGCCGGTGAACACAAGCGTGCTGGCCGCGGTCGCAATCAACGCCAGCATGGCCATTTTGACTTCCTTGCCTTCGATCTTCTTGCCAAGATATTCCGGTGTGCGGCCCACCATCAAGCCCGCGATGAAGACGGCGAGAATGGCGTAGAGCAAAATGCCGTATAGGCCCGCGCCGGTCCCTCCGAAGATCACTTCACCGGTTTGAATATTAAAGAGAGGGACCAATCCGCCGAGCGGGGTGTAGCTATCGTGCATGCTGTTGACGGCACCGCAACTGGCGTCCGTCGTGATCACCGCGAAAAGCGCGGAGGCGGCGATGCCAAAACGAACTTCCTTGCCTTCCATGTTGCCGCCCGGCTGCGTTGGCGTGGCTTCGCTCGCGATTCCGATCTTACTCAGGAGTGGGTTCCCTGCCTGTTCGGCCGGATACGTCACGAAGACTCCCGCGAGGAACATGACCGAGAACGCGGCGAAGATCACCCAGCCTTGCCGCGTATCTTTCACCATCTTTCCGAACGTGTACGTCAGACCGGCGGGTATGAGGAAGATCATCAGCATCTGCACAAAGTTCGTGAGCGGCGTCGGGTTCTCAAAGGGGTGCGCAGAGTTGGCGTTGAAAAATCCGCCGCCGTTGGTGCCGATCATTTTGATGGCCTCCTGCGAAGCGACGGGGCCTTGCGGAATGGTCTGCGTCGCGCCTTCCAGCGTCTTCAGAACAATATTCGGGTGGAAGTTTTGAATTACGCCTTGCGAGCAGAGGAACAATGCGCCAAGCAGAGACAGAGGAAGAAAAATGTAAACCGTCGCACGGGTCAGGTCCACCCAGAAGTTGCCGATATCTTGGGCTTGCTGCCGCGCAAAGCCTCTCACCACGGCGATGGCAACCGCGACACCCGCTGCGGCGGAGACGAAATTCTGAACGGTCAAGGCGGCCATTTGCACCAGATAGCTCAGGGTGGATTCGCCGCTATAGGATTGCCAGTTGGTGTTCGTCACAAAGCTGTTCGCGGTGTTGAAAGCAAGGTCCGGAGTAACGTTGGGAGTGCCGAAGTTCTGCGGATTCAGAGGAAGGTGCCCCTGCAGGCGTTGCAGCAAATATGCGAACAGAAACCCTACCAGGCTGAATGCCAGAAGGCTGGCGGCATATTGCGTCCAACGTTGTCCCGCGGTATCGCGAATACCCGCGGCGCGGTACGTCAACCTTTCCAGCCACCCGAACACCGGGTGCAGGAACGTGCGCTCGCCCTCGAAGACGCGTGCCATGAAGCTGCCCATCGGCTTCGTTAAGGCGAGCAAGATCAGGAAATAAACGACGATCAGTCCAATGCCGTAGGTAGTCATTTTAGAATCGCTCGGGGCGAAGTAGCGCGTAAATCAGATATCCAAAAAGAAGCAAGCAGGCCAGCCCGGTTAGAACGTAGTCCATGGAAGATTCCTTAGAGGCGATCGCAGGCGCGCGTGAATAGCCAGCAGAGCCAAAAGAACGCGACGGTGAGGAAGATATAGAAGAGATCGGCCACAAACTCAGTGTGCCGCCCGCCGCGTAAGGAAGGTATAAAGACTCCGTAAGGAGTTTATGACGTGGGAGGCAATTGGAAACGGTAACCAACCCAGGGTTCGGTCAACAGATACTTGGGATGCGCCGGATCGGGCTCGATCTTCTTGCGCAACTGGTTAATGAATACACGAAGGTACTCGACTTCATTGCCGTAATCGGGGCCCCAAACAGCTTGCAGCAAACGCCCGTGAGGGATGGGAACATTGGGGTTTGAGATCAGATAATGCAGCAGATCGAATTCTTTCGGGGTCAGGCGAATGTCCCCTTTACTGGTGTGAATGCGCCGGGCAATCAGATCGATCTCGACGGTTTCCAATGTGAGTTTTTGGTCCTGCGTTTCCGGAGCGAGGGGTACGCGGCGAAGCGCGGCACGGATGCGCGCCATTAACTCGGGAGTGCTGAACGGCTTGGTGACGTAATCATCGGCGCCGGCGTCGAGCGCGGCGATTTTATGCCGCTCATCGTCGCGAACTGTCAGCATCACAATGGCGGCTTCCGAAATTTTGCGCATCTCACGGCACGCGGCAAGGCCGCCCATGCCGGGCATGTTGGAATCGAGCAGGATGAGATCGAAGCGTCGGGCACGAAGCGTCTCCAGCGCTTCTTCTCCGGTGCGCGCCTCCGCGGCCTGAAAGCCGGCCGCGACGAGGGACGTCCGAACGACACGGCGGATCTGAGGCTCATCATCGACGACCAGAATGTTGGCGTGATTCATGCAGCTTTCTTTTTTTCGGAACCAGGGAACAAGAGCAAGAAACGTGCGCCTTCGCCGGGATTGCTCTCGGTCCAGATACGCCCGCCATGCGCCGCCATGATGTCGCGCGCAATGGCAAGACCAATCCCGGTGCCTGGAACCTGATCGCGGGTTTTCTCCAACCTGTAGTAGCGATCGAAGATGCGGAATTGCTCGCTCTCCGGAATGCCCGGGCCTTGGTCAGCAATGGTGAGGAGAATATCTCCGTGATCCTGCCGCGCGGTGATAAAAATGCCGGTCCCGGCGGGCGAGTACTTCAAGGCATTTTCGAGAACCTGTCTGAGGGCAAGCTGCAGCAGTTCGGGATCAGCGGTTACTGTAAGACCCGCCTCAATCTTACGTTCGATAGCGCGATCTTCCAGCAAGCTATGAACGGAAGCGGTTGCCGCGCCAACTACTTCTGCGACCGCTAACTCCTGATTGCGCAAATGGAGGTCGCCAGCTTCCACGCGCGCCATCTGGATCGCCCCGGTAACCAAATGCTCCAGCCGGTCTGCTTCTTCATCAACGATCGCGATGTACTCCTGGCGGGCCGAGGAATTGTCCACGCCGGAGCGAAGCGCACTGGCCGCGGCTTTGATTGAGGTAAGCGGTGTCTTAAACTCGTGCGCGATCGCATCAAGTAGCGTCGACTTCAATTCGTCGCTCTTGCGGATCAGGTTGGCGGCGGTGTTGGCCTCGATCATGCGCGCCCGCTCTAAAGCGATTGCCACCAGATTCGTGAGCGCCTGCAGCGCGGAATCCGACGGTAGCAAACCGCGTAAGACCATACTTCCAATTACATCCGCGCCCAGACGAACGGATACCGACAAAGTTTCGCGTTGCCGGATCTTGCGCGAGAGTTCCGTTACCGGCTGCTGCACGGAGACGCTCGTCCCAGTCCGGAAGCGTATCACCGGCCCGGTAGATCTGGCCGGAGCTTCGCTCCAACAGTGAAACACCGGTGAAATTGAAGATTCGGGCGATCTGCAGCGCAGTCTCACGAGCCGTGAATTCGGGCGAGGTATTCAGCAGCACGGCGCGGCTGAGGGCATAGAGCTGTTCCATCTCCTGGCTCCGTTTCAGAGCGGCAGCGGTTTGGGCGCGCGCGGTAGAGGATAGCTTGCTCACGATGATCGCGGTAGCGAGGAAGACCAGCAGGGCGGTCCAGTTCTTGGGATCGTCGATTTCAAACCGGTACATCGGCGGGATTAAATAATAGCCAAGGCATGCCGTCGCGCCAAGCGAGGCGACCACCGCTTCGAACAGTTCACCCACCGTGGCGATCAGCAGAATGGCAAGAAGGTAAACAAACCCGGCCGAGGTAACATTGAGCGCAATCCGAATGTCGACGACAGTCAGCGTGCCGATCACGGCCAGCACGGCAAGCAAGCGCAGAATGCGTATCGCGCCTGCACGGGCTGAGCTGCTCACTTCAGTATTATGGCAATTCGCAAAGCGCAGCTTGCGGACGGAACCGCGCAACGGGGTGGTCGTAGATAGGGCCCTGGCGATCGCGCAGCATGGCCCCCGAACGTCCCGCAAGCGTAGCCGAAATTTCAGCGACGATCGAGAGTGCGATGGTTTCAGGCGTACCCGCGCCGATATCCAAGCCGGCCGGAGCATGCACAAACGGGGGAACAGAAATGCCGAGGTCTTCGAATAAGCGTTCCGTGCGAACCCGCGGGCCCAAGATGCCTAGATATCGAAGGGGGTGCTGGAGAAGACGCGGGAGCACATTGCCATCACGAACGTAGTTGTGAGTCATCAAGACAACGGCGGCTTCAGCAGGGATTTCCAGTTCTGTTTGGGTGGCGCGCTCATCGATCACGCTCACGCGCCAGCCAAGCTCTTTAGCGATGGCGGCCAGTGGGATTGTGTCGTGGCCTCCTCCGAAAATCACCAGGAGCTGTGCCGGCTCCACAACTTCGAAGAAGATCTCCGAGGAAGCGAGAGAGACTACGTGATTTTGGTTGGTTTCCCGTAAGAAATCCTCTACTTCGTCGGCGATCTCAGACCCGCGCAAAGATCCGGCCGCTCGCAAGTCCCGCTCAAGCCACAAACGTGAGCCGGTTTGCGGGCCACCGATGACCGTCGCGATCCTAGCGGTTTCATGCCGCTCGCGAGCCTGACTGAGGAAGCGCATTATTTCTCCCGATTCCGGAGAGTCTATCCGTTCGAGAAGCACATCGATGACTCCATTGCAGCCAAGGCCGAATTCCCAAACTGCGTCCTCATCGGAAGTTGTGTCATAGGTTCGAATCACGGGTCGGCCGCTTTCCGTGAGCCACCAGGCTTTACGGGAAAGGTCGCCTTCCAGGCACCCGCCACTTACGGAACCGATCCTACGGCCATCGGGCTGAATCAGCATACGCGCACCCGGCCTGCGGTATGCGGAACCCTTAACCTGCACTACGGTCGCGAGCACTCCCTCGGGCCGCGCGCGCCAAGCGTCCAAAATGCCGTCCAACTCCCTCATCATTCAGCCGACAAAGGAGAGCGAGTGCACGCACTTTTCGCTGGTCTGCCTCATTGGTGTGTTCGTAGGCAGCACGTTTTATGCCGGATCAGTGAACCGGCGATAGTCTTCCGGTGTATCGATGTCGGCCGCAGCTTCCGGGCAGGGCAGGCGCAGCACTTTTTGCGCGTTCGTCAAAATCAGGTGTTTGCACCCTTGTTCCGGGGGAAGAGCCATCAGAGAATCGAAAAACTGGCGTTCGAAGAGAACCGGGACGCCCACCGTCTCAGAGTATTGGGATGCGACAATCGGCAACCCGGATGCTTTGTGCGCGGCGAGAATGCGGTTGTAGGTCTCGGCAGACAGGCCAGGCGCGTCGGCCACGGTCAGAATCACGGAAGTAATTTCCGGGCGATCCCGAACTGCCTCCACACCCGCCCGGATGGTGGATCCCATACCAGTTTCCCAAGCCGGATTTGAAACCAGCAAAGTGGGTAATCCCTGAAGTTGCGCGCGGACCGCGTTTTCCTCAGCACCGACGATGACCGCCACCAACACAGCACGCGACGCATGCGCCGCTTCTACCGCATGCCGTACCAGCGATTTGCCTCCGTAATCCATAAGTTGTTTCGGTTGGCCCATTCGCCGGGCTGCTCCGGCGGCCATTACGAGAATTGCGGTTGGCACATCCGATACCTTAATAGATATGTCGCCTGCCATGTTGACGATATTCATCTGGATGGCCGGCATCCCCCCGTGCGCCTTTCACTGAACGGGACCTGGAGCGCACCTGCGGCAGCTGTCACCCGCTGGACCCCGTGCGGGAAGCCAGGTTATCGCGCGAGGATTGGCGCCTGGAGCTGGACAAAATGACGACAATCGGTGCCAAAATCCAAAACCGCAAGGTTCTGCTGGATTACCTTGTGGCCCATTACGGGACCAAACGTCCCCTTATTCGACCGTAAAGGCCTGCTTCGCTTCAAATTTCTGGTGGCCCACCTCATCGTGCGCAGTCACGATCAGTGTATAGACCCCGGCGCGCATGTTGGCTTCGAGAGACAGGCTCATCTCGCCCGGAACATAGGGTTTCGGATAGTAGGAGAAGCTGCGGTCCTCGGCGGCATGGTCCTGTGCGTAAATTGTCTTGCCAGCCGGGTTTACCAATGCAACGTCGTAGAAGACGTGAATCGTATTTTCAGCGGCGTATCGGAATCCAGAGATATCGAAACGGGCAAAAAGGGAATCGCCGGGGTGATACGCGGCTACGGAAACAGGATGCGAGTCGCCTTCGGTCCGGTAGAAATTGAAATTACGGATGGTCAGCTCCGCGCTGGGCGGAACTTCATGGCCGTCCACCTGAAACTCGGTTTCAGACATGGCAGTCAGGTGCGAGATATCGTCAGTGACCTGGACCACAATCTTGTAAGTTCCTGGCGGCGCGACCGGGGGAATGGCAATCGGAACCCGCAACTTTGGCATCCAGTGCTTGTCTTCCTCATGCAAGGTGGCGTCGAAGATTGATTCAACGGGCGCCTCAATCCGGACGCCGTGTGGGTCAAACGCCTCTACACGGTAGGAGAGCCGCACCGCCTTCGCGGCAGATTGTTCGTACCCGGAAACCTGAAAGCTGAAGAAAACCGTTTCGCCTGATCGAAACCGATCGCCACGCGCCACGATCGGGCCATCTTCAGTCTGGTGTGGCGCAGCGTTGACGATTTTCGGGCTTGCGGGCGTTGCTGCGACCAGCAATCTACCTGGCAGTAAGAGGAGTGGGAGCAGCAGGAGGAGGTGGTGGTGCGCTGGTCGGCTCCCCAAATGTGAGCGGCAGATCCACCAATAAAAAATGTTGGTCCGTTTCATCGGCGATTCGCAAATGGTAGTGCTTCGGAGAAACATCGAATACGATGTTGCCGTTAATGCTTTCCGCCGGCCTGACCTTGCGTGAAAAACCGAGCCAATCCGGGACTCCAGCACCGTTGTCAAGCTCGTTGAACGTTTCTCCCGCATCATCCATCAGAGTAAACGTAGGGATCGATTGATCAGCTTTAGCAGCGCCCCCGTTTACTGCAGTCACGTGGACCACCAAAAACCGGTTCTTCGGAATCCGCTCTTCGGGCCCCTCGCCTATTTTTATCATGTACTGGGTCTCGTACACGTTATAGATCATGGAGCCGAGCTGCGCCCGCTCTCCGATTTTGTAAGTGCCTAATGACCCAGTTCGATCTGGCGTCTGGCACGCAAGTGACACCAAAAAAAGGAGGGCTAAGGCACTCTTACGTCTAATCACCCTGCCAAGACTATCACAGCTTACGGCTTGTGCCGCTCTTGAAGCATGCGTTCGAACTTCCGTTTCTGACCATCATCCAGGATGGAAAGAATCCGGTCTTTACCGTCGGCAAGCACGTTGTCGTAGTATTTTGCGAAGTCGTCGAGAATGGTCTCAAGTTCGTGTTTCTGGTGTTCCGAAAGATTCAGCTCTTTCGTCCACTGCAGAACAGTGACTTTGTTCCAGGTGTCACTCGGGGATGGGCCATGATGTTTCCAACTCATCGCCAAGGCGCCCACAGCGATGCCGCAGATAAAAACGAGGAGCAGCGGCAGCATAGCCGCAGCAGGCGGCTTCTTTAAGATGGCGGGATAGGCGGCTGTGGATGTCGACATAGAGATGGCAGGGCCTAACGTTCGTAGCTGGCAAGCGTCATCATCATGCGATCCCGATCCACAGTTGCGTCGGGTGGGACAGGCTCATGCTGTGCAATCAGAGCCTCAGGCCCGGGCTGCAAATCTATAACAGCATCCGATTCGCGGGAGATCAGAAAGCTGCCCATCAACGCCAGTGCCAGAAGCGATCCAAACGCCACGCGGCGCCCAAATGCCGCGTCAATGCTGAAAAAAGCCCAGGGTGACGCGGTCTTTCGCGCTTCTACAGTCTCTGCGACATTTTGGGCAACCCTTGCGTAGAAGCTGCCCGTAGGAGCCACTTCCACATCCGGCGTTTCGAAGACTTGGCGCAAGAGACTGGAAACGGACCCAAATTCTTCCAGTTCCAACCGGCATTCGGCGCAATTGTTCAAGTGGACTTCCAAATCCCGCGGCGCACGTCCCGCAAGATATTCTTCCAATCCGTCCTGAATGATTCGATGCATAACCTATCCTTAACCAGCCACCGCACCAGGAGCACGATCCAACCGTTGTGACGCCTTCACCAATTTTTGGCGCGCGCGGAAAAGCTTTACTTTGATGGTATTTTCGTTCATCGAGAGCATCCGGGCAAGCTCCTCGACCGAATATCCTTCTACTTCTTTCAACATCAACAAATTGCGTTCTTCGTCCGAAACGCGGGTCAAAAGCTTCAAAACGTAGTCACGACGCGCAAGAGTCGTATCGGCCCGGGGGGTCCGATCCGTAGCTGGTTCGGTGTTTTCCACCCGGCGCACTTCGTCCTCGCTCAAATCGCTTTCGTAGACAAGCTTCCGTACCTTTTTCTTCCGAAGGTAATCGAAGCACTCGTTTACGGTGATCTTGTAGATCCAGGTAATCAGAGAACTCCGAAAATCGAAATTGCGGATAGAAAAATAAACTTTGGAGAACACCTGCTGCGCGATGTCTTCGACATCGTTCTTCTGCCGGACAATTCCGTGAATGATGGAGAAGACCTTAGACTGATATTTCTCCACGATTTCGCGGAAAGCTGACTCATCGCCGGATTGCGCGCGCTGCACCAACGCGCCTTCTGGAGTATTGAGGTAGTCCACTCTTTCCCTGACGACCCTATTTACCGCAATTCCGCCAGACCCGAGTACATCCGGGGTAAGCGTACCAGCCAGTGTGCCCATACAAAGCTTCGGACGCGGATTCGAAGAGGCGGGTTTCAGCCGTAACCACAATTCGCAGAGTAACATGGGGATATGAAGGCTACATTTGGGGCAGGCTGTTTTTGGGGCGTCGAAGCGGCGTTCCGGACGTTAGAAGGCGTAATTGCGACTGCAGTCGGCTATGAAGGCGGCAAGACGGAAAATCCAACCTACAAAGAAGTCTGCACTGATCGGACGGGCCACGCCGAAGTCGTAGAGGTGGATTACGACCCGGAAAAGCTCAATTTCAACCAGCTACTGGATGTTTTCTGGCAAAACCACAACCCCACCACCCTGAACTATCAGGGACCCGACTATGGGACACAATATCGCTCGGCCATCTTCTACCACGACGAGGCGCAGCGGATTGCGGCGGAAGAATCGAAAGCGCGCTGGCAGCCGAAGTTCAAGAAGCCGATTGTGACGGAGATTGTTCCCGCGCTTACGTTTTATCGCGCTGAAGAATACCACCAGCAGTACTTGGAAAAGCGCGGTTTGGCTGCCTGCCACATCTGAGTGGTGGCGCGTGAGGCGTCAGGCACCTACCAGCTCCCGCACACGCCCCGGCTTTCGAGCCTCCACGCGCGGCGAGAGATAAAGATAAATGACGGGCGTGATGTAAAGAGTCAGGATTTGAGACAAAATCAGCCCTCCCACCACTGCAAGCCCCAGCGGCCGGCGCGCCTCGGCTCCGGCACCTAAACCCAAAGCGATGGGCAGCGTGCCGAGCAATGCTGCCATTGTGGTCATCATGATGGGCCGGAACCGCTGGAGGCAGCCGAGGTAAATCGCTTCGTGCGGCGTTTTCCCCTCATTACGCTGCGCGAGAACGGCAAAATCAATGATCATGATCGCGTTCTTCTTCACGATGCCCACCAACAAGATAATGCCGACGAAGGAGTACAAGTTGAGTGTCTGCCCGAAAATCAGAAGCGTGAGCAGCGCTCCAATGCCCGCGGCGGGCAAGCCGCTTAAAATTGTGATCGGGTGAATGAAGCTCTCATAAAGCACACCGAGTACGAGATAAATCACCAGTACGGCAATGAGCAGGAGAATTCCCAGCCCTTTGAGCGAACTCTGAAAGGCTTGCGCGGTGCCCTGATACGAGAAGCTGGTGGTGTCCGGCAATCCAATCTCCCGCGCCGCCTGATCAACAAGACGGGTTGCCTCACTTAACGGAACGCCCGGCTTCAAATTAAACTGCAGGTTCACCGCCGGTAACTGGCCGATGTGGTTCACGCTCAAGGGCGCAACGCCCTGCGACACTTTCGTGACAACCGAAAGCGGAATCAGCTTGCCCGTGGTCGCGCGCAGATAGAGCTTGGAGAGGGCGTCCGGATTGCGCTGCTGTTCCGGGAGCACTTCAAGAATCACGTCGTACTCGTTCGACGAGGACTGAATCGTAGAAACACGACGGCTTCCGTAGGCTGAATAAAGCGTATTGGCAATGGCTTCTGGCGAGATGCCAAGGGCCAAGGCGCGGTCGCGGTCGATATCCACATTCAGGCGCGGGCTGGCGAGCCGCAGATCGCTGAACACGTCGGTAAGTTCCGGGATCGAGCGCAGTTTTGCTTCAAGCTTGGGCGCCCATTGATACAGCGTGGAAGTTTCCGCGTCTTGCAAAGCCACGGAGTATTGACTGCGGCCTTCATTTTGTCCCAGCGTGATTAAAGGTGGCACCCGCAAGAACACGGTGAGACCTGGAATAGCGGCAAAGCCTTTCTGCATGTCGGCGATGATCTGCTCGGCATTGGGCCGGTTCCTGTCCTTCTTGAGATCGATGAAAAAGAAGCCCTGGTTCTGACCTCCGAACCCGCCCGTCCCGGCCACGTAAAAGTTCACCCACGGGTTGCGACCCACTACGTCCGCCGCCTGCCGCTGCAACTTCACCATGGTGTCGTAACTGGTATCTTCGGCAGCTTCGGTTCCGCCAAACGCGAAACCCACGTCGACGGTTGGCAGGAATCCTTTCGGCATGATGACGAACAGCCACACCGAAATCGCCGTAAGCGCGATACTTGTAACCAGTACAGCGGCGCGGAAGCGTAGCGCCTGGTCCAGCGTGCGGCGATACGCGGACGTCAGACCGTCAAAGAAGCGCTCCGACACTCGATAGAAACGGCCCGGCGAATAGTGGGCGGTTTCCGAAAGAAAACGGCTGCACAGCATGGGCGTAAGCGTCAGTGAAACCACGCCGCTTATCAGAACCGCCACCGCGATGGTAATGGAGAATTCTCGCAACAGCCGTCCGATGATGCCTTCGAGAAACAGCACGGGAATGAAGACCGCCACCAGCGAGATCGTCATCGACACGATAGTGAAGCCCACTTCCCGCGCGCCTTCAAGTGCGGCCTGCATGCGCGTCTTTCCCATTTCCATGTGACGGACGATATTTTCAAGCATTACGATCGCATCGTCCACGACGAAACCGACCGAGAGCGTCATAGCCATCATGGACAACGTGTCGATGGTGAAACCGAACAACTTCATCGCCGAAAATGTGCCCAGGAGCGAGAGCGGAACCGCCAAGCTGGGAATTAAGGTAGCGGAGAAATTTCTCAAGAAGCAGAAGATCACCAGGATCACCATCCCGATGGTGATCAGCAACGTGGTCTTTACGTCCGAGATGGAATCGCGGATGTTGCGCGATGCGTCGAATTGCACGTCCAAGTGGATGCCCGCAGGAATGCCCTGCTTCAGCGTGGGAACCAGTGCCTTCACCGCATCCACAACGGCAACCGTATTCGACCCCGGCTGTTTATTCACGGCCAGAACCATGGATGGCGTGTCTTTAACCCAGAATGTCGCTTTGTCCTGAGTCACGGAATCCAGCACATTGGCAACATCTTGCAACCGCACAGGATTGCCGCCGCGAAAGGTGACGATCAAGGGCCCGAATTGCTGCGCAGTGTTGAGCTGGCTGTTCGATTGAACCGTAAACGCTTTGTTCACGCCGTAGAGCGATCCCGCTGGAAGATTCAAATTGCCTTTTGCCAGCACATCGCGCACTTCTTCAAGACCTACGCCGCGCGCCGCCAGCTTTTCCGCATCGGCCTGCACGCGTACCGCATACTTCTTGGCGCCGAACACCTGGACCCGGGCCACGCCGGAAACCATGGAGATGCGCCGCGCGATTAACGTCTCGGCATACTCATCCAATTGCGCCATCGTCATGGTGGGGCTGTTGATGCTCATGTACATGATGGGCTGCTCGGCAGGATTCACCTTCGAATAAGAAGGCGGCGCGGGCATGTTGGTGGGCAGGCTTCCGCCCGCACGCGCAATGGCGGCCTGCACGTCCTGAGCGGCCGCATCAATACCGCGCGAAAGATCGAACTGCAGGGTGATATTCGTCGAGCCAAGCGAGCTGGAAGACGACATGCTTTCGATGCCTGCGACAGTAGAAAACTCCCGTTCGAGAGGAGTTGCCACGCTGGAAGCCATGGTATCCGGGTTCGCCCCAGGCAGCGAGGCGGAGACCTGAATCGTCGGGTACTCCACGCTGGGCAGGTCGCTCACAGGAAGACTGAAAAAACTGATCACGCCGAAGATCAGAATCGCCGCGGACAGCAATGTTGTCGTGACGGCCCTGCGAATGAAGAACGTTGTCACAGGATGCGCACCGCCGAGCCTGGCGCAAGGCGCATCTGCCCTTCCGATACGACGCGCTCGCCCTTTTCGAGCCCTTTTGCAATGACGGCGTATTCCGTGCCGTCATCGGCGAGCCAAGCCCGATCCACGGTAACCAGACGAATGGCGGCGGATTGCCCGGTAAGCACCCACACGTACTTACCCGAAGGCCCGCTCTGAACGGTCTTAGAGGGGACAACCACGCGATTTTGTTCCTGGCGCAAGCGAGCCTGCACAGTGGCGAATGATCCCGGCCAGAGCTGGCGTTCGCGATTCGGAAACTCGGCTTTCAACCTGATTGTCCCCGTTGTCGCGTCGACCGAGTTGTCGACAAAACGCAGAGCGCCGGAAGCAACTGCTCCGGATGCGCTTTTTGCCGTCACTCCCAAGGGACCATGCAGCTGATTGCGGCGGATCTCCGTCAAAAATTGCTCCGGCACGGCGAACGTGACAAAGACCGGCGCAATTTGGAGCAGTGTGACAAGGCTGGCATCGTTTTCCTTGACCAGGTTGCCCGGACGGACAAGAATGGCTCCTGCACGTCCAGCGATGGGCGCGGCGACTTTGGTATAGCTCAATTGAAGCCGCGTTTCGGCGAGTCTGGCGGAATCGGCCTTCACAGTAGCGTCGGCGGATTCTACGGCGGCCTGATCCGCTGCCAGAACGCCCGCAGACGTGTCGGCTGTGGTGTTTGCCGTTTCCGTTTGTTCCTTGGAAATGATACCCTCACGGGAAAGCTGAACGCTGCGGTCGGCTTGGCTTCGCGCCGTTTTCAGCTGTGATTGATCCTTCAGGACAGTGGCCCGCGATTGCTTCGCCAACGCCGAATCCCGGGCTAAAGTAGCCTCTAATTCCGCAATCTGCGCATTCAGCGGCTCGGGATCGATATCGAAAAGTAACTGACCTCGCGCGACATCCTGCCCTTCCTGGAAATGGATGGCACGGACCTGACCGGCAACGCGGCTCTTCACCTCAACCGTGGCTTCCGCCTCGACGGTGCCGATTGCCGAGATTTCCAGGGGCACGTCCGCCGCCGTGGCGCTAACGACGCGGACCGCAGTCGGGGCAGGAGCTCCCGCCTGAACGGGAATCGAGGACTTACACCCGGTAAACGCAACGAGGAGACAAACAGGAAGCACGAAACGTAACATCTTCTCTTACAATCTTACGTGACGAGCAAAATACGGAATTGTTCCGTTTAAAAACAAAAACCCGCCAGAAATTTATACCGGCGGGTAGAGTCAACGTGTTGTGTGAAACGCGAATGTGGATACTGTGAAGTCAGTCAAGCTCCGGGACGAGCGATGGTTCGACTACGCTGCCGAGGGCCTCAACTTCGCGCCCTTCTCTTTTTAACGCCAGGCGTCCCTTTACCTGAAAACACCTGTATTTGCTTCACTAAGCTGGAGGCAGCAGCAGGCGTGGCGACAGAGCCTGCAAGAATCTCCCGATTTGAAATCTCACGACCGTAAAGCTTCGCGTTTTCTTCGTTGTCGGGCCGCAAGGTTGCGCCTTCAAGCGACAGACCGGCAAAAATACCGCGAGAGCGAGAGTAGGTTAGAATTTCCGCCTTCATCAGCACATCGGTCTGAGCGCTTACGCTTCGGCCCACGGGGCCAGCCGCAGCGTTGGCTTCGCCGCCCAGCGTAAACTTATCGGCTTCCAACTTGCGCATCCCGCCTTCGTTCATCACCAGGAGAATGACATCGGTTTCACTGCCCCCAAGTTGAAGACCAAAGCTGCCTCCTTCAATTCGGACCGCAGCGGGTGGACTCCATGTACTTCGAGGAGTGATACAGGAGGCGTATCCCCGGCCATACTTCCCCCCACCAATAAAAGCAATCTTCTTCAAACCGGGCACAACCACGATGCAGCGGGCCTTACGGGTTAACGCTTGCGGGACGCCTCTATCTGATGCATGAGACATCTCGCGGAGAACTACAGTAGATTGACTTAGCCGCTTCGTTTCCTTATAGACTATGCCGCAAAGAATTGCGGGGGTTAGAAGTGAGGCTAGAATCGCCCTTCGCACGTTCAGACTTTTCTCCCAAACACTGCATGGTAGATCACCAGCACCAAAATGGCGCCGATTGTGGCGACTACGAGGCTATAAATATTGAAACCGGTAACACCATTCGCGCCAAACATACTAAAAACCCACCCTCCTAATACGGCGCCGACGATGCCAAGAATAATGTCCAGGAAGAAACCCTCTCCTGACTTATTCACAATCTTGCTTCCGATGAACCCCGCGACGAGTCCGAGTACGATCCAGGCGATAAATCCCATAGTTGAAAATCCTCGCAGCCTCTACAGCACTTCACTCGCCATATCGTAAACTGTGGCTGTGCCGCCCGGTACCAGTTAAACTGTTGTTTTATCGATGAAAGAAAGAATTCGTTCCACCACCGTGCTTTGCGTCCGGAGAGATGGCAAGGTGGTGATGGCTGGCGATGGCCAAGTCACCCTAGGCAGTGAAGTTCTGAAAAGTTCCGCCAAGAAGCTGCGTCGGCTCTACAACGACAAGGTGATGGCCGGGTTCGCCGGTTCGACGGCAGACGCTTTCTCCCTTTTTGCGCGATTCGAAGCCAAGCTCGAACAGTTCAACGGCAATCTTCCGCGCAGTGTCGTGGAGCTCGCGAAGGAGTGGCGTACCGACAAAATACTTCGCCACTTGGAAGCGCTTCTCCTGGTCGCCGATGCGAAAAATATCTTCATCCTGAGCGGCAACGGCGACGTGATCGAACCCGATGAATCCCTGGCCGCTATTGGTTCCGGGGGCCCGTTTGCCGTCTCAGCCGCCACGGCGCTTTTGCGCAACACGAAGATGTCTGCACGGCAAATCGTCGAGCAAGCCATGGAGATTGCGGGTAAGATCTGCATCTATACGAATGACCAGATCACGATTGAGGAGATCTCCTAAGAGTGGTGATCTACCTTCCCAACAACTCCGTCGACGGTTCACCCGCCCTTGATGAATTAACGCCGCGCGAGATCGTGCGAGAACTCGATAAATACGTGATCGGGCAGCCCGATGCCAAGCGCGCCGTTGCCATCGCTCTTCGAAACCGCATCCGCCGCCAGAAACTTCCGCCAGAAATGGCTGAGGATGTGATGCCCAAGAACATCCTGATGATTGGCCCCACGGGCGTCGGGAAGACGGAATTGGCGCGCCGGTTGGCGAAGCTGGCCAACTCGCCCTTTATGAAGGTGGAGGCGAGCAAGTTTACAGAAGTCGGCTACGTGGGGCGCGATGTCGAGTCCATGATCCGGGACCTGGTGGATATCGCGATCGATATGGTGCGTGATGAGCGTCTGGCCGAAGTCGCGGAAAGCGCGGAAGCGGCCGCCGAAGAACGCCTGCTCGATTTGCTGATGCCGCCTCCCCTTGAAGGTGCCGACCCGAACGATAAGACGCGAGACAAACTGCGCGAGCGCCTGCGCGACGGCAAGCTCGATGACCGGATGGTTGAGATCGAGGTCAAAGACCGTCCGCCGAGTTTCGAGATTGCCGCATCCGCGAACGTGGAAGAAATGGGCATCAACATCAAGGATATGTTGGCGCCCTTGTTCGCCAGCCGGACCCGTAAGCGGAATATGCGCGTGGGGGATGCGCTCGAAAGCCTGAGCCAGGAGGAAGAAAGCAAACTGATCGATATGGATCACGTGACGCGGGTCGCGCTCGACCGCGTGGAATCAAGCGGAATCATCTTCCTCGACGAGATCGATAAGATTGCCGGGCGCGAAGGCGGCCACGGCCCAGACGTCAGCCGCGAGGGTGTGCAGCGCGACATCCTGCCGATTGTTGAAGGCACAACGGTCAATACGCGCCATGGCTTTGTACGCACTGACCACATTCTGTTTATCGCGGCGGGAGCTTTCCATGTTTCCAAGCCCTCCGACATGATTCCGGAACTGCAAGGACGCTTTCCGATTCGCGTGGAACTGAAGTCACTATCCATGGAAGACTTCGTCCGGATTCTGAAGGAGCCGAAGAACGCGCTGTCGAAACAATATGTCGCGTTGATGGAAACAGAAGGCATCAAGCTAACGCTTACTGACGATGCCCTGGAAGAAGTGGCGCGCTTCGCCGCGCGTGTGAATGAGACGACCGAAAATATCGGCGCGCGCCGGCTTCACACCATCATGGAGAAGCTGCTCGAAGAGATTTCTTTCGAAGGACCGGACTTGAAGAAGAAGGTCGTGAAAGTAGATGCGGCGTATGTCCGTAAGCAGCTCGCCGATATTGTGAAAGATCAGGATCTGAGCAGGTACATCCTGTAGATGCATTGGCGCGGCACGTTGTTTACAGCGTCTCTGGTGCTGCTTGGCGGGTGCGGCTATCAGGGCGATCCACAGCCGCCCAGCTTGCAAATTCCAGTTGCTATTACCGATCTCACGGCCGTGGAGCGCGGTTCAAAGATCATCGTTGATTTTACGCCTCCGCTAAAGACGACGGACAATCTTCCCCTGAAGGATGACCCGTATCTGGAGCTTCACGTCGGCGAACAGCGCAAGCGCATTCGCACGGGCCACTATGAAATGGACGCCTCGCCCTTCTACACGCAAACCGTGAAAGTGGCGATTAAAGTAGAGAACGCGAGAGGGCGAGATGCCGGATATTCGAACGTCGTCGATCTGGAAGTTCGCCCGCCTCTCGCGAAACCGGAAGAGTTGCATGCCGAGGCGGTTCCGCGCGGAGTGCAGCTTACCTGGAAGAGTGGCGACCGGCAGTTCGTTGTCTTCCGCAAGGGTCCGGACGATAAGGACTTCGCTCGCCTTGGTACCGCCGATGCCCGGACTTTTACAGATGAGAGTGCGGAATATGGAAAACGTTACGAGTATCAGGTGCAGACCGTAAATTCCCCAGCCGAGAGCGACCGGACCGACGCGGTGGAGATCATACCAGTGGATACCTTCCCGCCCGCGGTACCGGTAAACGTTGCGGCTGTGGTTGGACCGGCGACGGTGGAGCTTGCGTGGGATCGCGTTGCGGATGCCGATCTGGCAGGTTACCGGGTTTATCGCGACGGCAAGAAGATCGGCGAAACTGGTCTGGGCCCGAGCTTCAGCGATAAGAACGTTGAAGCCGGCCGGCGCTACCGCTATACCATCACTTCTTTCGACAAACGGAACAACGAAAGCGCGCCAAGTGAGCCCGTAGATACGAAGAACTAGTCTGTCCTTCCGATTGCTTAAAGGCCGTAGAATTTCACCGCCGTATCGCCCAGCAGTTTGTCGCGAGTTTCCTGCGGCAACGGACCGCAGGCCTGGGTGAAGCTCGCCAGCACCTGCTTCCAGCTTCCGGCTAAGCGGCACACCGGCCAATCGCTGCCGAACATGCAGCGGTCCGGCCCAAACACATTGAGAGCGTGCGCTATGTAGGGCGCCAAATCCTGCGGGGTCCAGGTTTGCGGGCTTGCTTCCGTGATCATCCCACTCAGCTTGCAGTAAACCTGCGGCAACTTCCCTGCCTCAGCTAAATCCTCAGCCCAGCCCTCCAGCAAGTGATCGGCGATGAACGGCTTCGCTAAATGATCGATCACCATACGGAGATCCGGGACGCGCTCGGCGAGGAGTGGCACAAGCGGCAGGTGCATCGGACGCAGCAGGAGATCATAGGGAACACCCCGCCGCGCGAGTTCCCCCAAGTTTGCGATTACGTCGTCGCGGACCAGCCAGCGCTGGTCTTCCTCATCATGCACCGGGTGGCGGACGCCAACGAAATGCCTGTGGCGTTGCAGTTCATCGAGGCGGCGCGGAAAATCGGCGCTCGTCAGGTCGGCCCACGCCACCACACCTTTCACCCAGGGATATTGGTCCGCAAGCGAGAGGAGCCATTCGGCTTCCCCAGCGTCCACGGTCGCCTGCACCGCAATCGAGCCATCGAACCGGTGCTCATCCAAGAGTGGTTTCAAGTCCTCCGGACTATAGTCCCGATTGAGGACGCTCTCGCCCTGTGGCATCCAGCTATAGTGAAACTTCGAGAGACTCCAGAAGTGCTGGTGGGCGTCGATTCGCATCTCCGTTCATAATACGAAGGAACTCGGAGCGGGAATATCTCGTTTGGACTTATAACCACACATGCAAACCGAAAACGCGATTGAGACGCTCGGGCTCAGCAAAAGCTTCTCAAGAGGATGGCGAGCGAAACCGTTTCTTGCGGTAGATAACATTTCGTTACGCGTGCAACGCGGGTCTACGTTCGGCCTACTGGGCCCGAATGGCGCGGGCAAGACGACCTTCGTAAAGATGCTGCTTTCCTGCTCGCGTCCTACCTCAGGCCTGGCAAAAGTATTCGGTGAAGATTCGCGGCTCAGGCAGTCGCGGCAACAAATCGGCTACCTTCCGGAGAACCATCGCTTCCCCACGTACATGACCGCATTCGGCATGCTGGATTTCTACGGCGCGCTTAGCGGGATGGAAGCAGCCGCACGCAAGCGGCGCATCCCGGAACTATTGGAAATCGTCGGGCTGAAGGACTGGACCAACGTCCGTCTGGGTAAGTATTCAAAAGGCATGTTGCAGCGCGTTGGGCTGGCGCAGGCGTTGATGCATGATCCACAATTGCTGGTACTTGACGAACCCTCGGACGGCGTCGATCCGGTGGGCCGCCGCCAGATCCGCGATATTCTCAACGCACTCGAACAGAAGGGCGTCACCATTTTTCTGAATTCGCATCTGCTGGTGGAGGTGGAGCTTTTCTGTCGCGACGTTGCCATTATCTATCGCGGTAAGGTGGCGCTTCAAGGTTCAGTGGCGGAACTCACCGCCGGCAGCGGATATCGAATCGAGGCCGAGCAGGTGCCGGAACGTCTTGAAGCAGAATTACGCCAGCGCAGCAAAAGCTTCTCGCGCGAGAAAGATCTTTTGGCTGTGCTCTTCGACAGCCGTGACGATGCTAATCAGGCGATCGATCTACTGCGCTCCGAAGGCTGCGCGATCGAGAAAGTCGGGCGCGTGAATAGTTCGCTTGAGGACGTTTTCATGAGGACCGTCAGTGGCCAATAGAGCGGTGATTCAAACACAAGCGTTGATTGTTGATACATTCCGCGAAGCTTCGGCGCGCAAGATTATCTGGGGATTCTTCGGATGTTCCACGGCGCTGATCGTGTTCTTTCTTCTGATTGTCAAAATCGACATCGTGCAGGGCTCGCTCGCCGCGGTTTCGATCTTTGGACGAACGCAGACCCGCGATGTAGCAGTGGTTGTCAAACAGGCGCATGGAGCGATCGCTAGTTTTCTTTACGGCTTCGGGATGCTGCTTTCCGTGCTGGCTTCAGCGGGATTGATCCCCACGATTTTCGAGCCCGGCCGCATCGAATTGCTGCTTTCGAAGCCGATTGAACGCTGGCACATTTTGCTCGGACGCTTTCGTGGGGAACTTGATGGTGGTAGGCCTGAATATGTTCTATCCCGTTCTTGCCGTCTGGATCATCTTCGGTGTTAAAACCGGAATCTGGACACCCGGATTTCTTTGGGGCAGCCTGCTCACGGTGTTTATGTTTGCCGTCTATCTCAGCGTCATCCTGCTGGTGGGCGTACTCTGGGAGAGCGCGGTGGTGTCCACCATGGTTACGTTCGCAATCATTATTATCAGCATTATTCTCTTCAACAAGAGCGCTCTGGAGCGCCTCTTGAGTTCGGAATGGAGCCGCGATGCGGTGCGGTTTTTCTACTACCTGCTGCCGAAAGTGGTCGACATCGGAAGAATGTTGGCGCGCATCGTGCAACAACAGCCCGTGGACGATTGGATGCCGCTGTGGAGCACCGCCCTGTTCGGCATCGCTTGCCTGGGCGGGGGATTGTGGATTTTCCAGAGGAGGAATTTCTGATGTGGCGCTTAGCGGCGGGCGTAGTCTGGATCGCGAGCGTGGTGCAAGCTGCGGAGCGTATCGATAACGTTCTTGTTCGCCTCATCCCGGCAGATTCCGTCAGCCTCTTTGGCGCGCAGATGGACCAGATCAAGAGCACACCGCTTTATCAGAAGCTGGTAGCTCAGCAGAAGCTTCCACAGTTGGATGAGTTCGCGGCGCAGACCAACTTTGACCCCCGGCGCGATGTCCGCGAGCTGGTGGTGGCGTCAAACCTGAAGAAGAAGTCGGGGGTGCTGCTGGCGCGCGGGAATTTCCGGCTGTCTTCCGACGCAATCGCTAAAGCGAAGAACCTGCATCGCAGTGGATACAAGGGCTACACGCTCTGGACGGAGGCTTCCGGGGAGTCGGGTTTTTGCGTCCTGGATTCCACGCTCGCGATCGCGGGACCGGTGGAGTCCATGCGCGCGGCCCTTGACCAATACAATTCTCACGATGACCGAGCTTCATCGCAGCTGCTGCGAAAAGCGATGGCGATTCCGATGCGCAATCAAGTTTGGCTGGTTTCTTCGGGCGGTGCGGACTTTCTTGCGAACAACGTGCCCGACGAAGGACCGGCGGCCAACTTCACCCGCATCTTTCAGAATCTGGAAGGCACCTTGGTGCAGGCTGACCTGAGCAGGGGCCTGAATGCCGTTGTCCACGGCGTTTGTAAGACGGAAGCAGACGCGAAATCGCTTTCTGACGCGGCGCGCGGATTAGTCGGGTTCGGTCGATTGAGCGTACCGGATAACCAGCCGCAGCTTCTGCGCGTTTGGGATGCGATTCAAATCAGCCAGCAAGGGCGGGATCTCTCCGTTGTCGCCGATATTCCGGTGGAACTGCTGGAGAAGCTGCTGCAATTGTTTGAGGCTGGCCCGAAGCGCCCTAATGCCCGAAGTTCATTTTATTCTTCGGAGGAGGAATCGCGTCGCCCAAAATCGAAGTCCCTCCCTCACTGATATAGTTGCGGTTCCAGGCAGGGATAAAAACGGTAACGTCGCCCGTCACGACCGCCTGGCATCCCAGGCGCGAACCCACCTGGTAATCGGCGGCTGTCTCGCAGCGATCGATTTCGTCGTCCTGTTCTTCTGAAAGGCCGCCCTGCGATTTCAAAACCACATGGCATGTGGTACACGCGCAGTTTCCTCCGCAGGCATGTTCCAGATGAAAACCATTGTTGAGCGCGACATCGAGCAGCGATTCAGGAAGCCCGTGCTCCTGATACGGGAGCTTGCCGTGCTCAAATTCGAATGTCTGATTCGCAGGCAGAAACGTTACTTTAGGCACCGGCTTCCATCATAGCCCAGCCACAATCTCCTTAATTTCCATAAGGTAAGGGTGGTAAGCTGAAACAGCCATGGAATCGCACGTCCGAAGCATCGCCAAAGCCGTTACCTATCGTGTTTTCGGATCGGCATCCACGGCGCTCATCGTTTTCTTTTTCACGAAGAGTGCCGGGGCTTCGTTGGGCGCGGGAATCGCGGATTCAGTAATCAAAATTGGGCTTTATTTCCTGCATGAACGCGTTTGGGACTATATTTCGTTTGGGCGTCCGAAACTGCATCCGCCCGACTATGAGATTTAGCGGTAAGGAACCACTCGCCGGGGATAATCGTCGGCGTTGAGCAGCCACTTGTTTCGGGTTGCAAAGTAGGAAAGCAGATCGGAGTTGTCCCCTACTTCGCGGGCCCACACGATTTTGCTTCCGTCAATATCCGCCCCGTTATAGACCCATTCCTGCGAAGGGTTATGTCCCGGCGCGTAACGGACCACAACAAGATGCTGGCCCGGGTAGCGCGTGAGATAAGCTTCTATGTCGGCTCGAGCGTCGCGATGAGGCTCAAAGCCGTTCTCCCAAAATGCGAGGGGCAGGTGCAGTTCAGGCGCAAATTCTTTCATCGCGGCCAGCGTCAGCAACGCAAGAGGAAGGGCCAGCAGAATGGCCCGCGCGTGCGCCGGGCGGAATCTCTTTACCCCGACATAAAGTGTGCGGATGCCCAGCAACACGGCCGAGAAATAAAGGGGGACCGCGGGACCAAGATGGTAAGGATAGAGGACCATCTGAAACAAGTTCAACGCCAGTAGCGCGGCCAAAAACAAGAGCAAGGGACGGTTGCGCCTCCGGAATCGCAGGAACAGCAAGGGTACAGTTAGCACCGGCCCCACAAAAAAGGTCCAGTTGTCGAAAATCTTGGTGTCTAGGTTTTCGAGGAAAAGCATTGGATCGGTATAGATTCGGCGGTTTGCCAACTCTTTTTGGCGCATCGCTTCCATTACGGGATCGCGCAGAGGCGCCAGTTTCTTCGGAGGCAGGAAACCCAAATTTTCCGGCCAACCGTAAGTCGCCCGGTTCAGCATGTAGGGCATGGTAAGCGGACGGCCCGTGACGCGAAAATTGTAGTAGCAGGTGAAAGCCAAACCCGCGGCCACCACTAAAGCCACCGGGGCCAGGAATCGCCATCTATGAAAGTACACAATTGCGAGCAGTCCTAAGAGTGCCCCTTCGAAAGGCCTGCTATTCATTAAGAGGACCAGGCCGATCCCGAAGACAATTGGGTACCGGCGTCGTGCGAGCGCGCCCAGCACCAGAGCAGCCCCAAGGGCGGCTGGAGCACCTCCTAAGTAGCTGTTGATAAACAGACCCGTCAGGCAAATTTTCAGAATCGCCAGCAAGGTTCCGAATAAAGCCCAAGCCGGAGGAAACCAACCTTGCAACATCCAGCAGAGCGCCCCGCACATCAGGCCCACGCTCAACACCACGCCAAGCCAGGGTACCCCAAACACAACTTGGCCAACGGCCAGGAAAGCACCTTGAGCCGGCGGATACATGGAAGCATAATGCGGCTGTTGCAGGATGTGAATCGATTCAAAGTGCCGCCACATTGGATGCGGCGGGTTCGCCAAGCGGCCGTGCGCCAGGGTGTCGGCCAGCAGCAGATGACTGAATTCGTCATGAATGCTTGGATTCGGTATAGGCATGATGCCCAGCAGCGAGAGGCGGAGCACAATCGGGAGAACGAGGCATACCAAAACAGCCCCGCGACGATGGTTAGCCGCGCGTACGAATCGCCGGGCCGCACCGCGCAACCGGAGCCGATATAAACCCAGCATCACCGCGATTGCCGCAAGCGCGAGCAGAATCCATTCGGCGGCCACTGCCTGCGGAGCCAGGTAGCGCGTGGTTTCGAAAAGGAAGAATTGGAACGCGTCCGGGAAACTCATTTGCGTCGATAAAGGTCGAACGACTCCGGCTCAAACTGTTCACCCTTCCAAATCAAATTGCCTTCAAAGTGCTTGACCCGGCGATAACCGCTGCGCCGCACCTGAGTGTTCCAAATCTCGTTCTCCTCCTTCGTCTTATACCCCACCAGCACCCATGGCGGATTCGACTCTTCCAGCTTGTCGTAATCCCGAATCATATGATTGGCGCTCGACCAATCCCAGTAACTATGGCTGAAGTTTCGTGAAGATGTTACGTTCGAAGTAAGGTTGAACCGCCACGGACGCGTATCCTACTCCGTACAGGCCCGTTTCCGGAATGTGTTGCGACGCAAGATAGCCCGCTGTTTCCCGGCCCGCGGAATAAGAAGTAGTTACCTCCTGATAGAAGGAGCAAACAAACCAGTAGGCGTGAAACGCCAGCACCGAAACTAAAGAAGCGTTCGCCAACCAGCCGGGCCGGGTTCGAAGCGCCGCAATCCAGAACGCGAAAATCCAGGCAAGAAACACCATGCCGAAGTGCCACACCTGGCCGTAAACCACGGCCATCAAAACAACCAGCCCCAAGCCCGCTAAGACGAACATGCGGCAGACTTCCACCGCGCCACAGAAATGGGACGGAGAACGCGACCAAGACTAGCGACAAAGCCCAATTGCCGACGAAAGCTTCGCCGATGATCAATCCCGATTTCTCCAGCAAGTGCACGTAAGAGTAGTTCAGATGGCGAACGAAAGTAACATCTGACGCCGGGAAGGCGGCCCATGCGCCGAGCCCGGCAACCACTAAGTAGACGGCAAGAGAACGCTGGCGAAAGGTGGTAACAGCGATGGCGGCAGAAAGTACGATTCCAAAAAGGCTGGACAACGCAAGCGCGCCTAACAACGCAAGATAAAGCGCCGGACGGCGGCCGCGGTACGGGTAAAGCGCCGCAATGCCAAAGAGCAAGGGGGGAATCAACACATAACTTCGCGCAACCACGGCGTATTGATACGCAAAGAAGTACGTAAATGGCAATAACAGTCGAATGGGTGAAGGAAAGGGCGCATAGCGGAACACCAGATACGCCGCACCGATTCCGAATGTAGCGCTCAACAGATTCAAAGCGCCATAAGGAAACGAGAGCCTCTGGAGCACCCCCAGGATTGTGTGCCACAAGCCCGGCGTGCCTTCATAATGCAACAAGCGCATCCAAATTTCCGGCAACGACGAGTCGCGGGCAATCAGCCATGCCTGTGCTTCGTCCGCCCAGGGTTCATGGTGCCAAGCTGCCGTCCAAACTAGAATTGCGTAAAGTGTGGTGGGGAGAAACTTCTCTAAGAAACCCATTTCAGCAGCCGGATGACTCCCATCTTGGCGGCTCGCCGATGGTCTGAGACATCCGTGCGCTGTTCGATCTCACGCCGGTTCGCTGAATAATATTGATAAGCGCGCAGCAGCATTTGCTCATTCGTGAGCGTGGGCCGCCAACCCAGCTTTTCCTTGATCTTCGCGGTATCGAATAAGAAGTCTTCCGCAATCATTTTATAGTGATAGGGACCCAGCGGCGAAATCTTGAGCGTATGGGCCAGTCGCATAGCCGCTAGTGTGGGCCACAAAGGAAGCGAGGCCACTGCCGACCGGCTTCGGGCATTTGTCACCACATAACGGTATACGTCTCCGAGCGATTTCACATTGTCCGAACCGATGTTGAACGTATCGGATTCCGGGTAATCGAGCGCGCGAATGCATGCCTCGGCCAGGTCTTTGGCGTAGATAAACTGATAACGGTTCTTCCCGCCGCCCACTGTCCAGACGCGGCGGTGCTCATCAATAAACTCGAACAGGATCGCGAGAAGCCCAAGCCGTCCGAAGTCGATGATGGTGGGACAACGGATAATCACGGCGTTCAATTGGGCATAGCTTTTCAGAATCTGTTCGGCCTCAAACTTGGATTGGCCGTAAGCTTCAATTGGCACGGGAACATCATCCTCGCGCACGGGCCGCCCGAAACCCTTGCCCCAGAGACAGTTTGTGGAAGTGAAAACCAACTGGCGCACGCCATGCTCCACCATGGCATCGGCTACGTTGCGAGTACCGACTACGTTGCTCGAGTGAAGGTCACTTTCGTCTTTCACTCCGTGGGCCAGCATTGCCGCGCAATGAACCACTCCATCGATCTGATGCGCACGGAAAACTTCATCCAGCGCGGCGCGGTTGCGAATGTCGACGGTAAGGCTGGTGAGGTCCTCGTGTGAGTCTTCATCGGGTACGATATCCAGGCTAATGCACCGGTAACCGCGGTCCAGAAGTTCCCGTTTCAAGACGCCGCCGAAAAATCCAGCACCTCCCGTCAAAAGAATCGTTTTCATAGAGAAGCCATTAGTAGCTTGTGAGCTGGGCATTGTTTACCACCAGCCCCAACTCCCTTCCTTCACCCGGTCCCGGGGCTTTGGCACGGTCGAGATAAAACGTAACCGGTACGATATTCGATAACAACGCTGTTTCCGGAACCGTTCGCATATAAGTATGAACACCGGGAGCGCGAAACGTTTCGGCGGCCAGTTCCGTTCCGTTCACTTCGGCCGTTAACGTCAAAGGACCCAAACTCTGAATCTGCCCTTCGGGAACGAACACATCCAATTTTAGGCTATGCGGCTTCGCTTCTGCACTTTTGCCGCAGCCCGGAAAGGCAATGATAAAACGCCGCGCGGTCCATCGCCAGCGATTCTGTTCCAAGTCGTAAAATCCGCTGAGGAGTTGGCCCGCGGAGCTTGTATCGGCCATGGACACCCTGGTTTTCATTCGCCGCTGCGATACTCTCTCGCAACCTTGCGAAATGCAAAGCAGCAAGAAGATGGCAACCAACCGAAGCATCTCTACTAGCGTAGGGGACGCGGCCGCAACCAGCGAGTGCCGGAACGTACGAATTAGTGCTAGTCAGAAGCCGAGTTTTTCTTTCAACGCACGAACGCGGTCTCTGGCCACGGCAAGTTCTGTGGCTTTCTCGTCCTTCAACCTTACCAAAGCGCCGCCTCCGAACCAGGAATCGGTCTCTTGTATCCAACCGAGATTGACAACGGTGGCTCGGTGAATACGGAAGAACTTGCGCGGGTCCAGATTGCTTTCAAGCTCCGTAATCGTATGATCCACAAGGTAGTTCTTTGTTTTTGTAGCGGCGTAAGTCAGCTTGTCTTCGGCAAAGAAGTGAGTGACGCGGGCCAACTCCACATACTGGGTTTTCTCTCCGACACGCGAAGTTGCAATGCGATCGGGGTAGGTGGGGGTTTCGCGCTGCGCCAGGGCTTGCGATAACTTTCGCATCAATTCGACCGCGTCGGGACGCGCTTCGCCCACGCCCAAACGTTCCAATTTCCTGAGAGTGCGGGTTAATTGTTCGCGATCAACCGGCTTCATCAGGTAGTCGACCGAATTCACCTCGAAGGCTTTCAAGGCGTACTGGTTGTAGGCCGTTGTGAAAATTACGGTGGGTTGAGGATCGAGCATGCCCAGCATCTCAAAGCCGTTCATGCCGGGCATTTCGATATCGAGGAACACGACATCGACATCGTTCGAAGATAGCCACGCAATGGCATCCACGGGATCGTTGCTGGTTCCGACGACTTCGATCTTGCCCGTTTCCGAAAGAAGCCGGGAAAGCCGGCGCAAAGCCAGATCTTCGTCGTCTACCAGAAAGGCGCGGGTCAAAATGCGGGCACAGCCACCGTCACGGAGGCGCCTCCCTGCGGCAGATTACCGATTTCGACGGATCCGCTTGCGCCATACAGACCGGCGATGCGGCTCTGTAGCAATTCCAGGCCGTGCCCCGGCTTCAGAGAAGAGGGCGGGAAACCAGGACCGTCGTCTAAGACTTGAATACGAGCCGTATTGCCCGACACAGTTCCTTTCATAGTAATGGTGGCACCTTCGCGCCGTGAAGAAACGGCATACTTCACGCTATTTTCGACAACCGTTTGCAAACACATGGGTGGAACTTGAAGCGCTTCGAGCGAAGCGGGGATGTCTATCGAATACCGCAGGCGAGATCCGAATCGAGCCTGTTCAATCTCAAGATAGTCGCGGATGATTTTTGCCTCCAGCGACAGCGGGACCAACCGGGACTGGTTGGCATCGAGCGAGAACCGAAGAAGAGCGGCAAGCCGTTCCACCATACGTTCCGCGGCGGGAGGATCTTCGCGAATGAGCGTCAACACGGAGTTCAAGGTATTGAACAGAAAATGCGGCTGGACGCGCGACTCGAGCGAGGACAAGCGAGCTTCGGTGGCCGCTTGGCGAAGTTGCTCGGCGGTCTTGCGGGCGTGGCCTAATTGAGCGACGAAAACTTCCTGAGAAAACGCCGCGATGCCGAAAACCAGCGTGATCAGGATGGAAAGCTTCAGCGATGAAGTAAACTCCGGCACGAAATCTTGAACTGCCGAGACCCCGGACGCCGTGAGAATTACGGTGGCGGCGAAGCAACCAGCGGCAGCAAGCACGACGATGATCGACACCAGCGAAATCCACTTCAGGGCGGGATGCAAACGCAGCACTGTGGCCGCAATTTTTGGCAGAACATAGCTGCACAGGCCGCCGATGCACGAAGAGTACACGCTTCCGAATGCCGCCTGGCGCAGCATCGAATGCCATGTAGGATGTCCGAAAATGGCGCTGAGCAACGCCGGGATGGCCCCTACCGCGACGATCCACCCCGCCCGCAAGAACTTGTTCATCGCTCTCTATTTTGCGATGTGGCAGCCGGTGCAGCTCATGCCGGTCTTCACGTACGTGCCTCCGGCCAAGTATTGCTTGGCTTGGTCCTCATGTCCGGAACTCTTCCCCACTGCCAGCAATGCTTCGAAAGCCGCGCGCGCTTCGCTCTTACGCTCCAGGCGCTCATAGCCATCGGCCAGACCGAAGAGCAACTCACCGCGTGAGTGTCCGGACAGCTTGTCGAAGTATGTTTTCTGCAGGTCGCGGACTTTTTCATAATCAGCCACCCCTTTCTCGAGAATCGGTTTCGCCTGTTCTGGGGGGACTTTGCCGGCCGCGACTAACAAAGTGGCGCCGCGGGGAATCAGAACCGCGACGTTTTCGGGCGCGATAGCGACCGCTGTGTCCATCTCCTTCATGGCTTTTCCCCAGAGTTCGCCTCCAGTTGTGGAATCGCCGCGTTGGAATGCCTGGCCAGCCAGAAACAGATTACCGCTTCCGTGCCAGACCATAGCTTCGGCATGACGTGGTTCCATGGCCAGCCGATCTTCGCAGGCTTTCATAGCTCGTTCGAGAGCGGCCTGATTTCCGGCAAAGCCTGAGAAGAAATCGCCGCGAACGATCATATCGAAGCGTTGCGCGGCGCTGAGCAGGACCGCGGCGGCAATGAGCGAAAGTGTGAAACTCGTGAATGTCTTCATTTGAGTAGCTCCTGAATCTCAGGCTAGAGACTCCGTTCCCGGTGAGCATCACCTTTCGGACGAACGGCGCAACGGGCGGGATGAAGGGCGCTTAAGGGACAATGGAAGACCAGTGTTTCAAAGCATAGAGAAGCAGATTCAGAAGCAGTTTCAGGCGCACATCGCCGCACGCTATGGGGTCGACGTAACGGTCACGACGGAGCAACCGAAGCAGAGCGATTTCGGCGAACTGGCGCTGCCCGTAGCTTTTCAGTTGGCCAAACAACTGAAGCAGGCGCCCCGGAAAATTGCTTCCGAACTGATTGATGAGATTGGGACGATTCCCGGCGTGGCGAAGCTTGAACTCGCGGGCGGCGGATACATCAATTTGCGATTCGAACGCGCGGCGTACGCTCTCGCGCTGCTCGGCAATCGAGAAGAAGCGGCCGCATCGGGCGGAAAGGTGATTGTCGAGCACACCAACATCAATCCAAATAAGGCCGCGCATATTGGTCATCTGCGGAACGCAGTACTCGGCGATACGTTCGTCCGCATGTTGCGCGCTTTGGGAACAACAGTGGAAGTGCAGAACTACATTGATAACACCGGCGTGCAAGTCGCTGACGTGGTAGTTGGGTTTCACTTTCTCGAGCGAAACACCATCGGTCAAGTGCGCGAGATGATTGCGGATCCTTCTCTGCGTTTCGATTACCTCTGCTGGGATCTTTATGCGAAAACCAGCCAGCATTACGCGGCTTCTCCAGAGAGTCTAAAGTGGCGCACCGATACACTTCACGAGATTGAAACCGGACAGGGCGAGCTTTCCGAAATGTCGTTCCTGGTGGCGGACGCTATCGTCGAACTGCATCTGAAGACCATGCTGCGCCTCGGCATCGAGTATGACGTGCTGCCGCGCGAGAGCGAGATTCTGCATTTACATTTCTGGTCCGCCGCCTTCGAGAAACTGAAAGATTCCGGCGCAATTTATCTGGAATCGGAAGGCAAAAACAAAGGCTGCTGGGTAATGCCCGCTTCTGCGTTTTCCAGCGATTCGGAGAATGAAGATTCCAAGGTGATCGTCCGTTCGAACGGCATCGTGACGTACGTAGGCAAGGACATCGCATACCAGCTTTGGAAGTTCGGGCTGCTCGGCAAAGACTTCTACTATCGGCCGTTGCTCACGTATCCCGATGGGCATGAGCTTTGGGTGTCGTCGGCCCAGGAGTCGAAGGGCAGCCCGCGGTTCGGCGCGGCGGATCGTGTTTACAACGTGATCGATGTGCGTCAGAGTTACCTGCAGGACGTGGTAGTCGCAGGCCTGAAGGCCCTGGGAGCAACGCAACAGGCCGAAGCATCCATTCACTTCTCGTACGAGATGGTGGCACTGTCGCCGCGCTGCTCGGTCGAAATGGGGCTTGAACTTTCGGAAGAAGATCGCAAGAAGCCGTACATCGAAGTCTCCGGGCGCAAGGGAGTCGGCGTGAAGGCCGACGATTTGATCGATCGGCTCATCGCGACAATGCTGCACGAAGTGGAGTCTCGCCACGCGGAGAGCGCGCCTGAAGAGCGTAAACAAGTAGCGCGGCAAATCGCGACCGGCGCGCTTCGCTATTTCCTGCTGAAGTTCACGCGGCCCACGGTGATCGCATTCGACTTTCAGGAAGCCCTGAGTTTTGAGGGCGAGACCGGACCCTACGTACAATACGCGGCCGTGCGTGCCCGCAATATTCGCCGCAAGCTGGAAGAACGCGGCGAACGGCTGCCGGATTTTGCGGCCGAGCTTACCGCCACAGAACTGGCCCGGCAGTTGGAAGCGGAAGATTTTTGGCAAGTGTTGCTGCAGACTTCCAAGAGCGATTTGGTTCTGGAACGTTCTGTCGCCGCAGGTGAGCCTGCTCAGTTAGCCCGCTACGCGTTTCAACTCGCTCAGGCGTTCAACGTTTTCTACCACCAGTACCCGATCCTGAGTGAAAGCGATCCGGAGAAAAAAACATTCCTGCTCTGGATGACGGAATTCTTTCGCGTCGAACTCGAGCGCACCTTGGCGCTGCTGGGAATCGAAGTCCCTGCTTATATGTAACATCCTCATTGGCCGATTCGGGTGGCGACCAAAGTCTTTAAAGCCAATCCGCCCATCAGAATCCAGACCGCCGTACGCAATGTCCCTTCGATCCAAAATGTAGCGACCACGGCCACGATTGCATACGTGGCCATTGCGACCCAAAACTTCACCGGACAGCCATATTGTAGGAAAAAGTGAACTGAAGCACCACGCGACTCCCTTTGAAGTCGGCGGGCAAAGGCGGTAGGCGATTCGAGGCGCTTAGCGCGGCCACCGCCGCCTCATCGAGGGGCCGGGACCCTGATTGTTGTGAAAAGACAACCTTGGTGATCGTGCCATCCGGGGCCACGGCAAACTCGACGAGCACGCGACCGCGCTGGCCCAAGCGGGCCGCTTCCGGATAAATGGCGAACCAATTCCGGCGCACCGTCGCAAGCACGCGCACCAGGTACGGCTTGAAATCCACTCCCATGGGATCGCTCTTCAATTCCAGGGAAGATCGGGGGCGTCCAGCGGAAGGCGGCAGGTTCAAACCTGGGCCGGTGTTGTCGGCTTCGGCCGAAGCGTCGCCCACGGCTTGCGAACCGGAAGCACCCGTGCGCGCAACATTGCGAATCGCTTCCTGAATGGGGTTCTGCGAAGCGAGCGCGGGGTTAGCATTCGTCTTCGCGACGGGCGCGGGCGGCTGCTGCACGTTCTCAAAAGTAAGCTTGGGCTTTTCTACTTGAGGCGGCGGAGGGGGCGTAGCTTGCGGGATTGGCGCTTTTTCGGCGGTGGCAATTTGAATTCGCGGCGGCTCAGGAATGGCTTGTGGCTTAGCCGCTTCGCGCGCGGGAGTGGGCGAGGGCGGCGGAGCCGGCTTACGGACCTGGGGGCGCGGAAGGATGGCTTCGGCGAATAGTTCTTTACTCAGAGGTGCTTTGTTCCGGGCCCGCTGGGTGAGTGCGGTGGGCGGATCGACAAGGTGCGTGATGGTGCGTTTGCGCTCCGTCGCTTGGTCCGGGGGCGGCATCGGGCTTTGCTTTATCGTGCCGAGCCAGAACAAAATGCAGAGATGAAACAGGGCCGAACCGGCAATTGCGGCGCGGTTGAATTTTTTGTCCATTGAGCTTTGTTTATCGAGCGTGAAGCGTTCGTTTCACCAACTCGGCATGGGTCTGTATCTTCTCTGTAATTGTAAGCGCCAGTTCTAAGGTTCGACGCGCGATTATGCCGTCCAGTTTCGGAGTCTGGCGAGTTCGCACGCTTTCGACGAAGGCCGCGAATTGGGCTTGCAGCGGCTCGGCTTTCATAATTGCCGCCTGCCTGAACCCTATCTGCTGGTTCTCGCCGACCGTGAAAATCGCTAAATCCTGACGCGCATAATCAAGCGAGAGGTACTGGTTCGGTTGAAACAGACGCAGTTTGCGAACCTTTTCGGTGGACACGCGGCTGGCCGTGAGGTTCGCGATACATCCGTCTTCAAATTGCAGGCGTACGTTGGCGATATCGGCTTTTGCGGAAAGAATCTGGACACCGGCTGCTTGCACTTGATCGAGCGGTGACTTTACAAGCGCAAGCACGATATCGAGATCGTGAATCATCAGGTCCAGCACGACATCCACGTCCAGACTGCGCGGACTGAAAACGCTCATGCGGTGAATTTCGAAGAAGAGCGGGACGGTTGCGGCTGCTTCGAGCGAGAGAACGGCGGGATTGAAGCGCTCCAGATGCCCTACTTGTAGGATCCGATTTGTGCGGGCGGCCGTTTCTATGAGCGCATCCGCGGAGGCGAGGTCGGGAGCGATAGGCTTTTCAATCAGGACATCAATGCCCTGCTCCATCAGAGCGCAGCCGAGTTCCCGATGCAGGGAGGTAGGGGCGGAGACGATGGCGGCATCCGCGGAGAGGCCCTCAATTGTAGAGATGCTGGCGCGCGAGGGATCGGGATCGACGATTGCTACCAGTTCAGCATCCGGAGATTCTTTGACAACACGGATGTGATTCTGTCCGAACTGCCCGGCGCCGATGACGGCGACGCGGAGCTTAGGCAACGATGGCGATATTGGCATTGTTGGCGGCTTGCAAGAGTTCGGTACGATCCAGGAGCAGCGTACGGCCCGGGTCGATTGCGGCGGCGGTGGTGTTAGTTTCGCGCATGACTTCTATAGTGGTGAGGCCCAGCACCGGAACATCGAAGAGAAGATGACCTCTTCGCGTGGAAGATTTGATCAGTGTGATCGGCTTGCCATTGGTCAGCGTGGCGGCGCGCCGGAGCATTGCGTCGGTGCCTTCCATTGCTTCAAGCGCAACGCAGGCGCGGTCGGCGACGGCCACGCTCTGTCCCAGGTCGAACCCGGCGAGAGCGCCCGCGATTTCGCGGCCATAGGCGATGTGCCGCCGCTCCTCGGCATCGGGCGCGCGGCGGGTCAAGTTGCCGGGCGGGGCGAGCAGCGGTTTCAAAAGCTTCGTCGAATCGACAAGTTCGATCCCTTCCGACTGTAGTACTTTCGCCACCGCTCCGATCAAGCCATCGGTATTCTTGCTGGGCAGCGCGGCCAGAAGCTGAAACAGGCGCCAATCCGGCTTAATGCCGCTGAAGATTTTGGCGTGTTTCACCTGCCCCGCCATCATCACTTGCGTGATGCCTTCTTCGTGGCAGATTTCGATGAGCCGGCTGAGTTGTCCCAACGAAACCCAGTGGAACTTGGGGGCGAGGCGCTCCAATTCAGGCGATGCTTCTTCGCGGATGGCGATGACCACGGCTTCGTCCCCCAGGGCACGGGCGGTTTCCAAAGCAAGAACGGGAAAGCGGCCGTTGCCGGCGATAATGCCGTATTTCACTTCCCCCTATCTTGGCATTGCCTAGACGGCGTTGTGGGGCGGAGGAGCGGGAGGAGCGGGAAGCATCGGTTCTAGCAGTTGTCCAGCGATGCCGCCCGTGCGGCGATTCTCTACGCCGTAACGCGCGGGCCATTGGTTGTTGCCGGAATGGTAGGTCCCAAAGATCCGGTCCATCCAGGGAAGCATGGAGGCGTAATTCTTATTGATGGGGCCATCGAAGGTGTGATGCCAATGGTGAAACGCGGGTGTCGAAATCAGCCATCCGAGAGGACCCAATTTCCAGGAAATATTGGAGTGAATGAAGAATCCCCAGATGGTCCCGATTAGAAGAAAGAGGAGCGGTACGGCGTCAAGAGTGTTGGCAACCGGCTGCGCGAGGCCGAGCACATACATCGGGATGAAGCCGCAGAGACGTGTGAATACCATGTCGAGCGGGTGCGAGTGCGTGTTTACCAGCCAATCCATCTCCTCGGCGCTGTGATGGACGGAGTGGAAGCGCCAGAGGAAGGGAATTTCGTGAGTCCACCGATGGCCCCAATAGAAACCCACCTCGCCCACAACAAGAGCCGCGGCCAGGCGCGCCCCGAACGGAAGGTCGGCCACCCACTCGTGAAGGGCCATGGGAAGGATTCCGTGAAGTAGCCAGCCGATGGCCGCCATGGGAAAGATAAGCAGCATCTTCGGCAACAGGCTGCTCAGGAAGTAATAGATCAGGTCAGTAAAGAACTCACGGCGAAAGACTCTTTGCGGGTGAACCGCGAAGAGTCTTTCCAAAGGCACAAAGATGGCAAGCAGAACCGTTAGCCAAATGCACAGGCGCACAAAATCGGCCGCGAAAGCGGGCAAATTGCTCATTATGCAAGAAGTACCGGATTATGGATTTTTTCTTGCACGGAATTTTCGCACGCCTGCGGAAAGGGCGAGCATTGCGCCGCCGATCATCCAGACGGTCGCGGGCTCCGGAGTTTGCGTGAGCGAGACGCCATCCAGCAGGACGAAAGCGGGTCCGCCGGTTGGGCTTGCGCCATTCTGGGCAGCGCCCACGGCCAAAAAGCTTAGTACTTCCTGCGTTGCAGTGGCGGTAAATTGAAGCGTCTGCAATTTCCATGCAGTGTAACCACCGCTCGGATTACTCATCACTTCAGAGAGTCTGGTCTGTGCGCCGAGCATGACCGTGAAGTTGTCTCCGTAGTCGCCGCTATATCCCTGCTGTTGAGAAGCGGCCTGGTAAAACGTCAAGGTGTAAGCGGACCCGGTAACCAGATTGTTAATTGTCTGGGTAATCGGAGTGTTCAAATATAGGCCGTCCGCGGCAACGAAGTTGCCCCCGTTCGGGCTGTTAGGGATTGAGGTCTTACCCGCCGGAGGATACAAGGTGACGCCATTCCCGATGTTCGTGGAGCTGGTTCCGGGAAAGACAAGAAAAGAATAAGAATTGGTCGACCAGTTCGATACGTTGATGGTACTGATCTGGCCGGAATTCGAAAGAGATGTCTGTTCAAAAGAACCGTTCTGTACCAGGTTGGACGCTTGCGCCGAAGTGGCGAGCCCGCAGAGGGCAAACATTGTTGCCAGGTGGTTAAACTTCATATTTGTAATGTCGATCACAAATCGATCATCGCAATTTAATAAAAGAATTCCCAGTAATTCGTGAAAACAGATGCAATTTCGGAATCAGCTCGTACTAAACACTTTAGTAGAGGTACTACAAATATTATCGGGCCCTGGAGGCTGCTATTTGATTACGCCGCGTTTCGAGACCGCTATGAAATCGAGCAATTCTACTATCTCCGGGACCTGAGGTATTTCTTCCGTAATTCTTAGGACTGCCTGCGTGGTATTCAAACCAGCTCGGGTGAGAAGACGAAACGCGGTTTGCAGCAATTCAATGGTGTCTCCGGCAACGCCACGCCGCTCCAACCCCACGCGATTGGCGCCATAGACCGCAATCTCCCGGTCCGCAACCGTGGTGGAGAACGGCATTACATCCTGCGTCACTACGCTATAACCCCCGATGAAGGCCTGGCGTCCAACGCGGCAGAACTGGTGCACCCCGCTAAAAGCCCCGATTGAGACAGAATCGTGAACTTCCACATGGCCGGCAAGCGTGACCGCATTAGCGAGAACAGTATCACTGCCCACCACGCAATCGTGCGCGATATGGACGTAGGCCATAAACAGATTGCGGTCGCCGATCCTGGTGAGTGAACCGCCGCCTTCCGTACCGCGATGAATGGTGACAAACTCGCGAACCGTGTTGCCGTTGCCCATTCGGGTTTCGGCGCGTTCGCCGCGATATTTCTTGTCCTGCGAAGCAACGCCGATTGTGGAATAAGGATAGAACGTGTTCCCTTCCCCAATCCAGGTGGGCCCTTCAGCGTAGATGTTCGCCATCAGGCGCGTGCCGGCACCGATTTCCACCTCGGGCCCAATGACACAGTACGGACCGATTTCCGCATCAGGGGAGATGCGCGCTGCGGGATCGATTAAAGCCGTCTTGTGGATCCCCGCAGTATGGATCAGAGCTGCGCTTCCTTGCGTTCGAGCTTGCACATCACCTCAGCTTCGGCTACCAGGACTCCATTCACCGTGGCGCGCCCAGCCATCTTCGCCACCGTGCCCTTGCGTTTTAGAACCGTAAGTTCCATCAGCAATTGATCGCCGGGGCGGACCGGTTTCCGAAAGCGCGCGTGATCGATAGACACCAGGAAAACCAGATAGTTTTCACGATCGGGAATGTTGCCCAGCACTTGCACTCCAGCGGTTTGCGCCATCGCTTCGATGATCAGAACTCCGGGCATCACGGGAAAATCCGGGAAATGGCCCCCGAAAAACGGCTCGTTCGCGGTCACGTTTTTCACACCCAGAATGCGCTCGGTGTCCATCTCTAAGATGCGGTCGACAAGCAGCATCGGGTAGCGATGCGGCAGAATGTGCCGGATCTCATCGATGTTCAAAATTGGCATGGAACCCACGTATTATAACAACCGATGCATCCTGTACTGGCTTGGGCGGAAAGGCAATTAGACGACTTTACGGACGTGCTGAAGCGCATGGTGGAGTGTGAATCGCCGAGCGGCGACGAAGCGGCTTTGGCGCACTTTGGCGATCTGCTCGCTGAATACGCTCCGGTCGAACGTGTGGAAGGAGGCCATCTGCTCTGCCGTTGGGGGAAGACCGGCAGGCAAATCTTAGTGCTGGCCCACAGCGACACGGTTTGGCCCATGGGCACACTGCGGTCAATGCCGTTCCGCCATGCCGGCGGACGCTTATGGGGTCCGGGAGTGCTCGACATCAAAGGCGGTATTGCGCTGTTTTTGTTCGCGATGCGCGCCGCCAAAGAATTGGGGCTTCCGCTGCCCGGGCGCGTGCTGCTCCAGGTGAACTCCGATGAAGAGGTAGGAAGCCCTTCTTCGCGATCGCTTACGGAGCGAAACGCGAGGGAGAGCGAGGCGGCGCTGGTGCTGGAGCCGGGAACGGGGCTTACCGGCAAGCTGAAAACCGAGCGCAAAGGCGTGGGCGGGTTTCGGATCGAAATTACGGGGCGGGCATCCCACGCCGGCGTGGATTTCGAGCATGGCGCAAGCGCGGTGGTCGAGCTTGCGAGGCATATCGGGCAGATTGCGCAGTGGACAGACCTGAAGCGGGGCATTACGGTGAATCCGGGTGTGATCGGCGGGGGCACGCGAAGCAATGTGATCGCGGCAGAGGCTTGGGCGGAGGTGGATTATCGCGTGGTCCGCCTGGCAGATTCAGTGGAATTGGAGGAGCGGTTCCGGGCCTTGCGCCAGATTGATCCGCGCTGTTCTGTCAGGGTGAGCGGCGGGTTGAATCGTCCGCCGATGGAAAGATCGCCGGGTGGCGAGCGCTTGTTCCGGCTGGCTTCTGAAGCTGCTTCGGATTTAGGATTCACGGTGGAGGAATCGTTAACGGGCGGCGGGTCGGATGGGAACTTCACGGCAGCGCTGGGCGTGCCGACGCTTGATGGCCTTGGGTGCGTCGGAGAGGGAGCGCATGCGCCCAACGAAAGTATCGTGCTCGAAGAGGTCCCGCGCCGGATGGCGCTTTTAGCATTGCTATTGGGAAAGCTCTGAAATATACTCGCTTCATTCCTGTTAGGTAATCAAGAGGGGGGTCGATTTGCCACGTCTGCTTTTCATGCTCTTTGTGCCGGCTTTGCTGGCCGCGCAGAGTACTTCGAGCGGCTTATCGGGGACTGTTCAGGATTCTTCGGGAGCGGTGCTACCCGGTGTTTCCGTCACGCTCACCGGCGAGGGAAACGGCTTCGTCCGAACTACTACCACCAACAAGGAAGGCCTGTTTTCCTTCCCTGATCTGACGGCGGCAACCTTTACCTTAGCCATCGAGGCGCCCGGCTTTCGCGGCTACCGGGAAACCGGCATCCAGCTCGATTCAAGCGAACAGCGACTGCTGAGCGCAATTCATTTGCAATTGGGGCAGACCTCCGATTCGGTTACCATCGCCGCGGAGGCAGTTGCGATCAACCTTGCCTCGGGAGAGCGTGCCGGCTCACTCGACAGCACACAGCTTGACCATCTGGCGCTTCGCGGCCGCGATGTGTTCGACGCCATCAGTCTGATGCCGGGCGTGGTGGACACCAGCGATGGACGCGACGCGCCGGGTCCGGGAAGCATCGGCAACATCTATATCCTGGGCGGCCGAAACGATTCGAAGAACATGACCATCGACGGGGTGACGAACCTCGATACCGGTTCGAACGGCAGCGTGCATTCCATGCCGTCGATGGATTCCATTGCGGAGGTGAAGGTGCTGATGTCGGCTTACTCGGCCGAATCGGGACGCAACCCGAGTTCCATCAGCATCATCACGAAAGGTGGAACGCGTCAGTATCACGGCACGCTCGGTTGGTTTTTTCGAAATGAAGACTTAAACGCAAACGATTATTTCAACAACATTGCGGGCAAGCCGCGCACGGAGTACCGCTACAACATCGCAAATTGGAGTGTGGGAGGGCCGGTGACTCTGCCGCGAAGTTGGAGGCTCCGGAACAAGATCTTCTTCTTCGCAAACCAGGAGTTTCAGCGGCAGGTGGTGCAATACGGCATCAAGACAGTTACCGTGCCAACCGCGCTCGAACGCCAGGGCGATTTTTCGAAATCGTACAACACCAACTGCAGCCCGATTACGATTAAGGATCCAACGAATGGCAAAGCTGCGTTTCCGGGAAACTTGATTCCCCCTTCACGGCTTACGGCAACGGGCCAGGCGATCTTGAATATCTTTCCTCTGCCGAACTATGTGGACCCGAACCCCACGCGAGTCTGCAATTACAACTATTATTCATCCGCCACCGGCGCTTACCCGCGGCGCACGGAAACGGTTCGCGTGGATTTTGCGCCGAAGGACAATTGGCAGATTTATGTGAGCGCGAGCAACAACGTGGATAGCCAGAACACGCCTTACACGACCTGGGTTACGGGCTCGGTGAACTTTCCTCTGACGCCAATCGTATTTCAGCAGCCCGGCAAACTCGCTACGCTGCACTCCACCAACGTTATTACTCCAACGCTCTTTAATGAAGTCTCTGTCGCCGTAAGCCAGAACACGCTGACATTCACACCGCTCGATGTGAGCAAGGTGGACCGTACGAAGTTGGGCGTGAATATTCCGCAGCGCAACCCTTCGCTCAATCCGCTGAACATCATTCCCGATATGTTGTTTAGCAGCGTCCAGAACGCGGCCAACCCGTCTCTAAACGATGGCGTTCCGTACTTCAACCAGAACACTATTTATAGCGTCACGGACAACGTAAGCAAGATCCTGGGCAAGCACACTCTGAAAGCAGGCCTGTATTACGAACATACGCAAAAGTTGCAAGACGCCAGCCCTCTGACGCGCGGCAGCCTGAATTTCAATACTGACGGGAACAATCCGAACGATTCGAACAACGCTTATTCGAACGCGCTGTTGGGTAACTTCGATACTTATGCCGAAGCTACCGCCAGACCGAAAGGGAATTTCCTATTCACCAATTTGGAGATCTATTTTCAGGACAGTTGGCGCGTAAGCAGCCGTCTCTCACTCGACTTGGGGGTCCGCTTTTATCACGATCCGCCCCAGTATGAGGCAACTAACCACTTGGCATCTTTCAGCGCTGCGGCCTTTGATTCGAAAAACGCGGCGGTGCTGCTGCGTCCGGCCACGGTCAACGGCGTGAAGGTAGCGCAGGATCCGTTGACGGGACAGACCTACCCGTTCGGCTTAGTGGGTTCGTTCGTTCCGGGCGTTGGTAACCCTGCGAATGGAGAGTTGGTGGCGGGCAAGAACGGCACTCCCCGTGGTCTTTACACGGTTGCGCCGCTTGACGTGGCGCCGCGCTTTGGCTTCGCATGGGATCCAATCGGCGACCAGCGGACCGCGCTTCGCGGCGGCGCGGGCATGTACTTCGACCGCATCGAAGGAAATCCCATAATGGGGCAGATTGGGAATCCCCCGCTCATCTTCACGCCGACGCAATATTACGGAACGTTCGCCGATATCGCCGCGAGCGCAAGCTCAGGGTTACTTTCTCCGAACGGAAGCGTCACCTCGCTGGCGGGCAAAGGACATCAGCAAGCTGTATACAATTTCAGCCTGGATTTTCAGAGGCAGATTTCTCGATCGGATGTGATTTCGGTGGGTTATACGGGGTCCATGGGCCGCCATTTGCTCTGGCAGAGAAACATCAACCCGGTGCCGCTCGGCTCGAATTTCCTTGGACAGAATCCCCGGAACCTGGATCCGACCACAACCAACACTGTGCTCGCCCCAAACTTTCTGCGTCCTTTCCAGGGCGCGGGCGATGTGCTCTTGTATGAATTCGCGGGAACCTCAAACTTCCATGGACTGCTTAGCAGTTTTGCACACCGCTTCGGTTCGCGAATGACGGTGAACCTGTCTTATACATTCAGCAAGGTGCTCGATGAAGCGGACGCGTACAGCAACCAGGTGGATGCGTTCGTGAGTCCACGTTCGCGCAACTACGGGCGTGCTGGATTCGACAGAAGCCAGACTTTCTCCGCCAGTTACTACTACGCGATTCCGCGGCTGACGCGGGCCGTGCGTTTGCGGGCTGCGCATGCGCTTGCCGATGGATGGGAAATCTCCGGTGTCACACGTGCCAGCAGCGGGGCCCCTTTTACTCCGACGTACAGCCTGATCAATTCCCTCCCGACGCCGACTGGCTCTACGTCGGAGACGGCGCGCGTGCAGGTGCTTGATCCAAACGCGCCGCTGAACCAGCGGTTCGCAACGCCCGCGCAGGGCCCCCCGTACTCCATCGGCAACCTGGGCAAGAATACGCTAACCGGCCCGGGTATTGCCAACTGGGACATTTCGCTGTACCGCACCGTCAAGTTCACCGAAGGCGGCCGCGTGAATGCGCAGTTCCGCTTCGAGACCTACAACACGTTCAACCACACGCAATTCTCAACCTACGACACGACGCTAAAGTTTGATGCAACCGGGAAACAGGTGAACCCCCTTTTCGATCTACCGACCGCGAACCGGCCCCCGCGCCGCGTGCAGCTTTCCTTGCGCGTGAGGTTCTAAGCTTGGCCGGTTAGAACTCCAAGCGGAAACTGCCTTGTGCCTGGCGCGGCTGGAATCCGAAAGGGTTGAAGGAATTCTGCAGCGTAACAACTCCATTCGTTCCCGGCGCGTTTAGGCCTTGGTTGTTCAACACGTTGAAGACATCGAGGGCGACGCGAAGATGGGCGCGCTCGGTAAAGCGGAACGTCTTGCGGAGCGAGGCATCCATCTCCCAATTAAAGGGGCCTAAGCGGTATTGATTGCGGAACGGGTTCAGGCCGTTGTCCGCCGTGACGCGCTGCCGAACTCCGTTACTGAGAGGAATGTAGACCACGTTGGTGTCATAGTCGCCGGTCGCCGCGCCAGGAGTTCCGTAGGGGATCAGAGGAGTCACGGCCGGCTTCAGATTCGCAGGAATACCTTCATAGCCGTTCGGAATGCCGTTGGCATTGTGGCTATTGATGCGGTTCGGGGAGAGATATCCATTCCAGTAGTAATAGCCGGAGTAGCAGCGCGCTTCGGCGGAAGTCTTCGCGCTGGCAGGGGTACCGGTGCAATCGAGAATGGGGTACTTCGTTCCGTAAACTTCAACTGGAGCGCCGGTGAAGTTCCAATCGGCCGCGTCAAGCGCGAACCAGGTACTGACGATGGTGCCGCTGCCTGTAAGCGTCCACCCGCCGATGGCGCCCTTCACCAACTTCGAAGAGTGGCGGCCAAGGGGAAGCTCGTAAATCCAGTTCCAGCGAACGCGGTGCTTCGGGACGTCTTTGTCGCGCGTGTAATTCAGAAAGCGGTTGAGCGCGCTGAAGTTGGTGGGGACGGCGCCGGGCGCGAACTGATCGGGCGTGGTGCCCGGGCCATCGCGGAAGGAGTTGCCGGCTAACCGGAAAGCGTTCGTCATTGTGTAGAAAGCCTGGAACTGCAGACCACGGCTAAACCGCCGCTCGAACTCGGCCACCAGCAGCGTGGCGTTGCTGAGACCGGTCTTCGAAAGGAAGTTCACGTTGGTGTAGGCCGATTGATCGTAGGAACGGCGGGCGACGGAGGCGAGCGTTCCTGTGGGCGCGGGTGTCAACGTAGAACTGTAATAAAGATAATCGCTCTGCTGCGGATTGATGTTGTCCAACTGATCCAGTTTGGAGCCGTGCTTGCCGTTGTACTTCAGGCGCAGCACCATGGTATCCGTCAACTGCTTTTCGATCTCCGCGTTCCATTCCTGAATCTTCGTGCTGGGCAGATTGAGCGACATAGCGGTAATACTCTGGCCAACGCCCAGCGTGTTCGGGTTCGTGATGTCGACGACATTCGCCGTGTTAGCACCCGCGATCAGGCTTGAAGGATGAGTAAGGAGATAGTTGGCGTTGCCATCGGGACTGTAGGCGGCGTTGTTGGGGTTGTATTGAAATGTGGCCTTGAAGGGCAGTTCGCCCGAAAACTGGGCGAGCAGCGTACGGATCGGCAGGCCCGCAATATAGAGTCCGTAACCGCCGCGCAGGACGAAGGCTTTCCGGCCATCGAGGAAGCGGTACGCGACACCCATGCGGGGCCCGAAATCCTTCATGTTGCTAGAGAAAAAGTTATCGGAGACTCCGTACTGCTTGGCGGTTTCAAATTTCACGTTGACGCGCTGAAAGTTGCTGATGACCTGCGCTGTCGTGGAGCCGTGCTCAATGTAGTAGTCGAGCGATTCAGGAAGCACCACCGCATGGTTCGCCACATCGAATGTGTTCAGCAAGTGGTTATAGTCTTTCCACGCAGGGTTGATGTCCCAGCGGAGACCGGGGGTAAGCGTCAGGCGTCCATTGACGCGCCAGTTATCTTGGGCGTACAGAAAGCCGTTGCGCTGGCCGATCTTCATGATCCCGCGCGAAAGATAGACGCTGTAAGTCGCTGCGTCTCCTAAGAAAAAATTCGCGGCATCGAAGCCCGTGTTTCCCACCGCCGAAGGCGCCGCGGTGGAGCCGGCCGTTGTGCTTTCAAGCGCGGTAGCAAGACTGTTGAAGGAGACACTGCCGGAAATATTGCCCTGGTCCGGTTGTAGGCGCTCGATCTCGTCATGGAACCCGCCGCCGAACGCGATCGTGTGATTATTCTTGATCCACGAATAGTTCTGCTGCAAGTTCGCGACAGCGCTGCTGAGGAAGCGGCGATTATCGCCCTCGATGTACTGCGTGAAATTCGTACCGACGTTTTGGACGTTGGGCCATCCAATCTGTCCGTAAGGGTTCGGCAAACCAAGCGTAGAGGCCCAATCCTTCTGCATCCCCGGCGCTCCGTTGATCGTCTTGGTGGTCTGCCACGTTTTGTTGAGAAGTGTTTCGACGAAGAACGTGGAGCTGAAGACGTGCGTTTCGCTAAGCGCGCCAGACCAGGCCTGCATAGGCAGGTAGGTGATGTTTGATTCGCCACCGCTGGTGGGCACGTAGAAGTTGCTCAAGCTTGTGGTGCCTAAAAAATAAGAAAGGCGCGTATCCCAGTTTGCTTTCGCGAAGAAGTTGTCTTTGCTGCCCAAGCGGTGATCAACCCGGATTGTGGTTGGGTTGTCGTTCGCGTTCGGAAGACTGCTGTTGGCGACAGCGTACTTCAGGTTTGGGGCGATATTGGGCTCGGTAATGTCGGAGGGAAGGGGCGTGATGCCGTATAGATACTTTGCCAGCGGGCTTTCACGGCTGGGCGGAATTACGTTGTTCGGGAAGGGCGTGCGAATGGTGACGGGACCTCGTGCCAGCATCTGAATTTGCCCCGAAGCGGGATCGTAAATAGTAATCGGCAAGCCGGTGTTTGTTTCCAGCCCGGAAAAGTCGCCGCGGCGCTGAGCTACGGTGGGAACGGAGAACGAATAGGTTAGACCCTGGCGAAGCGCCACCTGCTCTCGGGAGAAAAAGAAGAAGGTCCGATTGCGAACGATGGGGCCGCCGAAGGAGCCGCCGTATTCGTTGCGGATCAGCTTGGGAAGCTTGAAGGGTGTGCCATTCGGATTGATGTCCTGGCGATGCTTCGCAACGCCGCAGCAGTTATTGCGGGCCGTTTCATAAAGCGATGTTGTGTATCGGTTAGTGCCGCTCCGCGTGCTGATGATGATGGAAGCAGGACTAGAAGACTTGGCATTGCCGGTGCTGGTTTCAATCCGCACCTCACCGATGGACTCCAACCCCTGTAAGCCTGTGGAGCCCCCAAATTCGCGATTATTCGAGGACGCTCCATCCTGCGAGTAGGTGGCGGCATAGGCCATCAATCCGCCTACGCGCGCTCCGTCGTTCACGTTGCCGCCATATTCCACTCCGGGGGTGACATCTTGAATGAGGGTGTTGAGGTCTCGCCCGTTGATGGCAAGATTCTTGATGCGCTGTTGATCAAGAGTAGTCGCATCCGTAGGCTCCGTGGTTGTGACCATGGGAATTTCGGCGCCGACGGTGACGGTCTGGCTCAGGTCACCCGGGGAGAGCAGAGCTTCAACGGCCACTGTGGCACCGGTTTCAAGCAGAACCTTCTGCTCCCAGACTTTCATTCCAGCGGCTTCGCAATGCACCAGATAGACGCCAATTTGGGCCGGCGGAAAGACGAAGAGACCATCGTTGTTTGACTTCGTCTCGGCGGTAATGCCGGTATCGATATGAGTGGCGCTGATTCTGGCGTTTGGAATGTGCGCGCCGGATTTGTCCTTAACAATGCCTTGGAGCGTGGCGCTCCCAGAGTTTTGGGCAAGGACCGCGGCGCAAGCGAAGACGAAAAGCAGGAGGGTGCGGAGCGGTAAGATCTTCGGCATGGAAGGGATTCAGTTCACCGGCCCGGGGGCCGGGGCTAGTTAGCGTTTCAGTGCTTCGTCGATTGCTTTTTGCGCGAGCGGCGCCATTATGGCGTAACCTGCATCGTTCGGATGAAGCCCATCCGCGGTGAGTTCTGCCTTCAGCATATCTTTGTCATCGAGCATGGGCGGTGTAGTAGTCGAGATAGGTGAAGCCGTTCTTCGCGGCGTAAGTCTTCATCCAGTCATTGATCTCGATGATCTTTGCGGGCGGCCGCTTTTCAGTCTGCGGCTTGTGGTAATCGCACACGGGCATGATGGAAGAAAGCACCACGCGAATGCCGTTCGCTTTCGCCAATTCCGCCATCGATTGCAAATTGTCTTCGGTAGCCTGTACCGTCATCGGCCCCGTGTTGCCCGCGAGGTCGTTCGTGCCCGCCAGAATCACCACTACTTTGGGCTTCAAAGCGATGACGTCCGGACGGAAGCGGATGAGCATCTGCGGCGTGGTTTGTCCACTGATTCCGCGATCGATATAAGGCTTGCCGGGAAAGAACCGGCCTTCTTTCTTGTTCCAGCCATCGGTGATGGAATCGCCCATGAAGACCACGCGGTCTTCGGTGGCGCTGGGTGGTTGTACCGAAGCGTTCTGTTGCGCATAGCGCGCCAGGTTGGGCCAGTCCTGTGGGACGGCTTGTGCGAAAACGGCGGCCGTTATCGCCGTGCTGAGGATCAAGATTCTATTTGTCATCTGTCTGGTGTTTTTCGTTGTGCGCTTTGTTTGCTCCGCCAGCTCCGCGGAGCACCATATATATCGCACAGGTGGCAGCGACCGCCAGCGTCGCAATAAAAATCACGATCATGATGCGGGAAAAATCACCTTCAGTCCCTGGGGTGTGTATTTTGGGCTTCTTTCCCACTTCATCCATCTGGAGCAGGAGAGCCAGAATCAGGTTCATGAGTATATTAGACTAAAACCGTTCATGAACCCAAGTTACCGCCATGCGATGTGCAACGAAGCTTTCGGCGACACGCCTTTCGAGGAAACTTGCCGGACCATGCGCGAAGCAGGGTACCAGGGTATTGAGATCGCGCCGTTTACTCTGGCACCTGCGCCGCTTGAAATCACTCCAGCGCGCCGTACGGAATTGCGCGAGACCATGCGTGGCGAAGGAATCGCCTTCGTCGGGCTACACTGGCTGATGGTCAGCCCCGCCGGACTGCACGTCACTACTCCCGATGCCGATATTAGAGCGCGCGGATGGCGTCACATTCGGGAGTTGATCGATCTTTGCGCGGATTTAGGAGAGGGCGGCGTGATGGTTTTTGGGTCTCCAAAGCAGCGGTCCACAACCGCCGGCGCTTCCCGCGCGGAAGCCACACGAAATTACGTGACAGGGTTGCGGGAAATTTCTTCTCAGGCTCACGACCGGGGAGTGACGGTGCTGGTGGAAGCCTTGCCGCAATCGCAGTCGGATGTTGTGCAGTCGCTGGAGGAAGCCGCGGCAATCGTAGACGAGATCGGCAGTCCGGCGATCCGCACCATGTTCGACGTTCATAATGCGGAGGATGAGACTGCCTCGCACCTAGAGCTATTGGAGCGGTATCTACCAGTGATTCGGCACGTTCATGTGAATGAGATGGACGGGCGATATCCAGGAACCGGCTCCTATGACTTTGGGGCGCTGCTGCGGAAACTGACGGAACTGGATTACCGCGGGTGGGTGTCGCTCGAAGTCTTCGATTTCAAGCCGAGCGCGGCTGAGATTGCGCGTGCTTCCCTGCACTACTTACAAGAGCATGAGTAAATACGTCGTTACGGGCGGAGCTGGGTTCATCGGTTCCGCGATTGTCAGGGGATTGCTGCGGGAGGGCGCGGGCAAAGTCATCGCGATCGATAACCTGCTGAGCGGACATGAGCGGAATCTGGATGAGGTTCGCGGTCCGGCGGTGGAACTGCATCGCGCGGACATCCGGAACTTTGCGGAGATCGCGCCGTTGATGCGCGATGCCGACGTGGTGTTCCATGAGGCCGCCATTCCCAGCGTTCCGCGGTCGATTCAAGACCCGGTTCCTTCGCATGAGGCGAATATCGATGGCACGTTTAACGTGCTTCGGGCAGCCGCAGAGGCGAAAGTGCGCCGGGTGGTGTACGCGGCATCGTCGTCGGCCTACGGGGACACGCTGGTGCTGCCAAAAGTGGAGACGATGACGCCCAAGCCGAAGTCTCCGTATGCGCTGCAGAAGCTGACGGGTGAGTATTACGCGCAGATCTTTTCCGGCTGCTTTGGCCTGGAGACGGTGAGCTTACGATACTTCAATGTGTACGGACCGCGGCAGGACCCGGCGAGTATGTATTCGGGCGTGCTGTCGCTTTTTATGAAGCACATCCTGGATCAATCAGCGCCGACAATCCACGGGGACGGGGAGCAATCACGCGATTTCACTTACGTGGAAGATGTTGTGGCGTTGAATCTGAAGGCGGCGCGCGCACCGGGTGTTTCAGGCAATGTTTATAACGGCGGGAACGGCGGGCGGATTACATTGAACCAGGCTTGGGCATTGCTGCAGAAAATCGAGGGCTTGGAGATTGCGCCGCAATATGGTCCGCCTCGCGCCGGCGATGTAAGAGATTCGCAAGCCGATACGACGAAGGCCAAAACGGAGCTCGGCCATGAGCCCCGCTTCAGCTTCGAGGAAGGATTGCGCCTGACACTTGAGTGGTATCGGGCGCAACGCTAATCAAAAGTAAAACTTCGCCGCAATCTGAACGATACGGGGATCGCGCGTGGCAGTAACCCGCCCGAAAAGCGCGTTGCCCAAGGCAGTACCCACAGCGTTGTAGTTGGTGTGATTGAAAACGTTGAAAGCTTCGCCCGCGCAGCTGAATCAGGGTCTGCTCCGTGATGGGCAGGTGGAAGTTCTTGAAGAGCGAAGTATCCCAGCGTTGCAGTCCCGGTCCGCGAATGGTGCCGCGGCCGGCATTGCCCGGGCGGATCTGGCCCACCGGAACTTCGGCGAAGCATTGAGTTCCGAACCATTGCGTGAGCGAGTGCGGAGCGACACCGCTGCCATTCGGGTTGCAGATCTGATCCGGACGAGGGCCGGCCGCACTCGAACCGATGATGCCCAGACCGGCGGGATCGTTCCCGAGGCTGGAGCTCACGTTGAGCGGGAGACCGCTTTGAAACGTGGCGATGCCCGAAGCTTCCCAGCCGCCGAGAACCTTCCCGAAGAAGCCCTTCTGGTCCTTGAAACCAGGGATATCGACCACGAAGTTTGCGGTGGCGACGTGAGTCCGGTCAATAGCCAGACGGCCGCGCTCGGCCGCGACGTTGTAACTGTTCTGCGGCGCGTTGCTGCGATCGCTTTGGGTATCGCCCATTCCTTTCGACCAGGTGTAGGCAAGAGTAAATTGCGTATTGCCGGTGAAGCGCTTGGCGGCATTCACCTGCAGGGAATTGTAGGTATCGTTGTAATTCGTTTCGAGAACGTTAATGGCGTTATAACCCTTGTAAGGACGCAGCGCATTGAGGCGAGGCGTGGTGGCGCTCGTGACGTAAGTATTAGGCGCGATGACGCCGGAGCTATAGGCCAGGCCCAGCGGGATCTCATTGATGTCGCGAATGCCTAACAGATGAGTGCCCTTCTGGCCGTAATAGCCGACGTCCAGCACAAAGCCCCGGCCATATTGCCGCTGAACGTCGAAGCTGTACTGCTGCGAGTACGGGGTGTTGAGTTGATACGGCGTGCCGCGCAGCACCTTGGGCGCGGAACTGATCGATGGCGTGCCCGCGGCGGGGTTGGCGAACTGGGTGTTCGGGATCGTCAGATTGTTCACGAAGGGCGGGTTGGCGAAGATATTCTGTTCGTAAATGCCGTAGAGCGGCGTATCGTAGAAGATCCCGTACCCCAGCCTGATGGAAGTCTTGCCATCGCCGTACGGATCCCACGCGAGGCCGACGCGAGGAGCGAGATTGTTCTTGCCAAAATTCGAAACCTTAGTGCCGAAGGGTGAGACGTGTCCAAAGGTGCTGGTCTGACTGTTGATGATCAGGCCGTTGTAGATATCGCCGGTGTTCGGAACGATGTTCCCCGCGGCATCGATCTGCGGGGCCTTCGCCGGATCGTAGAGCTTTGGGTCGAAGTTGGTGAGGAACTTGTTATCGTCGTAGGGCGCGTAAAACAGGGAGTAACGCAGGCCATAGCTGAGGGTGAGGTTCGGTCGGAAGCGGTACTGATCCTGGCCGTAGAACTCAAAGGAGTTGGAGCGTATGGAGGGCGTGAGATCGTACTGCGATTGCGTGAAGCTGGAAACGCGGCCAAGCAGGAAGTTAGCAAAAGCCTGATCGAAAGCGCTGGTGCCGGCAGGGCGCACAGTGGTGCCTTCGCCGGAGAACGCGAAATTGCCCTGGTTGCCGCTGCCCGCGTTTTCCTGTTTGTTGTAGCGATAGTAGATACCGCCAAACTTCAGGGTGTGGCGGCCTTTCACCCAGGTAAAGCTATCGAAAACCTGGTGGTTCCGGTCGTAATCGTTGTAGGGCCCATAGCCCGCGATGGAAGCGCCGCCCGTGAAGCTAAGGCCGGGGATGCGGGTGATGGTGGAAGCATACGGCAGCGTCACTTTGACGTCGGGCGACAGCGCCGAGTTCACAGACCCGGTAGAGACGCTGAGGATTGCACCGTAGCTGTAGGAATAGCCCAATTCGTTAATCAGGCTGGGCGTAAACGAAGAGGTGGCTCGGATCACATATCCCTTGCCAGGCGCATTGGTGCTGGTTGTTGCCACGCCGGGCAAGATCACGCCCGTGGTGAAGAGCCCGGTGGGCTCAATGGTGGGAATGCTGTCCTGAATGTAGCGGAAGGAGAGGTTCAGCTTCTGGCCGAAGTTGTGGTCGATCTTGACGAGTTCCTGTCGAGAATAAGCCTGGTTGCGAAGCGCGGTAGTAAGGGTGCCCTCACCGGCGGCGGAGCCGAAAGCAGCGCCATCGGGAGCCTTCGCAAAAACATCCTTGATGTACGCCTGCGCGACGGGGTTAATATTCGCGATCTGGCTTGAGGTGCCCAGGCACTGCGTTCCATCAGCGGAAAAGGACACGCAGACGGGTGTGGCGAATTGGCCGGTTTTCTGAGCCGCGGTCGGCGTGGTGCCTGTGGTGGTGCCATACGTGATCACGCGGCGAAACTCCTGCGAGAAGAAGAAGAACGTCTTATTGCGATCGGCGTTATAGACTTTCGGGATCCAAACCGGGCCGCCGACAGTGTAGCCAAAGTTGTTGTAGCGCAGAGGCGGGACGCGGGCGTTGCCGGTGACGGGATCAAGATTCACTTTGTTGGCGTTATTGAAGAAGTTGTTTGCGGCGAGTTTATCGTTGCGGAAGAACTCATAGGCATCGCCGTGAAAGGCGCTGCTCCCGCTCTTGGTGACTACGTTGATCTGGCCGCCCAGCGCGCGCCCGAACTCCGGGTCGTACTGGCCGCGTAGAACTTTGAATTCCGCGATCGCATCCACGCTCGGATAATTCAACAGCGTTAGATTGCTGCCGCGATCGACATTGTCGGCTCCATCGACGGTCCAGTTGTTGGCTGCCGAACGCGCGCCGTTGATGGAAAAACCAACGGTGTTCGATCCGCCAAGGGGATTGCTGACGCCAATATAAACCTGGTCGCCGACATTCGATGTAACGCCAGGCGAAAGCTGCAATAGTTGCTCGTAATTGCGGGTATTGAGCGCGAGTTCTCGAACCTGCGTGCCGGTAATCAGGCTCTGCGCAGCGGCGGTCTGCATCTCGACCGAGACCGGCGATTCCTCAACCTTGATTTCTTCTGTGACCGCGCCGACCTCCATATTGAAGTTGACCGTAAGCTTATCGTTGACGTTCAACGGGATATCCACGCGCGAAGCGCGTTTGAACCCCGACGACTCCGCTGTTACGGAGTAAGTGCCCACCGGCAACTGCGTGGCGGAATACTCGCCGTTCGCTCCGGTGTTCAGCGTCTTGAAGACGGTCTTGCGGTCCGTATTGGTAACAGTGATTTTGGCAGCCGAAATTGCCCCGCCTGAACTATCCTGAACGGTGCCGGAAATTGAGCCGGTGACGTCCTGCGACACGGCCGAGACAGCGCACACCCAGAGCAAGACTAGTACTTTTTTCATAAAACCCCTTTGCAATAGGTTACCCATGTTTCGGATTGATTTCAATTGCGTTGACTTCTATTCTGGCTCTTGATAGCGTCAACTCAACCTTATGCTTCATCGTTTGTCTGTCGTGCTTCTTCTATTCGCGCTGCCTGCGTTTGCGCAGGTTCCTACGGGTGATATTACAGGAACAGTAACGGATCCGACGGGGGCCACGATGGCTGGCGCCACTGTAGCAATTACAAATATCGGGACAGCTTCTTCCCGTACAGCAACCACCAATGGAGAAGGCATCTACAGCTTCGCGAGTCTGAATCCGGGAAACTATACGATGACCGTCGAGGCGAAAGGCTTTAAGCGGGCAGAGCGTAAAGACATCGAACTGCAAGTAGGACAGGCCGCGCGGCTCGATTTCACGCTCGAAATCGGCAGCATCAGCGATACGGTGGAAGTATCGGGCGGCGCGCCCGTGCTCGAGACGGAGAACGCAACTGTCGGCACAGTGATTGAAAACCGTCGCATTGTGGAGTTGCCGCTCAACGGGCGGAATTATCTGCAGCTCGCTTCACTAACACCGGGAGTAACGACAAACGGGCCGGCTTCTTCGCAAGGGCAGCAGCGCATGGGCGGTTCGCGTAACTCGTTCGCGCTCAATGTAAGCGGACAGCGTGTCAGCTACAACCATTACTCACTCGATGGCGTGGAGAATACGGATCCGAACTTCAACACATATGCCTTCCTGCCCTCGGTAGACGCGTTGCAGGAGTTTAAGGTGGAGAGCGGAACCTATGGTGTTGAATATGGGCGCGGTCTGAGCCAGGTGAACGCCACGACACGGAGCGGAACCAATGAGTACCATGGTGCGCTTTTCGAGTTCTTGCGCAACTCCGATCTGGATGCCAAGAATTTTTTCGATCCCAAGAACAAGCCGATTCCTCCTTACAAGCGCAACCAGTTCGGGGGCACCGTAGGGGGACCGCTATCGATTCCCAAGCTGTATAACGCAAAAAACAAGCTTTTCTTCTTCTTCGATTATGAAGGGCTGCGCGAGCGGAAAGCGTTAACCAACACGTTCAGTTTGCCGCCCGCTGTGGACCGGACGGGGAACTTCTCGTCTTACAGCACCATAATCTACGATCCTTTAACGCGCGTGGTGGATTCCACCGGAAAGCTGATTTCCGAAATGCCGTTTCCGGGCAACATTATTCCAGCGAACCGTATACAGAAAGCTTCCCAGATCTTGTATCAGCGCTACTTTCCGCTGCCTACCGGACCCGGTTACAGCAACAACTATGTTTCCAACGAGGGACGGCGCAACGATAACGACCAACAGACAGCGCGAATTGATTACATCCAGAACGCGGCATCTTCTTTTCAGTTTCGGTATAGTCACGGCACCGATGCCGGTTATCTTCCCCTGACGACTCCGAACCTTGGCTACAACAATAACGTCCAGGTGAATCAGGAAGTTATCACGCATGTGCTGGTTCTGGGCGCCAATAAGGTAAACGAGTTTAAGTTTGGCGTCAGCCGTCTTGTGGCAGCCAATCAGCAGGGATCGGCAAACAAGAATAACGTGGTTGCCGAGTTAGGCATCGGCGGCATTCCGACCGATATCTCTGCTTATTGGGGCGTCCCGGTAATTCAGTTCGGGGCCGGCCTCTCCACGGTCGGCGAATGTTCGGACTGTCCTTTTGTGAACTCAGATACCACATTCCAATGGACTGACAGTTTTGCCTGGACCAAGGGCAAACATTCCTTCCGGTTCGGCACCGATGACCGGCGGACCAGATACAACCAGATTGGAGCCGTGGTTCCGCGGGGCCGTTTTACTTTTAACGGCACCTATACGGCCGATCCGGCGGCGGGCGTGCAACCTCAGAACGCGATTGCGGACTTCCTGTTGGGCTACATTAATGTCGCCGAGGGACAAACCGGTGCACCCATCGCGGGATACCGCGGCTTCTCGTTGAACTTCTACGCGCAGGATACCTGGAAGCTTTCGCCGAAACTGACCCTGACCTATGGATTGCGGTATGAACTCGAGCCGCCGTTCCGCGACAAGTACGACCACATTGTGAACATCGATTTCCATTGGGCGAACGATTTGCTGCCCGTATATGTGCGCGCGGGTAAAGGCGACCCATTCGAAAACAATCCGCCGTTCGCGCTGCCTTCCACCGTGCCCTATGTCCGCGATGGCCGTTTCGGTGATCGCGCTTACCGTACTGATCCCTTGAACTTTGCCCCCAGAATCGGCATTGCTTACAGTGCCGACGCGAAAACGGTGATTCGCACCGGCGCCGGGATCTACTATGTTCACGATATCGGCAACGGCCAGTTCGATCTGGTGCGAAACGCGCCCTTTACGATCCGCAGAAGCGAGAATGCTTCCTCAAATCTGATCCCTTCGTTGAACTATCAGGTTCCGTTTGTCCAGACTGGCGCCCCGAGCTTTATCCTGGCGAACCAATACGATCAGAAAACGCCGAGAATCTATCAATGGTCGTTCGGCGTGCAACGGGAGTTGGCTGCAAATAGTTCGCTTGAACTCTCCTACCTGGGCTCGTCCGGGAATTATCTACAGCGCTTGCAGACTTACAATACCGCTACTCCCGGTCCTCCGACCAATATCAACAACCGCCGTCCCTGGTTCCCTATTTACTCAGGCGGCTTCCAGGTATTAAACGACGCAAGCCATTCCTCTTATCACGCCTTCTTCGCGCGCTATCAGCGCAGATTTTCTCAGGGCCTGACGATTCTGAGTTCGTATAGCTGGAGTAAATCGATTGACAACGGTTCCGGAATCAGGACCACGGACGGTGATTCGCTGACCCCTTCAAACGACTACAACCTGAAGGGCGAGCGTGGGCTTTCCGCCTTCGATTTCCGTCACCGGTGGACGACGTCTTTCCTTTACGAAGTTCCGTTCCGCGGAAGTAACGTTTTGGCGAGAACACTCCTGGGCGGCTGGCAGGTGGGCGGCATAACCACGCTCCAGAGCGGTTTCCCGTTCACGCTGTATTGCCAGGGTGGAAACTTCCAAAACGGCGGAGATAACTGCTATCCCGACAACCTGGGCGGGAGCAGCGCCCTGCCAAGTGACCAGCGCGGGCCTTCCCGCTGGTTCAATACGGCCAACTTCGTAAATCGGGCGGGCGATGTAACGCCTTACCGGTACGGGAATAACGGGCGGAACAACATTATCGGACCTCCGCTGGTAGACGTCGATTTCAGCGTGATCAAAAACTTCCGGCTCGCGGAGAAGCGGGGACTGGAGTTCCGGTCGGAGTTCTTCAATCTCCTGAACCACCCAATCTTCGGACAGCCGAACACGACCATCGGCAATGGCTTCGGCGCAATTGGCGGGACCAGAATCGATGCGCGGGAAATCCAGTTCGCAATGAAGCTGAACTACTGACGTTTGAAGCGCTCCCTCGCCGACGCTTCGCTTGTTCTGGTTACAGCGATCTGGGGTTCCACGTTTCTTCTGGTCCAGAACTCGCTTTCGGACGTCTCGCCGCTGGTTTTTCTCCTCTGCCGGTTCGCGCTGGCCTCGGCCGCACTTTTAGCTTTGAATCGGGCGGCGTTTCTCCCGGGCCGCTCTCATCCCTGGTGTCGTCACGGGCATTTTCCTGTTCGCAGGCTACGCGTTTCAGACCATTGGGCTTCAATTCACCACCGCCTCGAAATCGGCCTTCCTTACCAGCCTTTCGGTCCCGATGGTACCTTTCGCCGCCGCGCTCGTCTATAAGAAAGCGCCGGGTAAATTCGAAATTCTCGGACTCATCTGCGCTTCAGCCGGAATGTTTCTTCTCACCGTTCCCAATAATCTGGGCGATATCAGCCGGGGCGATATTTTGAGCTTCTTCTGCGCGGTTTCGTTCGCTGCGCAGGTAGTCGCCGTCAGCTTTTTTGCGGGCCGGGGAAATTTCGAAACTTTCGTCACCACGCAGATGATTACAGTCGCCGTGCTGTCGCTTGCCACCTGCCGATGGGCCGAGCCATTCGTTTTTCACCCCACGCGCATCGCATGGGTCGCTATTGTCCTCACCGGCCTTTTTGCCACTGCGCTCGCCTTTTCTGTGCAGGCGTGGGCACAGCAATACACGTCCGTAAACCGTGCGGCAATCATTTACGCCCTGGAACCGGTTTTCGCCTGGCTAACCAGCTTTGTTTTTCTGAGCGAAGTGCTTACCGCCAAGGCAACTACCGGGGCTGCGCTTATCTTAATTGGAATCTTAAGTGTTGAGTTGAAACGCAACGCCCAGAAGGTACATCATAAGGGTTAGCGTGATGCACTCATATTTCCGCCTTTGCATATTCCGCTATTTCAAGGAGTTGAACAGACCATGAATTTTCGAGACATTTCCCAAAAGTTCCGAGGGCGCAGATTCCTGCCATTCTCGGCGCTTCTCTTTACGTTGTCTTTTGGCGTGTTGGTGGGCACGGTGATGAGCACCGGTGTAAAAGCTGCCAAGGATCAAACCGCAGCCGCGCCTGGGGCTACTCCCCTGGTGATTCCATCCCCCGTGCAGCTCCAGAACTCCTTCTCCACCCTGGCGAAGATGCTGGAACCCTCCGTCGTCAATATTTCAAGCGAATACATCCCCAGCGGCAAGACCGCCAAAGCGCAGCCCCGCCAGCGCCGATCGAACCCTCAGCAGGATGAAGATCAGAATGACAGCATGCAGGAATTCATGCAACGGTTCTTCGGAGGCCAAAATCCGAATGGCGGCAGCATGGAAATGCCGGACCGCCGTACTTCCGGTCTCGGTTCCGGCGTAGTGGTCGACCACAACGGGTATATTCTTACGAACAATCACGTTGTCGAGCATTCCAATCGCTTGCGCGTCAAGTTTACCAACGATTCCACTGAGTATCCCGCCAAGTTGATTGGTACCGATCCCACCACGGATCTCGCCGTCATCAAGATCGAAAAATCCAACCTCGTACCGGCGAAAATTGGCAACTCCGAAGCCGTGCAGGTGGGTGATTGGGCGATTGCGATCGGTTCGCCGTTCGGCTTCCAGGCCACGGTCACGGCCGGTATCGTAAGCGCCAAACAGCGCTCACTCGAAGACGGAAACAGCCCTTTCCAGCGGTTTATCCAGACGGATGCGGCGATTAACCCCGGCAACTCGGGCGGGCCGCTACTGAATATCAACGGCGAAGTCATTGGAATCAACACCATGATCGCGAGCCGTACGGGCGGTAATCAGGGTATCGGTTTCGCCATGCCCATCAATACCGCCGTTAATGTATACAACCAGATCATCAAGACAGGACACGTGACCCGCGGTTCCATCGGCATCAACTATCGTGACGATCAGGAATCGAAAGACCGCATCAAGGCGTACGGCGGCACTCAGGGCGTGTTTGTGCTCGACGTAACTCCAAATACTCCCGCTGAAAAGGCAGGACTGAAGCCGGAAGACATCATCACTTCACTGGACGGCAAGCCTGTCAAGAGCGGTCAGGATCTGGTGGACATCGTTTCCGCCACTCCGGTCGGCACCGTACTGAATGTCGGCATTCTCCGCGACGGCAAAAAGGAAACCTTTAAGGTCGCGGTCGGTGACCGGGCGAAGATCGTCGATGCCCTGAATACCGAGTCCGAATCGAACGAATCTGGCAGCGTCTCGCCAGCGAGCGCGAAGTTCGGGATCACCATCCGTAACCTGAACGCGAACCTGCGGGAAGGAATGGGCTACAAAGGAAAGGGCGGCGTGGTAGTGGAATCAGTAGAGCCTGGTTCGTTTGGCGAGGACATTCAGCTCGCCAAAGGCGACATTATCGAGTCCATCACCTTTAATAATCAGCACTTTGCGGTCAACTCCACCAGCGATATTCAAAGTATCCAGAGCAAGTTGAAAGCGGGTGACACAGTGGCTCTGAAGGTACAGCGGAACGCGGGCGGAATGCGTGGCAATGGCCAGTGGGTCACCATTTACCCGGCCGGTACGCTGCCCTCCTAACTGCTACAATGCGGTGGTCGTTCTCTTTCGTGAAAAGCGAACGGCCACCGATCTTCTATGAATTCCTGGGCCGCCCTGGTTTTGCTCCTCACGCTTTTTCCCTTCTCCAGCACAGCAGCGGTGCACCACAAGAAATCGGTTCAAACCAAATCCCGTTCGAAAGCCGTAAGCTCCAAAAGTAAGTCAACCAAGACAAAGTCTACTCGCGGTAAATCGAGTTCCCAAAAAGCACGCCTCGCCAGAAAGAGCCGTGACCGTAAGGGAACGCCTGCCGCCTCCAACACCCCACCCCGCCAGCTCACCCCCAGCAACGATCGCTACATAGAAATTCAACAAGCCCTGGCCGCCAAAGGCTATCTCGCCACCCCACCGAACGGACAGTGGGACCAGAACTCCCAAGACGCCATGCGCCGCTTCCAGGCAGACCAGAATCTCAGTTCCAGCGGCAAACTCACGGCTCGCTCCATCACCGCGCTAGGCCTAGGCTCCTCCTCCCCAAAACCATGATCATCGGTGTCCCTAAGGAAGTAAAAGACCACGAGAGCCGCGTCGCCCTCGTCCCCAGCGGAGTCGTTACGCTCCGCGAAAATGGCCATGAGGTTCTGGTCGAAACCAACGCCGGAACAGGCAGCGCGCTCCCTGACCGCGAATACCTCCAGGCCGGCGCACGGATCGTCGAAAAAGCCTCCGAAGTTTGGGCCAAAGCCGACCTGATCGTCAAAGTCAAAGAACCCCAAGCTACCGAGTTCCCGCACCTTCGCAAAGGCCTGATCCTCTTCACCTATCTCCACCTGGCCCCGCTTCCTGACCTCACCAACCGGCTGCTCGAATCTCAAACGACTGGTATCGCGTATGAAACCATGCGCGAGTCCGATGGCTCTCTCCCGCTCTTGACCCCGATGAGCGAAGTTGCCGGACGCATGGCCGTTCAGGTCGGCGCGCAATATCTCGAAGCTCCGAACGGAGGCCGCGGCCTCTTATTGGGCGGCGTCCCCGGCGTGGCTCCCGCCAATGTCACCATCCTGGGCGGCGGAGTCGTCGGCACCAACGCCGCTAAGATCGCCCTCGGCATGGGTGCGCACGTCACCATGATCGACCGCAGCTTGAATCGCCTGCGCGAGCTGGACGACATCTTCAATGGCCAGCTCACCACCCTCGCCTCGAACATCTGGACCATCGGCGAAACGCTCAAGCATTCTGACCTCGTGATCGGCGCGGTCCTGATCCCCGGCGCCTCTGCTCCCAAACTCGTTCGCAGCTACATGATCGCCAACATGAAACGCGGCGCGGTCGTAGTCGACGTCGCTATCGACCAGGGCGGGTGCTTCGAAACCTCTCACGCCACCACGCATACCGAACCCATTTACTTTGTAGATGGAGTTCTCCACTATTGCGTCAGCAACATGCCGGCCGCGGTGCCTCACACCTCCACCTTCGCCCTCACGAACGCGACCTTTCCTTACCTCCTCGAACTCGCAAACAAAGGCTTCGATAAGGCCATCGCCGAGCGCGAAAGCATCAAAAGTGGCGTCAACACGCACAAAGGCCAACTCACCCACCAGGGTGTCGCGGAATCGCAAGGCCGCAAATGGTTCAGCCTGTAACCCACCTCGACGAAGACGAGCGCCTCTTCCGCCAATCCGTACGCCAGTTCGCGCGCGAACAAATCCTGCCCTCCGTAAGAGAGATGGACGAATCGGGCAGCTTCAGCCCCGCCATCCTGAAACAGCTCTTCGAACTCGGCCTGATGGGCATCGAAATTCCCGAGGAGCTCGGCGGCCAGGGCGGCAACTTCTTCCAATGCGTGCTCGCGGTTGAAGAACTCTCCGCGGTAGATCCCTCCGTCGGCATCATGGTTGATGTTCAAAATACCATCGTGGTGAACGCCCTCCTGCGCTGGGCGAACGCAGCCCAGAAAGCCGAATACCTCCCGAAACTCGCAACCAATACCGTAGGCTGCTACGCGCTTTCGGAAGCCGGCTCTGGTTCCGATGCCTTCGCACTCACCACCATTGCCCGCGAACAGCCCAATGGCGGCTTCGCTCTCACCGGCCGCAAGCTTTGGATCAGCAACGCACTCGAAGGGGGCCTGTTCCTGGTCTTCGCCACCGTGAATCCGGAGGCTGGCTACAAAGGGATCACCGCCTTCATCGTCGAGCGGGAGACGCCCGGTTTCCTCGTCGGCCGGAAGGAAGACAAGATCGGACTGCGCGCCTCCTCCACCTGCGAACTGATCCTGGAAAACTGCGTTGTTCCGCGTGAAAATGTCCTGGGCGAAATCGGTAAGGGCTACAAAATCGCCATCGAAACGCTCAATGAGGGCCGAATCGCCATCGGCGCCCAGATGATCGGCCTCGCTCGCGGAGCACTCGAAAGCGCTGTCGCTTACGCGAAACAACGAAAACAATTTGGCCAGCCCCTCACGAAGTTTCAGGGCATTCAGTTCCAACTCGCCCGCCTGGCGACTGAGCTTGAAGCTGCCCGGCTCCTGGTTTACAACGCCGCCCGCATGCGCGACGCTCAAATTCCGTTCGTTGCCGAAGCCGCCATGGCGAAACTCTTCAGCTCGCAGGCCGCTGAACATATATCGTCTGCAGCCATTGAAATTTTTGGTGGTATTGGTATCACTAAGGACTGTCCTGCCGAGAAATTTTTCCGGGACGCTAAAATTGGAAGTATCTACGAAGGCACCAGCAACGTCCAGTTAATGACCATTGCAAAGAACTTACTCGGAGAGTCCAAATGATCCGTTCCCTCGTTTTTCTTACCCTTGCTACCTCCGCCGCGCTTCAGGCCGACGTGAATCCGGACGAAATCATCCGCAAATTTGCCGCCAAGGAAAGCGAATTCCTGAAAGCGCGCGAATCTTATACCTATCGCCAGACCGTAAAGATTGAAGAGCTCGATAATGACGGCAACCCGCGCGGCAAGTACGAGATTATTTCCGACATTATCTTCAGTTCCGATAAGAAACGCTCTGAAAAGGTAGTCCGAGCCCCGCCGAACACTCTCCAAAACATCCTGCTCACGCCCCAGGACGAACAGGATCTCCGTAACGTCCAGCCTTTCGTCCTCAACTCCGACGACATCTCGAAGTACAACATTAAATACCTCGGCAAGGAGAATGCCGACGAAATTCCCTGCTACAAATTCAACGTCCAGCCCAAGCAGCTTACTAAGGGCGAGCGCTACTTCCAGGGCGATATCTGGGTGGACGATCGCGATCTGCAAATCGTGAAAACTTTTGGCCAGGGTGTTGGCTACGAAAAGAAAAACTCCAACAATCGCTTCCCGAAGTTCGAGACTTACCGCCAGCAGATCGATGGCAAATACTGGTTTCCCGTTTACACCCACGCAGATGACGTTCTCGATTTCAAAGACAACCCCCAACGCATTCGAATGACGGTAAAGTACCAGAATTACAAGCGGTTCGGCGCGGAGACCACCATCACGTTTGGCGATGAAGCCACGCCGCCCAAAGAACCGAAGCAGTAGACTGGTTACATATGGCAGCGACAAAAGTAACGGTTCTCGATAACGGACTTATCCGCCTTGAAGGCGATTTTGAAATAGTAGACCAGCAAGGCGCCGCGTTCGGGCTGGCGGGCCGCACCGCGATTGGCCTCTGCCGCTGCGGCCAATCGCAAAACAAACCATTCTGCGATGGCTCCCACGCCAAATCCGGATTCCAGGACAAAGTCGTAGCGCGAGAACTCCCTCCCCCGAAACCCAAGCTCTAAGGTTCGTTTATCTGGTCCTGGCTCGTGGCCAGGACCATTGAAAATCTGGTAACCGTAGAAACAAAAGTCTATTCTCAACTGAATCAGTAGCTTACAACCACTGACCTCACTTCTCCCCAGTTCCTCAAGCTACTGTGAAGTCGCCGGAGAAGTAAGGCGGCGGTTGTAGCGATTTCGCTCCCGCGCTCATGCTTCCCATTCCGGTGTGGCGCACCGCTTGGGCGGCGGAGCGCTGCGTGCCGGCGGCGTAGGAGGGGTCCTACGCTGCCGGCGCCTCACGTAAACAACGGGACACAGGTCTCACGCTTCACCAACGTGGTGGGGATCACCACCTCTGGAATTGGCTTACTCTCCGCGCGCAGCTTCGCGAGTGCCATGATTGCCAGCTGCTTACCCACTTCTTCCGCGTTCACGCTCACGCTGGTCAACTGCGGAAGCTTTGCCGCTCCGCTATGGTCGTCAAATCCGATTAAGCTGATATCCCGCGGCACCTCCAGGTTCCTTTGCCGCAGCCCTTCCCAAACCCCGAAAGCCAGTTCGTCGGTGCCGGCGAAAATGGCGGTAATCGGCTTCTGCGCATCGAGCAACATCCGCACGCTCGCCAGCCCATTCTGGAAATAATCGTCAGAAAGCGCCACGGTCTGAGCGCAAGGTCTCAACCCCGCGCTCTCCATCGCCCGCATGTAAGCCACGTGCCGCGCACGATACCAGGGCAGTGTCGTATCCCCGATGTACCAGATATCTCTGTGCCCCAACTCAATTAAGTGCCGGGTTGCATCAAACGCACCCGATTCATCGTTGAACCGCACCTGGTCAAAGGCCGCCCGAGGCTTTGCCGAGACAAAGTTATTCGCCAGCATTACGTATTTCACTGACAACTCATCCAGCGCGTCCGCAAAATTCTGATAATTCGTCCCTGCCAGAATCATGCTGTCCGCGATTCCATGGCTTCGCAGCACACCGGGTAACCGCAAGTCCGCGGGAGGCGTCTCCGGCTGATAGGCGAATCGTGTAAACAACACGAAGTGCCCCGCCTCTTCGCAATGCGCTTCCACGCCCTGCAGGACTCGCGAATGCAGCGGGTGAAGAAAACTGCGATTGCTCAGGATAAACGACAAAATGGGCGACGCGTTCTTTACGAAGATTTGCGCCCGCGCGTTCGGCCGGTAATTCAGCTCCCGGATCGCACGCTCTACGCGTTGCCGCAACTCTGGATCCACGTTCGGATGCTGATTAATCACCCGGGACACCGTCCCCGCGGCGACCTGAGCTCGCTGAGAAACTTGCTTGAGAGTTACGGGCACTCCCGAGAGTTTACCTTGCGGGACCTTCCTTCTTACAGGGCCGCCGCGATTTCCCTCACAGCTTCACCGCTAACAAGATTCCATCCGCCATCGGCACCATGCTTGCAGTTACACGAGGGTCGTTCACGATCTTTCGGTTCAGTTCGCCTAAGACCTTGGCGTTCAAGTTGTCGGCCTGTGGATCGGGCACGTCCCCGTGGTACAGCATATTGTCCAGCATGAACACGCCACCGGTCCGCAAAAGTGGAAGCGACGCTTCGTAATAGGCGTCGTAAGAGGGCTTGTCGGCGTCGATGAAGACAAAGTCGTACCAACCCGCGCGGCCCTCCGCCAGCAACGCTCCAAGCGTCTCAATTGCCGGCGCAAGCCGCAGATCGATCTTCTTTTCGACCCCGGCCGCTGCCCAGTACCGCCGCGCGACCGCCGTAAACTCCTCGCTCACATCGCAAGCCGTAATCTCACCGTCGTGCGGCAATGCCAGTGCCATAGCCAGCGAACTGTAGCCCGTGAACACCCCGATCTCGAGCGCCCGCTTCACCCCGCACGCTTTCACCAGAAACTGCAGGAACGCTCCCTGCTCCGGTGAGATCTGCATAATCGCCTTCGGATGCGAAGCTGTCTCCTCCCTTAGCCGTCTCTGTTCGCCGGTCTCATGCACCAGATTCTCGCGAATGTAATTGGTAATCGTTTCACCAGCCAGGTAATGTTTGTGAGTCATAAGCGCAGAAGAACAGGATAGCGAACGGCCCTGCTACCCTGAGTCTTTGAAGAAAGCTCTCATTACGGGCATAACCGGGCAGGATGGGAGCTACCTCGCCGAATATCTGCTCGGTTTAGGCTATGAAGTTCACGGCCTGGTCCGCCGCGTCGCCCTCGAACAACCGGAGCAGCGCCTGGGCCGTGTCAGCCACCTTACCGAACAGCTCGTTCTCCACGCCGGAAGCCTGGAAAGTTACCCCAGTCTCTTCCAGGTTCTCAGCCGCTGCCAGATTGACGAGTGCTATCACTTGGCCGCTCAAAGCTTTGTTGCCGAAAGCTTCGCCGATGGCTTCTCCACGATGAACACCAACAGCAACGGCACCCACTACCTTTTGGCCGCGCTGCGCGAACTTCAACCCCAGTGCCGCTTCTATTTCGCCGGCTCAAGCGAGATGTTCGGAAAGGTTCGCGAAACACCACAGAGCGAGACCACGCCGTTCCACCCCCGCAGCCCCTATGGCATCAGCAAAGTCGCGGGTTATTACCTTACCGTGAATTATCGCGAAGCCCACCAGATGTTCTGCTCGAACGGCATGCTCTTCAATCACGAAAGTCCCCGCCGCGGCTTCGAATTTGTTACCCGAAAAATAACGCACAACGTAGCGCGCATCAAGCTCGGCTTCGCCTCCGAACTAAAATTGGGCAACCTTGAAGCCCGCCGGGATTGGGGCCATGCCGCCGATTACGTTCGCGCCATGCACACCATGCTCCAGCAATCACTTCCGGATGACTTTGTGATCGCCACGGGCGAAACCCACTCCGTTCGTGAGTTCTGCGATCTCGCCTTCTCCGAAGCCGGTCTGGATTACCGCGAGTTCGTGAAGGAAGACCCACGCTTCTACCGTCCCGCCGAAGTCGAAATTCTCATGGGAGACGCCACCAAAGCGCGCCGGATACTGGGTTGGCATCCTAAGTACACATTTGCTGAACTGGTCAAAGAAATGGTGGTCCATGATCTGGAATTGGCAGGCCGCAATTAATGAGTTCCGAAGCGCGCGGGTCCCTTGACACTCCCGAACATGGCCGCGTAAGAGGCTGGGCCATTGACCCGGCGAAACCCACGGGACGCGCCACCATCGCCTTCAATATCGACGGAAAGCCTTTTCAGATGCTGGTCGCCGAAGAGTTCCGGTCGGACCTGTTGGCGGCGGGTATCGGTGATGGCTGCCATGCGTTCTCCATCGAGCTTCCCGAACAACTGTTTGATGGGAAACCGCACACCATCGAGGCCAAAATTCACGGCACCAGCGTCGTCGCTTGAGCATAGCCCGCTGATCTCCGTTTTTTCACGCCTGAGCGCGCCACCCGCGAAAGACCGCACCCTTCCCGATTCCCTGCTCTCCGGTCTTTCCGTGGTCATTGCTACCAAAAACAATGGCGAGCGCCTGGAACGGACGATCCGCGCCTGCGCCCAATATGCCCGCAATCTGCCCGTGGAGTTCATCGTGGTCGATTACGGCTCCTCGGACGATACCGCTCAGCGGCTCGAAACTCTCGCCGCTCAGGTCCCTAACTTCCGGTCTCTCTCGGTAAGTGCTGCTTCCGCCGGCTCGGCGCGAAACCATGGGGTCGCCGCTGCCGGCCACGAACTCATTCTGTTTCTTGGCGAATCCATCACTCCAACGGTTCCCACGTTTTTCGAGCACCATATGAATGCGCACCATATGCTGCCCGAAAAGAACCTTGCGGTGCTGGGAAGAGTGACGCTCGCGAATCTGCCGGACGACCGTGTCAGCTTCCTTATGTCGCACCTGCACGGCGCGGGCGCTCAACAGTTCGGCTTTCACAGCCTGGTTCCCTATACATGGCTGGACTGGCGCTATTTCTATTCGGAAAACGTCTCATTCAAACGCAGCGCGGTCACCGATTGGGCCTCCCAAGGTTACCGGACTGGCCTCACTCAAGAATCTCTCCTCGAAGACTCCGAATTCGCTTTCCGCCTGAGCGAACAACTCAAAGGCGGCTTTCCGATTCTTTACTATCCTGCCGCATCCGCCTCACAGGAAACCGGCTATAGTGTGCGCCAATTCATTGATCGCCAACTCGCCGCGGGTCTTTCCGCTCGAACTCTGTTTTCGGGTCACCCAAAGGCTATCGAGACGCTTGGATTGGACGCGCTCGACCGGCTTCTTGCCTCTTCGAAAACAGCCTCCGGTCCCTCAGACGACCTGCTCCGCATGATCGAAGGCGCCAAGAGCTGGGGCGTAGTCATCGAGGCGAACTACAAACTCGGCTCCCAAAATTGGCATGCCGATCTTTTGAACGCGATCTTCGAACTGAGCTATTTACAAGGCTATGTAATGGGCTGCCCCGACCGGGACGCGGACTATGCCGCAGCCTACCGCTATTGCGTCGAACGCTTTCAGGAGAAGCTTGCCACCGCCGCGGCTTTCGAGGTCTTCGGCCGTTTCCCCAGCTTCACGCTCACGTAAAGCGCGATGTTCTCCGTCGTCATTCCCGTCTACAACCACGAGCGTTATCTCACGGAATGCGTTCTCTCCGCAGCGCGTAGTCCGTTAGTCTCCGAAGTTCTCCTGCTCGACGATGGCTCCTCCGATAACAGCGCCGCCCTGGCCCGCAAACTCTCGGGAGGGGCGCTGGCCAAAGTCCGCGATGTAACGCTACCCGGACGCGGTAATCTCGGCGCGCACGCAACGCTGAATGAACTCGTGAAGCTTGCGACCAGCGAATGGATCGCAGTTCTCAATTCTGACGACGTCTTCACTCCCTCGCGCTTCGAGCTCATCCGCCGGCGCATGCGCTATCGCGCCTTCGATCTCGCGTTCGGCCACGTGCTCGTGATCGACAGCAAGAGTCATCAGCTGGGCGGCAAGCGCGCGATGTTCGATCCACAGCTCCCCTTCCCAAAGAATTTCGATGTTCCGGCAATGGCCCGGCAAGGCGACTGGCTCCCCCTCCTGGCTCATCAGAACTTCCTCGCCACCACCAGCAACCTCATCTTTCGAAAGACGCTGTTCGACAAAATCGGAGGCTTCGCCGATCTCCGCTACGTGCACGATTGGGACTTCTGTCTGAGGGCCGCTCTGTTGGGTCGAGTCGAGTACCTGCCCCACGCGCTGCTCTCTTATCGCGTCCATGCCGCGAACACCATCAAAGAGGATTCTGGAAAAGTCGATCGCGAAGTCGAAGCTATGTTCGCGAAGCTCCTCGAAGATTTCCCGCTGCTCCAACAGAACGAAGCCTTTGCTGAAGGCCTAGCGGCCAACCCATACCTCCAGCGCCGACCGCAGCCCCTGCTCTCGATCGTGCTCCCGCAAGACGAAAGCCGTGACTTTTATCGCCTCACGCTCGAACCAGCGTTCCAGGGAATCGAATTTGTAGACGCGAATCCGACGGGTCGCTATGTATACCGGCCGGCATCCCTCCTGAATGCCTTAAATACGAAGCACCTTCAAAACGCCGTGCTCGCTCTTGAATTCCAGGAGCTTGACTACCTATTGATCCACCACTCACTGTCCGAGGTTTCCGTCACATGCCCGCCCGGCGAGGGCGTTGTCGCCCGGCTTTTCCCCGGCGGAGGCGTCCTCTCCACCATTGAAGCCCTTCCCCGTTCTGGAAGAGACCGGCCGGTACCGATGCCGGTAACCATCAAGCCCCCTCAACCTGATCCCCGCCCGATGGTCTTCGTCCTCCCCGCCCTCTTTGCCGTGGGTGGCGTCGAGCGTTTGGTCATCGATATGACGCGCCAACTCGCTCCGCATTACCGCTTCGTCATCATCACGGTGGAACGGCTCCAGGAAAACCAGGGCAGTCTACACGGCGCAGCCGAAGGCACCACCCACGGCTTCTACGACCTCGCCGAAATCGCCCCACCCCGGCTGTTTCTCCCCATGCTGGAACGCCTGAGGGATATCTACAAGCCCGCGCTCGTCTGGATCCCGAACGGCAGCCCCTGGCAATGTGACAACGCCGCGCAAATCCGCCGAGTCTTCGCCGGCATCCCCATCGTTGACCAGCAGGTCTACGACACCGAAGCCGGGTGGATCAGCCGCTATCACGACCCAGGGATTCAATCCTATGACCGCTTTATCGCCATCAACCGCAAAATAGAACAGACGTTCATCAACAAGTACGGCATCCCGGCGGACCGCATCGATATGATCTACCACTCAGTCAATCTGCAAGCGCTCGGGCCCCCTCGTCGCACGCCGCAACCCATGCCGGTCTTCGGTTGGGTAGGCCGCTTTACCGTTCAGAAACGGCCTCTTGAATTTCTGGAGTTTGTTCGCGCCATGCCGGATCATCGCTTTCTGATGATCGGAGACGGCGAATTGGGAGCTAAGGCCGATGCCTTCATTGAACAGAATGCGCTCAAGAATGTGAGCCGGGTCCGCTTCTCCGACCGTATGGGCGAGCTCTTCGCCACCATGGACGGCCTGCTCAGTGCCTCCGAATACGAAGGCCTGCCCATCAGCATGCTGGAGGCGCTCGCCATGGGCGTGCCCATCTACTCCACTGACGTGGGCGATGTCGCGCTGATCCTAGAGGAATACGGAACCGGTGCCATCACGCCCTGTGACTGGAATCTTGCCCGCTACTCGGCCGGTTTCGAAACTTGGCTCGGCCACCTGGACCGTTACCGCGAAAATGCCATAAAAGCCGCTCCGCTTATCCGTGAAAGGTTCGGCAGCGTCGCCGTCGCTGCCCAGTACGAAAAAAGCTTCGTTCGCGCTACACTTGAATGTTCGCATTTTCGTGAGAATGATTAGAACAGCGGCCTTGACCGCGCTTTCTTTCGCCGCCTTCTTGGCCGCCTGTCCTGCGTTGTTCGGACAAGTGAGCACTTCTCTTCCCTCACAGCCCATCGGTCCGGGCGACCTCATTCAAATTCAAGTTCTCAACTTCCCCGAGTTCACCAGGGCCTTGCGCGTCTCAGCAGATGGCTCTGTTACCCTTCCCTTGCTTCGCGCCCCCCTTAATGTACAGGGCAAGCTGCCTGTGGAGGTGGAATCCCAGGTTCGCGACGTTCTCCGCAATGAAGAACTCGTTGTGAATCCCAGCGTTTCTGTCACGGTGGTGGAATATACCAGCCGACCTGTGAGCGTGATCGGCGCGGTCAAGAACCCCCTTATTTTTCAGGCTGTCGGCAAGGTGACACTCTCTGAGGCGATTATCCGCGCCGGAGGCTTTAGCCCTGAGGCCGGCCCCGAACTTCTCCTCACCACCGGCGGTGCTACCCGCCACATACTGGTTCGCGATCTGCTGCAATCCGATAACAACGAATCCAACTTGATCTTAACGGGCCATGAAGAGATTCGCGTGCCCCCGGCGGGCCGCCTCTACGTTTTGGGCGACGTGCACACCCCAGGCTCTTATCCCGTTCTGGATCGAACCGACACCACAATCCTCAAGGCGATTTCGCTTTCAGGCGGTCTGGGCCCTTCCCATGCCAAAGAAATTTACGTGATTCGCCGTGATGAAGTGAGCGGCACCAAGCACCAGATTCCGATCAATCTTGAAGCGATCCTGCATCAGCAGGCAGCCGATTATCCGCTCGTCCCCGACGACATTCTCTTCATTCCCGACAACCGCAAACGGCGCGATACCCTTGCGATTCTGGACCGAATTCTGGCGTTCGGTACGGCCGTCGGGAGCGGCATCCTGATCTACACGGCAGCTCGATGATGGGGAGCCAGAGACTTACATGCTGATAAAAGCGGCAAGACTTTGTTTCGTAAGCTCGCTCATCTTTGCCTTGCACGCCCAGCAGGTGCAAACGCTCAAGATCGCCATCCTTGAAGGCCAGGGATCGGTCAATAGCATCAAGAAAAGCCAGGGCAGCGCCATTGTTGTCGAAGTCCGCGACGAAGCAGATCGCATCGTCCCCACCGCCCGTGTCCAGTTCTCCACTCCCAGCACAGGTCCCAGCGGCGAAGTCGGCCGAAGCCACTCATTTCTTGCCTGGACCGATACGGAGGGCCGCGCGCGCGTTGACAACCTGGTTCCTAATGCAGAGCCGGGCTCCTTCCCGGTGAACGTGGAAGCACGTTACGCCGGACGGATCGGCACCGCCACTTTTAATGAGGAGAATAGTGCCACCCTCACCCAAGTCGCGCGTATCTACGCGGTCAACAAGCCCAGCCACAAACTTCGGAATACTTTGATCGTAGCCGGCGTGATTGGCGCTACTGCCTTAGCCATCGGGTTGACGCTTGCATTGAGTGGCGGCGGCGCGAAAGCGATCGTCGCGCCCACGCCGACAACCATCAGCGTCGGTGGCATTTCTGTGGGAGGCCCCAAGTGAAATCGGCAATCCTGCTCCTCGCTGCAACCGCCCTCCACGCAGCGGGCCCTGCCGGACCGGTCTCGGGCTGGACACTCGACATCAGAACCGCTACCATCCGTGCCATTGTCGGCATTCCCGGTGCGCTGCGCCTCGCCGACCCGCTCTCCCTTCCTAACGGAATCGCAGCGGCGGAATTTGCTCCCTCCGGCGATCTCGCGGTGGCCCTGACTACGGACCAGCCCGCACACTTGGTCATCGTCAGCGCCCTGAAATCCACCCCCGTCCTCACCGACTTAGGCGAAGCCGCTCCCGATGCCCGCATTCTGGCCCGCAACGCGACAGGAACCGCCGCGATCCTTTATTCCGCGTCACTCCAGACTCTCCGGTTTGCCACCGCGCTCGACCAAGCTCCCGTATTGTCAGACCCTGTCTCGACAGCCGCTCTCGCGGGCCCTGTTACCGCCGGTGTTCTCGATGCCACCGGCTGCGCGATTCTAGCGACCGGCTCGATAGAGACTTTATGCGCGGATGGTTCGACGCACCGCCTGATTCAGAGCACCAGCCTTTCCGTTACCGCCCTTGCTCTGGCCAATACTGAAAAAGACCTTTGGATCGCCGACGCCGCGGGACAGCAAATACTGCGCGCTCAAAACTCTCCGCAACAATCCGAAACGGCCGTGTTCGCGTCCTCAGTTCAGCCGATCGCGCTTGCGGTAATGCCCAACGGCCTGATCGTGGCGGCTGATGCCACTGCCCAAGCTCTCTTGGTAATCGACCCAAGCGGCAGCCCACTGCAACAGATTGCGCTCGATATCGTTCCCACGCAACTGCGCCCCTTAACCGACCGCACCCTGCTGCTGCTGAACAATCTGGACTCTTTACCTTTCACGCTGTTTACTTCAGAAGGAATGCGAACCTATTTCGTTCCAGCCAATTAATCGGTGACCAAACTCTTCACAAGCCTCCTGGCTGTGCTCGCGTTTGCCGGCTCGGGGCGCGCAGACGATCTGGCCAGCAGCATTAATTTCTACTATCAATCGAGTAGCAATGGGACACCGGTACCAGTCACGCCGCCCCTGAATGCGATTGCCTTCCCCGATACCGTATCCGGCAAGACCTCAACCGTCACCCTGCTGATTCAGACCAGCCAGAATTCGACCCACACCTACGCCATCAAAACTCCCCTCATTCGGGGCGCGGCCTTTTCTGTAAGCCAGCAGAGCGCCACCGTACCCCCCATGGCCAGTGGATTCGGGACGATCGCGATCGTATTTGCGCCGACCGCCGGAGACTTCGCCACGGGCACGCTTCAATTCACATTGGTGAGTGAAAACAACCTCAGCTTCGATTACGCATTCACGCTCTCCGGCCGTGTGATCTCTTCGAAAGTTTCCACCAGCTATATTGTTTCGCCCACCAACAACCAGACCACGATCTCGAGCGGCAACACGATCTCCTTCCCGAACACTCCGGTCAACTCCACTAGCCAGGCTACCTTCGTCGTCAGCAACACGGGCACTGCGCCCGCTACGGTGGATAGCGTCTCGCTTACGGGTGATGGCTACAAACTCAGCAGCCTCAGCTTGGTTCCCGCTAGCGTCCCCGCTGGCGGTGATTTCCGTTTCGTCATCAACTTCGCGCCGCTAGCGGCCAAGCGCTACAGCGGCAGCCTCATGGTGAGCATTAACGGAACAAGCGGCACCTATCTGCTGGATGGCCAAGGCACTATCGCCGCCCTCACCTACCAGACGCTCACCGGGACAACAGCGAAACCGCTCCTCCCCGGCCAGACTGTTACCTTTCCCGACACCACAGCCGATGGCGTCGCCAAGAGTACCGTCACTGTCCAAGTAACCAACACCGGAAACGCGGACGGCACGCTTTCCAACATCAGTATCTCCGGCGCCGACTTCACCCTCGCCAACGTCCCCGCCCTGCCCAGAGTGCTTCCCGCAACCAACTTCTCCACCTTCGACGTCGTCTTTCAACCTTCAAAACCTGGACCTACCACCGGCCGGCTGCAAATCGGCAATGACGTGTTCCTGCTTGCCGGCAATGGACTCGGCTCGCTTCTGACAGTAACCGTCGATTACGGAACCGGGCCCATCCCCATCTTGAACAGAGGCACCATCGCCGTGCCAAATACGGCTGTCGGTACGCGCCGCTCCGTGTTCGTCACCGTCACGAACACCGGCAACCTTCCCGCCACTGTCAGTTCCTTCAGCGCTTCAGGCACTGTTTTCACAACTCCGCCCTCGCCGCTTCCTGTGGCTCTTGCGGCAGGGCAATCCCAAAGCTTCGAAGTTCGTTTCACGCCCCTCGCGACGGGAGCTGTCACCGGCACGCTGACCATCAACGACCTCCTTTTTACACTGGTCGGCTCAGGCGATCCCCCCGCGGCCCTGCCCGCAGTCACCATCTCCGGCGTAAGCGCGCAAACCGATCCGCTCCAACAGCCCACCGCAACCGTTCAGATTGCAAAGCCCTACACCTCCGACCTCCGGGGCGCTCTGACGCTTACGTTCCTTTCCGATTCCTTCACCGACGATCCCGCAATTCAGTTCGCCAATGGCACGCGCACCGTGAATTTCACGATTCCCGCGAACACCACCCAAGCCGTTTTCGATCAACTCGGGAGAAGCGCGCCATTCCAGACCGGCACCGTCTCCGGAAGAGTTCTGCTCACTGCCAACTTCACGATCGGAACCGTGGATATCACACCCACCACGGCACCCTCGGTAAGTACCACGATCCCGCAAGGGCCGCCCCAGTTGAGCTCCGTTCGGCTCGGGACGGTGAGCTCGAGTTCCATACAGCTTCTGATCAGTGGCTATTCCACTTCCCGCTCCGTGCAACAACTCGCCCTGCAATTCACTGGCGTGTCCGGCACCAACCTGCAAACCACCTCGCAAAACGTCGACGTTTCAAGTGCCTTCACCAACTGGTATGCCGACCCTGCTTCCCGTCCCTTCGGCAGCCAGTTCACACTCACCCTGACGCTTACCGTCACCGGAGATATCAACGCACTTCAGAGCGTCTCTCTTACGGCATCGAACGCTAAGGGTACGTCCATCGTCAAGAGCGTGGCTCTTAAATAAAACCAGCGCTCATGATGTCTCCCGAAACCCCACAACCTTCAGAACTCGCAGAACGCCGGCAGTGGGTAGTGCGTCCGCAGGCGCCAGCCCCCGAAGCAGCCCCTGTGGACTTCTCACATTACCTTTGGGTCATCTGGCATCAAGCATGGAAGATCGCGCTCTTTGTGCTCGCGGCCACCGCTCTTTCGTACTTCATTTCGAAGCGGATCGCGCCCGTTTATGAATCCACCGCCAGCATCGATATCGACCGTAGGAACCCAAGCGGCGTAGTCGGTCAAGCCGCCAACCAGGCGGCTCCCAGCGATTCCGAACAGTTCATCGCAACGCAGGTTCGTCTTATCCAATCCGCTTCCGTCTTGCAACCTGTGGCCGATAAATATCGTCTGGACCCAAGCCTTCCCGGTCTCAAGGTGGTCCATGTCCCCGGCACTTACATTGTCCTGATCACTTACCGCGCCTCCACCCCGCAAAACGCGGCCGCCATCGCCAACGCAGTCGCCGGCAGCTATATCCGCCATAACTACGATATGCGGGTGAACGCCACAAACGAACTCTCAAAATTCATGAGCAGCCAGATTGCGGAACTGCGCGCGAAGAAAGACCAATCGGGCGCAGCCGTGGCCGAGTATAGCCGCGAGCTGAACTTTGTCGCGCCGGACGAGAAGACCAATGTCCTAACCAGCCGGCTGCTCCAAACCAACACCGAGTACATGAACGCGCAGAACGAACGCGTGAGGCGTGAGGCCGCATTCAACGCGGTGCGCGCCGGATCGCTCGAAGCCGCCCAAACGTCCAATCAGGGCGAAAATACGCGCAAGCTGGCCACGCAATTGGAAGAGGCGCAGCAGAAATTCGCGGAAGTCGCCGCCGTTTATGGCAAGAAGCACCCGGAGTACATCAAAGCGCAAATGAACGTGGATGCTATCCGCCAGGCGCTTGCCAACAGCAATACCAACACGTTGAAGCGCGTAAACAGCGAATACCAGGAAGCGCTCGGCCGTGAGCAGATGCTGCGCCGCAGCGCGGACCAACTTAAAGCCGAAGTCGATGCGCTTTCAAACAAGACCACGCAATATCTCAGCAAGCAGCGCGAAGCCGATAGCGATCGCCGGCTCTATGAGGAGCTCATGCAGCGCATCAAAGAATCGAGCGTTAATGCCGGCTTTGATGGAAACGCTGTTCGCTTAGCCGATCCCGCGCAGCCCGCCGAGGCCCCGGTCTCGCCCAACGTGCGCAACAACGTGATTGTCGCTCTTCTGCTCAGCCTGTTTTTCAGCATCGGTGCCGCAATTATCACGGACAGCATGGACCACACTGTTCGCGACCCCGACTCTCTCGCGCAGATTCCCGGCGCCGAGATGATCGGCATGCTGCCCCTGGTGCGCGATTGGAAGACTGGCTCGGCCGACTTCGACGAAGCTCTTCGCAGTCTTCGCAATTCCGTGCTGCTCTCCGGTACAGGCGACCGTCCGCACTCCCTTCTTTTTACCAGCGCGGCTCCCGATGAAGGTAAGACCACCACCGCCGTTCACATGGCGATGATTCACGCCGCGCAAGGCAAGCGCACACTGCTGGTCGACGCCGACCTCCGCCGCCCCGGAACTCAACAAATGCTGGGCTACCGTTCCACTACCGGCCTTTCCGATGTCATTGCAAACGGGTTGCCTTGGAGGAGCGTGCTGGTTCCGGTAGACGCCCACCCTGGTCTCGATGTCCTCCCGGCCGGAGCACCCTCACCCACCGTGGCCGCGCTGGTAGAACGCGTAATCCCCACGATTCTGCGTGAAGCACGCGGCGAGTATGACATGGTGATTGTCGATGCTCCCCCGATGCTCGGCTTCTCAGAACCCCTTCAGATTGCGGCCGTGATCGACCGCGTCGTGATCATTGCGCGCCTGGGACGGACGAACCGCAAGTCCGTCGAAGTCATGCTCAAGACTTTGGAGCGGCTGCGGGCACGGGTGTCCGGCATCGCGCTGAACGGCGCCACGCCCGATCTGAGCAACCGCTACCTGTATCACGGCACTTACTCGGCCTATCAGAAACATTACGGCCAGAGCCGCATCGTCTGATCGTTTTTCTCAATGTCACGGGCGGTTTGGGGGGAGCGGAGCAAATTTTGCTGCTGCTGCTGCGCCAACTGCGGCGTCTGCGTCCGGAGTGGAAGCTTACTGTTCTCATGGGAGATTCCGGCCCGCTGCTCGAGTCCGTTCGCAACCTGGGCTGCGATGCTGAGGTGCTGGCGTTGCCCCCCGAAATCGGCGGATTGGGTGATTGGGGCGGCGCGAACTTCACGGGCATGATCAAGGCCCTGCCCTCCGTGTGGCGTTATCGCGCCGCGCTTCGCGCAAAGCTCCACCGGCTCGCGCCCGATATAGTCCAGACGAACGGCTTCAAAATGCATCTGTTGGGCGCGCTCGCCTGTCCCGTCACTGCGCGCCTGATCTGGCACGTTCACGACTTTGTCTCCCGACGACGCGCCATGAAGACTTTGCTTCGATGGTGCGCGGCCAAGCCCGCGGAAGTGGTCGCCATCTCGCCGGCCGTCGCGCAAGATTTCGCTTGTGTCCGCCCGGTGCGCACCATCGTCAACGCAGTCGATCTTTCGCGCTTTCTGCCGTTACCTCATGAACGCCACGCCGAAATCCGTATTGGCCTCATCGCCACGTTCGCGCGATGGAAAGGACACGCGGTATTCCTGCACGCTTTGGCGCTGCTCCCCAAAGATCTTGCGTGGCATGCTTTGATCGTTGGCGGCGAGCTCTACAAGCGCGCCGCCAGCCAATGGAGTGAAGCGGAGCTGCGCGCGCTCACCAACCAACTCGGCCTGGGTTCGCGGGTCGAGTTCACCGGCTTCCTTCCTGATACCGCGCCAGAAACCCAAGCTCTCGACATTGTTGTCCATGCCTCCACCGAACCCGAACCGTTCGGGCTGGTAATCGCCGAAGCCATGGCTGCGGGACGCGCCGTTGTCACTACCTCAGCGAGTTTCGTTACCGACGGCGTAGACGGCGTGGTCTGCCGGAGGAATGACCCCGCGGACCTTGCGCGCGCCATCCTATCCCTGGCTCAGGATCCCGCACTGCGCGCCAGATTGGGCCAAGCTGCCGCCGTCACCGCTACCCGAAACTTCCAGCCCGAGCGCATGGCCCGCGAGTTCATTACTCTTTATGAGGCCATTACATGAGAGTTCTGCACCTCAGCGCCGGAGCAGTGTGGGGCGGGGTGGAACGTGCCCTGGTCACTCTTGCACGAGAGCGCTCTCACGCCCCGGAGATGCACCCGCACTTCGCCGTCTGCTTTCGGGACCGCCTTAGCCAGGAGCTCCGCCTGGCGGGCAGCCCTGTCGACTATTTAGGCGAAGTGCGAGCCAGCCGTCCCTTCACCATCCGAGCCGCTCGCCGTGCCCTCCGCACCGTTCTTGCACAGGAGAAGATCGATGTTGCCATCACCCATCTCCCGTGGGCCCACGCTATGTTCGCTCCCGTCCTGCGAGAAACCGGAACGCCCGTGGCTTTTTGGATGCACGGCTTTGCGACCGGCCGCCACTGGACCGAACGTTGGGCGCGCCTGACCCCGCCCGCAATCGTGATCGCGAACAGCAACGCGACTGTCGCTACCGCGCCGAAGCTCTTTCCCAAGACTCCCAGCCAAGTTCTGCGCTACCCGGTCAGCGTCAGTACCGAGCCGCGCGCGGAAACGCCGGGCGCCGTCCTGCAAGTTAGCCGCATGGAGCCGTGGAAGGGCCACAAGCTTCTTCTGGATGCTCTTGCGCTTCTCAAGAACTTGCCGGGTTGGCATTGCTCGATCGCCGGCGGCGCGCAGACGGATTCCGAAACCGCCTATGAAACCAAGATGCGTCTTTATGCCATCAAGCTTGGCTTAACTGAACGCGTCGATTTCCTCGGCCAGCGTTCCGACGTAGACTCGCTGCTTGCCGCGGCATCTTTGTTCTGCCAGCCGAACCTGGGCCCGGAGCCATTCGGCATCGTCTTCATTGAGGCGCTCGCGGCAGGGCTCCCCGTTATCACCACGCGGCTGGGTGCCGCCCCGGAGATTATCGACGACACCTGCGGCATCCTCACCGAACCAGGAGACCCCGCCGCGCTCGCCTCGGCCCTGCGGCGTCTGCTTGCAGACACAGAGTTGCGCAACCGCTTGAGCGCCGCCGGACCCTCCCGCGCAGCGCTGCTCTGCAGCCCCGAACGCCAACTGCCTGCTCTGGCTCAGCTGTTGCGGAAAGTTAAACTTGAGAGTCAGGCCACATGATCGGAATCGCGCTCTGCATCGCCGCGTTTGTTCTCGCATTCGATTGCGGGCCGCCGCAGCCTGTCCGCTGGCATCTCCACAGTCCTTTGCACCGGCTATTTTTACGGGATTCTCCGCGCCAATTTTCCCGGCGCCGCGTCGCACTTCATCTTCGACTCCGCCGTCCTGGCGCTCTACCTCACCCAACTGTTCAAGGGCGAGACTGCTCGCCGATCGCCTCCGCACCCGCTCCATCCGCCTCTGGACCTTAGTGCTCATGGCGTGGCCGCTGGTGATGCTGCTTCCTGCCGCTCCAAGACCCGCTGGTCGAACTTGTCGGCCTGCGCGGAAACATCTTCCTGCTTCCCTTCCTGCTTCTGGGCGCGCGCCTCAAGCAAAAAGATCTCGCTCGGATCGCCCTCGTGCTCGCCGTGCTGAACCTGATTGCCTTTTCCATCGCTGCTTCCGAATACGTATTCGGAATCGAACGGTTTTTCCCTCGCAACGAAGTCACCGACCTCATCTATCGCAGTTCTGACGTGGGCGTGGAACGTTCCACCCGCATCCCCGGTCCGTTCAGCGGCTCACACGCCTACGCGGGCACTATGGTGTTGAGCCTGCCCTTTTTGCTGGGAGCCTGGGCCATGGCGCGAGTCTCTTTTGCGCGCCGCCTGTTGCTGGTTTGTGCCATGGGCGCCGCCACTCTGGGAGTTTTCGCTGCCGCCAGCCGCGTCCACACCCTTGTTCTCGCCGCCGTTGTGCTCGGCACGTTCTTCTCCGGCAGTATCTCCGCGGGCGCCCGCGTGATGCTGGCCATGGCCATTGCCGCGCTTACCGCGATCGTCCTCAGCCAGGAGCGCCTGCAACGCATCACCACTCTCACCGATACAGGCTACGTCTCCACCCGCATCGGCGGTAGCGTCAACACCGGTTTCTGGGACGTATTGGTGAAATATCCTCTCGGCAACGGCTTGGGCGGCGGGGGCACCAGCATTCCCTATTTTCTGCAGGACCGTCTGCGCGGAGCCGTTTCGCTTGAGAACGAATACGCGCGCATCCTGCTGGAGCAGACGTCCATCGGTCTGTGCCTCTGGCTCAGCTTCATCGCGTGGTTCGTCACGCGGCGATTCACGGCCGTGCGCAAATTTTGGGGCTTGGGGGAACACACGGCCTGGATTGTTTGCGTGGGATACTTTGGAACCGCGCTCCTGGGAATTGGCCTGCTCACGGCCATCCCTCAAAGCGCGATGATCTTTCTGTGCATTGGTTGGGTAGCAAGCAAGCGCGCCGAACCGGAACAGGAGTTTGAGCAAGTCTACGAGTTCATCGAAGTGCCGGCCCACGCATGAGCCGCAGCCGCCGCTTCCTGGGCGGACTTAGTTTCGCTTACCTCAACCAAGCCGCGGTAATGCTCACGGGCATATGGCTCGCGCGGTTCTATCTCCGCCATCTCGGCCAACACGATTACGGCCTCTGGCTCGCAGGAACACAACTGCTCAGCTATCTCATGCTGATGGACTTAGGCATTGTCGCGCTGCTGCCGCGCGAAGTGGCCTATGCGACCGGGCGTGGCGGCGCCGCGAGTCCGGAGATCGAGCCGATCCTTGGCCAATCTGCGCGAGTCGTGCTCCTGCAAACACCAGTAGTTGCCGTCGGCGCGTTTCTGCTCTGGCTGACCATCAAGCCCGAATGGGCCTCTTTGCGGCAGCCACTGTTCTGGGTGATGCTGACGTTTGTCCTCACTTTCCCCTTGCGCGTCCTTACAGCCACTCTGGAAGGTCTGCAGCAGCTTGCTTTCCTCGGTTCCGTCCAACTAGCGGCCTGGGCCGCGAACGTCCTCATCTCCGTCGCGCTCATCGCGAATGGCTTCGGCCTCAACTCACTCGCGGTCGGCTGGATCGCTTTTCAGGCCATCACTTCGGCCAGTGCCTTCCTGCGTTTGCGGAGCCACTTCCCGCACGTCCTTCCGGCCCGTCTGCCTCATCTGGAGCGATCTCAAATCTTCACCTTTTTCCGAAGAGGCTTCTGGTTGAGCGTCGCCCAAACGGCGCAATCTCTCTTGAGCGGTACGGACCTGCTGCTGGTCACCTACATTCTTGGCCCCTCCGTAGCTGTGGTTTATTCCCTAACCGGCAAGCTGGTGAATGCGCTCTCAAACCAGCCGCAGCTTTTGATGAACGCCGCCTCTCCCGCAATCAGCGAACTCAAAGCTACGGGCGATTATTCACGCCTGCTGGTTGTTTCGATTAGCCTCACCAGAGTGATGATGATCGCCAGCGGGTGGGTGGCTTGCGTGGTTCTAGCAGTAAACGGGCGCTTCGTCACCTGGTGGGTGGGCGCAAGCGAATACGGCGGATTTGCGCTTACCTGCCTGTTGCTGGCCGCAATGCTCGTGCGCCATCTGAACCATACGACCGTCGCGTCGCTCATCTGCTACGGAAAGGAAAAACGGATCTCCCTCACAACGCTGTCCGATGGCATCGTCACTCTGGCTTCATCCCTGATTGCGATCCGCGCATTTGGCCTGATCGGCGCACCGGTCGGGTAGTTTGATTGGAGCCAGCCTGGTGAGCGTGCCGTTGAACCTGACGGGCCTGGCGCGCGAAATGAAGGTAAGCCGGGCCGTACTGCTCAGTTCACTGTTCCCATGGTTTTGGCGCTTCGCAATCGTCGCGGCGGCGGCGCAGTTCCTCAGGCTGTCTCCGCTCAGTCTCTTCGTGTCAGCCCCGCTGGTATCGCATCGTCTACGGTGCGGTCCTGCTGCCGCTGTTCTTCCGTGAGCCGCTCGATCAATACACTCGCCCCTTCCGGGAACGGCTTCGGCGCCACCAGTGGTGGGTGATCTTGCGGCGAGCCATGAAAGAAGGCCTGCTGAAAGCTTTCCAGAGATGGCGACTCTGGCGAAAGATCCTCAAGACTCCCCCAGTCGCGACTGGCATCGAAGGCGATACCGAAGTCCGTCTGATGTGCTACTACCTCGACTATCTGTGCGCGATCTGGGCGCTCAAGTCTTTCTACGCAGCCTCCGCCGCCACATACCCGCTCACCATACAAATCCAAGGACAAGCCGCGCCAAAGGTAGAGCGGACTCTCCGCCACCACTTCCCCAACGCCAGAATCGTGAAACAAGCCGAAGCCGACGAAGCGGTGGAACCGTACCTTACAGCTCACGGTTATACAAATTTGCTCGAAGCCAGAAGAGTCAACCAATACACGCAGAAGCTTACCGACAACATCATTCTCAGCGCGTTCAAAAACATCCTGCTCTTAGACAGCGACGTCCTCTTCTTCAACAAGCCGCAGGAATTATTGAACTACGAAGGCCCGCATATCTTCCAGCAGGACCCGGAAAGCAACTATGTGGTCGAGCAGGCAAAAGGCATTACGCCCGCCCCCCGACTCAACGCGGGAATCATGAAGTTCCGCCGGGAAAGCATAAACCTGGCCCGCTGTAACGCCTACCTCGAAGACTTCCCCAACTACCAAGGGTGGCTCGAGCAAACGCTGCTTGCTTTACACGCTGCGGAGACCAACACTGCGGACGTCTTACCCGAATCTTATCTGATCTCTTTCGAACGAAACATCGATCCGAACACCCTGAAAGCCAGACATTACGCCGGCCCCACCCGCCCGATGCTTACGGAAGAAGGAATGCCTCAGCTAGTTCGTCACGGGTTTTTGAAGCGCTAAATACCCCAACGCTACGGTCACCAGGAATACCGTTAACACCTCGCTATCCCCTAAGTTGAACTCAAATACCCCGCTCACCATGATTGCGATGACCGTTGCAATCGCTCCCTGCAAAAGAAACCGCTCATTGCTTCGCCCCGCAGGCAGGATCCGCAACCCGCACCAAAAATCGAACAAAGCCATTCCCAAAACCCACATCATCAGCAGCATCGTCGGGATCCCCCGCTCCGCCGCATACTGCAGATAAATATTGTGCAAGTGCCCGTACCAGCCCGAAGGCAGCGGACGCGGCACACTCGCCGGCACGTATTCCATGAAATGCTTTTTCACGCCCTCTGGCCCCAGCCCCAGCAATGGATGCGCCTCAATCATCTGAATCCCCGTCTCCTGGGTGACCTTGCGGAAATCGTTCGAGTCCACTTTCGTCGGGCGGAAGATTGACGTGAATCGCTGGTGCACGGACCCGGGCGACAAGGCTACCGCCCCCAGCGCGACCAAGGGAACCAGAACTGCCGCCAACCGCCGCCAATTCCACAGCAGCCACAATCCCGCTACTCCCAGTGCCAGCCAGACCGTCCGTGTTTCATTCAAGACCTCAGCCGCCGCAATCAAAACCGTACACACCACCCACACCCACGCCCCTACCTTCCGAGGCCTCGGCGCAAAGAATAAAAACGCGACCATCAGCAGCAGCACCACCATCTCCTGCCCCGCGAACGTCATCCAGTGGCTCATAAATCCCGTGATCCGCTCCGGCGTGTAAAACGCGTAAAAGTCGAGCCCCTGCGCCGCCGCCTCCTGCACCTTGCCCGCAAACTGCACCAGTCCGCGGCTCGCCACGAAGGCCCCGATGGCGCCCCACACCAGCACCAACCGGCGCGCATTCCCTACGCCGCGAAACGTCGAAAACACGACCAGCAAAATGCTGAACACGAACATCTTGCGCACCTGCGGTAAGCCGTTCATCGGATCGTCCGAAGCCGCGAGCGACGCCAGAGTCCCCAGGAGAAATAGCCCTAATGGCAACCAAATTCGTGGCAAACGCAGTTTGGCGCCGGAGACCAACAACAACGCCAGCGCCAGCCCCAAAAGAATCTGCGATGCCGCGATCGACAACAAAATGGTTGCCGCGCTCGCGAAGGAAAGGAAAAAAGCGGCTGACGTGAGCCGCTCCGCCGTGAACAGTTTTCGCAATCCGTCAGTATGGCAGGTGCGCGAATTATGTACCATATGGGTTGCGTTCATGAACGATCTTCCGGACTCGCTCGACCCCGCCCGAATCCCCGCCCACATCGCCATCATCATGGACGGAAACGGACGCTGGGCAAACCGCCGCCTGCTCCCCAGAATTGCCGGCCACCGTGCCGGCGTCCACGCGGTTCGCGATACCGTCGAAACGTGTGCGCGGCTTGGGGTCGGCGCACTGACTCTTTATGCCTTCTCGGTCGAAAACTGGAAACGCCCTCGCGCCGAAGTCGACATGCTCTGGCGCCTCCTCCGAATTTTTCTGAAGAAGGAACTGGATACTCTTCAGGAAAATAACATCAGCCTGCAGGGAATTGGCCGCCTGGAGTTTCTGCCGGCCAAAGTGCAGGATGAGCTCTCAAGCGTGGTCCTGCAAACAGCGCGCAATACCGGCATGCGCCTGACGCTCGCCATCAACTACAGCGGACGCGCTGAACTCGTCGATGCCGTGAACTCTATTCTCGAAAGCGCCCGCCGCGAGGGCCGGCTTCCCACCGTTCGTGTGGACGAAGAGACCATAGCGCGTCATCTTTACACCGCCTCTCTCCCCGATCCCGACCTGCTGATCCGCACCTCCGGCGAAATGCGCATCAGCAACTTTCTTCTGTGGCAAATTGCCTACGCCGAACTCTACGTCACCGAAACTCTTTGGCCTGATTTCAACCGCGCCGAACTGCTGAAAGCCATTGGTGAATACGGCAAGCGCGAACGCCGCTTCGGAGGCTTGAGCGCCCTGCCACTGATAGCCGAAGAAGCGGTTGAGGAAGTAGCCGTCTCCTCGTAAATGCGTCGTCTCCTTACCGCGCTGGTTCTGGCGCCTTCCGTCTTATGGGTCGTTCTTCGCGGACCGTATAGTGTCTTTTTCGGCGTGGTCGCGCTGGTCGCTGCCATCTGTTACTACGAATTCGGCGGTATCGCGCAGGTCGGACTGAAGGAGCGGTGGCTCGGCGTAATCGTCGGCACCGCCATGCTTCTGTTGCGCCCCGACCAGTGGTATCTTCCCCTTGCCGCCTTTCCTCTGCTCGCCCTGGCCCTGGCACTTCGTTATGAAGACCTTGCGCACGTGCTCCCGGTGACCGCCGCGCAATCCATGGGGCTGCTTTACGTCTATGGGGCGTGGAACACGGCGTTTCTGCTGCGCGACATCAGCCCCTACTGGCTCGCTTTCGCGCTCGCCGTGAACTGGATCGGCGACACCGGTGCTTACTATATCGGCCGCGCCTTCGGCAGACATAAACTCGCCAGCCAGGTGAGCCCCGGAAAAACCTGGGAAGGTTCGGCGGGGTCGCTCGCGGTCTCCGTCCTCTTCGGAGCGCTTTTCTTACCGCGCTTCATCCCCACCACCTCCGTCCCGTGGGCGATCGCGATCTCGATTGCCGCCAATATCGCCGGACAATTCGGTGACTTGGCCGAGTCTGCAATCAAGCGCGGCGCGGGAATAAAGGATAGCGGTTCCATCCTTCCCGGCCACGGCGGCCTCCTCGACCGCGTTGATTCCCAACTCTTCAGCCTTCCAGTTGTTTACAGCTTTCTTTTCTTCAACATCATCCAATAGGTTGTGCGTAATCTCGTTCTGGTACTCGGTGATCAACTAAACCGAGACTCCTCCGCTTTCGACGGCTTCGACCCCAAACACGACGCAGTCTGGATGGCCGAAGTCCGCGAAGAAGCCACCCACGCCTGGAGCCACAAATGCCGCATTGCGCTCTTCTTTGCCGCCATGCGCCACTTTGCCGAGAGTCTTCGCAAAGAGGGCATCAAAGTTCACTACCGCAATCTGGACGACCCCAAAAACCAAAACTCCTTCCCAGCCGAACTCGCCGCCACCACCGCCAAACTCAAGCCCAAACAACTCATCGTCACCGAACCCGGCGAATACCGCGTCCGCGAAGCCCTGAAACAAACCGCCCTCCCTTTGGAGATCCGCACCGACCGCCACTTCCTTGCGACCATCGAAGACTTCGCCGCCTACGCGGGCGACAAAAAACAGCTCCGCATGGAGTTCTTCTATCGCAAGATGCGCGAAAAGTATGCCTACCTCATGGAAAGCGGCAAGCCCCTGGGCGGCAAATGGAATTACGATCCCGAAAACCGCAAAAGCTTTCGGAAAAGCCGGCCCCGCCACGCTCAGCTGGATGAAAACCTTCCCGCCCGACGAAACCACCCGCGAGGTGCTCAGCATGGTGGAACGCGAATTTCCCGATCACCCCGGCAAGCTTGAGTCGTTCGACTTCCCCGTCACCCCGGCCCAAGCTCAGGAAGCGCTCGCCATCTTCATCACCGAAGCTCTCCCGCACTTCGGCGATTATCAGGACGCGATGTGGACCGAACAGCCCTATCTTTACCACTCGCGCCTCTCCGCCGCGATGAACCTCAAACTGCTCGATCCCCGCGACGTTATCCGCGCCGCCGAGCAAGCCCACCACGACGGCCACGTCCCGCTGCATTCCGCCGAAGGTTTCATCCGACAAATCCTGGGCTGGCGCGAATACGTTCGGGGAGTCTACTGGCTTCTCATGCCGGAGTATCTGGAACGAAACTATCTCCAGGCCAAAGAGAAACTCCCCGCTTTCTACTGGACGGGGGAAACCGACATGGCCTGCCTCCATGACGCGCTTGGTCAAACCCTTAAATACGGCTACGCGCATCACATCCAGCGCCTGATGGTGACCGGACTTTATTGCCTGCTGCTCGGCGTCGAACCGCAGCAGGTTCACGGCTGGTATCTCGCAGTCTATATCGACGCGGTCGAGTGGGTAGAACTTCCGAACACACTCGGGATGTCGCAGTACGGCGACGGCGGCGTGATGGCGTCAAAACCGTATGTCGCATCCGGCAAGTACATCCAGCGCATGAGTAACTATTGCCAGAACTGCCGCTATAATCCAGCCGAAAGCGTGGGCGAGAATGCCTGCCCCTTTACTACCCTCTACTGGGATTTCCTGATCCGCCACGAAACCATGCTGGCCGGCAATCCGAGGATGATCATGCAGGTCAAGAATCTGACCCGTATCACAGCTCCAAAGAAAAAAGCCATTCAGGCCCAAGCGGAATCCATTCGGGCTCAAGTTAGGTAGAACTCGGCCTTTCTGGCGGAAGAAAATACATGTAGTAGAAAAACAAACGTGTATAGTAGGGTCATGCCGGCCTCGCGCCTCACCAGACTCGAAATGCAAATTATGGATGCCCTCTGGTCCAACGGATCTCTCTCCATCCGTGAGATCCAGGAAGCCTTCCCACTCAAAGACCGTCCCGCCTACACCACCATCCAAACCACCGTCTACCGGCTCGAAAACAAAGGGGCCCTCCGCCGCGCAAGAAAAATCAGCAACGCGCACATCTTTGAAGCCGTCCTCACCCGCGACAAAGCGCAAGGCCGCCTGATTGACGATCTGCTGAGCCTGTTCGGCGGACGCACTCAGCCCGTGATGTCGCACCTGATCGAAACCGGCAAACTGACTCTTGATGACGTAAGAGAAAGCGAAAAACTGATCCGCAAACTCGAAAAGAAGGATGTGGCCCAATGATCGTCAATCACCTGTGGCAATCCACTCTCTTCGCCGTAGGCGCAATCGCGCTCACCGCACTTTTGCGTCACAACCGCCCACAAGTCCGCTTCTTTATCTGGCTCGCCGCGTCCGTCAAATTCCTTATCCCGTTCTCCCTTCTGGTAAACACAGGCAAGCTCCTGCCCGCGCCCGCGCTGTCCCACTCCGCCACCGTTCTGTCCAAGGCCGCTGAAACCCTGGCGACCCCGCAACTTGCCTACAGCCTCACTCCACTGCCGTCCCAAAGCAGTGATGCAATGCCCCTGCTCGAAGTAGTCTGGATACTAGGCTTCCTCTTCGTCGCGGTCCGATGGTTCTTGCGATGGCGCAGCGTACAGCGCATCGCGAGCCGCGCCAAGCCCCTCAACCTCGCCCTTCCGATCGCTGCGTTCTCATCCGCAACCGCAATGGAACCCGGAGTCTTCGGCGTCCTGAACCCAGTGCTCCTTCTGCCCGAAGACATCCTGACGCGCTTGGCCCCGGAGCAATGGCAGGCGATTGTCGCTCACGAACTCTGCCACGTGCGCCGGCACGACAACCTGACTGCCGCGATCCACATGGCGGTCGAGTCCCTTTTCTGGTTCCACCCGCTGGTCTGGTGGATCGGCTCAAGACTGGTCGCGGAACGCGAACGCGCCTGCGACGAAGAAGTCTTACGCCAGGGCAATGCTCCCGAAGCTTACGCCGAAGGCATCTTGAACGTCTGCAGATTTTGCCTGGAATCGCCACTCCCGTGCGTTGCGGGAATTTCCGGATCCCCGCTAAGAACGCGCATCGAGTCCATCCTGACCAGGGCCATCTCGCGCAAACTCAGCGCTGGCCGGAAGCTTCTGCTTGCCTGCGCCGCTATAGGCGCCGTCGTCGCGCCCGTTGCTGTCGGAGTTTTCCGTCTCCAGGCGCAACAGCCGAAACTCACCTTCGATGTCGCCACGATTAAGCCTTCCGATCCCAAAGCTCTCGGCGGCATCTTCGTGGACCTTCAGCCTCCCGGCATTTCAAAATCGCCAACATGACCGTGAAGACATTTGATCAAGAACTTTCCGTCACGTTCGCGAATCCCAGATAGTTGGGGGTCCCGCGTGGTTAGCGACCGATAAATTCGATTTCACCGCGAAATATGAGCAATCTGGCCTACCAACTCGAGTCTGAAGGAATTTAAGCGATGAACAAAGGGAAGAATTTCGCCGTCAAATAGAAGAGCGTGTGGGCTCTCTCTTAGCGGATCGGTTTCACTTGGTTGTGAGAAACGATGTCAGCGAAATGCCAGTGTACGCTCTGACAATCGCGAAGGGCGGCTCAAGACTTCACCCCCCAAGACGGAGAACTTGGTCCCCAGGCCATCCGCATGTCACGCGCTGCCCTGATGCCACCTCGGCGGATATCGGAGATCATGAGCGAAATTGTTGGCCGACTCAGCTCGATCAGACCCGTTATCGACAAAACCGGTCTCAAAGGCCACTTCAATTGGAACCTGGAATGGACCCCTGACCCTCCCCCCGGCATCCCCGCCCCGGACCTCTCGGGCCCTTCTCTCTTCACCGCCCTCCAGGAACAGCTAGGACTCAAACTCGAACCGCAAAAAGCCATTATGCCCATTCTGATCATCGAACGCGCGGAAAAGCCCTCAGCCAACTAATCCCGATGCCCTTCTACTGTGATATGCGTTCATCAGCGTCAAGTTGTAACCCCTCTGGGGTCGCGACCTAACTCACATTCAAAAAACATGCTGCGCGCCATCTTCCTCCTCCTCGCCGCCGAGTTCCACGGCCAAGTCAAAACCGGCAATCTGCCCGTTCCCGGTGCCGTTGTGACAGCTCACCGCGGCACCGTCACCCAAAAAACCCTTACCGACCCCCAAGGCAACTTCACCTTCCCCGACCTCTCCCCAGGCGACCCCTTCACTCTCTCCGTCTCTATGCAAGGCTTCGCCGCCGCCGCAACCGACACCGCCACCAACCCCGCTGCGATTGAGCTCCGCATGCTCACCGTAGAAGAGCTCAAGGCCCAGGTCCGCCAAGCCCCTCCGTCACCGCCGCCAGCCCCACCCACCACAACCGAAACTGCCCAGAAGGAAGCCCCCGCCCCCGAACCCAAACTCCAGGAAAAAGCCGTAGATTCCATGCTCATCAATGGCAGCGCGGTCAACGGCGCCGCCTCCGTCTTCGGACAATCCGGCGCCTTCGGAAATGCCCGCGGTTTCGGCAAAGGCCTGTACAACGCCAGCCTCGGCGTCATTCTCGGGAACTCCTCCTTTGACGCCAAGCCTTACTCCCTCACCGGCCAAACCACCCCTCGCCCCGGCTATAACCGCGTGCAAGGCGTCTCCTCCTTCGGCGGACCTATCAGGATCCCGCACCTGATCCGCAACGGCCCCCAAATCGGCGTCACTTATCAATGGACCCGCAACGGCGATAGCACCATCGGCTCAGCCCTTGTCCCCACGCTCGCCCAACGCGCAAGCCCTGCCCTGCTCAGTCCCCAAGCCGCGGCCCTGCTGCGCCTCTACCCGCTCCCCAATTTCTCCAGCAACTTCTACAATTTTCAAACTGCCCTTCGCGGAGCCACCCACGATGACAGCCTCCAAGCCCGCTGGCAAAAGCGCATCTCCCAACGGAACCAGCTCACAGGCAACTTCAACTTCCAAAGCACCCGCACCGATACCTCCAGCATCTTCGGCTTCACCGACCGTGCCCAAAGTACCGGCATCAACACCGGCATCAGTCTCATCCATAACTGGCGCCCGCGCCTTTATTCGATCTTGAGCTTCACCTTTAGCCGCCTGGTCACCAACTCCGACCCTTTCTTCGAAAACCGCGCCAACGTCTCAGGCCAGGCCGGCATCGAAGGTAACCTCCAAGATCCCGCGAATTACGGCCCGCCTCAACTTTCCTTCTCGAGCGGCATCGCCACACTCCAGGACGCCCAGTTCGCCCGCAACCATAACCAGACCACCGCCCTTGGCCTCGAAACCACTTGGAATCGCCAACGCCACAACATCACTTGGGGTGGAGACTACCGCCGTCTCCAATTCAACGCTCTCTCTCAACAGGACGCCCGCGGCAGCTTCGCCTTCACTGGAGCCGCCACCGGCAACGACTTCACTGACTTCCTCGCCGGCATCCCCGACACAAGCTCCCTCGCCTTCGGCAACGCCGACAAGTACTTCCGTTCCATTCAGCCCGACCTTTACGTATCCGACGATTGGCGATTCAAGCCGAACCTCACCCTTACCCTCGGCCTTCGCTGGGAATATTCCTCCCCCATTGATGAACTCTATGGCCGGCTGGTCAACCTCAACATCGCGCGCAACTTCACCGCTGCCACCCCGGTCCTCGACGCCAAGCTCCAGCCCGACCGCAACAACTTCGCCCCGCGCTTCGGCTTCGCCCTACGCCCCATTCCCGCCTCCTCGCTCGTCGTCCGTGGCGGCTATGGCATCTATTACGATACGAGCGTATATCAAGCGATTGCCACCCAAATGGCCCAGCAGTTCCCGCTCTCGACAAGCCTGCGCGTCCAAAATTCGCCCGATAACCCGCTCACACTCGCGAATGGCTTCGTTTCAACCAATCTCCTCAACCGGAACACCTACGCGGTCGATCCCCGCTTCCGCATTGGCCTCGCCCAAAACTTCCAGCTCTCCGCCCAGCGCGACCTGCCCCATGGCCTTGTCCTCCTCGTCAACTATCTCGGCATCAAGGGCACCCGCGCGCAGCAGCAATCGCTGCCCAACACTTATCCAACCGGTGCCGTCAACCCCTGCCCGCTCTGCCCCGTGGGCTTCACTTATCTCGAATCGAATGGCACTTCCATCCGCCACTCCGCCGAGTTCGAAGTCCGGCGCCGGCTCCACGCCGGCCTCGCCGTTACGGCTCACTACACCTGGTCGAAATCGATCGACGATGCCGCGCTCGGCGGCAAGAACCAAGGCGGTCCGCTCATCGCCCAGAACTGGCTCGACCTCCGCGCCGAACGCGCTCTTTCCAACTTCGACCAGCGCCACCTTTTCACCCTTACCAGCCAGTATTCCAGCGGCATGGGCCTATCGGGCGGAATGCTCATGGGCGGCTGGCGCGGCCGCGTCCTTAAGGAATGGACCATCACTAACCGCCTTACCGCCGGCTCCGGACTTCCCCAAACCCCCATCTACTTCACCGTCGTCCAGGGCACCGGAGTTACCGGTACTGTCCGCCCCGATTACCTCGGCGGCGACAATCTCAGCCGCGCCTCTTACTCCAATCCCCAGCCGGGCCGCTGGGGCAACGCCGGCCGCAATACGATCGAAGGCCCACGCCAGTTCGCCTTCAACACCTCCCTCGGCCGCACCTTCCGCAAAGGCGACCACTACAACATCGATTTCCGCCTGGATTCCACAAATACGCTCAACCATCCCGTGTATTCCGGCTGGAACACGCTCGTCACCAGCAGCCAATTCGGCGTACCCTTCGCCGTGAACCCGATGCGCAGCCTGCAAGCCGTCATTAGGGCGAGGTTCTAACACATGCGACTCCTCACGCTCTCCCTCCTGGCCCTCACACTTCAAGCACAGGATCCCGAGAAACCGATTTTCTCCACAACCACCCACTTGGTCATCGAAACCGTAGGCGTCAAAGACAAGGCCGGCAACCCCATCCCCAACCTCACGAAGAACGACTTCATCATCACCGAGGACGGCAAGCCCCAAACCGTTGCTTTCGCCGATTACCAACAGCTTTCCGAAACCGTCGCCGCGCCCTTCACCGAAGCCGTCTCGCCGATCCCCAAGCTCCACCACACGCAAATCTCCGCTGAAACGCCCGGCGATACGCGCTTCAAGAACCGCCGCCTGCTCGCCCTGTATTTCGACATGTCCTCCATGCGCCCCGCCGACCAGATCCGCGCCCTTGAAGCCGCCCAGCGCTTCCTGCGCACGCAAATGACGGAGTCGGACATGGTCGCCATCCTTCAATATGCCGGCGGCTCCGTCCAGGTCTTGAACGATTTCACGCAGGACCGAGCCGCGCTCCTGGTCACCATCCGCACCCTGATGGTCGGCGAAGAGCAGGACTACACTGGCAACCCCACCGATGCCAGCACGCCCGACGTGGGCGCGGCGTTCGGCCAGAACGATGGCGAGTTCAACCTGTTCAATACCGATCGCCAACTCGCTGCCCTGCAAACCGCCGCCAACATGCTCGGCCGCTTGGGCGAGAAGAAGATCCTTCTCTATTTCTCGAGCGGCCTTCGTCTGAACGGCGTCGATAATCAGGCCCAACTCTTCGCTACCGTCAACGCCAGCATCCGCGCCGGCGTCGCGCTCTGGCCCATCGATGCCCGCGGCCTGGTCGCGCTCGCCCCTCTCGGAGACGCGACACAAGCCTCCCCCGGAGGAGTCGCCATGTACAACGGCGCGTCCGCTGCCGCTGTCTCCACGAATCTCTACCGCTCGCAGGATTCCCTCTTCTCCATCGCGGCCGACACCGGCGGCAAAGCCTTCTTCGACAACAACGACCTCTCTCAAGGCATCGTTCGTGCCCAGCAAGCCGTCACCGGCTATTACGTTGTCGGTTACTACACCTCAAACCCTACGCTCGACGGCAAAATGCGCCGCGTCAAGATCACCGTCAACGCCGAACTCCAGGCCAAACTCGATTACCGCCAAAGCTTCTACGCCGGAAAGGAATTCAAGAAATTCAACTCCACGGATAAAGAACGCCAGCTCGAAGACGCGCTCATGCAAGGCGACCCCATCACGGAGCTCACCCTCGCCATCGAAGTGAACTACTTCCAGCTCAACCGCGCCGAATATTTCGTACCCCTCACCGTCAAAATTCCCGGTAGCGAACTGGCCCGCGCCAAGAAAGGCGGGGCCGAGCATACCCTCATCGATTTCGTTGGCGAAATCAAAGAAGGCCAATCCACCGTCGCCAACCTGCGTGACAAGATCGATATCAAGCTGACGGGCGAAACTGCCGAGCAACTCTCGAAACGCCCCGCCGCGTATGACGCCGGTTTCACGCTCCTACCCGGTAAGTACACGCTGAAGGTGCTGGCAAGAGACGCCGAAACGGGCCGCATCGGCACTTACATCAGCAACTTTGTGATCCCGAACCTCAACAAAGACCAAGACCGCTTAGCGACGAGTTCCGTCGTGCTCAGCAGCCAATCGGTCGACATGCAAGATGCTCTCTACAGCGCCAAAGATAAGCTCCACACCCAAGCCATCAACCCGCTGGTGGAAAACGGCAAGAAAGTGCTCCCCAGCGTGACGCGCGTATTCAGTAAACAGAAAGAGATGACAGCGTACCTTCAGGCCTATCAACAAGGCCCGGAAGCGCCGCAACCCGTAGTCGCGTATGTCACCTTCTACCAAGACAACGCGAACGTCTACGAAACCGCACCGATCGCAGTCACAGGCTCGCCCGACAACCGCCTGAAAACAGCCCCGCTCAAAATTCAAGTGCCACTCGACCACCTGAGCCCCGGCAGCTACACCTGCCAGGTCTCCGTCCTCAACCCCGCTACCAACAAGGCAGCCTTTTGGCAATCTAACATCTGGATCGTCCCCTAGGTGTCCTCCCGGGCCAGCGCCGCGAGATGCCCTAAACTGAAATCTCATGAGCATCGCAACTAAAACCGGCGACAGTGGCCAGACCGGCCTTGCCGGAGGCATCCGCGTTTCGAAAGCCTCCCTGCGCGTCGAAAGCTACGGTACCGTCGATGAACTGAACTCTGTACTCGGCATCGCCCGATCCCACTGCGAAGACGAAAATCTGCGAGACCGCACCAAGCTCATCCAGCGCGAACTCTTCCGCGTCGGTTCCGGACTTGCCACCCCTCCTGAAAGCCGCAAAGCCCAAGTGCCCGTTACGCCGGAACTGGTCGAAGGCCTCACCCAACAGGTCTATGAACTCGAAGCTCTTCCCGGTATGCTCTCCGATTGGTCCCTCCCCGGCGAACATCCCGCGGGAGCTTTCTTCGACCTCGCCCGTACTGTCTGCCGGCGAGCCGAGCGCTGCGTTGTCCGCCTCATCGAATCGGGAGAAGCAGTGGAACCGAATATCCTGATGTACCTGAACCGTCTCTCCGACTTACTCTGGCTCTTCGCCAGAAAGCTCGAAGTCGATGCGGGAGTAACTAATTCCCTGCGCGAGATGAACAATAAGTCCGGTCCTAAATGGTCCCGGGCCTGGTAATTGTAGCGCTGCTCCTGGCAGCTGCCCCCGCGCGCATTGTCTCTACTTATCCCAGCATTACCGAGACGCTCTTCGCGCTCGGCGCGGGCAATCGCGTAGTGGGAGTCTCCACCTACTGCCGCTATCCCGCAGCCGCCCTCGCGCTCCCTAAGATTGGAACTTACATCAGGCCCGACCCTGAAAAGATCGCGCAACTCCATCCCGATCTCGTCATCATCGACAAGTCAGCCACTGCTGTAGCGGAACGCCTCGACGCGCTCAGGATCCATCACATCGGTGTCAAGACTGGCTCGCTCGCCGAAATTTACACGATGATCCATGACGTCGGTGAAGCTATCGGTGCCTCTGGCCAAGCTGCCACGTTGAACGAAGACATTCGCACTCGCCTCGACCGGTTCCGAGCCGAAGCGAAGAGCCGCCCACACCCAAGAGTTCTCATCATCGTGGGCCGCACCCCGGGCTTACTTACAAATCTGATCGCCGTCGGACCCGGAACTTACTTAGGCGAATTACTGGAAATCGCGGGCGGGGTCAACGCACTTACCGATAAGACAGTCTCCTACCCCCATATCTCCCTCGAAACCGTACTCCGCCTGCAACCCGATATCATTCTCGATACCTCCAATATGGGCGAAAACGACGAACGCCTCCGCGAACCCTGGCTCGCCCGCACCGACATTACGAAACGCGTCTACGGCCTCATCTCCGAAGCTCTGGTAACTCCCGGCCCAAGAGTCCCCGAAGCTGTGGAACTCATCCGCCAAAAGCTGCAATGAAGGTTGAAAGAGTCAGCTTCGGTTATCCTAACCGGCAAGTCCTGAATGAGATCAGCTTTACCGCCACCTCAGGCGAGTTCCTGGTGTTGGCGGGCGTGAACGGGGCTGGGAAGAGTACGCTCCTCGACATCGTCGCCGGCATCCGCCAACCGTCTGTCGGCCTCGTTGAGATCGAAGGCCGCGCCATACAAACACTCCCTGCGCGCGAACGGGCCAAAATCATAGGCCACCTTCCGCAAGGCGCGAAGCAAGACCTCCCGTTCACCGTCGAACAAGTTGTCCTGATGGGCCGTTATGCGCACGCCGGCCGCTGGTTCGAATCCGCCTCAAGATCGCGCTCTCGCCGAAGAAGCTATGCGTACCATGGACTGCCTCCCCTTCCGCGCGCGCCTCTTCGCCACGTTGAGCGGCGGCGAGCAACAACGCGTCCTCCTCGCCGCATGCATCGCCCAACACCCGCGCATTCTGCTCTTCGACGAGCCCTCCACATACCTCGATGTCCACCAACAACTCCAGTGCTTTAGCGTCCTCGCCAGCCTCGCGCGGAAAGGCGCGCTCTGCATCGCGGTAACTCACGACCTTAACTTGGCACTCACTTATGCCTCAAGGATCCTGGTCCTCGACCACGGCGAACTGGCAGCCGACTTCCCGACACAAGAAGCCGCCACCCGGCCAGCCTGGCTACACCGACTCTCCCCGAATCTTCACCTCACCCAAACTCAAGAGGGCCGGCCCTGGGTGCATTACCGGTGACCTTTTGGATCTGGGCCTCCGCCGCACTCTTCCTCGCAGCCGCCGTAGCACTTCCCTGGATCGGACCCGGCCATCTCGATCTTTCCAACCCCACTGACCACGCTATTTTCTTCGAATTACGCCTTTCCCGCACGCTGCTGGGGCTCCTCGCCGGCGGTGCCCTTTCCCTCACCGGCACCCTCTTTCAAGCCATGCTGCGCGACTCTCTCGCCAGCCCCTACACGCTCGGGGTTTCGGCCGGAGCAGCATTCGGCGCGGTCCTTACCCTCGCGCTGAATCTCGACCAACTCTTGGGCTTCCCGGCAGTCTGGGCGGGCAGTATGGCCGGTGCAGCCGCCGTGCTCGTGATCGTTGCCGGGGCAGCGTGGAAACACGGACATCTCTCCGGTGTCCGCCTCTTGCTCTCCGGCATTGCATTGAACAGCATCTGTAGCGCGTTCATCCTGATCATCAGCGGCGTCGTGCGCGACCGTAAATCCTTTTCCATCACGCAATGGCTCCTGGGCAGCGTCGATTCCGTCAACTACCGCGCGCTTCTGGTTTTCGCAATCATCGTCGCCGCCACCTCAGCCGTGGTGATCAGACAAGCGCGAAACTGGAACCTGCTCGCGGTAGGCGAATCCTGGGCTGCGTCGCGCGGGGCCGATCTCCGCCGGCTCACAATCGTCGGCTACTGTTGCGGCAGCATCCTCACCGCCGGAGCCATTGCTCTCACAGGACCTGTCGGCTTCGTCGGTTTGATTGTCCCGCACCTGGTACGCTCCCGAATCAGTCCCGATAATCGCATCCTGATGCCCTGCTCACTCATGCTGGGAGGAGTTCTACTGGCGGCTTGCGACACGATCGGCCGCACCATCCTTGCCCCGGCCGAACTCCCTGCAGGGGCAGTCATGGCCCTGATCGGTGGCCCTTACCTAGTCTGGCTGGTCCGTAGCCGCTTCTAACCGAAAACCGATCTAGATCGAATCTGATATCAGGAAATCCCCTAGCTTCGTGAGCCTTCTGGGGTAAAATCGAGGTACCGCGATGGTAACCCTCTGACCGCGCCCCCTGTCGGGCTAAATGCTTATCGTCGTAAAATTCCCGCCATTCCCCCCGGAATACGCGTCCACCTGATCAACCCCAGCGACATGGCTTTCGGAACAGCCGTCATCACACCCCGATGGCTTTACGTTTTAGCCGCCGCCACCCCGAAATCTTTTGGCGAACCTGTGATTTGCGACGAAACACTCGAAGCTTTGGACGCCGCCTCAATTCAACCCGGTGATATCGTAGGCATCGGCATTCACACAGGCAACGCCCTCCGCGGCTATGAGGTTGGAAAGATTGCCCGGGAACGCGGCGCTTGGGTAGTCTATGGGGGCATTCATGCCACGCTTTATCCCGAAGAACCTCTCGAACTCGGGGGCGGTCACGCCGTAGTGAAAGGCGATGGCGACGTGATCTGGGCCCAAGCACTCTATGATTGTGTCCTCGGCAGCCCGCAAGCCGTTTACGATGGGGGCCGCATCGAAGCTGATCAGTTTGTAGCCGCCCGTTGGGACTTGATGCCGAAGAACAGCTACATGTGGGCTTCCGTCCAAACTGTTCGCGGCTGCGCCAAACACTGTTCCTTCTGCTCCGTATGGCGAACCGACGGCCAAAAACCCAGACAGCGTGGCTCCGACGGAGTGATCCAAGAAATTGTCGAGCTTCGCCGCTTAGGCTTCCGTTTCATCGCTTTGGCCGACGATAATTTTTATCCCGTCACCCACACAGATCTCAAGCTCGCACGGGAACAAGGAAACCTGGCAAGAGTCGCTGAACTGGAAACGATGCGGAAAGAACGCTTTGTGCTGATGGAGCGCCTTGCTGCTCTTCCCTAATGACATGGTCTTCTTCACCCAGGTCACCATGGAAGCTGCTGAAGACACTGAGTTCCTTGATGCCATGGAACGCGCGCGAATCCGCGGAGCTTTGGTCGGGGTGGAAGCGGTTACCGAAGAGGGCCTAAAAACCGTTTTTAAGGACTTCAACCTTGCCGGCGATAACCTCGCGCGCCGCCTCCAAACCTTTCGCGAACACGGGGTTCACGTGCTCGGCTCCTTCATCTTCGGCCTTTCGACCGACCGTCCTGATACCTTCACCGCGACCGCCGAAATGGCCAAGAGAGCGAATGTGACTTTCGCTCAATTTGTAATGATGACTCCCTTTCCCGGGAACAGTAGACTTCCTGAAGTGGGAGAAGCAAGAGGCGATCAAATCCTGAAATGGTGGAAGGCATCCCCATCACTCGATACTGGCTTATCCCCGCGCACAAACGCCCGAAAATGTTCACGCCCCACCCCACCATGGGTTCTGACGAGATTCGCGACCGCACACAGGGCGTCTGGGACCAGTTCTATAGCCTGCCGGAAGTCTGGCAGCGCTCCAGTTGCGTTAAATCGCTGAAAGGGCGTATCGCATTTGTGCTGATCTCCCGTCTTTATCGCCAGATGTACGCCAAAACCGGCATTTCGACAGACAGCGCCCGTAAAAAGAAAGCCAACTGGCTGGCCCGATGGATAGCGAAACCGACCCGCTTGCTCTTCCAGGCCAAGCCGATGCCCCAGCTTGAAATCCCCCCAGCCTCGATTGATCCGACAACTCCTGCCTCTCCCTACGGCAGAGTTGATCTAAGAAGTTCCGAGTAGGCCCGTCTTACCAGTCGTTGGCAGAAAAGGCATGGGCCGGCATGCGCGGCAATCGGTTTGTTGTAAGGGTCATGCATCTTTATTGAAACTCCAATCAAGTAACGAGAGTTTTCTGGTGCTCTCGCCCACATCAAATTACAGGAACAGCATCGATCGTATGGCGGTTCTGCCGTATTGGCTGAACGGCTCACGCCCAGTAGCTTGGTTTATTGACCGCGTCTCAATCCTTGACCCCACACCTGGATATTCCCTAATCCAGGAGCCGTTCAAGTATCGATCCGCTTCACCAAACATGAACTTTATCTTACAAAACCAAGGAACTAGGCCGAATTCTAGCAGGTAAGGAGGACGAATCTCTGATCATGAAAAGCCGCTTCTGTGGAGCATCCCATAAAAGATCTTTGCTGCTGGTTGCGCCAGCCGACGCCCATTTTCAGCCGTTTCACGGCAAGATTACTCGTTCCCGTGACCGCCATAGTAATTTGATTCGCGGCTTGCAGCGTCTTCGAGGCGAGATCTACCGCGAGGACGGCGCCGTCGGGGACTCCGCTCTTACGCCCGATGGGCGTCACACTAGCCCGACCGACAATGTCAGTTGGCATTTGCTGACGGTCGATAATCATGGCGAGGTTCTCGGCTGTATCCGGTTCCGGCAGCACAGCACCACAGCGCAGTTCGATGATTTGGGCCTGAAAGAGTCTTCTCAGGCGAATTGTAGTATCTGGGGAAGAAAGTTGAAGGCCTCCGTTACGGCGGATCTTCAGACTGCGAGAGACCTGGGCTTTAAGTACATAGAGGTAGGTGGATGGGCGCTCTCACGGCAAATTCGTGCCACTACTGAGGCTCTGCAAAGCGTACTCTCAATTTTTGCCTGGTCCCAAGTTATGGGTGGAGCTTTGGGCGTCAGCACTGCCACCGAAAGGAATGGTTCCGCTTCTATCTTGAAAAGGCTAGGTGGCAATCCCATGCAATTTGACGGTTGTGCATTGCCGCCCTATTATGATGGCCACTACAATTGCGGAATGGAAATCCTCCGCTTCGATTCGCGGCTTCCAAATCCCCGCTATGCTGAGGCGATTCAAGAATTGCGCCGCAAAATATCCAGAATCGAAATTGTGCAGGATGCCTCGGAGCAGACAGGTTACCAGTCCAACGTGCCTTTCTTTGTACCCAACCTTCGCCACTTCGAATGGGGCGGAACTCCTTCTTCAGCCTATTAGACTCTTCAAATCGAGTCTGAGGGAGAAAGGATAGTTTCAAGGCACTCCAGCAGCTCTTTGCGCCGGAAGGGCTTCTGAAGGAAGTTAACACCGCGGGGCAGATCTGTGGCCGGGCCCATGCGATGAGGTGAAAACCCGGAGATGAGCAGGTATTTCGTCTCCGGGTGAAGCTTTGCCACACGCCGCACCAGTTCCGGTCCGGACATGCCGGGCATCCCGATATCGGTGAGAAGAACGTCGATGGAACCTTCATGCAGTTCGGCAATCATCAGAGCGTCTTCACCGTCCCGGGCTTCCACAGCCGCGTATCCTCTCTGCTGCAGGATTTTACGCAGTAGCTGACGAACGGCATGGTCGTCTTCGACGATCAGAACTGTCTTAACATCTGATATTGGTTTATCGGCTTGGTCCAGGTAGGTGAAGGCGTCTTCCGCAATCGCGGGGATTCCGAAAGTGACCTGGGTACCTCGACCCAGTTCGCTCTGAATGTCCAGAAAACCTGAGTAGTCGGAGATGATCCCCTGTGCAATGCAAAGACCGAGGCCTGCGTGACCACCGCCCTTTTTTGTGGTGAAAAACGGCTCGAGAGCCCGGTCGCACGTCTCTCGTGTCATACCCTGCCCCGTGTCGGCTACCGTTACATTCACAAAATTGCGAGTGGGCTTGAGTCTTTCAGAGTCGTCCCGCTCAGAGTTGCGGGTGGAGATTGTGACCTCTCCCCCGTAGGCGATGGATTCCCGCGCGTTGCTGAGGAGCGCAAACAAAATCTGGTAGATTTGGGCCGGATCCGCATTGATCTGCTGCAGCTTGGGTTCGAACTCAGATTTGAGCTTGATCGTGTCGCTGAACAGGCTTGAGACAGCGGGAAGAAAGTTCCCGATCACCTCATTCAGATCAAGCTCGCGGCGTGTCGTGAACTTGTTGCGGCAAATGGCGGAAAGCTGTCGAACCACCGCCGCAATCTCTAGAGCGCTGTTTTGCATTGCTTCCACAGATTCGTGATGCGCTGTGGCCAAACCGGTATCGGCCAGCAGCAGTTCGCCGTGGCATAGGATGCTGGTGAGTAGATTATTGAGAGCATGAGCAGTTGTTTCGGCCAGGCGCTCCACCGCGCGGATGGCGTGTTCCTGGCGAAGTTGCCGTTCATCCCACTTACGCTGGGTGACATCGCGGAAAGTGAAGACCGCATTTTCCGGGTTGCCCCCGGCTAGAGCGGCGGGGGCAACTTCCGCCTCAATCTGCTGCCAGCGCCCGTCACGCGAATGCAGCATCAGATCTTCGGTTAGGCTCAGGGGAGCTTCATTCAGAGTGGCCAGGCGAATCAGATCGTCCTTAAGGGGCGCGCCAGCGTGCTCCAGCTTTAGCACGTCCAGGTAATTCTTGCCTTTTGCCTCTCTCAGCAACCATCCGGTCATACGCTCAGCGGCAGCGTTGACGAACTGAATAATTCCGTTTGCGGAGACGATGATGATGCCATCCGCTGCAGAATTTAGCGCCGTAGCCAGCCAGAAATAATCTTTCCGCCGCTCGGGCAACTGGCGCCGTTCTGGATTTGTAGCAATCCCGCGATCTTGTTCCATGCGTGGGGCTAAATTTTCCATGGAGTGCCTAGGTGCAAGTTTCTGACCAAGAGGAAATTAGACATATCTTCAGGAGACTTATTGACAGTCTTAGCACAATATCTATCGAGGATTGAGGGAAGTACACCAAAGTTGGTCGATTTTGTGTCACAGAGTATAGATTGATTTATCTTAGAAATCCAGCATATAGTTATGAAATCTCACCTTTCTTGTAATCTTCGGCACAGAGGAACTAGTGTTTTTGGGTGGATTTCGCTGAACATGGAACGCTGATATGGATCTAACGACTCGGCCTGCTGGCTCTCGACGTACCTTCACCCTACTTGCTCCCGCAATGAGTAACTTGCAACCGTTCCAGGGTGAAACTTACGCCGATAGATCTGCTTACCAGGAGTTGATGGGCCAAGCACAGCGGCTACGCGGAAGAGTTTATTTGAAAGACGGTGCCATCCGGGAAAGCGATCTGACGAGCGACGGCAGACATGTATCGAAAGTAGATGAAAAATGCTGGCACTTGTTAACATTGAGCTCAGACAACATTGTAATGGGCTGCGCGCGCTTCTTCCCTCACTCGCCATCCGCGCCGTTTGAAGATCTTACTGTCAGCCAATCCTCGTTAGCAAAATGCCCTGACTACGGCGACAGATTACGCGAAGCTGTCGAGGCGGAAATGGCAATTGCCCGCGAGGCGAACTTTATCTGGCTGGAAATGGGAGGCTGGGCGCTCTCAGAAGAACTGCGGGGCACCACGGAGGCTCTGCTGTATGCTTTGGCTACATATGCCTGGTCCCAGCTAATGGGAGGCGCTCTCGGTATTAGCACCGCCACGGAGCGTAACTGTTCGGCGTCGATACTCAAAAGGTTGGGCGGGAGGTCACTTGAGCAGGGTGGATCTGCCCTGCCGGCCTATTATGACGAAAACTACCGGTGTCAGATGGAAGTGCTCCGGTTTGATTCCCGGTCACCGAATCCGAAATATCGGTCTACCGTGGAAACATTGCGTAATCAGATGTCGTTTGTTCCTGTAGTCAGCACCGGGCCTGTGTCCGCTTGGAGCACCAACGTACCCGAATTCTATGTTCCCTCACAAGGAAGCTCTTATCAGCTGGCCCTGCCCTCCGCCAGCTAAATTGAAACTCTGGTTACATTCAAACATTTGGTAATTAGATAGGATGCCCCGGAACCCACTTACCGGACCATTGCACGAGTTCGAGCAGGTGCTCGGCGCGGATTCCGTGTCTTGGAATCCCCAAGAACTGGAAGCAGGCGAACGTTCCACTTTCGCCACCAACCAGAAGGTCCCACTGATTCTGCGCCCAAAGGATCGTGATGGCGTAGTGGCGGCATTACGTACGGCCAACCGCGTAGGGCTACCGGTTTATCCCATCAGCAGTGGCATGAACTGGGGTTACGGATCCCGTGTCCCCGTAGCGAGCGGATGCGCTTTGCTGGATTTGGGACGGTTAAACCGAATTCTGGAACTCAATGAGGAACTGGGCTACGTCACATTGGAGCCGGGAGTCACACAGCAGGCGTTGTTCGACTTCCTGCGACAACGGAAATCAAACTTGTGGATGGATGCAACCGGATCCAGCCCGAACTGTAGTCTGATCGGCAACGCAGCAGAGCGTGGGTTTGGACATACGCCCTATAGTGATCACTCCGCACAGATGTGCGGCCTGGAAGTCGTATTGCCCTCCGGTGAGGTGGTGGAGACGGGCTTTTCCGGGTTGCCAGGCGCAAAAGCTGGCCCTGTTTATAAAGCGGGCGTGGGCCCCAGCCTGGACGGGATCTTCGCGCAATCGAATTACGGTGTAATTACGCGCGCCACTATCTGGCTAATGCCGGCACCGGCCTATTTTCAAGCTTTTTTCTTTCAGGTCGCCGAAGCCGACAAGCTGTCCGGATTCATTGAGGCGCTGCGGCCGCTCCGCCTGAATGGCACGTTACGAAGCGCCGTGCATATCGGGAACGATTACAAAGTCCTAGGCGGTATTCAGCAGTTTCCGTGGGAAGAACCTGCGCCGCTCACACGAGAGCGCATGGCCGTGCTTCGCAAGAAGCTGAAAATCGCGAGTTGGAGTGGGTCGGGAGCGCTCTACGGCACCCGCCGCCAGGTAGCGGAAAGCCGCCGTCTACTGCGGGAGGCGCTTCGGGGCAAAGTCAATCGCCTGCAGTTCCTGGATGACCGAACCATTCGTTTGGCCTCGAAGTTTCAACGTCCTTACCGCCTTGCGACCGGGCTGGACCTGAGCCGCACGCTTGCGCTCTTGAAGCCGGTCTACGGCTTATTGCGGGGAATTCCGACACCCGAGACGCTGAGCAGCGCGTACTGGCGAAAAAAAATGCCTGTTCCGGCAGATCCAAATCCGGACCGCGACGGCTGTGGGCTACTTTGGGCTGCGCCGGTGGCACTTCTCTCCGGCAGCGAGGCCGCCAACCTTGTGAAGCTAGCCGAAACAATTCTACTCGCTCACGGCTTTGAACCTATGATTTCTCTTACTCTTCTGACAGAGCGATCCTTGGCCGCAATTATTTCTATTAGTTACGACCGTGCGATTCCGGGTGAGGATGAAAAGGCGATGCAGTGTTATCGTGAATTAGAGCAAAACTTGTACCAGCACGGCTTCTATCCGTACCGTCTTTCCATTGCTTCCATGGCTTTACAATCCGAACGGCAGAGCTACAGCGATCTACTGAGGACCCTTAAAGGAGCGCTCGACCCCAACGGCATTTTAGCTCCCGGACGATACGTTCCGGCGGATCTCAATCAGAAAGGGCAAGATTCATGAAAACCGCGACGCTCGAGACTCGAGATTTCACGACAGAAGCCGCGCATTCCCGTGATCTGGTTCGCGATCTCCACCAGGCGCGCCCGGAGCTTTATTGGGCAGACTCCCTGGCCACCGCGACAATCGGGTGGGGAGCCTTCACCTTAGCCTGCCTGCTGCCGGCATTCTCGCTCCCAATGCTGGCAGCGACCGCCCTGGCCGTAGCTGCGCTATACCGGGGACTTTGTTTCGTTCATGAAATCAGCCACCTGGGACCGCAGTCGGTAAAAGGCTTCGAAACGGTTTGGAATTTGTTATTCGGATATCCGCTCCTGATGCCATCGTTTGTCTATTGCGGCGTACACCAAAGCCACCACAAACTAAGCACCTACGGTACGAAAGAAGATCCGGAATACATGTCATTTCGCGCACTCGAGCAAGATGACGGTCATCTTTGCGCTGGAGAGCTTCTTCATTCCGCTGGCGCTCCTGGCGCGATTTCTTTTGCTGACCCCGCTGGGGCTGCTGTTTCCGAAATTTCAGAAGTGGCTAGTGGTTTACGCATCCTCGCTGACCATGAATCTGCAATATCGCCGCGACGCCACGCCGAAGCTGGTAGATGCGGTTCGCCGGTATAGCGCGGTAGTCTGGCTTCTTTGGATGGCGGCGATTGGGCTCGGAGTACTTCATCTGATTGCCTGGCGTGTTTTTGGCATTTGGCTCCTGGTTTCCGCGTTAGTTAGCTTTGTGAATACCCTTCGCACGCTGGGCGCGCATGCTTATGAAAGCGAAGGGGACGCGCTAGACCGGCAAGGCCAGTTGCTCGATTCCATCGATACACCCGGCGCGATTTGGACGGAATTGTGGGCGCCCGTCGGCTTGCGCTTTCATGCACTACATCACTATTTCCCCGGAATTCCCTATCACAACCTAGGGCTGGCTCATCGCCGGCTCAGTTCGTCTTTGCCGGAGAATGCCACGTATCACGCAGTGCGCAGCCCCAGTCTGCTCTCTTCGCTCCGGAACCTATACCGAAACGGTTGCCGCTGAGCTAGACGGCATGCACTTCGGAATCATCACGCCGCCGGTACCCGGGCATATTCATCCCATGGGCGCTGTGGGGCGCGAACTGATTTCACGCGGACATCGAGTGACGCTTCTCCACATGGCGGATCTACGAGCCCGAACTCTTAAAGAAGAATTGGAATTTGCTCCTCTTGGCGAATCGGACCATCCGGAAGGATCGCTTCCGGTTTCGCTGGCTCAGCTGGGCAAGCTGGACGGCATGGCGGCCGTTCGCTTCACCATCCAGGCAGTCCGAAAGACGACGGAGATGTTCTGCCGCGATGCTCCCGCGGTGATTCGCGCCCAAGGGATCGGCATGCTACTGACAGACCAGACCGAGCCTGCCGGCGGGACTATTGCGGAGCATCTCAAGCTTCCCTTCATCACCATCGCCAATGCGCTGGCTCTGAACCGCGAATCCACCGTGCCGCCGCCTTTCTCTGGCTGGAACTACCGCAATGCCTGGTGGGCCCAAGCACGTAACCGCCTGGGTTATGCCGCCGGGCGCTCCGTGATGCGTCCTGTCTCGAAAATGATTGCGCAGTATCGTGAGTTGTGGGGCCTTCCCCCGCAGCGGAATCCGGAAGATTCGTTTTCCCGTCTCGCCCAGATCAGTCAGCTTGCGCCGGGTTTCGACTACCCGCGTGCGGAGCTTCCAGAGTCGTTTTGCTATGTAGGTCCACTGCGCCGGGCGCAAACGGAAGCTCCCGCCTTTCCGTGGGAGCTCTTAGATAACACCCGCCCGCTGATATACGCGTCCCTGGGAACTCTGCAGAATAGCCGTCTGGCGGTGTTCCGCTGTTTCGCGGAAGCATGCGACGGGTTGGGCTTCCAGTTGGTGATCTCACACGGCGGCGGTTTGAGTAGTGAGGACGCTGCCGGATTGCCCGGCGATCCGATTGTGGTGTCGTATGCTCCGCAATATGAACTGCTTCAAAGGGCAGCCCTTACGATTACGCATGCCGGCTTGAACACGGTGCTTGATTCACTCTCCAGCGGCGTACCCATGGTTGCCGTCCCGATTACATACGAACAGCCGGCGATTGCGGCGCGAATCACCTGGAGCGGGACCGGAGAGGTGATTCCCTTCCCGCGCTTGAATCCCGCGCGGTTGCGTGTTGCGGTCCAGCGAGTCTTGAAAGAAGAACGCTACCGGAAGAACGCGGCTCGAGTAGCGGATTCAATTCGGATGGCGGGTGGCGTGGCGAAGGCGGCCGATATCATTGAGGGTCTGGCTGCTGGCCAGTGAAATAGTCGGCACGCTCCAGCACGGCTTTCACGCCGTTCAGGAACCGGCTGGCGTCCCCTCCGTTCCAAACCGCGTGGTCAACGCAGCAGGTCAGGTTAACGGTGCGGCGCACCGCCACTTGCCCGTTCAACGCGATAGCACGCTCCTTCACCCCCCCGATGCCTAATGCCCCTGCGGTGTTGAAGCGAAGAGGCGCGAAAGCATCTACACCCGGCAGAATAGAAACCTGAAACGTTCCACTTACCTTGCGCCTGTACCACGACTGTTTCAGCAGAAAGCGCACAGGAATTCTGCGTAAGGATTCGCTAAAGCCCAAGAAGCCCCACCGGTTCAGGAGAGCGATCATCTGGCGGTCGGATTCCTGAGCAATGGGGGTGAGCCGCACAATTTCCGCTCCAATTGCCTGGATCCCGAGTTTGCCGCAATCGTCAATCACAATCACCGGAGTGATGGCCTGGTCAGAAGAGACCGATAAGCAAATATCAATCTGGTCCGGCCGGAGCCTGCGGTTGCCGGCTACGAGTTGGTTTAAATCCGGATTTCTCCGAAGGCTTTCCGCAACTGCCTTCACGAAGAGCGACGACCATTTCACCGGAGTGCCTCCCGCGCGCAGCTTTTCCAGCAGCTCTGCGCTTTCAGTCACATCCGCGTCGACCGATTCCACGGCACCCGCAAGTCCGCACTCGTGCAAGCCGTCCCGAAACCACTTCTCGGCCGAAGTGAGTTTCTCGATTGCCCCGGTTTTCAGCACGCTACACGGTACGTTATCATGCGTACGCCAAGCAATGAGCAACATTGGTATTTTCTGTCCGCCGTTAACCGGACACCTCAACCCCATTGCGGTGCTGGGGCGCGCTCTGATTTCGCGGGGTCACCGGGTCACGGTATTTCAATTCGATGAATTCCGCCGGCAGGTGACTTCGGAAGGGCTGGAATTCTGTGCCCTCGGCCACCAAGATGAATCTCTGAGCAAGCGAATACTGGAAATGGGAAACGCTCAGGATTTGAAATCGCTGAAGTTGGCGGTGGAAGGAGCTCGGCAATCGACGGAAAATATCTGCCTTCATGCGCCGGACGCGTTGAAAAAAAATAATATTGACCTGGTTCTGGCGGATCAGAACGAACCGGGGGCGGGCACGGCCGCCGAACACCTCGGTCTCCCCTTCGTGAGTCTTTGCCCCAGTTTGCCGCTTAATCGGGAGCCGGGGATCCCGCCCCCTTTTGTGGGCTGGTCCTACACGCGCTCGCCTTGGGGTTTATTCCGAAATGCGGTAGGAATCCGCGCAGCCGACCTTCTGATTGGGCCAATCAATAACACTTTGAATCGTTTTCGCGCGAAGTGGAAATTGCCGGCTTTGCGGGGGCCCGATGATTCTTTCTCGAAGCTGGCCCAGTTGTCGCAAATGACTCAGGATTTCGATTTTCCGCGGCATCGATTGCCTGACACCTTTCATTACCTAGGACCGTGGCTGGACGCCAAACAACCCGAGCCCGTTGAATTTCCTTACGCTCGGTTAGACGGTCGGCCCTTTGTTTATGCCTCTTTTGGGACTCTTCAGCCTGGGGCAGCAAAGCAATTCGAGAAAATCGCGGATGCGTGCCACCGTTTGAATCTACAGTTGGTTTTGGCGGCCGGTAAAGCCGCCGAGGCGCTGGGAAAGCTACCGGGAAATCCGATCGTAGTTTCGTATGCGCCGCAGCTGGAATTACTGCCGAAGTGTGCGCTGGCAGTAACGCATGGCGGAATGAATACCGTGATGCAGGCCCTGCGGTTTGGAAAGCCCATGCTCGCGATTCCTCAAACACACGATCAGCCAGGAATCGCGGCGCGGCTTGCTTTTACGGGAGCGGGCCTGGTGCTCACCGATAAACAGCCCGATGTAAGCAGCATCGAGCAGGGTCTCAAAGAAATCCGGGCCTCCAGCCTGTTCACCGAAGCCGCTCAAAGATTGCGGGGCAGCATAGAATTGGCTGGTGGAACTCAGGCCGGTGTTGCTAAGATTGAGCGAGTACTGGAACTATTTGATCGATATATGCTATAGTCAGTGCTCGATAGTACACAAGATCTCATCGTTTTGTTGTACTCTTAGCGAGTAGTTCAAGGGAATTTTCCCAGGAGGAAGTAGATGTCATCAGTTCAGAAGAGCTTTACGTCAGCTAATTTTCGCTTAAGGAGTCTCGGCTTAGCCGTCACCCTAGGCAGCTTTTTCATCGCATCCGCGTCGGCAAGCATCATCGCGACCGGTCAGGCGAACATCGCGGGAACGGCCACCGTATCCAGCAGCGCAATCTCGTTCACCAATAACGGCTTGCCGAACACCTTCAGCGTTCAGCAGCCCAACACAGGTGGGTTTGCGGGACTGACTGGTGGGACCATCAACAACCTGGCAGGAAGCCACGACCACACTGGCGCCGTTCGTGTCATTCACTGTTGGCTGGCGTCTCGCCGGTGTTCTTTGACCTTCAGGGATTCTTTGCAGGTTTGGGAACCAATGCAGCCTGCGGGTCGAATGCCGTTGGTACGCAGTGCACACCGACTGGTTCTTTCTTCACGCTGACCCAGCAGACCTCGAACTCCGTTGCTGTCGCCCTAAACGGCTTTGGCATTGCTTACACGGGTTCCTCAGCGACCGGCTCTGATGCTGCCACTTTCGGATTCACCACCCAGGTTGTGCCTGGCACGATCAGCAGCGTTTTGGGTGCTGTGCAGGGTGGCGGTATCACGAACTCCTACTCCGTCACGTTTAACGCGACTGCTCCAACCGGTACTCCGGAACCCGCGACCATGCTGCTCTTCGGCGCTGGATTGCTCGGTGTCGGTATGATCGGAAAGTTCAAGAAAGCATTCTAAAACTGACGTAAAGCGCTTTTGCAGCAAGAAAGGCCATCTTCGGATGGCCTTTTTTGTTGTTCCTGCTGAAGAACCCCGCGATTCTTGCCCCGCCACTCCCTCCTTTAGTAATGTTCTATTCACATAGCGTACCCGTGAAAGAGTTGCCCTAATTCATTTCTATGTAGCGAGCTTCGGCGCCTCTTTTGACGCGCCACAGGAGCGGTGTAGCTAGCGTTGCCCCAAAACCCCGACTGCCGCGCATGCGATCGCGCCTCCAGTGACCAGGATCTCCGCCACGTCTTCAACGCGAACACGGTCTGTGTTTACAGAAAACGGGAACTCAGTGGAATTGCAACGGCCCGATCACGTTTGCCTGTGAATGTGACCGTAGACCGTGTCCGCAGCGACCTGCCCGAGGGCTGCAATACCCACCAGCGCCCCGACGTAACACCCTCAACGGCCCCACCAACTCCGGAACCCCAGGCAGTTCCAGTTCGCCCTGAAACTCATCTTCTAAGCTGACGCTACGCGCTTGTTATATTGAAAGAGAATGCGAGGTACCCGCTGGCTGTTGCTGGCAGCCATCCTGTCTATCCTCGGCGGTACCGTCGCGACCTACATTTACCAGGCGAGAATCAACAAGGGCACCCAGATCCGCACACCGGATAAGATCCCGGACAATACCTCCAATACAGCCGCGGATTGGGAGTGGTCGCGGTCGGACCAGGGTCGGTTAGTCGTAAGGATTCGGGCTCATGCCCTGCGCCAAGTAGCCGATACGGGAAAGATCGAGCTAGAAGGCGTCCGGCTGGAACTGTATCAACGCGGTAAAGACCTCTACGACCTGGTGCTGAGCCCCAAAGCCGATTTCAACCAGAGTGAAGGCAAGCTGTTTTCAAACGGTGAAGTGGAAATTACGCTCAATATCCCCACCGGCAAAGAGCCAACTCCGAAGCTCACCTGGATCAAAACATCGGGCGTAACCTTTGAATCGAAGACCGGAAAAGCCTCTACGGATCGTCCCGCGAAGTTTCGATTCGAAAAAGGCGACGGCACCTGCACGGGTGCCGATTACGACCCCACCACCAAAGAGCTGCACATGTGGAAGGACGTCTCATTGAACATGCATGCAGGCGCTAAGCCCATGCATGTCGAGACTCCGAACCTTGTCTACAAAGAAATGGCGCAGGTAGTATGGCTGCTGCCCACCGCAAAGATGACTCACGGCGAGACGTTGGTGGATTCCGCTGGGGCGGCGATCGTGAACCTGAAAGATGGCGAGGTGACGTCGATTGATGCGCAGAAGGCGCATGGCGTGAATACATATCCTAAGCGGAAAGTGGATTACTACGCGGATTCGGTGCATGTGGATTATGACGAGCAGGGCACCATTAAGAAAGTCACTGGCATGGGGCACGGGAAGCTAAATTCGTTAACGAGCGTCTCTGATACCTCAATGACCGCGGATGCGGTCTTCATGGACTTCATAAACGACGATGGCGAGGCCGTCCTGACGCATACCGCAGGGAACGGAAATGCGGAAGTGGAAAGTAAGCCGCTGCCCGATCCTAAGAAGAAAGAACCGGAAACGCGAATTCTTCGAAGCAATTTCATTGATCTGTTTATGCGCGCGGGCGGGCAGGAAATTGAACGCGTCCAAACGCAGGCGCCGGGAGTGCTGGAATTTCGTCCGAATACTCCGGAGGAACACCGCCGATTTGTGAACGGCGAACGCATGACCATCACCTACGCGCCCAAGAACATCATTCAGAACTTTGTGACGAACAACGCCACCACGGAGACGTTTCCGAGCGAGGCCGAGCGCGCAAAGGCAATTAAGGACAAAAAGCCTTCCGCGCTTTTTTCCAGCAAGACCGCTAGCACAAACATGACGGCGGACTTCGATGCGAAAGGAGCGTTAAAGACCGTAAAGCAGTGGGAGAACTTCACTTACGAAGAAGGCGACCGAAAGGCGCATGCTGTGACTGCGATTCTGGAGAACGACAAGAACCTGATGGATCTTCAGGGCGGAGCGCGAATCTGGGAGCCGACGGGGTCGACCGATTCAGACCACATCAAGATCGACCAGAAGACGGGAAACTTCTCAGCCGAAGGGCATGTCAATACCAGCCGCTTACCCGACCCGCCGAAAGAGGATCCTAAGAAAGCGACAGCAAAGCCTCCCTCATCCTCGGGTCTCATGGATGAAGAAAAGCCGACGCAGGGAACTGCGGATCGGATGACTTCAGCAAACAAGAACAAGTTGTTGCACTACGAAGGCAACGCAGTGCTTTGGCAGGAATCGAACCGGATTACGGCGGACAAGATCGATATCGACCGCGAGAAACAGACGCTCAAGGCGTCGGGCAAGGTGGTGACACAGCTGCTTGACAAGCCGCCCGCGCCGGAGGCGAAATCAGCCGGAATCTTCACAATCGTGAAGGCGCCTGACCTGGTGTATACGGACGCGGATCGGCTGGCGCACTACACAGGCGGGGCAAATATGATTCGGCCCGGTTTGGATGTGAAGGGGAAAGAGATCCGGGCGTTTTTGAAAGAACAGAAGAAGGAAGACAAGACAGCAGCAAAGCCCGTTTCGCCGTCACAAGAAGAGGAAGAAGACAGTTCGCGGCTGGAGAAGGCGTTCGCGGATGGAGACGTGCAGATTGTGGAGACTACGCCGCTTCGCAAGCGCAATGGCACGGGGTTGCATGCGGAGTACTACAGCGACGAGGCCAAAATTATTCTACAGGGCAACGATGCGGTGCTGGTGGATTCGCTGAAGGGCACGTCGGTGGGCAGCGAACTCACTTACTTCACCGACAGCGACAAGCTGGTGGTGACCGGCGCGCCGCAGAAGCAGGTAAAAACGAAGCTGCTGAAATCGAAGAAGAAGAAGTGATGATCCTTGAGACAAGCGACATCTCAAAGAGCTATCGCGGGCGCAAGGTTGTCGACAACGTTTCGGTTGGGCTGCAGCAGGGCGAAGTGGTGGGGCTCCTTGGGCCGAATGGCGCCGGGAAGACGACGAGTTTTTATACGATTGTCGGGCTGATAACTCCGGATTCGGGCAAGGTTCTCTTGCAGGGCGCGGACCTGACGGGCATGCCGATGTATAAGCGCGCGCGGATGGGAATCAGCTATCTGCCGCAGGAAGCGTCCATCTTTCGCAAGCTCAGCGTGGAAGAAAATCTGATGGCGATTCTGGAAACGCGCGATATGCGGTCGGCCGAACGCCAGAATAAGATGAACCATCTGATCGATCAGCTTGGATTGCAGACAGTGAGGCGGAGCAAGGGCTATATGCTGTCCGGTGGGGAACGGCGGCGCGTGGAAATTGCGCGATCGCTGGCGATCGATCCTCATTTTTTGTTGCTGGACGAGCCGTTTTCCGGAATCGATCCGATTCAGGTTTTGGAGCTCCAGCGAATCATCGAGGAGCTACGGCAATCTGGATTGGGCATTCTGGTGACGGACCATAATGTGCGGGCGGCGTTAACGGTGGTGGACCGCGCCTATATCATCAACAACGGGCGAATTCTGGCGAATGGTACACCGGCGGCACTCCAGGCGAACGACGAGGTAAGGCGCGTGTACCTGGGGGACGACTTTCATCTGCCGCGCTGAGTCTCAAGGAACAGGGCGCATGTTACGCTCGTAGAAGAATTCATGGCAACACAGGCAATACGAAAAGAGCCGGCCGTTCCGGTCAGCGCGTGGGCGCTTCCGGTGTTTCTGGGGTGGGTCATTCCCGGTGGCGGGCACTTCCTTCTGAAACGGCGCGGGCGCGCGGGTTTGATTTTCGCTTCGGTCACGTTGATGTTCGTGGCGGGGCTGGCAATGCGCGGCGCAATGTTCCTTCCGGAGAAGGGCGACCTGCTGACCACCGTCATCAACTACGGCGGCTTTGTGGCGAATCTGGCGGCTGGTGCCCTATATTTACTGGCGACCATGCTGGGATATTCTCAGCTGGACGTTGCCGGACACGTTCATGATTATGGAACGAAGTTCCTGGTTACAGCGGGGCTATTGAACATCCTGGCGATGGTCGATGCCTATGAAATCGCCTCGGGGAAGAAAGACTAATGCCAAAGATGAGCTTGTCGCATTTCGAAGCTGCGGTATTGTTCGCACTATTCGCATCGGTAGTGCTGGGCGTCGTAACTAAGAGGACGGATCGCGAACGGCTGCGGTATGGCGCGACCTGTTTCGGATACTTTCTGCTGGCGCTGTTTGGTATTGGCTGGGCGATGAAGCTCGGCCACGGCTAACCACTATTCGCAGTTCACCAGCCACGGAACTCCGAAGCGGTCCGTGAGCATTCCAAATTGTCTGGCCCAGAACGTTTTCTGAAGCTTCATCTTGATGGTTCCGCCTTCGGCCAGGGCATTGAAGATTCGTTCCGCTTCGGCTTCGTCCTTTAGATCGAGCGAGAGTTGGATGCCGACCGGAGGTTGGTACTGCCCGGGCATGGAATCGGACCCCATGAGCTTTATACCCGCTACATTCATACGGGCGTGCATGATCTTCGAACCCCAACCAGGAGGCGCATGTTTTTCCATGGGAGAGCCTTCATACCGAATTAGGGTTTCAATCTGGCCGCCAAGGGTGGATGCGTAAAGGCTAAAAGCTTCTTCGCAATTTCCATTGAAACTGGGATACGGGTTGAGTTGCATAGCTTGCAGAGTATCACCCCATCAGCGCAATTTGAACATCCATCACGTTGGTACCTGTTGGGCCTGTAATAACAAGCGCATTGCGAGTTTTCAGGTAGCAGTAAGAATCGTTGTTGTTCAGCGCGGCTTGCGCGTTTCCGTCGGCTGTTAATCCGTCTACAATGCCACCTGCGGCGTCGGTGGGGCCATCGGTTCCGTCTGTCCCGGCGCTGAGAATAACAATGTCCTTCCTGCCCTGGATGGCAATCGCCGCGGCCAGCGCGAGTTCCTGATTTCTGCCGCCTTTCCCGGTGCCTCTAATGGTGACCGTGGTTTCGCCGCCTGAGATCAGGCAGGTTCCCGGTTCCGCTTGCACAGCCGCCATCATCCGCCCGATTTCCCTGGCTTCGCCTTCCACCGTGCTGCTCAAAATTCTCGGGCGATAACCTAAACGGCTTGCCTCCTGAGCGGCCGCTTCAAGCGCCTGGCGGTTGCTGCCGATGATAATGTTCTGTGCCGCGCTCTGTTTCGGGGTCTCCTGAAGCAGTTTGGGTGGCTCGATTCCGAACTGTTTCAGTACGGAACGCGCGTCTTCGGTCGTAGTGGGGTCGGCCGCGGTTGGGCCCGAGCCAATGACTTCCAGGTTGTCGCCGACAACATCGGAAAGGATCAGGCCGATGACTTGAGCCGGCTGAGCCATCGCCGCCAGTTGACCGCCCTTGATGCGGGAAAGATGCTTGCGTACGGTATTCATCTGGTGAATGGTGGCGCCGCGGGCAAGCAGTTGTGCGGTGATGTTACGCTTCTCCTCAAGCGACAGGCCTTCTATCGGCAGCGGAAGCAGAGCGGAGGCACCGCCGGAGAGCAGGACCAACACCAGATCGCCTTCTCCTGCTGCTGTTGCGAGCTCCGCAATCCGCTTGGCACCCTGCACGCCCGCTTCATCCGGGATCGGATGCGCTGCTTCTATAACCTCGATTCGAGAGAGCTTCAGAGGGCCATGCCCCTGCTTGGTGTTTACCGCACCGGCTAAGATGCGGCGTCCGAGAACGCGCTCCGCCTCAGCAGCCATCACCGCAGCCGCCTTCCCTGCCCCGACGACGTAAATGTTGCGGTATCGTTCAGGGTCAATCGTCCAATGCGTCCGCATTGCCGCGACCGGATCGGCGGCACGAATCGCAGCTGCGAAGATCGCGAGCGCGTCTGCCTTCATGGAGCAAATCTCATGACTCGAAAACGGGCAGGGCAAAAATTTGCTGAAGCGTGACCTGCGTGTCCTCTTCCTCAACCGAAACGCGATACCCCGCCTGGCGATAAGCCGCTTGACGCGATTCGAAAAGCTGGCGGAGCTGAGCCAAGTCTTGCGCGAGCGGGCGGTGCGCGTGTTTCGCGACTCGACGTTCGATGATCGGATACGGGCAATCGAGCCAGATGGAAATCCCGTGCTGCTCAATCATCTCGCGGTTCTTTTCCTGGGTGAAGGTTCCCCCGCCGAGCGCGACCACGGCCGCGGCCCCCGCTCGGATGCGATTCACTCGCCAGCGGAGTGCCTCCGATTCGATGCGGCGGAATTCTGATTCGCCGGAGTGGGAGAAGATTGCGGAGATGGTGGTCTGTTCGGCGGTTTCGATGTCGTGATCCAGATCGACGAACTGCCAGCCGATCTGTTCCGCAAGCAGGCGTCCAACGGTGGTCTTGCCGGATGCCATGAAGCCGGTGAGGAAGATTCCGGGCGTCTGCTTCAGTTTCAAGATCATCGGTTCATCTTTATCAAAGGCGAGTCTATCAAAGCCGGGGCCAGGCGTTGCGCCAGGATCGCGAGCCATCCGTACGCGGGAGTGACCACGGTGCGGGCATCGCGTTCGACGCCGCGAACAATGGATTCAGCGCACTGTTCACTTGTAATCGCGCGCTTGCGTGCGCGCTGTACCCCGGCCGGCGGCTTGCCTTGCGCAGCGGATTGAAAATTGGTGGTGATGTAACCGGGCAGTACGTCCATGACGCGGATCGGTGTATCGCCAAGCTCGCGCCGCAAACCGGAACTCACCGCGCTGAGCGCGGCTTTCGATGCAGAGTAAAACGTCATCCATGGCAGCGCGATTTCAGCGGCAATGGAGGAGACGTTGACAAGGCAGCCTGAACCTTGGGCCCGCATTTGCGGGAGCACCAGCTGAATGAGCGCGACGGGCGCGAAAAGATTGAGCGCAAACATTTGCTCGACTTGCGTGAGGTCGGATTCGGCGGTAGAGCCGTAGATTCCGGCGCCCGCATTGTTGACCAGGATATCGATTCGGCCATACTTCGCGAGTGTGCGCTGAACGAATAGTTCGCGGGCTGCGGGATTGGGTTAAGTCGGCTTCGGTGGTGAGAGCATCCGCACGGGCGACGGGGGAACGCGCCGCCAGAGAGAGAAGCGCTCCGCGGCGACCGAAGGAATCGGCACACGCAGCGCCGATTCCTCTCGACGCTCCGGTGATCATGACCACTTTTCCGCTTACGTTCAAACCTGATCCAGCTTATCGCGGATAATGGAAGAACACGATGCGGCTGTTGCCTCTCTTTCCCCTTCAACTTGTGGTTTTTCCCAGAACTCATCTGCCGCTGCACATCTTTGAAGATCGCTATAAAGAAATGGTTGGCGAAGCGATCGAGCAGAGGTCGGAGTTCGGTGTCGTGCTGGCGAAAAATGAAGGCATTGTGAACGCGGGCTGTACCGTGTTGGTCGATAAAGTTTTAACCAAGTATTCGGACGGGCGCCTGGATATCGTGACGCGCGGCGCCCGTCGATTTGAGATTCTCTCCCTGAATCAAGAGAAAGAATATTTGCGCGGTGAGGTGGAGTTTTTCGATGATGAGGATTCCTTGGATGCACCGGAGGAGTTGCGCGCCGAAGTACTAAGCCGCTACCGCGCCATGCTGGAAGTGGGCGAGCCAAAAGGCTATTCCGAGCCTGAGCTAACCGATCCGCAGTTGAGCTTCCAACTGGCGCAGGCGGTAGAAGATCTGGACTTTCAGGCCATTCTTTTGCGCAACCGTTCGGAGACGGAGCGGCTGAAGCAGTTGAGCCAGTTTCTCACCCAATACGTACCGCGTCTCAAAGAGACGAACCGCATGAAACAGCTTGCGCCGCTGAACGGTTTCGGGCATAAACCAAACGGGATCTAAAGCGTGACTGTACGCCTGCCCGAAAGGGTATTTCGTCCCGTGCCCTATTTCGCTTCGCTGTGCGTGCACGGTGTGCTGGTGATGCTCTTGATGTTGGTCTCAAAAGGCCTGCCGAAGAAGACACCTTCGGCATATGACCAGCTGATCAAAGGGCAGGAAGCGAAGCTGGTTTTCTATAAATTCAAGAACAAGTTGCCTGATGTGCAGCCGGTCAGAACCGCCGATGCGCGTCCGCCCAAAGCCGAGATCCAGATTGCGAAGCAGCAGATTGTTTCGTCGCCGAAGAATGCAGTAAAAGCAACACAGATGATCTGGCAACCCGTGCCGGATCTTCTGCCGAAGGATGTTCCTTCACCGAATCTGCTGGCCATAAAAGCGCCGCCTGTCGCCGCGCCCGAGCGCAAGAAATTTGTACCTCCTGCGGAAGTGGCGAAACAGGCCCCTGTTCTGGCACAGCCTAAGATTCCGGATGCTCCCCAGACCATTGCGCATCGCATCAAGATACCGGATCAATTGAACGTCACCCCGCAATTGACGAATGAGAACCGGATGCGATTTGTCGCCCCGGAAGCGCGCGCCAGTACTGCCGAGGTGGCCTCTCCACGTTTAGAGGCGGCGCCTCAGCTTTCTTCGCAAGATTTGAACATTGCAGTGGTGGGCTTGAATCCGGCGCTGACGAATGCGATTCCGAAGGGCATACGCGCCGCTGAGTTTTCAGCAGGGCCCGTGGTCAGGCCTGAGGGTGGCAGCGGGGCAGTGGGAAAGGGCTTAACGGTGCCGGATTTGTACGTGGCCGGCGGTGGAACTGACGCAAAGCCAACGCTGATGGCAAGTCTGAACGCGGCACCTACATCGGCGGCGGCATTGCGGGGCATGTCCAAATATGCAACGCCTTCAACGGAGACGGCCGGCACGACTGGAACCGCGCCACCACGGTCAGCCGCGACGCGTGTCGCCAGTGCGCCCAATTCTAAGTTCGATGGACGCGAGGTGTACACCATGGCGATTCAGATGCCGAATATTACCAGCTATTCGGGCAGCTGGCTGATGTGGTATTCGGGGCGGAGCGCGGGGTCCGGACCGATCGCGCCGCCGGTAGCCCACCGCAAAGTTGACCCCAAATATATCGCGCAAGCCGCCGAGGAACGCGTCGAAGGGAAGGTGCAGTTGCTTTGCATCATCGGGCAGACCGGTCATGTCGAGCACGTGGAGTTGGTACGCGGCATCGATGAGAGGTTGAACCGGAGCGCTATGGAAGCGCTGGCCAAGTGGGAATTTGTGCCGGCTTCGCGAGGAGGCGAGCCGGTGGATGTCGATGTAATGGTAGAGATCCCCTTCCATCTTGCTCCGCGCGAGCCGAAATGAGATTGCGGGAGCGGCAGCATTTGATCTTTGACGCCGACGATACCTTGTGGGAGAACAACATCTATTTCGAAGAAGCCTTCGACCGCTTTTTCGAATATCTGGCGCATTCTTCGTTGACTCCGGATCAATTGCGCGAACGGCTGGATGCAATTGAACTTGAGAACGCCAAGGTTCACGGCTACGGTGCAATCAACTTTGCGCGCAATTTGCGGGAGTGCTTTACTTGCTTATCCGAGCGCGGGGTGCGGGATGGCGATTTAGATTACGTAAGCAGCCTGGCTCACAAGATCTTAGAGAGCCCCATGGAGTTGATCGATGGGGTGGCGGAGACATTGGCTGAATTGGGCGGTCGCCATGAGCTGACAATGTTCACCAAAGGCGCGGTTCCCGAACAATCGGCGAAGATTGAAAGATCGGGTCTGGCGCCGTACTTCGCTCATTGCGCCATTGTGAAGGAGAAGAACCGGGAAGCCTACTTGGAGTTGGCGGATGTGCGTGGCTTCCGGCACCACGCAACGTGGATGATTGGAAATAGTCCAAAGTCTGACGTCAATCCGGCGCTGGCGGCCGGGTTGAATGCTGTGCATATTCCGCATTCACGGACTTGGACCCTGGAGCGGGAGGAGATTGTTGCGGGAAAAGGGGAGTTGCTGGTGGTGGCGAGTTTCCGGGATTTAGTAGGGTACTTCTAAGTCCGCGGGGATTTCTATACCCAACTCTTCCAGGGAGCTTTGCCTTGCGCCCAGAGTTCGTTCAGGTACTGGTACTCGCGATAGGTATCCATCGCGAAGAAGAAGCCTTCATGCTGGTAGCCCATCAGTTGGCCTTGTTGCGCAAGCGCCGCTAGCGGGCTCTGTTCCAAGATGCAGTCATCTCCCGTAAGCAGTTTGAAAATCTCCGGCTGGAATACGAAATAGCCGGCGCTGGCCCACCCATCGATCTGGGGCTTTTCAATGAACTGGCGGACGGCGAAATTTTGCGTCATTTCCATGATGCCGTAACGCGACACAGGGCGGACCGTGGTTACCGTCGCGGTGCGGCCGTGATCTTTATGGAACTTCAGGAGCGAGTGTAGATCGACATCGGCGACGCCATCGCCATAGGTAAGCAGGAACGGCTCATCGCCGATGTACTTCTCCACGCGGCGGAGGCGGCCGCCCGTCATGGATTCGGCGCCGGTGTCGGCCAGGGTTACGCGGAAGTCCTGCTCCTCATGCATGCCGTGGTATGTGATCTGGTGCTTCTCGCCCAGGTTGACCGTGAAGTCATTATTCATGGCTTCATAGTTCAGAAAGTACTCCTTGATCATGTTGCCTTTGTAGCCCAGGCAAAGAATGAAGTCGCGGAAGCCAGCCTGCGCGTAGGTCTTCATGATGTGCCACACAATGGGACGTCCGCCGATTTCGACCAGCGGCTTGGGACGGAACTCAGTCTCCTCACGCATGCGGGTTCCCTGCCCCCCGCAAAGAATCACGACTTTCATTGAGCCACCGCTTCGGCGGAGACGACAGGAAAGGGGTTACCGCCGGAGGTGATAAAGTTCCCGATAGTCTTGATGGTGTAGTCGAGCATTGGTTCGGTGAGGCCTGGATAAAGCCCGATCCAGAAGACATGGCGCATGACGAAATCGGTGTTCGGCAGTTCGCCGATCACGCGCTTTTCGATGTCTTCATAGGCGGGTTGCCGGACCAGGTTGCCGCCGAAAAGCAGGCGCGTGCCGATTTTCTTTTCGTCCAAATGACGCGTGAGCTGGTCGCGCGTGATGGGCGCTTCGGGGCGCACGGCGAGCGGGAATCCGAACCAGCTCGGCTCGCTGCCCGGCGTGGATGCAGGCAGCATCAACACGTCTTCATACTGCTTCAGGCCCTTGTAAAGGTATTCAAAGTTGTGACGCCTCGCGGCAATGAACTTCGGGAGCTTCTTTAGCTGTGAAACGCCAACTGCGGCCTGCATATCGGTGAGCTTCAGATTGTAGCCGATGTGGGAGTACGTGTATTTGTGATCGTAGCCGCAAGGGAGATCGCCCAACTCCCAATCAAAGCGCTTGCCGCAGGTGTTGTCCTTGCCGGGCTCGCACCAACAGTCGCGGCCCCAATCGCGGAAGCTTTCAATCAGGGTCTTCAGATTGGGGTTGTCGGTCATTACCGCACCGCCTTCGCCCATGGTGATGTGGTGCGCGGGATAGAAGCTCACGGTGGCAATATCCCCAAACGTGCCGACCTTCTTGCCGTTATACAGGGCTCCAACAGCATCGCAGCAGTCTTCCACCAGCCAGAGCTTGTGCTTTTTGCAGAATTCGGAAACGGCAGCCAGGTCATAGGGATTGCCCAGCGTGTGTGCGATCATCACGGCCTTCGTTTTCGGACTCAGCGCGGCTTCCAGTTGCGTCACATCCACCTCGAAGGTGGGGAGAGTGACGTCAATGAAGACGGGAACACAGCGGTTCTGAATGATGGGGTTGACCGTAGTGGGAAAGCCCGCGGCGACGGTGATCACTTCGTCGCCGGGTTTCAGGCGGCGGCTGCCTAACTTCGTGGACGTGAGTGCAGAGAGGGCGACCAAATTCGCGGAAGAGCCCGAATTGACAAGGCTGGCGCTGCGGACGCCGAAGTACGCGGCGAATTCTTTTTCAAACTGGTTCGCGAAGCGGCCCGTGGTCAGCCAGAAATCCAGACTGGATTCGACAAGAGATTGAATGTCCTCGGCATCGAAGACGCGTCCCGAAACCGGAACGGGGGATTGTCCTTCCGTGAAAGTCTTGCCGGTATATTCAGCGGCGTAAAACTCTGCAACTAGTCCGTTAATCTGGGCACGAATTTCCTGAGGACTTCGGGGCACTGTTTCTCCTCGAATCAGGATACCGTTTTATGCTGGGCTTCCGATACTGGCGGTACGTAGACGCACAGTATCTTCCCTTGAATCAAGCCGCCAGAAACCTGGTGTACCAGGCAATTGTTTCTTCCAGACCTTGGTCCAATGTATAAGAAGGAGACCAGTTCAGAACCCGGCGGGCTTTATCCGCGCTCAAGTACTGGTTTCTGATCTCGTTACTGGCTTCATTCCGAACATCCGGAGTTAGCGAACTACCCATTTTTTGCAACATCTTATCCACCAGTTGCAAAACTGTTACTTGAATTTCATTGGAGAAGTTGAAAGCCTCGCCTCGCAGATCGGGATTTTCGGCAAGCCGCTGGGCCAGAAGCATGTAGGCGGCGGCACCGTCTTCCACATAGAAGTAATCACGAATGAACTGTCCATCGGACCGGATTACGGGGCGATGGCCACGGACAACCGAGCGGATTGTGCCGGGCACGATGCGGTTCCAGTTAAGGTCGCCAGGACCATAGAAGTTGCCGCAACGGGTAATCGTAACCGGAGAACCATACGAGTGCGCATAAGTCTGCCCGATCAGGTCCGAGCAGGATTTGCTGCAATCGTAAGGGTGTCGGCCTTGCAAGGCTGCGTCTTCGCCGTAAGGAAGCACATCATGGGAGCCATAAGCTTTGTCTGAGGAAGCAAGGACAATCTGCTTCACCATGGGGCTGCGGCGGCACGCTTCAAGAAGAGCCCATGTACCCTGAATATTCGCCTCGAAGGTAGATACAGGGTTGCGGTTGGCGATGCCGACCAGAGTCTGGGCAGCCAAGTGGATCACAGTATCGATTTCGTATTCGCCCAGCACTCGTTCAAGCGTGGCCTGTTCGGTGACGTCACCCCGAACCACTTTCACTTTTTCGATGGTGCGGCCACGCACCAGTTCACTCTGAGGGATCCAGTCGCGAACCAGAGCAAACCACGTCCGCTCCCGCCGCTACCAACTGCTGCACCAAAGCCGTGCCAACTAATCCAGTGCCGCCCGTTACAAACGTTGGGCGGTCCCGCCAGAACGATTCTTTTTCCACTTTTCAGAGCTTAAACCATCTTCGCGGCTTCGTCACGTTCCGGACGGGACCAGGGAGTTGCTAAATAAACATCTCTTCGTCCTGTGTAGCATGATCCACCGATGCCTTTCGAGGACGTGCATAAACTGCCATAGCCGCGCGAATTCCGGAAAAGATCCCATCGACCTCACGGACCGGTTTCATCAGTACATCTTTGGCTGCAACAGTAGCTGCTTGAACCTGATCGACGGTGTCATCCACCTTGCCATCGATCCGGGCGACTTGGATTTTTGCCCGCTCGCTGAAATCCTGGATAAGTTCACCGACACGGCCCGCCTGCTGCTTTCCTATCTTCGCGATATCGACGGCATCTGAAGAAATGCTGCCGATCTTCGGCTTCACATCATCAACAATGCCGCGGACAGAGCCAACGATCGGCTCAGCAGTTTCGAGGAAGCCGTTCAGTTTTACCTGAACCTTCCGGATAACCGCGTAGAGGGCCACGACAACAACCGCTTGCACCAGAATGCACAGCGCGGCTATCGCGACGCCCCCGGAAATGACCCATCTAAACGCGTCTTCGGACATGTAGAAAGTTTAGAACGTTCTAGCTCCGCACTTCAGATGGCATATTCGGCTCCACCTTATCGCGGTACGCTTGCTTACCCGCTTCGACGGCATCGTTCAGAGTGTCTTTCTGACGAGTGATGGCGTCTTTACCTTTGTCGATGATGTCGCTCGCGGAATCTTTCCATGCGGCCGTCTGCTTTTTCAAGTACTCTTTCCCGTCATCAGCCTTGCTCATCAGCAAGTCGCGGGTTTCATCGCCCGATTTGGGAGCAAAGAGCATCCCGAGACCCACGCCGATCCCTAGGCCAAGAAAGAAATTTCCCAATCCGTCTCTATCCATTTCACTGCTCCTTTTTCGTTGATACAAAAACTTCGACGTGGAACTAGCAGTTTTGCTTCCAATATTAAACTAATGAAAATGCAGAAGATCGTTAAGAAGCTGGATCGCGAAAAGCTTTGGAGCTATGCATTGAGATCGGTGGGGCAACGGGCCCAAACGACCTCGGAAATACGGGCGAAATTGCGGCTCCGCGCCCTGGAACCAGGCGATGTGGAAGAAGCGCTAAACAAACTCAAAGAGTACGGTATGATCGACGACCGGAAATTTGCCGAGACATTTGCCCAGGGGAAGTTGGAAAACCACGGGTTCGGAAAAGGTCGCGCGCTAAGGGATTTGCAGCAGAGGCGCGTGGCTCCCGGCTTGGCCGAGCAGACGGTGCAGCAACTCTATGCGGATCGCGATGAGTCGCTGTTGATTGAGGCCTATATCCGGCGGAAGTTTCGAACGGCATCGCGGGAGCATTTGTTTGAAGATGAGAAAGATATGGCCTCCGCGTTTCGCAAGCTGCGGCTGGCGGGGTTTTCTGCGGGGAAGGTGCTGACGGTCTTGAAGCGATTCGCGGCGAAACCGGAACTGTTGGACGGTATTGAAGAAGCAGAAGACTAACCCGCACAGCCGGCAGCCTACAGGCCAGCGCGCCGATTGGCACGCGTCGCGGCATGATAGCCGCACATTCCGTGCACTCCCGCGCCGGGAGGCGTAGCGGCGGAGCAAAGCCAGATTTTGGGGTCTGGAGTGGCATATCGCCTCCAGGTAGGGCGCAGAAGCATTTGCTGCCAGTCGGAAACACCGCCCGTGGCGTCGCCTCCCACCAGATTCGCGTTCCCCAGTTCCAGCGCTTGCGGGGGAGAAACATGGCGCGCCAGGATCACATCATGGAAACCTGGAGCAAATCGTTCGATTTGCATCTCCATGCGCTCCACCATATCGACTGGGGACCCGTTTGGCACGTGGCAATAGGCCCACACGGTGTGTTTGCCCGCGGGAGCGCGGGTGGGGTCGAAAAGCGTCGGCTGCGCGAGCAGAATATACGGGCGTTCGGAGGTTCTTCCAGCCATCGCGGCTGCTTCGGATGCGAGGATTTCTTCCGCAGTACCACCCAGGTGAACGGTGGCTGCCATGAGGCACTCTTTTGCGCGCCAAGGGATGGGCGCGCTGAGCGCCCAATCCACTTTAAACGCTCCCGGTCCGTAGCGGAATGCTTCGAGCTTCGCGCGAAATTTGGCGGGCAGGCGTTCCCCAGAAATGCGCGCCAGGGTACGGGGTGAAGTGTCCGCAAGAACCAAATCGTTTTCAGTGGTGAACTTGTCGATCAACGAGTTTGTGTGGACGGAGCCGCCCCTTTTCAAGATTCTCGCTACGAGCGCGTCCGGGATCGCCTGTGCCCCGCCTTTCGGAACCGGCCATCCGCTTGCCTGCCCAGCGGCCCCAAGCGCGATGCCAAAACCCGCGCTGAGTGGCTGCTGCATGGCGGGGTAGTGAGCGGCCAGACCGGCAAACAAAGCTTTTGCCCGCTCCCCCTTGAAACGGGATTTGATCAGGGTGGCAGCGGGGAATACCGAATCCAACCCCAACCGAGCCATAAGGAACGGGTGTTTGGTCCATCCGAGCGGGCCTAACAACTCATGCCGGAAGATCTCCCAATTCCTTACGACCGGTCCGAAAAGATTGCGCCAGGAGGCACCATCGATCCCTAATCCTTCAGCCGTCCGATCCAGGTCGCGATGAAGAAGAATGGCCGTACCATCGTCGAGCGGATGCGCGAGCGGAACGGGGGAGTGAATCCATTCGACCTCGAGAGGAAGCGACGTGAAGAACGGCGAAGCGACGGCAAAGGGGTGAACCGCGGAGCCAACATCATGCAGGAATCCCGGCACGGTGAGTTCCGCCGAACTAGCCGCCTCCCCCCACGCGGCGAAGCAGCTTCATGGACCTCCACACGCCAACCGGCTTCGGCGAGTACTACCGCCGCCGAGAGGCCGTTTGGACCGGAGCCGATTACCAGTGCTTTGCCCGGCATGTATTCACTTTACCAAGCGCGTTCACATAGGCGAAGAAATGGCGAATGACATGCAGTGAAAACGGCATGCAACTGGAAGAACTGAACAAAAGTGAAATGATGGCGCATCTTTTGCGTTCGCTTGAGGAAGGCAAGGACATCGGGCACTATGGCCGCTTGACTGTGGTGATGGTCGGGCAGAAGTTCCTCTCGGAAGAAGAACTTGTGGAACTGCTCTGCAAAGACCCCGATTGTGATGAGGAGAAAGCGCGAGGACTGATTGAACAGGTATCCGCGCGCGGGTATAACCCGCCAAAGCGGGAGCGCATTCTGGAATGGATGCAAAAGCAGGAGTTTCCCATCTGCCCGCATCCGGACGATGCCCAAGCCTGCAACGTGTACCGGGATCTTGAATTCCCGAAGCAGGTTTACGAGAAGATTCACGCGTACTATGAAGGAGCGAATGGATAAGCGAATTGTTCGGTGGGGCGTGCTGGGCGCCGCGAGAATCGGAACCGTGAAAGTGATTCCGGCGATGCAGAAAGGCAAGCTCTCACGCGTGACGGCGCTGGCTTCCCGGAATGTCGAAAAGGCTCGGGAAGCGGCCGCGCCTCTCGGCATCGAACGCGCTTATGGATCGTACGAAGAATTGCTGGCCGATAAAGAGATCGACGCGATTTACAATCCCTTGCCGAATCATCTTCACGTGCCTTGGTCGATCAAAGCCGCTGCCGCCGGGAAGCATGTACTCTGCGAGAAGCCTGTTTCTCTGACGGTTGCGGAGTGCCGCGAGCTGATTGCCGCGCGAGACCGCTACGGCGTGAAGATCGGGGAGGCGTTCATGATCCGGAGTCATCCGCAGTGGCACCGGGCGCTGGAACTGATTCGGAGCGGTGAGTTGGGAGCCCTGCGCGGAGTAATCACAGCGTTCAGCTATGACAACTACGATCCGGAAAATATCCGCAATGTCAAAGAATACGGCGGTGGCGGGTTGATGGATATCGGTTGCTATGCGATTCACATCTCGCGCTGGATGTATGGCGAGGAACCGGTCCGAATCCAAAGCGAAATCGATCTGGACCCGGTTACTGGAATCGACAGGCTGACTTCCGCGCTGATGACCTTCCCTTCCGGGCAGGCTATCTTTACCTGTTCCACCCAAATGATCCGGTACCAAACGGTACAGCTGCTCTGCACTGCGGGCCGCGTGGAAATCGAGATTCCGTTCAATGCGCCACCAGATGAAACGACGCGCATCCAGATTGCTACGTCAAAAGGCAGGCGCACGGAAGTGATCGCGGCCTGCGACCAATACACGCTCCAAGGCGACGACTTCTCCCGCGCGATTCTGGACGGCACCGAGGTTCCGGTTCCGCTGGAAGATTCGCTCAGGAACATGGAAGCGATCGAGCGAATATTTAATAACTGACCAGTTCTTGGGCTTCTTCGACGCGATTGGCCGCAATAGTCCGCCGGCGTTGCAGGTGCGCGACCGTGAACAAGATCAGGAAGGCGAGCAGCAGACCCACGGAGGCACCCAGTGCGATCAATTCGGGATCGTGCGTCGGGTGAAGGAACACGAGCGCAAGATTAAATGAAACGGGGATGCCGGCCGCCAGCAGAGGAAGCCCAGGGCGGTTCAGCGCAAACAGGCTGCGGGAGGTCAACTCGAGAAGACTCCATCCAATTAGACTCGGCGCGAAACCCAGAAAGACCGCACTGACTAACTCCGTCGATTGTGCGTTGAAATTGCCTCGCTGAAAGAGCAACGCGATAATGGGCTTTCGCAGCAATACGCCAATGAGGCACGCGCCTACGGCGGAGGCCGCGATCAGCGCTGTGGTCCGGTCGATTAAACGCCAAGCCTCGCTGACGCGATTGCTGGCCCGCAACTTTGCGATTTCCGGGAGCAAAGAATTCGAAACGGGCGAGACCAGATAAGCGACCACCACGTTTACGCATCGAATGCAGTAGTCGAACGCAGCCGCCATGCCCGGCCCCGCCTGTGTGGCGTGTGCGCGGGTGACGATCAGGTTGAATGCGATCAACCCCGCATAGATCAGGAAGGAACCGGGTTTGGCAATCAGTTCGCGCCACGGCGTGGGGAAATTCGGCGAAGCAGGAAGCCTGCGGTAAACGCGTGTGTGCCATAACACCAGCGCGCACTGCACGCAGGAACCTACCAGATAACCAAAGGCGAATCCATAAATGCCGGCCACGGGCCAAAGCAGCAGAGCACCCGCGATCGTGAAGGTGTTCAGGCAAGCCTGATAAAAAGCAGACGGGCCAAAGCGGCGCTCCGTGAACAGAATAGCGGACTGCAGTGCTGTGACTCCGGCGGCCAGCGTGGTAAGCGCGGTGATTCGGAGAATATTGACGGCCACAGGAAATTGTTCCCGCGCAAGCCCTGGCCCAAGAGCGCGAATCAGTTGCGGCGCGAAGAGCACGATTCCACCGGCTAGTGATGCGAATAGAATCGTAAAAAGCCGCGTGGCATGGTGGAACAGCGCGGTTCTATCGGGTCCGTCGCGCAGCATCAACATGGGGACAAAAGCAAAGACCATCGTGTTGATCAGGACGGAATTCAGTGTGTCGATTGGCCCGATCGCAACGGCGAGCGCATCCGCATGAGCGTAGGTACCTAACAGATAGGCAGTGATGGCAACGCGTACAAACCCGATCAGGTTTCCGATTACGATGCCTGCGCCGATCGTGACGCCTCCGCGCACAAGAGGATTGCCGGAAGCCCGATCCAGGGCCATCCGAAACCATGACTTTGCGAGAGGCAGGACGGTGCTCCGCTAGGAACTCTTCTGCGCGGCAGCTAACGCAGCTTCGTAGTTCGGATGTTCCGCCACTTCCTTGACATACTCCACGTAGCGGATTTTATTTTCTTTATCGACCACGAAAATCGCGCGACTTTCGATTCGCAAATCCTTGATCAATGTGCCGTACCCTGATCCGAAAGAAGCATCGCGGTGATCGGACAGCATCTTCACGCGATCCGCGCCGCAACTGGAGCCCCAACGCTTTTGAGCGAACGGCAGGTCCATGGAAACGGTGTACACTTCCACGTTGTTCAGCTTGGCAAGTTCGTCATTGAACCGTTTCGTCTGGGCATCGCAGACAGGCGTGTCGATCGAAGGAATGACACTGAAGATCCGCGTCCCGGAGCCCGTGTCCTTCAAAGTAACCGGCTTGAGGCTAGTGTCCACACATTGAAAATCCGGGGCTGTGTCGCCTGCCTTCAACTCGGGGCCAATTAAGGTCTTCGGACTTCCCATCAGTACGGTCTCTCGTTCCATCACGGTCATTGTAGCAATTGGCGAAATTGCTCAACGTCGCCGGTCGGCAACTGGCAAATCAGGTCACGGCAGACCATGACGGAAGGGCTGGAGGCGGGTCCTGAAGGTGCGATGGTGAAGTGGGGAAGAAACTTTTCAAAGTAGGCGCGGAGCAGAGGCCGGGCTTCGCTGGAATGCGGGTCGCCTGAAAAGCGCACCTCCTGGGGAGGCGAAAGCGAAAGCTGATAGGCGGCCAGCATTTGCGGCACCGCGAACGGCGCTTCGTTGATGCGCGAAGCAAACGCCCGGAAGATGCGCCTGGCGGACTCGGCGTACTTCTCCTCACCCGTGAATCGCGCCAGCAACAACAAATTTTGAGCCGTGATGGCGTTCGCTCCTGGCTCGGCTCCGTCATAGTCTTCTTTCATGCGAAGAACCAGATCGCTGGCATCTTGGGAGGTGCTGAAGAATCCGCCTTGCTCGTGGTCTTCGAACAGTTCGCTTTGGCGTGCCGCGAGTTGAACGGCAAGTGCAAGGTCCGCCGGTTCGAAGGTGCATTGATAGAGTTCCAAGAGAGCTTCGATGAACGCTGCGTAGTCGTCGAGAAAGGCCGGAACGGCGGCTTCGCCCTCGCGATAGCGGCGTAGCAGTACGCCTTCTGGCATTAGTTTGGTTTTCAGGAAGTCGGCGGCTTGGCGAGCCGCAGCAAGGTAGCGGGAGTCGTCAAGAACTACGCCCGCGCGGGCGAACGCCCGGATCATCATGCCGTTCCACGCGGTGAGAATCTTATCGTCTCGATATGGCCGCGGACGTTGCTCGCGCTTCTCGAAAAGCCTTCGCTTCGTTCGCTCCACGCTTGCATGAACCTCCGCTTCGGGAACGTCGAAGTGGTGGGCGGTTTCTTCCGCCGTATGCGCCCGGAACAGGATATTGCGCCCTGTAAATTCGCCATGGGGGTCATTCTGAACGTTGCCGCCCGGTTGGGCACCGTACATATATTGGAAGTAGCGGTCGCCCAGTTCCGCGACATCCCAAATATAAAAAGCGCCTTCACTTTTGTGTGAAGGGTTCGCGGGGTCAGGCGCACTATCGGCGTCTTCGGCAGAATAGAAGCCCCCTTCGGGACTGGTCATCTCCCGCAGCACGTAGTCCAGGATGCGCGTGACCTCCTCCCGAAGTAGCGCGTCGCGCGTAATCTGAAACGCTTCCAGGAAGGAGATTGCAAGCTGCGCCTGGTCGTAGAGCATCTTCTCGAAATGCGGAACGAACCAGTACGCATCCACGGAATAGCGGTGAAAGCCGCCGCCCAATTGATCGTTCATGCCGCCGTGAGCCATAGCTTTCAGCGTGGTTACCACCATCTCTAATGCTTGCGGTTCGCGCGTTTCCGACCAGTAGCGCAGCAGGAAATTGAAGATCACCGGCCGGGGGAATTTCGGAGCGGAACCGAACCCTCCGGCGTCCGCGTCGAAGGTACGGCGAAAGTAGTCGAAAGCGCGTTGGAAGGCAGCAGCCTCGGGGTTACCGGGCTCGGCGCCCGCCGCGGAAGCGAAACGCAACTGTTCCAGCACTTGGGCGCTCGATTCGCCGATCCGCGTGCGTTCCTCCCGCCAGGCGCGCGCAATGCGCTCGCACACCGACGCGAAACCCGGCCGGCCGTAGCGATCTTCCGGCGGGAAATAAGTACCGCCCACAAAAGGCTTCAGCTCCGGCGTTAACCACACGGACATGGGCCAGCCCCCTGAACCCGTCGCGGCTTGCACGTAAGACATGTAGATGCGGTCCACATCGGGGCGCTCTTCGCGATCCACCTTTACCGCCACAAAGTATTTGTTGAGAATGGCCGCGATTGCTTCCTGTTCGAAGCTTTCGTGCTCCATGACATGGCACCAATGGCAAGTGGAGTAACCTACCGACAGAAAGATCGGCTTATCTTCCGCCCGTGCTTTTGCGAACGCCTGCTCGCCCCACGGGAACCAATCCACCGGATTCTGGGCATGCTGCAGCAGGTAGGGACTCTTCTCGTGAATCAGCAGGTTGGGCAAATTCCATGGTACCGTTCGATCACTTCAGCAGACGCTGGTAACGGCCCGTATTGAAGGCGATAATTTCGCGAAACCGGTCCGATCCCCACAGTGGTCCGCGGATCACTTTAGTGAGATGCCTGTAGTACTCGGCTAAGTTGGGATTTTGTATCCGATTCTGCCCGGATCTCAACGTTTCCGAGTACCCCGCCGGGGGATCTCTCCAATAATGACCGGTACGCCATGGACCCGGGATCATCGGGAGGCGGGCGGTGAGGGCGTCGCAAAGTGAACCCCGATCGAAGACATAGACGCCGGGACCCGCGTAATAGGGAGTCATTCCAGCTGTGAGTACTTCCAGATAGGTGTCGCCGTTTTCGCGTAAGCGAATGCCATCCTTGCGCCACGGAAAGTCAGGCCAATCGTTAGGCTGCCAGCGCAACAACCCCGTGGCCCTGTAGAAGAAAAGTCTCTCATCCACAACACCCAGATACTCTTCTACCAATAACTTATCTACCTGGCCCGAGCTACCCATTCCGAAATTGCGTGTGGTCAGCAGAGTGGGATGGGGGATGGTCATTCCCAGGAGTAGAATAGCCGCGGTAAGTGCGAGCGAATAAGCTTTCCGGCGGGGTGCATGTTGCACCAGCAGAGCACAGCAGAGAACCAAGGCCGGGGTGAGAAAGCGGCTGACCATATAATCGCCTCCCACCCACACCACATAGGCACAGGACAGGATCGCGCCGGCGGCAAGAGGCCAATCCTTGCTAAACAGTCCCGCCAGCATGCCCACTGCGATCGCGACGATGGTCACTTTGTCCCAAACCGCGGCATTTTGAAAGTAATGCAGACCGTGCTCTAACACCTCAGACTGGGGGATCCCCGTGTTCAATTTCGCGAAAGCGGTGTTGGGGACAGGGAAGCCGTAATAGAACAAGGAGAAGGCTTCCCAGCTCACAAAAGGGACGGCACCCAGGAGCATCGGCCGAATCACACGGCTTCCCTGCAGGCAATAAAGCCAAACGAGTGACGGCAGAAAGAGCAGTAGGGAATCCATCCTGTTTACCGCCGCCAGGGAAGCAATCAGGCTCAGCCAGAACGGGTCGCGTTTCCGCCAGTACACCCACACATAAGCGGCGATCAGGAAATGAGTCGCTGGATTCTCCAGCCCGCTCATGGAAAAATCCATAAAGCCCTTCGAGGTCAGCAGCACGGTGGTCCCCAGAAGAATTGCCAGGGGAGCGCGCCCGCTCATCAGGAATGCGTAGGCGCCTATTGAGAGCAGAAACGAGACAACCATCGAGCTCCAGTAATCGCTTCTGAGGATGGCGGTGCCCGCGATCAGGAGAAACTCGAAAAGCGGATCGGTATAGACTTGCACGCGCTCGCCGACGTTCCAGGTGAGTCCTTGGCCATTCAAAAAGTTATCGGCGACGCGAAACCCGATGTAGGCGTCCTCAGCGCACCAGGCTGTACGGATCAGGAAGAGGGAAAGAACAACTGCGCCCAGCGCAAACCAAAGCGAATGGCGGTTCCGAATCGATTCCACTAAGTTTCACGATACAGCAGTAACACGACGCCCACGAGCGAAAAACAAACGGGCCACACGGCTGCGGGGATCCTTCGATCCCGCTCGGGGAGACGCAGGTCCAGCCACCGGGCCCAGCCGGCGGCGATTCCAAAGAGCGCCAGAGGAACGTGGCTCATCTCTGCCAGAAGTTCTTCGCGCACATTGGTCAGGGAATGCGAGTGCGTCAGGAGCAGCGCTCCCCCCAATGCACATACAGCGGGAAACACCAGCGAGGCCCGTTGGGAGGTGAGCCGGCCGGTTTCGACGCCCCACTCGAAAGCGGCGAATGCAAAAACCAACAGCACCGCTAGACGATGCTGAAGGACCTCCGCGATCGTCAAACTTTCAAAAAAGCCCTTAGGTCCCAAAGGCCAAACATCGGCATCCGCGCGGAGCAGAAGGAAGATCCCCAGCGCCACAAAAAGCAGCGGCCAGTTTCGCGCCCAGCGGGCCCGCCCCGTGCGATAAAGAACGGCCAGTACCCCCATGCTAAGCACCACCAACCCGGCCCAATGGTGGTTATACTCGGACCACGCGAAGTCGTTCTTGTTCCGGGCGGCGGATGTCATCGTGAGCGTTGCGACGGCAGGGGTTTTTAGGCGGGGGATTCGAGGCTCGATTCGTTCCGCGACAATTGCGCCTGGAACAAGGTTGGTGCCGATATCCACAGCGGGGGGCTGTGATGTGAGCGAAGCGGCTGCGAAAATCACGCAAAATCCTACGCCAATCTCGGCCTCGCCGATGGTCCTGAGCCGGGTCAGTAAACCACCCGTTCGAACACCGAAGTAGTTCACCGCTCCGAGCAGCAGCAGGATACCGAACAAGAGAACCTTCGCGGTCACCATCACGCCATATGCTGATCCATAGAGCGCGGGAACAGAACCGACGTAAAAATACGAAAGGGCAATGCCTGAAGCGGCGAGGGCGGCTACGGAGCCCATGGAGAGAAGAGAGAAACGTTTCCAGACCCTCGCCCCATACTGACGAGTGACAAGATACGGTAAGCCACCGATCCAAGCTGCTGTCGCCGCCTGGTGAAGAAGGGTGAATCCGGCTAACAGAGCGCGGCCTTCCAGCCGCGCCATGGCGTGGCTAGTCGCTAACGTACCGCCAAGGATTACCGCGGAGGGCACGACCATTAGCCAGGAAGGCGGCAGCACCGCAAGAATCAAACTGCCCGCGATGGTGGCGCAAGCTGCGATGAAATAATCGGCGCCGATCAGATCCGGAAGACCCAGCCCCGTTGTGCCCGCCAGCAGGGCGGAGTCGATGGCCAGGTAAAACAGTTGCGTGATCGCCAGAGCGCTTGCGGCCCAGCGAATCAGACCGGCCGTGCGCGTATCGCGCTCGCGCAAGATGCACAGAAGAAAGACCACGCCGCCCACGGCAAGAGTCTGAAGAGAGAGTGTGAGGCCTCGGAGAATTACGGATACGAAGCCAAATACTTCAAGCAGTTGGGACACGCGACGCTACTTTACCTGAAACACAATTTCACCCCGAGTGATATGGCCGTCGGAAGCCAACACCTGCCAGCGGATCCGGTAAGGTCCTGAGTGAGCGTTTTTAATCGAGCTTTGAATCGTATCGGGCGAGGTCTGCGGCCTTACTTCTAAGACCTCTTCTCTCCCTTTTTCCACAAAAGCCAAGCGAGACCGCTTCGCATCAATTCGAGAGTTGAAGCGAAGCGACACCGGAACCACAGGTCCGGAAACGGTTGCTTCAGCCTGGGGAGACGCCTGAAGCAAAACCGCGTGACCCCAAGCGAGCGGTACAACAGCCAACATCAGGCACGCTGGAATCAACTTCTGCATAGAACTTAGATGCCGCACACTGGCCTAACGTCACGCATATATGACATGATCAACGCGATGAAGATTACGTTTTGGGGCGCGGCAGGGGAAGTCACCGGCTCCATGCACCAGTTCAGCACAGGCGGACGCGACTATCTACTGGATTGCGGTATGTATCAAGGCCGGCGAAAAGAAGCGGAACAGCAGAACCGCAATTTCCCATTTCCGCCCTCGTCCATCGACGCTGTTTTGTTGTCGCATGCGCACATCGACCACAGCGGCAATCTTCCTCTCCTGGTGAAAAATGGTTTCAAAGGCCCGATTTACGCGACACCCGCCAGCGTCGACCTTTGTCGCGCCATGCTCGCCGATACCGCTCATATCCAAGAGCAGGACGCCAGGTTTCTAGCCAAGCACGCGCGCCCGGGTGATCCGCCCGTGGTGCCGCTATACACGCAGGCCGATACCGCGGCCACCATGCCGCTCTTTCACCCTACTCCCTATTACCAGGAAACCGCGATCGCCGCCGGCTTTCAATATAAGCCGTTCGATGCGGGCCATATGCTCGGTTCGTCCACCATGGTGTTGGAGGCGGACGGAGTAAGACTCGCGTTTTCAGGGGACGTGGGCAGGCCCGGACTGCCGATCATTCGCGACCCCGATACGCTCCCGGCAGTCGACTATCTGATCATGGAGAGTACTTACGGCGACCGGTTGCACGAAGGCGAAGGTGAGGTCATCGACAAGTTGGCCGACGTGGTAAACCGAACGGTGCAGAGGGGCGGGCGCGTCATCGTGCCGGCGTTCGCTGTCGGGCGGGTTCAACAGCTGGTTCTGCTGCTTCACCAGCTATCCGACGAAGGCCGCATTCCCAAGGTGCCGATCTTTGTAGATAGCCCGCTTGCCGTAGATGTCACGGCGGTCTACAAAGCGCATCCAGAATGTTATGACGAGGAGACCAACAAGATGCTCGCCCACGGCGATCCTTTCGGCTTTAACGACCTGACCTACGTCCGGGATACGGATGCGTCAAAGCAACTCAACACGCGTCAGGGTTCCTACATCGTAATTTCGCCTTCGGGCATGTGCGAAGCCGGACGTGTGCTGCACCACCTGAAAAACAACGTGGAAGACCCGAAGAACACAATCCTGATCACCGGGTACCAAGCGGTCAACACACTCGGCAGCAAGCTGTTGGGCCACGTTCCGGTAGTGAATATTCTGAACGAACAGAAGCATGTTCGGGCTGAAGTTACGAGCCTGCAGGCTTTAAGCGGTCATGCGGACCGCGACGAGCTAATGAAGTGGATTGAACCGATCTCGAAAACCCTGAAGAAAGTTTTTCTGGTCCATGGCGAAGCGGACCAATCCGCGGCCTTAGCCAAAAACATTCAGAAAACCTATGGCGTGGAAGCAGTACCAGCGGCCCGTGGCATGAGCGTGGTTCTTTCATGAGTAACGAGAAACAGGTTCGTAACATCTATAATTCTGATATGACTGAGCCGACTTCTTATCACGTGCCACCGGAAACGGGGAATTCCAACGTCAGGACCGCTCTGGTGGGAGGCGCGTTAGCTGCGTTACTTGCCTCCAACGTTTATCTGTTTATACAGATTCACGATATGAAGACCGAACAGGTTAAGACCCGCGATGCCATCGAAAGCGAAGTTTCCGAGTTGAAGGACAATTCAAGCCAAGTCATTGCGACGAACCGCAAGCACTTGGACACTTTGAAAAGCGACCTGGAAGCTGCCCGCATGCAGGCTAATCAAGCGGCGAGCCAAGTGAAGCGCGAAGCTCTTAGCTTTACCGAACAGCAAACAAAGAAGCTTGAGCAGGAGCAGCGCGCAGCCGCGGACGAAACCAAGAAAGTGGCGGGTGAACTTTCCGAAGTGAAGACTGTTGCGACCTCAGCGACGGCAAAACTTAACGATGTCTCTGGCGACGTCACCACTGTAAAAACCCAAGTGGCGGCAACGCAGAGCAATCTTGACCGCACCATTTCCGACCTCAGGAAAGTGACCGGCGATCTTGGCGTTACCAGCGGATATGTAGCCACGAATGGCAAAGAGCTCGCGATGCTCAAACGTCTGGGAGAGCGGACCTATGTGGAATTTACGCTACCCAAGGGCAAGAGCCCCCAAAAGGTGGGTAACGTCTCCATGCTGCTGAAGAAAGCCGATCCTAAGAAAAATCGCTTCACGTTCGAACTGATCGCTGACGACAAGAAAACGGAAAAGCGAGACCGCACCGTTAATGAACCAATTCAATTCATCATGGCCCGCGCTAAGCAGCCCTACGAAATCATCGTGAATGAAGTCCGAAAAGACACGATCGTGGGTTATCTAGCCGAGCCGAAAGAACAGGGCGGCAGAAACTAAGAGGCAAGGGAATCAGTAGTTCGGGTTTCGGGCGTGAGACTGTTTGCGCTTACTGGATTGCAAGTGGCGTGCCACTCACTGTGACATGCATCCCGCTTTCGAGCTTGCTGATCTGAGAGGTAGCCACCTGATCACCATCGGCCAGCCCTTCGGCAATTTCCACGTCCGAACCGAAACGGTCACCCAGTTTCACTTCACGAGCGTCGACACGCCCATTCTTGACCACATAGACCTTGTTCGCTCCAAAGACATAATTCAGCGCCGCCGCGGGAGCCAGCCGGATTGTCTGGCTCCGAGACGTGTGTACGGTTGCCTTGGCGTAAGAACCGGGCTTTAATTCGCCTTTGTTGTTGGCAACCAGAGCTTCCACCACGAACGTGCGTTTCGCCTGGTCTACCGTTGGCGAAATGCGCCAAACCTTGCCTGCGAATACCCGGCCCGGGAATGCTTCCATGCTTACATCTGCCGCTTGTCCGTTCTTGATCCAAGGCGCCAGGCGTTCCGGCACTTCGATGCGCATGCGAATGGGATCGATTTTCACGAGCGTGAACACCGGCGTGCTGGCCTTCACGTACGTGCCGGCATTCACCATCCGTTCTTTCACCTGAGCGTCAAACGGGGCTCGAATCGACGTGTCACGCAACTTCTTACGTTGCAGTTCCACAGCTCCCCGCGTCCTTTCCACTTCCTGAACCATGTTGCGAGTGGAGTTCAGCACCGTCTCATACTCTGCCTGCGCTGAGGCCAGCCGGGCTTGCGCCTGATCCAGATCCTGGCGTGATGCAATTCCCTGATTGGTCAGATCCCGCGATCGTTTGAACCGCTGTTCGGCGTCAGTCAAATCCGCCTGCGCGCTGCGCATTTCCGGAGTCTGCTTCAGGTCCTTTACCTTCTCGTTTTCCGACTTCAGCCCCAGCTTTTCGAGCGCCGCGCGCAATTGCGCTTCATTCTGGTTCAACAAGAAACGCTGTTCTTCATCGCCGACGCGGACCAACACCTGCCCTTTCGCGACGTGGTCGCCCAAGTCCGCGGTCACTTCCATGGCCCGCCCGTCGATCTCGGAACTTACCGTGACTTCCTCATAAGGAAACAAAGACCCAACAGCTTCCACATTGCGCTGAATCGTTTTTAACTTCACAGGGACAACGGTTACCGAAAGCGGCGCATCCGCCGGTTTCGCCTGAACGGATTCCTGTTTATTGCAGGAGAGCAGCAACAGAGAGGCGCAGGCAAGTGCGATTCGAGAGACGTCCACGGGTCTTCCTAATTTAACCCAGCGCGCTGCACGCAGGCGGAAGAACATCGATTCTTCTAGGATCACGACCTAACCCGGTACAGAGCTTTCCTGGTCCGTCGATTCCACAAGCTTTTCCACTTTCATTCGGTATATGGCGGGCTTTCCGTGCCGGTCGCTTTGAAACAGAATGCTCTGGCTATTCGGAGTAAAAATCGGCGATACCGCTGATGGATCGGAAGAACGATGTTCGCAAAGCGTAAACTCCCTCCGTGTCACGCGTAAAAGCAGCAACACGTAAGGCGACGCCTTGCTCTTGCTTGCGCCCACGAACACAGACGCGTCACCGTTGATTCCGAACGCGGCGAACTGGCTGGTTTTCGCGATAAGACGATCGGCGTTTTCGTCAGGCGTATGCTCGCGAAGAGCAGTGTCGCGCAGATAACAAAAGGTCTTGCCTTGCACCGTCCACTCGGCCGTCGCGATTTCGGCGGGCGGGATGCTGTCCATTTTTAGAGCGCGATTTCCCTGCCCCGTAAAGTTGACCAGCCATGGCGACCCATCTTCGCGAATGTAGAGAATCTGCGTTCGGCGGGGACGGATCTTTGCAAGCAAAGAAGGCGCTTCCGCAACGGTGGTCACCGCGGGTTTTGCGCTCAAAGTAACAAGCTGAACCCGGCCTCCGGAGACATAGCTGCAATAAAGGCTATCTTCCGAGACGGAGAGCGGGCCTTTTCTGTCCTCCACCGTGGCGATGTCGCGGGTCCGTCCGGCTAGGGAAGTAAGCTTCAGAGTATCGCCATCGCAGAAGAGGAACCCCAAGTCGTTCGGCAGCAAGTACGAGCGACGATGGATCGAAAGCAGCGGCGTCGGTAAGCTGACGGGATTCGCCGCTTTTGAGATCCATCCGGAAGACCTGGAACGGCCCACCGCGGTCGCTTGCGTAAAGCAGGAAGTTGCCGCGCCGCGACGTCCCATGCCGGAGCAAAATGCTGGAGTGCGCGGGGTCGGTTAACCGAAGAACTTCCAATTCCGTGGAAGGATCGGGGTAGCGCCTCTGTTCGGAAGGGAAAATTGCGCCGGCGAACAGCGTTAAAAACTTCCGCCGCTGCATCAGACAGTTTGTGCGGAGATCGCGAGAGCTTCCGCCGCGACCTGCTCGGCATTACCGTTTCCGTTCACCCGGGTGGCGCGTCCAATGCCGGCATAATCGAAGCCGGCACGGCGCGCCGTGTCGGGGTCGAACAGGTTTCGCCCGTCTACCAAAACCGGGTGCGCCATTCTGCTCGCCAGATCCGTAAGATCCAAGAGCTTAAACTCCGGCCACTCCGTGACAAGAACCAGCGCGTCCGCCTTGGCGGCGAGTGTTGCGGCATCGGGACAATACATCACGCGCAAACCAGGATTCTGCTCCCGGCAAGCCTGCATCGCAACAGGGTCGTACACACGAACGCGCGCGCCCATTTGCATCAATTTGTCCGCAATCTGCAGACTCGGCGCATCGCGCAGATCGTCGGTGTTCGGCTTAAAGGCAAGGCCGAGCAGCCCAATGGTCCGGCCCTTCAAAATATAGAGCTTTTCTTGCAGCTTCTGGATCACCAGATGCCTCTGCTGGCGGTTCACCGCAAGCGAGCTCTCAAGCAGTCTCGCCTGGTATCCATACTCACCCGCAATATGCAGCAGGCTCTGGACGTCTTTCCCGAAACAACTTCCGCCCCAACCGATCCCGGCATTCAGAAAGGCCAAACCGATTCGCGAATCGAACCCAATGCCGCTCATCACTTCAAGCGCGTCCGCGCCCACCTTCTCGCAAATATTCGCAATCTCGTTAGCGAAACCGATTTTCATCGCCAGGAAAGCGTTCGCGGAATACTTGATCATCTCCGCGCTCGTGAGCGTGGTGGTAACCAGCGGTACCTTGGCGATCCAGTCGGGACGCACGAACGGGGGCGGTGGCTCAAAACTCTGTTCAATCAACGCCGCATAGAGTTGCCGCAGAATTTCGATAGTGCGGCGGTCCTCGCTACCCAACACGATACGGTCTGGAAACAGGGAGTCGGAAATTGCGGAGCCTTCGCGAAGAAACTCCGGATTGCTGGCGACACCGAAGCGAATCCCGGCCCTGCCGGTAGATTCGATTCCTTCATGGACCAGCATCTCCACCAGATTTCCGCAACCCACGGGTACGGTCGATTTATTCACCACCACGCGGTAACGCGAATCGTCCATGGAGGCCCCAATGCTCCGCGCCGCTGCTTCCAGATAAGACAGGTTTGCCTCACCCGTCGCTTGCGAGGGAGTTCCCACCGCAATAAAAATGACATCGCTTTGCGCAACCGCCGGCCCGAGATCGGTCTCGAATTCCACGCCGCCATTTGCCTTCGCAAGAGGGAGCAGTTCCGCCAGATGCGGTTCATAAATGGGGATCTCGCCGGCGCGAAGCTTCTCGATCTTTGAAGCGTCCGTGTCAATGCATGTGACGTTGTGGCCTAAGTAAGCCAGGCACACGCCTGTGACTGTTCCGACGTATCCTGTTCCAATTACAGTAACTCGCATTCCGTGTTCTAGTTTATCGCCAGCAAAGGAAGCAGGACGCGATCGAGTTCCGCATCGGTAACGTCTGCCAGCTTAACGCCTTTGTGAAGACTCCACCGTTCCACATGCGTCAGCGCCTGTCCTGGCGCCAGATGTTCGATGGGACCCAAGGTTTCCATTTCGAGCATGTCGTTGCGTGTGAAAATCTCAAACGAACTGCCCATATCGGGATAGGTGCGGTTCGGCTCTGCGGTATAGCGTTTCAGGAAGAGATCGCCGCCCAGGAGGTAGGCCGCCCAGGTATTGAGATTGAAATGTCCCAGCTTCTGAGGAGTGGTGTTCGTGGGATCCTGGCGCAGCGTCAGGTACTTTTTCGTGATCTTAAGCCTGGGGTCGGTGAAATCCGTAAAGGCCCACATGATCAGAGGGTTTGTGGGGGGTAGGACATCGGGATGTTTGCCGCGCGGCGGGAAGCCCGTAATTCCCATTCCGTTCTGCGCCATCATGGTGAGCGCCCAGGCGGCCACGTCTTGCTGGGATTTCCCGGCGTTCCGGATCTGGTGGCGCACCGTAACCGCGGATCCGGTCGGCGCGAGCGTCACTTCAATCTGCTTCTCAAAACCAGTGAGCGGCTCCACGGGCTCAGACGCCGTTAGCACGCCGTTCTTCATTGCAACGTGAATCGGCCCGTTGTCCGGCGCATAGGTCCGCACCGAATCCTCTGGCGCCGCCCAGATACGATGTCCGCCACGCAATTGCCATTCCGGTTCGCCGCTTTTGCCCAGCGTCTCCGGATATTCCTTAAATAGGTTCTGCCCACCTACGAAGCCGTAGCGCATAATGCGAGGGCCGATATCGGAGGTGACAATCAGTTCCACTTCTCCGTTCGAAACGCGGTAGCAGTTAGGCCAACCGCCGTAAGCAACTTTATCGATTTTCACTTGAGCACTCATTATCCCGGCGCTGAACAGCAAGCAAAAGTGCACGCGCGTAGCATCTGGCGACTATACTACTTCTTGATCGCGAGCACCGCGTCCACTGGCTTGCCCGTGCGAACGGCTTTCACTTCAGCGAAGCCCGCGCGCCGCAACAGAGCTTCATACTCGGCAAAGCTGCGCTCTTTTCCCTCCGTGCAGATCAGCATATTGAGCGACTGCATCTGAGCGGGAACGGGCCCATGCTGATCGTCGTCCAGCAACTTTTCCGCCAGTAACAGGCCGCCTTCGCGCGGCAATGCTTCGAACGCCTTTTGGATCAGTTCTTCCACCTTCGTTTCTGTCCAGTCATGAAGGATTCGGCCCATCGCATAAAGATCAGCGGGCGGAAGCGGGTCGCGGAAGAAATCTCCCGCTAAGCATTGAATGCGGCCCTTGGCTTCAGAGAGGGCAATTTGTTCCTCGGCCACTCGCAGCACTCGGGCAAAATCGAAAACAGTCCCGCGGATCTGCGGGTAACGTTCACAGATTGCGATCGTCAGGTGTCCGGTTGCGCCACCCAGGTCCACCACGGACCGGAAACAGCTCAAGTCGAAAGCTTCGGCCACCGCAGGCGAACTAAGAACACCGAAGCCGTGCATGCCCATGATGAACGTGCGCATCGCGTCATCGGTGGGGAAAAAGCTATCGAACAGCGGCCCGGAAAATCCGAATGTCTGGTTCCAGCGGTGCGTGCCCTCCCGAACGGAGTCTTCCAGCTTGTCCCACATCTGGAACAGAACATCGTTCGAGTACAGAACGTAACCCACCATGCTGCCCGGTGCCTCACGGCATAGGTACTGCTCAGCCGGGGCGGTATTCCGGAACAGGCCGTTTTGCTCCTCCAGCAAGCCGAGACCGACGCAGGCAAAACATAAGCGTCCAGTCGCTTCCGGGTGGGCGCCAATCTCCCCGGCGATTTCAGCGCTCGATTGGGGACCGCCGCGAAGCAGATCGAAGATGCCCAACTTCACGGCGCAAAACATCGTCTTCGAACGGCGGAACGCTTCGATAAGATCTAAAATCGGGGCGGCGGGGGCAACAATCACCTATCCAGTATCGCCGCGTTTGTATCACCGATGCGTCTTGGTCGGCCACAGCCTATTGTTCTTCGTCACGGCCAGGATGCCGAGCTTCCGGCGGTGCAAAATTGCGCGAGATGTCTTCTGCCGTGATCTCGATGTCCGAGTTCTCCTCAATCAGGCTGGCAATCTGGTCGTCAGTCTTTCCCTGAGACCGGAGCGTTTCGATTTCGTCGCTGATCATTCCGACAAACGCCTCCATCGGAAAAGATTCGGGCCCAAGGCCGGCTGCATCCCTCAAAGCCTTCTGCGCGCGAAGCGCCTGTTCAACGGGGTAACTTTTCATGTTCCTCATTCTCCAATACCATAGCTGCTCCAATCCCCATAAGGCTGAAGGCCTTCTGGCATACTGAAACTTGTGCGATCAAGGACCGCACCATTGTTGAGCAAACGCAATCTCACTCCCAGCCGGAGCGATTTTGTCTGGCTTGGTTCGGCGCTGATGGCGCTTGTCATTATTTTGACGCTCTGCTTCTTTACCTGGCGTAGTGTTGCGGAAGCCAACCGCCAGATTGCGGAGAGCCAGCAGACTCTGGTGGATATTAGCGCCGTCCGCACACTTGTCCTGGATGCGGAAACGGCGCAGCGCGGCTTCCTGCTCACGGATTCCATCAGCTATCTGGACCCTTACACGCGTGCCGTGGAGTTGTTGCCCGCGACAGCTGGACAAACTGAGAGCCCACGCTCAAGGCCACTCCGATGAAGAGCGGAGCATCCGCGATCTTTCCATTCTGGTGGACCAGAAAATGGCGGAACTGAACCGGACCATCACCCTAAGGATGGATCACGGTATTGGTGACGCGGTCGCGGCCGTAAAGACGGATCGGGGCAAGCAGCTCATGACCAGTGTTCGGGCGGTTTGTTCCCATTTGGAGAGCGAGGAGATGGGGCTTTTACAAAACCGTTCTTCCATCGCCCAGAGGAAAAGCCAAGTGGCGGGATTAGTGACAGTTGTGGCGAGCATGGGGCTCTTCGTGATTGTTTTGTTCACCAACCTGCGCCTGAAACGCGAAAAGGACAGGGCCCTGGAAGCCAGCCAAGCCAAGAGCACCTTCCTGGCGAACATGAGCCATGAATTGCGGACGCCGCTGAACGCCATCATCGGCTACAGCGAGATGCTCCAGGAAGAAGCGGAAGAAACAGGCTCTGACGGCAGCGTCTCAGACCTTCAGAAAATCCGCAACGCCGGCAGACATCTGCTCGAATTGATCAACGCCGTGCTTGATCTCTCTAAGATCGAGGCCGGCAAGATGGATCTCTACCTTGAAACGTTCTCCGTTTCCGCCCTTGCCGATGAGGTCATCTCCATCGTGCAGCCCGCAGCGGAAAAGAACGGGAACATGCTTTATAAAGCCTGCCCGGCCAATATTGGTTCCATGCACGCGGATCTTACGAAAATCCGCCAGAGCCTTCTGAACCTGCTCGCCAACGCCTGCAAGTTCACCAACAACGGCAGCGTTTCTTTGATGGTCAGCCGGGAGGCGGTGAATGGCGCGGATTGGCTTCGTTTCGCCGTAAAAGATACGGGAGTCGGCCTTTCTGAGGATCAGGCTCGGACTCTGTTCGAACCATTCACACAGGCCGATTCTTCCACCACTCGCAAATTCGGCGGCACGGGACTTGGCCTTGCCATTACGCGCCGCTTTGTTGAAATGATGGGCGGCAACGTTCAAATCGAAAGCAGCCCGGGCCAAGGCGCCACTTTTACCATTGCCCTGCCTGCCAACCTGGTCCCGAAGAAGGCGCAAGCTCCCGTTACCCCTCTTTTGCCGGACTTGAACGCTTTGGGAAAGAAGCAGGAAATCGGAGCGGTGCTGGTCATCGATGACGATCCGGCTGTGCAGGAACTTCTCCGCCATGCAATCGGGAAACAGGGCTATCGCGTGGAAGGGGCCCTTAGCGGCGAAGAAGGATTGCGTAAGGCCCGCAAGCTTCGCCCCGATGTGATTACGCTCGATGTCATGATGCCCGGTATGGACGGCTGGACCGTGCTTTCCCGCCTGAAGAGCGACCCAGACCTGTCCCAAATCCCCGTTGTGATGCTTACCATCGTGGATGAAAAAAATCGCGGCTATTCTCTGGGAGCCGCCGATTATCTGACCAAGCCTATCGAACGGGAACGGCTTGCCGCCGTGCTTCTTCGCTTCCGCAAGAGCACAGCCAATTACGCGCTCGTGGTGGAGGACGATCCCGCCAGCCGTGAGGTAATCAGCCGCTTACTTGAAACGGACGGCTGGAGCGTGGACCAGGCGTCGAACGGGCTGGAAGGTTTGGAACGCCTGGAAAGCCGCATCCCCGGGGTCATTCTCCTCGATTTGATGATGCCTGAAATGGACGGCTTCGAATTCATTCATCGGCTCCAACTCCGGACCGAATGGAAGCTGATTCCTGTTGTGGTAGTCACCGCGAAAGATCTAAGTGCCGAAGAGCGCGGAGCGCTGAACGGACATGTCAGCCGCATCCTCCAGAAGGGCAATTACAACCGTGAGGAATTGCTCGAAGAAGTCAGTCGGTTAGTGATCACACGTATGGGCAGTTCACAGGATCAATCCGATAGTACTAAATCGTAAGTGTCCGTCTACTTTTGGATATATTCTTTCGTCATTATCGGTAGAATCGATTTTGCGTGGAGCCAAAGCATCAGCGAGCGTTCATAAAATCTCGGTTTTGCTGATTGCGCCGCCAATGGCGGTGGTGGGCGGACAATCCGTACAAGCTCGCCGTCTCTATTTGCAGCTAAGGCAAAGCCCGCACTTGCGCGTCACGTTCCAACCGACAACAGTCATCCATCGCTGGCGCTATCTGCGAACCGTTGTCAACACTTTCCTGTATCTATTTACGCTACTCAGGAGAATTCCGAAGAACGATATTGTGCAGATTTTCACCGCCGGATATTTCGCGTTCTTTCTCGTTGCCGTCCCGCCTTTGTTACTCGGCCGCCTGTTTCGCAAGAAAACGATTGTCCATTTTCATGACGGACGCGCTGCCGACTTTCTCGAACGCTGGCCAGGCGCCGTAAAGCTTCTCCAGTTGGCAGATGTAATTGTCACTCCCACAGGCTTCCTGGTTGACGTTTTGGCAAAATTTGGATTGCGGGCTTACCCAATTGCGAACACGCTCGAAAGAGAAACTTACCTTTACCGCAGCCGCCCCATGCCGAAGCCAATTTTCCTTCACAACCGCGGCCTCGAACGGGAATACAACGTTGGTTGTACGCTCCAGGCATTTGCGTTGGTACAGAAGCGGTACCCCGAAGCTCAATTGGTGCTAGCAAATGAAGGTTCTCTAAGAAAAGATTTGGAAGCAACCGCCAACTCACTCGGTTTGCAAAATGTGGTCTTCAGCGGCGCTGTTTCGCAAGCCCAGATCGTCGAACTTTACGACAAAGCGGATATTTTTCTCTCAAGCGCCGATGCCGATAATATGCCCGGCTCCATTCTGGAAGCCTTTGCTTCGGGCCTGCCCGTAATTGCTACCCGCGCCGGCGGTACGGAATGGTTGGTCAGGCATTCGGACAACGGCCTTTTGGTGGAATGCGGGGATTACAAGGGTATGGCTGACGCGGCGTTGCAGTTGCTCTCGCAAAATGGACTTGCCGAAAGGCTGGCCGCCGTCGCACGGCTGGATGTATCCCGATATTCTTGGGCAAATACGGGCTGGAAATGGATAGAGCTATACACGCGCTCGCCTCCGCTCCGCTCCGGTCCGATTCCCTCTCCAGAGAAGTTAAATGCTCCAATCTGTAAAGCGAGGCGCGCTTAGGGCCATTCGCGCATCCGGCTTCGATTCATTCCTGGCCCGCAGCCGCTGGCGGTCAGAACGCCTGCTTATTCTTGGTTATCACGGCATCTCGCTCGAAGATGAACACGAATGGAATCCAGAACTCTATATGTCGCGCGACATGTTTGCCGCGCGGCTCGAACTCCTGAACAAGCTCCGCTGTTCCGTGCTGCCCCTTGACGAGGCACTGGGACGGTTAAAAGGCGGAACCCTGCCGCCGCGCAGCGTTGTCCTCACATTTGACGACGGCCTGTTCGATTTCCACCAGCAAGCCATGCCGCTGCTCAAATCCTTCGGTTTTCCCGCTTCCGTTTACGTCACCACGTTTTACTCGCAATTCAACCGACCCGTGTTTTACCTGGCCTGTTCCTACCTTCTATGGAAGCAGCGGGACAGGATCTCCGCCGAACAACGCGCCCGCGCTCTGAGCGATGTAAGATCTTGGCTCGACATCGAAAAACCCAGTGCGGAGCGGCAGCACGAAAAATTGGCGGAACTGGCGGAAAATTGGGGAGCCGATCTACCGGATTTAATCGAGAAACGAATCCTGCATCTGATGACGCCCGCCGAAATCAGCGATGCGGCCGCCCAGGGGTTCAACATGCACTTGCATACGCACCGCCACCGCACGCCTTCTGAGGAAAGCCTCTTCACGCGGGAAGTGGAGCAGAACCGCGGCCTTCTTCGCGAATGGACCGGCCAGCGCTCGCTCCACTTCTGCTATCCGAACGGCGATGTGGTGCCGGAGTTCCTCCCCTGGCTGCGTAAACATGGACATCGCTTCCGGCGTCACCTGCGTTCCGGGTCTGGTCGATTGTGAAGATAATCGCCTGATGCTTCCCCGCCTGGTAGATCATTCCAGACTATCGCCCGTGGAGTTTACCAGTTGGCTGACTGGATCGGGAGCGTGCCTCCGATCGTTTCGCTTTCTGAAAATGGTCAAAGCCGTCGGGCTTTAGCGGCCGGCCTTCCAGAACCACGCGCCCTTCGTGTCCGGCCGTAATCGTGCCGATCTCCGTTAAGGGAACGTCCTCGAATTCGGCGGGTACCCGTGTTCGCGGCGGAACGGTGAACAGCAGTTCGTAGTCCTCGCCGCCATGGAGCACCTGGCTATCCGCCGAACCCGGAAACCGCGGGGGCATGACAATCGCGGCGGAGACTACACTCTCCAGGCAAAGCCTGTGAAGATCGAGCGAAAGCCCGTCACTTAAGTCCATGCAAGCGGTCGCTTTCAGGCGCGTCCTGAGGAATTGGCCCAGCCGGAGCCGCGGCTCGATCCGGAGATGACGCTTCCACGCCGCTCCCGCACCGATCGCCAGGCCGAGTGCCGAACCGCCAAGCAGTCCCGATACAAAGATGCGGTCACCGGGCCGCGCCCGCGACCGCCGTAACGCCCCGCCCTGTGGCACTGTGCCGCAGACCACAATATCGCAGTGAACTTTCGTATCCCGAGCAAGGTCGCCGCCCGCCAGCACTGTGCCCGTTTCATCGGCGAGCCTGAGTAAGCCGGAATAGAAGCCGCGCACCCAACGTTTGTCGGCCCTCGCGGAAAGTGCAAGCGAAAGCAGACAGAATACTGGTTTCGCACCCATTGCGGCAATATCGCTCAATCCGCGCGCCAGCGTGTTCCACCCAATCTGCGCGGCCGTATGTGTCGCCCACCGGAAGTGAACATCTTCAATGAGCAGGTCCGTCGTAAAGACCAGCTCTTCCTTGGGCTTCGGTCGGTAAACCGCGCAATCGTCCCCGATGCCCAACTGAATCCCGCTCTTTGCGGGCACGCGACGCCGCCGCAACAGGTCTAAAATCTCGCGTTCGGAAGGCATGCTCTTGGTATAGAATAGGGGCATTCGCCCGCACTCCGTACGTCTTATGGGTAGACTTCTTTTCTCCGCGTTTTTCCTTAGCTCTTTCGCCTGGGCTGCCGACCCAAACGAACAGTTCGAACTCAAGATTCGCCCCCTGCTCGCCAACCGCTGTTTTGCCTGCCATTCGAGCACCGCGCTGGGCGGATTGACCATGACCTCACGCGAAGCTTTACTGCGCGGCGGCAAGTCCGGACCGGCACTGGTGCCCGGCAAGCCCGAAGAGAGCCTAATCGTCCGCGCTGTGGAGCATGTGGATGAGCGAATGAAGATGCCGATGGGCGCCGCTAAGCTTTCCGATGGCGAAATCGCGCTGCTTTCTGATTGGGTGAAGGCCGGCGCGGTGTGGCCGGAGTCCGCCAAGGTCGCCGTGGCACCTGCCGGAAAGTACGTTATCACTCCCGAGCAGCGCGCCTTCTGGGCTTTCCAAACGCCGAAGAAGCCGAGCCTGCCTGAAGTGCGCGATTCAGCCTGGGCGCGTAACGCCATCGACCGTTTCGTCCTCCAGCAACTGGAAGCGAAGAACCTGAAGCCAAACCCCGCCGCGCAAAAGCGCGACCTGATCCGGCGCGCTTACCTCGATTTGACTGGCCTGCCCCCAAGCTACGCGGAAACGGAGGCTTTCGCCAAAGACGGCTCTGCCGACGCGTACCCGAAATTGGTGGACAAGTTACTCGCCTCGCCTCAGTACGGCGAGCGTTGGGGGCGCTACTGGCTCGATGTCGCCCGTTACGCGGATGACCGCCTGGATAGCGACGTCGAACTGCCGTACCCGAACTCTTTCCGTTATCGCGACTGGGTGATCCAGTCCTTCAATCAAGACATGCCGTACGATCGTTTCGTAAAAGAGCAGATCGGCGGAGACGGCGTGGGTCTCGGCTTCTATGGCTTAAGCCCGGAGCTGACCGACGATAAAGTGGACGTTACCACTCGCGGCTTCCTGGCTCTAACCGGCGCCTGTGCGCAGTGCCACAACCATAAGTTCGATCCTATCCCCACGAAGGATTACTACGCCCTGCAGGGCGTTTTCAGTAGCACCAAGCGCGCCGAACTGGAACTCGCTCCGGCCGATGAAGTAAAGCGCTACAAAGACCAGGAGAAGAAGGTCAACGACGTTAAAGCCCGCATCGAGCAGTTCCTTCACGAACAGGCCGATGAGTTGGCGCAGATGCTGGCGTCTGAATCGCCCCGCTATATTCGCGCCGTGCGGAAACTGACGGCAGACAACGCGAAACAAATCGCCGCGGACGACAGGCTGGATCTGGAAACTCTCCTTCGCTGGGCGAAGTATCTGAAGACCGGTCCCGAAGACAACAAATACCTGCACGGCTGGCGCGAAGAAAGCTTCGATCTTGCGAAGTTTCGCCAGGAGGCGCTTAGTGTTCTCAATGAGCGCAAAGCTGTCGATGAGAAGAACTCGCGCAATGCCGTTTCGAATGACCCCTCCGCCAAAGGCCAAACTTCTGCGCTGCCTGCCGACCGCTACTATCTCTGGCGTGACCTGTACTTTAACGATTTCTACGGCCGCGAATTTAAGCAGGAAGAAGACGGCATCCTTTGGTACGGTCCGAACCGCGGCTTCCTGACCTCCGATGGCACGGTCGATCGCTTCCTTGAGGGCCGCTGGAAGACTTACCTGGCGGACATGCGGAACGAGTTGAAAGAGCTAACCGCCGCGCTCCCACCCCAATATGCGTTCGCGCACGTGATCAAAGATCTGCCAAACCCGCGCAATGAACACGTCCAGATTAATGGCGTGCCGGAAAACCTGGGCGAAGAAGCGCCGCGCGCTTTCCTCTCCATCCTCAGCAAAGGCGATCCCGTTCCTTTCAAAGACGGTAGCGGCCGCCGCGAACTCGCTGCCGCTATTGCCGACCCGCAGAACCCGCTCACCGCGCGTGTGATGGTCAACCGTATTTGGCAGCATCACTTCGGCGATGGCTTGGTCCGCACTGTTTCAAACTTCGGGCGGATGGGCGAGACACCGAGCAACCCTGCCCTGCTCGATTACCTGGCCACCTCTTTCGTCGAAAATGGCTGGTCGATGAAGAAGCTGCATCGCGAGATCATGCTTTCATCCACCTACCAACTTTCGAGCGACAACAACGCCCAAAATTTCGCGGCCGATCCCGATAATCGCCTGCTCTGGCGCGCGAATCGCCAGCGGCTGGACGCCGAAGCCATGCGCGACGAACTGCTGTCCGTTTCGGGCGAGCTTGATCCCGCAGCGGGTGGCGCTCCCGCCATGCTGTCCGATGAGAAGAATCACAAGCGCTCCGTTTACGGCTTTGTGAGCCGCCGCAAACTGGATGGCACGCTCGCGCTCTTCGACTTCCCCAACCCGAACCTCACAGCCGAGAAGCGCATCTCAACCGCAACACCGCTGCAGCAGCTCTTCTTCCTGAACAGCGCTTTTCTGGAAGCACGCGCGAGTGCCTTGGCAAAGCGCGTCGGCCCTGGTGCGCCCGAAGAACAGATTCAAAAAGCTTATCGGCTCGTCTTCGGCCGCGATGCGAAAGCGGAAGAACTAAAAATCGGCCTCGAGTTTCTGAAGTCGAAGCCCAATGCCTTCCGGCCCTACGCTCAAGTACTGCTGAGCTCCAATGAACTGCTGTTCGTAAATTAAAAACCATGACCAGACGCGAAGCCCTTCAAAATTTAGGCACCGGGTTCGGAATGGTGGGCCTGGCCAATATGCTGGGCGCCGCCACGAACATCGGTCTCCCCGACGGTACGCCGTCGCTTGACCCCAAAGCCCCGCACTTTGCTCCCACCGCCAAACAGGTCATCTTTCTTTTCTTAAACGGCGGCCCTTCGCAGGTCGACACTTTCGACCCGAAACCCGCGCTCGCAAAATATCATGGGCAAGCCATTCCCGGCGACTATCCCAAAGCGAAGGCCGAACGCGGCACGCTCATGCAATCGCCGTTCAAATTCCAGCGCTATGGCCAGAGCGGTCTGGAGGTCAGCGAACTCTTCGAAAAAACGGCGAAGCACATCGACGACATCTGTGTGATCCGGTCCATGCATACGGACCTTCCGGCACACCCGCAAGCCATCCTCCAGATGAACTCGGGCCGTATCATCCCGGGTTTCCCTTCGATGGGCTCGTGGATTACCTACGGACTGGGCAGCGAGAACCGTAATCTGCCTGGCTTTATCTCGCTGTGCGCGGGCGTTCCCGATGTAGGCCCACAGCTCTGGAGTTCAGCTTTCCTTCCCTCTATTTATCAGGGGACCTACGTTCCGAACGACGAATCAGATCCCGAAAAGATGATTCAGCATCTGCGGTCCGAAACCGGTGGATCGCTGGCCGATCAAAAGGCCCGCGTGGATCTCTGGGAGAAGCTGAACCGGCTCGATCTCGCAAGTCGCGGCCCCGATGCACAGCTCGAAGGCCGCATTCAATCCATGGAAGTCGCTTACCGCATGCAAGCGGAAGCAATGGATACCTTCGACGTCTCAAAGGAACCCGAAGCCGTCCGCGCTCGCTATGGCGTTACGTCCGCCAAAGACACCTCGGAGATGAAGATCAAATCCGCCACACGCGATGGCGACTTCGCGCGCGGTTGCCTGGTGGCCCGCCGTCTGGTCGAACGCGGAGTCCGCGTCGTACAAGTCTATTTTGGCAATGACAAACCGTGGGACAGCCACCACGACATACTGGTCCACCGCAAGCTTGCGCTGCAGGCGGATCAGCCGATCGCCGCGCTACTCGAGGACTTGAAACAGTCGGGGCTTCTCAAAGAAACGCTTGTCATCATTGGCGGCGAGTTCGGCCGCAGGCCATGGACCGAAGTGGCGGGCCGCATCAATGTGCAGAACGGACGCAACCATAACAACGAAGGCTTCACGTACCTCCTGGCGGGCGGCGGTGTGAAGGGTGGCATGGCGTACGGCGCCACCGACGAATTCGGTTACCAATCCATAAAGGACAAAGTCCACGTTCACGACCTGCACGCCACAGTGCTCCATATGATGGGTCTCGAACATACGCGCCTTACTTACCCATATAGCGGCCGCAATTTCCGCCTTACCGATGTCGCCGGCAATGTCGTAAAACAGATACTTGCCTGAGGTCATCATCATTGGCGCCGGGATCGTCGGCGCCAGCATTGCCCACCATCTCTCGCTTGCGGGAACGCACGATGTGGTGCTGCTGGAGCGGGAATCGCACACAGGCAAAGGATCTACAGGCAAGAGCATGGGCGGCGTCCGCGCGCAATTCGCCACCGAACCGAACATCCGGATGTCCATGCATTCGATCCGGTACTTTCGAGACCACGCGGAAGAAACCGGTTATCGGCCGCAAGGCTATCTCTTCGCCGCAACCACGGAAGCGCACCTCAGTTATCTACGCCGCAACCTCGCTCTTCAGCATTCACTCGGCCTCCACGAAGCGCGCGAGCTCTCCGCTTCTGAAGTCCGGGCGGCCGTCCCCGAGATGCGCGGCGACGATATTCTGGGCGGAACCTTTTGCCCGACCGACGGTTTCGTCGATCCGCACACGGCCTTAAACAGCTTCCTGAAAGGTAAGCGCGTCTGTAAGAATACACAGGTCACTGCGATCCGCACCCGAAGTGAGCGCGTTATCGGGGTGGATACAACCGCAGGTCCGTTCGATGCACCGGTCGTTGTGAATGCCGCCGGTGCCTGGGCAGCGGAACTGGTCGACTTTCGCTTGCCCGTTGTTCCGTTCCGCCGCGCGCTTGTGCCCACCGAACCCTTTCACCGCTTGAGCCACGGCCTGCCCATGGTTGTCGATATGTCCACGGGCTTCCATTTCCGCCCCGAATCGCTGGGCTTCCTGCTCGCCTGGAACGATGCCTCGGAAACCCCCGGTTACCGAACCGGCGTAGCTCCCGGCTTCATCGAAAAACTGCTCGAGCATGCGGCGGATCGCGTTCCCGCTTTCGCCGAAGCCGAAGTGAACCCGCGGCGCGCCTGGGCCGGGCTCTACGAAGTCACGCCGGATCATCATGCAATTTTGGGTACGGTCCCTGAGCTTGCAGGCTTCTACTGCGCGAACGGTTTCAGCGGCCACGGCGTGATGCACTCGCCCGCCACCGGCAAGATCCTCGCCGACCTCATCCTCACCGGGCGCACAGACGTGATCGACGCCCAAGCACTCTCACTGGCCCGATTTACAGAAGGTAAGCTGCTCGAAGAGACAGCGGTCCTGTGAATCTCGAGCGGCTCCGGCAACTCTACACGATTCGCGAATCAGACGGGTTCCGGTCCAGGCTGAAGCGTTTGCTCACGCCACCGTCGCCGCTCATCCACAATCCGGCAGAACCCAAACATTTCGCGCTCGGCAAATATAATCTGTACATCGGAGGTGCCGGCCGCGCGCCGGAGCATTACATCAATCTCGATCTCTTCCCCATGCCCGGTGTGACCGTGGCGGCCGACGCGGAAGCGCTTCCTTTCCCCGATTCGCTCTTCACGATGATTGAATGCGATGCCGTTCTGGAGCACGTGGGATCTCCCGAACGCGTGGTGTCGGAACTCGAGCGGGTGCTCGAACCAGGCGGCTACCTCCACATCGTGACCCCGTTCTGTCACCCGTTCCATGAATACCCAAAGGACTATCGCCGCTTCACCCTCGATGGCTTGCGGCTCCTCGCGCCCCAAATGCAAGTGGTAGCCGAAGGCTGGCGGACAGGGCCGACCGCGACCCTCCTGGTCTTCTTCATCGAATACGTGAAGCTCTGTTTGGCTTCCCCCGTCTGGCGCGCGGCGGTTCACGGAATCCTGGGCTGGGCGCTTTTCCCCTTCCGCTATTTGGACCTGCTTTTCTTCCGCACGGGCCGTGCCGGAGTACTCGGCAACCATTGCTACCTATGGCTGCGGAAGCCTGACGTGCGAAACTAATCCCGTGCTGGACCATAACTACCGTTTCCACCATTTGGGCGTTGCTGTCCCGGATATTGCCCAATCGATTCCGGTCTACGAGGATCTCTTCGGCTATAAGCTGCTCTCCGGTCCGTTCCATGATCCTATCCAGAAGGTGTCCGTCTGCTTCCTCGGCCGCGAAGCGCCGGGCGACATGGTCATCGAATTGGTCGCGCCTCTTAGCCCCGACGCCCCCATCCAAAGAACCCTGAAACAAGGCCAGAGCGCCTATCACGTCTGTTACGAAGTCCAGGATATCGATGCGGCAATGGTGGAGCTCACGGCCAAAAAGTGCATTGTGCTCAGCAATCCGGTTCCCGCGGTAGCCTTCGGGGGACGCCGTATCGGCTGGTTGTCAACGCCCACCCGCCAGTTGGTTGAGCTCTTGCACGCGGGCTAGGCAGCGGTTTAGCGCTGCGCCCAAAGCGGGTTCGTCTCCCATTGTGATGTGATCACCAGCAATGGTTTCCACCTCCAACTTACCCGATACCAGCGGCTTCCAACCGAGAAATGGGTCCTCGTAAGGCTCTACCATTTTAGTGGTGGCGGCGAAGATCGTCACGTCTCCTTCGTACGGCTCTGGAACGTAGCTTTCCGCAGCCCGCATAGTCGCCTCACGAACTCTGATCAAAGTGTCATTGAGCCCGGTTCTATCGCCTTCGGCTGTGCCCGGTCCGGCCGGCAGAGGCTGAGATTCGTTCTGCGGCCCGGAAGCAATGGAACCCACCAAGCGCAGTCCGTGCTTTACAAATGCACGGGCAGAAGATCTCAGCAATTCCGGCCATTTAGAAACCGGAGAGCGCACCAATCTTAACGCCTGTACACCTGTGCGGCGCAGAGTGAAGCGCGCCATGCAATAGAGCATCCGTGACTTGGGAATCATCTGCCCGAAAGCCACGTTGTAGCAATCGAAGAGCGCGAGGAACGCAACCTTATGTCCTTTGGCCCGGAGCTGACGAGCCATCTCATACGCAAAAAGTCCGCCGTAGGAACCGCCGCCGATGTAATAGGGCCCTTCGGGCTGAATCATCTGAATTTCCCGTATATAGAGTTCCGCAGTGTCGCGAACGTTATCCGTCGGAGGAGACCCGTCCAGCCCCTTTGCCTGAAGACACCAGAACGGTTGATCTTCCGGCAAATTCATGGCAAGGCTCCGCAGGCTCAGCACGTTACCGCCTGCGCCGTGGACGCAAAACATTGGTTGACGCGAACCTGTGGCGCGCAATGGAACCAGGCAACTGAAAGCTGGCTTCGCGCTCTCTAGCAACTCTGCGAACTTCGCCACGGTGGGAGCTTCTAGTACCGCGCTCAGCGTCAAATCGTCTGCCTTGAACTCTTCAATCACGTCGCGGAGCAGTTCCACCGCGAGCAAAGAGTATCCGCCGATCTCGAAAAAGTCGTCGTTTATGCCGACACGGGGCAACATCAGGGTCCTAGCCCAAATCGCGGCCAACCGCTCCTCAGTGTCGTTACGAGGCGCGTCGGAGCCTGTCTCCACCTCCGCCGCCGTGCTCTGTCGATTGGCGAGTACAGCGGATGAAATTCGCGCCATGTCGGAGTACTCATCTGCTATGCGAGCGTAGTCCGCAACGAAAGCCTCAACCGGCTGATTGGCTTTCTCCTCTGAAACAGGCACGGCATGGGAGACTGGCTTATATTCCAGCGCCCTCGCCTGCTCATGCGACAATTGTAAGCCTCCCCCTCGCAGCGCCGCGCCCGAGTTCTCAAGAAATTGCTCGGCTGGCGCGTTCTTTTTCGATCGCGTGAAGCGAATCTCGACCGCTTTTCCGGTGTGCTCGCTCAAGTACCGCACCACGGCATGCTCTACTCCCCGCCCCAGCGCGCGGCAACTCAGAAGGAATGCATCGACCACTGCAGCATCCGCCTCCTCGCGGTAGAACACCGCGCCCACCAACCCGTAATCGCCGAACCGGTCACTCACGTCGACGGTTAAAATGCCCTGCCGCGGTTCACTCGCATAAGCGTGGGTTTCTGCTTCGGTTCGCCGAATTGTTGTGGTGTTGAACTGGTTCGTTCGCTGGGTTAGTTGCGCCACGCGCGCCAAGTGCTCAGGCTCCATCGGCCGAATCGTGGTGCGCAATTCCAGCCCGGCGACAAAATCCTCCAGGCTCGCCGTCTGTTTGCTGAACTCGGTCCGCTGCTGCTCCTGCCGATAGCTTTCGTTGCGCAGCTTGTCTTCCGCCGTAATCTTTAGCCGGTCGAAACCCCAGACGTTGTTCAGGAATTCCGGAATCCGCTCCGGATCCGCAGGAAGAAGCAAAGTCAGCACTTCCGGACAGTTTGCCCGCACTTCCGCGCACTCCTTACGGTCGTCATCGATGAAGATGAAGCTGTCGAGGCCGAGCGAAAGCTCCGCCGCTAAAGCCCGGAGATTTTGCGATTTCGGCTCCCAATTGATCCGGATTGCCGCGAAATCTCCAAGCGAAAGCGGCATCTCTGAATGAACGCGGAAGATCTCGCGTACATCCTCCTCGTTGTTCTTACTGCAAATCGCCAGCAGCATCCCTGCCTCGCGCTGGCGAATCAAGAACTGCTGCAAACTGAGTCGCGGCCCGTCGATTGTAATCCCGGACGGCCCATCTTCCCCTGCTACGCCCTTCCAGAGCGTGTTGTCCAAGTCAAGCACAGCGACTTTGTAAGGAGCGCGCCCGATTGCGGCGAACTTCCGCGCTACCGCCGTGGCAAGGGCAGTGAAATACTCCTGCGTGTAAGGCACATGTCCGAGTCGATCACTTGCCGGATCATGAACAACCGGTACCGGATACCACTCGGCCACCTGTTCCGCGCTTAAGAGAAACAGGTTGCTCACGGCCCCAAGTTCCGATCCCAGTGCGAGATCAAGCTCGTGAAAGTTCAACTCTCGTGATGCCGGGCACACCGCCACCAACAAGGGAACCGCGAAGCTGGCGGCTCTATCCTTCAAAGTCTGAATCAGCTGCAGCCCGTTGCGCCGGGCCTGATCCCCCTCCCCCAAGTCCTCCCATCGCAGAAGAACTACATTCAGACCGCTTCGGTTTCTCGCGAATAGACTGGCGGGTTCGAGAAGCGTCTGGAACACCTGGTTGAAAGGCGCAAACTCCACCCGCGCTGCCCGATTCAACTGCTGCAACCAGAATGCGAGCGTCGCTTCCATCGGTTCAGCGGTGAAGGTGGCGCTAACGGCGATTAGCCCTTCGGCAATCGGAATCATTGCTAGATTTTACCAACCCTCTTAAACTAAATAGATGAATCCAGCCCCGGCCGCCGCCTCGCTCCACGAGCTCGCCGAAGGGCGCGATCTCCGCGACATCCTGAAGTGGTTCACGCGCGAAAAACTATGGATTAACGACATTCATCAGCAACTGTGCCGCATTCCGGCACCGACATTCCTGGAACAACAGCGCGCGGAGTGGTTCGTTTCGCAATTTCGCGCCTACGGCTGCACCGCGAAGCTGGACCGGGCCGGCAACGTTCTCGCCACCCTGTCGGCCTCGCCTGAAGTTCCTGCCCTCGCCCTTACCGCGCACCTTGATACCGTACTTGCGCCGCGCGTGAAAGAGGATATCGCGGTCGATCCCGATGGCAAACTTCGGGGCCCGGGAGTTTCCGATAACGGGTGCGGCTTGGCCGCGCTCCTCGCCATCGCGCGGGCTCTTAAACTTCATATTCGGGGTGCCTCATCGTGGGACCGCCTTCTCTTTGTCGCCAACGTGGGCGAGGAAGGCGAGGGCAACCTAAGCGGTATGCGCCATCTCTGCAAGACAGTGGAGACCGAAGCGCTCTTAATCCTGGACGGCGCCTCGACCGACCACGTCACCACCGAAGCCCTGGGAAGCCGCCGCTATGAAGTGACGTTCGCGGGACCGGGAGGCCATAGCTGGAGCGACTTCGGGACCGTTAATCCTATTCACGCCCTCGCTCGCGCGCTTGCCGGTTTTACGGAAAGCCGCCTTCCAGCCCGCACCACACTAAACGTCGGTTTGATCGAAGGCGGTACGGGCGTGAACGCAATCGCGACGCAAGCACGCGCGAAGATCGATATTCGCTCGGAAACCAACGCTCCCATGGACGATCTGGTCCAACAACTCACGCAGGCGGTTGAGCGCGCGATGGAACAGGAAAACGCTCGAGCCCTGACCGGCCGGCTCACTGCGAAGATCAAAGAGATTGGCTCTCGTCCCGCTGGACGCCTGGCTTTGGACTCGCCTCTGTTGGCGGCGCTTCGCCAAGTGGATGCTCATCTGGGGCTGCGCCCTCGCCAGGAGTGCGCTTCCACAGATGCCAACATCCCACTCTCGCTGGGGCTGCAGGCGATTTCGATCGGGGCGGGAGGCCAGGGCGGCGGGGCGCATACCCCGACGGAATGGTTCAACCCCGAAGGCCGCGATTTGGGACTGAAGCGTATCGTGTTGACTCTGGCGCGAATGCTGGAAATGACGAACTCTTAGCTCTTCAATTTTGCCCGAATTAAGCTCGCCTCGCCCGCGGGATTGCCTGCTTCCGAAAAACCTGAATGTTAGACTCCTAATCATGTTTTTGCCGCTGTTCTTACTGGCCGCCGCCACCCCGGAGGCCTTCCCCGCTCCGCTGCTGGCGGAACCCGCGCTTTCTCCCAATCACCAGGAAATTGCCTTCACCTCCGGCGGCGACATCTGGACCGTACCCGCCACAGGCGGACAGGCGCGACTGCTGATTTCCAACCCCGCTACCGAATCCCGCCCGCTCTACTCGCCGGATGGCACGCGCCTCGCCTTTCTTTCCTCCCGCACCGGCACGGCCGATATCTACGTGCTGCAACTCCGCACGGGGGCGCTCAAACGCCTCACCTTTGACGATTCGCGCATTTCGCTCGACGCCTGGTCACCGGATAGTCAATCGCTTTACTACACCAGCAACCGCGGCGATATCGGCAACATGAACGACATTTACAGGATCGCGGCCGAAGGCGGCACACCCGCCATGGTCAGCGCCGATCGATTTGCAGATGAATCGCAGGCCGTCCCGAATCCTGTGGATGGGACCCTTGCCTTCCTAAGCGGAGGCATGGCGGTTAGCCAGTGGTGGCGCAAAGGTCACGCGCACATCGATGAAACGCGCTTCACCCTGCTCACGCCCGCTGCCACGCCAACATCAAACCCCAGCTTCAAGCCGCTGCTTGAAAACCATGCCAAGAATCTTTGGCCCATGTGGTCTTCCGACGGCCGCCATCTTTACTTCATGTCGGACAAGTCCGGCACGGAGAATATCTGGATGCTCACGCCCGGTTCCCCCGTGTCCGAACCGCACCAAATCACCAGGTTCACCGAAGGCCGCGTGCTTTGGCCCGGCATCTCACACGATGGCAAGGCCATTGTCTTCGAACGCGACTTCGGGCTCTGGATGCTGGACCCCGCCACTGGCAAAACCTCGCCTATCCCGATTACTCTCCGTGGCGCTCCCGCGGGACCCGCCTCGCAGCACGTGACTCTCACCAACCAGTTTCGCGACCTGCGACTCTCCCCCGATGGCAAGAAGGTGGCCTTTACGGCGCGTGGCCAGATCTTCGCCGCGGCTGCTAAAGAAGGAGGCAGCGCCGCACGCATTACACAAACTACAGCGAGTGAGAGTGACGTGCGCTGGTCACCTGATAACCGGCACCTGGTATACGTCTCCGACCGCGACGGCACGCCGCAGCTCTATCTTTACGACCTCGCCAAGGAAGCGGAGACGCGCCTCACCACCGGCGGACAAAATGATGGTAATCCCGTGTGGTCGCCTGATGGGAAGCAGCTGGCCTTCACGCGCGACCGAAGGGAGCTGCATGTATTGACCATTGCAACTCAGGCGGACCGCACTCTCAGCTCGAGAAAATACCGCACTTTGAATGGGGCGCCCTCCTGGTCACCAGATGGCCAATGGCTCGCCTACTTCGGCGACGATACGCGCGGTTTTCACAACGTGATGGTCATCCCCGCGGCGGGCGGCGCCGAGAAGCCCATCAGCTTCCTGGCCAACATACACGCCGATGGTATCGTTTGGAGTCCGGACCGCTCGTACCTGCTCTTCAACACCGGCCAGCGTACCGAAAACAGTGCTGTCGCACAGGTCAGCCTGATTCCGCGCACGCCAAAATTCAGGGAAGATCAGTTCCGCGATCTGTTCAAGGAGGAAACGCCGAAACCCGCTGAATCCCCCTCGGCCCTGGTCAAAGGTTCAGCTAAGCCGGAAACACCGGTCAAGATTGTATTTGAAGACATCCGCCGCAGGCTTTCGCTGCTGCCTCTCGGCGTGGATGCAGCGTCTCCGATCATTTCCCCCGATGGCAAGATGCTCCTGTTTCTGGCCTCCTCGGCGGGACAACACAATTTCTATACCTTCTCGCTCGATGAACTCGCGAAGGAGCCTCCCGTGCCGCGCCAGCTTACTTCCACGCCGGGCGAAAAATCCTTTCCGCAGTTCTCTCCCGATGGCAAAGAGGTCTTTTTTCTGGAAGAAGGACGCATTCACATCGTCAACGTCGAAACGCGTGCAGTCCGCCCACTCCCGGTCACGGCTGAGTTAGACGTCAACTTCGATCAGGAGAAACGCGAGGTGTTTCATGAAGCCTGGACTCTTGCCAACCAAACCTACTACGACCCGAAGTTCCACGGCGCGAACTGGTCCGATATCCGTGGCCAATATGCGCCGCGTATTGAGGCCGCGCGAACGTCCGATGAAATGCGCCGTGTTCTCTCGCTGATGATTGGCGAGCTGAATTCGTCACACTCCGGAATCGCGCCCGGCGAAGCGGCAAGAACGCCTCCGTCCAGCGGCCGCCTTGGGCTCACGGTCGACCCCGGTACATTTACCGTCGCCACTGTCGTCCCGCTCGGCCCCGCCGCGATTGCGGGCATCGAACCCGGCCAGAAACTTTTGTCCATCGACGGCCAGATTCTCGCTCCCGGCGTGAATGTGGATGAATTGCTGCAGCACAAGATTGGGAGACGCACCCTGGTTTCCACCTCGGCGAAGCAAAATATCCCGCTGCTCCCCATCGGGGGGCAAGCCGAAAAGCACCTGCTCTACACGCAATGGGTGGAGGGCCGGCGCGCCTACGTTGCGAAGCAAAGCGGTGGGCGCATCGGCTACGTCCACATCCCCGACATGTCTTCTAATTCGCTCGATCAGCTCTATATCGATCTCGACACCGAAAATCAGAGCCGTGAAGGCGTAATTGTGGATATTCGCAACAACAACGGAGGCTTCGTCAATGCCTACGCGCTGGACATCTTCACGCGCAAGCCCTACCTGACGATGACTCCGCGCGACAGTCCCTCGTCCCCGGCGCGTTCTATGTTGGGCCAGCGCTCGCTTGAGCTGCCAACGGTGCTGGTCACCAATCAGAACTCGCTCTCCGACGCCGAGGATTTCACGGAAGGTTATCGCGCCATGAAGCTCGGTAAGGTTGTTGGCGAGCCGACCGCGGGCTGGATTATTTATACCGGCGGACGCGAACTAATCGACGGATCCACCATGCGCCAGCCGTTCATCAAGATCACGGCTAATGACGGGACCGATATGGAGTTGCACCCGCGCCCCGTAGATATTGAGGTCGACCGGCCTGCGGGGGAAAGCTATACAGGCCGTGACGCTCAGCTGGACCAGGCCGTGAAAGTGTTATTGGGAGGGAAGTGACACCGGCTCTTAAACCCGCCGCACTATTCAGCAAGCATCGCCTTGAAGCCTTAAGCGATGGTCTCTTCGCGATTGCGATGACGTTGCTGATCCTGGAAATCAAAGTTCCCGTTAACGTGCCGCATGGGGAATTGGCAGGGGCGATCGCAAAGGACGCCCATGGTTGGATCAGCTTCGTGGTCACATTCGGAATCACATCAGTATTTTGGACTTTCCAGCATCGCGTGTTTGATTTAGTCGAAGGCGTCAGCACGGCAATACTGATAGCCACCTTTGTTTTCCTTGGGTTTGTCTCGGCCCTTCCCTTCTCGACCGCGATCTGGGGCCACTACATCCGCGAGCCGGTAGCGTTTCTCATCTATTTCGGCAATCAATTCTTCATTGCGGCCGCCCTGACCGCGAAGCTGGAAATTGCGCGCTCGCAAGGGTTGCTCCGCAACGGCCCCGCCGCGGAAGTCATGCGCCTTCGCCTTTATCTCATGTCTCTGATCATGCTGTCCGGAGGCCTCGCCACTTACTTCCTGCCCTTGCAGTGGGTTGGGGTGGTTCCGTTGCCCTTCGCCATCGTAGGCCGCTTAGTCCGAAATGCAAGAGAGAGGCGCTTGTTTAAGCAGGCAAACGGAGTGATTCAACGTCCTGGCAAGAAGGTCTAAAGGTAGCTCGCCACTTTCCTGACCGGCAGATTTTATTGTCTTGCATCCTGGCCGTCGTTGGAATAGACTACTGGTTTCATGCTCTCGTTTTTTAGCTACTCGTTTTGGTACCGTTTCTGGGGCGCAGGCCCGAGCGCGCGAGTGGCACTGGTACCTGACCAGTCTTAGAGCGAAAACCGGTTTTGCAGGTTTTACTTAAGCCCACTCGCAAGAGTGGGCTTTTTCATTTTGAGGAGGACGACGCAAATGATCATTTCCATGAGACCGCATGCGACACAAGAAGAGATCGAGCACGTATGCGAACGGATTCGGGAGTACGGGTACAAAGTGCATTCGATTGCGGGCGAGGAGCGCTGCGTGATCGGAGTGGTAGGCGTGGGCGACGTGACGGCCTGTCTCGAATCGCTGGAGGCGACCCCAGGGGTGGAGCGGGCGGTACGGATTTCGGCTCCTTATAAGTTCGTCAGTAAGGAATTTAAGAAGGAGCACTCCAGGATGCGTGTTCATGGGACAGAGATCGGCGGGGATCAGTTTGTCGTAATGGCGGGGCCCTGCTCCGTCGAAAGCGAGAAGCAGATCATGGAGACTGCGGAAGCTGTTCGCGCCGCAGGGGCTACTGTCTTGCGCGGAGGCGCTTACAAACCGCGAACATCGCCCTATGACTTCCAGGGCATGGAAGGCGAAGGCCTCAAGCTGCTGGCGAAGGCTCGCGAAGCTACGGGTCTGGCGATTATCACTGAGGTGATGAGCGAGAAAGACGTGGAGCTGGTGGCCGAGTATACGGACATCATGCAGATCGGCGCGCGCAATATGCAGAACTTTTCCTTGCTGAAGGCTCTCGGGAAATGCGGGCGGCCGGTGATGTTAAAGCGCGGTATGAGCTCAACCATCAAAGAGTTGTTGATGTCCGCCGAGTATGTGACCGCGCATGGAAACGCGGAGGTAATGTTATGCGAACGCGGAATTCGGACGTTCGAGACAGCGACGCGGAACACCTGCGACATTTCCGCAGTGCCGGTATTGAATGAACTCACCCACTTACCTGTAATTCTGGACCCGAGCCATGCGACCGGCAAGCGCAGCTTAGTGCCTGCGATTTCACGGGCAGGCGTGGCCGTGGGAGCGGATGGCCTGATTGTGGAAGTGCATCCGAATCCGGAGAAAGCGGTGAGTGATGGAGCCCAGTCGTTGACATTGCCGCAGTTCGCGGCGATGATGCGGGAGCTTGCTCCTTATATCGCGCTGTGGAAGAAAAGTCGTGAAACCATCGCAGAAGCTGTGGCTGTGTAGCGTTCTGGCAGTGCTGGCCGGCTGCGGCCGGAATGAGCCCTTAGGGACAGCAGAGTTGTTGCGGCGCTTGCCGATGGCGGATGCGACCGTGATGCGGATCGACGTGGACGCCCTGCGGCGCGGCGGGATTTTGAAGCTGCTCGAGCAGGGCAAAGGCGCAGTGGAGCCCGAATATCAAGCGTTTTTGACCGGTACCGGCTTCGCGTATGAGCGCGATCTTGATGAGGCGGTGGGTTCGTTCTCCAAGGCAGGTACGTTTCTGCTGCTCAAGGGACGCTTTGATTGGGCGAAGCTGAGCGCATACGCGGAACATAACGGAGGCAGCTGCTATAACAAGCTCTGCCGGATGCCGGGAAGTATACCGGAGCGCCGTATTTCGTATCTTCCGCTCAGCCAGAATCTGATGGCATTAGCGGTGAGCACGGACGATTTGGCCGCTTCGCGAATGACAAAGCCTGGCGCAGCGCCGGCGTTTGAAGTTCCAAAGGAGCCGGTATGGGTTGCCGCGCCGGGGAGCGTTTTGCGCAACGGCGCGGGAATGCCGCCGGCCTCACGAATCTTTCACCTCAGCCTTGGGCGTGAGCGAGCAGGTGACGTTAACACTGGGTCCGGCCGCGACTGGGTATGAGTTGAAGCTGAACGCAGCTTGTAAGAATGCCGAAGAAGCGCGGGTGATGACCGTGCAATTAACGAAGCTGACAGAGATGCTGAAAGGCTTCGTGGGAAAGAGTAAGGGGCAGGACTTCGGAGGCTTGATAGCCTCAGGGGCGTTCTCGCAATCGGGAACTTCGGTGCATGGGATCTGGGTGGTTTCGAAAGAACTTTTGGATAGCCTGGGAAAGTGATCGTCGTTTGCGGAAACCTGTCGCTCGACACAATCGTTCGACCCGTTGATCAGGTGGTTTGGGATACGACGGCGGCGGTGGAGAGCATCGACCGGTTCTTGGGCGGGAATGGGGCGAATTGCGCTTACACGTTAGCGCAGCAAGGCGTGCCGGTTACGTTGATCAGTTTGGCGGGGGCGGATGCGCTCGGCGACGAGCTGGTGGCGCGACTACAGCAGGCCGGTGTGGAGTGCCGGGTGCAGCGGGGCGAGTTGCCGACCTCGATGTCGGTTTCGTTGGTGGATTCCGCGGGCAGGCGCGCGTTGTTGTATCAGTTGGGAGCAAGCGCGGGAGAATTTGAGAAGCCCTGGAGCTTCCCTCAAGGCGCGACACATCTTCACTTGAGCGCGATCTACCGCATGCGCGATCTCCGGGCTGGCGGTGCGGCAATCTTAGAGGCGGCGAAGCGGGCGGGGATGACGACGAGCGTGGACGCTCAATGGGACCATTTGGGGGAATGGCCCGCGCTGCCTGCTTGCGACATCCTGTTTCTCAATCAGGATGAAGAGTTGCATTTGAAAGGCTATGAAGCTGAAACTGTCGTGGTCAAGCTGGGGGCACGCGGTTGTTCGGTCGAACGTCCCGGCGAGAGCTTTCATGAGCCGGGCTTGGCGGTAGAGGCCGTGGATACGACTGGTGCCGGGGACTGCTTTTGCGGGGCCTACTTAGCCGCGCTGTATCGGGGCGAAGGACATCGCGGGGCGGCGCGGCTTGCTAATGAAGCCGCGGCGCTATGGGTGAGTTCTACTGAAGTTCGTTGTAGGCTTTAAGCGTCAGAAACTCCACGAATTCGGGAGCGGTGGCGAAATCGGCGAAGAGTTTCGCGGCGCGTTTGTCGCCGCCGATCTCTTTGATGAGCAGCTGGACCATGTCGGCGGTTACGGGTCGGCCATCGGAGAGCTTGGCGCCGTTCTTTGCCCACTGCCAGATTTGCGCCCTTGAGATTTCGGCTGTAGCGGCGTCTTCCATCAGGTTGTAAATCGGAACCGCGCCGGAACCTTTAAGCCAGGCGTCCAGGTATTGAATACCGACATCGATATTCAGCCGCAAGCCTTCTTCCGTGATGGTTCCAGTCGGTACGGCGAGCAGGTCTTCCGCCGTGACCTTGACCTCAGGCCGGGGCTTTGCGATCTGGTTCGGCTCCGGCATGTATTCGTCGAAAACGGCCTTGGCGACCGGAACCAGTGCCGGGTGCGCCACCCAGGTGCCATCGTGTCCGGCTTTCACTTCACGAAGTTTATCCAGGCGAACCTTCTCGAGCGCGCGCTGGTTGGCTTCGGGATCGTTCTTGATGGGGATTTGGGCTGCCATGCCACCCATGGCGTGGATGCCTCGCCGGTGGCAGGTTTGTATCAGAAGTTCGACGTAACTCTTGAGGAAGTGCACTTCCATGGTGACTTCCGCCCGATTGGGCAGCGTGAAGCCGGGAAGGTTGCGGAGCTTCTTGATGAAGCTGAAGATATAATCCCAGCGCCCGCAATTCAGGCCGGCGGAGTGGTCCTTTAGTTCGTAAAGGATCTCGTCCATTTCGAAAGCGGCAAGAATGGTCTCGATCAGAACGGTAGCGCGGACGGAGCCTTGCGGGACGCCAAGCTGGTCTTGCGACCAGACAAAGATGTCATTCCACAGGCGCGCTTCGTGGCGGCTTTCGAGTTTCGGGAGATAGAAGTACGGGCCGGAGCCGCGGGCAAGAAGTTCTTTCGCGTTATGGAAAAAGTAAAGACCGAAATCGAAGAAAGCTCCGGATATGGGCGCTCCGTCCACCTCGAAGTGTTTCTCGAGCAGGTGCCAGCCACGGGGGCGGACCATCAGGACGGCAGGGCTCGCATTGAGTTTGTATTGCTTTCCTTCCGGACTTGTTAACTCAATGGTGCGGCGGATAGCTTCGTAGAGATTCCGCTGGCCTTCGATCACGTTGGTCCAGGTAGGGGAGTTGGCGTCCTCCATATCGGCCATAAACACGTTGGCTCCGCAATTGAGGGCGTTGATGATCATCTTGCGATCTACAGGGCCGGTGATCTCGACCCGGCGGTCCTGCAAATCCGCTGGAATGGGGGCTACCGTCCACTCGCGGGTGCGGATGGAATCAGGGTCGTCGGAGAAGTTGGGGAGATCGCCTGCGTCGATGTCGCGCTGGCGTTCGATGCGGCGTTCCAGGAGTTCCCGGCGCCTGGTTTCGAACTTCTGAGAAAGCGCAGTTACGAAAGCCGCAGCTTCCGGAGAAAGAACGTCCATTAGTTCATCCCGCACATGCCGGGGGTGCGGCACATGCCGCCTCCACAGGAAGGCGCTTGGGGCTCAGAAGCCATCCCGTTAGCCCGCGCGGCGAAGGTGGAGTATTGCTGGCTCACGTGGTGCTCGCCGCACTTCGGGCAGGTTAGATCGGTGGGCTGCGCTGTGGCTCGGACCAGTTTTTCGAATTTGTTGTCGCAGGATTCGCACTTGTATTCGTAGATAGGCATATGGGTATCTCTATTCCACCAATAAAGCACAGATGCTGTCGATAACGGCGCGGATCTCCTGGGCGGGGCCGTTGTAATTGTTCACCAGGATCGCGAAAGCCAGCCTGTGCCCATTTTTGCGCGTGGCGTATCCGGAGAGAGCGCTCACGTGGGAAAGGCTGCCCGTCTTGGCGAAGACCTTCTCCTTGGCTTTGTTGTGGTCGAAGCGAAGACGGAGAGAGCCATCGACGCCGGCAACAGGGAGAAGGCTGGCAAAGTCCGCCGCGTTCGAAGAGTGAGCCATATAGGTGAGGAGCTGAACGATGGCGTGAGGGGTGACGACATTCAGCCGGGAAAGGCCGGAGCCATCGTTGAAAGTGTATTGCGTCTTTTCGATTCCGGCTTCATCAAGAAAATCGGCCATCGCTTTGAGGCCGTCTCGGCGGCTTCCCTGCCCCACCTGTCGAAGGAGCATTTCGGCGTGCAGGTTTTGGCTCACCTTGTCGGTAACGCGGAGATCTTCAATCAGCGGAGCGCTGGCGCGCTGGGCGAGCGTGACGCCGGTCTGGAGCATTGGCTCATCGCCTGGATAGCGATGACGCGCTTGGGCCGTTCCGGAGACCGTGATGCCCTGCTCCTTTAGGGCGGCGATCAGGGCCATGGCGGCGAACCGCGCGGGGTCGTCGACGGAGAGCGCGTTCGTCTTGCCTTTATCGAGCGGGGGCAAGGTGCCCCAGAGACGGAGCGTTGAGGAGCCGGGTTCGCGCTCGATATGGAGTTCGCGCTTGTCGCCGGGCACGATGTGATTTTCGATAATGAACGGCGGGACGGGCGGCGTGAAGGTGAGCCGGCCGGGTTCGATCAGGAGAGAAATGGAATTGTCGTTAACGCAAAGTGCGCTGACTGGGGCGCCATCGTCTCCGACCGGGTCGTCGATGCTCCAGCCGGGTGCGTAGGGTTCGTAAAGAAATCTGGTGTCGTCTCCGATCACATTGCCCGCTATCGATCGAACGCCTTTGGCGTAGAGTTGTGTGGCAAGATCGCGCAGGGCGAGAAGCGGATCGAGCTTTTCCGCGTCGACTGAATAGGGAATCGGACGTCCGGAAAGGTTGGCATCGCCTGCGCCCACCAGAGTCAGGTCGCCGGCGATTTGACCTCCAGCATCCGGCGTGGCCGCGGCGGTGACTGTGGTTTGAACCTGGTAAGCGGCACCCAAGCGCGTAAGGGCGAGGGCGGTCGTAAAAAGCTTGGTGTTGGAAGCGGGCACGAAGAAATGGGTCTGATTGGAGCGCAGGATCGGCGTACGCGTATCCAGGTCGATCACTTCGAAGCCCCAGTAGGCTTCCCGGCCCACGGGGGATCGCTCGATCAGATTGCGGACGCGCGCCGCCAGGGGAGTACGCGCTGCTGAAAGAGGGATGGAAAGCAGAAGGAGTGCCGCGAGCTTCATGTGTTGTCCATTATGCGTCGAGGGAAGAGATTTCGTCTCAATCATGTATAACGTGTAGGTGCGAATTTATTTCTCTTTAGCGGCGATTCTTTCCGGCCTACAGCTCGCGGCGCAAACGCCTAAAATTGCCGAGCGGATGCATAAGTATGTGGAGGAGGGCACTGTCGCCGGGGTGGTGTCGCTGGTCGCGCGCGGGAACGAGGTGGTGGAGTTCGATGCTGCCGGGAAGTCCGATATCGAGGCGGGGCGGCCGATGCGCAAGGACACGATCTTTCAGATCATGTCGATGACTAAGCCCGTGACCGCAATCGGCATCATGATGCTGGCCGAAGAAGGAAAGCTCGCGCTGAGGGACCCGGTGGAGCAGTATCTGCCGGAGTTTCGAAATTTGCAGGTGGCGGCGAACACCGGGCCGGATCGCGGGCGCAATGCGACGCCCAGATCACGCGATCACAATTCGGGACCTGATGACGCACACGGCGGGTATTGTCGATGTCGCGCCACCTGCGATTCACGATTATCCGCAGATGATGAACGTATCTCTGGCCGAGGTTGTCCGGCAGTTGGCAAGGCAGCCCCTGCTGTTTCAGCCGGGCACGCAATGGAGCTATAGTAGCCCGGGGATCGAGATTTTAGGGCGGCTGATTGAGGTTTGTTCGGGGCAGAAGTATGAGGATTTTATTGCGGAGCGTATCTTACGGCCCCTGGGGATGAAGGACTCGTTCTTCTTTCCACCCGCGGAGAAGGTGGACCGGATCGCCATGGTTTATGCGAAGAAAGATGGGCAGCTGAAACCCGCGCCGGGTACGATACTGGCCGGCGATCCGGCAAGGCATCGGGCTGGCGCAGTCTTCCCCGCCCCGGGGTGGGGCCTGTACTCCACGGCTGAAGATTTACTGCATCTGTACCGGATGATGTTAAACAAAGGGCAGTATGAGGGAAAGCGCTATTTGTCGCCGTTTTCGGTACATCTTATGACAGAGGCGCATACCGCGGGCATTCGTCCTGTGGGGTGGATGCGCGGGGCTGATTATGGGCTGTCTTGGGAAGTGGTGACGGAGCCGCTTCGGGGAGTTCGCGGGCCATGAACTCGGGACTTACGGACATGGCGGGGCATTTGGGACGCAGGGGTGGATCGATCCAAAGAACGGCTTGATTTCGATTCTCTTGATTCAGCGGTCCGATGGGGGAACGGACAGCATGAGCCGCGTGTTTATGACTATGGCTGAGGCGGCGAAGTAATCAAATTGGCAAAGTGGGCGACAGTGCCCGGCCCGATCCAGAGCGCGATTGCGCCGGCTGCCGTGGGTTGCTTCAGATCGTTGACGATCAGGGCCGGTTGCTGGCTGTTTCCGATATAAAGCTCGGCTTTGGTTCCGGCGACTACAATTTTCAGGTGCGTCCATTGGCCGGTCACCAGATCGGCGTAGGATTCGTATTTCCCGGGAGTTTCCGCCCGGAGCTTCTGCCACGGAAAGCCGGGGACCGAAATATATTGGGTCGAGTGATTCCGCTGAAGTTGATCTTGGGATCGGCCATTTTTGGGGCGGATATAGAGGCACTCGAACTGGGGTTTCGTTTGCGCCACGCGAAACGCAATGCCTACAAAGCCGCGGTATATAGGGTCGGCACCCGGAGGCGTGTCGCCGGCAACGTCTACTTCGATCACTCCATCCTGGAAGGATGAACCGCGCAAAAGGGCCAGGCGGCCTTCGTCGCCGAAATCAGGCGGCGCGGTATCCTCCAGGCGAATGGAGGGGCGATTCTGGTAGGTTTCGGATCTTGCTTTCACATTGCGGAGATCCAGGCGATCCAGTGTTTGGGCCAGGCAGTCCGGAGCAGCGAAGGGGAGGAAGATTGAGAAATGCGCGAGCCGGGAGTTGAGGCATAGAAGAGTAGGTTAAACCGGTGATCTTACCCAGCGGGCACGGGCCGGCACTACCAGGCTGAAAAGTCCGAGGATGAGGAGGGCTGTGGTGCCGGGTTCCGGGGTCGCCGTGACCGTGGCGAGCGGGGTGGTGACAGAACTGGTAGGGCGGCCCGTGGTGTCCAGGTTGATGGTTGCGGCAAAGCCCGAGGGGTCCGTGGTGAGAAGCGGGGTGGTGCCATCGGTTTGAAAGAGGCCGAAGTTGAACACGCTGCCGGTGAGAGCCGTTCCGGTTAGCGTTTGGGAGAGCGTGACACGGAAGGAGACCGAGGTGCCGAAAGTGAGCGCCTGGAGCGCCTCATTATCGTTGGCGGTGTTGTTGACCACAAGGCTGGCGGGCAGCGTTCCCGAGGCATCGCCAAAGTATTGCGGGATGCCGCTAAGCAAACCGGGGCCGGTGAGTTGGAAATTCGAGATGGCGGCAGAGGCAAGATCTGAGGTTATGTCGCCGGGGTTGAATTGGAAATCGATTGTGCCGGCGGTGGCGGAGATGCTTGCCGTATTCACGGTAATCGTATACAGGACGGAAGCGGGCGCGGCGGAAGCAGCGGCGAGAAGAAGGATTACGGATCGGATCATCTTAAAAAGCTCCTGAGAAGACTTTGGGGGTGTATCCGATGCGGGCAGGGCCGCTGACGGAGAACTGCACGGGCAGGGTGACGGCCGCGTTCGGCGCAAGGGCGTTCGGAGTCGAAAGGCCGGAGGGATTCACTACAGTGACGCCCGAGCTCAGATTGGTGAGCTGCACGGTAATGGGACCGGCGATGGTTTGCGCGGTCTTATTCGTGATGACAAGGGTGCCGCTATAGAGTTGGGTGGCGCGGTTGAAGGTGAGACCTGAGCCGGTTACCGTGACGCTCGCTGTGACGTCGGTGGGGGCGGCATAGGCAGGCAGCGTGAGATAGCCGATGACGGGGTCATGATCGGAGGTGCGCTCTGGGCGGGTGGAATCGGTGCGGTAGCTTTCGGGAAAATCGGCATTGACCCGGCCGTAAGCAACCTGGCGAATCGAGGACGCCAGGTTTTGGGAAAAGAGGAAGTGATCGAGAACCTGCGCGCTCCCGTCGAAAGTGTCTGAGTAACGCTGCGAGGCGGAGAGAAGATCGACGGCGTCGGTAAGGATGGGGTTCACAAGGCCAGCGGGGGCGGGGACAACATCCTGGCCGGCGGGCGCCGGATTACCACGAATGACTCCGAGGACGTCCGCGTATCCATCGTTGACGTCGTAGGCATTGAGATCGCCGACCACAATCACCTTGTCGCCTGCGGCCTGGAAGCCTTGGACCAGGTTAGCGAGGAATTCGGCGCCTGCTTCCCGTTTTGCGCGAACGCGGGCTCCGTTGGTCGAGGTTCCGGCGGGCGTATTGTCATTGACGCTGATCAGGCTGCGGAGATGGTTGGCGATGACAGTGAGTGCCAGGGTTTGATTCGAGCCCGCAGCCTTGGCGGTGGCTTTCAGAACGAGCGGGGGACGGTCATTCAGGATGGCAGACGTACCGCTGGTGGGATCGATATAGGTGGTGTCCTTGCCGTATTGAGTGACGCTGACGACGGTAACGGTGGATTTGACGAGGAAGGCATTATTGATGTCGCTGATGTCGTTGCCTGGTTGGAGGAAGGCTTGGTAATGGGGCGGATTGGCGGGGGAATCCGTATCGATCTGGACGGCAAGCGCCTGGGCGGTGGCTAAGTTTTCAACCTCCTCGAGTGCGAGGATATCGGGGGTGCGAATGACGTTGCGAATGAGCAGCGAGGCTTTCGTGAGGCGATTGGCGAAAGCGGCAGGGGTGAGGGCTACGTCGCTGCCCGGATCGTCCGTTGTGTCGTAGAAATGCTGAAGGTTCAGGGAGCCGACGGTGAGATCGGAGGATAGGGGCGCCGGAATGGCGGTGAAGACAGCGTTACCTGTGACGGTGGGGGAGGAACCGGGGTCGGTGAGCAGCGTATATTGGCCGAACTTGTAGTCCAAGACGCCGATCAGGTTGGAGACAGTGGCTCCGGTTGTGACATCGACCGGGACGCCGCCGATGAGCTGGGTCGTGTTGACGCGGAGAATTTCGGGGTTATCGTCCCAAACGGGGATAGTGGGGGAAGAACCAGCGGGCAGCGTGTCGTAGGCATCCACCCCGGGTTCGCGGAAGGGGCGGGCCGTGCCGGAGAGGACGCCGAAGAAGGTGCCGTTGCTGGTGGCGGTGGCATTCGCTTCGTTAACAGTGCCTTGGGAAGGAGCAATGACGGTAACGGAGTTGACAGAAACACGCATGCTCTCGTATTTCTCGCGCTGATAGATCCCGCCGGAGGGATTGAAATCCGATGCGGTAAGGAGGACGGGAGCGGGAAGAGCGTTGCCGGTGGACAGCTGGGTGACGGTGGGGGAGCCGCTGATTTCAGTGATGGTGCCGTAATTAATATCAGGAACAAATTCCTGAACGGCGCCGGTGACACACACGGAGTTACCGATGGCGGCGCTGGAGGTTGGCGCGCTTGAGGTGAAGACGAACACGGCGTCGGAGGTATTGGGGTCGCCATCGCCGGGGGACGGCATCTGAAGATAGAAGCCGTTGGAGCGCTGGGCGGTAACGATGCCGCTGGTCGTGACGGTCGCGCCAACGAGGGGCGAGGTAAGTCCGCTGCCTTGGATTTGGGAGATGGTATTGGTGACTTGGCAGGTGAAAACGCCATTCACGGTGAGGGTGTAGTTTTGGGCGGCGGTGGCGGCGGTCGAATCGCTTACGGTGACCTGGAAGGAAAACGGGGAGCCGCTGGTGGTGGTTGGGAGTACCGCTGAGCAGACCGGCCGCGGAGAGCATGATGCCGGGGGGCAGAGTACCGGTGAAGGAATAGCTATAGCCGGTGCCGCTGCCGCCGCTGGCGGTGAAGGATTGGGAATATGCGGTTGCCTACTGCCGGCGGCGGGGAACGTGGTGGGGGAGAAGCTGAGAGTCGCGGAGCGCGCCGCACGGGTTCAGCGCCGTGGCAGTATTGCGGGGAGCGGGGGCGGCCGCCGTGAATCCGCTGACAGGAGTGGACGCTCCGTTCGAGGCGGAGGGCTTGGACCCGGCGAAGCAGCCGTTCAGGTTGCGCAAAGCGGCAGTGGTATTTGAAAGGAGCGGCGCGGAAGGAGTGCAGGAAGAGGCGCCGAAGCCGACGATGTCGAGGACAGAAGTGCCAGCGAAGGGACAAGCACCGGAGAGGGGCGTCGTGCTATTGACAAGCGCGACCTGTCCGGCGGTGGCGGACATAGGGATCGTGCCCGTGACATCGGGAGTGGGGAGAGCGGGTGCCAAGAGGTTGGCTCCCGCGGCTTCGGCAATGAGGAAATATTGGCCGGGCGCAAGGGAGACGGATGGGAGATTCGTCACCTGCCAGGAAGTGCCTGTAGGCGGAGGTGTACTGAACGCTAAAACCGGAGAGAGAAACAGATGAGCCGCCGCGGTTGAAGATTTCGATGAAATCATTGCGGTACTGGCCGCCGGTGTTGCCTCCCCCGCCATAGACTTGGCTGATGGCCAGGCAGTTAGGGCCTGAGCAGGATTGAGCGGCTAGCGGCGCGGCCGCCGCGAAAGCGAAACACAGGGATAGGAGGGATGAAAGTTCTAGCAATAGATTTTCCGCTCTTCACGGTAACAGTACCTAGTTACTAGGGTATGAATCGCGAAACCCCTCAGTGCGGGCGCGCGTAGAAGAGCTTATACTACTTTCAGGAGTGTACATGCGACCGCTTTCCCGCCAAATCTCCGCCACCCTCGCTCTGCTGGCTTTGCTGCCAGTAAACATCTATTCCGCCGACAAGAAGAAAGATCCCGACGAGATCGGGAATCGGGATGTCGGCAAGGGCGTTAACTTCTACTCGATCGAAAAAGAGATTGCTCTCGGCAAGCAGTTGGCGACAGAAGTGGAGCGGCAGGCGCGCATTGTGGATGATCCGGTGATCGCGGAATACGTGAGCCGTGTAGGCCAGAATTTGGTGCGCAATTCTGACGCGAAAGTGCCGTTCACGATCAAGGTGATCGATGGCGATGAAGTGAATGCATTCGCTCTGCCCGGCGGGTTTTTCTTTGTTTATACAGGCATTCTGATGAAGGCCGACAGCGAAGCGGAAATGGCCGGCGTGATGGCGCATGAGATTGCTCACGTGGCCGCCCGGCACGGTACACGGCAGGCGACCAAAGGGCAAATCGCCAATCTAGCAACGATACCGCTGATTTTTATGGGCGGTCTGGCGCCCTATTTGGTTCGTCAGGGCGCAAGTGTCTTTATCCCTTTAGGATTCCTGAAGTTCTCTCGAGGCGATGAGGCGGAGGCCGATTTGCTCGGGCTGGAATACATGTACAAGGCCGGGTACGATCCCAGCGCCTTCGTGGATTTCTTTGAAAAGATTCAGTCGCTGGAGAAGAAGAAGCCGGGGACTGTTTCGAAGGTTTTCAGTACGCACCCCCCCACGGACGAAAGGATCAAGAACTCCCAAAGGAATATTGAGAAGTATCTGAAAGCCAAGCCGGAATATGTCGTAAGCACGTCCGAATTTTCGGATGTCAAGCTGCGAGTCATGGCGATGCACAACCATCGGAAGATCGACGACAAGGACACGAACCGGCCTCGGTTGCGGCGGGCTCCGGGTGCGGGTGGCACGATCGATGACGGATCAGGCACGGAGACGAAGCCGAAGACGGATCAGGACGAGCGTCCGACTCTGAAGCGCCGTGACACTTAAGGCGGCGGCAATCAGTGTTGTGCTTCTTGGGGCGGCTTGCATGAACGTGCAGGCCGCCCCTTCTATTTTGGTTCACGGGCACAGAGGGGCTCGGGCCCTGCGCCCGGAGAATACGATTCCTGCCTTCCGGTATGCCATCGAGGCGGGCGTCGATGCTCTAGAGCTCGATATGGCGGTGACCAAAGACAACGTACTTGTGGTTTCGCACGATCCGGTGCTGGAGCCGCCGGTTTGTTCGGGGCCTTCGGGTGGGACCGCGATCATTCACACGCTCACTTTGGCCGAAGTGAAGCAGTGGGATTGCGGCAAGGTGCGGAACCCCCAGTTTCCAAAACAGGTCCCAATACCCGGGACAAGGATGCCAACTCTGGAGGAAGTGTTTGAATTGGCTCCATTGGGAAAGTTCGACTTCAATATCGAGACGAAGATCTTTCTGGCAAAGCCGGAGCTGACGCCCTCGCCGGAGGAGTTTGTACGGCTAGTGCTGGCGGCTGTACGGAAGTACAAACTGGAAAAGCGTGTAATCTTGCAGTCGTTTGACTTCCGCACTTTAGTAGAAATGAAGCGAATTGCGCCGGAGATCCGGACTTCAGCGTTGCTGGAAAACAAGCGCGATTTTGTTGAAGTAGCGCGGGAGACGAAGGCCAATATCATCTCCCCGCAATTTTCGACCGTAACGCCGGAGCAGGTCGCCGCGGCGCACAAGATCGGGGTTCAAGTAGTCCCTTGGACAGCGAATACCCCGGAGCAGTGGGACCCGCTGATCGCCGCAGGCGTAGACGCGATTATCTCCGATGATCCGGCGGCTTTGATCGAGTATTTGCGCGGAAAGAAGCTCCGCTAGCCTAACTAAATCTTGGAAAGAATGTCCTTACACTGGCGGCCATAGGCTTCCTCACCGCCAATGTGGCCGGCTTCCCGAAGCACTGTTTTCCTGTCGCCTTCGAGAAGCGCATACTGCAGGGTTGCCCAACATCGAGTGTCGGAGAGCGGCTCGATCTTTTCAGCTACCAACATGGCCTTATAGCCTTCCTGAACTTTGTTTTGCTTGTACCGGGCCATCGCCAGCAGGTATTCCGCACTAGGCATCGTTCACTACCCCGGTCATGATCCCCGCGTACTTTTCAGCGGTGGCGTAATCGCCTTTCTGGTAAGCATCAAGCACCTGGATCAGACGGGAATGGTGATCATTCGGAGATTCTGCGAGTATGTCCGCGCGATTTACTTCCGGCATCTGGGCCAGGTGTGCCCATTTGGAGGAAGGAGTAAAGTCGAGTTTGGGCTCTGCCGGCGTGCCTGAACCGGAGCGCCAAGGAATAATGGCGGCAATGAGCGCTGCGGCCGCGACGGCCATCAGGATAGAACGGCCGCGCATGCTAATCAGGCGTTCTCGAGGCTCGAGCGAGCGCGCGAGAAAAGCAAGATCTTCGCGGCAGGCCGGACAGATCTTAAGGTGGTTGCCAACTGCTTCAAAATCGTAGCCGGAAAGTTCACCCGTTTGATACTTCGCAAGCGTGGGTGCGTCCGGGCAGGAAGCCACCGCCACCGGAGTTGAAGGGTCGGCCGGGACCGCTATCGAGCGGAGACGAGAGAAACTCTCGTATAGAGCCATGCAGGCGGGGCAGGTTTCGGCGTGGTCCGGAGGCGCACCTTCTTCGGCGGCCCGCCAGAGGGACTCATGACGCACCTGCTCCACGCTGTTCATCCCGAGAGAGCGCCAGTATTGGTCCGGCTGATATCGTTCCGGGTCGATACACATGTCACTCATTGGTTACCTGGCCTGACGGATTTCTTCGCGGTAATAGGGACCGGTTCCGTGGGGAGGGCGGGACCGCCGAAGACTCGCGCCAGAATTCCCCGTGCCTTGAAGATGCGTGTGGCAACCGTGTTGATGGGCGCGCCGGTTTGACGAGCAATTTCGTCGTAGGACATTTCATCCGTGACACGAAGGCGGAACGCAGTCCGTAGGGGTTCCGGGAGAACTTTCAGCAATTTTTCGGCAGCCATGGTGGCGTCCACGGTTTCGTATTGCATATCTTCGATGGGAAGGGACCGTTCGCGCTCTTCGCCATCAATTTCGAAAGTCAGGCGCACCATCTTGTCGCGGCGGCGGGAGCGGTCGGAGCGCAGTTTTTGGAGAATCGCGATCTGAACCACGCGATAAACAAAAGTCTGAAGTTTCGAATCACCACGGAATTCGCCTTTGGATCGGATCAGGGAGAGATAAGCGTCGTGGAGAATGTCTTCCCGGTCTTCTACGATAGGAACTTCCCGGGTGAGCAGGCCTTGAATTGACTTACTTTGGGCGAAGTAGGTGGAGTACAGTTGATCCCGCGCTTCGGCACTGCCTGCTTGTGCTTTGCGTAACAGTTCCGCTTCCTGGTTCAATTCCACCTGACCTAGGTTACCCCCGTGCGGGTGGGTGTTCCAAACTGTTTGGCGCCGGCCCGTAGGAGAGAACTTGCGGCCGTACTTGCGCCGTCTTCGCCGCGAATTTTTTGGGCCAGGTACTTTGCCGACTCGGCATATGCCTGTGTTTCGAGTAAAGTCTTGTAGCTCGCGGCGGAGATTCAAAATCGTGACCGCCCGGCGGCTAAGCACTCTTGCCACCTTCAGGCGCTCCAGACGCGCGGCATTGTCGGGTTGGTCGAAGGCGAAGGGCACGGCGAGCGAAGGGCGTCCGGAGCGGAGAACTTCCGAAGCGGTGCCGATGCCCGCCTGATGGACGATGGCGGCTGCGTGCGGGAACACCGCGGAGTGAGGGACGTAGTCGATCGCGAGGAGATCCGGGGTGGAAGGGATGGAGTTTGCGCCGGTGAGCAGAATAGCGCGAAGCCCTAATTCCCGCGCCACTTCGAAAAACTTGCCTGGCGACGCGACTGCCGATGAGCCCAGCGTAAAGACAATCGGGGGAGGGCCCGAAGCCAGGAAACGTTCGACCGCAGGCGGGAGCGGGGCAGGCTCGTCGAAACAAAAGCCAGTGAGAAGGGCTTGTTGGGGGAAATCGGGTTGAGGCGCGGCGAAGTGTTTCGAGAAAAGGGCAAGAACAGCGGTTGGGGAGTGTTGGCCTTCGAATAGCGGATTGCCGCAATCGGGTTGTCCCAGTTCGCGGCGCAGGCGATGAAAGGGGGCGCTCCAATTCCGCGTGGAGCGCTGCGCGAGCTTGTTGAAAACGCGCAGCACCGGACGTGGCCAGGATTTCAACGGCAGAGCGGTGATCGGCGGATCGTATTGAGAAAAGAAACTCAGCGGCGCAAGCACGGAAGAAACCCACGGGATTCCGGTTTCGCGGGCCAGCAACGGCGCGGCAAAAATAAGAACGTGCGACAGCATTAGATCGTGATTGCGGAGAGCGCTTTTTAGATCGTCATAGCTGTCGCGAAGGGCCGGAAACATAAGCTTCCGCAAAAGATAGCGGCCCCCATCAAATTCACTGAAAACCCGGTCGAATGCAACGGGGTCGAAAACAAGGTGAGGCCTTATCGCATGAAAGCGATGACCTTGCGATTCGATGCGCTCGCGATGCAGGTCATTGGTAGCGAAGGTGACGGAGTGGCCGGAGGCCGTGAGATGCTTCGCAATGTTGAGGTAGGGGAAAAGGTCGCCCAGCGATCCGAAGGTGGCGATCAGGATCCGCACAGCTCAGGTGGGGCGGAATGTGGCGCACGCGACATCAGTCTCCCAAAGCTTGATTTCAATCAGCCGGGCGGTGGTGAGATGAGGGCGAATCTCGTCGTGGAAGTATTTCGCGATGTTTTCGGCTGAGGGGTTAAGGATGTCGAACGGGGCCATGTCATTGAGATATTGGTGATCCAGACGGTCCTTAACGGCGCGAACCAGGCGTTTCAGCTCGGCGAAATCAAGAAGAAGGCCGGTTTCATCCAGTTCGGGGCCTTCAACTGTGACGCGGACGCGATAATTGTGGCCATGGACGTTTTCACATTTTCCGTGATAGTTGCGGAGAGCGTGTCCGGCGGGGAAGACTTCTTCGATGGAAACTTCAAACATGTTGCAAACTCCATTTTAGCGATGACCCAAGACAACATCAAAGGTGTTCGTAGGCACTATTGAAGTAGAGGAGCGGGCGGGCTTCGCGATACTCTGCGTTCTCAACCGCGGCGAGAATGATCTGGTGATCGCCTGCCTCAATGCTCTGGGCGATGGTGCATTCGAAAGTTGCCAGCGTGTCGCGAAGGAGGAGATTGCCTGCGGAGCTGATGGTGAAATCCAAGTTTTCGAAGCGGTCTTCGGTCTTGGTAGCAAATCTGGAAGAGAGTTCGATTTGATCTTCGGCAAGGATGTTGACAGCGACATTTCTACCTGCGGAAAGGCTGGGCAGAATGGCGGCACGATGATCGATGCAGACCAGGATAAGGGGCGGATTCAGCGAAACGGAGGTGAAGGAGTTGACCGTCATACCATGAGGCACCTGTGATTCGTCCATAACGGTAACTACGGCGATCCCCGTAGCCCATTGGGCGCAGGCGCGCCGGAACTGGCTTGACATGCGGTAAACTCAACCATAACATTGACTTGAGAGCTTCGGAGGCTGTTTGATCAAACTCGACATCATCAACGAAGTGGTGAACAAAACCGGACTCACAAAGACCAAAGCGGAGATGGCGGTGGAGCGCGTATTCGATGAGATGAAGCGGGCTCTGGAACGCGGCGACCGCATTGAGCTTCGGGGCTTTGGCGTGTTCAATGTGAAGCCGCGCAAAACTGGAATCGGGCGCAATCCGCGAACCGGCGCCGAGGTTTCCATTCCACCCGGGAAAGCGGTCCGTTTCAAACCCGGCAAAGAGTTGCAGACACTTCAATAGCGCGCCAACGAGTGTGGATCAATGCTCTGTTGTTTTTGGCGACGCTGCTCACCACGACCGCGGTGGGCGCGCGCATGCAGTTCAATTTCAACCATAACCTTCCGTTCTTCGACATAGACCGGGATTCCAGCGTGTTCTTGCAAGTCTGGACACATCCGGCCGCCTTGTGGCCCGGCTTGGCTTTCTCCCTGCCGCTGTTGGCCATCTTGTTGGCCCATGAATTTGGGCACTATATCGCGTGCCTTTACTATGGAATCGACGCCACGCTGCCCTTCTTCCTGCCCGCGCCAACGTTTACAGGGACTCTGGGCGCTTTTATTCGCATCCGCTCGGCGATTTATTCGAAGCGCGCGCTGTTCGATGTCGGAGTCGCCGGGCCGGTCGCGGGATTCTTATTCTTGCTGCCGGCGCTTTCGGTAGGGCTGGCGCTTTCGAAAGTGGTGCCGAATATCGCGCTCACCGGAAGTCTGCAATTTGGGACGCCACCGCTTCTCAGGCTGTTCGAGATGATCATTTTTCCGGGCGTTCCAGCGTCCGATATCTATCTGCATCCGCTGGTGCGCGCAGGTTGGGTGGCACTGTTCGCGACGGCGTTGAACCTATTGCCGGCGGGCCAGCTAGATGGCGGGCATATCATCTACGCGCTCTTTGGCGAGCGTCATCGGCTGATCACGCGCGTATTCTTGTTTCTGCTCGTCCCGCTGGGGATATTCTTCTGGCAGGGGTGGTTGGTATGGGCTGTGCTGCTTTTCTTCTTTGGGAGGAAGCATCCTTCCATCTTCGATACAGAGCCGCTGGGACGGGCGCGGGTGCGGTTGGCGTGGGCTGCGCTCGGGATTTTCGCGCTATGCTTCAGCATCGCGCCGGTGAGCTGACGGTGAAAGTGAGCGCCACGATCATTACACTGAATGAAGAACGGAAGATTGCGCGGACCATAGAAAGCCTGCGGTGTTGCGATGAGGTAGTCGTGCTCGATAGCGGGTCGACGGACCGTACGTGCGCGGTCGCGGGAGCTTTGGGGGCGCGGGTAATCGGGGAAGCGTGGCGCGGATATGCGGGGCAAAAGAACCGGGCCGCGGAATGCGCGGCGAACGATTGGATTCTGTCGCTCGATGCGGATGAGACACTCAGCGAAGAACTGGAAGCAGAGATCTTGGAGCTGAAGCAGGACGGGGCGAAGTACTGTGCTTACAAGATGCCGCGGATGGCGCAGTACCTGGGCCGGTGGATTCGCCATAGTGGTTGGTATCCGGATAAAAAGGTCCGTTTGTATGACCGGCGGCTCGGTGCCTGGCAGGGGCAGTATGTGCATGAAAGTGTAGAGGTGAAGGGTCCAGTGGGGGAGCTTAACGGGGCAATCCACCATTTCACCTGCGATTCGCTGAGTGAGCATCTGATTACGTTGAACCGGTACACTTCCCTGGCTGCTGAGGAGTTGAAAGCCAGAGGAAAGAAGCCGAGCCTGTCGCGGCTCGCGTTGGATCCGGTTTGGACATTTTTCCGGACGTATATTCTTCAGCGCGGATTTTTGGACGGCGCTGCGGGGCTGGCAATTGCGTATATGGCGGCGTTGTATACGTTTCTGAAGTACGCGAAGGCGCGCGAATGAAAACTCTGCACATCGATACGGGACGGGTGATGAGGGGCGGGCAGTGGCAGGTGCTCCGGTTGATGAGAGGTTTGGCTGCGGCGGGCGGTGAGCCGATACTGATGGCCGCGGTAGATTCGCCTCTGTTCGCCCGCGCGAAGGCGGAGGGTCTCGCGGTCAGGCGACTGACTACCCTCGGGCTGCCGCAACTGGCCCGGCAGGTGAATCTGGTTCATGCGCACGACGCTCGCGCGCACACAATGGCTGCATTGTTTCCGCGGGCTCCCCTGGCAGTCGCACGGCGGGTTGCTTTTCCGGTGGGAACCGGATTCTTGTCTCGCGCCAAGTATAAGCGTCCGGCCCACTTCATCGCGGTGTCGCGGTATGTGGCGAAAATGCTGGAAACCGGCGGAGTTCCGCGGGAGAAGATTGCGGTGGTCCCGGACGGCGTGCCGCTGCTGCCGTTGACCGTTGGCGGAACGCAGATGGTTTGCCCGGCTTCGAACGATCCGAAGAAGGGTGTACGGCTTGTGATCGAAGCCGCGCGGCTGTTGCGTGTGCAGGTGTTCCCTTCGCCCGACCTGGAGCGAGATCTGGCACGCGCGGCAGTATTTGTGTATGTCACCTACTCGGAAGGGCTAGGTTCGGCAACATTGCTGGCGATGTCGGCCGGAGTACCGGTTGTGGCAAGCGCGGTAGGCGGGATGGTGGAAGCGGTGGGCGACGCGGGTTTGCTGGTGGAGAACGATTCTCAGGCGATTGCCGCAGCGGCAGGGCGCATTCTGAAAGACGAAGCTTTGGCGCGGGATTTGGCGCGGCGGGGACGGGAGCGGGTGGAACGCGAGTTTACCGAGCAGCAGATGGTGAAGCGCACGCAGGCGGTCTACAGGAAGCTTTTGAGTGATGGTTGAGGCGGCCATCGCGGCGGCATTCGGTCTGCTGATTGGCAGCTTTCTGAATGTTTGTATTCATCGATGGCCGCGCGACCTTTCGGTGGTTCGCCCCCGTTCCCATTGCCCGGTGTGCGAGGCGCCAATCGCATGGTTCGACAATCTTCCCGTATTGAGTTATGCGATTTTGGGCGGCCGCTGCCGCGGTTGCAAAGCACCGATCTCCATGCGCTACCCCCTTGTGGAATTGCTGACCGCAGCCTTCTTCGGTTGGGCGGTCTACCACTACGGGTTGACGTTAGGGGCAGCGAAATGGTGCTGCTTCAGCGCGATTCTGATTACGCTTGGATTCGCGGACGCAGAAACCCGCATTCTGCCGGATGAATTCACGCTCGGTGGGATCGTGGCCGGCATGCTGTTCAGCTTCGCAGATAAGACAGTCTTCAATTCGTTATTAGGAGCGGTGATTCCGGCGGGATCGCTTTGGCTGGGCGGGTATTTGTTCGAGAAGATCCGCCATAAAGAAGGCCTGGGATTTGGCGACGTGAAGATGACGGCTATGATCGGCGCTTTCGTGGGATTGCAAGGAGCGCTGCTGACGTTGCTGATCGGATCGACGCTGGGGTCGGTGATCGGGCTTGGGTATGTCGCGATTACCCGGAAGGATGCGGGTTCTTACGAATTGCCGCTGGGTTCCTTTCTGGCGATTGGCGGATTACTGTTTGGGCTGGTCGGCCCGAGCCTCCTGAGCTGGTACACCCAGTTTTAGACTTTGGCGGCGGGCGTCGAGGAGTTCGCGGACTCGCGTCGCGATCGCGGCGGGCGTGAACGGCTTCCCGATGAAATGAACCTGCTTATCGGGTTCGGAAGCATCGTTGAGCGAGATGTCGGTATACCCGGACGTGAAAAGGACAACGGTGGCAGGCCGCTTCTTATGGAAGCGACGGGCGACTTCGCGGCCATTCATCTGGGGTAGGACAATGTCGGTGATCAATAGATCAATTTGACCAACGTGGGCTTTGGCGATTGTGAGTGCTTCTTCGCCGGAAGATGCAACCAGCATAGTGTAGCCTTGGGCCTGCAGAGCGGCTTGCACGATGCCGCGAACGGCATCGTCATCTTCTACCAGCAGCACTGTTTCCGAGCCGGACAGAGCGCGCCGTTCTTCCTCAGGCGCAGCGCCGACTTCCGAGCTATCCGCGCGAGGCAGATAGATCTTGATCACCGTACCCTGGCCAGGTTCGCTATAAACATCGAGCGTACCGCCACAGCGTTTTACGATTCCGTAAACCATGGAAAGACCAAGGCCTGTACCCTTGCCATCGGCTTTCGTTGTGAAGAACGGTTCGAAGACTTTCTCCCGGGTGGCGGCGTCCATGCCGATTCCCGAATCGGAGACGGCCAGCATCACGTAGGGGCCGGGGCGGGCTTCCATGTGACGGCCGAGATACTGCGAATCAAGGTCAATATTCACCGTTTCCACACGGAGCTTGCCTCCCTCCGGCATGGCATCGCGGGCGTTCACTACAAGGTTCATCACCACTTGTTCAATTTGGCCTGCATCCGCACGAACGCGGCCGAGATCCTTGCCGGGCAGGAGCACCAGGCGAATATGCTCGCCGATAATGCGGTTCAGCATGGGACTCATGCCTTGCAGTACGGCATTGAGATCCATGATTTTGTTCTGCGGGACCTGGCGGCGGCTGAAAGAGAGGAGTTGGCGGGTGAGAGCCGCTGCGCGATCGCTGGCCTTAATCACCTGTTCAGCCGCGAAGCGGTTGTTCTCGTCGAGCAACATGCTCGAGGCGAGCATATGGCTGTAACCAGAAATAATCGTTAAAAGATTATTGAAATCGTGGGCGATTCCGCCGGCAAGCATTCCCACCGATTCCATCTTCTGCGCCTGACGCAGTTGTTCTTCTAAACGAACGCGAGGGCCGGCATCGGCGAACACAACGAGGAATACCGGTTCGTCCTTCCACTCGGATTTGCTAACAAGGAGATCGAGTTGAACCGGGCCGGCTTTGGTTATGCCGGTGACACCGCACAATTCGGGTGAGTCGAACTGACCCTCGGCAAGTGCCTGAACAAACTTGTCCGGGTCCCAGGCTTGAATCCAGTCGGAAAGTTTTGTTTCCTGCAGTTGTGCGCCAAAAAGCCTTTCAGCTTCAGCGTTCCATTCCAGGATGGTCATGGAAGACGGCCGGATTACAGCGGCCGACTGCGGTAATTCAAAGAAGAGGCTCCTGGGCATTTTTCCTATTCAAAATACCAGTTACCGCTGCAGATATATATATACCTTGGTAGATTTATGTAATTAGTTTGCTGTACGGTGGGCTAAACGGCTGCAAGCCTCGTCGGAGCCCGTAATATCGGTCTTGCCGGATTCCATGTAGGTCACTTTGCCTTCTTTATCGATAACAAACGTGATCCGATTATCCATGCCTTTACCGGAAATTAGGACGCCGTAATCCTGCGAAACTTTGCGTTCTGCGAAATCGCTCAACAAGCGGAAATGTAAGATTTAGCTGCTGGGCGAAAACTTTCTGAGAGGGAGTGTTGTCGGTACTCACGCCGAAGACCTGGGTATCGTTGGCTTCGAACTTCGCGCCACCCAACTGATAGGCTTGCATTTCCTTGGTGCAGCCGCCGGTAAATGCCGCAGGAAAAAAGGCTAGGACCACATTCTTCTTGCCTTTGAAGTCGGAGAGTTTGACGGGCTTGCCGGACGTGGAAGGCAGCGTGAAATCCGGTGCCATGTCGCCGACCTTGATCGTGGTGGAGGTGGCGTTTTGTGCGTAGGCGGACGCAGCGAGCAAAGCGGACGAGAATAGAACGGCGGTCAGTTTCATGGAGGGTCCCTCGGCAAAAGTGTAACATCTGGAGAGCGGGAATATCTCTAAGGTTCAGTGGCGGGCGCTGTTGCGGCGCAAGGCGGATACATTCTGGTGGCGGCGGTGTTGATCTTCCCGTTACCGAAGAGCGGCGGCTACGAGCGAGATGCGAACCGCGGGTGAGGAACCGGCGCGTTGCGGCTGCACCGTAGTTCGGGTGGGGAACGGCTGAGTAAACTGCAGGCCGTAGACAGCGTTCATGTTCTGGAAAGTCTCAATATCGTTCAGGTAGACATTCGCAGAGAGCGTTTGGGCCAAGCTGGAGCCCATCGCGTGAAGAGATTGATCAAGTGCACGGAGGGCTTCTCCGGCGGTGTCGGCGGCTTCGGAACCGCAATAGACCGTGCGATGGACAGAGGCGCAAAGCACTTTCCCGCTGCTCTTGTAAATGCGCTTTGTTTCCAGTTGGAGGGCGGCGATGCCGGTGACCCCGACCTGCACGCCGAAGGGCAGTGCCGCGACCTCCAGAACGGTGAGAGCGGTTTCAGGAAACGCCTGACGAAAGCGGGTCTCGACTTCGACTTGCGAGAGCGCCGCGGTGCGGTAGACGTTTAGATAGGCGAGGTTTCGGCCTGAGAGGGAGGCTGCGGAGAGAACGCGCGCGATGCGGCTGAGGCACATTTCGATTTGCGCGCCGCCGGTCGGCGGAGTGGTATTCGATTCAGCGTCGCGGCCGAGAATGCCGGAAAGGAAGAAGCGGTCAGAAGTGAGGATTCCCGGAGAGATAGGGACCGGAGAGGCAGCGTTAGGAAGCTTTACCGGCATCACCGTCTTGCCACTAACAGCGATTGCGCTGATTTCTACGGGCGTTTCGAGCGGCATGCGCGCGACGCCCATGGTGGACCGCGCGGGGAGTACACCCGTAAATACCTGGGGGTAGACGCGGTTCACAGCCGCATAGTCGTTCATGTCAGCCAGATAGGTGTGAGTGTAAACGACATTCTGCATCGTGAGATGCGCGGCTTCGACAATGGAGCGGATGTTCTCAAGACAATTGCGGGTTTGCGCCTCGGCGCCGGCGGGCAGGAGTCCTTGCGAATCGCGCGCACCTTGGCCGGAGACGTAGAGCACGTCGTCGAAGAGGATGCCGGGACTATATGGGCCGACCGGCTGAGCGGACGAGGGGAAGATCATTTCGCGCTGAGCGGCGATGGGGAGAGACATGAAAAGGAGGAGGGCGGTGAACTTCATTGCTTCGGCGGACCGGCTTCGAATTCAAAGTTGACTCGTTCTTTTTCCACGACGAGCGGGCGGTTCTGAACGAAGGTGTGGATGGCACCGATGTATTCACCGATAATCCCCAGGCAGAAGAGCTGGACTGACGCGAAGAAGAAGAGTCCGATTAGCATGGGCGCCGTGCCGACGGAGAAACGGTCCCAAAAGATGAGCTTATAAAGCAGGCCGATGAAAGCCGCGACGATGCAAAGGAAGCCGGCAACCAAGCCCGTAAAGGTGACAATCCGAAGAGGGACTTTCGACAGATTGGTGATGCCCAGCATCGCCATGTCGTACAGGGTGTAGAAGTTGTTTTTGGTGATGCCTTTGATGCGGCGGGGCTGATTGAACAAGATTTCCTTGCGGGGCAGGCCGATTTCGGCGACCATGCCGCGAAAGTATGGATAAGGGTCGTCAAAGCTCTTGATGACGTTACACACAGACTTGTCGTAAAGCCCGAAGCCCGTGAAGTTTTCGTAAGTTTCGATGTTCGACATCCGGTTGACCAGTTGATAGTACTTGGTGCGGACCCAGAACATGAGCTTGTTCTCGTCACTGGTTTTCTTGACGCAGAGGACGACCTTGTAGCCCTGCTCCCAATAACCGATGAGTTCGGGGATAAGTTCGGGGGGATCTTGCAGATCGGCAACCAGGCCGATCACGGCGTCGCCATTCAGTTGTTTGAAGGCGTGCATGGGGCTGCGGATATGGCCGAAGTTGCGGGAATTGGCAATGACTTTGACATTCGTATCTTCGGCGGCAATTTCCTTAAGAAGATCGAGCGTACGATCGGTGGAGTTGTTGTCGATGAAGAGGTGTTCGTAGTTATATTTGCCGATGCCGATCATTACCTGACGGACGCGGTTATAAACCTCACGCACGTTGAGCTCTTCGTTGTAACAGGGGGTAAGAATGCTAATGGTTTTCATGCTCAGTCGAAGCGCAGGAGTTCGGGGTCAATTTCAGATAGATTCGATTCGTACCAATTGTAGAGGTCGCGGACGGAGGTTTCCAGGGGGCGAAAAGAATAAGGGCCGATTTCCGCGATAAGGCGTTCGTTTGAGCCACTGTATTCCCTGCCCATTCCTTCATTCGCGACTTTGATTTCCGGGTTGCGGCCGGAGATCTTTGCGACCAGATGGGCGAGCGTAAGAAGGTCGACGGGTTGACCGGAAGTAAGGTTATAGGTTTGATGGTGAGGCTGGTTCTCGATGAACCAAGCTGTGAGAGGGACAAGGTCGCGAATATCGAGGTAGTCGAAGCGAATGTTCTGGCGGAGCGTAATGGGCATGCCGTGAAGGACTCGGCAGCAGGCGTTCGAGATAAAACGGACTTCCCAGGCTTCGTACTTACCAAAGACTCCGAAGAGGCGGAGGTTGAAGATGTTGCGGGCGAGCTCCGTATATTTCGCGGCGATGTACTTCGCGAAGGCGTAGTCGTCTTCCGGGACGGACGTGTCGAAGTACGATTCGGGCATGAGCGGCTGGTAGACGCGGCGATCGTACTCGGCGCCGGAGCCAAAGTGGAGCATGCGCCCGTAGAGATGAGAGCAGCGGGCGAAATTGAAGAACATTCGGCAGTTGTTCTTGAAGAGATCGGGCGCGGTGGTTTTTCGATTGGAGCGGCCCGTAGCCGCATGAATGACCGCATCGAAGCGGTGCTGGTTGAGAAAGGATTCCACGGCTTCGGTGGAGACGAGATCGAGTTCGGCGCGAGTTGGCGTGAAGATGTCGTACCCGGTGAGGAGTTCGCCCAAGTTGCGGCCGATGAAACCAGACGCGCCGGTGATGAGGACGCGCTTCGGCATCTACTGCTGAAGCGGAGCGACGATCATGTTGGCCAGGAACTCTTCGCGCGGCAGGAAGGGGAACAGATCCTCGAGCGGCTTCGAGACAAATGACCCATCCGCAAGCTGCGTGGAAGAGAGGCGCGGGCCCCGAACTTCTTCAGGGATCACGTGCACGTCGCAGAGGACCGGGCCTGGCATGTCGAGCACCTGGCGGATCTGGGCCCGCAAATTCGATTGGTCTTTAATAACAACGGCGGGAATACCGTAGGATTCGGCCACCTTCGAGAGGTTGGGGACGGTGAGGCCGTTGGTTTCATCGGCACCGATCGAGGAACTGCCGAAGTAAGCTTTCTGAGACGCGCGGATGGAGGCATACCCATCGTTGTTCAGGACGAAAAACTTGATCGGGAGCTTCAGACGGTGAACGGTTTCGAGTTCCTGAATATTGAACTGGAAGCCGCCATCGCCATCGACGCAAATGGTGCGCTGGTTTCCTGCCGCGATGCTGACGGCGATGCTTGCCGGGAGGCCAAAGCCCATAGAGCCCAAGCCCGCAGTATGAAAAACGCGTTGGCCCGGCGCGGGTGGGATAGCTAAAGATGAAAATCTCGATCCCGGAGCCAGAACTGCCGGACACCACTTGATCTTCAGGGGCGACTTCCTGGCTTAAAACTTCCGAGAGGTGATAGATACTGACTTGGGTGGTCGGATCGCGGTGGGCATCGGTGAGGAGCGGGTACTTGGATTGCCAGTCGGCTACGCGGCTTTTCCAGGGTTGGCGCGGGTTGGGTTTAACGGATTCGCGCTGTTTGAGGACTTCTCTGAGGAAATCGCCCGCGTCGGCGCAGATTTCGTTAGCAAGCGTTCCTTGCAGTTTGTCGATTTCCGCCTGGTCGACATCGACCATCACTTTATAAGCTTCGCGGGCAAGGTTCTTGGGCGCGAAGCCGGTCAGGGAGTTGTCCATTCTTGAGCCCAGGATCAGGAGGAAGTCCGTGTTCTGAATGGCGAAGTTAGCGCCTCTGGGAGCGAGCGAGCCGGGTCGTCCGGCGAAGAGTGGGTCATCGGCGGAGATAAGGTCGCTGGCGCACCAGGTGGTCGCCGCGGGGATTTGGAGAAGATCGAGGACTTGGCGGAGTTCAGGGATGGCGCGGGCGAGACGAACTCCGTTGCCGATCATAATGAGGGGGCGTTCGGATTGATTGAACCGCTCGATCATTTCCGCTACCGGGGCGGTCAGGTCTGGCTTGGGTTCCGGTTCCGGTTCGTAGGCTGGGAGCATCGATTCGTCTATCGGTGAGGCTTGGACGTCGATCGGGATATCAATCCAAACGGGGCCGGGCCGGCCGGTCAGAGCCAGGTGGGTAGCCTTTTCGAGGTGATATCGAATGGAGTTTGGGTCTTCTATGGTGACCGCGTATTTGGTAAGAGGTTTGACGATGGAGACGATGTCTATTTCTTGCGGGCCTAGCTGCCGCACGCCTAGGGGCGAGCCATCTGGGCGGAACATGCGGTCCGGGCGTTTCACCTGGCCGGAAAGAAAGAGGACTGGAGTCGAATCGAGCCATGCCCCAGCGAGACCAGTGATCGCGTTGGTGCCGCCTGGGCCGGTGGTGACGAGCGCGACTCCTAAATTGTTAGTGGCTTTGGCGTAGTTTTCGGCGCAGATGGAGCTAGCCTGTTCGTGGCTGTTACAGACCCATCCCAAGCGGGTCTCACGGGCGAGCGATTCATTGAGGTGCATTGCACCGCCGCCTGTGACGAGGAACACTTGTTTGACGTTTTGGTTCGCGACGAATTGGAAGACGTAGTCTGAGAGTTTCATTTTCAAGAAATTGGTAAGGCACCTCTACCCTGGCACGGCGCTACAGGGCACTAAACCGGGCCGATTAGCGTTTCTAAGATTTCGCGCACCGCGCCTTCTCCGCCTTTGCGTTTGGCAATGTATTTCGCTATGGCCAGAGCGCAGGGTTGCGCATCTTGCGGGCTGGCACTATAGCCTGCGATTTTAAGAGCTTCGACGTCGTTGACGTCATCACCGACGAACGCGATCTGTTGAAGCGGCAGACTGTTTCTTTCGGCAAAGCTTTTCAGAGCCTCGTCCTTGGTTTTGCAATTCTTTGTGACATCGGTGATCCCGAGCTTTTCGGCTATACGATCCACCAGGAGACCGCCTTCACCACTGATTAGACCGAAAACGATGCCCTTCTTTCTTGTCCGGGCCACCCCCATAATGTCAGCGAAATGGATCGACTTGCGTTCGTCGCCTTCGGGACCGATGGAGACGGTCCCGTTGGTGAAAACGCCATCGATGTCAAGAACGACGGCTTTGATTTCGCTCAAGGCTTACGCCCCGACGCGCCGCAGTTTCTTAATGATCGGCAACTCGCGATCGTAGACTTTCTTTTCTCCATCGCCCATGGAACGCTCAACAAGGCGAATGTAGCTGACCAGACGGCCGATGCCGTTCGGTTCAAGTGACGCGGCCTGATCCGAACCCCAACCGGCGCGATCGAGCGTGATATGACGCTCCACGATGCAGGCTCCCAGCGCGACAGCGGCAATGCTCGAAGGGAGACCTGTTTCATGACCCGAGTAACCCACGGGCACGCCGTAACGCTCGCGCATCTTCGGAATGGCGCGCAGATTCAATTCTTCGTAATGCGCGGGATAGGTACTGCAGGCGTGCAGCAGGACCAGGTCCTGCTTCCCGAGAATCTCGACGGCCTTATCGATCTGCTCGATGCTGCTCATTCCGGTCGAGAGAACAATCGGCTTGCCTTTGCCCCGCGTGTGACGGAGAAGCTTCTCATCGGTAAGCGATGCGGAGGCAATCTTGAAGCAGGGCATGTCGAATTCGTCCATCGCATCGACGGCGGCTTCGTCCCAGGCAGAAACGAACCAGGGCATGCGGACTTCCTTGCAGTACCGGTCGATCTGCCGGTATTCTTCGGCGCCAAATTCAAGGGCACGCTTCAGATCGCCATTGGTGGTTCCAAACGGAGATTCACGGGGGGCGGCAAGCTCGGCGGCTGTGTAGACCACATCGACGGTGCGTTTCTGAAACTTGACCGCATCGCAACCTGCGGCAACTGCAACGCTGATCAGCCGGCGGGCGATATCGAGGTCGCCATTGTGGTTGATGCCGATTTCGGCGAAGATCAAACAGGGCTGGCCATCGCCCATAAGTTTGTTGCCGAATTTAATTGTTACCGGCTCTTGTTTAACGTCAGTAATCATTCAATTTGCGTCCTCCGACGCGATTTCTTACTATACAACGCTCCCGTTATAGCGGAGTTACACGCCCATTGATAAGAGGTTCTAAGGAAAAGCACTTACGCAAGTGTGATTTGCCCGAAAAAAAGTGCCAGTTCTGCGGCCGTCCCTTCACCTGGCGTAAGAAGTGGGCGCGGGATTGGGAACAGGTAAAGTATTGCAGTGACCGCTGCCGGGGCGGCGCAAAGAAAGCGGGAGGAACGGCAGGATCGCGCGGATCAGCGCCGGTGTAAGAGGACACTAACTCATCGGCCGTGATCCGGCGCGGCAAGAGGCTTAATGGCGGCGGAGAGTTCGTCATACGTCATGGCGCCCGGGTGATAAAGGCGCACGATTCCGGTTTTATCGATCAGAACAAAGGTCGGGGTCGTGCTGGCTCCATAAAGCTTGAAGTTGTTTTCGCTGACGGGCGCTGGAAACGTGCCAAAGAGTTGCTTGCGCACGGTTTCGATGTAGGCCGATTCTTGTGCGGGTGTGGCCTCAGCGCCGCCTTCCACGTAGCCGTAATGTTGGGTAGGCCCTACGATCGCGAGGGCAGGAAACGTTTTTTGGAGTTTCGCGACGACAGGGGCATCGTTGCGGCAATCGGAACACCAGTGAGCCCAAAAGAAGAGCAGTGTGGGCTTGCCCTTCACGGCAAGAGCCGGAGCAGGCTTTCCCTCCAGGCTCAGCAGGTGGATGTTCTTTTGTATTCTGGCGCGGAGGGAGGTGGAATAATACTTTTTCAGTTCGCCATGGAGATACGTTATGGCTTCCGCGCGCTGGCCTTGCGCGCTCGTTGCTTGAGCTTCCACCTCGATCGCCGCACCCAGTGCGAGCGGCAGCAGCGGTTCCTGATCGAGTGGGCGGTGTTTGAGCTCGGCTTGCGCCTGATCGTAGACTTTTTTCGCTTGCGCCTGGGCCGCTGGATAATTGCCGGCTCTTAGAAGAGCCCGTGCGCCTTGGCTTTGCTGTTCGATCTGTTGCGGAACAATGGCGATCATAAGTGCGAAGAGAGCGATCATGCAGTCATTTGTTGCGCGGCGGCGAGGATGTCTTCCGCGTTATTTGAAATGATGTGGAGCGTTCGGGGACCATCCAGGTTCACCCAACCCTCGCGCCAGCCGGTGCGAATGGCACCCCATGCACCCAGATGCGGATCGGCGATGCCCGCCAGATTGAGACTTCGTTCCTTGAGGATGGTTCGGAAAGCTTCGAAGGCGGCTTCGGGCTGGGTGGTTTCGACGATAAGCGCCGTGCGATTGCCCACAGGTCTTGCCTGAAAAGCGGGGTTCACGTCTGCGGCGAAGCGCTTGACGGAATCATGATCGGTGGGGCTGAACGGGATGGCATTGATCACCAACTCTGTTCCTTTGGGACCACGCACGCGGCCGATGAGGATGGATTTGGGATAGATACCGCTGGACGGGGTGGAGTCGGAGGCCATGCGGAGGAGCATGGGCTGATGATCGACGGCGTCAATGGCCAGATAGAGGGCGGAGGGGTGGATGGGATCGCGTTCGAGAGAAGCAAAATAGGGAACGGTGTTGGGGAGTTGCAGCATGCGGACGCGCGAAGCGATGCGCTGGCGAATATCGTCGGTGAGAGGTTTCGAGCCGGCCGTGTCGAGGACGAGATTGGCGATTTCGGCGGCTTCGCCGGTTCGCACGGGGAGATCGAACAGGCTGGGGGTCATCAGAAATCGAGAGCTTTCAGGTATTCGCGGAAGGGGCCGCCCAAGTCTTCCCGCTTCAGCGCAAGTTCGACGGTGGCTTTGAGGAAGCCGAGCTTGTCGCCGGCATCGTAGCGCGTGCCTTCGAAACGGTAGGCGTAAATGGGGCGGCTGCGGAGCAGATGTTTCAGAGCGTCGGTAAGCTGAATTTCGCCGCCGCTTCCGGCTTGCACGTTCTCGATGGAGTGAAAGATTTCGGGCGTGAGGATATAGCGGCCGATAATGGCGAGGTTGGAAGGCGCATCTTTTGGCTTCGGCTTTTCCACCATGTCGCGGATGCGGTAGACGCGGTCGCGCGTACCGTTGAATTCGATCGGCTCGGCATCAACCACGCCATAGGCCGAGATTTTATCGTTTGGGACTTCCATTACGGCCAGCACAGGCGCGTTGAAAAATTCGTAAACGCTCAAGAGCTGGCGGATGCAGGGGACTTCGGACTCGATCACATCATCGGCGAGAACGACAGCAAAGGGCTCGTTGCCCACAAGTTCGCTGGCGCGCAGCACCGCGTGGCCTAGGCCCAGGGCTTCTTTCTGGCGGATATAGGAGACGTCGATCATGTCGGAGACATCCCGGACAATCTTAAGGAGATCGGTTTTGTTGCGGGATTCGAGAAGATTCTCCAGTTCAAAGCTGACGTCGAAGTGGTCTTCAATGGAGCTTTTGCCGCGGCCGGTCACGATGATAATGTTCTGAATGCCGGATCGCATAGCTTCTTCCACGCCGTATTGAATGATGGGCTTATCAACGACGGGCAGCATCTCTTTCGGCATGGCTTTCGTGGCAGGGAGAAAGCGGGTTCCCAGCCCGGCGGCGGGGAACACGGCTTTGCGAACTTTAGCGGGCATCAGATATCAGTTTCCTACAACGAAGCGCGGAAGTAGTAAGCGGAGAGAGCGAGTCCGGTAATTACGATCACGGCGCGGAGCAGAGCAGGGCTCATGCGGCGGGAGTAGGCGGCCCCCAGGTATCCACCGGCAAGTGCGGCGGGAAGCATAAAGGGAATCTTGGACCAATAAACCGCGCCGGCCACGATGAAGGTGAGGAATGCAATGCCGTTCGCCACAGAGGTGCAGATCACTTTAAGCGTGTTGATTTGGTTTAGGCCCTTCAGTCCGGAGAAAGAGAAAAGCGTGATGATAAGAAACCCGGAGCCCGCGCCGAAGTAACCGACATAGAAGCAGATAGCGATCAGGCCAATCATCATCAGGGGGGAGAGGCGGAGAGTGACGAGCGTTTCCGTGGGACCGGAGGCACTCTTGCGGCGGAAGTACTTCATGGCGGGTTCGCTGACCGCGAACAGCAGAGTGCCGAAGAGGAGAAGCCAGGGAACAATCCGCAGGAAAGTGGTTTGGTCCGTCTTCAGCAGAGCAATCGCTCCACCGATGCCCCCCAGGAAGGAGCAGACGATTACGGTGACGATCAGAGTGCTGACGTGTTTGAGGTCGGACCGGAAGGCAAAGATGGAGGCGATTTGGCCAGGCCAGAGCGCGACGGTGTTGGTGGCATTTGCGTTCACCGGAGGGACACCGCACGCCAGCAGCGCCGGAAAGGAGAAGAAGGACCCGCCGCCGGCCATGGCATTGAGACTGCCCGCGAGAAAAGAGGCTGCGATGAGGATCAGGTATGGAGTCATTGCCCGGTTTTGGAAGGTGCGGCGCAAATGCGGACGATGGCGCGGGCGCCTAGGCCATCGGGAAGACTGTACCGCATCAAGAGATCCATGCGCACGTTGCGGCGGAGTGCTTCCGTGCGGGCATCCGCGATTTCGGTTTCTGCATCGGGGCCTTTGTAGAGCAGCGCGGTCGCACCGGTTTTCAGCCCCTGGGCGAAATAGGTGAGGGCGCGTTCGAGCGGGGCAACGGCGCGGGCGGTAACGATGTGGAAGCGGGTAAGGCGCAGAATGTCTTCCGCGCGTTCAGCGGAGACATCGACATTGGGCAGGTCGAGGGTGGCAACGGCATTTTCGACGAAGCGGGCCTTTTTCTGGGTGGAATCGGCAAGGACAAAGCGGGTATCCGGGAGGGCAGCGGCGAGAGGGATGCCGGGGAAGCCCGCGCCGGTACCGGCGTCGAGAACGGTGGCGGCGTGGGCGAAGTGTTGCCAAGGTGCAAGGGAATCGAGAACGTGTTTAATGACGGCTTCGCGGGGCGCGGTGATACGGGTGAGGTTCATGTGCTCATTGGCTGCGGCAATCAGCGAGAGATGGCGCGCGGTGATATGAATGACGCGGGCGCGGTTAGGGAGGTCGGCGGGGAGGACTTGCTGAAGTTCGGAGGAGAAGTCCAAGAACTATCTTAAGGTGGATCTCAGGGCGGGCGATGGGCGAGGGGATTGGGGCGATGAGCGCTGCAAAAGGTTGTTTCAGTTGGAAGGAAACCGAATATCATTCTCCTAAGAGGGTTTATGTTCAGGCCGTTCGTTGTGCCGCTATTTCTCTTCCCCGCTCTTTGCGCCGCGCAATTCTGTGCCGCGCCAATTGAAAAACAATCCAACGATTTTTGGAGCCAGCGCACGCATCAGGACTCGCTGCGGACCGGCATGGTCTACCGCCAAGCAGCAATCGAGGAGTACCGGTCGCTCTTGGAGAAGCATAAGGGCGAGCCGGAGTACGTTTATCTCTATGGGCGTGTGCTCGTGGGGACCAAGACGCCGGAGGCCATAGCTCTGTTCGATCAGGTGCTGGAGAAAGACGCCCGGTTTGCGCCCGCGCACTTAAGTCTAGTGGAGATTTATCGCGCGCCCAATTTTCGCGATAACGGTAAAGCGCGCGACCATCTGGCAGCTTGGATGACCCTTTGTCCGGAGGGCTTGGAGGGGTTTCACTTTCTCGAACGTTGGGAGACTTCTGACTTCTTGCGGGAACAGGTGGTGCGGATGCGGACGCTGCTGGAGACAAGGCACGACCGAGACGCAATGGCCTATTACCGGACGCTGTGGCGGCTGGAGTTCCAGGCTTCTCCCGCCAACCAGTATCCACGCGTGAAGGAAAAAGTTCGAGCGGATTTGGCGAGGATGGCGGTGTCGGCGGATGCCGCCACTTTGAGGGAAGGGCACCAGTTGCTGGGCGACCCGGTGCCGCCGGAGACTATTACGGCCGTGAACACGGGGGCCGCCGCGATGAAGACCTACTCGGAGTGGCAAGTCGCCCATCCTTACCCCAAGCCGGATGGCAAAGGCGTGTTCGATCAGAACGCTCTCCGAGAGCGGAACAAGGCACAACTGGAGGCGTCGGCGGAGTGGATCAAGAAGTTTCCGAACGACCCATTCGCGTGGTCGCAGAGAATACACGCCATACAGATGAATCGGGAGAGTACTTCCGACGAGGATGTAGAATTTGCGGTGGCGGGTTTGAAGCGCGCGAAAGATTCGGGAAATCGAGCGACGACGCCGGAGTTTCAGATTGCTTCGCTCTATTTACAGCGGGGAATGCATCTGAGCGAGTTGCCGGAGATGATTGGGAACGGGCTAACGGAACTGGAGCACGCGCCTCAGCCGGAGAATCTGCAATCGGACTTGTATCCCGCGCCGCCGTGGATGAATCTCGCTGAGCAGCAGTTAAGGAACCAAGGGTATGGGTATGAGCTGCTTACGGATGCTTATCTGCGAGCCGATCAGCCGGGGCGGGCGCTTGAAGGAATGGCCAAGCTCCGGAAGATTCTGGACGGTCACACGCCGGCTGACCCACTTAGTGAGAGCCGCTATTGGGACAAAATGGGGCAGATTGCGGAGAAACAAGGCCGCAAGCTGGAGGCCTTAGTGGATTATCAAGCGGAAATCCGCATCTCCGGGGCGATGCAGGGAATGGTGGATTCGGCCAAGCGCAAGGCAAAGGTGCTTTGGACGGACCTGGGCGGCACGGAAGCTGGCTGGACAACATATGTAGGGAAGACTGAAGGAGCGAAACCGGTGCAGGCGGTCAGCGTAATAAAAGAGTGGGACACAAAGGATACCGTTCTGCCTGAGCTCGAGATCGAGGATTTGCAGGGGAAAACATGGCGCCTTACCGAGATCAAGGGCAAGACGACGCTCGTGAATTTGTGGGCCACTTGGTGCGCGCCGTGCCGCCAGGAGTTGCCGCACCTGCAGAAGCTGTACGACAAGTGGAAGTACCGGAAAGACTTCCAGATTGTGACGTTGAATACGGACGACAATCCGGGGCTGATCGAAGGGTTCATGAGAGAAAACCACTACACGTTCCCCGTATTACCGGCGCGCGCTTACGTGGATCGTCTGGTGCCCTCGTTAAGTATTCCGCGGAATTGGATCGTTAACAGGGATGGCGTTCTGAAGATGGAAGCGATCGGATTCGGCAATCTGAATGAAGACGATTGGATGGCCGGGATCGAAACCAAGATGAAAGACGCTAAGTAACGGAAGTAAACCGGCGCTTCATCAGGTACATCTCGGCATCAGCTTCGCGAAGCAACTCTGAGGGATGGTTGCCCTCTTCCGGGTAAAAAGCCAGTCCGCAGCTGACGCTTAAGTCGAGCTTAACGCCCCCGATGGCGAGCGGTTCGGAAAGACAGCGGCAGAGTTGTTGGAGCAACGGTTCGGCCGATGCGCGCGTGGGAAAGCGTTCGGAGAGAACCACGAATTCATCGCCGCCCAGCCTGACAACGCAGTCGTTCTCATGAACGGCATTGGAGAGCCGAACCGCTACTTCCTTCAAGACCATGTCCCCAATGTGGTGGCCGAAAAGATCGTTAACTGCCTTGAAGCGGTCTATGTCGATGTAATAAAGCGCGACAGGCGATCCGGTTGCAATTGATTTGGTGTGAACGCAATCCAGGCGATCGTCGAAAGCGCGGCGGTTGGGCAGGCCTGTAAGAGGATCCATCAACGCAAGTTTTTCAATGCGTTCGTTCAACTTAAAGTTAGTGGCCGTAGAGAGTCCAAACAGCGCGCCGACCATGGCGATGTTCATAACAAACAGACCGATCTGCGGATCGGGATTCGGAACGGCGGAGAGCGACGTACAAAATCGGAGAACTTGGCTGGTGCCATAAGTGGCGAATCCGAAAGCGACAATGCCGAAGGTGACCCGGTCTTCCCGGCGAACTTTGAGACACATTACGCCCGCTCCGGCAAAAGCAATGCACGCCATCAGAATGGAAAGAACGGCCACGCGCAACGGCCGATCATCCCGAATGTAAAGCAAGTAGGTCTGCGCGATCAGGAATGGCCCGCAAACGGTGGTAAGCAGCCAAGCCGGCATGCGCCGAAAATTGCGGAAGCACAGGGCCCCATCGAGGAGAAAGAGCAAGCCTCCCGTCATCGCAGTATTTCCGAACCAGGTCGCGGCGCGTCCCAGTACCGGTTTGCACAGGTAAGCCAGAGCAAAACCGGCGCTGATGCTCAGGAAACCCCAAAGAATACTCTTCAAACCAGCGACAGACCGGTTTGTGTACCAGAGAAACAGGACGGCCAAGACACAAATCGTGAAATTCACGAGTGTCATTACCATCAGCGTTGCGGTATCTAGAACCAACTAAAAGCAGGTTAGCAATATCCGGGCAAATAGTCTTTACTTCCTTTAGTTACGCAGCTATTAGGGAAGTTCCTGAGTGCCCGGGTGTGCTATACATAAGGCTTCCCGATCGAATTTATGGCTTACGTAATCGCAGAACCCTGCATAGGGACCAAGGACGCCGCGTGCGTCGATGCATGTCCGGTTGACTGCATCCACCCGAAAAAAGACGACCCGAAGTTTGCCGAAGTTGAATTGATTTATATCGACCCGGTGGAGTGTATCGATTGCGGTGCGTGCGTTCCCGTTTGCCCGGTTTCGGCTATTTTTGCGGAAGACGATCTTCCGGACAAGTGGATTGCGTTTACGAAGATGAACGCCGATTACTTCGGACGAACGAAATAGGGGCGCGCGGCTTCCGGCTGCACTGACCCCGTTTTCCGATCTCTGGCCCGGTTATTCAGTCCAGTAACTGACCAGGAGGCCTTCGCCGGCAACATCGGCGTCAATAGCAAGCTGCGCCAGCGTAATCCCGTCGTACCCATCTTCTGTGCCGATTTCAAATTTATCGGACGCCTCAAGTATGCGCGAGACACCGGCCAGTGAGCTTTTCGAAAGGCCATTCAGGCCGAAATAGGTTTTACCTGTGTTCGCCGGCGCGGTTTGCAGAAGTACATGCGCCACGCGCACCGACCCATTCGTTGAGAGGGGCACGGGAGTTCCCGGCGTGGGGACCACCACGATACCTAATGAAGTAAGAGTCAAATCCGTCTCCTTGGCCTCAGTGTGCATGGACGAGCTGAGAATGAAGGCAGTAGGTATTGCTAAGTGACGGAAGAGTAAAGGAAAATTATCTGGCTACATTGGTGACTGCCACGCGCCAGGGTGAAAAATTGCGCCAGGTTTTCAAAGCGTCGGCGGACCATTCTGTTGTCTTATCCGCGTGACAGACGTTGCAGGCGTTCGGGATTTTGAGTGCAGCGGTCTGGCTTGGCGGAACGAAACGGAAGGTGTGACTGCGGACGTTTACGTCTGCAATCTGCGCCGCAATTTTGGGCATGTGACAGCTGATGCACTCATTGCCGGGCGTGCCCGCAGCGTGGTGGCTGTGCGCTTCAAGAGTTGGAGAGTGGGGGCCATTTGGTGAATTGGGGCCGTGGCATTCCAGGCACATTACGTTCGCGGGCTTAAGCAGGTCCGCATTGTTTTCGGTTCCATGCGCGTCATGGCAGCTATTGCAGGCAATTCCATGTGTGTACATGGCGCTTTGGGTGAAATCATTGCCCTGCATACGGTTTTTGTGCGCGGTTCCGTCCGCGAAGTGGGTTACCGTCTGTTCGCCAGGCTTGTGTGGATCGAGCTTCCAGAAGTCGCTGAGGTTCCGCCCGATTTCGAAGCCAACCGGCCAATCGTAAACCTTGCCGGCGATTGGGTTGGAGAGCGGTTTGCCCTCGGAATGGCATTGGATGCAAACGTCGGTCGCGCCAAACGCGCTCAGGCGCGCGGGGTTTGTGATGTTGGTTTGCGAAGGCTTCGCAACATGGGCCGAGCCGGGCCCGTGGCACTTTTCGCAGCCTACGTTCCACTCCGTGACCGACTTTGTCTGGACGTTATAGTTCACGGAATGGCAGCCGTCGCAGAGTGGCCCGGTAGCCTGCGTGGAATTGTCAGCGTTAGGCGAGACTTTGTAGGGCCGCCAAACGCGATTCGTAATGTCCCATTGCGCGCCGAGCACGAAATAATCGTCGCCCTTCTTGGTGAAATAGCGCTGTTTCCATTTGCTTCCGTATACAAACGCAATGTCGTCTGATTTGAAGGTGACCAGAGGGTTGGGCTTGGTAAGGTCTGGAATGATCGCTTCGGGATGGAGCTTGGGATCGCGCACCACGTTAGCCATGCGAGTCTTGCTCCAACGCTGATACAGAGCGGCATGGCAGGATTGGCAGGCTGCGGAGCCCGTGTAGTCCGCCGCGAGCAAGCCTGCAGTTTGCAGTAAAATTCCGAGCAGAGCGAAACGCACTGCTCTATTGTGCAGCATTAGGTTAATCTGAAAACGAAGGGAGATTTCACCGATGGCTAAAGGCATGGATCGCAAGAAGGAAACCAAGAAACCAAAGCAGCCGAAGAAGTAGCTTTACCGGGCTTCCGCTCAAACGGGGATACTGATAAGAGACATGCGAACCGAATGGGTGGAAGCCCGCAAACAGGACAGAGTCAAAACGCAGATGCGCTATGCCCGCGCCGGTCAGGTGACGGGTGAGATGGAGTATGTGGCCCGGCGGGAAAAAGTGGCACCGGAACTCATTCGTTCCGAGGTGGCGCGCGGGCGCATGGTGATTCCGGCGAATGTAAACCACGCGCGGCTGGAACCGATGTGCATCGGCGTGAATTCCAACTGCAAGATCAACGCGAATATCGGGAATTCTTCAACCACATCCGATATCGCCCAGGAATTAGGAAAACTTCAATATTGCGTAAAGTATGGCGCCGATACGGTGATGGATTTGTCCACCGGCGGCGATATTCCGCGCATTCGGCAGGCGATTATCGACGATTCGCCGGTCCCGATCGGGACTGTCCCGATTTACGAGGCGCTGTCGCGGGTGCGCCGCGTCGAAGATCTCTCCACTTCGCTGATGCTGGAAGTGATTGAGGAGCAGGCTGCGCAGGGCGTGGATTACATGACCATCCATGCGGGCGTTCTGGTCCAGTACATTCCGCTGACGGCGAACCGGATTACGGGAATCGTGAGCCGCGGGGGAGCGATTCTGGCGGAGTGGATGGTGAAGAACCATCGGCAGAATCTGCTTTACGAATGCTTTGAAGATATCTGCAAAATATTCCAGAAGTACGACGTTACGTTTTCTCTAGGCGACGGACTCCGGCCGGGGTCGATTGCGGATGCAAGCGATGCGGCGCAGTTCGCGGAGTTGAAAACCCTGGGTGAACTGACGAAAAAGGCTTGGGAATACGATTGCCAAGTGATGGTAGAGGGTCCGGGCCATATTCCTCTGGACCAGATCCAGATGCAGGTGGAGAAAGAAAACGAGCTCTGTTATGAAGCTCCGTTCTACACCCTGGGGCCGCTGGTGACGGATATCGCTCCTGGGTACGACCACATTACGTCCGCGATTGGGGCGGCAATGATCGGCTGGCACGGGGCTTCCATGCTTTGTTATGTGACGCCGAAGGAGCATTTGGGTCTGCCCAACCTGGAGGATGTGAAGCAGGGAATCATCGCGTACAAAATTGCGGCGCATGCTGCGGATTTGGCTAGGCATCGGCCGGGGGCGCGCGACAGAGACGATGAATTGTCGCGGGCTCGCTATAAGTTCGATTGGAACCGGCAATTTGAGTTGTCTTTAGATCCGGAGACGGCACGCGCCATGCATGACGAAACACTTCCGGAAGAAGGATTCAAAGACGCGGCATTCTGTTCCATGTGCGGCCCTAAGTTCTGCAGCATGAATCACTCGGCAAAGGTGCAGAGCTTCACAGCGGAGCAGGCTGAAGAGGTTTTGCTGCAGATCAAATAGGCAACTTTGGCCCTGGGCTTGCGTCTGTTTGTGTAGAGGTTGACATGAACAGACTCAAGTTTTTAGTTCCATTTTTGATCGTAGCTGCGGCGGCCGCGCAGGACCGGAAAGCGCTCCCAGCAGATTCGGGTGATCCTGGTCAGGCGCGACTCGTGAAAGAGGTTCGTCACGAGCTCGTCATGCTTCCGTATTACAACGTCTTTGACAATCTGAGCTACCGGGTGGATGGTTCGAAGGTTACTTTGATGGGCCAGGTAACTCGACCGACATTGAAGTCAGATGCCGGAAATGTGGTGAAACGCCTGGAAGGAGTGACTCAGGTGGATAACCAGATCGAGGTGCTCCCGCTCAGTCCAAATGACGATCAGATTCGATATGCGGTGTACCGGGCAATCTACAGCTTTCCTTCTTTATCGACGCGTTACGGATATCAGGCAGTGCCCTCGATTCACATCATTGTGAAGAACGGAAATGTGACGTTGGAAGGTGTCGTCGCAAATGAGGCGGATAAGAACGTCGCCAATATTCAGGCCAACGGCGTTTCGGGCGTGTTTTCGGTGACGAATAATCTACGAGTAGAAAAATAGGTTCGGTACAGATAAGCGACAGCGTAGAAACTAACGCCTAAAGCTACCGCGAACACGGCGTTCAGGAACAAAGCAGCAACGGACGTGGAGAGGAAGGCTGCCGCATCAATTCTACGCATTTTGGTCAGCCGCCTCCACATGCTCCACTCCATAAGGCGAACGCCCATCCAGGCAGTCACTCCTGCCAGCGCCGCGACGGGAAGTGCTTGATGATCGATCCGCCTTCCGTCACGAACAGGATCAAAAATGCAGCGTGGAAAAGGTTGGACAGCCGCGTTGTTCCGCCGCACTGAACGTTGGCCAACGATCGCGCGGGGATTCCGACGCTCATGGGCGCGGCAAACATACCGGCAGCGAGATTGGCGATGCCGTATGCGCCCAGCTCACGGTCCGCATCGGCCTTCTTCATGGCGGTGTGGCGTCCCCGAAAGTGTTCCACCACGCGGGAGGTTACCAGGAGATTAACCGACGTAACGAAAGCAAGTCCGAAGCCCGCTGGCAATACCGTATAAACATCGGAAGGCCGCCACGCAAAACCGATGAAGGGCGGAACGGTGGAGGGCAGGCTCCCCACTTCGCGCGAAGTCCAGCCGAAGAGCAGTGCCGCCAGAACGGCAAAGCCAATGCCCAGAAGCGGGGCGGGAAGCTTATGCGAAAACCTTGCGCAGAATGGACGAGACCACCACCACGACCAGCGCCGTCAGCGTGGTGCTCCACTGGAGATGCGAGATATTGGTCACGCACTCGGTAAGTTGCGCGAAGAGGCTCGAATCCGCTGTGTGGGCGCTGTATCCAAAAATGGTTCGAAGCTGGGAGATCACCATCATGCCGCCGATGCCGCAGGAAAATCCGGCCATAACCGGGTGCGGAACCAGCGCAACGTAACGGCCCAGTCTTAGCGTGCTGAAAACGAGCATCAGTACGGCCGCGACCATGGAAACTTTGGCCGCACCCCCGATGCCCTGATCGTGAACGGCAACCAGGATAAAAGGAACAGTGACGGAAGAGACCCCGCCGATCATGACGGGGTTTCTTCCGAGCAGCGCCGTGATGGGCGCAGTGAGTATGGACGTGAAGACGCCCAGGATGGGCGGCAGCCCCATGAGCGAGGCCATCGCCAAACCGTAGGGGAAAGCAATCAACGACGCGATAAAGCCGCCGAAGACATCCCCACTGAGCGCGCTCCACGAGTATTTCGTGAGGCGCTTCCCCATAAAGAGAAACCCCTGCTTTAGCCGAGAACTTTCTTCGTCGCGGCCTTGAACTTCTCCATCTCGTCCGCGGTGCCGACCGTGATGCGGCTATAGGTGGGCCAGGCGGACCAGGGGCGGCCGACATACACCTTTTCCGCTTCCATCGCGGTCATGTAGTCGCGGGCCGGCCGTTTGGTATCGAGCATGAAGCAGTTCGAATCCGAAGGAATGAAGCTGTAGCCGTTCTTCGCGAGGAAGTCGAAGGTATCCTGGCGGATGGCGCGCATGTCGCGTTTGCGGGTGGGCACCAGGTTCTTTACTTTGAGGCTGGTTTCCGCGCCGACCATCCCGGTAATCGGCAGAGCACCGGCGGAGTAGCTCTTCATCTTGGCGAGCAGGTCCGGGCGGCCAATCGCAGCTCCGGCGCGCAAGCCGGCCATGCCATAAAGCTTGGAGAACGTGCGAAGCACGATAATTTCTTTGTCTTTGGCAACCAGGTCTGTTGCGGGCGTCGCATCTGAGAAGTGCAGGTAGGCCTCATCCAGCAGCAGGATAGAGCCTTTGGGCTTGTTAGCCAGTGCCCATTCGATGTCGGAGCGGCTGGTCAGGGTACCAGTGGGGTTGTTGGGATTACAAATGTAGATGATGCCGGCGTTGGGGTCGGCTGCCACCATCGCCTTGACATCGTGCGCATGGTCCTTGGTCAGCGGCACATAGATGGTCTTCGCTCCCACAAACTTCGCGGCGCGCGGCGCGGCTTCATAGCCGGGGTCGCCCACTACCAGGCTGCGGGTGGGGGAAGTATACGCCATGGTGGTGGTGTGCAGCGGTTCGCTGGAACCGGCGTAAGGCTGCACGTATTCCGGCTTCACGCCTTCAATATCGGCCAGGGTCTTCGCGAAGGAGAAGGTATTCTCGTACATGTAGCGGCCGCCCTTCTTCACGATGCTATAGATCGCTTCGGCGGCTTGCGGGCACGGCCCCAGGGGATTTTCGTTCGCATTGATCTTCACGGCATCGGCGGGCATATTCTTTACCATGGAGAGCTGCGCCAGCGCGCTCTCATTGTAAAAAGGGAGCGCCGCTCCGGCGGTGATGAGAGAAGCGAAGCGGCCGAGGGACCGGCGGGAGAAGCCGCGCTTGAGAATTTCGCTGGTTTGTTCTGCGTTGAGGATGTCGTTCATTGAAAGGTCTCCGTAAACTGGGGTTAGGGTTGAAATTCAAGTGCGAACAGACAGGGTTTCAGGCGCGGGACGGGGCTGCCTTTTCCCGAGTCTAACACCCGCTGTTCGCAATTCGTCATAATTCTTTTTGAAAACAAAAGCCATTAGAAAGAGAACCGGAGCGCCAGTTGTAACTGCCGGGCAAAATTGGCCTGCGAGGTAATTTTGCCGAAGCTTCCACTCCCGAAAGACACGTTCGGTCCGTAGAAAAGAGGCGTGTTGGTCGCATTCAGAGCTTCAAAACGGAATTGAGCCCGGACGCGCTCCGTAATCAGAAAGTTCTTGAATAAGGAGGCGTCGGTGTTGGCCAAGCCCGGGCCGCGCATGTTGATCACGCGCGCCAGATTGCCGAAGGTGCCCACGGGCGAGAGGGAGAACGCGGCCGGGTTGATGTAGTTGTTGAGCCGGTCTCCTAAGCTGCCGCTCGTGACAGGGCTGATGCCGGTGGCGTTAGGCCGCTGGCTGGCATAGCCGAAGCTGGAATTGTTATTTGTGGATTGCGAAATCTGTAACGGGAAACCGGTGTGCATCGACGAGACGGTGTTGATGGACCATCCTCCGATAGCCGTGTCGAGCACCCGGTTTGCGCCGCTGGCGAACATCTTGCCCTTGCCGAACGGCAGTTCGTAGGTAACCGAAGTCTGCCAGTTCCAGGGTGTATTGATGTTCGACAAGCCGTACTCGGCCGCCGTGTTGTAGGGGTTCTGCGGTCCCTTGGAACCCGCATTGAGCGTGTTGCCGGGGCCGCCGCCGCTGGCGTCGAGATTGCGCGAGAAGGTGACCGCGGTCAGGAAGGAAAGACCGTAGCCGAAGCGCTTCTGTGCTTTGAAAATCGCGGAATCGTACTGCGCGTGGTTGTAGCTCGCGTAGGATTCGCTGATGGAACCATAAGTGGGATAAGGAAGCAGTAACTGATATTGGCCCACCGTAGGCCCGCTCAGAATTCCCGTGCCGCCGTGGCCATAAAAAGGGTTGGCGACCTGGCTGGTTAAGCCGGGAGTGCCGAGCAGGCTGGGGTTCAGCGCGTTGACGTTGATGCTTGCAGAGTTCAGGCCAAGATTGACGGAGCGGCTCCCGACATAGCCGATTTCGAGAGCAATGCCGAAGGGGATCTCGCGTTGAATATCGAGGGAGAACTGCTGAACCCGGGGCGACTTGGCAGTCGGATCCACCAGCGAGAAGCTCTGCCCGATGGCCGTTGAGGCGCCAAGCGAATTCCCGAGAGGAGCCGTCAGACCAGTGGGAAACGGGTTGCTGAGTGTGCCGGCCGATGTCTTGTAGTTGTCGTTGGTGGCGATATAGGTTGTTTCCGACGTATAGCCAGGGGGCGAGATGGGGGCCCCAATGGCAAATTGCGGGGCATAAAAGATTCCGTAGCCGGCCCGCAAAGTGGTTTTGCTATCCCACTGATAGGCAACCCCGATGCGTGGCGCGAACTTGATGCTGGCGAAGTCTCCGACGTGCGTGGAGGCGCCTCCCTGCCCCGCGAACTGCACATAACCCTTAGGTGTGATACCAGTGACGTTCGCGGCCAGCGGATTCGGGCTGGATGAAGCGAAGTTGGTGATCAAACCGTTGTGCGCTTCCTGCAGACCCAATTCGCGTTCCGCGCGCAGACCGAAATTCAGGGTCAGTTTGCGGGAGATGCGGAAATCGTCTTGAACATAGAAGCCGTAGTAATTGGCGTAATCGTTCAGTTTCTGAGCGACATATCCGTCACCGGAGTAAGGCAAGCCAGTCAGAAGGTCGGCAAACTCGTTGCCAGAGAATTTCCCGTTGAAGGTGAACTGCAGCTGGCCGTTCGAACCATCCAGATCGTATCCCGCTGCTGCGATTCGTCGGTAGTCGAAACCGGCCTTGATGCTGTGCTTACCAACGTATTTTGAGACGCTGGCCGAAAAGTTCTTTGAGGAGTGAACGTAGGAGAAGTTGTTGTTCGTACCGAGACTGTAAGCCGTGCTGAAGTTGATGATCGGAAATGTGGGGTTGGGAATCTGTGCCACCAAAGATGCCGGCAACCCGAGCGCGGCTAGATTGTAGCCTTGGCTTACTTTATAACCGAAGTTCGGGAAGCGGTTGAAGCCATAACGAACCTGCAGTACGGTGGTTGGATTCAGGGTGATGCTGTTATTGATCGCCGTGGCATCCACGCGTCGTTGCAGGCGCCACTGGTCCGGCGAAGAAATTGTGGGAAACCAAGTGTTTCCTGGCTCCAGAGAATAGTAGCGCGCGTAACTCACGCTGCTTCTCCACCATTTTGTGAAGTCTTCATCCAGCTTGAAGATTTTTTGTGCCGCGTGGGATTGCAACTGCGCGGAACCGGTAAGGTCCTGGTCCCCGTAGTATGCGGGCGCGCGGGTCGGCAGAACAAAAGTGTTTGCGATCGCCAGGCCAACAGGGTTCAGCGCGCTCGCAGGGATGATGTTCCCCGGGTAAGGATTTCCGGAAGGATCTTTAATCGCCACCAGGGGGCCGCCTTTGCTGGTGTACGTTTGTGAAAAATTTCCAACGCGCTCTAACGCGGTAGGAGCATAAAACGTGGACGAGGCGGATTGCGTATCGTCGTATTGTTCGATCGCGGCGGAGAAGAAGGTCCGATTGCGGCCATCATAGATTTTGGGGATGTAGATGGGCCCGGTCAGACTGGCGCCCCACGTAGTGTTGGGCTGCTCCGTGATGCCGACGCCCGCGGCGTTGTTGAAGAAGCTGTTCGCGTCCCAATCGGTGCGGCGCAGGTGGCCATAGAGGCTGCCGTGAATCTGATTGCCGCCGGAGCGGAGCAGCGTATTGAACATGCCGCCGCCGGTACGGGCCATTTCTGCGTCGTACGTGTTGGCCTGAACCTTTACTTCGGATACCGCTTCCACGGAGGGGATAATAATGGCGCGGTTGGTGGCATCGGTAATCGGCACGCCATCGAGAAGATAGTTGTTCCCCCGAACGGGGCCGCCGGAGATGGAAATGGACGACGAGCCGCTCTGGTCCTGCATCCGGTTATAAACCGGGTTGCCCACCTGCATCACGTTCGGCACCAGTTTGGAAAGAATGAAGGGGTTGCGGCCCAGGTTCGGAAGGTCAACCAGCTTCTGGTTATCGAGCACCTGGCCTTCAGAAGCATTCGAAGTCTCAATCAGCGGAACTTCCTCGGTGACCATGATGCTGTCGGAAGTGGAGCCGACTTCCAGAGGCAGATCGACAGTGAGATATTCCTGCGTCCCAATCACGACGTTCTTGCGCTCGAACTTTTTGAAGCTGGGGGATTCCGCAATCAGCCGATAGGTGGCGGGAATCAGGGAGGGAAAATCATAGCCGCCGTTTTCTTGGGTGAGCACGGATTTCGCTTCGCCCGTGGCGTCATTGACAATGGTGACCTTCGCATTCCCAATGCCTGCTTTCAAAGGATCGACGACCGATCCTCGCACGCCGCCCTGGAAAGATTGGGCGCTCAAGGAGAGTGCGGAACAGAAAAGGGCCAGAGAGAGTACTGCCGTTTGCGCGAGACCACGTCGCGTCTTAGAAGACGTAAGACTGTAGGACATCAGGATTCTCCTTCGAGATCGTTTGCTGAAGCAGGGCCGAGGCGTGACCCGGGCCTCTGACGCGAACGGCGCCAGGTTGCTCACGCAATGAGCGGGTGTCCGACAGGGACGGAGAAGAGACTTGATGGTTCGATTCGCCCTATGGCAGAACCGAACAGTTGACCAGTGAAGTTTCAGTGATGTTAGCACCCGCCCTGATGCTTTGCAATAATTTATGAATTTCCAGTTTTAAGCTCGAAAGAGAGACGGGTGCTGAGTGGCTATGCCGCAATCGCCGGTCGTCATTGCGCTAAGCGCGCGGGCGAAAAAGGCGAGTTCTTCTTCCGTGCCGATTGAGATTCGCACACAGTGGGGCAGACCCCACACCGCTAGCGGCCGTACAATCACGCCTTGCCGCAAAAGCAGTTCCGTAAACACTTGCGCCTCGCGCCCGGTGGGCCAAAGCGTCATGAGGAAATTTGCATGCGAGTCGACATAAGGAATGTGCCTTTCGTTCAGAATGCGGCGAAGCGCCGCGATTCCACGGGCATTTGCTTCGAGAGAACGATGCAGAAACGGGCGATCCCGTAAAGCGGCAATCCCGGCTGCTTGGCCAAGAGTATTCGGTTCAAAAGGAAGTTTCACCTTCAGCAGATTCGTAATAAGTTCCTCGTGCGCAAACCCGTACCCAATGCGCGCTCCCGCCAAACCGTAGACCTTGGAAAACGTGCGGAGCGTAATGACGTTGTCATAGCGGTAACTCATGGAATCCGGATAGCGCGGATCGTCTTTGGCGTATTCGAAATAGGCCTCGTCGAGAATGATCAGCACGCGTTCGGGAACGTGGCGGTAAAAAGCGTCGAACTCCTGCTTCGTAAAAATAGTGCCGGTAGGATTATTTGGATTCGCGAGATAGATGATCTTCGTGTTTGCCGTGATGGCTTGTGCAATAGCAGGGAGGTCGTAGGCGTACCCGGAGGTGAGCGGAACCGCCCGATAGTGCGCGCCCCGGGAGCGCGCAACAACCTGGAAACCGATGAAGGCAGCTTCGGTGGTGAGGATTTCGTCCTCATCGCAGAGGAAAGTGCGGATGATATTCGCGATGAGCGCTTCTGAGCCGTTACCGGCAATAACGTTTTCAGGCTTGGTATCGAATTCGCGAGCCAGTGTCTGGCGGAGAAGCAGGCCGCCATCAGGATAAGTGTTCAGTGAGGAAATGGCGGCATGCATCGCTTCGAGCGCGGCCGGCGAGGAGCCGAGGGGATTTTCATTGGAGGCGAGTTTCACCACCCGGGAGAGATTGTAGGCCCGCGCGACTTCATCGGCATGGCGCCCCGGTTGGTAAGGATGGAGGTTGGCGATGTAATCGGGAACAAGAGGCATCAATTTACGATAGCACCACATAGCTGTGGTGTTTAAAGAGCATGCCATCGCGCGTTGTTAATTTCCCGGCAAACTGCACTATAATCGGGAGCGATTTTAGGGAGAACCATCTTGCGTTCGATTCTTGTTCTACCAGTGCTTGCGCTGGCAATGGCTGCAGAAGCATTCGCTCAGACCGGAACCATACTGGGGTCCGTGACGGACCCAGCGGGGGCTACCGTTCCCGGGGCCAGCATCAAGGCCGTCGATCAGGATAAAAAGATCGTAGTTCGCGAAACCAGGACCAACCGCGAAGGCGGCTTCAATTTGAGTCCCTTGTTGCCGGGACGTTATCGCTTAACCATCGAGATGGCCGGTTTTAAGGAGTATCAGCTCAACGACCTGACGCTCGATGAAACGCAGGTGATGAACGTCGGGGCAGTCTCCCTGCAGGTGGGCCAAATGACCGATTCTGTTTCCGTTGAATCGCAATCGCAACTGGTGGAGACTGCGACTTCTCAGAAGAGCTTTGTAATAACGTCCAAGCAGGTGACCGAAATTCCGCTGAATGGGCGCGATTTTCAGACTCTACTGCGAACCTTGCCGGGCGTCGTCTCGAACGACACCAGCGATTTTCGGCTCGCGTTCAACAACACGAACTCCTTCAACGTAAATGGTCAGCGCGGGAGCAGCAATAACGTGTTCCTGGACGGCTCCATCAACACGGATGTAGGGGCGAATGACGGCCAATATACGCAGATCAGCCTGGATGCGGTGGGCGAATTTAAGCTGCAGACCAGCGCCTTCAATGCCGAGTATGGCCGCAACCCGGGCGTGATGATTTCAATCAATACCAAGAGCGGCGGCAGCCAGTTCCACGGTACCGCTTATGAGTTCCTCCGCAACGATGCGCTGGACGCACGAAAGCCCTTCGATACCACCGGCGCGGTGGCGAAGCTCCGGTTCAACCAGTTTGGCGCAAACCTGGGCGGCCCGATCCTGATTCCGCATTACTCCACGGGCGATCGCAAGAAGCTGTTCTTTTTCTTTAACTATGAAGGGACGCGCGCGACGCGGCCTCTCAACAGCAATACGTTTATCGATGTCCCGAGCGCTCAGATTTTGAGTGGCGACTTTCGCCAACTCTACCGTTTCAATAGCGATGGTTCGCCGGTGCTGAATACGAACAGCACCTTCCCGCAGGGAACCGTTTTCCAGCCGGGTACCATCGTGCGCGATTCGCAGGGACGGGCCATCAGCGGCGTGCCTTACCCAAACAACACCATTCCTCCCTCACAGTGGAACCAAAATGCGGGTGCGTTTATCAAGATGCTGAACTTTATCAATCGCTCCGGCGCGCAGCAGACTCCAAACACTCCGGAACAGGTGCGGATTCCGTTTGCGCCCACCTACATATTCGACAAGAACGCGAAAGTGGCGCGCGTCGATTACAGCATCAATCCAAATATGAACTTCTTCTTCCGTTGGGCCGACGACGCCCAGCAGGAACAACAGAACATTGGCATCTTCAATTCCCTGCCCTATCCGATTTATCCGCAGTTCCGCGAGAAACCGGGAGCGAGCTGGTCTTGGAATCTGGTGAATGTGATTTCCCCGAAGACCACGAACGAGTTTATCTTCGCGTATAACCATTTGACCCAGGTGGTGGATGTTGTGCCCGGGACGAATAAGAGCAGTTACGACCGCGACGCACTGGGCTTCAAATTTCAGGAACTTTACCCGGCTCAGAACGTGCGGAACCGCTTCCCGAGTTTCAATTGCGGAATTGGAACGTGCGGGTTCACGCCCTTCCAGGCTAACTGGCGCAGTGAAGGCAAAACCTATGCTTTCACCGATAACCTCACGCATACTCTGGGCGCCCATACGCTGAAGACGGGCATCTTTTTCAACTGGAACGACAACGGCCAGCAGCCGGGTTGGAGCGACGCGCTGAACCTGAGTTTCTCACCCAATGCCAGCAATCCCGGCGACACGAATAACACCTTCGCCAATATGTTGCTTGGCAATTTCACGACAGCTTCCCAGACGCGCGGCATCTATTTCGGCGCATTCCGGTTCTTTGTCACGGAAGCCTTCGCGCAGGACAGTTGGCGCGTGAATAAAAAGCTGACCCTGGAATACGGAATCCGGTGGGCTTATGAAGGGCCTACTTATACGCGCGGAAAGTATCTACAGAGCTACTTCGAACCGGACCTCTACAATCAGGCGCAAGCGGTAAAAATCAATACTGCCACCGGCATTACAAATGGAACCATTCTGGCGGGAACCGGCAATCCCTACCAGGGGCTGGTTCTGGAAGGAACGGGCGGCCTGCCGTTGGGCGGAGTGAAGCATCGGTACAACAACTGGGCTCCACGGCTCGGACTCTCGTACGACCCGTTCGGAGACGGCAAGACGGCCATCCGGATCGGCGGCGGCGTCTTCTATGAGCGTGTCCAGCAGAATGTCTATAACTTCGGAGGCCTGGGCAATCCGCCTCTGGTGGCCACGCCGACATTCTACGGCGGCAATTTGGATCAGATCTCGCCTTCGCTGCTTTCCTCGGGTACAATCGCGCCGGTATCGGTCAACGCGATCGATAAGTCCGGGAAGATACCGACTACTTACTCATGGTCGTTCGATGTACAGCGGGAAATCGGGAATAAGACCTCGATCGACGTTGGCTATGTCGGCAATCTGGGCCGGCATCTGCAATATAATCGCGACTTAGGCCAACTACCGCTCAATACGACAACCGCCCCGGGCACGACAATTCTCACGGCGGTGAATAACACGACGAATGCGATCAGGCCCTTCCCGGGATACACAAGCATCAATTACACGGAGTTTGGCGCCACCAGTAATTACAATGCACTGCAGACGCGCGTGACTCGCCGTTTCGCGACTCACCTAACGGCCAACGTTTCTTACACGTGGTCGAAGGCAATGGATGAGGTGGATTCCGACGGAACTGCCCTCACTTACTATCTGGACCGCCGGCGCGATTACGCAAGAGCCGGCTTCGACCGGACACACGTATTCAGCGCGGACTATGTCTATGAGCTCCCGTCTCCGGTGAAGCAGAATCAGTTCTTAGGGCGCGTGGTCAACGGATGGCAGCTCGCGGGCATCACACGGTTCGCCAGTGGAACGCCTCTGAACATAACGTCCAACGGCAACCTGGGTACGCTCGGGGGCGCTCCGCGCGCAGACTACTTAGGAGGCCAAATCTATCCCGATCATCAGAGCAGGTTACAATTCTTCAACCCGCTGGTCTTCGGCCGTCCACTCGATGGAAGGTTCGGCAACTTGGGCCGCAACGCGCTAACCGGACCGGGGATTAATCAGTGGGATATCTCGGTTTATAAGAACACCCGGATCACCGAACGTGTGAACGCGCAGTTGCGCGTGGAATCCTTCAACACCTTCAATCACACGCAATGGGCGGGGATCAATACAGGCGTGAGCGGGGCGAACCCGGGGTCGCCGGTGAGCTCGGGAACGATCGGGACGTCGGGGCAGATCACAACGACGCGCGATCCTCGTAATATACAACTTGGGGTTAAGGTTCTGTTTTAGCGCGCTCCTTTTGGCTTGCGGCCCAAGTCTTGTCCGTGGGCAGCAACCAGAAGAGATCTTTCGGCAAGCGGCCGCCGCGATGGCATCACAGGATTACTCCGCGGCGGAGCGCGGGTTCACGGCGGTTCTGAAAAAAGAGCCCGCGAATGTCGGCGCCATGGGCAACCTGGGTGTAATTTTTGCGCGCACGCACCGGTATGGCGAAGCTATAGCCGTGTACCGGAAGGCGCTTAAGCTTGCCCCGGGGGACAAGACCCTGCTCACGAATCTAGGGTTGGCTTACCTCAAGGAAGAGCGGTTCGCTGACGCCCTGCCCCTGTTTGCCGGGCTTGCGGAGCGGGGCGGTAACGCGCAAGCAAGTGAACTGCTGGCGAGCTGCTACCTGTCCCTGGGCAGATATGATCAGGCTCTAACGGTGCTGGGTCCGCTTCGTCAGTTAGAGCCGGCGAGTCCCGGAGTGCTCTATATGGCGGGCGTAGCGCTGACTCGGCTGAAGCGCAAAGACGAAGCGCGCGAGGCGCTCTCGGAATTGATGCGGGTGGCGAGTCCCGCACAGGCCAATTTCCTGTTGGGCAAAGCGAGCTATGAGACTGGCGACTTCGAGCGCGCCGTGGAGTTCTTCCGCAAGACCCTGTCGGCGGACGCAGCGTTTGAAGGCGCGCATCGCGAATTGGGAAAAGCCTTGATCAGTTTACGCGAGAACGATCAGGCGATAGCAGAATTGCGCCAGGCGGCGCCGGACGATCCAGAGGCGATCTACTTCCTCGGCGCGGCGCTGGTGGACGCGAGCCCTGTCGAAGCAGCGGTGTTGCTGAAACGAGCAAGGGAGCTGACACCGGACTTTTGGGGTCCGCTGTACTACTTGGGAAGGATGGAACTGGGGGCAGGCCGGGCGTTAGCGGCAATTCCACTGCTGGAGGGCGCGGCGAAGCGTAAACCGGAGGAGACAGCGGTGCACTATGAGTTGGCGAAAGCATACCGGCAAGCCGGTCGAGCGGCGGAGGCCAGCGCGGAGTTAGTCAAGGTGAAGGAGTTAAAGAGCAGGGCTCTACAGAAGGAAGTGGAGGCATTGCATCCGGCGGGAAAGCCGTAGGGCTCACCAGATTGCAGCGTCGAAGTTGTTCAGGATATTCCGATCTTTCGTGATCAACGCTCCGGATCCGGCAATGGCCTGCGCGACAATGAGGCGGTCAAACGGGTCACGCGTCCATTTAAGGCCTAACGAGATCTCGACCACGCGCTGAAACGGCTGTTCGCAAACAGCGACGCCGAATTCCCTACGAAGCATCGCCACCCACTGATCGGGGCCGATGTTCACGCGGCCGATTTCTTGAAGAAGCTGCATCTCCAATAGAACCATTGGCGAGATGACGAGATTTTCGGTGTCGATCAGATGCGATACCGCTGGAGATAGAGTAATATCCCCGCTGCAGAGCCAGAGCGCGGCGTGGGTATCGAGATAGGTCAAGCGTGACCGTCCGGATTCCATTCTTTGGACCAGTCCAGTTCCGCCAGATCGAGAGGATCGCCGTTAATCAAGCCAGAACGCTTTGTAATGCGAGCGACCTTCGAGGAGCCCTCCGGCTCCGCGACGATCCGCAGAATTCTGCCCTTACGGACGATCTCCACCGCCTTGCCCGTGGCGAGAACGCTATCCAGAATCTTGTAAAGATCGTTGCGCAGATGGGAAGCAGTCATGCTAAGCATTATCGCACGTACGAGTGCATCGAATACGGACGTACGAAAGAGTGAACCGACAAAAAAGCCGGGAAGAGCTTTCGCTCCGCCCGGCCTTTGTCTTGCGTATGGTTGTTGCGATTACTCGCCTAGCGAAACGTCCGCTAAGTCTTCACTCAACCCACCCGTGTACTGAATCCGGGCTTCGTCGTCGTAGCCGGGAATCGAGTCTAGGGTCTGCTCGATCACCGGTTCTTCCACCACATCTTCGCCGGCGATCTTCACGCGGCGATAGTATTCCATGCCGGTGCCCGCAGGAACCAGACGGCCCATGATGACGTTCTCCTTGAGACCCCGGAGGTAATCCACCTTGCCGTTGATCGCGGCTTCGGTGAGGACTCTGGTAGTTTCCTGGAAGCTCGCCGCGCTGATGAAGCTGTCGGTCGAGAGTGACGCCTTGGTGATGCCGAGGAGGACTGCCTTGCCTTCCGCCTCACGGCCGCCGGCTTCCGCTACGCGCTGATTTTCCGCGCGGAACTTGAAGCGGTCGACCACTTCCTCGGGGAGGAATTCCGTGTCGCCGATATCCTCAACTTTGATCCACCGCATCATCTGACGGCTGATCACTTCGAGGTGCTTGTCGTTGATGTTGACGCCCTGCAGACGGTAGACTTCCTGGATCTCGTTCACCAGGTACTTCTGCAGTTCCTTCTCGCCCAACACGGCAAGAATGTCATGCGGGTTTCGTGGGACCGTCCATCAGCGGATCGCCCGCTTTCAGGCGCTCGCCTTCCTGCACGTTGATGTGGATACCGCGCGGGATCGAGTATTCGCGCTCTTCGCCATCGTCACCGATGACGTAGATACGGCGCTGGCCCTTGACGACTTCGCCGAACTTCACGATGCCGTTGATCTCCGACATGATCGCCGGGTCACGCGGCTTGCGGGCTTCGAACAATTCCACCACGCGGGGGAGACCGCCGGTGATGTCCTTGGTCTTCGTGGTTTCGCGAGGAATCTTCGCGAGCACGTCGGCTGCGTGAACGATGTCGCCGTCACGCACCATCAAGTGGGCGTGGGTCGGCATGAGGTACTTCTTGGTTTCGCCGCGGAGGCCTTCGGCCTTTACCTGGACCATCGGCTGGCGCTTCTCATCGGGCGAATCGACCACGACGAGCTGCGACATACCGGTAACTTCGTCCACCTGTTCATTCATGGTCACGCCCTCGGCGAGATCCTTGAAGTGAATGGTGCCCGAAACTTCGGTCAGGATGGAGAACGTGTACGGGTCCCACTCGAGCAGGATCTGGTTGGTCTTGACGGGGTCGCCATCGTTGACCAGGATCTTGGCGCCGTAGACCACGGGGTAGCGTTCTTTTTCGCGATGCTTCTCATCGAGCACCGCGATAATGCCGGAACGGTTCATGGCGATCAGTTCGCCCTTCTCGTTCTTCACGCTTTGCAGGCCGATGTACTGCGCGAAACCATCGGACTTGGCGTCCTGCGTCGATTGTTCGGAGACTCGCGTCGCCGTACCGCCGATGTGGAAGGTACGCATAGTGAGCTGCGTGCCGGGTTCGCCGATCGATTGAGCGGAGATGATGCCGACCGCTTCGCCGCGTTCGACCAGGCGGCCCGTTGCGAGATTGCGTCCGTAGCAGAGAACGCAAACGCCGCGCTTCGATTCGCAAGTGAGCACAGAGCGGATCTTCACGCGATCGCTGCCGGCGGCTTGGATGCGGCTGGCGAGCTCTTCGGTGATTTCTTCGTTGACGTGAACGATCACGTTCCCTTCGAAATCAAGCTGATCTTCTTGCGCAACGCGGCCGACGATGCGGTCACGCAGCGGTTCAATGATCTCGCCCGATTCGATGATCGGTTCGACGTAAATGCCTTCCGTGGTGCCGCAATCGCTTTCACTGACGATGACGTCTTGCGCGACATCGCAAAGGCGGCGGGTGAGGTAACCGGAATCGGCGGTCTTGAGCGCGGTATCGGCCAGACCCTTACGGGCGCCGTGCGTGGAGATGAAGTACTGCAGCACGTTGAGGCCTTCGCGGAAGTTGGCCGTGATCGGCGTTTCGATGATTTCGCCCGAGGGCTTGGCCATCAAACCGCGCATGCCGGAAAGCTGGCGGATCTGCTGTTTCGAACCGCGGGCGCCGGAATCGGCCATGATGTAAATCGGGTTGAGGTAGCGGCCGGTACGGTCGTCCTCTTCCATGGCGCTGAACATTTCGTCTGAAACGCGTTCGGTAACTTTGCTCCAGATTTCGATGATCTTGTTGTAGCGCTCGCCGGTGGTGATGGCTCCGTCCTGATACTGGCTTTCGACGGCGACCACTTCCTTTTCGGCGTTCTTGACGAGCATCGGCTTCGAAGCGGGGACGACCATATCGTCGATACCGATCGAGATTCCGGCGCGGGTGGCGTAGAGGAACCCTAAGTTCTTCACGTGATCAAGCATGTTGACGGTCACGTGCAGGCCGAACTTCAGGTAACAATATTGGACCAGTTGCGCGAGGCCCTTCTTCTTGAGCAGGCCGTTGATGAACGGCATGTCTTCCGGAAGCGCATCGTTCAGAATGACGCGGCCCACCGTGGTTTCCATATACTGCTTCACGTATTCGGAAGGCTCGGTATGGACCACGTTTTGCGAATCGAACGCTTTGGTGAGATCGATAACTTTGCCGGTGTGGCGCAGCTTGATCGAGGTCAGCGTTTCCACCTCGCCCATTTCGAGCGCGATTAGAACGTCATCGGTGGAAGCGAAGGTACGGCCTTCGCCCTTCGAACCGGGGCGCATCTTGGTGAGGTAATAGCAGCCGAGCACCATGTCCTGCGTGGGAACCGCGATGGGTCCGCCGTGCGCGGGCGACAGGATGTTGTTCGAAGCCAGCATCAGCGTGGAAGCTTCAATCTGCGCTTCGGGCGAGAGCGGGATGTGGACGGCCATCTGGTCGCCATCGAAATCGGCGTTGAAGGCGGTGCAGACCAGCGGGTGAACTTTGATGGCTTTGCCTTCGACCAGTACCGGCTCGAAAGCCTGGATGCCTAAGCGGTGAAGTGTCGGAGCGCGGTTCAGCAGGATGGGATGGTCTTTGATGACCTCCTCGAGGATGTCCCAAACCACGGGATCCTGCTGCTCCACCAGTTCTTTGGCTTGCTTGATGGTGGTGCAGTGGCCGCGCTGTTCGAGCCGGTGATAGATGAACGGCTTGAAGAGTTCGAGCGCCATCTTCTTCGGCAAACCGCACTGGTGCAGCTTCAGTTCGGGACCGACGACGATGACCGAACGGCCGGAATAATCGACGCGCTTCCCAAGCAGGTTCTGGCGGAAGCGGCCTTGCTTACCTTTGAGCGTATCGGAGAGCGATTTCAGCGGACGGTTGTTCGCGCCACGCAGCACGCGGCCCCGGCGGCCGTTGTCGAACAGAGCGTCAACCGCTTCCTGCAGCATGCGCTTTTCATTGCGGACAATCACGTCCGGCGCATGAAGCTCCATCAGCTTCTTCAAGCGGTTGTTGCGGTTGATGACGCGGCGATACAGATCGTTTAAATCGGAAGTCGCGAAGCGGCCCCCATCGAGCGGCACCAGTGGACGCAGTTCCGGCGGGATCACCGGGATGACATCGAGAATCATCCACTCCGGCTTGTTGCCGGATTTGCGGAAGCTCTCCACCACGCGCAGGCGCTTGGCGAACTTCAGCTTCTTCTGCTGCGAAGTCTCCGTCTTCATATGCTCGCGGATGTATTCGGAGAGATGTTCGACGTCGACCTTCTTGAGGAGTTCCTTGATACCTTCGGCGCCCATCATGGCGACGAATTTACCGGGGTGTTCGGTATCGAGCTGGCGTTTACGTTCGTCGGAGATTACTTCGCCCGCATTCAGGTCCGGCACCTCGCCGGCATCTACGATCACGAACGCTTCGAAGTAAAGCACGCGCTCGAGTTCACGCAGCGTGATATCGAGCAGGTGACCGATGCGCGAAGGCAGGCCCTTGAAGAACCACACATGTGAGCAGGGGCTTGCGAGTTCAATATGGCCCAGGCGTTCCCGGCGTACACGCGCAAGCGTGACTTCCACGCCGCACTTGTCGCAGATTACGCCGCGATGCTTCATGCGTTTGTACTTGCCGCACAGGCATTCCCAATCGGTTACCGGCCCGAAGATACGGGCGCAAAACAGGCCGTCGCGTTCGGGTTTGAAAGTACGGTAATTGATGGTCTCCGGCTTGGTGACTTCGCCATGGGACCATGAGCGGATTTTTTCCGGGCTCGCCAGCGAAATTCGGATGCTGTCGAAATCCGCAATGATGTTACCTCGATCGTACGGTGAGGATCTCATAAAATTTTTCGTTGTCTCCTGGATTTTTTCCCGGTACTAGTCGGCCGCGAGAGCCGTATCGGCGGGGATCTCGCGTACCTTCTTCATTAGTTCGACATCGAGACAGAGGCTCTGCAGTTCGCGAATCAGAACGTTGAAGGACTCAGGCACGCCGGGTTCAATGGCGGCCTCACCTTTCACGATGGCCTCGTAAATCTTCGCGCGGCCATACACGTCGTCCGATTTCGCGGTGAGCAGCTCCTGCAGAATATACGCAGCGCCGTAAGCTTCAAGCGCCCAGACTTCCATTTCGCCGAAACGCTGACCGCCGAACTGCGCCTTGCCGCCCAGCGGCTGCTGAGTGATGAGCGAATAGGGTCCGATGGAGCGCGCGTGGATCTTGTCATCGACAAGATGCGACAGCTTGAGCATGTAAATGTAGCCGACGGTGACGGGCTGTTCGAACTCCTGGCCGGTCATGCCGTCGAAGAGCACGGTCTTGCCGGACGTATTGAGCCCGGCGAGCGTGAGCTGTTTCTTGATTTCGACTTCGGTCGCTCCGTCGAAAACCGGAGTCGCAAAGTGGACACCCAGCGCTTGCGCGGCCCAGCCCAGGTGAGTTTCCAAAATCTGTCCCACGTTCATACGGGACGGAACACCCAGCGGGTTGAGCACAATTTCCACCGGCGTACCGTTCGGAAGATACGGCATGTCTTCTTCCGGCAGGATGCGGGCGACCACGCCCTTGTTGCCGTGGCGGCCGGCCATCTTATCGCCGACCGAAAGCTTGCGCTTCATCGCGATATAGACTTTCACCAGCTTGATCACTCCGGGCGGCAGTTCATCGCCCTTGCGGAGCTTGGCGATCTTTTCGTCCGTGATCTTTTCAAGCACGGCGATCTGGCGGGACGTCATCTCTTCGATGTCGTCAATCTGTTCGTTGACGCGCACGTCCTTGTCTTTCAGGCGCATGCGCTTCAGGTCGCGGGCGCGGATCTTTTCGATCAGATCGCGCGTGATCGCGGTGCCTTTGCCCAACAGTTTTTTGTTGGTCTTTTCGTCGTGAAGGTCGGCCAGCAGTTCCTTGTTTTCCAGCAAGGCGCTGAGGCGCTTCGAACGCTCGTCCGTGAGGATGCGGATTTCGTCCTGTAAGATTGCGCTGCAGGCGGGCAATCTCCTGCTCTTCGATGTTCTTCGCGCGTTCGTCCTTCTCCTGGCCTTTGCGCGAGAAGATCTTGCAATCGACAACGGTGCCTTCGATACCAGGCGGACAATAGAGCGAAGCGTCTTTCACGTCGCCGGCTTTTTCGCCGAAGATGGCGCGAAGCAGCTTCTCTTCCGGTGTCAACTGGGTCTCGCCTTTGGGCGTAACCTTGCCGACCAGAATGTCGCCGGGCTTCACGGTGGCCCCGCTGCGAATGACGCCGGAATCGTCAAGATTGCGGAGGAACGTATCCGCAATGTTCGGGATGTCGCGAGTGATTTCCTCGGGTCCCAGTTTGGTGTCGCGCGATTCCACTTCGAACTCTTCGATGTGGATGGAGGTGTAATAGTCTTCCTTCACCAGCTTTTCGCTGATCAGGATGGCGTCTTCGAAGTTGTATCCGCGCCAGGGCATAAACGCAACCAGCACGTTGCGGCCAAGAGCGAGTTCGCCGAAGTCGGTACAGGGTCCATCGGCCAGAACGTCGCCTTTTACGACGCGCTGTCCCATGCGCACGATGGGTTTCTGATTGATACAGGTGTTCTGATTCGAGCGCTTGAACTTGGTCAGCGTATAAATATCGGCGCCGACCTCGCGGGAGAGCTGGCCCTGATGCGGCGCGCCTTCCACGCGAACGATGATGCGTTCGGAATCTACCGAATCGACGATGCCAGAGCGTTTGCAGAGCACAACCGCGCCGGAATCGCGGGCCGTGACCTTTTCCATGCCGGTACCGACATAAGGGGCATCGGCGCGCAGCAGCGGAACGGCTTGCCGTTGCATGTTCGAACCCATCAGGGCGCGGTTGGCGTCATCGTTCTCAAGGAACGGAATCAGCGAAGCGGCGACGGAGACCAGCTGTTTCGGGCTGACGTCGATGTATTCGATTTCATCGCGGCTCTTGAGGACGAAGTTGCCGGCCTGCCGGGCGTTGGCGAGTTCGGGAACGATGCGGCCGTTCGGATCGAGCTCAACGTTGGCCTGGGCGACAATGTACTTGTCTTCCTCCCACGCCGAAAGGTATTCGCAGTGCGCTTCGAATTCCGCGATCTGCTTGCCTTTTGAGAGATCCGTGTTGGCCTTCTCCATATCGCCGCGGCGCATCACGTCGCCGACTTTGTACGCGGTATCGCCAGGGTTCAGGACCTTGATTTCATCGGTAACTGCCCCCTTCACCACCTTGCGATAAGGCGATTCGATGAAGCCGTATTCATTGATCTGCGCAAAGCAGGAGAGCGACGAAATCAGGCCGATATTCGGACCTTCCGGCGTTTCGATGGGGCAGATGCGGCCGTAGTGCGTGGGGTGAACGTCGCGGACTTCGAAGCCGGCGCGTTCGCGCGAAAGACCGCCCGGTCCAAGCGCCGAAAGACGCCGTTTGTGCGTGATTTCGGAGAGTGGATTCGTCTGATCCATGAACTGCGAGAGCTGGCTGGAGCCGAAGAATTCGCGAATCGCGGCCATGACAGGCTTGGCGTTCACAAGATCGTGCGGCATGGCGGTCGACATTTCCTGATAGACCGACATCTTTTCCTTGATGGCGCGTTCCATGCGGACCAGGCCGATGCGGAACTGATTTTCAAGCAGTTCGCCGACCGCGCGGACGCGGCGGTTGCCTAAATGATCGATATCATCGACCGCGCCCAAACCCTTGCGGAGCTTGAGCAGGTACTTGATGGTGGCGAGAAAATCGTCCGGCGTCAGCGTGCGGTTATCGAGCGCGGTCGCGTCGGCCTTGTCGAAGAGCTTGATGTTGAACTTCATGCGGCCCACGCGCGAGAAATCGTACTTGCGGTGGTCGAAGAACATGCCCTGGAAGAGCTGTGTCGCGGTGTCGACCGTGGGCGGGTCGCCGGGGCGAAGCTTGCGGTAGATCTCGATCAGCGCGTCTTTCTCGCTCTTGACCGGATCCTTCTTGATCGTGGCGGAGATCACGGTCCCGACTTCGTCGCGCTCCGGGAAAATGATGTCGAAGCTGGCGATGCCGGAGTTGATCAGCTTGTTGAGCAGCGCGGCCGAAAGTTCGGCGTTGGCGTCCACCAGAACTTCGCCCGTTTCCATGTCGACCACGTCGGCGGCCATGAACGCGCCTTCCAGATCGTTCGAAGCGACTTCGACTTCCTCAATCTTGTGCTTCAGAATTTCGCGCATCAGGGTGGAGGTGATCTTCTTGCCCTGACCCACGACAGTTTCGCCCGCCGCGTTTGTGATGGCGTGCGACAGTTTCATGCCCTGTAGCGCATCGTCGACGGTCCAATAAAGCTTCGAATCGCGCGGAGAAATCTTCGAGACCTTATAGAACGCCCGCAGAATCTGCTCATCGGTCTTGAGACCGAGCGCACGAAGGAAGACGGAGCCGTAGAATTTCCGCTTGCGATCGATGCGAACGTAAAGCAGGTTCTTGAGGTCGTACTCGAATTCCACCCAGCTGCCGCGGTACGGAATGATTTTGCCTAAGAAGTAGCCCTGTGCCGGGATGCGTTCAAAGAACACGCCGGGCGAACGATGCAGCTGGCTGACGATGACGCGCTCGGTACCGTTAATGATGAAGGTGCCGTTATCGGTCATCAACGGAATTTCGCCGTAGAAGACTTCCTGTTCCTTAATGTCGCGGACACTCTTGACGCCGGTATCGGGGTCCTTCGAATAAACGGTAAGGCGGATGGTGACTTTGAGCGGCGCCGCGTAGGTCATCCCGCGGGCCTGGCACTCCACCATGTCGTACTTCAGCTGCAGGCCGACCGGGTCGCCGCACTTGTTGCAGAAGGTGACGACGTTCTTGTTGAAGGTTCCGCAATGCTTACAGAGCACATCGCCGGGGTGAAACGGATCCGTCTTGATGACGCTCGCGCAATTGCGGCAGGTGGAACGCAGGTGGCTGAGACCTTTCAGGTTGCCGCACTTGCACTCCCAGTTGCCGATCGAATAATCAACGAATTCCAGCTGGCTCACGCCGCGGAAATCGGAGATGGGGAAAACGGAATTGAATACGGTTTGCAGCCCAACGTCTTCGCGTTCGTTGGGAAGAAGATCCATCTGCAGAAAGCGCTCGTAAGAGTTCTTCTGCACTTCGATCAAATTCGGGATCGGGATGGAGGTTTTGATTTTGGAAAAATCGACTCGCTCGGGGGTCAGACCATTCGCTTGAACATTCATTAAGTTAGAAACTCCTGAGGGCAAAACGACCAAGGCGGCTATGGAACAAAGGGTAAATAAACGCTACAACAACAAAAATGACGGACCTTCGGGAAGCATTCTCCAAAGGCCCGCCGGAGACGGGGATGCGGAACAGCGGAACTGGGGGGAACAGACTGCGGTTACAGAAGAAGACGGTTGAAACGAACGGATAGCGCACGAATGGCGCAGGACGAACCCGCGCGCAGACTCAAGTGGGTTGCAATTTGAATACGGGTATTCTAAATGCACGGTCACCGATTCCGGACGCTTTACCGGAAAAACACCAATTCCAATCCGAATCCTACCAGACCCGTCGACACCAAGTCAAACAGAGCGGTCAGCCCGGGCCGATGCACAGCCGCCCGGGAGCCGCTCCGTTGACGAAACGAATGCGCTTGAGAAAAGCGAACTACTTGACTTCGACAGTGGCGCCGGCGTCGACGAATTTCTTCTTGATCGTCTCCGCTTCTTCCTTGCTCACGCCTTCTTTCACGTTCTTGGGCGCGCCATCCACCAGGTCCTTGGCTTCTTTGAGGCCCAGGCTGGTCACTTCGCGAACAGCTTTGATCACGTTGATTTTGTTTGCGCCCGCCGCGGTGAGAACCACGGTGAACTCGGTCTTTTCTTCAGCCGCCGGAGCCGCTGCTGCTGCCGCACCGCCGCCCGCCGCCGCTGCCGGGGCAGCCGCCGCCGCAGAAACGCCAAATGCTTCTTCCATTTCCTTCACCAACTGCGCTGCTTCGAGCAGGGTAAGGGTCTTGATCTGTTCGAGAATTGCTTTCGTATCAGCCATTGCTTTATTCCTATCCTTCTAAAAATTCGTTAAGCCTGAAACTTGTTTTCTTTCACTGCCTGATCCACCACAATCGCCAGACTGCGGCCGACCGCATTCAACGTACCCGCAAGACGCTGGGCGGGAGCATTGAGGAGGAACATCAACTTCGCGTAAATCTCTTCCTTCGAAGGCAGGTTCGCCAGGTCATTGATCGCCTTGACGTCGATCACACGGCCTTGCACGATGCCCGCTTTGAATGTAAATACCGGATTCGTCTTCGCGTACGTGGTCAGCGCCTTGGCCAAAGCCACGGGATCGTCGAAGGTGTAGGCGATCGAGGTCATGCCGCGCAAGCCTTTCAGCACCTGCTCGGCCGGCGTGCCCTCGCTGGCGATTTCCGCAAGATTGTTCTTCACCACGCGATACTTGGAGCCGGAATCGCGAACCACTTTGCGGAGGTCGTTATCCTGCGAGACCTTGATCTTCTCGTAGCCGGTGACGAACAGGTTTTCCGCCTTCGCGAACTCCTGCTTCAGAGCTTCCAGATCTTTCTCTTTGTCCGATTTCTTTTTCATTTACTTGGCCTCCACGACTTCCAGAGAGATTCCGGGGCTCATGGTGGAACACATCGTCGCGCTCTTTACGTATTTGCCTTTCGCCGCCGCAGGCTTAGCGCGCAATACAGCCTGAATCAGCGTGGATGCGTTTTCCACCAGCTTTTCCGGCGTAAAGCTCAGCTTTCCGACCGGTGCGTGAATAATTCCGGTCTTATCGACGCGAAACTCCACCTTACCGGCTTTGATTTCGCGAATCGCATTAGCCACATCCACGGTAACGGTTCCAGTCTTCGGATTCGGCATCAATCCGCGCGGACCGAGCACCTTACCCAACTTACCGACCGAACGCATCATGTCCGGCGTGGCAATCATGGCATCATAAGCGACCCAGTTTTCGGACTGAATCTTGTTGACCATGTCTTCCCCGCCCACGAAATCGGCGCCGGCTTCCTGGGCTTCCCGAATCTTGTCGCCGGACGCAATTACCAGGACGGTCTTCGATCTGCCAAGGCCGTTCGGCATCACGACCGTGCCGCGGACCATTTGATCCGCATGCTTGGGATCGACGCCTAACCGCAGATGCACTTCAACGGTTTCGTCGAACTTGGCGAACTTGATTTTCTTGAGAAGGGTGACCGCTTCCGGAAGCTGATACGGACGGATCTCTACCTGATTAAACGCGGATGTGTAGTGTTTGCCTGGTTTTCTAGCCATTTATCCTCATTGGTGCAAGCGGCCCGGCGCAACAGTACATGCGCAAGCCTCCCACTGAGCCCTACAATTGGGAACTCCTCAAGCTATCACGAAAATTCCTGACGTGCAAGCTTGGGGTAAAGTCATAACCCCAAAGTGCTGCAGACGAAGGCGCACGCAAAAATTCTCCTGTTTATACTTCTAAGTTGGAATCGACTCCTGTTGCTTATCTCCTGAGCCAGTATCCCGCGCTGACGCATACCTATTTGCTGCGCGAAGTTCTGGAGTTGCGAAAGATTGGGATGGACATCCGGACGATCTCGATTCGGGCACCAGACCGCGCGGTGGATTCGCTCAGTGGGGCGGAGCGGGAGGAAGCGGCGGGCACGTTCTACGTGAAATCCGGGGGAATGGGGAGCGCGGCTGTCGCGCATGCGAATTTTCTGTTCCGCCGGCCGGGGGACTGGTTTCGCGGGTTGGGTTATGCGCTGCGCTTAAGCCGCCGGAATCCGGGCAAGCTGCTGCATCACTTGTTCTATTTCGTGGAGGCGGTAATCGTCGGATGCTGGATGGAACGCCAGGGGATCACGCGGGTCCATACCCATTTCGTATCCACTGTCGCGATCCTCTTGAAGAAGATGTTTCCCGTGATGTTCTCCATGACCATCCACGGTCCGGAAGAGTTCGACGATGCCGTGGGTTTTCATCTGGATGAGAAGGCGGCGGCGGCGGACCTGGTGTTTGCCATCAGCTATTACGCGCAGAGCCAGTTGATGCGTGCCTCCGCGGTGGAGCACTGGCACAAGATTCATGTGGTTCCCTTGGGAGTCCATCCCGAGACTTATTCGCCTTCACCCAGGCCCGGGGACGAGGGCGTGTTTCGGCTCATCTGTGTAGCGCGGCTCGCTCCGGTGAAGGCGCAGTCCATCTTATTGCAGTCGGTCGCAATGTTGATCGAAGCGGGGCGCGCCGTGGAGCTGCATCTGGTGGGCGGCGGGCCGGACAGGGAAAATCTGGAGCGGCAGGCGGGTAAGTTGGGGATCGCCGCGTCCGTGGTGTTTCATGGCGGCATGCCGCAGCCTCGGGTGGTGGAACTGCTGAGGACCGCGCATGCGTTTGTGCTCGCAAGTTTCGCCGAAGGCGTGCCGATCGCGTTGATGGAAGCGATGGCTCTGGAAGTTCCGTGCGTGGCGACTTGCATCATGGGGATTCCGGAGTTAATTCGGGACCGCGTGGATGGGTTGCTCGTTCCCCCCAGCGATGTTCACGGGCTGAGTTGTGCGATTGCGGAGCTGATGGATAACTCTGAGCTGCGGGCGCGCTTGGGCCAAGCAGGGCGCTTGCGCGTGAAGGAACGGTATGACTTGAGCCGCAATGTGAGCAAGATGGCGGAAGTTTATCGCGCAATGAAATAGTATCTGTACATGCTGGTTCGAATCGCGATGCTTGGCTTGTTGGCACTCGGTGGTGTGGCGCAGACTCCGCCTGCCGATGGGTTGGTCTCTCCTGAGGTTCATTCCGATAGGTCTGTTACGTTCCGGGTGCGGGCGCCGAAAGCGGCAAACGTGACGGTCTATGGCGACTGGATGCCGATCGGGAAGCCGGAGGCGATGACCAAAGACGCTAGCGGGGTTTGGAGTTATCAGACTGCCCCCCTTGAGGCGAATGGACATCTGTACTGGTTCAACCTGGACGGCGTGGCCGTTGCCGACCCCGTCAATCCTGTCATCAAACTGCGGCAGCGCACTTCCGCAAGTCTTGTGGAGATTCCGGCCGGCCAGCCCGCGGTCTGGGAATTGCGCGACGTGCCCCATGGTGAGGTCGTTACTGAGTGGGCCAAGTCTGCTGTCCTGGGGCGGACGGAGCGTGTCACCCTCTATCTTCCGCCCGGTTATCTGAAGAGTCAGGCGCGGTACCCGGTCTTGTATCTGGTGCATGGCAGCGGAGACACGCCGGAATCCTGGGTCAACGCGGGACACGCCAACTTCATCCTGGACAACCTGATTGCGGAAGGGAAAGCCCGGCCGATGATCGTGGTGATGCCGGCCGGGCACGCGGTTCCGTTCACAGCACCGCGCGGAGGCCCCGTCAGCAACAACGAATTGTTTGAGCAGTACCTGGTCAAAGAGGTCATTCCGCTGGTGGAATCCAAGTACCGGACCGCGCCCGGACCGCGCAACCGGGTTCTGGCCGGGCTCTCCATGGGCGGCGGGCACACCATCTACACCGGCTTTAAGAATGCCGGCTTATTCAGCGCGCTCGGCATCTTCAGCCCTGGCCTGCCCCGCGATTTCGACGCAGCGAAGTACCCCACAAAGGGCAAGCTGATCTGGGTAGCGTGCGGCGATAACGACACCACCGTGCAGTATCCGCGCGTAAAGGCGTGGGCAGAGGCGGTGCCCGGGGCAACGTTTCACACGTACGCGGGGGCGCATACCTGGCCGGTGTGGCGGATGAGCCTGGCGGATTTCGTGCCGCTAATTTTCACAGGCAAGTAATAACGGCGCTACAATTTGCTGATAATGCCCCGCCCTCTCGCCTGCCTGTTACTGGCCGCGGTTCCTTTCGCGTGCCTTGCTGAAACCGCGTACCAGAAGCCTTCGAAAGAAGTTCTTGACGTCCTGATGGCGAAGCCCACGCCGATGATTTCCGTCAGCCCCGCCCGCGATTATGCCCTCTTCGTGCAGCCCGTCCGGTATCCCTCCATCGCGGAAGTTTCGCAACCCATGCTGCGGCTCGCCGGCTTGCGCATCGATGCAAACACCAACGGCTTGCATCTGGCGCCCAACTTCTCGTCGTTTGAATTGAAGAAGCTGTCCGATGGCTCCACGGTTTCCTTGAAGCTGCCGGCGCAAGTGAAATTGGGCCAGCCGGTGTGGTCGCCCGATGGAAAGCACTTTGCGTTCACGAACACGACTGGGCATTCCATCGATTTATGGATCGCCACCACGGCTACCGGCGAAGTGCGGCAGGTTCCAGGGATTCGCATCAATGGCGTGCGCGCCGCGGGCTTCGGTCCACGCGGCGGAGGCACAGCGGCAGTGGAGTGGCTGGGCGACAATCGTACCCTGCTGGTGAGGACGGTGCCGGAGCATCGCGCTGCCCCACCCGCCGAAGAGACGGTACCGAAGGGCCCGCATGTGCAGGAGAGCGTGGGGCGCGCCGGTCCGGTGCGAACTTATGAGGACATGCTCTCGAACCCTCATGACGAGGACGTGTTCGAGTATTACGCGACGGCGCAGCTGGCTTGGGTGGATGCAGGGTCCCTGAAAGTCACGCCGGTCGGGACGCCGGGAATTTTCGAAACCGCGCAGGTGGCGCCGGATGGAAAGCATCTGCTGGTCGCGCGCATCCATCGGCCGTTCTCGTATCTACATCCCATGAATGAGTTCCCCACCGATGTCGAAATCTGGAGTAGCACCGGCAAAATGGAACGCCAGGTGGCCAGTTTGCCGCTGGCCGATCGCGTGCCGATTGAGGGCGTGCGCGTCGGGCCCCGCTCTTATCAGTGGCTGCCGGGCGAAGGCGCTTCCCTGCTCTGGGTGGAGGCCATGGACGGTGGCAATCCAAAAGAGAAAGCAACGCACCGCGACCGCATCGTCGTGTTAGGGCCGCCCTTCAGCGGCCAGCCGAAGGAGGTCTTCGAGACCGAGCAGCGCTTCCGCGGCTTGCAGCCGATGGAGAACAAGAACTTCGCTCTGGTGGAAGATTATGAGCGCAACAAGCGGTGGTTGCGGACTATTGAGATCGACCTGAGCAAGCCCGATCAACCGGGAAAGGTGCTCTTCGCGCGGAACCAGCAGGATCGATATAAGGATGCCGGAACACCCGTGATGAAGATGCTTCCCAATGGCAAGCGCGTGATCGGGGAGCAGGGCGATTCGATTCTGCTTTCGGGGCTGGGAGCCTCGCCCGCGGGGGATAAACCCTTTCTGGACCGCTACAACACGGTGACCGGTAAGACCGAGCGGCTGTTTCAATCCTCCAACGGATACGAGACTCTGGAGGCGGTGCTGGACGATGCGGGTTCGCGGCTCTTGATTCTCCGCGAGAGCCCGACGGAGCCCCCAAACTACTACATCAAGAGCGGCGCGGACTTGAAGCAGTTGACGCACTATGCCGATCCGGCGCCGCAGTTGCGCGGCATCACCAAGCAGTTGGTGACCTACAAGCGTGAGGATGGCGTGCCGCTCTCATTCACGCTTTATCTACCGCCGAACTATAAGCAGGGCACGCGGTTGCCGACGCTGATCTGGGCTTATCCCTATGAATACAACGATGCCGATACAGCGGGACAGATCAGTGGATCCACCGAACGGTTCACCACCCTGGCCGGGCACCAGTTATTCGTGCTGCAAGGGTACGCGGTGCTGGAGAACGCAGGGATGCCGATCATCGGCGACCCGGAGACCGTAAACAACACCTACTTGCAGCAGTTGACGATGGATGCGAAGGCGGCGATCGATAAGGCTGTCGAGATGGGCGTGACGGACCGTGAGCGCGTAGGCGTGGGCGGCCACAGCTATGGCGCGTTCATGACGGCGAACTTGCTGGCGCATACGAACCTATTCCATGCCGGGATTGCGGAGAGCGGGGCTTACAACCGGACCCTGACGCCGTTCGGATTCCAGAGTGAGCGGCGCACCTTCTGGGAAGCACCGGATGTCTATACGACGATGTCGCCGTTCTGGAGCGCGAACAAAATCAAAACGCCGATCCTGATGATTCACGGCGAAGCGGACGATAATACCGGAACGTTCCCCATCCAGAGCGAGCGCTTGTACCAGGCCATCCGCGGGAACGGCGGGACGGTGCGGCTCGTAATGCTGCCGGCGGAGGCGCATGGATATCGCGCGCTCGAAACGCATGAGCATGTGTTGTGGGAGGAGTTGAACTGGTTCGATAAGTATCTGAAGGGGCCAACGCCAGGAAAATCGGTGGAATCACCGACGCTGTAGTGGAACCACTGGCATCACTTCGAAGCCGTAGCAGAAGCTTTCTCGGCTATCTGCTCTGGGCTTTCTGTGCGGTCATGCTGTTGTGGACAGCCAACACTTGTGCGCAGCTCGCGAGGCAGTGGATTGCATTCCTACGCGCATTGCGGCTGTCCCTTGGATTCAGCGCGCCGGTTCATGGACCGGATTACTGGGTTCTGGGCGGAATTGCGGCAGTCTTCGCGGCGGCGGCTTTTGTCGTCGCGATTTGCTATGTTTCTTACCGAGCTGCCTGGAGCAGAAGACTTGAGACGGTCTGGGGCGGCGTTGCGTTTAAAACTGATCGAAAGAATCGGCGTGCATATCTCGACAACTTGATCGCTTCACCGGGCTGGCGTTCCGCGGAACTTACTCGGCACAGTGACACGCGTGAAGGCTACTGCGAACTGGCGAGCGCGATTTTGAAAAGCATCGAAACCGATATCGCGGCACGCGCGATTGCCACAGGGTTTGTGGTGGGCCTGAACAGAAACGCTTTGCTTGATAGCTTTACGATCGTTGCATCCGCTTTCGAGCTGCAGCTTCATGTGTTGACGCGGCTGGGGCAACGGCCTTCATTGCGGACGTGGATGGAGTTGGTGAAGCGCGCGGGGGCAAGTGTCTTCTTGAACACGTATGTGGGCCGGGAAGACGCATTGTATTTGAATCTTGCGATTCGAAAGGCTGCGCTCGGCGTAGAGATGGGGGCCGATGTTGCCCAGGAGGCCTCGGGCGCACTCGCCGATGTGGATTGGGACGAGATCCTCCATGGTGTATCCATTCCAGGACTCTCGGCAGTAACTTCGGTGGCGACGATGAGCATGAGCGTCGGTGCGTTCGGGCTCCGGCATATCGGGATGTTTATTGAAGCGGCTGCGAACGATTTGCTGCAGGGAGTTCTGGCGGCGGGCGTTCTCTATTTCCACGGAATGGCGTTGGCGGCGGACTGCCTGGCCGTTGACGGCGAGCATCGGGCAAGCGTCAAGATGAATCGTACAGTGGCGGAGTCCATGGCTGTTGCTTGCGCGCCTGCTGGACGGATTCTGCGCGATCAAGTGCGAACTATGCGGGCATTTCTTCGGCAGCGGCGCCAGCTTGCGTTTGCGGCCGCGAAAGAAGGCGCGAAGCAGGGTATGGATAAATTTCGCGATGCCGGGATGAGCGGTTGGGCTAGCGTGAAGGAAGCCGGCAAGCTTTTCAAATAGGGTGCCGTTGCGAGGTTCTAAGAGGGTCACTCACCCGCGGCCGCATCAATCTCGCCGACAGTGTGGATCTTCATCATGTTCGTAGTCCCCGCGCAGCCCACCGGTTGCCCTGCTACGAAGATCACGCGTTCGCCGGTCTGGCAAAGCTGGCGCTCAATCAGCATGTGGTCCATCTGGGCCAGCATTTCGTCCGTCGAGTTTACCTCCGGCAGAATTACCGGAAGCACTCCGTAGCAGACGGAAAGCGTTCGGGCGGCCTTCTCGCTCGGGGTCACGGAATAAATTCTGACCGGGGGACGATAGCGCGAGATCAGCCGGGCGCTCCGGCCGGTTCTGGTGAAGACTACGATCGCGGCCGCCTTGGCTGCCCGCGCCGCGTGATAAGCGCTGGTCGCTACTACTTCGGCCACGGTCTGATCGGTGACGTTGGGTGGTTCGTTAAAGCCTCGTTTGTTGATGGAGCGCTCGGCCTCTCTGGCGATCTTGGTCATATACTGCACCGTTTCCACCGGGTACGCGCCAATTGAGGTCTCAGCCGACAGCATCACCGCGTCCGTGCCATCGTAAATCGCGTTGGCCACGTCGCTCACTTCGGCCCTGGTAGGCGTCGGCTTCTCGATCATCGATTCCAACATCTGCGTCGCCGTAATCACAAACGTGCCCTGGCGCCGGGCGCGCCGGATGATCGACTTCTGCATCGGTGGGACGCGTTCGAGCGAGGTCTCGACCCCCAGATCTCCACGGGCCACCATCACGCCTTCGGCCTCTTCAATAATGCTCTGGATATTCTCGTAAGCCTCGGGCTTTTCAATCTTCGCGATGATCGGGATCGGCGGAGCGTGCTTGCCCATATGCTTGCCCATCAAAGACCGCAGGTGCCGAACGTCATCGGCGGTACGGACGAAGCTCTGAGCGATCATGTCGACGCCCGCTGCCAAACCGGCCGCCAGGTTGCGTTCGTCCGCTTCGGTCACGGAGGGCGCGCTGACTTGGACCCCGGGAAGATTGATCCCTTTCTTATCGCTGATAGGCCCGCCGACGACAACTTCAAACGCGACTTCAACCCCATCGGAGCGAAGGGCGCGAAGTTCAATTACCCCATCGGCCAGCAGGACGCGGTCGCCCGCTTTGACGTCTTTCGCGAACTCGGAATAGGCTGTGCTGGCGCGGTCGCAAGTGCCAAGGGTTTCGAGGGTGGTGATGGTGAAGCGGCTGCCCTGCACCAGTTGGCAGCCTCCGTTTTCGAACTTGCCCAGGCGAATTTTCGGGCCTTGCAGATCGAGCAGAATGCCGATATGGCGACGGGCTTCCGCCGCCGCGGCGCGCACAGCGACGATACGTCTGGCGTGATCCGGCCATTCGCCGTGCGAAGCATTCAGGCGGAAAACATCTACCCCGGCGGCGATTAGCGCCAGCAGTTTTTCGGGGGCATCGGAGGCAGGCCCCAAGGTTGCGACGATTTTGGTATTGGGCATAAGGGCGCGTTACACTTGCCTATTCTTACCTATGGATCTCTTACAAGCGGTCATCTACGGAATTGTTCAGGGATTGGCCGAGTTTCTGCCGATCAGCAGCTCCGCGCACCTGGAGGTGCTGCCGCGCATTATGAACTGGCCCGACCCCGGCCTGGAGTTCGATATCGCTCTTCATGTTGGCACGTTGATCGCGGTGTTGGGGTATTTCTGGAAGGACTGGGTGCAGATTATCGGGGGTGCGTTCGGTTTCAAGGTCGGCAACAATCTGGAATTGGAGCGCAACAAGATGCTCCTTTGGCTCCTGGTGCTGGGCACCATCCCCGGCGCGATTTTTGGATACCTGGTAAAAGAGCGCGCGGAGAACGAATGGCGCAACCTCATGCTGATCGGCACCACCATGATTCTGTTCGGCATCCTGATGGCGGTTGCCGAACGCGTGGGGCGGCACAAGCGCGACCTCAGCGGCTTGAATTGGCTGGACGCGGCAATTATCGGGTGCGCCCAGGCTTTGGCAGCAATTCCGGGTGTGTCCCGCTCGGGCGTGACGTTGACGGCGGGGCTGTTCCGGGACCTGGAGCGCGACGCGGCGGCGCGGTTTTCCTTCCTGCTTTCGACGCCTTTAATCGCGGGCGCGGCCGTCCTGCCGCTGCTCAAGTTTCGCAAGACCGGTGGCATTCCGCATGAGATGCAAATGCCGTTCGCGGTCGGCATCGTGGTCAGCGCGATCACCGGCGCGATCGTGATCGGGCTGTTCATGAAATATGTCCGGAAATCTTCTTTGCTTCCGTTTGCGGCGTATCGGGTTTTATTTGGCATAATAGTGATCGCTCTGGCCCTATTCCGACAGCCAGCGGGATGAGGCTCTTTACATCGTCGACATCAAAACGCCTGAATGAGGTGACGGGATTCCTGTTGCTTGCGTTCGGCCTGTTGGTCCTGTTAGGACTGGCTTCTTACCATGTGACGGATCCCAGCTGGGATACCGCCGCCGGCCCTGCCCGGGCGCAGAACCTGACCGGGGCCATGGGTGCGTTTGCGGCTGACCTGTTGCTGCAAGGCTTTGGCGCGGCCGCCTTCCTATTTCCCGTGGTGGCGTTTATCTTGGGCTGGCGATGGATGCGCAGCGAGCACATCGAAGCTCCGCTCATCAAGCTGATCGGATTCGTCCTCCTCTTCCTTAGTGCCTGTGCGTCGGCTGGCTTAGCCCCGGAGCTCCGGCTGTTCGAGCATGCGATTCCGTTAGGCGGGGCCACCGGCGTGGTGGTCGCGGATCTGCTGCGCGCCGCCTTCAACAAAGTAGGCGCAATCATCGTGACGGTCACTTGTTTTGTCGTTTCCGTCTACCTGGTATCGGCCTTCAGTCTCGAAGTGTTTGCCGGGTGGTTCCGGCGTCCCCTGGAATGGCTGCGGAAGCGCCGGGAGGCTGCTCGCCTGAAGCGTGCTTCGGCTCCCCCGAAAATTGCGGTGGAAAAGAAGATTCGCCGCCCGAAGACCGTGGTGGCGGAACCCGCTCCGCCGATCTTGGACGAGCTGGCTCCCTGGGAAGAGGACGAACCCATGTCGGCCCCCGTCGCGGCACCTGTCGCCACTTTTGACGCAGTTGACGCGGCCGAAAACAAAGAACCGGAGGAAATTCCGATCCGCCAGTTGGTGGAGGAGGAGCCGGTGGCCGTTCCCGCCCCCGTCGCCGTGCGGCGTCCCGAGCATCCGCTCTATCAATTGCCTTCCACTTCCTTCTTGAATGAAGCTCCCGCGCGGAGTGCATTCGATGAACAGGAGTTGAAAAACACGGCGGCAGCCGTCAAATCGAAGTTCGAAGAGTTTAACGTCCTGGGCAGCGTGGTACAGATCAATCCGGGCCCCGTGGTGACCACCTTCGAATTCAAGCCCGAAGCCGGAATCAAGTACAGCCGCATCACAAACCTGAATGAGGATCTCTGTTTAGGCTTGCAGGCGGAATCGATCATCATCGAACGGATTCCAGGGAAGCCGACCGTCGGGATCGAAGTGCCGAACACAAAGCGCGAGATTATTGCGCTACGGCAGGTGCTCGAAAGCGAGGAGTTTCAGGCATCGCCTTCGCACCTGACCATTTCCATGGGCAAGGACATCAACGGGCGCATTAAGGTCGCGTCACTGGAGTCGATGCCGCACGTGCTGATTGCCGGTTCGACCGGGTCGGGCAAGAGCGTGATGATCAATTCGCTGGTCATGTCGATCCTTTATAAGGCCACGCCTGACGACGTGCGGATGATCATGATCGATCCCAAGCGCGTCGAGTTGGGGATGTACGAAGGCATTCCGCATCTGCTCACGCCGGTGATTACGGATGCGCGCAAAGCGACCATCGCGCTCAAAAACGCGGTACTTGAAATGGAGCGTCGGCTGCGCCTGCTGGCCGAGCATGGGGCGCGGAACATCGAGCAGTTCAACAAGAAAGTCCGGAAGATGTTGGATGAGCCGAGCCTGTTTGTGGAAAATCCGCTCGAAGAAGAGCTGAAGCCGCTGCCGTTCATTCTGATCCTGATCGACGAGTTGGCGGACTTGATGATGTTGGAAGGGCGGAACGTGGAAGAGAGCGTAACCCGGCTGGCGCAGATGGCCAGAGCGGTGGGGATCCACCTGGTGCTGGCCACCCAGCGTCCGAGCGTGGACGTAATTACAGGCCTGATTAAGGCAAACTTCCCGGCGAGAATTAGTTTCCGGGTAGCCACGCGCGTGGACAGCCGGACCATTCTGGACATCATGGGCGCGGAGCATCTGTTGGGCAAAGGCGACATGCTGTTCCTGCCGCCGGGAAGCAGCCGCTTGACGCGCGTGCATGGTGCGTTTGTAGGCGAAGCCGAGATCATTCTGGTGGTGGATTTCTGGAAGCAGCAGGCCAAGCCGGAGTATGACCAGAGCTTCCTGATCGCCCCGCCGGAAACCGATGGCGAGCCGGCCGACGATGAGCCAATGGGAGAGCAGGACCCGATGTACGAGGAAGCCCTGCGGGTGGTGCTCGAAATGGGCAAGGCTTCCACCTCTACGCTGCAGAGAAGACTGCGGCTGGGCTATGGACGCGCGGCGCGGATTCTGGACATGATGCATCGGGATGGCATTATCGGCCCGCCGGATGGATCGAAACCGCGAGAGGTGTTAAAGCGGCCGGAGTGGTTGCGAGAGACGGAAACGGTGTGAGGTAAGGCCGTGAGTTCTTCCACGGATCCACTAAGTTGCTGATTCCGTAATGGCGATTCCTGGATTAGGCTGGTTTCGACCCCGCGGGGTGAGCATTGGCGACGCTTTCGTCCGGTAGCCGGGCCGCGCCAATGCGCAAGCCCGAGGCAAGCTATACAATCTTGTCATAATCACTGTGTGGCCCGATCCACAACCAGACGACCTCCTCGCCATCGACTCTCGCGAGGGCTCTATATCTAATGCCGATTCGTGCGGAATAGATGTTACCTTCGTGGTCCACTTTTTTGAAATTCAACCCTGGGTGTGAAGGATTAGCTCTGAATAGTTGGTAAGCCTTGCGGGCTTGTAAGCGAATGTGATTCGGAAGATTGGCGTACAGTTCGCGAAAGCGCCGCGAGGTGACGGACTTCACTCTGTCAGTTCTTCAAGCGGTCGAGTCTCCCCGCGGCGATGTTCCTCGATTGCTTCTTGCGCTAGCAATCTAAGAGGATTCGGATTGTCGCGAAAACTTCGTTGCCATTGCGCATCATCGTCCATCGTTTCAATAATCTGGGCGCCTATGGCGTCCTGCTCGGCTGGGGAGAGAGATTCAACGCGACGGAGCGCGCTTTCGAGTAGACGCGTCATGCTTCGATAATAACCTAGGGCGAAGGATCTCTAGGCGGTTCGCGGGCATTAGCTGCTCCCGGTCGGCGCGACGTTTTCGGAACATATCAAGGCGCGCGCAAGTCAGCCCAAGACCGGGCGTGGCCCCGTAAGAAATACTAGCGCCGGGGCGCGTACCCGCCCGTGATCGTAAGGGAAATGCTGCGCCCCGGTAGCAGGTTGAGCTGGTCGTTCGGACTTTGAACATAAGGCACGGTCGCGGTCGCGGCGGTGCCGGGAGTGATGCCCACCAGGCTATGGCTGTTTGCCAGGTTGTTGAACGCCAATTGGATCTTCGTCCCGCGGAAGTGGGAACTGGTCTTCACCGTGTAGTTGAAGAACAGGTTCAGCAGGTTCCAGGGTTGAATCTTGTATCGCCTCATCCACCGGATACGGAACCGAAATGCCATTGATCTTATAGGGCAGGCTTCCATTGTCCTGATAGTACTGGCCCACGCGCTTCCAGGTAAGGCCCATGTCGTAATTCCGGTGCTGCCACAGTGCGCTGATCCCTTCCACGTTGCGGGGCGTGTTTGCCACCCATCGGCCGCCGTTCGGATAATTCCGGCCCGTCTGATATTTGGCATTGCCCACGGTCAGATTGCCATAAACACTGAATCCGTGGCCAAGCGCCACGTTGCTCTCAGCTTCGAAGCCCTTGGTATTCGAAGGGCCCGTGGCAACAAAGACAGGCTCGTTGTTCGTGGGATCGATATAAGATTGATAGCCGTTCTGGAAGTGGATGTAATACAGATCCATATCGAGGGTGAAGCGGTTGAGTTTCAGCACCGATCCGGCTTGGTAGGTCTTCGCCAAAGTCGGCTTAGGCGGCGAGAGCACATTGCCTCCGGGAACGTCGAACACATTGCTCGGCGGAATCACGCTGCCTTCCGCGAACTGGCCGTAGAGCGACCACTGTTTCCACACACGGTAGCGGGCGGTGAGCGTGGGCAGCCAGTTGTTGTAATTCACGGTGTGAGTCGCAAACTGCGCTCCCCCCACGCAGAGCGGCGCCCCGGCGTAAATTCCGGCCGTGGACGGATACGTTGTCAGTACGCCGCCCAGGCAGCCGACCGTCTTTCCGTTGTCCTGGTATTGCTCCAGATGCATGTTGTAATCGGCGGCCTTGATTCCAGCCGTGACCACCAGCCGCGGCGTGGCATGCCATTCAAACTCGGCAAAGGGTTGGTAGGACTGAGTGATGAAGTGTTCGTGGAAATTGCCAAACGGGGTGTTGACTTGGGTCAGAATGTTCGACGGAACCTGGTAGCGGTCCGTGTAGGCCCAGTCATACCAGATACCGGTGCGGAAGATGCCCCATTTCGCCTCTTTGCTCAGGATGGCCGTGTCCCCCGCGTGCCGGTAACCGTTCAGTTTATCGACACCTGATGGTTTCGCGCTGGTCAGATTCACCGTACCGCCGTTCTGGTAAAACTGCTTATTCCAGTAACGGGTGGTGTAAAGCTTGGTATCGAAATGCCAGCCCCGGCCCAAATCTGACGTGAAAGCCGGCATATTCGAAGTCGGTCTGGACGTGGTAGGTGTTGTAACGGAAATAGTAGGGGTCGGGCGTACCGTTTGTCAGCAGGGGAGTATTGGTTTGAAGGAAGTTATCCCCGAACAGGGCAATCTGGGAGCGGGTAGAGGTTGTCGTGTTCGGTGTGTTGTTCCAAATATCGACAACGCCGCCGTAAAGGCTGAGTGTCGTGCGGTCCGAAAAGCGGTGTTGATACTTGCCGTATCCCGCATCGCGCTGTTGTCGATTGTAAGTCTGATAGCCATCGGAAGTTAGCGCGTTGACGTTAAAAAGAACGGCATCCTGCTTCTTGTGGCCGAGTAGGCCGGATTCGAAGTCTACGGAGTAGAGCTTGGTGTTAAACGAGCCGTAAGTGAAGGTGCCCCGGATGTCGGGATCCGCCTGTAGTTCGGGAGACCGCAAGTTGATGGATCCGCCGAAGTTAGTCGGACCAAAGTTAGATGCCTGGCCGGGGCTGCGATCGATCTCGGCGGAACTAATCCACTGTGTCGGAAAGCTGGCCCAGGAGTGGTGGGTGGGAGAATTGGTGTCTTCGAACGGAATGCCATCGAAGGTAATGGTGTACTGGCCATCGCCGAAGCCGCGGAAGAACGACTTACCCTGCCCCAAGCCAATGCCGTTCGAATTCGTGCTGAAGGTACCGGGAGCTTGCTCAATCACTTCAGCGAAATCGGCAACCGGCGCCATGAAGTTCTGGATAACGGCGCTGGTGATTTCCGTTTTGGCCGATGTCGCATCAAGCGTATTGCCTTGCGGCGCAAGTTCAGCCGCAAGCACCACGGTTTCCTGAATGGAAACGGACTGCGAAATGGCATCTACTTTCAATACGATAGAAAGGTCCTGCGAACTGCCGCTGGAAACGGGCACACCGGGACGCGAGTACCGTCCGAACCCGGGAGACGTAACTTCCAGCGTGTAGTTTCCAGAGTTAAGGCCCGTAAGGGAAAACTTACCTTGAGCGTCCGTCGTCGCCGTCCCACTGACCAACCCGCCCTCAAGCTTTGCGGTGGCGATCGCGCCCTGAATCGTTTTGTTGGCCTGATCGATAACCGTGCCCGAAAGAGTGCCTCCGGTGTTCTGAGCGAACAAGCTACTGCCGTGAGACATTGCGATAGCGGCGCACGCGAGTGCGAGCAGGGCTTGGGCGGAAGAGTTCAAGAAACGGTTCATTGGTTACGGTCCTTTTTTTCCGAGTCTTCGTGCTTGAGACAGCAATGGCCCACGCACAAAACAAGGGCGAGCTACGAAACGAGTAAAACGAGTGTAGCAACGCAAAGTTACAGGAAAGTAACAAACAAGGAAATACGAAGAGAATTTTTCTAGTTACCTGGAGGCAGGTTTAATGGGCTTGGGCCATCAGTATATCGGTGACGGATTGGGGAAGTTTTTGGTCCGCATTCTTTAGAAGCAGCGCGATTTGCCACATCTCCGTTTCAGAAAGAATCTTCTGATACCCGGGCATGCCGGAGAGTCGGATTCCGTTGCTGATCTTCCAGTAAGTTTCACCGGCTTCATCGTCACTTACGCCCACCACTCCCTTGCCGTGCTTCTTCCAAAGCTGCGGCGTAGTCGGGAACATGTATTTGGCGAAAGCGACATCGGTGTCGGGCACGCCGTGACAGCTGGCGCATTCCCTCTTGTAAAGGCGCGCGCCTTCTTCATTGGTCTGGTCCGTGGCGGCAAAGGGCGCGGTCTTTTTCTCGCGATCGATCCTGGCGTTCAGCGGAATGTGAACAATCTGCGCTTCCATAGGGAACGCGGAGTCGGCTGTGGCGACGGGGGGTTGCCCATTTTTCAGATACAGGTAGCCGCCTACGCCAATCGCCAGCAGGGTGAAGATGCACCCCAGTAAGAACTTCGCCATCTTGCTAGGTTAGCGAAGGTTCTCGCATGGTGCGCGGGTTCCAAAGAATGACCTTGCGTTCGAAGTAGCTCTTGTTGCAGGCCAGGCTGGGGGCAGCGGCGCGGAAGCCGAACTCCGGTCCTTCATTCAAGGTAGCTTTGCCCCGCATGGCATCGAAGAAGTTCGTGAAGTGATCCAAATGCTCGTTGTATCCAGCGGGAGCTTCAAAGCTGAGAGGAGCGCCTGCCGGGCTTTCTTTGTCGGCTTTGGAGTATCGTTCGTCGTAGCGTTTGAGCAGGTCTGCCTGCATCGCTTTGGGATAGGTGTCCAGCGCGTCCCATCCGCCGATGCCAGGTGCCTTGGGCATCTTGTGTGGCGTGATCGTGAAATTCCGGAAGCTCATGTTCATCACGCCTTCGCTCCCAATAAAACGGGTGACGGAACGTTCCCCGCTGCCACTCACGAAATCGACGCGCAAGGTGAGCTGAAACGCGGGATGCGTGGACGTTTGGGGATAATCCATGATGGCGGTAAGCACATCGGGAACATCCCGCCCGTCCTTCCAATACGCCGTCTCTCCGGATGCGAAGATCCGCGTAGGTCCTTCGGAACCCGTCACTACGTGGACGCCAGAGATCAGGTGGACGAACAGATCGCCCGCCACGCCGGTACCGAAGTCGCGATAATTGCGCCACCAGAAGAACTTCTTGGGATCGTAGGGAATTTTTGGACCGTCGGCGATGTAACGGTCCCAATCGACCGTTTGGGGCGAAGCATCCGTGGGCATAGTGTACTCCCAGGCGCCCAGCGCGCTTTGACGGTCATAGGACGCTTCGATGCAGTTCAGCTGGCCGATGGCTCCGGCGCGGAATTGTTCGCGAGCCTTTTGGAAAACCACGCTGCTGACCCACTGGCTTCCCACCTGCATAATCCCGTTGGTCTCGCGCTGCGCGGCGATGACGCCCAAGCCTTCACTGATGTCGCGCACGATAGGCTTTTCGCAGTAAACCGCTTTGCCCTTGCGCAAGGCTTCGCTGGCGATCCGGGCGTGCCAACGGTCGCAGGTGGCGACGATCACGGCATCGATATCGCGGCGATCGAGCAACGCCCGGTAGTCTTTGGTGACTGCGAGATTCGGTCCGTACTTCTCCCTGGCGGCATCCAGTCGACCGGTGTAAAGGTCGCAAGCGGCGACCAGTTCCACACCGGGGACTTTGAGAGCAGTAGCGCAATCTTTGTTGCCCATTATGCCAAGCCCGATAGCGGCAAGCCGGATGCGGCTATTGGGGGAAACGGGAGCGGCGGATAACATCCCGGCCCCTGCTGCGGCGGAGAGAAACTGTCTTCTGGTCGTCCCGGACATGAAGTAGATCCTTAACAGGATTCTACTCCTGCGATGATCTGCTTCGCTGGGAACCGTCGCGCGTTTCCGCTTCAGGCGGCGTCCGGCAGGCCCAATTCGATTTCGTTGACCACTAGTGCCTCAAGAATGGCGAGAATTCGTTGTTCGCCGCCCGGCTTCTGGGCAAAGACGGCATCGAACGCCGATTCGGCTTCAAGGCTCCGGTGATTCCCGAGCTCAGCGCAGCAAAGTTACGTCGGTAGCGAACAGAGACGCCTGATAATGTCCATAGCCTGTTCGGCGGGTACCGGCTTACCGAAAAGGTAGCCCTGCACGGAGGCGCAGCCATCGCTTTGGAGGCGCTCCAACTGATCCTCTGTTTCGCATCCTTCGGCCAGCGTGCAAACTCCCAGGCTCTCCCCCAGGGCAGTGATCGCGCGAACGATAGCCCTCTGTTTTAGGTTGTCCCCCTCAAAGCCGGCGAGAGAGCGATCGATTTTGATCTTGTCGAACGGGAAGCGCGCCAGTTGGCTCAGTGAGGCATAACCTGTGCCGAAATCGTCCATGGCAATGCGGACCTTCATCTCTCGAAGCTGGTGAAGGGCTTTGAGAACGGCTTGGTCGTTGCGCAGCAGAATGCCTTCGGTAATCTCGATTTCCAGGCGCTCGCCAGGCAGCCCGGTTGATTGCAGGGCGTGACGGACGGACTCCGCAAAATTGCCTGTTTCGAACTGGAGAGGCGAGGCGTTCACCGCGATCGTAATCCCACTGGGCCACTTCATCGCTTCGCGGCAAGCGGTTCGAAGTACCCATTCCCCGATCGGAACAATCACACCGATCTCTTCCGCAAGCGGAAGGAACGAATTGGGCGGGAGTAGGCCCCGCACCGGATGACGCCAACGAATCAAGGCCTCAAAGCCGATCAGGCGTTGGCCCGGCGCTCCCACCTGTGGTTGATAGTGGAGCTCAAACTGGTGAAGGACCAGCGCCTTGCGCAAGTCCAGTTCATGCGCGCGGCGTTCCAGGGCCCGCCTTTCCATGCCAATGTCGAAGAATTGGAAAGAAGCACGGCCCGAATCCTTGGCCTGGTAAAGCGCCAGGTCGGCGTTCCGCAACAGCATCTTGCAATCGGCGCCATCTTCGGGCGCTTGCGCAATCCCGATGCTGGTGCCGATATTCACCAACTGGCCGTTGATCAGGTAGGTGCGTTGGACAAGATCGAGAATGCGGCGGCCGATGCGAGCAGGTTCGTCCGCGTTGGGCGAGGGATCAAGGAGCACAGCGAACTCATCGCCCCCGAAGCGGGCAACCACATCTCCGATTCGAACGGCCGATTGAAGGCGTTCCGCTGCCAGGCGCAGCAGCGTATCGCCCGCCGCGTGGCCGAGCGTGTCGTTCACGGCCTTGAAGCGGTCCAGGTCGATGAGCATGACGGAGAAAGGTGCTGGTGGCGTGCGGCTCAGAGCGTACCTCGACGGCTTCTTCAAAAAACGCGCGGTTGGGAATGCCGGTCAGCGGGTCGCGGTTCGCGGAATCGAGAGTGGCGGGCGGGGCGGAGCGTTGAGCGCGGCGATCCTCCTCGAAAACTGCAGCGAAAGATTGGGAGGCAAGCGGGCGGACAGTCAGCAAGAGACCGCGCGGCGCGGCAGGAGAGCCTGGGGGATTTTCAAGCAGGCTCCAAAAGCGTTGGTTGACGTGGTGGATTTTCCGCTGCGCATCAAAGACCAGGACGCCTTCATCCATGATGTCGGGATGAATTGCGAAAGCACTCCCGGAAGCTAGGGAAGGAAGTTCCATGGGTTCGGTAACGGGATTGAGAGGAGGAGACACGCTGGGCTCTATGACAGTGGCGCGGAGGCCTGGAATTCTCACTGTGATATTCTGTCGGCGTCATGCTATGGCGATCAGTTTGGCGAAGCGCTCTGAGTTTGCGGTTTGCGAATCGATAAATGGTTATGGGCGGCGCGTTTCTTCAAAACGCGCGCCATCGCGCAGAAAGCTTGCGATCTGGGAAGGATCGAATCGAACGGGATTGCGGCTAAACCTTCGCGCGAAGTGCGCCTCGGGGATTCCCTCCGGATCAAAACAGAGGCCGGGGAGTATCAGGTGGAAGTGCTGATATTGGGTGAGATTCGAGGGCCCGCGGCGGTGGCGCAGACGTTATATCGCGAGACCGACGCCAGCCAGGAAGCTCGGGTAAGAGCGATGGAAGAGCGAAAGGCGATGATGTCGGCCGGCATGCTTCCCGAAGGCAAACCTTCAAAGCGGGACCGCCGGGAACTGCAGTATTTTCGCGGACGAGACTAAACGGCGGTTCGGCGCATCCAAAGAGTTGTGTCCGCGCTTTTGCTTCCCAGAGCCGCTCTCCGTTTTGGTCCTTTGTTAGTAGAACGCGTTCGGGCGGATATGAAGCGCCCGGTTCTGGCGGCGCCTTACCATCCCGATTTCCACCGTTGGACGGGAAGCGGACTGTATGCAGCCTGGATAGGCCATAGTTCGGTTGTGCTCCGCATCGATGGCTTCACCATCGTGACCGATCCGGTTTTCAGCAACCGGATCGGCGTGAGCGTGGGACCGTTAACGTTGGGTTTGAAGCGGCTGGTGGAACCTGCGGCGCGTCTCAATGCATGTCCCAAGCCGGATTTGGTCCTGCTTTCACACGCGCACATGGATCACTTCGATCTGCCGACTTTGCGTGCTCTGGAGAACCGGGAGACCTCGGTCATCACGGCAAGCAGGACCAGCGATCTGTTGCGCACGAAGCGGTACGAATCCGTCCGGGAACTCAGCTGGGGCGAGAGCGCGCGGGTAGGTCCGCTGACCGTGCGGGCGTTCGAGGTGAAACACTGGGGCGCTCGGATGCAAAGCGATACCTATCGCGGCTACAACGGCTATGTGCTGGAATCGGGGCGCTACCGGGTGCTGTTCGGCGGCGATACGGCGATGACGGATACGTTCAGGCCCTTGCGTGCCCTGGGGCCGATCGACCTGGCGATTATGCCGATTGGCGCTTACAACCCCTGGATTCGCGCTCATTGCAATCCGGAAGAAGCGCTACGGATGGCCGACGACGCAGGAGCGCGGTTCGTGCTGCCGGTTCATCACCAGACATTCGAACTGAGCAGGGAGCCGGTAACGGAGCCCATCGAACGGCTGCTGAACGCGGCTGGAAATGATACGGACCGCATTTGTTTGACCCAAATCGGGCAGGAATTCGCATGCTAAGATCACTGGCCGGGAGACTCGGTTATGTTCGTGCGCTTAGGAATGTCGGGAGATCCGGTCCGAACTTTGCAGCAAAAGCTTTCTGAGCTGGGGCTTGTTGCACGGTGTTGTGGATGGAAGATTCGGCGGCGGTACCGAGGGCGCGGTTAAAACGTTTCAGAAAACCCACGGGATCACCGCGACAGGCGTTGTGGATGGCGTCACTTGGTCGGCGTTGTTCCCTGGCCAGTCATTGCCAGTCTCGCCGCTTGCGTCCGCCGCGCTGATTCACCGTTGCCTGGCGTTGACCGGGTCTTTTGAAACGAACCATCAACCGCCGGATTGCTTTTCCGCGCTGACGGGCGATTTCGATGGGCAAGGTATCAGCTTCGGCGTGCTCCAGTGGAACCTGGGGCAAAACACCTTGCAGGCACTCTTGAAAGATGTCTTCGAGCAGCAGCCCGTTTTGTGCCAGGGCATTTTCCACGAAAGGTTTGCCGTGGTGCAGTCGCTGGGAGAAGCGCCGCTCGATCAGCAACTCGCCTTCGCGCGCTCCATTCAGGATCGAGGCATGGTGCAAGAACCTTGGCAAGGCATGCTGAAAGCTCTGGGACAGACGTCGGAGTTCCAGGACGTTCAGGTAGCGCAGGTTCGCCAGAGGTTTGCGGCGGCGTTGACCCTCTGCGAGGAGTACGGCCTCAAGTCGGAGCGCGCGGCGGCGTTGATGTTCGATATCGTCACGCAAAACGGCAGCATCGGCGCAATCGTGAAGAGCCAGATCCTGGCGGACTTTCAGCCCGGCGACGATGAAGTCGCGAAGATGCGCGCCATTGCGAAGCGCAGGGCAGCGGTGGCGAATCCAAAGTTCGCCAGCGACGTCCTGAATCGCAAGCTGACCATTGCGGAAGGCATAGGAACGGTTCACGGAATCTTCTACGATCTGGAAGATACTTTCGCCATCACGCTGAACGCGATGGCGTGAGAAGTTGGGCGGCTGCTGGGCACTACAAGTTCCGAACCGAACTGACTGCCCCGCATGGAAACTCAGAAAGATTCAATAGTTACGCATGGCCTGATTGATCAGTGTGTCAAGGCATGCGATGTGTTTTGCCTTTGCCTGGCCGGCTTGGTGAGCGGGTTGTCTGATACGCAGATGACGTTGGCGCAGAGCCTGCTGATGTCGCTGGTGGCAATTTTTCCGTATCGCGCAATTGGCGGGAACCGGCGGGTGTACCGGTGGGACCGCTACAATTCCTTGCGCTGGGAGTTCCTGGATATCGTACTGGGGCTGGCGGTGGGCAGCGCGGTGATTTGGGTCTTCGCGCGTGTTTTCCATCCGGGTGAAAACTCGGTCGGTTGGTTTGTCCACTGGAGTGTCACCGCGATTCTTGCGATTGGCGTGACGCGGTGGATTGCGCACATGATTGTCGACCACTTGCGGCGGCGGGGAGTCCTGACCCATCGCGTCGCGATCCTGGGCGCGGGGGAAGAAGGGGTTGCGGCAGTGGAACATCTGACGAATGACCGGCTGCGCCATGGGGCTTTCGAGATCGTCGGGATCTTCGATGAACGCGCCGAACGATGCGAGAAAGAAATTCGCGGCGTTCCCGTGACGAAGGGAATCGACCGGCTGATTCAGATTTCGAGGACAACCCACATCGACGCGATTGTCGTGGCGTTGCCGATGCGGGCCCAGGAGCGGATCTCCATCATGATGCAGAAGCTGAACTCTATCCCTGCGGAGATTCTGCTGTTGATGGATATCAGCTGGCTGAATGTGAAACGGGTGCAGTTCCGGAATATGGACGGCTATTCGTTTCTGCAGGTGGCGCGGCGGCCCTTAGTGGGCGGCCATGCGATGTTGAAGGCCATTGAGGATTACTTCGTCGCGGCAGTCGGAATCTTGGTCTGCTCGCCGATCATGCTGGCAGCCGCGATCGCCATTCGGATGGAAGGTCCCGGGCCGGTCTTATTTCGGCAGCGGAGGGTGGGGTTCAATCATCGGGAGTTCGACTTGCTGAAGTTTCGTTCCATGAGGCTCGACCCAACCGATGACGGCTCCCGAGGGACATTGGAGAACGATCCACGGGTGACTCGCGTGGGCCGTTTCCTGCGGAAGCATAGCATCGATGAACTGCCCCAGTTGTTCAACGTCTTACGCGGGGAGATGGCGGTAGTAGGGCCAAGGGCGCATGTGCCGAAGATGCTGGTTGGCGAGCAGATTTATCCGGAAGCGGTGCAGAACTATCCGGCGCGGCATCGCGTGAAGCCGGGGATTACCGGCTGGGCTCAGATCAATGGGATGCGCGGCGGAATTCATACGGAAGCCAAGGCGCGCCGCGGCGTGGAGCTGGATTTAGAGTATGTCGAAGGCTGGTCGCCTTGGCTCGACGTGCAGATTATGGCCCGAACTTTGTTCGGCGGGCTTTGGGGCCGAAGCGTCTTTTAGGAGTGCCCCAGAATGGCGTGGGGCTGATACGGTTCCGCTAGAAGGCGCAGATCTTCGGGCGTGAGCTTCACGTCCAGCGCGGCGATCGCTTCATCCAGCTGCTGCAGTTTACTTGCGCCGACGATGGGGGCGGAGACGCCGGGTTGCGCCAGCACCCACGCGAGCGCGATTTGTGCGTTCGAGACGCCATGCTGCTTGGCGATCTCCGTGACTCGCTCGACGACGGTGAAATCTGAGGGCTGATAGTAGAGTTTTTGGGCGTAGTCGTCGGTCTTGGCACGGACCGTTTCCCCGTGGTCTTCCTTGGTGCGGTTGCCGGCCAGAAAGCCTCTTGCCAGCGGACTCCACGGAATCAGGCCGACCCCTTCTTCGCGGCAGAGTGGGATCATTTCGCGCTCTTCTTCGCGGTAGATGAGGTTATAGTGGTTCTGCATCGTTGAGAATCTGGCAAGGCCGTTCTCTCGCGAAGTTGCCAGCATCTTGCCGAATTGCCAGGCGAACATGGACGAGGCTCCGATGTAGAGCGCTTTGCCTTGGCGAACCACCTGATCGAGCGCTTCCAAAGTCTCTTCAAGGGGCGTTTCGTAGTCGAAGCGGTGGATCTGGTAAAGATCGATATAGTCCGTGCCCAGGCGGCGCAGGCTGTCGTCGATAGCATGGTGGATATGCTTGCGCGAGAGGCCGCGCAGGTTGGGATCGTCCCCCATGGCGTTAAAGACTTTGGTGGCGATCACGACTTTGTCGCGCGAGGGACCAAATTCTTTCAGAGCGCGGCCGGTAATCTCTTCGCTGGCTCCAACGGAGTACATGTCGGCGGTATCGAAGAAGTTGATGCCGTGTTCGATTGCGCGGCGGAAGAAGGGCTTCGACTCTTCTTCTTCAAGCACCCATTGGCGCCACTGTTTGGAACCATACGTCATGGTTCCCAGGCAGATTCTTGAAACCTTCAGGCCCGTGGAGCCGAGGCGGACATATTGCATACTTCGGTTCTAACAGATCGCGGTTATTTTTGGGTTAATGCGGTGAGCTGGTTGCCTTCGGAATCGAAGTTGGAGGGGTGCAGCCAGCGCTCGAATTCGATCTTGCGTTCGGGCCATTCGGTGTCGAGCATTGAGAACCAGGCGGTGTCGCGGTTTCGGCCTTTTACGATCATGTGCTGGCGGAAGATGCCCTCAAAAGTGAAGCCCAGCCGAAGCGCGGCGCGGCGGGAAGGCAGATTGAGCGCGTTGCACTTCCATTCATAGCGGCGGTATTGCAGGTCTTCAAACACGTGCTGGGCCATAAGATACATGGCTTCCGTAGCGGCGGCCGTACGTTGAAGGGCTGGAGTGTAGAGAATGGAGCCGACTTCAATCACGCGATGGTGTGGCTCGATGCGCATGTAGGCTGCGTGGCCCAGCGCGCGGCCCGTCGCAGCCTCTTCGATGGCGTAAAAGATCGGATCTTGAGATTTCGATTTGCGGTCGATGGATTCCGAGAAACTCTGCAAGTCTTCATAGGGGCCGTCGAAAAGGTAGTCCCAAAGGTGGTAAGTTTCGGGGTCCTGGAGGGCGCCCCACAGGGCATCGGTATGGTGAGCGCGCAGTGGAGCGATGTTGACGTGGCGGCCTTCGAGCTTCACTGGGAATATTCTCTTACGAAAAGTGCCCAAGCCCTCAGCTACAGCACGCCGGGCCACAGCACTCCCGCGAAACTGGTTTGACAGCGCGAATGAAGGCGCTGATGAATTTGCCTTCCACTTGTGGGGCGATGGCATCGGCATCGATGCCTTCTCCGGCAAGAAACTGGCGAGCGTCGTCGATGGAATAGATGCGGGTCGGTTCCATCTCAATCGATTCGAAACCGGCCTTGGTGAGCTTGGCGGAATATTCGGAGTCGCTCAGCGCGCCGGCGATGCAGCCCACCCAGAGCTCCATGCTTCGTTTCACTTCTGGAGGAACCTCGCCGCGAACGACGACATCGGAGACGGCAAAGCGGCCGCCCGGCTTCAGGACGCGGAATGCTTCACGGAGTACGGAATCTTTGTCGCCGGAGAGGTTGATCACGCAGTTGGAAATGATGACGTCGATGGTATTGTCGGGCAGGGGAATGTGTTCGATTTCGCCTTTTAGGAACTCGACGTTTTGCAGGCCAGATTTCTCTTGGTTCCGGCGGGCGAGCGCAAGCATTTCGTCGGTCATGTCGAGGCCGTAGGCCTTTCCGGTGGGCCCGACTCGCTTCGCGGACAATAGCACGTCGATGCCGCCGCCGGAGCCGAGATCGAGCACCACCTCTCCGGCGTTCAGCTTGGCCAGCGCAGTGGGATTGCCACAGCCGAGGGAGGCGAGCATGGCTTCGGCCGGTACGCCGGCTTGCTCCTGCTCATCGTAGTGGTTGGCGGTGATGGGGTCCCAGGATTCAGGGCCGCAGCAGGCAGAGCCGCCGCAGCAGGTGCTGGTTTGGCCTTCAGCGGCGCGGGTGGCCGCTTGTCCGTACTTCTCTTTGATCACGTCTTTGATTTGCATTGTGTCCTCTTCTATTTGCATGTTTGCGTTATGGTCTTCGGGTTGATTGCCTTGTTTCGTGTGCAGCACTCGGCGTAAAGGAAGCCGAGCAGTTCCTGCAGAGCATCTGTAGCGGCGGTGTACCAGAGGAAAGTGCTATCCCGGCGAACGTTCACCAGACCTTCGTTCTTGAGTTTTTCCAGGTGATGCGAAAGGGTGGAATTCGGGATGCCGAGTTCGCTTTGAATCTCGCCTGCGACCATGCCCTCGGGATGAGCGGAGAGGAGCAGCTGCATGATGCGCAGCCGCGGTTCCGTGCCCATCGCAGCCAGCATGTCCGCGTATTTTGCGACTTCCGTTTGCGCCATATTTCTACATTAGTAGAAATATGGAAACTTGTCTACCTGAGTTTTTCGATTATGGCGTCGACATCGAAGACGCATCCGCCCCAAGTGCCTCCGCTGGCGTTTTGGAGGGCGGCCCAGAGACGTGTGTCATCGGGGATGCGTGGGTCGGCGGCAAGACCGGGGCGCATGGGCCGCCCGGCCAAGACCTTTGCGCCTTCTTCCGGGGAGAACTCGCGGCCTTCTTCGCCCACCAGATTCACTTCGCCCTCAAGCGAGGTGCGATTGACCCAGATTTCGATGATGTCGCCTTCGAGGAGTTTGCCGACGGGCCCCCCGGCGAGCGCTTCGGGCGTGATGTGTCCGATGCAGGCGCCCGTGGATACGCCGCTGAACCGCGCGTCCGTAATGAGCGCGATATGTTTCCCGAAGCTGAGGTGCTTCAGGGCGGAGGTCACCTGATACAGCTCTTCCATGCCCGAGCCAAGGGGGCCGCGGCAGATGAGTACAATGACTTCGCCGGGTTTCACCTGATCGGGGCCGTTGCTTTTGATAGCGGCGATCACGTCTGCTTCGGTCTGAAAGACGCGGGCAGGTCCGCGTTTGCGATAGACGCCATCGGCATCGATGACCGTAGGGTCGATGGATGTGCTCTTGATAACGGAGCCGCCCGGGGCCAGATTGCCGTGCGGGAAAGTGACTGTGGAAGTCAGGCCGCGAGACTTGGCGGTCGCGGGGTCCATGATGACGTCGCCAGGATCGATGCCGTCTTGCTGTTGCAGGCACTTGCGAAGTTCGAAGCGGCGTTCGGATTGTTCCCACCAATCGAGCGCCGTGTCGAGCGTCTCGCCGGTGATGGTGCGGGCTTTGGTTTCAAGCAGTCCGGCGCGGCGCAGGTGAAGCATCACTTCGGGCACGCCGCCCGCGAGGAAGACTTGAACTGTAGGGAAGGAGCGGGGTCCGTTGGGAAGGGCATCGACGATGCGCGGAACGCTTCGGTTGGTGTGGGCCCAGTCTTGGGCAGTGGGGCGGCGAAGTTTCGCGGCAAAAGCGATAGCGGGCAGGTGAAGAATCAGGTTGGTAGAGCCTCCGAATGCGGCGTGCAGCAGCATCGCATTGCGAACGGAAGCATCCGTCAGGATGTCGCGCATGGTGAGGTTTTTGGCACTCAGTGAGAGAACCGCGCGCGCGGAACGCCGAGCCATATCGAGCCAGATGGGCTGGCCGGAGGGCGCGAGAGCGGCGTGGGTAAGCGTCATGCCGAGCGCCTCACCAATCACTTGGGAGGTGGCGGCGGTACCCAGGAACTGGCAGCCTCCCCCGGGGCTGGCGCACGCGCGGCAGAGATTTTCGGCTGCATAGTCGAGCGTAATTTCGCCGTGGGCGAACCGCGCACCGACGGATTGAACGCGGCCTGCGTCTTCGCCTTCATCGGAGAGAAGGGTGACGCCGCCGGGAACAAGGACGGAGGGGAGATCCGGCGTTCCGGCAAGAGCCAGCATCATGGCAGGCAAGCCTTTATCGCACGTCGCCACGCCGATCACGCCGGAGCGCGTGGGCAGCGAGCGGATCTGGCGGCGGAAGATGGTAGCGGCGTCATTGCGGAAGGGCAGGCTGTCGAACATGCCGGGCGTGCCTTGCGTTCGGCCGTCGCAGGGGTCCGTGCAATAGGCCGCGAAAGGGATGGCGTGGCGCTGTTTCAACTCCTCCGCCGCGGCCTGCATCAGCAGCCCCACTTCCCAGTGACCGGTGTGATACCCGAGCGCGATGGGAGTTCCGTCCTCTTTGCGGATGCCTCCGTGGGTGCTGAGGATGAGAAACTCCTTTCCATTCAAACGCGCGGGGTCCCAACCCATGCCTGCGTTTTGGGACCAGCCGAAAAGATCGCCAGAAGGCCGCTGGAGCAGCATTTCGGCGGTGATGGGCGCGGATCCCTGCGGGCCATGAGCTTTGGATCGGACGGCGAAGAGGGAGGCGTCTTGGGAATCGAGAATCTCGGAAAGCGTGGGAAGCACTTCAATCAGTTTATGGCAGTCAGGAGCTTGTGATGAGATCGATCCAGACGACCCAGGGCGAATGGGCGCGGGGCAGCGTTTTGAGAGCGGCGCTGTGCGGGGCAAGCGCCGGGAAGACAAGGCTGTCGGGTTTGAAAGCCGCCTTTTGCGGGAACTTCCAGGTATCCGGATGCTGGACGAACGGCATTAGGTAATTGAACAAGGGCTGGAGCGGGGCCCAGAGATCAACGCCGGAGGTTTGCGCGATGCGGCAAAGAGTAGCGAAGGCATCGGCGTTGAAGGTGGAGTAGCTGAGGGAATCGGTGCGGGCTTCTTCACGCGGAGCGCTGCCGTTGGGCCGGAGTTCGGTAAGGAGCGCGGTGCGGTAGTAATCCCAAATCTTCTTCTGCTGTTGGGTGTTGCGCGTGAAGACGGAGTAGGCGGCGGCTTGGGCGGACCACCAAGTCATGTGATTGTTGCCGCTGCGCATTTCGGCTTGCCCCTTGGTGCTGGTGGTGAGCCAGGTAAGGTATTCAGCAAACCATTGCCGAAGGCCGGCGGCTGTCTTGGCATCCAGACCCGCGGCTTCGAGCAACAGGATGCCCTGCACGCAGTGGATGAGCGAAACAGTATCGATGATGCCGGCGCCCCGGCCATCGTTGCGGTTACGAATGGCTTGGCCGTGTTCGAGATCGGGGTTCATTCGGGTTTGGGGGTCAAGGAACCAGCGGGTGAGGATGTCGCGGGCGTGGGGGATCTTTTCGCGGTCTTCCAAGAGGTAAGCCGCGAGGCCGAGCGCAAGGGTCGCGCCGGACATATCGCCCAGCGCGGTTCGGTTGGCGGTGAACCGGTCCGGGTTGCGGTCGCCATCTCGGCGTATATAAGGACCGTTTGGATTCTTAGGATCCGGGAACCAGTAGGGACCTTCACTGAAGTACTCGTGGGGATTGAGCGAGAGACCCTTGGGCCTGGACGCGGTGACGGACCACGGCCCCGCTTTGACGGCTTGGGCCGCAAGGGCGCGGATGCGTTCGCGGTCCGCGGATTTGAGATGGTGCTTGATGCTGTCCCCTTGTGGTTGCGTCACCATAAGAAGATGATTTGGAGGGTTCTGGGAGAGCAGTTGGGTTGCGCCCGCGGCGAGAAACAGGCGGCGGCTGAGGGACCGATTTGTTACCATCTGGTTCCGATGAAGTTAACACTTTTCCTGGTGATGGTGACCCGGGTGTGCACGGCGCAGAACCCGGCCGAAGAGCTTCGTAAGCAGGCCGAATACACGCGGTCGCATTACACGAAATACGATTTTAAGATTCCCATGCGCGACGGAGTAAAGCTCTTTACCAGCGTCTACGTCCCGAAGGACCGGACGCAGCAGTGGCCTATCATGCTGCAGCGCACACCTTATTCGGTGGCGCCCTATGGTGCGGATAATTATCCCCGTTCGTTGGGCCCGAGCGACCTGTTCACGAAAGAGACGTTTATTTTTGCTTACCAGGATGTGAGAGGGCGGTACTTATCGGAAGGTGAGTTTGTTGATGTCCCGGTGCATAAATCGAAGTTCGCGGGGCCCAAAGATTTCGACGAGAGTACGGATACTTACGACACCGTGGATTGGCTGGTGAAGAACGTTCCCGCGAATAACGGGAAGGTGGGACAGTGGGGCATCTCCTATCCGGGTTTTTATACGGCATTCGGCATGATCGACGCGCATCCGGCTTTAAAGGCGTCGTCGCCGCAAGCGCCCATGGGCGATGTGGGGAACGGAGACGATTCCTATCATAACGGGGCGTTTTACCTGGCTGCGAACTTTGGGTTCTATACAAGCTTCAAGCCCCGCGGGCCGGAGCCGGAACGCCCTAACCGGAACGCCGAGCGCTTCGACATGGGGACCCCCGATGAGTATGCGTTCTACCTGGGCATGGGGCCGCTTTCCGGCGCCAATGAGAAGTATCTCAAGCAGAAGAACACTTACTGGAACGATAACTTGAAGCACGATACCTACGACGCGTTTTGGGCGAATCGCGCATTGGCGCCGCATATGCGAAACATTACTCCCGCTTCTTTGTTCGTGGGGGGCTGGTTCGATGCCGAGGATCTTTCCGGGCCTCTGAAGCTGTTCCGCGCGGTGGAGGCTGGGAATGCCGGCGCGGCGGACACGCTGGTAATGGGTCCTTGGCGGCATGGCGGGTGGTCGCGCGGGGATGGCGACACGCTGGGCAACTTAAACTTCGGATCGAAGACGGGGGAGTACTTTCGGAAAGAGATCGAGCTGCCGTTCTTTGTCCAGAAGCTGAAGGGGAAAGGGGAGGTGAAGTTTCCCAAGGCTTGGGTTTTCGAGACCGGTACGGGGCAGTGGGAGCGATATGAGCAATGGCCGCCGAAGAATGCGCAGGCGCGGACTTTGTATCTGGGAGCGAGCGGGAAGTTACGATTCGAGCAAGCCGCCGGAGAGAAGGGTTATGACGAATATGTAAGCGACCCGGCGCATCCGGTGCCGGTTACCGGAGAGATCGGCGCGGGGATGCCAGGGGATTACATGACTTACGATCAGCGCTTCGCGAGCAGGCGGGCGGACGTGCTGACTTACCAGACCGAACCGCTGGATCATGACGTCACGATTGCGGGACCGGTGACTCCGAGTCTGACGGTTTCGACCTCGGGAACGGATTCGGACTTCGTGGTGAAACTGATTGACGTTTATCCGAACGATTACCCAGATCCGGATCCGAACCCGGCGCGCATCCATATGGCGGGTTACCAGCAGATGGTGCGCGGGGAACCGTTTCGGGGAAAATACCGGAATAGCTTCGCAAAGCCGGAGGCGTTTCGGCCGAATGAGCAGTCCCGGGTGGAATTCGTGATGCCCGATGTTTGCCACACGTTTCGTCCGGGGCATCGCATTATGGTGCAGGTGCAGAGTTCCTGGTTTCCGCTAACGGACCGGAATCCGCAGAAGTTCATGACGATTCCGGATGCAAAGTCGGGGGACTTTCAGAAGGCGACGGAACGGGTGTGGCGGGGATCAGCGGTGAAGGTGATGGTTGTCGAGTAAGTGCCGGTTATTTGCGTAAGTACAAGGATTTGCGATGAATCTGGTTACGGGTTCTGACGTTTCATCGCGATGAGAAGCTTACGAGCTGAGATTGTGATGATCAATAAGAAGCCTACGAAGCTGCTTAGGATGACGACTAATCTTTTCTGAGGCGAGACGTATCGCTCTTTCACCAACGATTGGCCGGTGGTATCCAGAGTTACCTTCATAGTGACTCTTGCTGCTACGGCTTTGTCGGGGTTAACGATAACCAACGCGAAATCGCCGGGGATTCCGATCTCCTGGTGCAGCGTTCCGGAGGTGGAGCTGAGAATCGGTTCGTGGTCTTCCCCTCTGAGGAACGCGCGCAAGTTGTCGCGAGTCATGAGTTCCACTCTGGCTCGGGCCGGAGGATCGACTTTGAACGTGCAATCGAGGTCGGCTGGAAGTTTTGTACCTACTTTAAACTCCTGATAGCGCCAAGCGTTCGCCGGGATGACATCCACTGAATCTCTCAAGACCGCGATCCCGCCCACGGCCAGCAAGAACGCCAGGACGGGCGTCACTCCTGGTAGGCCACGCGGCCGCCTACCACCGTCAGGGTCACTTTCGCGCGCGCGATCTCGGGCTCCGGGGCCTTCATGATGTCGGTGGAGAGCAGGATCAAGTCGGCTACTTTGCCGGGAGTGAGGGTGCCCTTGGTTTTCTCTTCGAAGGCAGCGTAAGCGCCCGAGGCGGTCCAACTCTGGAGCGCTTCTTCGCGGCTCATCTTTTGCGATGGGTACCAGCCGCCACGGGTCACAGCGGAGTAGAAGCCCGCAATCGGGTTTACTTCTTCAACGGGAAAATCGGATCCGCTGGCGACGACGACGCCTAACTTCAGAAACGTCTGCCAGGCATATGCGCCTTTGATCCGGTCCGGACCCACGCGGGTTTCCGCCCAACCCATGTCGCTGGTGGCGTGCGTCGGTTGCATGCTGGCGATGATCTTGTATTTGCGGAAGAGTTCGAAATCTTCCGGAGCGACGATCTGGGCATGTTCGACGCGGAAGCGGTGGTCATTCCCCGGTTCGAGGACAGCGGCGTAGGCGCTCACCACCGCGCGATTCCCTCCGTCGCCGATCGCGTGCGTGCAGACCTGGAAGCCTGCTTTCACCGCCTGCTGCGCCACCTGGCGGATCAGGTCTTCTTTATTGATCAGAAGGCCGGTGTTGGTGGGGTCGTCGGAATACGGCGCCAGCAGAGCGGCGCCCCGTGAGCCCAGCGCGCCATCTGCATAGAGCTTGATGCTCCGGACCGTTAAGTAGTCCCCAATTTCGGGACCTTTCTGAAGAAAGCTGTTCCAGAGTGGACCGACGCCGCCGATCATCGCGTTGACCCGTACGGGCATTTCATTAGCGGCGACGAGCGAGCGGTACGCGTCCAGCATTTGCCGCGCTGACTCCGGCGTCGTGCACGGAAGTGATTCCCAGCCGGGCCAGTTCCTGGGTGGCGCGGGCCAGATGGGCGCGGATCTTTTCGAGCGAAGGCGCCGGAACCTTGTTTGTGACCAGGCCTTGGGCGCGGTCGATCAGGACGCCGGTAGCGTCGCCAGCGGAAGAGCGGAGGATCTTGCCACCTGCGGGGTCGGGGGTTTTGCCATTGACGTCTGCCAGGTTGAGCGCCCGCTGGTTCACCCACGAAGCATGGCCATCCACACGGGAGAGAGTGACCGGATTCGCGGGCGCGGCCGCATCCAGACTGGCCTTACTCGGGAAGTTCTTGCCGGGCCAGAGGTTCTGGTCCCAACTGCGGCCGCGAATCCATTCTCCGGGCTTGGCGCTTTGAGCCGCCTTCCTCACCAGCGCCGCGGCTTCGGCTTCGGATTTGACGCCACGGAGGTCGATTGTCTCCAGGCTATCGCCTAAGCCTTCTACGTGGCCGTGGCTATCGATGAAGCCCGGCATCATCATCGCTCCATGCGCGTCGATGGTGCGGGCGGCCGTGCCTTCGAAGCGGTCGCTTACGGCGAGAATTCTGCCATTTTTTACCGCAATGGTGGTTGCTTTGGGATGTGATGGATCGGCGGTGTAGATGTTCGCATTCCGAATCACCAGATCGGCCGTTTGCGCTTGCAGGCATGCAGCGGCAAGCGCAATCAGAAATCGCATGAAGCTCAGTATGGCATGTACCATAGAAGGTATGAGTTCGAAGACTTGGATCGGTGGAACGGCGGCGGTGTTGACGGCACTGCTGTTCCTGGTATCGGGTCTCTGGAAGCTCACCGATCCCACGGGGGCCGCCGTGAAAATGGCCCAGGCGAAAGTGCCGGAAGCGCTGAGCCTGGCGGGTGCGATCGGGCTGGGGATGACGGAGACGTTCGCGGGAGTGCTGGTGCTGATTCCGCGTTACCGGCGCTGGGGAGCGCTGCTGGCTTCCGGGCTGCTGGTGTTTTTCATGATCTATATCGGCTATTTTTACCGCGAGTTGCAAGGCGCGGATTGCAGTTGTTTCCCCTGGGTGAAACGCGCGGTAGGGCCTGGATTTTTCATCGGTGATGGCGTGATGTTGCTCTTGGCGGCGATCGCCGGAATCTGGGCGATGCGGCCTCGCGGTTTGCGGGTGCCGGCGATGGTGCTGGGGTCGATTGCTTTGTTTGCGGCAGCTTCGTTTGGGATCTCCTCGACGCGCGCTACAGGTACGCCCGCCCCGGCGACGATCGTTGTGGATGGCAAGGACACGAGCCTGGCTTCAGGCAAGGTATTTTTGTACTTCTTCGATCCGGCCTGCATGCATTGCCTGGACGCGGCGCGGAAACTTTCGGCCATGAATTGGGGCGATACGCGGGTGATCGGCGTGGCCGTGACGGAGCCGCAATTTGGAGCTGCGTTCATGAAGAAAGTCAGGGCTGAATAAGCCGCTTTCGACGGATTGGCCGCTGCTGAAGAAGACGTTTAGCGTGAAGGGAACACCCGGTGGAGTGGCGTTAGAAAATGGGCATGAGAAGGGAGAGTTGACCCGTTTCGAAGGCGATGAGCCCGGCGCGACACTGCATAAACTCGGGCTGACGTATTAATGCCGCGAGAATACCTTCCTTTTTTCGTCTTCCTGATCATGGCAGTGCTTTTGCCCGTAGCCAGCCTTTCGATGTTTAAGTTGTTGCGGCCTTCGCGGCCAAACAGGGTGAAAGGTGAACCTTACGAATGTGGCATTGAATCTGCGACGGATTCGCGCGGGAGATTCAATGTCAGGTTCTACCTGGTTGCGATTCTGTTCGTTATCTTCGATGTCGAGACGGTGTTTTTGTTTCCCTGGGCGGTCCGGTATCGGGCCCTGGGCTGGTTCGGCGTAGGCGAAGTAGCGGTGTTTTTAGGAATTCTGTCCGCCGGATATTTATGGGCTTATCGAAAAGGGGTTTTGGAATGGAATTAAGACGCTGGCTTCTTCTGGCGGCGGTTGCCGTCTCCACCTTGCATGCAGCGCCGCAATTACAGCTGAGCACCACCGCTCTGGGCCCAATCAATATCGGGGCGGGAACGAACGGACCGACGCAGACGGTTCAGATCACGAATATCGGTGATGGCAATCTTTCTCTGAGCACGTCCGCTTCGGCGAGCTGGCTGACGCCCTCTCTTTCCAATGGCGCGGTGCAGATTTCGCTCAATACGCTCGGCGCTGGCGTCCGGAACTTACACCGAATTTGTGACGGTGAACGCGCCGGGAGCGATTGATGCGCCGCAGACGATTTCCGTGACTGTAACGATCGGCGGAGTACCCGGATCTCTCGATTTCTATGTAGCCCCGAATGGCGGAACACAGACGCGGCCACTGCCTTCACAAGCGCAAGCGACTTCGTTCAGCACCAACGATGGCCGGCCCTGGCTGGCCGTGTCTCTGAATGGCAGCTTCAGCTTTTTCTATCCCTACCTTGTGACGACGACCTCGCAACCGGGGCAGCCGGAAGGCGATTACACGGGAGTGATCAACCTGACCGGGGGCGCGAATCCGGCGGACGACAAGAACGTTGCCGTCAGACTGCATGTAACGTCACAACCGATCCTGCAGTTTAACGGTTCCTCGCCGCTCCGCCTGACCGGAGTGGCCGGCGGGGCGAAGGTCACGCAAACTTTCACAGTGTCGAATTCGGGCAGCAGCGCGGCAACCCTGAACGTTTCCGGCGCGACGGCATCGACAAGCAGCGGCGGAAACTTCCTGAGTGTTTCGACCGGAGACAACGGGCAAATTACGGTGACAGCGGATCCCTCAGGGCTCCAGGCCGGCACTTATGCGGGGAACATCGTTCTGACTTCGAACGCGGTCAACACTCCAGCAAATACGATTCCGGTGCAGTTTATTGTAAGCACCGCTACTGCGCCCAACATCAGCTTTGGCGGTGTGGTGGATAACACGACGTTCAAACCGATTTTGGCGCCCGGCTCGATCGCGTCGCTCTTCGGTTCACAGTTAGCGGGGCCCACCAGTTCGCAAGCTTCTTCCCTGCCCTTGCCCACAACCCTTGCGGGAGTTCAGGTTTTCGTCAACAACGTGCCCGCTCCGGTTTACTACGCTTCCTCGGGACAAATCAATTTCGTGGTTCCGCAAAGCACGCAACCGGGAACGGCACAAGTTGCGGTGAGTTATAACGGACAGCGGGGAAACACGGTTACGACGACAGTTCAAGGACGCGCTCCGCGCATTTTGCGGTTGGGAGTCGCGAACTACGCAATCATCGTAAATCAGGATGGGTCTTTCCCCATGCCCACTACGCCTGGATATAACAGCCATCCCGCGAAGATCGGCGACGTGCTCACTCTATATTGCATCGGGCTAGGGGCCACCTCCCCGGCAGTTGCGGACGGTGCAGCTTCTCCCTCCGCGGAGCCGCTGGCGCGCACGCCCGTTCCGGTTGTGACGTTCGGCGGGGGATTCGTGGGCGCTCCCACCCAGGGCACAGTTCTGTTTTCCGGTCTGACGCCGGGCTTTGTGGGTCTGTATCAGATCAATGTGCAGATTCCGGATTCCACGCCTTCGGGCAGCGAAATCGGTCTGCAATTTTCGCTGGACGGGGCCACCAGCAACAACGTCTTCCTGGCTATTAGCAAGTAGCTTTAGACGGGCTCGACCAGAGCCGTCATGGATCCTTTGGACCGAGGCAGGCGAAAATCGGGCCCGTACATCTGGATTTGATCGCGGGCGAATTCGGCTTCCCGCAGTTCGCAGGTGATGAGCACCGTTCTGCCGCGGGTATCCACTTCCTGAGCGTGGCGGAACGCTTCCTGCAAAGTGAAGACCAGAACCTTTTGCAGCATCTCGATGACGTAGTCGTAGGTGTGGTCGTCATCATCGAGTAGGACGACCCGGTAAAGCGGAACGCGGTCGCGATCGGTTTCCTGTTCGATGCCCGTCTCCCGCCCCGGGGAGATGGTGATCTGCGCCATTTCGATTCAGTATGTCACGCCAGAGCGTTAGGCCCGCGCGGCCCGGTTCTTGAGCGAGTGCGTCAAGATGTAAAGGTTCAGAATGAGGGACAGATGCTTGATGTAGTAGAGATCGTATTCCAGCGCCAGTTCGCGATCGTCCTGGTTTTCAGGGGTCTGATGGATTTGGGCCCAACCTGTCATGCCCGGGGGAACCGACATCCGGTAGTTATAGAACGGGAGTGACTCCGAGAGCTGGACGGCGTTGGCCGGTGTTTCAGCACGGGGTCCCACCAGCGACATCTCACCCCGGAGCACATTGACCAATTCCGGCAAAGCATCCAGATGAAAGCGGGCCAGCGCAGGTTCGGGTGGGAAGCGCAGCATACGAAAAACACGGCCATTCATTCCGGCGCGGGTTTGGCTGAGCAAAACCGGCGTACGGCCGCGAACTTTGAGCCAAAGGGCGATAAGCAACAATAGCGGCGAGAGCAGCAGCAGGGAAAGCGCCGCGAGCAGGAAACTCGAGATGGCCGCCACATTGAGCGCGCCCGGCCCGGGCGCAAAGTCGCGGGTGAACATCACCTGTTCTTCGGAAAGATCGCGCAGGGAGATGCGCTGGTAGACGCTTTCAAACGTCGTTGAGGCCTCCTCGATCTGTAGCCCGCTGAACCGCAGCGCCACCAGATCCCCCACCGGCATCACGGCCCGCCGTTCTGTTAAGCCCACCACCAACAGGCTCGGTTTGTACTCTTCCACCATGCCGCGAAGGCTGCTCACGCTGCCGAGCACCCGCGCTCCGGACGCATCGTCATCCAGGAATCCGAGCACGCGAAAACCGGTCTTGGGATTGGAATCGATAGCACGTGCCACCGCCTCGGCTGTTTCGTTGCGGCCCAGAAACAGCAGTCTGTCGCGGCCGGCGATTCGCTCGATGAACGCGTTAAAGACTAGCCGCCAACAAAACATGGCAGCCAGCGCAAATCCTGAAGCGTACAGCATCATCGGTTGCGGAACGGTCCAATCGCGAAACAGGTAAGCGGCAACGGTTTGGGCAAGAATCGCAGCGCCTAGAGCCTGGCAGAGCTGCTGCGCCAGCACGAACCTGGAACCGACGCGTACTTCCGGGTAGAGATCGAAGAAATACATGGCCGAAACGATCATCGCGATCGCTATGCCAGTCAACGCGATGCCACCTTCCAGAAACAGGTAGTACCAGCCCGAGGGGGGATAGAGAAATTCGGCGGCTGCGTAGAAGCAAGCCGAGAGAACCAGGACATCGAAGAAGAGCAGGGGCAGAACGCCGACGGGAGTGCGGTGCCGGATTACGTGAATCATGCGTACACGATCAGGTTTCGGTGCGGAGCTGCTGCAGCACGGCCTGGATATAGCCGAATGCAAAGGCGAACGCCTGGGCGCCGCCGGTATCGCCGTCGATGTGTGGTACGTGGTCCGGCATTAACATGCCGTCGTACCCCACCTCGCGGTACACGCGCGCGGCTTCGAACATGTTCACGTCTCCCGCATCGGGGAACGTTTCCTGGAAATCAAGGAAACCGCCGCGTATATTGCGGAAGTGCACGTTGAAAATCTTCTTGCGTGAACCGAAATAACGGATCACATCGAAGATTTCCGTACCCGGGCTCTTCAGCATTTCGCTGACGGTACCCTGGCAGAAATTCAGGCCGTGATAAGGGCTAGGCTGAATTTCGATAAACTTCTTCAGGCCGGCCACGCTGCCCAATACGCGGTGGACGCCGCGGAAGCCTTCGGGCTCTTTCATTCCGGGGTCGTGCGGATGGCAGGCGAGTTTGATTTTGTTTTCGGTTGCGACGGGGACCACGCGCTCCAGGAAGTAAGTGATGCGTTCCCACATCTGATCGGCGCTGGCGGGACCTGCTTCGGTGAGCTTCGTTCGATCGAGAGTATCGTATTTGAACGTGCTGTAAGTGCTATCGCCGCGTCCTTTGGTGTAAGGGTTCCGCACTACGCCCAGAATGGTGAGGTTGTACTTGACGGAGGGCACACCCACCTGCGCGCAGTTGCGGATCATCTGGCAGATGTTGTCGATTTCGCGATCCCGCTCCGGGCTTTTCCCAAGCATGATGTTCGGGCTCTCGGACTTGGTGATGTAGTTTGAACTGAGCGGGAGCGGGAGGCAATCGAGCTTGATGCCATGCGCCTCAATCCGTTCGCGTAATCGCTTGAGGCTCTCAACAGACCAATTGGCATCCAGCGTTTTCGAGGGCAGCGTTCCGCAGATATTCTGGACGCCAAAGGAAGAGAGAACCTTGAGCACCGGCTCTTCCATGGAGTGCTGTGTACCGATCTTCATCAGCACCGGCTTCGGCGTGGCTCTGGAGGGCGCGCCTTCTGCTTGGGACAGAGAGGCCAGCGCGGCGGGAATCTGGAGTAATGTTCTGCGTTTCATTTTACCTGCGAGAAGCCAGCTGGCCGGACGATTAGATTGCTGATATTGGAAACGATTTCGGCATCGGCATTTCCCGGCGCCGAACGCAATTTTTGCCACTCGGGATCGGCTCCGAACGCCTTCCAGACCCGGTCACGAGCGGCCAAATCCTCATACGCCAGCATGTAAGTCAGGCTGGGGATGTTGCGCCCAATGAGCGTCTGTCCAAAGAACACGGGCTGCATTCCCAGACGCTTAAAGATTCCGATCTCGGCATCTTCGAACATTTTGACCTTGCGTTTCAGAGTGGCCGAGGTATTCGATTCGTAAGTTCTGATTTCGAAGATGTGCCCGCTCCCATCCTTCGCGGGCGGGAGCACAAGCTTGGGCATGGTGGGGAAAGCTTTCAGTATGGTGATTTCGCGCCGTTGGTAGGGCAGTTCGCCGCCGAGATATTCGGCCGCGCTCTTCTGATATTCGGGGTCGGCCGCGAGGCGTTCGGAGACGGTCTCGATGTGATCGAGCGTGGGCAGCGACAGCAGCACGAGCCAGAAGGGGCTGCCTTCTCCGATCACCGGCTGAAAGAAACCGAACGGCGGCAGACCGAGCTTTTTGAGCGCGGGAGCGTAAGCCTTCTGAAAGAAATCCTGAGTGCGCTGAGTTTGGCTTCCATTGCGCAAATGGAACCATTGCAACTCCAAATATTGAGGCTTTTCTGGTTCGGCTGCCATTAGACCTGCCCCGGCAGCACCTGCTGCCAACATGAAATTTCTTCGATGCATTGCCAAGAAAGTATACTACCGGCTTCCCGCGCCGGGATAAAAGTGGAGGTCGACCGCATAAATCAGAAGGTTGACGTGAACCACGTACCGTACCGTAATCCGGACGGCATCAGGCGTGCGCGCGATTTGGATGTTCTCGAAACGGACGGGCAGCTTCAGCTCATCGGCTTTATCGACCAGACGGGAACGGAGAAGAGAGTCGTTGGCGCCTTGAGTTTTGGGATCTTCGGCGACAGCGGAAACGAAGCGCTGAAATTCAAGATTATGAAGGTATACGGGGAGCAGGAAACCGCCCAGGGCGAGCAGCGCGAGCAGAACAAGGCCGCCCAAAACGAGGCGCCATCGGGCTACCGGCCGCTCAGTTCCTTCCACATGTCCTGGTACTGTTTCCATTTCGGAGTTTCTATCCCGGTAAACTGAATTTCTTCCACATTCAGCTTCCCATGGCCGTAGGTGCAGATGTACTCCAGCCGGGGACGGCCGAATAGCAGCATGCGGCTCCATGACCCTGTTTCCACCGGCATGCGGAGGCGGCGCAGGCAGACGCGGCAACGGTAACGCTGATCGAGAATGGCAAGATGCACCATGCCGTAAAAGGATAAGAAGACAAAGCCGGCCACGGTAGTGTAGAGCAGGTCGAAGCCAAAAAACTCGTGGGCAAAGTAGGCGTTGGCCGCCCGGAGCAACGCTCCGCCCACCAGCGCGGCTAAGGCCAACTTTAACGTGAGGAACGCCCAGTATTTCACGAAGCTCCTAACCGCGCACCAGAGTCTTGGCGATGAAGAGTACGTTGGCAGGACGCTCCGCCAGGCGCCGCATGAAGTAGGGATACCAGGCTTCGCCGAACGGAACATAGACGCGGACGCGCCAGCCTTCATCAACCAGACGCTTCTGCAGATCGCGACGCACGCCATAGAGCATTTGGAACTCGAAGCGGTCCGGCGGGATGTTTTGGGTTTTTACGAAATCGAGCGTGCCTTCGATCATCTTTTCGTCATGCGTCGCAATGCCCGGGATAATTGCCATCGGCGAGCAACCTGCGCGCGAGAACCAGGAAATTGAGGTCAACATCGTTCTTGTCCTGAAAGGCGACGGCCGGTGGTTCCAGATAAGCGCCCTTGCAAAGCCGGACGCGAATTTTCAGACGATTCAGTTCCTCCACATCGTCAATGCTGCGCCGCAGGTAGGATTGAATGACCGCGCCGCAAGCGCCGGTCTGGGCATGAAGGTTCTTGACGATGCGCACCGTACGTTCCGTATATTGAGTTCCTTCCATATCGATGCGCACGAAGCTTCCCAGACTCTGGGCAAGGCAGACGACTTCAAGTACGTTTTCGACGCAAATCGGTTCCGAAAGATCGATGCCGAATTGAGTCAGTTTGAGGGAGACGTTGGCGTTTAGGCCGGCGGCGTGGATTGCCTTTAGGGCGTTGAGGTAGACAGCCTGGCATGCTTTCGCTTCTTCAAGCGAGGTTACGTTCTCTCCCAAATGATCGAGCGAGACGGACATGTGCTGCGCATTGACCGAGGCTGCGGCGCGGAGAGCATCATCGAGCGTCATGCCCGCGATGAAGCGGGAAGAGAGCGGCTGCGCGGCACGAGCGGTTTCCATCCATCGGCGAAGGCCCTGACGGCGGGAGAGATAGAGCAATACGTTGCGCATCGCTATATTTAGGATGCCATGGAGAGCGATTCGGGCCAGAAATCAACGTGACGGAAACACCAGAATGCGACCTACGTTTCGAAAGCCGAGCCGCTGGTAAAGGCGCAGGCCTTGACGGGTGGATTGCAACACCAGTGGTTTGTCGCCCGCGCGCGTAATCGCCTGCCGAATCGCATACCGCATCAGCGCCTCGCCGAAGCCTCGTTCCCGGTAGGGCCTCTCCGTCGCGAGGTTATATAGCCCGATTGCATTGCCTGAGTCGACAGTTGCGGCTGTCGAAACTGCTTTGCCTTCGTGGTATCCCACCCAGCCGGAGAGCGCGCCCTCAAATCTTGCCGTACCGTTGAAAATCTCTTCGAACCATTCGAGGGGCACGCTGAAGCAGGATGCGCCAATTCGGCAGAACTGCCGCACGGTTGCCATACTGTCCACTGGACGAATCTCAAAGCCGGGACTCTCGGAACCCATTCCCGTCAGGCGCTCCGCCAGCATTGCGGGCATCTCCGAACTGAGGTGCAACCCGGCACGCTCGCACGTGCGGGACAGTTTGCGGCGAAGAGGCTCTGCAACCAGTTCTTCGCAAACCCACAAGGACCAATCGAGACCGCGCGCTCCGAAAAGAGCTTTCGCGAGCGCAATCCGTCTTTCCAGATCCACCTGATCGGTTACGGGAGAGTTGAAAAAAGCGGCGTTGAACATCTGGAACGCGGACCCGGCGGAGGCGATGGTCAAACCGGCGAACTCCCGCACTTCACCCTGGGGCCGACCCGTGGCCACGTGCCGAAACATGGCACGCAGGTTCTGTTCCACCTCCTGAAAGCTCAGCAAACATCCAGTATGCCCGCTCAGTGTTGCTTTCCGGGCGCGCCGCATGATCTGATGACAACCTATGGCGACCGAAGCCCCGGAACTGAACGGGATCGACAATGAACGGCCCTCAAAGATTCGTTACTGGGTGGTGGTGTTTGCAGTAACGCTCGCGATCATCACATACATCGACCGGGTGGCGCTCTCGCAAGCCGCCGGAAGGATTCAGAAGGAGTTAGGCCTCGATAAGAGCCAGATGGGATGGGTCTTTTTTGGCTTTATTCTGGCCTATGCGCTTTTCGAAATTCCCAGTGGCGTGATGGGGGACCAGATGGGTCCGCGCAATGTGTTGATGCGGATTGTGGTGTGGTGGAGCTTCTTTATCGCCGCGACGGGGCGTGCCTGGAATTTTATCTCGCTGCTGGTGATTCAAACGCTGTTCGGCATGGGCGAAGCGGGATGCTTCCCGAATATTGCGAAAGCCTTTTCCGTTTGGCTGCCGCGCGATGAACGCGTGAGGGCCCAGGGAATCGTCTGGCTGAGCGCGCGATGGGGCGGCGCGATCACTCCCACGCTGGTGTTTCTGATCTTTCAAGTTGTCTCCTGGCGAAATGCCTTTGCGCTGTTCGGAATCCTTGGCGTGATCTGGGCCGTTTTGTTTTATCGCTGGTTTCGCGATAACCCCGCGGATAACCCGAAAGTGAACGCGGGCGAGCTGCGACTCTTGAAGTCCGCTGTCCACGGTTCGCACGGCAGCATTCCTTGGGGAAAGTTTCTGCGCTCCCCCCAGGTGTGGTTGCTCTGTGGCAGTTACTTTTGTCTGTCGTATAGCTGGTATTTCTATATCACCTGGCTTCCGACTTACCTGCGTGAGGCGCGGCACTTCGATTCTTCCACCAGCGGCTTCGCCATATTAGCCGGGCTGCCGCTGTTCCTGGGCGGCCTGGGGTCGTTGTTTTCCGGTTTTGTCGCCAAGCCTCTTACACGGATTACGGGAAGTGTTACCAGGACCCGGCGCATCCTGGCCTGTACCGGCTTTTTTTGCGCCAGCGTGCTTCTGATTGTCTCGACGCTTCTGGCGAATCCCATCGCCGCGGTTGTTGCGATGGCTTTCGCCAGCTTCTCAAATGATCTTTCGATGCCGGGCGCTTGGGGCGCGTGCATGGACGTGGGCGGAAGTTACGCGGGCACGCTTTCCGGGACCATGAATATGATGGGCAACGCGGGCGGCGCGCTGGCGCCCGTGGTGGCGGGCTACATCCTGAAAGCAACCAACGATAACTGGAATTTGGTGATCTATGTGGCCGCAGCCGTTTATTTTGTTGGAGCTTTCTTCTGGTTAGGGCTTGACCCGGTAACTCCTCTTGAACAACAATCCACTTAATGCAGGAGCCCGCGGATGACAAGTGCGCGCAGGCGAAGCAACTCGCTTCTTCTTTCGAGGAAATCTGGAATGCCGAAATGTCCGCGCTGGAAAGCCGCCGGCGTTGTCTATTTTTCAATACCCCAGAACCCCTCAGTGCTAACAGCCCCGCCGACCGCGCGTATTCGCTCAACCTTTTTGGCGTAGCTCTCTCCGGCGGCGGCATCCGCAGTGCAACTCTAAACCTGGGGATCCTTCAGGCACTGGCGCAAAAAGGCCTGCTCCCGTATGTCGATTACCTGTCCTCGATCTCCGGGGGCGGCTATATCGGTACATGGCTGCATAGCGTAATTTACCGGAAGAATTCGCGAAACCCGCGGCTGACTCATGCGACGCTGAACCGGCGCATTCCGGGGCAACCCGAAGACGATCCAGTGGCGTTCCTTCGGAAGTACAGCAATTATCTGGCACCCAAGATGGGTCTCTTCAGCGCCGATTTCTGGGTGATCTTTACGATCTGGATCCGGAATATGTTGCTGAATCTCTTGATTCTGATTCCGTTCCTGGCGTCACTGATTACGGCCGCAGTCTTACTTGCGCCCTGGGCTGCTGCTGGGTTAGTTCACAGGCCCAGTTGGAACAATGGTCTTGGCGGGATCGTGTTGTTTTTGCTGTTGGTTGCCGTCGTCAGTTCCAGTCACAACTTACGCGCGATCAGTAAACGCCAATTTGCCTCCAGTGAAGAACCGAAGCGCCGCCGGCGCGTTCCCGTAAGTGTGACGCTAACAAGCGTCCTGCTGGCATGTTTTGCTCTCTTTTATTGTCATTGGAGCCAACCACTGGGCGACCTGACGCTGGCAGGCATATATTGCCTGGGTCTTCTCTTGCTTCTTTCCACCATGCAAACTTTCGGCGGCTTTGTCACCTGCTTCCTGGGATTGCATAAAAACAGCAAGCCGCTGCTGGTGTTGCACCTGATCTGGATGCCGTTGTTGGCGACGCTTGTGGGAACGGCGCTTTTCTGCGGCGCGTTCACCCTGATCGGCCAGGCAGGAGTTACCCATATCGCACCAGTCATTTGGGGGCCCCCGTTGATTGTTGTTGTTCTGATGGGAACCGTTTCCTTTCACATCGGCTTGATGGGAGCGGATTTCTTCGATGCCTCACGGGAGTGGCTTGCGCGAATTGGCGCGATCCTGGCCTTGGTCAGCGCCGCATGGGTTGCTTTTCTGTCACTTGCCCTCTATGGGCCTTATTGGATGGCGAAGCTCGGGTTGACCTATGGAAGCGTCGCTCTCGCCATGATTGTGGGCTGGCTCGGGAGTACGATGTTTGGGGTCAGTGCAGGAACCGGTGCGGCAACGGGAGCCAAACCGGGAGAGCCCGAAAAACGCGGCTGGAAAGATTCGCTGGTCGGTCTTGCTCCCGCGGTTTTCATGATCGGACTGCTCATCTTGATTTCTGGAGCCGTTCACTATTCGCTCGGCGCCTTTGTTACTAAGAACTACACCCAGCCGCTTATTAAGGTAGGCGTGGATGCGGCTAAGCCGGCCGCTGCCTCAACCTCCGCCCAGGATGTCATAAGAGTGAAAATCTTATACGGCAACGAGGGCATGCTGGAAGCCTTCAACAATTGGTTTGCGGGGCTTGGGCCTTTTGTAGCGAATTACTCTGCCGTTCTTACTAACCCTGCAACGACGGTTCCCGCCCTAATTCTACTTTCCACTCTCGTAGTGATCGCCTTGTTTCTCCCACTGCGAGTCAACATCAATGAATTTTCCATTCACCACTTCTACAAGAATCGGCTGGTCCGCTGTTATTTAGGCGCGGGCAACGCAAAAGAACGCAGACCGAACCGCTTCACCGGCTTCGATTCCGAAGACGACATCAACTTGAAAGACCTTCACGCCCAAGCCAAGGACCCCTACTTGGGACCTTACGCCATTGTGGGAACCACTCTGAATCTAAACGCTGGCTCCGAGTTGGCACAGCAGGAAAGGAAAGGCGCGTCCTTCATCTTCAGCCCTCTGTTCTGCGGGTTCAATCCGTCGCATTCGGCAGAAGACCTGAAAGCCGTAGCCGAACACGGTTCGCGGTTGGAATGCGACGGTTATATCGCAACCGAGACTTATTTCAAGCGTGGAGGCCCCAGAATTGGGACCGCCATGGCAATTTCCGGAGCGGCCGCAAACCCGAGTTGGGGCTATCACACGTCCCCGCCGGTCGCGTTCCTCCTTACCTTCTTCAACGTAAGGCTTGGCTGGTGGATCGGCAACCCCCGAATCAAGCCACGCTCGCCTGCGCTTGAAAGTTTCACTCCCGCCCGAAGACCAGGACCAATGTACGGTTTTTTGTGGCTGATCATGGAGTTACTGGGCCAGACAACGGGAGGCAGTAAGTACATCAACCTTTCAGATGGCGGACATTTTGAGAACTTGGGGCTCTATGAGTTAGTAAGACGCCGCTGCCGCTATGTCATTGTCGGCGATGGTGAGCAGGATGAGCATCTTACTTTTGAATCTTTGGGCGGAGCGATTCGCAAGTGCCGGGCCGATTTCGGCGTTGAGATCGATATCGATGTCGAACCGATTCGGAAGGCGGACGGAGGCTCGCACTGCGTGGTGGGAACCATCACCTATCCCGAAATCGATTCCGCTCCTCAGGCTTCTCTGCTTCCCGGCGGAGAACGTCAAACCGGGAAACCGGCCCGCGGGTGGCTGGTGTATTTCAAGGCGAGCGTTACAGGGGATGAACCGGAAGACGTGAAACAGTATCGCGCCAGCCACTCCGATTTTCCGCATCAGACCACGCTGAACCAGTTCTTTACCGAATCGCAGTTCGAAAGTTACCGGCGGTTGGGCCAGCATATGGTGGAAAAGGCCTTCGAAAATATCGATACCTCCGCATTTGAGAACGCGCAGGGAGAATTGAGCACCAATTACATTTCGCTCGATCCTGTTTTCCAGGCCCTGGCGGCTTACTGGTATCCGAATTCCAGCGCGACGACCGCCTCGGCAACGGCGATGGCGAATGCTTACTCGAGCCTTCTGAAAGTGTTGGCGTTAGACGCCGACCTTAGCTTTCTCGATGCTGAACTTATTCCCGGTGGCGCAGCCACCAACGTGACACTAACGCCGGCGATCGAGCGCAAAGTTCATTTCTTCATTCTGGAAGTGATTCAGCTGATGGAGAATGTTTGGTTCGAATTCGATCTTGATTCCCAAATGAACCGCGAGAATCCGAAAAACGGCGGGTGGATGCAAACGCTAAGGTTGTGGAGTAGTTCGAAAACCGTCCAGAAAGTTTGGGACCCCTCCCGCGACAACTACAACAAGTTATTCCAAAAGTTCTTCGAAGATTTGAAAAACTGATTGGAGCGTTGAGTTACCAGGGAACTGATTCCTGATACTTCACCCACTCCTCGCGCGCCGCCTCCCCGAAGGCTTCCAGTTGCGAATAATCGTCCAACCAAGTGGTGTACATGGCTCCTGCAATTCCGCGCAGCGCGCGGGCACCGGCGAATTCGCGGCGCGCCGCTGCGGCACCGTCATGGTCCGGCGGATCGTAAAACCCGGCGATAATCTGCCTGTGCGGAACAGGTTGGCGGGGGTCGTCACCGCTGAACCAGAGAAGCGAATTGTGCAGATGGCCCAGGTTCCAGTTGATCGACCGTTACATCACTGGGCAGCCCTTTCCAGGAACCCGCGAGGTTGCCCTCCACTTGATAGAAATGATCATGAGCGTTGTGGGAGGGATCGAACATATCGCTCCAAATGTATAGAGAGGCAAGCGGGCGCAGTTGGACGGTAAGGGTGCCGATATGCCGCGCCAGCAGTTCACCTGCGCTGAGATGGAGCGACCGGCACAGTTCGCAAGAGTTCATCTGGCGAATTTCGTCGTGGGACAGCAGCAGGCTGCTCCGCGGGGGAAGCAGCTTCAGGCTATCCCGCGCATTCCGAATCATCCACCGGCTGACGGCAGGGTTCGTGAGACATACGCTGAGCCCATCGCCATACACGGGCTCGGCGGCATAATAATCCATCTCGACAACTTCCCCCGGCCGATTCGAACCGTGGATGCGCAAGGGCGTCCCGGCACCTTGAACTACATCGGCGAGCGCGGTTTCCTCGATCGCGAACCGGTCGATCAGGAATTCGCCCATGTGGGGACCAAAAGCTCCGGCGGTAATCTTCACCGAGTTACTGTCCTGACTGTTGAAGGTGTAATCTGAACGGCGTCCAATCCTGGTCCGGCTTGGGCTGGAGATTGGCATCGAGACGGTTCGCTGCACCATCGCTCACTTCAATCTGAGCCAGACCATGAAAAGCTGTTGTCCGCACCGCGAAGTGAATATGAAACTGGCGCCAGGGAGTGACCTTCAGACGAAGCGTCAGCAAGGAGCGCGGGCCAGTTGTCACCGCGTTTTCAAGGCTCTTGATCTGCGTCAGCCGCCCGGCCTCGTCTGCGCGAAATTTCACTCCCAAAACGCGCTGCCCTTCCGTCCAGCTGGGATGGTTCTTCAGTACATCGTGAGAATGGCCATAAGGTGTAACAGTTGGCATTACCTGCAGGCCGTGCGACGCAGCGTAATCCACAACTTCTTTGAGCTTTCGGACATTTTCTTCCGGCCACCAGGGCTCACTCAAGAAAGTCCATGACGAATCCCAAAGAACCACGCCCGTGTAACCCGCACGCACCGCCCGGTCGATACGACTCTTGCTTGCCGCTACCGCCTCCGGGGTAACCAGGTACGAATGGTTCCAATACCAGAGCTCCATGCGCGGTGTCTGCCGGCACGCGGAACACAACAGCAGCAGAGCTAATCCAAGTCCGCGAGCGCGCATCAATTTATACGATCTTCCTATACTGGAAGTTGACGCTTAGAACCGGCAAGCTTCTCCTCCTGACACTTGCCTGCGCCGCAGCCGTTTACTTACTTTACTTTTTCCGCCTGGACGCCATGGGTTTGGTGAGTACGGATGAGCCGCGCTACGCCGCGATTGGGCGTGAGATGGCGCGCTCCGGCGACTGGATTACACCCCGATTGTGGGGCGAAGCGTGGTTTGAAAAGCCGGCGCTTCTCTACTGGATGACTGCGGCCGGTACATTGGCGGGCTTGGGTCCTGAATTAGCGCCGCGCTTACCCGTGGCATTGCTGAGCGTGGCGTTCCTGGTGCTGTTTTACTTCACGTTGAAACGGGAATGGGGATGGCAAGCGGCTTTTTATTGCACAGCCATCCTCATGACCTTGGCCGGATGGCTTGCCTTCAGCCAAACCGCAGTGCCGGACCTGCCGCTGGCCGCTTTTTTCAATGCAGCCCTGCTGCTCTTGCTGCCATGGTTCCGTTCCGGTGACCGCCGCCTTCTTCCTTACGCGGGCGCTTGTCTTGGTCTTGCGGTTCTGGCGAAAGGTTTGGTGCCGTTGGTCCTGATACTTCCAGTGTTCTGGTTTGCCCGCGGCAGGCTGATGCATCTGTTGCACCCTGTCGTTCTGTTCGCTTTCGCCGCCGCAGCCCTGCCGTGGTACGTACTCTGCACGATACGAAACGGGCTTCCCTTCCTGCAGACATTCTTCTTGGAACACCAACTCGGCCGTTTCACTTCGCCCGATCTTCAGCATGTGCAACCGTTCTGGTTTTATCTGCCGGTTCTGCTGGGCAGCTTTTTTCCCTGGACCTTTTTGCTGGCTCTGCTTTTCCGTCCCACTCTTTATCGGGAGCCGCACGCCAAGCTCCTCGCTGCCATAGCCGGCTGGGGCTTGCTTTTCTTTAGCGTCTCCACCAACAAACTGCCGGGATATGTGGTGCCTTTGTTGCCGAGCCTTGCCGCGCTGACGGGCCTAAGCCTTCACCGGGTGCGAATCTCCGGGCCTTGGCTTGTTCTGCCGACGGTTTCTCTCGCCTGGGTCCCGGTAGTCTCCGCGGTCTTGCCGGTGGCCTTAAGCGCGGGTCTCCATAAAGCATGGCCGGTGGATCAAACGGTGAAATTCAAGGCGGCCATCTTGATGCTTCCTCTGCTTTTCATTGCGGCGGTGGAGTTGCTGGCCGATCGCTTCAGGCATCGATCTTGGGCGGTAGCGGGTATCGCGACGATGGCCATGTTCTCCGTCGTTTGGCTGAAGATCTCCACACTGCCGGCCGTGGATCGCGTTTCCTCCGCGCGCGCCCTCTACTTCACGCATCGGGAGGTCTCGCCACTGTGCGCCGCACCCATGTCGCGCGCCTGGCATTATGGCCTGAATTATTATTTCGAGCGAGTTATCCCGGATTGCAAATCGGGCCAGTCCCTTGACCCCGTTCACGCGCTCGTTGTACCCTCGCACTGAGCTAAATGATCCTGCCCTCAACGTATTTCGCCACCTTCGCGCTCATGATTTTGACCATGCTGTGCTGGGGTTCGTGGGCAAATACTTTCAAGCTCACCGGCAAATGGCGATTTGAGCTTTACTATTTCGATTACGCAATCGGTGTAATGCTGCTGGCCACGATCGCCGCGTTCACCTTCGGCAGCTTGGGATTTGACGGGTTTTCTTTTCGCGACGATCTTCTGCATGCCAGCAAAAAGCAGGACCTCTATGGCTTTCTAGCAGGGGTGGTTTTCAATCTCGCCAACATGCTGCTGGTAGCCGCCATTTCTGTGTCGGGTATGGCGGTTGCGTTCCCCATAGGAATTGGGCTGGCTCTTGTGATTGGAGTCATTTTGAATTATTTGATTCTGCCTCATGGTAATCCCGTGATGCTGTTCGCGGGAGCAGGGCTGATCCTGGTCGCCGTTGTATTGAACTCGCAGGCTTATAAGGAGTACAAGCTGAGCAAGCTGGATGACCTGGTCCGTACGGGCCAAGTGAAATCGACCCGCAAAACGGTGAGTATTAAGGGTGTTTTTTTAGCTCTGGTCAGCGGAGTTTTGATGGGCTGTTTCTTTCCGCTTGTTGAGCTGGGCAAACAGGGCGATTCCGGTCTTGGCCCCTACTCAATCGCCGTGGTATTCGCCCTGGGCGTATTTCTCTCCACGTTCCTGTTCAACCTATTCTTTATGAACCTTCCCGTCGCCGGACAGCCCTTGGAAATTCTGGAATATTTCAGGGGCAATATCCGCCAACATCTGCTTGGCATCGCCGGGGGAGTGATCTGGTGTACCGGAACCATCGCCAGTTTCGTAGCTGCCAGCGCGGAGGGACAAGCCGCCGTTGGGCCCGCTGTCAGTTACGGGGTGGGGCAGGGCGCCACTCTGGTCAGCGCGCTTTGGGGACTTTTAATCTGGAAAGAGTTTCGGGACGCGCCCCCGAAAGTGAACGCATTCTTAGGTTTAATGCTTGCTTTTTTTGTAATCGGGATTGCGATGATTTCCGTTGCGCCGCTGGTCGGCCGCTAACGGGTTTGTTCAGCGTCCAGGGTCTGGCGAATTTTCTTGAGCAAAGCTTCGGGCGTGAAGGGCTTCCGCAGATAATCGCAGCCCAGGTCTTTCACGCCGCTTTGTTCGATCTGCGCGTGATCGTACCCGGACATAAAGACGCACCGAACATCCTCTTCCTGCTGTTTGATTTCATGGACTAACTCCGGGCCGGTCATTTGCGGCATAATCACGTCCGTCAATAGCAGATCGATCTTGCCGGACTGCTGGTGAACCTCCAGCGCCTCCGGGCCGTTCCGGGCCACTAATACCTGGTAGCCGTGATTCCGCAGAATCAATTGAGCCAATGAAAGCACAACGGGTTCATCGTCCGCCACCAGGATCGATTCTGCGCCGCAATATTGTTCCAGCATGTATTCACATCATTTTACATATTGGCGGCCTGTCGCCGGAAACGTGTCGTTCTGGCGTGTCTTGTTAAGATGAAATTGTGAAGTTATTTCCTCTTATCGCTCTTACCGGAGTATCCGCCATTGCATTTGGACAAACTCCGCCAACTGCTCCGCCTACCCCGAAGCCCGCGCCGTCCATCACCATGACGAACGTCGCGCCCCCGGCGGTTCCTACCGATCCAAATCACGTCATCATGACGATCGGAACCGAGAACGATCACACTTGGCCAATACAACGACATTGTAAATTCCCTGCCTGCGCAATATCAGACCGCTGCGCGGGGTCCCCAGAAACGCCAGATTGCCGAGCGACTGGTGCAATTGCGCGTGATGGCGCGCGAAGCGGAAAAGCGCGGCTTGGATAAAGATCCGGCTGTTCAACAGCAGCTTGCATTTCAAAGAGAAAACATTCTGGCGAACGCCATGTTCCAGGACTTTTCGAAAAATTCCAAAGTGGACGACGCCGCGGCACAAAAATATTACGCGGAACATAAGGGCGATTACGAATCAATTAAAGGCCGGCATATCTTGATTCGTTATAAAGGGTCGCCGGTGCCTCTGCGGCCAGGGACGAAAGATCTCACTGAAGAAGAAGCACTCGCCAAAGCTACCGATCTTAAGAAAAAGCTCGATGCGGGCGGGGATTTTGCTGCGCTTGCGAAGGCCGAGTCGGACGACACGGGTTCCGGAGTCAACGGTGGCGATTTAGGGACCTTCAAGCACGGCCAGATGGTTCCGGCTTTTGAACAGGCCGCGTTCGCGCAACCTGTTGGAAAAGTGAGCGATCCCGTGAAGACTCAGTTCGGCTACCACCTGATTAAGATCGATTCCAAGGAATCGAAGACGTTTGCGGAAGCGAAGTCCGATATCGCGGAGAAGCTGGGTCCGGAAATGGCGAAGAAGCAGGCAGACGATTTGCGGGCCGGTTCGAAGGTAACCTTCGACGACGCATTCTTCGGTCCCGCTACGCCTCAGTAAAGAAGGAGGAAAGCGATCTAATGCCGGACTAAGTGGGATCCGGTATCTCGCAACGTGGGGAAGGTCTTCGACATGTGATCATGCCAAGTCAGGCCTTCCTCATCGACGAGCGCCCAAAGAATTCCGATCGTTCCTGAACAAAAGCTCAGGAAACAGCCAGCCATGCGCAGCGCGCGCGTCTTGCGTTCGGGGGGAAAGCCGTTGAATCCCAGAATTTTCAGGTCTGTCCAGCGCATTCCGGCAGTCTCGCTATCGGCAAGCAGCCAACAGAAGCCGTACAACAGACGAGATCAATACGAACGCGCCCACAAAAATGGGAATGGTCTGTTTGTTCCAATCAACCGCACCCCCAAAAATCCGGAAAATCGCGTAGAACAAGACGCACGAAGCAGCGATGAGTGCGGCATCCAGAGTTGCCGCTGTGGCGCGATGAATCGGACTCGCCACTGGAGCGTCGCAATAGATTGTCGCTTCGACAGTGGTCTTCAACATCCTGGCTGTCTGCGGAGAGGGCGGAAGGAAATCGAGCTTGGTTTGTAAATCCTCGGGAGCGGCTTTGCGGGGTGAAGCGCTTTTCGGTTTAGCCGCACGAGGAGGATACATTTCTGCGGTCTCCGGCGGCTCCTGCAGTGCGGCTTTATCGAACGGAATTCTCTTCTGTACCGGCTCTGCAACAAACAGGGTGGGTTGCGGGCGTTTCATTTCAGCGGTAGCAGCTGCCAACGCGTTTGCGCCTACAGCCTGCAAGGCCCGTCGGGCATGTTCCGGAGGCGCTTCCACGGCGGTTCCGGGCAAGCGGCGGCCGCATCGCCGGCAGCGGTGATCGTCGGCGGCGTTCACGGATCGGCAGTAGTCGCAAGTCATCGTCCCGAAACCTCGTGCAGCTTGCGGCGAATTTGGCCCCGTGCTACGTTGGCCGTTGAGTTCCTTCGCGCAAGCAACAGCTATTCCTCTGAGTACCATAAACAAAGGTCGCTGTCACGGTTTTTTTTCTCTAGCCGGTTTGCATCCACGTGCGCATAAAGTTCTGTATTTGTTGAGTGCCGCACTGCTTCTGCCTTGGCTCCTGCCAGCCCAGGCGGACAAGCCCGCTCCCGCCGAAAAGGAAGCGGCCAAAGCCTACGATATCGGCATCCTTCCCAAGCCCGATTTCCGCACGCGACCGCCTCGCCCTGAGAAACCAAATCTGGGCGATTACAACATCACCGCCGATGTGGAAACCAAGGATGGGAACACGTACCACTTTCGCGGCAAAGCCGTGATTGAAGGATCCCTGATGATCCTCAAAGCGGACGAAATCGATTTCAACGACGAGACCGGCGATGCCGAAGCACGCGGCCACGTATACTTCCAGCATTTTGAACGCAATGAAATCATTGTGGCCAGCCGCGCCCGATACAACACGGAGACAGAAATCGGACGCTTCGATCAGCCGCGCGGCTATGCCAAGACTAAAATTCAGGCACACCCCGGAACACTGACCTCCGACAACCCGTTCTACTTCGAAGGCGAATGGGCCGAAAGGCAGGGCGAAAAGTACATCCTTTACAACGGCATGATTACCGGATGCGTGCTGCCGAACCCCTGGTGGACACTCACCGGCCCGAAGTTCGACATCATCCCGGAAGACCGCGCGCTCGCCTATAAAGCAGTGTTTCGCCTGCGCCACGTTCCGCTGTTCTACGCGCCGGTTTTCCGTAAGTCGCTTGAGAAGGAACCGCGCCAGAGCGGTTTCCTCACCCCCAACGTAGGCAACAGTTCCCGGCGCGGGGCATTTTTCGGTCTCGGCTACTATTGGGCGATTAACCGCAGTTACGATGTCACGTACCGAGTCCAGGATTATACCCAGCGGGGCTTCGCTCACCACGTGGACTTTCGCGGAAAACCGACTCAAAGCTCCGACTTCGACTTTATCTTCTACGGTGTCCAGGATAGCGGTTTGCGCATCAGCCCGACCGTCGTTCAAAAGCAGGGCGGCTTCAACATCTACGCCACGGGACACGCCGACTTAGGCAATGGCTTCCAGGCGCGCGGCAACATCAACTATCTCAGCTCTTTGCTGTTTCGCCAGAACTTTACAGATTCCTTCAACGAGGCAGTAGTTTCCGAATCGCACTCAGTCGGTTACGTGACGAAGCACGAATCGACCCTCACCTTCAACGCGGTTTTCTCGCGGATTGAAAATTTCCAGGACACGGTGAAAGACAATTTCATCCTGATCCGCAAGCTTCCCGAGCTTCAGTTCTCAAGCCGCGACTACCAACTGTTCGCCGGAGCCGTTCCCCTATGGGGTGCGTTCGATTCCTCCGCGGGGCTGCTGTACCGAACGGAGCCCGCTACGCTGGTGAGGTACGAGGACGGCACCAGCGTTGTGGAGGGCAAGCTCCAGACGGAACAGTTTTCCCGCCGGGCGAATATTGAACCGCGCGTGATGACCGCGTTTCACTTCAAAGGTTTTCATCTGATTCCGAGTTTCATCCTGCACGAGACGTACTACAACCAGCAGTTGCAGAACAACAGCGTGGTGAACCAGACGCTCATTCGCAACGCGCGCGAAGTTTCGGTGGATTTGGTGGCTCCTTCCATTGAACGCATCTTCAAACGCAAGAGCTGGCTGGGCGATCAATTGAAACACGTGATCGAGCCCCGGGCAACGTACCGCTACGTTACCGGTGTCACCGATTATGAACGCGTGATCCGCTTCGACCAAACAGATTTGCTCACGAACACTAACGAGTTAGAGCTCGGTGTCACGCAAAGGCTTTACGCAAAGCGCGGCGATTCCGTTAACGAGATCGCGACCTTCGAAGTTTTCCAAAAGCGCTATTTCGATCCGACGTTTGGAGGCGCGCTTGTTCCTGGCGAACGAAACGTAGTCCTGAGCACGGTGGAGTTGACAGGCTATACATTCTTAGCCGAGCGGCGCACTTACTCGCCAGTGGTGGGTATCCTTCGCATCAGTCCGCGGCCTGGATTCGGAATCGATTGGGAAACCGACTATGACCCTTTCCGCAAGTCCGTCGTGAACAGCGGGCTGAACGCGAATTACCGCCGAGGGAAATACTTCTTTTCCGGCGGAAACAATCAGGTACACAGCGTCCCGAAACTGTCCCCCAGCGCTAACCAGTTCCGGGGCCAGGTAGGCTATGGCGACCCCAACCGGCGCGGGTGGAATACGGCGCTCACCGAGATCTACGATTACAAGCAGAAAAAATTTCAGTTCGCGACTGTAAACCTGAACTACAACACGGATTGCTGCGGTTTCAGTGTGCAATACCGCCGGTCGTCGTACGGAAGTTTCAACGACAATCAGTTTCGCGTCTCGTTCTCGGTGGCCAACGTGGGGTCATTCGGAACCCTGAAGAAGCAGGAACGCCTTTTCTAACTACATTGAGATCTCCGGCGCGGACCGGGAGTCCAGGACCGGACCCAAAAGCCTGTGACATAATCAAGCCACGCACTCTTGGGATTCCTATGAAGACCGTCTACCTTTTCCTCTCCCTTGCGGTTTTGGCTCAGGCGCAGAAAGCCTCACCCAGCCGGCCGATTACCACCCCCGGTTCGCCTAATACCAACCCGATCAACACCAATCCGAACAATCCAAACATCAACACGAATCCGAATACCAACACGATCAACCAGGGCCTGAATACGCCCGCGCCCTGTTTTCCTCTCCGGCAAGGTTGCGCTGGATGACGGCACGCCGCCGCCCGAACTGGTTCGTATCGAAAAAATTTGCGGGGCCACGCCGCGCCCGGAAGGGTATACCGATTCGAAAGGCCGCTTTAGTTTTCAGATGGATAACAACATCGGAGTGTTCGCCGATGCCAGCGACTCCAGCTTTGGAGGGTTACCCGGTCAGCAGCGAAACACCGGCTATGGTGCGTCCAGCACGGAGCGCAGTTTGTCCGGATGCGAACTGCGCGCCGTTCTCCCCGGCTTCCGCTCCGACAGCGTAAACCTGTCCATGCATCGCTCCTTTGACAATCCGGATGTCGGCACGATTATTCTTCACCGGATTGCCGGTATTCAGGGCACTACCATCAGCTACTCCAGCCTGAATGCTCCGAAAGATGCCGCTCGGGCTTTCGAGAAGGGACGCGAAGCTTTGAGGAAGGAGAAACAGCCCGAGGCGGAAAAGCAATTTCGCAAAGCTGTGGAACTCTATCCCGCATACGCGACCGCGTGGTATGAACTGGGCCGGATCGAGGAAACGCGCAACCAGCTGAAGGAGGCCTCCGAAGATTTCCGCAAATCGATCGACGCTGATCCGAAGTACGTCTCGCCTTATCTTGCGCTGAGCAACATCGCCGCGCACAAGTCCGATTGGGCGCAAACTCTTGACCTGACGGACCGGGCGCTGCGCCTTAACGCGATCGAATTCCCGCAGGCTTATTACTACAACGCTGTCGCGAATCTTAATTTGCGCCATCTAGATGAAGCGGAAAAGAGCGCGCGCGAAGCCATCAAGCTGGATACGCGCAAGAACTTCGTCAAGCTCGAGCAATTGTTGGCGGCCATCCTGATCGAAAAGCAGGATTATCCTGGCGCTGCGAAATCGATGCGGGCCTATCTCGAATCGAACCCGCAAGCCTCTGATGCCGTTCAAGTGCGCGCCCGCCTGGCGGAACTGGACAAAGCCTTGGCGAGCAACGTGCATTAAACGTGGGCGAGGTTCAAACCGATGCTCCGTTATTCTCTGATTTTCCTGGTGGTGGCGGTTCTTGCCGCGGTTTTCGGCTTTGGGGTCACGGCTTTTGAATTTGCCCCTGTCGCGAAAGCTCTCTTTTTTCTGTTCCTCGTAGGATTCTTGGCGACCATGGTGATGCAGATGGCCCGGCGAGTGTAGTTGGAACTGTGGGCTTTCGAACGCTGCCACGCGTGGAAATGAGGAATTTTCCTCTATATTGCTTCTATGGACTCACAGGTTGCGGGCAGCACAATTCTCGTCGTGGACGATGAACCGGAAATCAGGAAACTGGTTGGCGCGATGTTGTCCCGTGAAGGCTACAACGTTCTGAGCGCCGACTCCGGCGAGCCCGCGCTGAAAACCTATCGGAAACAGGGCACCAAAATCGATCTGCTTCTGACGGATGTAGTCTCTCCGGGAATGAGCGGGCCTGTACTTGCCGACCGGTTGCTGGAGTTGCAGCCCGATCTCCACGTGCTTTTCATGTCCGGCTACGACAACACTCAGGTGGTGCAGCGCTACGTTTTGGAGCGCGGGTTCTCTTTGCTGATTAAACCCTTCACCATGGAGCAGCTCAGCGCCAAAGTTAAGGATGCCCTGTCACGGCCCTCTCCCTCAGCTGCTCCACTTAGCTGACCATTTTGCTTTTCGATCGGGAGTGGGCGTTTCTTACATCACCCGCTCTTCCCGGTATCCGGCGGCCCGAATGCCTGCAATCAACTCCGCGACATGGGCCGGTCCTCGCGTTTCGAGCGTCATATCGAGTAAAGTGTCGCCCAGATGCACTCCAAAGTACGCGCGGTCGTGAGTCATTTGAACGATGTTCGCGCGATGAAATGCGATCACCTTGGTGATTCCTTGCAGCGCGCCCGGCAGATCGGGCACGGCCACACGAAACCGCACCAGCCGTCCATCTTTCACTAAACCCCGTTCGATGATTCGGGAAAGCAGCGTGACGTCGATATTCCCGCCGCAGATTACCACCGCCGTCGTCTTTCCCACCAAGCTGGTCTTGCGTTGCAGCAAAGCCGCCATTGCGGCAGCTCCCGCGCCTTCCGCCAAAGTCTTCTCCCGCTCCAGCAGAACCAGAATGGCATTGGCGATCTCTTCTTCCTCTACCGTCACGATCTCGTCCACATAACGCTCCACCAGAGGCAGGGTCCGCGCTCCTGCCCGCCGTACCGCAATCCCATCCGCGATGGTTTGGGCGGGCGGCACGGTAACCGGCTCGCCGGATGCAAGTGCGGCTTTCATGGAAGGCACAGCCTCCGTCTCCACTCCCACCACGCGGACACCTGGCTTGAGCGACTTCACCGCGCACGCGATTCCCCCGATTAACCCACCGCCTCCGATTGGGACAACAACAGCCTCCAGATTTGGGCACTGTTCCAATAGCTCCAGTCCCAACGACCCCTGTCCGGCAATAATCGCATCGTCATCGAAGGCGTGCAGCAGCGTCAAATGATCTTCCTCGCAGCGGCGCGTTGCTTCGGCATAGGCTTCGTCGTAATTCGCGCCACAAAGAACCACGTCGCCGCCATAGCCTCGCGTCGCTGTGATCTTCACCAGCGGCGTCGAGACAGGCATGACGATCACCGCGCGAATCCCGCGTTGCGTGGCGTGGTAGCTTACTGCCTGCGCATGGTTCCCCGCTGAAGCCGCGATTACGCCTCGCTGCTTTTCCTCGTCCGTCAAGGCTAGTATTCGATTCAAGGCGCCTCGCTCCTTGAAGGATCCCGTCATCTGAAGATTGTCCAGCTTCAGATACATGTCATTCCCGGTAAGCTGACTAAAGGTCTCTGAATGGGCGCAAGGCGAAAGATAGATGGAATCTCGAATCCGCTCACGCGCGTCCAAAATATCCTGAAGTTCGATCATCACTCCCGAGCGTACCTCCTCCTTCTCATCTTCGCGACCGTCGGCTGCCAGACTTCCTCCGCTCCCAAGGAACGCGCGATTGGTGAAGCCTATGCGGGCCCGGCCAATCTGGAGATTCGCAAAGAGATTGCCCCGAAGTCCGGTACCGTTGCCACGGTTCACTACAGCGATAAACTGCAGATCCTTCAGAAACGCCGTCACTTTCTAAAGGTCAGAACAGCGCAAGGCCGGGAAGGGTGGGTGGATGAGAGCATGCTGCTGGATCAAGCGGCCGTACAACAGCTTCAGCAGCTTTCAAAGGACACGGCAAAATATCCGACACAGGGCCAAGCGACCACCTACGACCTGCTGAACGTGCATACCGACCCGAGCCGCACCTCACCCAGCTACCTGCAGATTCAACCGGGCGAACGGGTGGACGTGATCGGCCACAAGCTGACTCCCCGTGCTTCGCCCAAACGCAAGCCTTTGGTGATTGCGGGAGCCAAAGTTCCGCGCCCTAACAGGGCCAAGAAGAAAGCCAAGAGCTCAAAAATTCCTCCGCCTCCGCCGCCCTCCGCTCCGAAGCCTCCGCCGGATTGGGTTGAACTCTCGAAAGAGAGAATTCCGATTCCGGAAGAAATCCCTGCCAAAGAAGAGCCTGAGCCGGTCGCCCCGGACGAATGGACTCTGATCCGCAACTCCAAAAACCAAAGCGGATGGGTGTTGTCTCGCAAGATTTATATGGCGATTCCCGACGAGGTTGCCCAATATGCCGAAGGCAAACGCATCACGTCCTACTTTTCTATAGGCAAAGTGCTGGATGAAAGCGGTCCGAAGGACATCTGGCTCTGGACCACCATCGGTTCCGGCCCGCATAGCTACGACTTCGACAGCTATCGCGTCTTCGTCTGGGCAGTACGCCATCATCGCTACGAAACGGCCTATATTCAACGCCGTTTGGAAGGCTTCTTTCCCGTCCGCGCGAGTGAAGGGAAGTTTTCCGTCGTTATCGCGAAAAGCGATGGCCGGCGCTACCGGCAAAGCTTTGAGATGATTGGCAACAGGGTTCATCTGCTGGGTGAGGAACTGGAACCCTAAACATAGGCAGCGGCGGATTCCACGCCCGTTTTTTGAAGGACTACCGCCATTTTCTCCAGAGCGGTCTTGTGAATTTGGGAAACCCTGCTCTCATTGATGTTCAACCGCGTGCCGATCTCTTTCATAGTCATGTCCTTGGTGTAATACAGGACCACTACTTTTTGATACCGGTCGGGCAGCGTGTCGATGGCAGATTGTAGCTTGGTGCTCAGTTCTTTCCGCTCGACGATCTGGTCCGGCTGGAACTTAGCCGGTGCCGGATATTCAGGCGTCGATTGATTCTCATCTTCAACAGGACGGCTGGAGGAGGAAAGCAGCCCAACCATTCTCATTTCTACTGCGATCTGGCGCCATCGTTCCACATCCACGCCCATCCTGGCCGCTATTTCTTCTTCGGTGGGTACTCGGTTCAGCTCACCCTGTAGCTCCCGGGTAAGCGATTCCAGTTGCTTATGCCGCTTCCGCAGATCGCGCGAGGCCCAATCCGCAGCGCGCAAGCTGTCCAGAATGGCGCCTTTGATTCTATGTTTTGCAAAACTTTGGAAAGAGATGTCCTTGGTGGCATCGAATCTGGTGGCGGCATCGATCAGGCCCATCACCCCGGCATGGTTCAGATCATCCAGATCCACATGAACCGGAATACTTTCATAGACGCGCCTCGCAATGGCACGGACTAAAGAGAGGTTTTCGATGACGATCCCGTCACGGGTTTCAAGCGATGTCATGCCTCAGGTGATTGCACGGGCTGAACCACTCGCCAAAACTTTGGCGCAAGGTGACCAAATCTTGCCTAAGTCATTGAGCGTACAAGATCAACGGAACTAGGGTATTTTGCCTCGGGCGTTTACTGCTCCCGGCTAAATTTCGAATCGGTTTCCGGAATGAACCATCGTGTTCCAGATTGGAACAGTCAACTTCGCTAAAATGGAAGACAAACATGGCACATCCTAACTCTTTTGGTGCAATGGGGAACCTGCGCGTGGGCTCCTCCGATTACCGGATCTTCCGGCTGAAGGTACTGGAGGAGCAAGGCATCGCCAACATTTCCCGCCTCCCGTTCTCCACCAAAATTCTCCTGGAAAACCTGCTCCGGATGGAAGACGGCTTCAAGGTGAAGCCGTCCGATGTCGAGTATGTCGCCCGCGGCGTTGAAGGCGGTGACGCCAAGGAGATCAGTTTCATGCCCGCCCGCGTCCTTCTGCAGGATTTCACCGGCGTTCCCTGCGTTGTGGATCTGGCCGCCATGCGCGATGCCCTCTCCGTTTTGGGCGCGGACCCCGCAAAAGCCAATCCTCTTCTTCCCGCCGATCTGGTGATCGACCATTCCGTTCAGGTGGATAGTTTCGGCTCCAAGGATTCTTTTTCCATCAACGCACTGCTGGAAAATCAGCGCAATCACGAACGCTACGTCCTGCTTCGCTGGGGACAGACTGCCTTCCAGAACTTCCGTGTCGTCCCGCCCGATACGGGGATCGTTCATCAGGTGAACCTGGAATACCTGGCTCCCGTCGTCTTTGAGCGCCAAACCGCGGAAGGGCTGGAAGCTTACCCCGATACCCTGGTCGGCACAGACTCCCACACCACCATGATCAATGGCTTGGGAGTCGTCGGGTGGGGCGTTGGCGGTATCGAAGCGGAGGCGTGTATGCTCGGCCAACCGATCTCCATGCTGCTGCCGCCGGTGGTCGGCTTTAAGTTGCACGGCAAGCTGCGCGAAGGCTGCACCGCGACAGACCTGGTGCTCTACGTTACCCAAATGCTGCGCAAAAAGGGCGTAGTCGGGCAGTTTGTGGAATTCTATGGCGCCGGCCTGAGCGCCCTGAGCCTTGCCGACCGCGCCACCGTCGCCAACATGGCCCCCGAATACGGAGCTACCATCGGCTTCTTCCCGGTGGACGAGGAAACGCTGAACTATCTGCGGATCAGCAATCGGCCCCCGCATTTGGTTGCGCTCGTCGAAGCCTACTGCAAGGAACAGGGTCTCTTCCGCACGGACTCGCAGAAAGATCCGCTCTTCGCCAGCACACTCGAACTGGACCTCTCAACCGTCACGCCCAGCATGGCCGGACCCAAGCGCCCGCAGGATCGCGTCGATCTCCCCAACGTGAAAGCAAATTTCCGCGACGCTTTCAAAGACACGAAGAGCGCTACGTTTGAGATCCACGGCGAATCCGTCCAGATGAAATCCGGCGCGGTCACGATTGCGGCGATCACCAGTTGCACCAATACTTCGAATCCCTCCGTGATGCTGGCCGCGGGTTTAGTCGCGAAGAAAGCCGTAGAGCGGGGCCTGAAATCGAAGGCCTGGGTGAAGACGAGTCTCGCCCCGGGCTCGAAAGTGGTTTCCGACTACCTGGATCATGCCGGGCTTACGCCGTATCTCGACGCCCTGAATTTCAACCTGGTCGGCTACGGATGCACCACCTGCATCGGCAACAGCGGCCCGCTGATCGAGGAAGTTACCGCCGCCATCAACAAGGAAAGCCTGGTCGTTGCGGCCGTTCTTAGCGGCAACCGCAATTTCGAAGGCCGCGTGAACCCGCTGGTAAAAGCGAACTACCTGGCTTCCCCGCCCCTGGTGGTCGCCTACGCGATCGCGGGTACCGTCGATATCGACCTTCAGAATGACCCGATCGGCAAGGACAGCGCCGGCCAAAACGTCTATCTTCGGGAAATCTGGCCCACCACCGCCGAAGTTCTGGAGGCGGTCCGCACGAATATTACGCCAGAGATGTTCCGCGAAGAGTACGAAAAGGCTTTCGAAGGCGATGAGACCTGGCGCGCCATGCAGATTCCCACCGGTCAGATTTACGAGTGGGATCCGGCGTCCACCTACATCAAGAAGCCGCCCTATTTCGACAACATGCCCGCTGAAGCTCCGGCTCAGATTCGCGATCAGATTTGCGGCATGCGTACGCTGGCCGTTCTAGGCGATTCGGTGACCACCGATCATATTTCTCCCGCCGGCTCCATCGCCGCCAAGAGCCCTGCAGGCCAGTACCTGATCTCGCTGGGCGTCCCTCCGTCCGATTTCAACTCCTACGGCGCGCGCCGCGGCAACCATGAAGTGATGGTGCGAGGCACGCTGGCCAACATTCGCCTACGTAACCAGTTGGTGCCCGGCGTTGAGGGCACCTACACGGTCCATCTGCCGGATGGCGAACAGATGTTTATCTATGATGCGGCCATGCAATATCAGCGCGAAGGCACGCCGCTGATGATTCTGGCCGGAAAGGAATACGGCTCCGGTTCTTCCCGCGATTGGGCGGCAAAAGGCGTCAAGCTTTTGGGTGTGCGCGCCGTGATTGCCGAATCCTTCGAACGCATCCACCGCACGAATCTGGTCGGCATGGGCGTCCTTCCGCTTCAATTCCTGCCTGGCGATACTGCTGCCACGCTGAAGCTCACCGGCAAAGAACTCTTTCACGTAGAAGGAATTCTGAACGCGATCCACTCGAATGCCAAGGTTCAAGTGAGCGCTGTCGATGCTGATGGCAAATCGAAGCAGTTCGAAGTGCTGTCCCGTGTCGACACGCCGCAGGAAGCGGAGTACTTCCGCCACGGCGGAATCCTGCCGTACGTCTTGCGCCAGCTGGCCGCAGCCTAAACGGAAGTGACGGCAACCAGCTTGCGGCGCGAATTGCCCGCGATGCTTCGCCTCGCCTTGCCCGTAGTGGCGGCAGAGCTTGGCTGGGCTGCCATGGGCTTCGTCGACACGATTATGGTGGGCCGTATCAGCCCGGTCGCTATCGGCGCGGTCAGTGTCGGGGGCACTCTCTTCGCCACCATAGCGCTCTTCGCAGCCGGCCTGATGCTGGGACTCGATACTCTGGTGAGCCAGGCATTCGGCGCGGGCAACATCCGCGGCTGTCACCGCGCTCTCCTGAACGCGCTCTATCTTTACTTGCCTCTGCCACCCGTGATTATGCTCCTGGTCCTGTGGGCTGGTCCGGGACTCGCCGCATTCGGCGTCAACGCTGATGTGGCGCGCGAAGCGAACCAGTACCTGCGAGCCGTTGCGTGGGGAACTCTCCCGTTGCTGTTCTACTTCGCTTTCCGGCGCTATCTACAAGGCATGAACCTGGTAAAGCCGGTCACCTTCGCGCTGATCTCCGCGAACGCCATTCATATCGTTGCGAACTGGGCGTTGATCTATGGCCACTGGGGCTCGCCCGCGCTCGGCGCCGCCGGAGCGGGCTGGGCTACGTGCTTTTCCAGAACCTATATGGCCGCGTGTCTTATTGCTTTCGCTGTCTGGCATGAACGCCGGCACCGCACGGGCTGGCACAGCATCTCCCTGCGGCCCGATTTCGCCGTAATGCGCCGCCTGCTTCGTTTGGGACTTCCCGCCGGTTGCCAGATCAGTCTGGAAGTAGGAGTGTTTGCCGCCGCCACCGCGCTCGCCGGGCGCCTGCTGCCCGTCGAACTCGCCGCTCATCAGATTGCACTGAACTGCGCGACGCTTACCTACATGGTTCCGCTCGGTATCGGGTCCGCCGCGGCGGTTCGAGTCGGTCAAGCCATTGGCAGGCGAGACGCGGAAGGCGCGCGTATCGCCGGTTGGACTGCCATCCTTCTTGGCGCGTCCTTCATGGCGATGACGGGCCTGCTCTTCTACCTGTTCCCCCGGACCATCCTGCGCGCCTTTACGACGGACCAGAATGTTATCGGTCCCGGAATCGCGCTCCTTTTCATCGCCGCCATCTTCCAACTCTTCGATGGCGTTCAGACCGTTTCCACCGGGGCTCTTCGAGGCTTAGGCGATACTCTCACGCCCATGCTTTCAAACCTGACCGGATACTGGCTGATCGGCCTTCCCCTCGGCTATTGGCTCTGCTTTTCGAAAGGCCAAAATGCCCTGGGGCTATGGATCGGACTTTGTTTCGCCCTGATCCTTATCGGAGGAACCCTGCTTACTGTGTGGGCGCGAAAGAGCTCAATCAGTAATCGCGGCCTTGCTGTCCGTTCAGTGACGCGTTAACCCGACGAATATCATCGTTCAAGTGTTCGCGATCCTCGCGTTGCATGCGGTCGGAAGCGGCACGAATATCGTCGAGCGCGAGCCGCAAGTTACGCTGATCGATCGGGCGGCCGCTTCTCCTGCGCTCGCTTTCCGCCAGCACTGCCCCGCGCGCATTTTCAAGCGACCTCTGCCGATCCGGTCCCAGATCGTTGTTTTGCATGGCGATGCGCAAATCTTCCCTGAGCCGGTCCAAACTTTCGCCAAGCGAAGGCGCCCTCTCCAAAACCCTGTCAGGTGGCCCGTTGACTAAAGGCTCCGGACCGTTATTCCCGAACCGCAATTCCTGGACGTCTATGAGAGGAACTTCGCGCCGGTTGCCGTTCTCTTCCGTGAACAACATGCGACGCGCATCCGCGTTCTCAAAGTTGCCCCGCAGGAGACTTCCGTCTTTCATGACTAACGTGTCTGCCGTCATCAGGAACGGCGCTAGAAACACCGCGCCCACTAGAATCCGTTTGGTCATGAGAGTTCTCCTGACCTATCAGGCAGCAATCACCATGCCACAAGCTACCATCATAAAGATGAGAGTTTTCCTCTGCCTCGCGTTCGCCTCCGCCTCCCTCCAAGCGCAAAAAGCTCCGTTTGACATTGAAGCCCTCCTCCAACTTACTCGCGTGAGCGACCCCCAGATATCTCCCGACGGGAAAACAGTCGCCTTCTCCGCCACCACGGTCAATCTCGCGGCCAACAAGAAACAATCCCACATCTATACCGTCCCGATTGGCGGCGGCTCGCCCCACGAAGTCGGTGACCCGGCCGATTCGAACGACCGTCCGCGCTGGGTCCCGAAAACAAGCAGGATCGCCTTTGCGGCTACAAGAAACGGTGAGTCCCAGATCTGGACCGTCGATTCCGATGGCACAAACGCCACCCAACTCACCCGGCTTTCCACCGAAGCCTCCGGCGAAATTCTTTCGCCCGATGGCAAATACCTGGTCTTCCTCAGCGACGTTTTCCCCGGCTGCGGAGCAGATGACGAATGCAATCGCAAAAAGCTCGACGAGCTGAAAGCTGCCCCCACTAAGGCCCGGTTGATTACCACGCTGCTCTATCGGCACTGGACGCAATGGCAAGGTCCGCGTCGCACCCACCTTCTGGTGATGCCCACGGAGGGCGGCCCCGCCCGTGACCTCACTCCCGGCGACCGTGACGTACCTCCCTTCTCCCTGGGCGGCCCCGATGACTACGCCATCTCCCCCGATAGCCGCGAACTGATCTACGCCGCCAATTCCGACGAAGTGCCTGCCATCAGCACCAACTCCGACCTGTTTGCCATCCCTCTGGCCGAAGGCGAAGCTAAATCTACACGCGTCACCTCCAATCCCGCGGCCGATTCTTCCCCGCTCTATTCTCCGGACGGCAAATACCTTGCCTACCGCGCCCAAACGAAACCGGGTTATGAGAGCGATCGCTGGCGTCTCATGCTCCTCGAACGCAAGTCCGGCAAGCTCACGGTGCTGACGGATTGGTTGGATCGCTGGGTCAACAGTTTCCAGTGGGCGCCGGATTCGAAGCGCATCTTCTTCACCGCGGAAGACCGTGGACGGCAATCCATTCAGTACATCCCGGTTGAAGGTGGGGGCGCGAAGGTGGCCATCAACGGCGAAAACACGTTGGATGACATGCAGTTCACGCCGGATGGCAAGAGTATCGTCTTCACTCGTCAAAGCGGCTCTGCGCCCGCCGAGATCTGCGTCGGGCTCTCAAAAGGTGGCCCGCCTGTAATCCTCACCCACTTCAACGACGACATCCTCTCTCAACACGAACTCACCAGTTACGAAGAGCTCACAACCAAAGGAGCGGGCGACACCCCCATCCAGACATTCCTGGTCAAGCCGCCCGCCTTCGATCCCAAGAAGAAATACCCCACGCTGATGCTGATCCACGGCGGACCTCAAGGCGATTGGGGCCAGACCTGGAGCTACCGCTGGAATCCACAGGTATTCGCGGCGGCGGGATACGTGGTCGCCATGGTCAATCCGCGCGGAAGCACCGGTTTTGGCCAGCGCTTCATTGACGACATCAACAACGATTGGGGCGGCAAAGCGTATGACGATATTATGGCCGCCACCGACCAGGTGAGCGCCCTTAACTATGTGGACAAAGACCACATGATGGCTGCCGGCGGAAGCTACGGCGGGTACATGGTGGATTGGATTCTGGGCCACACCACGCGCTTTAAAGCACTGGTCTCCCACGCGGGCGTTTATGACTTGCGCAGCATGTCCGGGGAAACAGAAGAGCTCTGGTTCCCCAAATGGGAATTCAGCGGCATGCCGTGGGAAACGCCCGAAGTGTATAACAAATGGTCGCCCAGCCTTTTTGCGGCGGAGTTCAAGACACCCACGCTCGTCACGCAGGGCGAGCTCGATTTCCGCGTGCCCTACGGTCAAAGCCTGCAGCTCTTCACCACTCTGCAATTGCAGAAGGTACCCTCGCAACTTCTGATCTTTCCGGACGAGGGCCACTGGATTCAAAAGCCTCAGAACTCGCTGCTCTGGTACCGAACCGTAATTGACTGGCTGAACAGCTGGGCCAAAAAATGAGATCTGGAATGAAAATCGCGCTTATTATTCTTGTCGCGCTGGGAATCGGTACGCCCGCTGTCTTTATGTTTCTTTCGACCGGCACCCAGATCAACGTGAATCCGCCGGTGACGGTGATTGGATTCGATACGCCCATGCGCGTCGAGCTTCGCAATGCCCATGGCATCCGTGCCGTGAAAGTCACGCTCGAACAGAACGGCAAACGCGCCGTTGCCTTTGAAGAAAGCAAGCCCGCCCATCGCCTCACCTTCTTCAACGAACGCAACGGCGTCCGCGATGTCGTAGCGCACATCGGCAAGAAGGAGGCGGCGTTCCTCACCGATGGGAAAGCCCGTGTGACCATCGATGCCACCTCGAACGACCTTCGCGGCCAGGTGGATTCGAAAATCTTTTGATGTAGATGTGGTCACTGCGCCTCCGCGCGTCACAACCGATGCCGAGCAGCACTACATCAATCAGGGCGGAACCGAGCTCGTGGTTTTCACTCCCTCTGGTTACTGGACCGAGGCCGGCGTCAAAGTGGGCGAGGGCAGATACCGCGCCTTCCCCCTGCCCTCAAATCCGGACAAACAACAGTTCAGCATCTTCGCTTATCCCTGGGACACGCCTCCCACCACCATGCCCATCGTCTACGTGGCGAATGGCGCGGGTGCTGAAGCCACCGCGACGTTCTGGACCAAGATCACTCCGAAAAAGTTTCGCTCGCGCGACATCGAGATTGACGATAAGTTCCTGGAACGCGTTGTACCCGCCATCGACCATCTTTCATCGGGCGACCTGCTGGAACGCTTTCTCAAAATCAATCGGGAAACGCGCAAAGCCAACAACAAGACGCTTTCCGACCTGCGCCTGAAATCCGAACCGCGCATGCTTTGGACCGGAGCTTTTCTTCCCCTGAACAACTCCCAAGTGGAGAGCGTGTTTGCGGATCGCCGCACCTATCTGTACAAAGGCAAGAAGGTGGACGAACAAATCCATCTAGGCTTCGATCTCGCGAAAGTCGCGCACACGCCGATCCCGGCCTCGAACGACGGCAAAATTCTGTGGGCCAGCGACAACGGCATCTATGGCAACTGTGTGGTCATCGACCACGGCTTCGGCCTCCAATCCATCTACGGCCACCTCAGTGAAATCGAGGTGAAAGTCGGGGATTCGGTCAAGCGCGGCCAGGAGATCGGGAAAAGCGGCGCGACAGGTCTGGCCGGCGGCGACCATTTACACTTCAGCATGCAGGTGGATGGCGTGCAGGTGAACCCCGTCGAGTGGTGGGACGCCCATTGGATTCACGACCGCATTCTCACCAAATTGAAATAGACCTCAGCACACCATCCCCTGAAACTTCCCCCTTGCGCCCCAACCGCATTCCGTACAAACTGAAATTCAGGAGCACCACTAAGAATTGGAAAAGAACGGGCGTAAAGGAACAGCGGTTCTCGATTCCGCCGAGCGCTGGACCCAGCAGGATGCAAATGATCTCTACGATATTGAACGTTGGGGTAAAGGCTATTTCTCAATTCACCGCGACGGCCACGTCCTGGTACATCCCGACAAAGATCCCTGCGCGATCGCTAGACCTGAAAAAGCTTGTCGATACCCTGATCCTGCGGGGCATTTCACTTCCCATCCTGATCCGCTTCACTGAAATCCTGAAGCATCGCCTGGGCGAGATCCACGCGGCGTTCCAGACCGCGATTACCGAACACAAATACAACGGCCGCTATTGCTGCGTCTATCCCATCAAAGTGAACCAGCAGCGCCAGGTAGTGGAAGAGGTGCTTGAGTTCGGCCGCCCCTATAAATTCGGTCTCGAAGCGGGCTCGAAACCGGAACTCCTGGCTGTAATGGCGGTCGCCTCGAACGACACACCGATTATCTGCAATGGCTTCAAAGACGACGAATACATTGAGATGGCCATGCTCGCCCAGAAAATGGGCCGCAATATCATCCCAGTGGTCGAAAAGTATACCGAGCTTCCCTTAATCCTGCAGTATGCCGAACGGATCGGTGTCCGCCCGCAAATCGGGATGCGCGTGAAGTTGGCCAGCCGCGGCTCGGGTCGCTGGAAGTCGTCAGGCGGATTCCGCTCGAAGTTCGGCCTCACCACCACAGAACTCATGCGCGCTCTCGAAGAATTGCGCATGCACGGCATGGCGGATTGCTTTAAGCTTCTGCACTTTCACCTTGGCAGCCAGATCACCAACATCCGCCAGGTAAAGGGCGCTGTGAACGAAGCCGCGCGCCTCTATGCCGAACTCAGCAAAGCCGGCGCCGGGCTTCAGTACATGGACGTTGGCGGTGGACTGGGCATCGATTATGACGGCTCCCAAACCGATTTCGAATCGAGCGTCAATTACACCCTGCAGGAATACGCGAATGACGTTGTGTATCACATTCAAAATGTGTGTGACGAGGTCGGTGTAGCGCACCCCACCATCGTCACGGAGAGCGGGCGCGCCATTGCGGCTTACCATAGCGTTCTGGTGTTCAATGTACTCGGCGTGGCTGGCCTGGGCGATGAAGACGCGACCCTCGAACTGCCGCCTGAACCCGAACAGCCCCTGATCGACCTCCAGGAGACTTACCGTTCCGTCTCCTCCCGCAACTTGCTTGAAACCTATCACGACGCCCAGCAAGCTCTCGACCAGGCTCTGAACCTCTTTAGCCTGGGTTATCTTTCTCTTGAACAGCGCTGTTTAGCCGAAAACCTCCACTGGACCATTTGCCGCAAGGTTTTGCGGATGGCGAAAGAACTGGATTACCTCCCCGAGGAACTCGAACCGCTCGAAGCCTCCCTGTCCGACACCTACTTCTGCAATTTCTCGCTTTTCCAAAGCATGCCGGACAGTTGGGCCATCAAACAGCTTTTCCCGATCATGCCGATCCACCGCCTGGAAGAGCGGCCCACCCATCCTGCCGTCTTGGGCGATATCACCTGCGATTCGGACGGTAAAGTTGACCAATTTATCGATCGCCGCGACGTGAAGCGAACTCTCCCGCTCCACACCTACAACAACGGCGAAGACTACTATCTGGGCGCGTTTCTCATCGGCGCTTACCAGGAAATCCTGGGCGATATGCACAATCTCTTCGGCGACACGAACGCTGTGCACGTGCGAATCGGGGATTCGGGCGAGCCGATTCTCGATTCCGTCATCAAGGGCGATACGGTGCGGGAAGTGCTCAATTACGTTCAATTTAAGGCCGATGCTCTGATTTCCCAACTTCGAAAAGATGTGGAGACAGCGGTGCGGGAAGGCCGCATGGGTTATGAGGAATCCGGCCGCCTGCTCCGTTTCTACGAGGACGGCTTGCACGGCTACACCTACCTGGAAAGCGCTTAGCCCGTCAGGCTCGAAGCTCGATTTCAGCAGTTCTTCGGATACGAACCGAGCACCCGCAACAGATCTGCTGTTTCATCCAGGTGGCCGAGAGCCCTCTGCACGTTCTCATCATGCTCGTGCCCGATGAGATCGAGGTAGAACAGGTACTCCCAGGGCTTCCCGCGCAAGGGGCGCGATTCAATCTTCGTCAGATTCAGATCGCGTAGCGCAAACGCGCTGAGCCCGCGGAATAAGGCGCCGGGCGAATTGCGTGTCGCAAACACAATCGAAGTCTTCGCGACTCCTTCGGGCGGCATCTCTTTGTCATCCTCCCGCCGGCAAAGCAGGAAGAATCGCGTGAAATTCCGGCGATCGTCCTCTATTGATTTTTTCAGAATCTTTGCACCGTAATTCGTCGCGGCCACCGAGGACGCAATCGCAGCCGCATCCGTCAGCTTCTGTTCCGTGATCATCTTGACGCTCCCGGCAGTGTCGTAGAACGGAACACGCTCGATCGCCGGATTCGCTGTGAAGAAATCCAGGCATTGCGCCAGCGCCACTGGATGCGAATATACCCGTCGCACCTTTCGCATGGGAACTCCCGGACACGCAATCAGATTATGAACGATCCGGACGCTGGTCTCCGCGATGATTGGCAAATCGAACCGCAGCAGATGGTCGTAGTTCTCATGCACCGAACCATGGAGTGTATTCTCGATCGGAATCACCGCGCGGTCTATCTTCTTGGCGGTCAGTGCCTGGAACACCTCTTCGAACCGCTGAAACGGAACGGCTACTACGGCATCCCCGCAAAAGTTGCGGGCCGCTTCCTCACTGAAGGCGCCTCGTTCACCTTGGAAACCGGCTCTAATCGGCATGGGGACCCTGCCACCTTTTGATGGATTCATCCGGCACTCCTAACAGATCTAAGATGCGGCTTACCGAATCATCTATAAGGTCGAGCACAGTTGCAGGCTTGGTGTAGAAGCTCGGGATCGGCGGGGCGATAATAGCGCCCATTTCCGCCAGCGCCGTCATGGACCGCAGGTGCCCCAAGTGGAAAGGAGTCTCTCTCACCATCAAGATCAGCTTTCGCCGCTCTTTCAAGCACACATCCGCCGCCCGAATCAGAAGATTCGAGCTGATGCCAGCGGCGATCGAGGACATCGTATGGATCGAGCACGGGGCAACCACCATGCCGTGGATGGGGAATGAGCCGCTGGCAAGCGGTGAGGATATGTCTTCCACAGGGTGATAGTGGTGCGCCAGCGATTTCAGCTCCGCCCCCAACTTACCGGTTTCCAGAAAAAGCGTCCTTTCCGCAGAACGCGTCAATATCAAATGAATTTCGGCTTTGTCGTTCAGCCTTTCCAGTAAACGTATGGCGTAAATCGATCCACTTGCCCCGGACACACCCAAGGCGATTTTTACTTTTTCCATTTCCCCGAAAACACCGTTCCATTTTTAGAACACGATCGGCTGCTTTGCTGTTGCCACATTCTGCTTCCGTCGCTATACTCTCAAACGAGCTTCTGATCCGGGGTTTTGCGTTGAAAATTTACTTAACAGCCGCGATCCTCGCATGAAACGAGGATCATAGCATGGACGGCGCGGGACAACGGCTAAAGAAGACCAGGGAGAGCCTTGGTCTCAAGTATCGTGACGTGGAAGAAGCGAGCAATCTGATAGCGGCTAGAAAGAATAGCGATGAATATATTATTAATCTAAGTCGCCTATCGGATATTGAAAACAAAGGAACAGTTCCTACTATTTTCCGTTTATATTCTCTTTGTACGATTTACCGGTTGGACGTGGCGGAGGTTCTTGATTGGTACGGAGTAAACCTTGCTACACAAGCGGCGGACGCCGGAATGATTTCGGTTTCAAAAACGCATATTCTCCGCTTTTCAACGCCTTCCTGGGCCGAGGTTCAGATCCCAATTTCTCTTGAGCCTGGGATCGATTTGAAGCGCACGCATTTACTGAGCCGCTTGATCCAAAGATGGGGCAAAATGCCGCTGTCTCTTCTGGGCAATCTGAATCTGAAAAATCTTCGATACGGTTTCGTGGGTTCCGATGACTGGAGAATGTATCCAATTATCTATCCCGAGAGCCTGGTATTAATCGATGAAACACAAAAGAAAATAATGCAGTCCGGATGGCGAAATGAGCACGAACGTCCGATATATTTTCTTGAACACCGCAGCGGGTATTTCATTGGCTGGTGTTCCGTTGTGGACAAGCACTTGATAGTCCTGGCTCATCCAGTATCGGGTCAGGAGCCCCTAGTCCTGCTCGCGGCTGAAACCGACATTGTCGGGCAGGTTACCGGAGTAGCGAATCACTTTGAACTGAATCGCGCTCTTCCGAAATCCGGCTAACGCAGCCAATCGAGTATCACCCGCAGGTCGGAAAAAAAAAGCTCGCGTTGGGCTTCCTTCGTCGCAGCGGGAACGAAGTTTGGAAAAGGAGGGAAAACGCGCCAATTGTCCAGCACTGTGTCACGGTCCTGGTCCAGCTGGGCCAGATAGTTTTCAAGATCTTCTTTTTGCTCTTCCAGACTGAAACAAAGCCAATCTTCAAAGATATTCATATGACTGCGGCGAAGCGTTCTATCTGCCTCACGATCTGAAAAGCGCTGGGCAAATCCAAAATGCACATACTGGCCCGTATTGGTGTCGCGCAATGAAGAAAGATACACCAAGCGGCCAAAAACAGACGGGATTTGGGAGAGCGTCCTCCGCCACAATTCCGCTGAGGGAGTCTCGTCCGGGGTCATTCGTAGGCTCAAGGTGACACCTCCCCGTGGGTCTCGCGAGAATCTCCGGCTACCCTTCCTCCGGAGATTGCGACTCGCAGGCGCTTGGTTGTATCAAAACGCAATTGTTCCAATAACGAAAAACCATTTTGCCGAAGGCCGGTTAGCATTTTCGATCAATTTAGACTTCCTTTGTTCGGTAAAACATTTCACATAAGGAAATCCAAACGATGATCCGCACAATTTCTCTTCTCACGGTACTTGCCCTTTCTTTACTTACGGTTTCGAAGTCGGCCACCTCGATTGTACCGTTGCCCGAGTGTAACCCGTGCCCCTACGTAAAGTAGTCCTAAACGCCGGATTCGACAATTTTGGCTTGCGGTGTTCGACTATACTACATTCTCTGTATGGTCAGCGCCCAAGTGTCCACTTTAGTGGTGACGTTGTTATTCGCGGCTGCGGCGGGCTGTTTGGTCAGATTGTTCGCGTCTTCACCTTGCCTCCGTGTACCCCGCTTTCGCTTTTTTTCTTGGAGCTCAAATTGCAACGACTGGGCTGTCCAACCTCGCTAACGTTCGCACCCAAAATTATGCCTGGGTCTTCCTGTTTCTTTTGAGCGTCGAGTGGCTGGCTTATGGATTGATGATCCGCGAACTCTACAAGCGTATTTTTTCCGGGTTCCCCGGAATCGCGGTACTGGGCCAATGGAGCTTCTATGGGGCAGTATTCGCTGCGATTGCTGTCTTTGCCTTTGGACTTGCTTCCGCAAGACTACGGATCGCGAAACTTGGCACTCGCATTCCTGCCGTGGAGTTTGCCTCACACTGCATCCTTTTCGGTTTTGCGGCTTTCATTGTTCTTCTGCTGGTCGTTATCTCGCCGGTATCCCCTTAGACTTCATAAAAACATCGTCCTAAACTGTAGCTTCTTCAGTATTATTCTCTTAGGGGAAATTGCAGAACTCCTCGCCAACCAAGCGACGTTGCGCCACTTTACCGCGTCTCTGAATTTAGCGACCAGCACTTTTGGAACCCTATGCCTGGGCGCCTGGGGAATGCTTCTGTCGCGGGAAGGCCAGGTTCGCCTGATGAGAGTGCGCCCGGCCTCTTCCCCAGAAGATGAAGCCCGACTTTTAAACCAATTAAGTACGGTAAATACCCTACTTCTGCGCGCAATCGGAAAATAATTAAATTAATTCCGGCTCTTTTGATTGCATTAAGGACGAGCATTAGTTATTCTCGCTAACTAGGATGGTGTCCTGCCGATGCTAACGGTTTACTGTTTGGTTGGTTTGCTTTTCCTGTGCCTGAGTCCTGACGGTGGTATTTCGGTTTAAAGAATGCCTTTGCACCCTCGTCCGAGCGCCGCGACGCCTGAGGTGTACTCGAGCAGGTCGGTCAATTTTTACGGTCCCATGGAACGGCTTCTCTCTGAAAACGAGTTTCACATGTTAAAAACCCGGGCCGGGATCTCGCAATCATCGCTCGACCGATTGCGCAGGGAACGCCGCGAAATCTTCCGGAAGTACCTGCGCTGTTTGGCGGCTGATTTTAGTTCAATAACCGATGAAATCCGTTCCATCATGATCGGTTCCCAGGTTTCCAGAGCAGATCTTGCGAAGACATTGGTGAAAGCGCGATGCATCTTCACCGTCGCCATGATTGCAATTGAATTTCGCCTCGCTCTCCACGCCTTCGGAATCTACAGTCTGAAAATTTCTGCCGCCGCCCTCACCTCCAATCTGGAGCATATGAGACTGCGGCTGGACGTATTGAGCTTAGAACCGGTTCTCCAGCCGTAATTGGTACTAAACCAGACGCTTTAGCACTTCTCTTGCTTCCGCTAGCTGCGGAAACCGCCGCTCCGCCTCCTTAAACTCGCGGGTATGAACGCAACGGCGGGTACCGGAATGGTCCACCGGAAATTGGAGGTGGAGCATTTCGTGAAACATTACATAATGCAACGCGATCTCCGGCGTGGATTTTTCGTCGAAAATTCGGCTGATGACAATTGCGTTGTGTGACGGGTCAAAGTGCCCCAGCGTGGTCCGGCTTCTTCTCAAACTCCAGCCCAACTCTGGCCGCCCCAACAAGCCGTGAAAGAACTCCTGATTCAGCCTTTCGAAGATCTCCAACAAATTGAAGAATCGTCCTTCCGGCCCGGAGATATGTTTTCGCCCTCTTGACTGCCGCATCAGCTGGATTTGCCGCCGAACATCCTTCCGGTTCAAATAAAGGCGATACCGGTGCAAATACGCCGGCGCGGCAGGCTGTTTGAATAGTTTGCCCAGCAGGATTCGCGCCAGCGCCTCGGTTACAGGGGCGGGCGCTCCCTCCAGAAGGTCGGACAACTTCACGTGCACGCGCCCATTCGCCAAAGAGATGGAACTGTTCGCGTTCGCGAATTTGCGGTACACGATCGAAAATTGCGGAATCGGCGTTCTTGGCTTTAACTCGCGGAAAATCCGCGAGTAAATCTGCTCTCCCGTTTCGAAGAACAACATCGTGGGAACATCAGGTGTCAGGAACTGTTCGAACCCGTCTTGCTTTCCCGGGCCGGGTGACGTATCAAGGAACTTCAGCTTCTCTTCTTTCATGCAATTGCGAAGACCTAAGATTACCGCGCTCGGATGCTATACGCCTCCCGGTATCCTCACCAATGCGGACCTCGAAAAGCTGGTGGCCACCAGCGACCAATGGATCCGGGAACGGACCGGAATTTCGGAGCGCCACATTGCGCCGCCTGAAATGGCAACGTCCGACCTTGCCATTGAAGCGGCGTGTGTGGCCTTGGCCAGCCGAGGCATCGATGCGTCCGAGCTCGATGCCATCCTGGTCTCGACAGTCACTCCCGACATGCTCTTCCCCTCTACAGCTTGTCTGGTTCAAAACCGCATCGGCGCAACCAAAGCCTGGGGTTTCGACCTGGTCGCTGCCTGTGCCGGTTTCCTCTATGGCCTGAATACCGCCGCTCACCTGGTCGCCTGTGGAACTCACCAGAAGGTTCTCGCTATCGGCGCCGATACGATGAGCCGAATCATCGACTATACCGATCGCTCCACATGCATCCTCTTCGGCGACGGGGCAGGCGCCGTGCTGATTGAACCTGCCGAGGAGGGGGAGGACTTGGGCTTTATCGACTTCCTCGGCCAAATCGACGGCTCAGGCGGCGACTACTTGAAAATGCCCGCAGGCGGAAGCCGCCTTCCGGCAAGCGAAGAAACCATTCGCGATCGCATGCACTTCGTGAAGCAGGATGGCGGCCAGGTATTCAAGTTTGCCGTCAAGAAAATGAGCGAAATGTGCGAAGAACTGCTGTCGCGCAATGGGTTCACCTATCAAGACGTTGCCATTTTGATTCCGCACCAGGCGAATCGCCGGATCATTGCAGCTACGGCTGAGCGCCTGGGCCTGCCGATGAGCCGCGTGCTCGTCAACATCGACCATTACGGGAACACCACCGCCGGAACCATTCCGCTTGCCACGCGCGATGCCATAACACAAGGCCGTCTGAAGAAGGGCGATCTGGTTCTGTTCGCCGCTGTAGGGGCAGGCTATACGGCGGGTGCCTGCTTATGGCGCTGGGCTTATTAGGGGAAACCAGTTAAGGGCAAACCGGGAAATTGTATAAAACCGGCGTTCTCCCACGGCCCGTCCCTGTAATACCAGAGATCCACGCCTAATGCATCGATTGAAAACGGGGTGAATGTTGCAGAAAGAGTTGTTAACAGGAGCCGCGCTTGTTCAGGGGTCACCTTGTTCTGAATCGTCACATGGGGGGAGAAGCGCATACGGTCTTGCGGAATGAGCCACGGCTCCCACAGGTCGGACAGCGCGCGTGAAAACGGCGCAAGTCAGGCGACTCCACGACCAGAGCGACTCCCCGGCCAAGCGACCTGACGCCGCTCACCCGCATGGAAAACGGCCTTACCGAACTAGCCACTTCCGTGCTTTGGCTTGTCACCTTGTCCAATTGCCGGCCCGGTAAATGGTGAAACAGCATGATGTGCGCGGGAACAACATTCCGTTCTCGCGGAAAGTAACGGGTGCGCAACTCTTCGCAATACCTCCAGCCGGCACCGTCGCACCGTACAGTCACGATCAGAGGATCGTCAGCTTTCACTGGAAGCGGATGCCTGTGTTTCCCTTCAACCCTTTTAGGTAGAGAATGCCGCCCGGATCGGAAACGTCCTCCTCCATCTCCTCAGAATCGATTTCGACGCGGTAGAGCCGCTTCGGCTCCAGCCCAACGATGAAAACATCCACCACCTCTTTCTCGGGAGTCCGAAAGCGGTGCGCGGTTTTTCCAAAGAACACCACGGCTTCGTCGAGATCAAGCGGCTCCCGGGTAATTTCGGGGTTCAACATAGTGATTTGCCCGTTTTCGAAAAGCTGCAATTGCCCATCGACAAACCCCAGCCATTGCGCCGAATCCTCCCAATTGGACCGGACATAGAGGCGGCCGAACGTTTCGTCATGAAACACAAGCGGCACATGGTAGTAACTCAAGCCTGGTTGATACGGATTTGCCCACAGGAACTCATAGGGGATCCCAAACGTACCGCGCATCAGGAATTGGTCGTTCATGAGCCAGCCTTGCAGCACCTGCGTCTCCGGCGAGTTTGCATCGAATGCCACCATGGCAAGCTCGGCGGCTCGCGCTAAAGCAGCGGTTCGCAGATCCGGCTCCCCGGTCCCCATCTTTGCCGGGATCCGGTACTCGCTTTCCGCAGCCGGAAACGCTGCGGGATAATTCGAGAGCAGGTGCCCGATTGGGAAGTCTTTGAAATAGTGGGGATCGTCCTCTCGGAGATCCAGAGTTCAGATTGTCGCGGACCGCATGCAAGATCTCATAGAACGCAAAGCTTTGGTCCAGCGGAATGGGGGCGGAGCCGCTTCTGAGCCGGGCCAGCCGCAGTTTCCAAGCCCGATCGAAGAAATCCTGCAGACCGGCCGCGGAAGCCTTGGGTGAATGGTCGGCGAGAGCGATCGCCGTGAGCAGGCGCGATCGTTCATTCTCGATCGATGGGCCTGGTTTCGCCGCCAGCGTACGCTCCAACTTCGCAATCAGAGCCGCCGATTCCGCCGGCGAAAGCAGATCCTGGCACCAATCGAAGACCAGAGCTGTCTGCCGCGCGTCGGCATCCGAGGCCGTAGCCGTTTTGAGGGCCCACTGGACCGCCAACCGCCCGTGATTCTTGTCATCACTCACCCGGTAATACAGCGCCTCGGCAAACCCTGGCTCCAGGAACGGGGCGCCGCCGCGCATCAGCAGATCGAACTGCTCCCAGCGCAGTGACTTTCGTTCTTTCTCACGGCGTAGCAGCTTCAGCCGGTTGGCTCTCAGAAAGAGCCGGGGATGCTCGGTATAGACGGTTAGCGTTTCGGGCTCAGACCACAGGTCTGACGCTGAGCAGAGCAAAAGAAGAATAACGGCAAAACCGGGCACGCTTCTATTTGCTCATGTTGTGTCACACTGACACAACATGAGACAGAAAAACAGGTCCCTACGGAGTTCACTTTCGGCTTGGAGGCCGTGGATTCAGAGACTTGCGAACGATTGACACTTGGCCCGGAGGTTGCTATCTGTTGAGGGAATCAAAGAAGTACTTTTCAACCTGCCCTCTGCTGCAACAGGCTGGCGAGTTCGGTTTTAGGCTTATGGGACAACGTGCTTGCGGGAGCCGCTGTGATCAGCAGTTACAAGCCTGGAATCTGGGTCGCTTGCGGGTTGCACGCAGGGGGGTTTTTTGCGCCTTCCTCTTTCTTCAAACCCTCAGCCCGGTTCTTCAGGCTGCGGAACCCTTCAAAATTGCAATTGCCGGTCTAGTCCACGGTCACGTCCACGGATTTCTCAATACGTCCAAAGCTCACCCCGAAGTTCGAATCGCGGCCATCTTTGACCCGGATCCCGCTTTGCTCACGAAGTACGGAGGGCTCTTCAATGTTCCGGAATCGGCGCGGTTTACTTCCCTCGAAACGATGCTCTCCCAGGTCAAACCGGATGCGGTGGCTACCTTCACCAGCACGCTTGACCACAGGATGGTCGTGGAGCAGTGCGCCACCCACAAGATCCCCGTCATGATGGAAAAGCCACTTGCGACCACCAATGAGGATGCCCGGGCAATCCGGAAAGCGTCTCAAGCGGCAGGTATTCCAGTGATTGTCAATTACGAGACCACCTGGTACCAGAGCCACGGCGAAATCTGGAAGCTGGCGAAAACGCAGCATGCGTTGGGCGACATTCGCCGCATGGTGGCGATGGACGGCCACAACGGGCCGTTTGAAATTCACACGCCCCCTGAGTTTTTCCGTTGGCTCAGCGATCCCGTCAAGAATGGCGCGGGCGCTCTCTTCGACTTTGGCTGCTACGGCGCGAACTTAATGACTTGGCTGATGGACGGCGCGCGCCCCGTGAAGGTCACCGCCTTAACCCAGACAAATAAGCCTTCAATCTATGCCAAGGTAGACGACGAAGCCACCGTGCTTCTGGAATATCCCGGTGCTCAGGGGGTAATCGAAGGATCGTGGAATTGGCCGTTCGCGCGGAAGGACTTGGAGGTTTATGGCGCTTCTGGCTATGCCGTCGCGACCGGCGCAAAGGGCCTGCGAGTCCGGTTGCCGGGCCAAACGGCCGAAGTTTCTTCAACTCCCGGAGAATTGCCCGCGAATGACCGCGACTACATCTCTTACCTGATCCACACAGTGAGGGATAAAGCCGCGCCCAAGGGTTTATCGTCTTTAGAAAACAACATGGTGGTGACCGAAATCCTGGATGCCGCCCGGACGTCCGCGAAGTCCGGTACCACCATCACGTTGCCGCACTAACCGTTTACCGCCCCAGATACTCTACGTGGGCGTAAGTGCCTAAGCGAGGATTGTAAGCGAGATAGTAACCGGGGTGGTCAGGATCCTCATAGATCACTACGCGATCACGATCCCACTCCCAATTCCCTACAATGCCGTAATCATAGGGGGCAACATCCCAATAGTAATTATTGAACCAGAAGCGTTGCCGGTCTCCGCCCCCTAAAGTGAAGATGTGCTGCGGGCCAAAGCCGCCGGTAAAACGGCCGCGTTCCCAGGGGTTGTCCCCCCGGTTGAAATGAATATCGCCCCTTCCGCTATCGTGCCCTACCCATTCATTGTTGGAATGAACATGAGGATAGTCGGGATGTCCTTGCCGGTCCGCCTGAAAGCGGCGATCCTGCTGCTGCTGGCCGTAGCGCTGCGCATCTTGATTCGCCCGCTGCTGTGGCTGTGCCTGGCGCTGCTGTTGTTGTGCCTGGCGCTGTTGCTGCTGCTGTAGTTGATCGCGCTGTTGTTGATCGCGCTGTTGTTGATCGCGCTGTTGCTGCTGCTGTTGTACTTGCTGTTGCTGCTGCTGTTGTTGATCGCGCTGTGGTTGGCCCTGATTCATCCGCTGCTGGTCCTGATTCGTCCGCTGCTGATCCGGAGTTCTCTGAGGATTTGCAACCGCAGGAGGCGGGCCTTGAGGAGGAATATGTCCGGCCCCGACGTCTGGGCGCGCAGAACCCCGATTGTACCTGCCCTGATCCTGCGCAACCGCAACGACGGAAAGAACGCTGAGACAAACGAAGTATTTAGTCACGCGTACTAACTAGCACGCTCGTGCCCAAAACTACTTACCTTGTCACAGGTTTGTAGCCTTGCCAAACGTATTCCAGAGCTTCCGGCAGGGTTTGCTGCTTCACGGTCCTGTCGGTATGGCCCGCATTTCGGGCGAATACGAATTGATAGTGATAGCCTTTGGCAGCCAGCACCTTTGCCATCTGCTCGTTGGCCACTACCCAATCGTGCATGCCGTCGCCCATTGGATTCGGGTTGAAGTTGTCGCGGTCGCCGACTTCCATCCAGAGCCGAATCGGCTTTTTCGGACTATTGGGAATCAAACTCTTGTGAAATTCCCAGGCCCCGCCCGGAGTTTGCGGATTCCAAGGATATTGTTGATTCACGTAAGTTCCGGAATAAGTCAACACCCGGTGATACCACTCGGGGTGATACCAAGCCATAATGAGCGCCGCGGACCCGCCCGAACTCCCGCCCATGGTGGCCCGCCCCTCAGGGTCTTTCGTCAGCTTAACGCCATAGTTCTTTTCCACCAGCGGAAGAACTTCCTTTTCAACAAACTCCGCGTACAGCCCGGACATGGTGTCGTACTCCAACCCGCGCTCGCTGCCCTGCGCGTCTCCAGACCCGTTACTGATCGAGATTCCGATCATCACCGGAACCCGCTTTTCCGCGATCAGGTTATCGAGTGCAGTAAACAACATCTTGTCCGGCCCGTCTGCCCCAACGATGAAAGGCGCAACCGTCCCGGCAACGTACTGCTTCGGCACATAAACCGTCACTTTTCGGCTATAGGGCGCCGGGTGGCTGGTAGTCACCACAATTTTCGCCGGGTTGTCAGGATCGGGCTTACCGAAAGTTCCGGGCTCCCGCGCGATGCCCGGATAAATCTTGCTATCGGTGGACTCCATTGTAAAAACCGAAACGGTACCCTGCGGCACACCTTCCTTGACCGTCATTTCGGGAGCGGGATTGTGCGTAGGCCCAAGAATAAAATTTCCGTCGGCGGTGGCGGGGGGATTCTCGCCATCGGGCAAATCCTTGGCCGTGACGTAGCCCTCGGTGTGAGCATCGCGGGTCGGCGGAGTGGGACGCGGAGGGCGGGGTGGAGGCGTCTGAGCGAAGAGCCCAAGAGCAAACAGAGAACAACAGAAACGAAGCATGCTAGTAATGTACTACTGACCCGGCTCACACAAACCGACTTTCTCTTTGTTCTCACAGGAGCGGGCATTTCCGCCGAGAGCGGACTCGCCACCTTCCGCGGTTCAGGCGGTCTTTGGAACGGATACCGCGTGGAAGAAGTCGCGACACCGGAAGCCTGGTACTCCACACCTGACTTGGTCGCGGAATTTTACGAGATGCGTCGGAAGGACGCCCAAAAAGCCCATCCGAACGCCGCACATATGGCCTTGGCGCGACTTGAGCAGGAGTTGGGTGAACGGTTTTACCTCTGTACGCAAAACGTGGACGACCTGCATGAACGCGCCGGGTCGGTTCGCGTGCATCACATGCACGGAACCCTTCTTCAATCTCGTTGCGCGGAATGCGAAGAGTTATTTCCGGCGGGAACAGTTTCGGAGCATTGCGGGCAACGCGTGCGCCCTCATATTGTTTGGTTCGGTGAGATCCCGCTGGATATGGATGGGATCTACCGCGAACTCATACAAGCGACGGTTCTGCTGGTGGTTGGGACTTCCGGAAGCGTTTATCCCGCAGCAGGTTTTGTCGATATCGCGAGAAGGCGCGGAATACGGACGGTGTACGTGGGTCCAGAAGAACCGCTCAATGCCGAATCGTTCGACGAGATTTTATTGGGCAAGGCCACGGAAATTCTGCCGACCTTTGAGGCAGCCCCCTGACCTCTCCTTTTCACGAGGGCGAGCGCCGCGCGCAGGATTTGGCCGGAGAACGGCGTATGGCTGATGGAAACGGTGCCATGGTGTCGGGCAGAATTGCGGGGGGAATGCTCCCCTTTCTGCGGCAGCAGCAAATGGCTGTGATCGGGTGTGAAGACCCGCAAGGCGGGCTCTGGTGTTTCCTGGTTTTTGGCGCGCCCGGGTTTCTCCATTCGGATGGAGCGGTGCTGGAGATCGAAATGGCGGCGGAAGAACCGCTCTGGACTTATCTGACGGCTCGGCCGCGCGTGGGCGTTTTGGTCATTGAGCTTTCTACGCGCAAGCGGATGCGCGTGAACGGGGATTCGGCAGTTTCGAACAAGGGGTTGCACGTGATGGTTCGCGAGGCGTTTCCGAATTGCGCGAAGTATATTTCGCGCAGGCAGGTTCGCGTTTCCGGCTGGCCGGATGGTGCCGCGCGCGGCGGGTACTGAATTGGACTCGGAGCGGATAGCGGCTGTTCGGCGCGCCGATGTTTTCTTTGTAACTACATCGCATGCGGAGCGGGGGCTCGATACTTCGCATCGCGGCGGCATGGCTGGCTTCGTTGAGGTGATGGAGGATTCAGTGCTGCGAATCCCGGATTATCCGGGAAATAGCATGTTCAATACTTTCGGCAACCTCATGCTCGATGGACGGGCGGGATTGGCGTTTCCGGATTTTGAAAATGGGACGTTGGTGCAGTTTACCGGGACAGCTGAAGTGCACTGGGAGCCGGAGCGGTTCTGGACCTTTCACGTGGAACAGTGGAGAGAGTCTGCTCTCCCCGGTGTGCGGGGGCTGTTCCTGGAGTATTCGGCTTTCGATCCGCCGGTGAAATCGGAGCACCAAAGTGCGGCCCCCAAGGACAGTTAGCGTTGCGACGCTAAGTCTTCCAGGCAGCGGGCAATCAGGGCGGTCCAGCCGGTCTGGTGGGACGCTCCACAGCCTCGCCCCGTGTCGGGGTTGAAGTATTCGAAATATTGGTTCAGACCGCGCCAGTGAGGGTCTTCGGCGTAGGTGCGGAGTTCACCTTGCCACGGGCACCATCCGGAATCATCCGGGGTGAAAAGCGCGGTAAGGCGGCGGTTGATTTCGCGGGAGACCTCGCGAAGGGTCATCATGCGGCCGGAGCCTGTGGGGCATTCGACCTTGAGTGAATCGCCATAGAAGTGGTGATAGCGTTCCAGCGCTTCAACGAGAAGGTAATTCAGGGGGAACCAAATGGGCCCACGCCAGTTAGAGTTGCCGCCGAAACTGCCGGTTTCGGATTCGCCGGGTTCATAGGAAACCCGACGGGCAGAGCCATCAACGTGCAGGATATATGGATGGCGTTCGTGGTAACGCGAGAGGCTGCGGATTCCGTAAGGCGAGAGGAATTCGTCTTCGCTCAGCATGCGTGCAAGAACGCGGACCATGCGCTCGCGCGACGGGATGGCGAGCAGGCGATGGATGTGCTTGTCCGTTTCGCCTGTCTCCATGCAACTGATCTGGTTGTGGAGGTCGCGGCGGTTCTCAAGGAACCAGTTCATGCGTTTCTGGAAGGCGGGCAGCTTTTCAATCTTTTCTTCCTCGAGAACGGCGTTGGCAAAGAGAGGAATCAGGCCCACGATCGAGTGAATTTTGAGCGGGTGAGCCTGGCCATCCACCAGAAGTTGGTCATAATAAAAACCGTCTTCTTCGTCCCACAAGCCGGTACCGCCCAGCGTGTTCATGGCATCGGCAATCTCGACGAAGTGTTCGAAAAATTTGGACGCGATGTCTTCGTAAGCGGGGTCTTCCGAGGCAAGTTCAAGCGCCATGGAAAGCATGGTGGAACAGAAAAAAGTCATCCAGGCCGTGCCATCAGCCTGCTCAAGTGCCTGCCCGTTCGGAAGCGGCTGAGAGCGGTCGAAAACGCCAATATTATCCAGGCCAAGAAAGCCCCCGGAGAATACCTGCTTACCGGCGACGTCCTTTCGGTTCACCCACCAGGTGAAATTGATCAGGCATTTCTGGAAAATGCGGGCAAGGAAGAGACGGTCGCGCTGGCCAGGCGGGGCGCTGATTTTATAGACGCGCCAGGCGGCCCAGGCGAGCACGGGCGGGTTGACGTCTGAGAGCGCGAATTCGTAAGCGGGGACCTGGCCGTTGGGATTCATGTACCATTCGCGGTTAAAGAGAATCAGCTGCTGCTTCGCGAATTCGGGGTCGATCTGCGCAAAAGGAATCATGTGGAAGCCGAGATCCCAGGCGGCGTACCAAGGGTACTCCCAGCCATCGGGCATGGAGATCACGTCGCGATTGAAGAGATGGAGCCAATCGTGATTGCGGCCGTGCCAGCGCGCGGCGGGGGGCGTCGGCTGTGAGGGGTCGCCTTCCAGCCAGTCCTGGACGGCATAGTGATAGAACTGTTTTGACCAGAGGAGGCCGGCATAGGCCTGGCGAATGACCTGGCGTTCAGGGTCGGCCAGGTTGTCGGGCTCCCAGCTTTTGTAGAATTCGTCGGCTTCAGAGATGCGCTTCGTAAAGATCTCATCAAAGTCCTTGCCGAACGCGCGCTCGCGGGCGAGATCTCCGCACGTGAGACGGAACCGGAGGGTGATTTCCTGGCCGGGGTCGAGCGACAAATGGTAACGGGCCGCGGCTTTGGTCCCTTCACCTGCAGGGTTGACAGCTTCGGCGCGGTGATGGAGCACGTAATCGTGGAATGCGTCTTTGACGTAACGCGAGGCGTCGTAGTAGCCAAACAGACGTTGCGCGTTTGTCTCGTTGCCCGTGAAAAGGAGTTCGGTTTCGCGGTCGACTGAAAAAGTGTAGCGGCCGAGAGATTCGTGGTCGAGTTGAAGCGTTTGCGGATCGGCGGTGCGGATGGAAGGCTGGGGCCAGTAGCCTTCGCCGGTGCGGCCCCAACCCCAGGTGTTGCGGAACCAGATTGTCGGGAGGAGGTCGAGCGGCGCGGCATCGGGGCCGCGATTGGCCGCTGTGATGCGGATGAGGACATCGTCGGCGCTGGCTTTGGCGTATTCGGCGGTGATGTCGAAGTAGCGCCCCTCGTGGAAGGCGTCGGTATCGTAGATCTCGAATTCGCGATCCAAGCGGTCCCGGCGGCGGGACTCGGAAAGAAGTTGGTCGTAAGGGAAAGCGCGCTGAGGATATTTATAGAGCGCCTTCATATAGGAGTGGGTGGGGGTGGAATCGAGAAAATAATACTGTTCCTTCACGTCTTCGGCGTGGTTGCCTTCGGGTCCGGTAAGGCCGAAAAGCCGCTCTTTCAGGATGGGGTCGTGGCCATTCCAGAGCGCGAGGGAGAAGCAGAGGCGGCCTTCGCGATCGCAGATGCCGAGCAATCCGTCTTCACCCCAACGATAAGCCCGGCTGCGGGCATGGTCGTGCGGCAGGTAGGCCCAGCATTCGCCGTCTTCAGAGTAATCTTCGCGGACCGTGCCCCATTGGCGGTCAGCAAGATAAGGCCCCCACCGTTTCCAGTTGGCTTTGCGTGAGAGGTCTTCGGCGAGGCGCTGCTTTTCCGCGTCCATAGTAGTTGTTGGTTCCATCATGGCATTGGAATCTTCAGTCTCAGATAAATACCAGAATGGAGCGCCGCGCCGAGGTGCCGGCAATCTCTATTGGGCGTGAATTTAATAAATTTGAAGCTTGGGGAAGCTTCAGGTGGCCGGAAGAAACTTTAGTATTGTGGTCATACACAAAGGAACCCCTCCAAGTTGAAACTGGCTCCAATCGATTACGCGATTCTTGCACTTTACTTCTTATTTGTCTTAGGTATCGGGTGGCGGCTCCGGAAGCGCGCTTCCTCGTCCAGCGATTTTCTAACCGGTGGACATAATCTGCCGGTCTGGATTACGTCTCTTGCGTTCTTAGCCGCAAACTTGGGGGCGCAGGAAGTGATCGGCATGGCGGCTTCAGGCGCGAAGTATGGGATCATGACGTCGCACTTCTATTGGATCGGCGCCGTCCCGGCAATGTTGTTTATCGGGGTGTTCATGATGCCGTTCTATTACGGAAGCCGCGCCCGAAGCGTTCCTGAGTATCTGCGGCTGCGGTTCGATGAGAAGACGCGCGGCTTGAACGCGCTGACCTTCGCGATCATGACCGTGTTTTCCTCCGGAATCTCGATGTATGCTCTGGGGATTTTGTTCGAGGCCGTGTTGGGCTGGAGTTTCACGGCCTCCGTGCTGCTCTCGGCAACCATCGTTTTGATTTACACCTATCTTGGGGGGCTGACGAGCGCCATTTATAACGAGGTGTTGCAATTCTTTCTCATCGTTCTTGGCTTTGCTCCTTTAGCCGCGATGGCGGTCTATAAGGCCGGTGGTTGGGGCGGCTTGCAGCAGCGATTGCCGCAGGTCATGACGCATTCGTGGAAATATCTGGGGGATGCGCATCAGAATCCCATGGGTGTCGAGATCTTCGGGCTGGTGGCGGGGTTAGGCTTTGTGTTGAGCTTCGGGTATTGGTGCACGGACTTTCTGGTGGTGCAGCGCGCGATGGCCGCGAACAGCATGGCTGCGGCGCGACGCACTCCGCTGATGGCGGCGTTCCCGAAGATGGTGATGCCGTTCATTGTGATCGTGCCGGGTTTAGCGGCGGTGGCGTTGGCCAACATGTCGACCGGCTACTCGATTCCGGTGAAGGGTGACGGCCTGGATTACGACAAGGTGCTGACGAGCATGATGGCGCAGTTTTATCCCTCGGGGATGCTGGGCGTGGGCCTGACGGCGCTGATGGCGAGCTTCATGTCCGGTATGGCGGGAAACGTGACGGCCTTCAACACGGTGTTCACGTACGACATCTATCAGAGCTACATCCGTAAGGATGCGCCCGATTCGCATTACCTGACGGTGGGGCGAATTACAACTCTGGTGGGCACGTTGCTCTCGGTAGTAGCGGCTTACCTGGCGCAACGTTACAACAACATTATGGACCTGCTGCAACTGGTGTTCAGCTTTGTCAACGCACCTTTGTTTGCGACGTTCCTGTTAGGGATGTTCTGGAAGCGGACCACGGGACATGGAGCCTTCGCGGGCCTACTGGCGGGGACGGGCACGGCAGCGCTGACCCACGGCCTTACTGTGGCAGAGGGCAAAGGCGGATGGATTCAACCGATGTTCCAGTTCCCCTCGACCATGGCGCAGAATTTTCGGATTGCAATCATGGCCTGGACGGCATGCTTTTTAGTAACAGTGGTGGTAAGTCTGGCAACAAAGGCGCATCCTGAGGAAAGTTTGCGCGGCTTGGTCTACAGCCTGACCGACAAGCTGGATGAGATGGGGGTGCCCTTCTGGAAGAGGCCCGTGCCGTTGGCAGGTATAGTGATTGTGGTGCTGATCTGTCTGAACGTGTGGTTCCGCTAATGCTCGATCTACGAATTCCTTCGGGATTTTTCTTTGCGATTACGGGCCTTATCATCATGGCTCTCGGGATTCTGTTTCCCGACGACCGGGCGCCGTTAACTCCACTGAATGTCAACCTCTATGCGGGCGGGGTCATGCTGGGATTCGGCACGATTCTCTTGCTGCTTGCGCGACGGCGTGCATGAGTGAGTTCTGGGCTCCGGGGCGCGTCAATCTGATTGGCGAGCATACCGATTACAACCTGGGATTTGTGCTGCCGATTGCGCTTGATCTGGTCACCACGATCAACGTCAGCTGGCGAAGAAGGCGGGCGGCTTCGGATCAACTCGCGAGAGTACGGCGAGACGGAGTCTTGGGAGCGGAGCGACATTGCCACGGTGAAGCCAACGAAATCCTGGAGTGACTATCCGATCGGGGTGGCGCAGCAGTTACTCAAGCTTGGATATTCCATCGAATCGGTCCAGCTTTCGATTGCCAGCACGGTGCCGGAGGGAGCGGGCTTAAGTTCATCAGCGGCGATTGAAGTGGCAAGCGCGCTCGCTCTCTTAAATGGACGCCCGATTGAAGCGCTCGAGCTGGCAAAGCTTTGCCAGCGGGCGGAACGGGAGTTTGTCGGAGTACCTTCGGGCATCATGGACCAATATGTATCGGTCTTTGGGCGTAAGGGCCAGGCGGTGATGATCGATTGCCGGTCGCTCACGCATGAGTATGTTCCAATTCCGGAGAACGTGGAGATTTGGGCCGTGAATTCCATGGTGAAGCATGCGCTGGGGAATTCCGCCTATCGACAACGGGTAGAGGAATGCGCCATGGCGGCGGACGCCATGGGCGTTGCTTCGCTGCGAGACGCGACGTTAACGAAGCTGCAAACGACTCCCATGCCAAACGTGATTCTGAGGCGGGCACGGCACGTGATCACCGAAAACGAGCGGGTTCAGTTGTTTGTGACCGCCGCGAGGGCGGGAAATCTGGACCGGATGGGAACGCTGTTTTACGAGTCGCACGTCTCCATGCAGCACGATTACGAAATCAGCTGCGAAGAGATCGACTTTCTAGTGCAAACCGCAATCGGCCACGAAGGCTGTTACGGTGCTCGCATGACGGGCGGTGGGTTCGGAGGATGTACTGTGAACCTGCTTCGCCCTGGAGCGACCGAGCACTTCCAACAGGTCATTACAGATGCCTACCGCGAGCGTTTTCAGCGAACGCCTCAATTCATCCGCTGCCGTCCAAGCGATGGCGCGGTTACTTTGCTTTAAGGGACTTCTCCATCGCTTTGGCTTCGTCGAGCTGCTTCTGCAACACAGGCGTGGCGCGCGTGGCAAGAGCCTTGAGGCCGGGATCGGAACCGTTCTGAATTTCGTGCTCGAACGCTTTCAGGTTATGTTCCAGGCTCTGGACCTGATCGTGGGCAAAGGCGCGGTCAAACTCGCCACCGGAGAGTTTGGCCAGCTTGTCAACGCGGGACTGATGTTTCGAATCGAGCGTGGCGGGAATCGTGATCTGGCCGCGGGAGGCGATGCGCTTCAGGCGTTGGATCATCTTGGCGTTATCGGCCATCTTTTGGGTCGCGTAGGCCTTCACGGTGTCGTTCGAAGACTTACCGGCGGCAAGCTTCTCCATCTCGATCGAGGTGAGGTCCTGGAGCGTGACAGTATCCGCGAAGAACTGGTCCGCGGCTTCCCTGCCCTGATCGGTGATGCCGGCTCCGGGGTTGGCCGCGATGCCGGGATTGCTGCTGGGCAGGTTAGAGACGCTGCCGGGCACGGTGGGATCGCCCGTGATGTTGTTGGTCTGGGTGGGATCGTTGACCGGCTTCGGCTGCGTGTTGGGCGCGTTGGGGATTTGCGCGAGCGCAATCCCCGCCGTGCATGTCGCGATCAGAATAAACTTTCTCGTCATAGATGGCCCCTTCCTAATATCGATAAACAGCGCAGACGGGAACTCCGTTCGGCATTTGACGTCCGGTGAGAACACTTACTTGTCCGCCGTGCAGAATAGTTTGACGCGTCGCGTCGTCCATTAGATCATGCTTGGGTGCGTCGCCGTTGGCCGCGTGGTGCGTGGTCTTGCCACGAGCTTCATCGAACGTGCCCAGATACTCGGCCGATTCCTGCAGGAACAGATGCGCAATGCGGCCTTCGTGAGCGGCCTTGACAATGTCTGCGGCATGCACCGAAGCGTGGCCGGTGCCGATCAGCTTATCGAGTTCTCCGAGCGTCTTTTCCATGACGGGCTCCACGTAAGTGGAAAGGGCGCGCAGAGCGCGGGCGTGCATCTCGCCCCCCTTGAAATGATCGGGTGATCCAAGCACACCTGTGGGCGCCAGACGTGGGTATGTGTTCACCTCCCGGTAGATAGCCAGTTCCCTTTCGACTCCGACGATCACCAGCGGCAGACCGCTATCTTTAATTGTGGCGTGAACGGCTTTGTCAATGGAGTTGAAGAAGTTGCGCATGTGCTCAGGCTGGTGGTCGGCGTCGGCAGAGACTCCGGACATCACGCCCTTCATCTGGCCGTGGCCAGGACCGGCCGAGCCCATTTTGTCCTGCTGATGATCGGGCTTGTCGCTCGCGTCCGAATCATTCAGGCTCAGCGGCGTGTCTTTCGGAAAGCCTACTTCTTCCGCGGATGTCGCGGTGCAGTGTAGCAGGCGCGTCCGGTTGCGGCTGAGAGCGAGCAAATAGAATTCGTGAGCTTCGTGAAAAACAGGGATGAGTTCGCGAAGAGAGAAAGCATCGGTGACCGTTCGCATTGGCGGCAACTCTTCCCCGGTAATCTTCATCTCATTCAAATCCTCAGAGCGCAGCAGAACAACGCTTCCTTTATCCTCTTCCGTGAGCTTGGAGAGATGCTCACGCATGGGGGCAATGAGTTCTTTCCGTTTGTCTGCGGGAAGAGAGTTTTCCACTTCCTTCAGTGCTTCCTGAAGTTTCGCTTGATTCCCGCCCGCTTCAATCACAGTGATGCACGGGCCTTTCGCATCCGCAATCCGTCTCAAGATATCCATGCCAAGATGAATAGCAATTTAGATGCGAATCTCCAGGCTGTGCGAAAGCGCACGACTTGCCTGGCATGTAACCGTAATGGTGTAAAGTCCAGGTTTCGTTAGATCATACAGGGCTGAGATCGGGATATCCGCTTCGAGCACCTGATTCGGCGATAGCGTCACCGTGCGAGCCGGCGTAGCTGCAGCGGCTTCCATTTGTTTCCTGCCGAAGGGGGTCAGTGACGCTTCATGGATCGCAATCGGGAAGAAGATCAGCCACGGTTGCAGTTGTATTTCCCGTGGTTCTGCAGAAGCGTTGCGAAGAGCGACCTCGACTTTTCGGCTAGCCTCGTCGCCGGTAATCGCGGCGGATAGTTGAAATCCCTCCTGTTGCACTCCCCAATTGCGCCTTTCTCTTCGGGTACGCTCGCGTATGCGGTCATTATTGCCGACCAGAAAGCCGAGGTTGCCGGCAATCTCAAGAAACGAGTCGAAGAACTTCATACGGCGGGGCGAGTTTTCCAGGCAAACAGGACAATGCCGGCCGCTACGCTGACATTGAGAGAGCTGATCCTTCCCGACATCGGAATGCGGATCAGGACGTCGCAGGCGTCTCGCACCTGCTGGTGCAGGCCTTTGCCTTCGGCTCCGAAGACGAGGGCCGTGGGTTCATTCCATGCCACCGTGTGGAAGTCTTCGGAGCCCCGTTCGTCCACTCCATAAATCCAGTAGCCCCGTTTCTTTAAGTTTTCGAGGGTACGGGTTACGTTGGTGACTCTTGCGACGGGCAAGTGTTCGAGTGCACCCGCCGCGGCTTTCGCTACCGTTTCCGTAAGGCCCGCCGCGCGGCGTTCCGGGATCAAAATTGCGGCTGCTCCTGCGGCATGCGCAGTTCTTACAATGGCTCCTAAATTATGTGGATCTTCCACGCCATCGAGGATAACGAGCAACTTGCCCGTGGCGGCCAGATCTTCGTACTCCGCATAGCGAAATTCGCCGCCCAGAGCCACGACTCCCTGATGGGCGGAGCTTCCCGCTAAACGTTCGAGAGCGGCGCGGTCTTCAAAGCGCACCGGGGTGTTGGATTCGCGGGCGAGTTCCACCAGCTCCTGGATTCTTGCACCGCCCGCGCCCTTCGCGATGATTACGCGGTCCAACTGGCGCTTGGCGCGCAAAGCTTCCGCCACGGGATGTATGCCGATCAGTACGCTCACGATACTCTGGTATGAAGTTCTGGTGCGAAGAACCATGGTACTGCGGTTAATCTTGCTTCTGGCGTGCGCGGCGGCCCTTCAGGGGCAAGTCGCGCGGCAGTTTAAGGTTGCCTACCGGACGGGCGCGAACGGGCTCCCGACCGCATATTTGAAGAACCTGTATTCCGCGCCTGTTACTGCCTATATAGCGCAGGCGACCTTTCGTTTCGAGGGGAAACAGCAGCCTACGGCTTGGGGAGGCGACAGCTATTCCTATCCGGATGGAGGGACGGAGATTCCCGCCGGCTTTGAAGTGGAGAGTAACAGCTTGCCCGCGGGGGCTGAGCCGTTGACGAGCGGCGTTGTAGCCGTAATCTATCAGGATGGCTTCGCAGAAGGCGATGACAACGTGGTGCAGATGATGCTGGCAGGGCGCCGGCGGACTTTGGTGGACCTGGCGATTGTGTTGAAGGAACTGACGAAGCGGCCCAATGTCGCGATGCTCGCGGCTTCTTTAAAGGCTGCGGATTTGCAGGAGGCGGCGAAGTTGGATGAGTTGATTACCGTTCCTGGCGTGAAGCATCAGTATTTTATGACCGCGGTGCCTGCCTGGTTAGCGCGCGATAAGAATCCAGTCGCTGAGACTTATTTGCGATGGGAGAAAAATGTTCGGGCGAGCAAACCCGCCTTGTGAACATGGGGATTACCGCGGAGGTAGAGGCGCGTCTATGGCGTCGAGATTGGCGCCCCGGTCTCGAGCTTCGGCTTGATAACGCGGCACGCTGAGCTGCATGCCGATCGATTGGAAGAGAGCTTCCGCCATTTCGAAAACTCTGGCTCTGGCCCACAGAGCGGGTTCGTTTAGGACCCGGGAGCGGATGTAGTAGTCATAGTGTGAACGGTAAATCGCCTGCTGGAAACGCCAGTTGGCTTTCAGTTGCGGAGACGCGTTGGTTTCCATTTTCTGGAACAGGGCTAGCGTTGCGTCCACACCTTTGTTGGTGGCTATGTTGCCGACCCAGTTCTGTTCCAGTCCCATCAGGCCCTGCGCGAAATCTTTGTTACCGAGGAAATATGACGCGTATTCTTGCAGAATATCGAGCACTGGCTGATCCGGGTTCCAGCCCAGGCCGCTCCAGACGAACTTGTTGACATCATCGTTCACGCCTTCTGAATACGTCAGGAAGCCGACGGCTTGTTTCTCATATCGGTGAAAAATCTCGGCGTATTGGGTTGGCCTGGGATTGATGGATTCGCGGCCTTCGGTTGCGGCATAGGCGGGGTCCCAATCGGGCACGGGGTATTGGCATCGCAGGCTGTGCGTGATATCCGGATAGAGGCGCAATGGGTATTGAGAGGGAACTTTCGCGCGCATCTCGGGGATGGAGATTCTCACTTGCGGACCATGGACCACGCCGTTCAACCATGCCGGCTTCTGATTGAGAAGATCGAACCATTCGCTGAGCCATTCGGCGGAGAAGCCTTGCGGCGACATCCACATTTGCGCTTGTGGATGCGTTCGATGCAGTTGCGCGGTTTGCTTTTCGAGCAACGCCATCAGGTATTTGGGCCGCGTATGGCCCGGGTCGCCGCCAGGAACGAAAACAGCGTCGATCCGTTTCAGGCGGCGGTAAACCTGGTCCCATTCTTTTAGCGCAAAGTCTACGGTAGCGGGTTTGGAATAGTCCTGATCCATAGCAGGGAACCAGATCCAGACGTCAAGGCCGTAGCGATCGCAGATTTTCGAGACTTCTTCCATCATGTCGAGCTTGGATAGCTTGAAATGGGGGCTATCGTCCTGGTCGTCGCTCCGCGGGGGGATGAGTTCGATGGCATTCGTTCCGAAGACGACAAGATCGCGGATATATTGTTCGAATTGCGCGGGGGTCCAGGCGTCGTAGGTGTTTACTTTGGGGCGGTACCCGAGTTGGTGTCCTCGGAGCGCGTAACGCGGCGCTTCAGAGACCTGGATGTTATTGGGCGCTTCAATAACCTGGCGTTCCATGTGGAGATGGCGGAGCAGGTAGCCGACCCCGAATAGAACGGCGCGGGGAGTAGACGCGGTGATGGTAAGGTTTGGGCCTTGTTGGGTGACGCGGTAGGAATCTAGCGGTGTTGGTTCGTCGGTGAGGGTGAGAAGTATGTTAGCCCGGTTAGGGACGGCATAACTTGACACGGGAAGACGGATTTGTGTGCGCTTCGCGATCTCTTCGGTGAGCATGCGGGCGGCTTCGGTAGGCGGAGAGACGATGACGGCGTTGTGGAGATCAAGCGCGCTAGCAAGGGCGGGGACAAGGCTGAGGAGGGCAACAATTCTCATCAGCCTCGATTATAGGAGTTGAGTGATCGCGCATTGCGGTATTATCGAAACGTTACCGGAGATGCCGGCGTAGCTCAGTTGGTAGAGCGCCCGATTTGTAATCGGATGGTCGTCAGTTCAACTCTGATCGCCGGCTCCATTTTCACGCTGTTTCCTCGTCGGAATGTGGCTTTGTTGTGGCTACTCTCTGAATCTTTGGGCATACGCAACATCTTTGTGCCGCGCCCAGTTGCTAAACCAGAGCACCGGGGAATCGCACATCACGGCATCGCACTTCACTAGTAAACAAAGTGCTTCTTTAGACGATTGATGGGTGCTTCGAATAGTACGCCCGAGATCACAGCCAAGAAGTATGTCACTAGCGTCATGGCGATCATGTAAAGTAATCCCCAAAAAATGCGGCTTCCGGGAACGTGATGGACCTGAAGCGCATTTTGCATCTTTGCTGCGGCAAAGAACGTTATCGGGGAGTGGAACAGGTACATTGCATATGCCTTCTTGCCGCATTCCTGAAGCCATCTGTAACTCAGGAAGTTTGGGGCGCGGAGGGCGGCAATTCGAAAGATCAGCGTCGAAAATAAAACGGCCAACGGCAGCGCCCCAAAGTCCACAAAGGCGCTGCTATAGTCCATATTCCCGGCGATGAAAAATACGGATATCACAACCAAAAACGACGCCAGGGCGACGACCGCTGATGACCTACGAAAGCGCTTCCGCCATCGCTCGTCGCGCAGGGCGAAGGCGGCAAGCCCACCGAGAATCAAGCCATCCATTCGGGTGAGGGTGGATTCGTAGACCAGGAGTCCTTGGCCAATATGCCCCAGATAAATCCGACTAACGGCGGAGGTAATCGCTAGAGCGATAAAGACAGTTGGGAGTCTCCGCTTTGGTGTGAACCAAATCAGAACAGGCCATACCAAATAGAACTGTTCCTCAACAGCCAGACTCCATAGGTGTCCGATGGCCGGGTTAATAGTGCTTGATTGCGTCCAGTTCTGAAGGTAGAGAAAATACCAGATCTTCTCTTTCACCGCATGGCTCGTCCCAGAAAACAAAAGGATCGCCCCAAGAAGAAACGCGAAGTAGAGCGGGAAGATCCTGAGCGAACGCCGTGCGTAAAAGGTGAAAAAGTACCTGTGCGACCGTACGGAGTCCAAGAGAATGCCGGTGATCAGGAAGCCGGACAGGGCAAAGAACAAGTCCACCCCAGCCCACCCAAAGTACAGCCCCTCGAAGAGAAGCTTTTCCGCGCCCGTTGACGCTCTGGAGAAATAAAAATGAAAGTGAAAAAGGATTACGGACAATATCGCGATCCCGCGAACACCATCCAGGGCTGGGATGTGCCCGGTGGTCCGCAGGCGCCGCTCTTCGGACGTTGATCCTTGGGCCTTCTCCGAAGCTGCAAAGGTTGGCATCCAGAGTCGATAATTGCATGAGAATCCGCAAGTTGCTCCTCTTGTTTTTTTGCCGATTGTGCTGGACGCTTAAGATCCTCACACAAAATTGAATTTTCGCCCGGTCAACGCAAGGGCCAAATCAATATGCTGTGCGAAATCACCCCACCACCAATATGCCAACTCATTTTTATGACGCTTCGATCAGGGCACGCCTGGTGTCCTCAACTCTGATCACCGGCTCCATTTTGGACCCGAAGTTGCTTAAATCGTGGCGGAGGTTACAAAATGAAATATCTTTTTGCGTGGCTCCTGGGCGTCCCTGGCGGGTTGATTCTGATCTGGTTCTTGTTTAGCCACATGCACTAACCCTGCTTGCTAAAACTGTTAGTGGTTTCTCCGCACCGCGACGACGCTGCTTTTTCCTGCGGTATCGCAATCCAGTACTTAACTGGATACTTTTCGATTTGCGTCGCGAATTGTTTTACTGTTAGCGAGTACGCCCCTTTTCGAAACGTGGAGGCGGGAACAGTAAGTGAGTTGCGCCGCCGGGAAGACCAGGCATTTGCCCGGTTTTCCCAAGCGCGGTTGGAGGATCTAAATCTCATCGATGCGCCCGAGCGTCTGAACATAGGTGTCTCTGAAATCTCAAGCTCTCGACCGTTGGACGACCGAGATTCGGTTCCTCGTGCGGCCATTAAAGAACATGTGCGGTCACTCGCACCCGATCTGGTGATGTTGCCCTTGGCCATTGGGGATCATATTGACCATCGAATTGCGCAAGCGGGTGCGATCGATGCTGGCGAACCCGGACTGGCGTTTTATGAGGACCTGCCTTATTGCGCGCGCGCTCCGGAAGATGCGCCGTCTGTCCGCGCCAGTGAATTGAATCTGGGACTATTTCCGTTGCGTATCGGGTTTGAAGGTGCCGAAGAGTGGAAGCGGCAGTGTGCCTCCCTTTATCCGTCGCAAATTGATGGGAAGACCGTCTCGGAAATTGCACATTTCAGCAATCGGTATAGCGGGGGAGAACGTTTTTGGGTTACGGAGAGGGCGGCGGAGTTGTTCCGGCTCGTTCTTCCGGCATGAGAGATTGTCGAGCAAGTGTTATCGTGCCGGTTCACAACGAAGAGGCCCGGCTCGGCGCGTGTTTAGAATCGCTGCTGCACCAAACCGTTTCGCATCGCCTCTACGATGTAATCCTGCTGCTGAACAATTGCACCGATGCCTCAATTGCGATTGCTGAGGCTTTCCGCGCGGCACACACGGAACTGGCGATTCATTGCATTGTGCGAGAGTTGCCGAAGCGTGAGGCGAACGTCGGGACTGCGCGCCGTCTGGCTATGGACGCCGCATCGCGCCAGTTACCCGGAGATGGCGCGATTCTTTCGACAGATGGGGATACCACCGTGGCACGCGACTGGGTCGAAGCGAACTTGAACGCGCTTCAGGCCGGAGCGGATCTGGTCGGCGGAGAGATCGCGATTGTTCCCACTGAGTATGCCAGGCTGCCGGAGAGTATTCGCCGACAGTATGACAATGACGCATCGTACCAAGCGGCGTGTACTCGTTTAGAGTCGCTCCTTGACCCTGATCCATTCGACTGTTTGCCGCGTCATCATCACCATTTCGGCGCAAGCCTGGCGTGCACGAATCGGCTATACCGGAAGGTGGGCGGCTTGCCTGCCGTGGAAAGCCTGGAGGATGTGGCATTCTTCAACGCCGCTGTGCGCGCTGATGCAAGGGTGCGTCATAGTCCGGCGGTGAAGGTTTGGACCGCCGCACGAACCTCGGGCCGCGCCCGGGTGGGCTTCGCTTCGCAATTGCGCGAATGGGAGCAAGCAACGGGCGAGCGCATGGTGGATTCAGCCGACTTTTTGAACCGCTATTTTCGATGCCGCCGTCAGCTTCGACGGGCGTGGGCAGAACAGGTTTGCAGCGAGGACAGAAACATCGCGGCTCTCCTGGGAATCACGGTTGAAGAGTTGTGGAGCAGAGTGAGCGATGCACAGACTTTCGGGGAGCTGCATGACGCCCTGGATTTCAGAGGCAAGCTATGGCGGGCAATGCCCAAACGGCAGCGAGTCGCACCGATTCAGTCGGCGACTCTCGCCATTATGACGCTTGCCGACGAAGCACATCCAGGCGATAGCGTTCTTGCCGAGATGCCACTAAAGAGTGCCACTCCGGGCGTCCCAGGAAGTAGTCATGCACCTCATCCCCCGTTGCTGGATAGTCGGCTACAACCGGCGTGAAGTGAACCAGCACTAAATCGGCTCCGTGCGGTTGCGCGGCCGCGAGGGAATCGGCGAAGCGCTCGAGATCGGGGCGCGAGAAATAGTAGGCGACTTCGGAAACCAAGACCAAGTCGAACAATCCCGAGGGAAACTCTTCGGGTATATTCATCTTCTGAAATTCAACTTGCGGAAGGCTCCGGCAGCGTTCGCGAGCTTGGGCAAGGGCTTTCTCAGCCACGTCGACAGAGAGTAGCCGGCCGCAGCGGGGTGCTAGTTGTTGGGTGAGCACACCGATCGAGCAGCCGACTTCGAGAGCTCGTTCATAGCGATCGCGGGGGAGCGACTGAAGCGTGTGTGCGTACTTGGCACGCTCGTAATCACTGGTTTCAAAGCTCCAGGGATCGTCGTGAGCGGCGTAGACATCGTCGAAATACTTGGCGTCGAGAGACTCGCTCATACGGGTGATAAAGCGCGTTTGCCCACCGCAGCAAGAGCTTGATCGGGAGCAGGTTGGCGAAGATACATGGTGAGATCGCGGATCTGTTTCTCAAAGTGGGCGGGTGCCAGCAGACCACGTGCGCCGATTCCCCGGGTAACGCGTTCCATCACGTCGAGCGCAATGCGTTCAATCGCGAGACGGGTCATGTTGGCGGTGTGGATCATGAGAGAAATGCCAGATTCTCGTGTGGTGTGGAAGTGCTCTTCTGCAATCGCGGCGGCGTTCGAAATCCATTGACGGCCGCTCTGGACGGCGATTTCGATTTCACCTGCTCGGGCCTGCTGGAAGGGATCGGCCGTCCGGTTTGAGGTCTGAAGCGATTCAGTGAAGCAGCGGGCCAGGCGCTCTACGGCGCCAAACTGAACAGCGGCGAAACGGATGGCTCCTCCGCCGAAAACAGGCTGGCGGTAGTAGTCGCCGGGGGTGCCGAGGATGACGCTGGTACTGACGCGACACCGGTAAAGTCGACGGTGAAGCTATCGGAGCCTTGCATGCCGAGCGGGTCCCAGGAAGAGAAGTCGATTGAAGCCCCGAGCGTATCCATGGGAAGCAGACACATAACGCGGCCTTCGTTTTCGATTTGGGCGGTCACGATGGGGCGCTGGATGGAGCCGGCTCCGGAGCCGAAGGCTTTTCGGCCGCGAAAGTGAAGCTGGTTACCCTAGACGATGAGCATGGACAGGGTCAGGCGAATCCGTGTTCCAAACGCCGAACACGTGGCCATTGCGAACGTCTTGCGCGACGGCTTGCGGATCTCCATAGAGGGAAGCGAGGAGCAGCGCGTTAACGTGACCCTCATAGAGGCGGCCCAAGGAGAGATCGCGGGCACCGACGCGGCGCAGCGTATCGAGCAGCGTGGCTTGCGTACCGGGCGAGATGCCCCAGCGTTCGGTTAGAGGGCGAAGCAGCAGGCCCTCACGGCGAAGGTAATCAAAACCTTCGGCCGGGAATGATAAATTGTGACTCAGCGATGCCGCCGCTTTACTGCAAGGGATGCTGCAATCAATCGAAGTACCTCCTGAGGTTCGGGACAACGTGCGGTCGCCCGCAGGCATGAAGGTGGGACTGCTTTACCGTGCGGGTGAGTGGAAGCGGGCGCATGAAGAGGCTCAGAATCTGGAAACGGCGGAAGGGAGCTTCTGGCACGGGATTCTGCATCGCCATGAAGAAGACTGGGGCAATGCGGGCTATTGGTTCCGGCAAGTGGGGCGGCATGCGGTCTATGACGAAATTCTTGAAAGATGCGCCGAGAGGTGTTGGCACGCAATCCGGGGACCCGGTGGAGTTTGGGAAGCGAGTGGGATCCTTTTCTGTTCATCCGGTGGTGTGAGCAGGCGGCCAGTACGCGGGATGCAAGGGAGGAGCGCCTTGTGACGGAGATTCAAGTCGCGGAATGGCGGCGATTGTTCGCGTGGTGCGCGCAGTGACGTCTCGGGAACAACTTGCGGAATTCGGGTACGCAATTTTGCCTGACTTTCTGACGCCAGCCAGAGTTTACCGTCTGACTGACGCCGTTGAGTCCCTTTACGATGCCGAAGGCGCGCGTGCGGGCTCTGAATTTCGACAGGAACCACACTGCCGCCGTTTAGCGAATCTAGTAGACAAGGGAGCACTGTTCCGTGAGCTGATTGCCGAGACTGAGGTGCTGCAGTTGGTCGGGGAGGTCCTCGGGCCAGACTACAAGCTCAGCAGCTTAAACGCAAGGTCGGCCGACCCGATGTCTGATAGCGGGCAACCTTTGCACGCAGACATGGGGGCCGTTGCGGACGAGCGCGGATTTTGGGTGTGCAACACGGTTTGGATGTTGGACGCGTTCACGGAAGAGAACGGGGCGCTTCGCGTGGTGCCGGGAACACACAAGTGGGGGAGGCTCCCCGATGTGGGAAAGGCGGAGTATCCCGGCGAGAAGCTGGTGACGGGCGCGGCCGGAACCGTGGTGGTGATGAATGCGCATCTGTGGCACGGGGGCACGGCGAACCGGACCACCGCGCCACGGCGGGCGATCCATGGGTTCTATTGCCGTGAGGACAAACCGCAGCAGCAGTATCAGAAGGCGTTGCTACGCACGGAGACGCTGGCGAGACTGACGCCCCTTGAGCGAAAGCTTCTGGCGCTGGACGATGTGAACAACGATCTCTTAAGTGGAGATCCGGAGCGGACCGTAAGCGGATTTCTGAAGTAAGTTACGCCGAAAGATCTTCGGGTTCGATCGCAATTCCTTGTTCGCCCGCGTTCTTGCGTTCCCAATACTTCTTGACCCACGCTTCCCAGCTCTTGCCGGCTGCCGTGTCACGGCCGGTAAATGCCAGTCCGCAAATATCCGCGTAGCTGATCGCGATCTTCTCGTCGGACCCTTTCGGGAACAGCCGAACTTCGGAGTCCTGCAGGGTAGAGGCTGTCTTGCGATCGAAGATGTAGCCCTCGATCCGAGCGCCGTCTCGCTTCGTAATTGTTACGTCGCCACGGTAGTCAAAAGCTTGTTCCAGAGCCTCACGGAGCTCTTCTTCCGTTACATTCTCGAAGGCACGTCCTTCGAGCTCAGTCAAACTCCAACCTCTTCCTTAATTTGAACCAAGTCCGCCGTTTTCCGCGGCTGCGCCAAATCGCGCAAAGCCTGTTCATTCTTCTTCGTGGAGAACAGCATGGCCCGGACCGTGGTCAACATGCCGCCCAGAGAACCGAAGGTATCGTTCACCGCAGAGGCTTCGTAGCCGCTATGCACCATACAGTTCGCGCATTTCGGGTTGCCGGACTCGGTGCCGTAGTTCTGCCAAGCGGTGGATTCCATCAACTCCTGGAAGCTTTCCGCATAACCATCCTGCAGAAGGTAACAAGGCTTCTGCCATCCGAAGATGTTGTAAGTGGGCATTCCCCAAGGAGTGCAGGTGTATTCGCGGTCCCCCATCAGGAACTCGAGGAACAATGCGGATTGATTGAACTTCCAGCTCTTCTTGCGGTTGGAAAGAATGGTGCGGAAGAGAGAGCGCGTAACTTCCTTGCCGAGGAAGTGCTGTTGATCCGGAGCTTTGTCGTAGGAGTAGCCAGGGGAAAGCATCATCCCTTCGACGCCGACTTCCATCATTTCATCGAAGAAGCGCCGGACGCTGGCGGGATCGGCTCCGTCGAAGAGCGTGGTGTTCGTGGTGACCCGAAAGCCTTTCTTGATTGCTTCACGAACGCCCTCAAGCGCAATATCGTAGCCGCCCTCGCGGCAGACCGAAAAATCGTGGTGTTCGCGCTCGCCATCCATGTGGACGGAGAACGTGAGGTACTTGCTCGGTTTGAACTGATTTAACTTTTCCTTGAGCAGGAGAGCGTTGGTGCAAAGGTAAATGTATTTTTTGCGTGCCACCAAGCCTTCCACTAGTTCTTTGATCTGCGGGTGCATCAACGGCTCACCGCCGGGGATGGTGACCATGGGGGCGCCGCATTCATCGACCGCGCGAAAAGCTTCTTCGAGCGACATATTTTTCTTCAGAATATGCGCCGGGTACTGGATTTTGCCGCATCCCGCGCACGCCAGATTGCAGCGGAACAGCGGTTCCAGCATCAGAACCAGCGGGTACCTTTTGCGTCCGGCAAGCCGCTGGCCGAGAACGTAGGTGGCCACGGTCCACATCTGAGAAACGGGGACGCTCATAAGCTTTTAGTTTAGCGCGGCGTGACCACTTCCGCGCCTTACTGGCTCTTGATTGTTCCGTCTGGGGCGAGGCGGATCCGGACGACTTTTCCAGGTGCCTCGTCCGGGATCACGGCGCCATAGCTCACCTGGCCCGCTTCCGTGATCTTTTCGAGCGTCACGACCTTTGACGCGGCCTGCTTTGTAATAGCGGCTCTTACCGCGGCAGGAACGGACTCCAGATTCGTTTCGTCTTTCACGGCCAACAGTTTCCCTGTCTCGTCGATGACCAGGTTATGGTCCGCGCCATTTAGCCGCGTGTTGACCTGATACTCCAAGCCCTGCTCTTTCTTGACAGAGCTGATGCCAACGGGCAACGCGTTTTCCATGTTGGCCAAGGCCGTTTCCTGCACTGCCTTGGGCATCGCTTCGAACTTCTCCGAAAAGCTGCTGCCGGAATAGGCAAGCGCAAGAATGGATGCGGCAAAACCTGCTAAACACATTTTGATGATCACCATTGGCTCCTAATAAGGATTATCCGCGACAGATGTTAAACAAACCCTAGCTGATCCCGAGCATACGTGATCGAACGGTCCACCATCTCGAACTCCAGCTTCAGCCTATCCTCCGGGCTCAACCCGGTTATCCGAGGCAATGGCCGCCGAGGCTTATTCGCCCGCACCACGGATAGTGCCCGGCCCAGATACCCGCCGCTACGGCCCTCAAATGTGGCCCAATATTTGTCCGTGAGACACGGAACTTCCAGAGGGTCGCGCGTAATCATCTCTAAGGAGAAATATACGTTCGGCTTCGCACGCCTGACCGTCGCGACAATCCGCTTCAGATCAAGGATGCCATCGCCCAACGGAACCTCCGATAACAGAATCCCCTTCGCGTACTCCTCCACGGCCATATCTTTGAAATGGACATTGAACGTGTAGGGGGCCAGCTTTTCGATGGTCTCCATGGGATCGTCCAGCAGGGACATGTTATTTCCCGTGTCGAGACACACGCCCAGGTATTCGCTGCTGTATCGTTTCATCACGGCGACTTGCTGATCGACTAACCAATCTTTGTGATTCTCAATGCCGAGCGGCATCTTATACTTTTCTACGATCGGCACGGCGGCGCTTAGCTGCCGATGAAACCCGTCTACGGCGGTATTCCAGTCGCCTAGCCGGTCGAACATTTCGTATCGGCGGCCCAGCAGGCAAACAACTCGCAGGCTGGTAGCCCCAGCGGCCTTGGCAACCTGGACGGCGTGCTCGAACACAGCGGGATCCTCTCGCGGCAGGAAGGTTTGAATTTCCAGGTACATCCCCAACTCTTCCTTCATCCTGCGCGTTTTCTTGGCCCAATCGAAATCGATGTCGGTCATGCCGCCATGCGCGCCGGCCGCGCCTACCTTCGACGCTAATTCCATCAGGCGGTCGGCTGCGAGCAGGTTCTTGGGAGAGCTGAAGCGGATGGACTGGAACGAATCGGAGGTCAACCCCATGGACGTCCGCCGGGGTGGAGCAGCTTTGAGAAGGGAACCTGCGGCCAAGCTCATGAGAGTTCTTCGCGTCATGTGATCACCTGGTGCGACGAGATTTACGTTTCGATCATATTACCGCTTCTTCGGTGCCGCTTAGCGCTCACCCCACTTCAGCTTTTGCCGCAGCACGTCAAAGAATTTTTGCTGGGGCGGGCGCACCAGATGCAGATCGTGCTGGGAACTGCGGCATTCGATGCGGTCATTCTCATGAAGAGGTTCGCCCACCTGGCCATCGATGGTAAGGAAGCCGGATGAATCTTCGGCGCGGCAGAGCACGCCGATCACGCTCGAGGAGTTCACGATGACCGGGCGGTTGGTCAGCGTGTGGGGGCAGATGGGCGTGATGCAGATGGCTCCGACGGTGGGATAAATAATCGGCCCGCCCGCCGAGAGCGAGTAAGCAGTGGAACCGGTCGGAGTGGAAACGATGAGTCCATCGGCCTTATACGAGCAGACGAACATGTCGTCGACATAGGCTTCGAGATCGATCATGCGCGCGATAGAGGCCTTCGTGATCACCACGTCATTGAGAGCTTCATAATGCGATACGGACTGATTGTCGCGGATGACATCAACGTGCAGGAGCTTGCGCTTGCCAATGCGATGTCCGCCTGACAACGCACGTTCCAATTCGGGAAACATCTCTTCCTTGGTAATCGCGGTAAGGAAGCCGAGGCCGCCCAAGTTGACCGCAAACAGCGGAATTTCGCGGCCTGCGATGGCGCGTGCGGCGGAGAGCAGCGTACCATCGCCGCCCATGACGATGACCAGATCACAGCCTTCCGGGACGTCGTCGCGCTCGAAACCGCCCGTGCTGCCGAGATAGGTGCACGTGAAGTGGTCGCAACGGGTTTCGATGCCCCGAGCCGCAAGCCACTCAACGGCTTTCGGAACCAGATGCGCGGCCGCGGTGACGTTCGGTTTCGAGAAGATTCCGACGGTCTTAATGGTGGGCATAGAGCAGGAACTCCCGATTGCCTTCGGTTCCCAGTATGGGGCTTGGCATAAGTGCCGTTGCGAACCCTGCTTCGCGAACGGCTTGCTCCACGCGATCGCAGGCCTGTTGGTGAAGCGAGGCATCACGGACAATGCCGCCCTTTCCTACCTGGCCTCTGCCGACCTCAAACTGCGGCTTAACGAGAATCATCATTCGCCCCATCGGGGTCAGCAGGCCAATTAACGCCCGGAGAATCAGGGTCACCGAGATAAAGCTTACGTCGCAGACCAGGAGTTCGACAAGCTCGCCTAAATCGGCAGGTGTGAGTTCGCGCGCGTTTCGGTGTTCCTGTGAGATCACGCGGGGGTCGGTACGAAGGCGGTAATCGAGCTGGTTGGTGCCGACATCGATCGCGTGCACGCGCAACGCGCCGTGTTGGAGCAGGCAATCGGTAAAGCCGCCGGTGGAGGCACCGATATCGGCGCAGATGAGACCTGTGGGGTCGACTGAGAAGTTTTGCAAAGCGGCTTCAAGTTTCAGGCCGCCTCGGGAGACGTAGCGGGGAGGCGCGGCAACTTGGATTTCGGCATCCGGGGCAATGAGTTGGCCGGGTTTGGCGGCTTTTTGAGCGGCCACCAGAACGTCACCGGCCATGATGAGGGCTTGAGCTTTTTCGCGGGAGGGAGCGAGGCCTCGGGAAACGAGTACCAGATCGAGACGCTGCTTCACGTTTTGCGGGAAACAATCATGTCAGCGATTTCGCGCAGACGCTGGGCGCGCGCTCCAAACTTGGTAACGGCAGCATGGGCGGCGTCGCATTCAGCCTGAGCCATGGTGCGAGAGACGTCCAGCCCGTAGACCGCCGGGAAGGTGATCTTACCCTGGTTCGCGTCCTTACCAGCGGTCTTGCCCAGCGCTTCGGAGCTTTCCTCAACATCGAGAATATCGTCGACGATTTGAAAGGCGAGGCCGACGTGTTCGCCATAGTTGGTGAGAGCTTCGAGGTCGGCTTCGGTGGCGTCGCCGCAGATAGCACCCATACGAAGGCTCGCGCGGAGCAGGGCACCGGTTTTCGCGCGGTGGATCGTGTCAAGGAGTTCCGCGCTTGGCGGTTGGCCTTCGCCTTCAATATCGGCAACCTGGCCGCCGATCATGCCGCCCACGGTGCCGGACGCACGGGCGAGTTCGGCGATGACGCGGACTTTGCGTTTGGGGGGGAGCGCGGGAAGGTCGGAGAGAACCTGGAAGGCGAGGGTGAGGAGCGAATCGCCCGCGAGAATGGCCATGGCTTCCCCGAAGACTTTGTGGCAGGTGGGCTTGCCGCGGCGGAAGTCATCGTTATCGAGTGCGGGGAGATCGTCGTGGATCAGCGAATAGGTGTGGATGAATTCGAGCGAGCACGCGGTGGCGAGAAGAGCTTCATTCGTGGCGCCGACGGCCGCCGCAGCTTCCAGGCACAACACGGGCCGAATGCGTTTGCCTCCCGCCATCAAGCTGTAGCGCATGGCTTTATGGATGGTTACGGGCGCGGTGGTTTCCGGCGGGACCAGGCGATCGATTTCTGCGTCGATACGGGTTTGCTGTTGTTTGAGGTATTCAGGGAGGAGCACTGCTTACGAGCGTCCTTCGGGGCGGAAGGGTTCCGGTTGCAGCTTGCCTTCGCGGCGGACGAGCATTTCGACTTTGGTTTCGGCATCGAGCAGTTGGCGGCGGCAGCGTTCGCTTAAGACCATGCCGGATTCGAAGAGCTCGATGGATTTTTCCAGGGGAAGGTCGCCGGATTCGAGCTGGCGGACGACGGACTCGAGTTCGTCAAGACCCGCTTCAAAGGTGGCAATGGCGGGCTGTGGATCGGGCATTTAAGAAGCATACACTGGCGATTGACGGCACGTAATTCGTCAACAAGGACGGGGTTTGTGTACGGCGCCGCGAGCCTGGCGGAGAAGCGTTTCGGCTTCGAGCTGCTGGTCAGTAAAATCGAACCCAAGTTCGGCGGCGTTGAACGGTAAGTTCCGCTGTTTGCAAAGGATGCGGGCGACCACGGCTTCTTCGAGATGGGCTGCGGCGGCGGCCTGGCGGGCGGACTGAAGCTCGCGCAGTTCTTTCATGGCTTTGAAAAGCGTGCGCTGCAGGCGGGCTTCCTGGAGTTGCAGGTTGTGAAGCGTTTTTTCGCGCTTGGCGTAGCCGTGCGCTTCGATCAGGGCATTGCGATGTTGGGCGTCTTCAATTTGTGCGATGGCTTCGGGAATGTCTTCGTAGCGGGCCAGCGCGAGCAGGTTCGCTTCCAGGTTGCGGGCGCGCTCCAGACGCCATTGGGTGTCGGTGATGGTTTGGGCGAGGATCTCTTCGGCGATGCCTTTGGGGGAGAGATCGGCCTGGACAGTGGATTGGAGGAGCGCGTAGGCTTCGGCGTCTTCGGTGGGCAGGACGACGGTTTGGCTGGTGAGGCCGTGGCGCAGGGCGTTGAGGGATGAGGTCCGTTTGCCTTGTTCGGTGCGTGGACCGGTGGAGTGCTGGGCGTTTTCTTTGTTAGTGATGGCTTGAGCGGCGGCTGACATAGGGGGAGGCTCCGGTGTTATTGGAGCAGAGGGGTGGGGTGCCGCTAGGGCGGGAGAGCGGGGGAACGCTGGTGGGAGTAGGGGAAAATTTTTTTTGGAGGGACGTGACCGGTGCTTGCGCTGCTTCTCTTACCTCAGGAAACCACGAAGACGGGAGGGTTTAAGAGCGGCTTCCAGTAGATAAGTTACGCTGTACCCAAAAGCGAACCAGAACATGAATAAGGCTAAATAGAATACGAATAGGCCTACGTAATGGTAAATCTGATTCATGCACGGCCGTTGTGCAGCTTATTGTGTTTCTTCCGTGGCTGGTTGCCGCCGTCATAGCCGTAAGCTTGCCTGTCTGACTTATGGTGTCCCGGTTCAGGGCTCACTGCGGAAACGAACGCGCTTGCCGATCACCTGGGGCTTTACATTGTCAGCGTGAGTATTGCGCGGGGATTTCGGAACAAGGGCGACGGGTCCCTGGAAATAGCGATATGTTCCGCGGGAAGCTCGGCGGGATTTGTGGATCAGTGCAGTTAGTTCAATCAATGGCAACGCGCGAACTTATTTAGATTGGTTGTTGCGTCAGTGTGTAAGGCGTTCCCTGACGGTCACGGCTCGGTCTGGTTCGAGTGTTGATGGGAGGTGGGGTGTTTGTCTGAGGGGCGGGGTGTCAGTCGCACTAGAGATAAGTTAGTGCGTCACCGCATAGACGATGTAATTGATTCCTCGCTTGTAACCCTGGGATGTGAATCGCCGTTGTCCTGGTTGAACGTCATGGCCGCCATCACGCGGTCGTGGTCGTCGTAGATGCCGCGCCATGGGAGGTGGGGTGTTTGTCTGAGGGGCACCAGGGATAAGTTGGTGCGTCACCGCATACGATGTAATTGATTCCTGGCTTGTAACCCCGGGATGTGAATCGCCGTTGTCCCGGTTGAACGTCATGGCAGCCATCACGCGGTCGTGATCGTGTGTTTGTCTGGTCTTACTAGGAATTCGTTAGTGCGTCATTGCATACACGATGTAATTGATTCCCAGCTTGTAGCCTTGTGAGGTGAATTTTTCTTCGTATTGCGGGTTATCGGCGTGCTCCCAGGAATCGCCATTATCCTGGTTGAACGTCATGGCGGCCATCACGCGGCCGTGGTCGTCGTAAATGCCGCGCCAGTGGGGGATGGTGCCGCCCTTTTCGTAAAGCTGGTGGCTTTCCAGGTAGACGATGCCCGGGACTTGCAGGCGGTGATTCAGGTCGTAGATGGTATGGAAGATCGGGTCTGAGTCGGGAATCTCGACAATCGCGCGGTCGGGGAAGATCCGGTTCATGCTTTGCGTGAAGACGTCCCATTCGTAATTGCCGTGGAAGTCGTCAACCATCAGGAAGCCTCCGCGAAGCAGGTATTCGCGCAGGAGCGCGCATTGGGCATCGGTGAGATCCCAGTGGCCGACTTCCACCGCGTACACCCAGGGCCAGTTAAACACCTCACGGGGGTTTTGCGGATCACTGAGATCGATGATCTGCTCCGAAGAGCGGGCGTGAATGCGAGTGAGGCGGCTTACTCCCGTGACGAATTGGCGATCGGCCTTCGGAAAATCGGTGGGCCAACTGCCGCGGCCTCCCCAGAAACCGGCGTAACGGCCTGACGGATATTTCAGACGCGCAAAGGCCCACTCCGTACGCTCATAGGCGTTTGGCGGAACGGGCACGGGATTGTCTTCTTCGTCAGTATATTGTTTGAAATTAATCTGAAAAGCGAAGAGGCCCGTGGCCAGGAGCAGGCTACTGAAGACGATTTTGTTCATTGCTGACCAGGGCATCGAAGACCGCTAGCACCTGTTTGCGATAGGCGTAAACACGCTGCAGATTATCGCGAAAGGTGTTCTCGAAATCTTTTGCCTTCAGCCATTTATCAAGCAGCGGCCGCGGTATATCGATGTCGCGGCGCAGCAGTTCGAGCGAGTGGCCTCGCAGGAACAGCCCATAGAAGAACGCGGCTTCCCGCTGGGGGGAAAGCGGATCCGGATCGTTCGCCGTTAGAATCATCTTGGTTCAGCAAAAAGGCCAGTATAACGGCGGGGTTGCGCGGCGGGCAAGTACTCTGTTCTCACTAGGTCTTAGATGACGGATCACAGGGTTTTCGTTTCTTTTCCGTAAAGAGGGCTCGGAATTTCGTCCACTTCTTCTCCAAAGAGCGGAATTATTTCCACACCTGTGTCATTTCGAAACCAGGTAATCTGGCGCTTGGCGTAATTGCGGGTGGCTTGTTGTGTGCCGGCGATTGCCTCGGCAAGAGTACTGCGATTTTGGACGACCGCGAGCGCCTGACGGTAGCCTACGGCTTCGAACGGTTTCGCTGAAGGGGGTACGCCCGCGTTCAGCAGGGCGCGTACTTCCTCAATCAAGCCCGCTTCGAACATGAGTTCCGTGCGCCGGTCGAGCCGCGAATAGAGCTGGTCCCGTGGCGGAATCAAAGCGATTTTGCGGATTTCGTAGTCCCGGAGAGGAACGGGCGGCAGGGCATGGGCTTCGGCGTGCCCGGCAAGCAGGCGTACTTCGAGCGCGCGCGTGACTCGCATCCGGTCTTGTGGCGGCAGGCGAAGCGCGGCTGAAGGATCGAGCCGCAGCAAAGTTTTATAGAGCCGTTCCAAATGCCACTGCGAGAGGCGGTCCCGCAGCTCCTGATTGCGCGGCGGCAGTTCCGGCAGACCTTCGAGCAAAGCACGGAGGTAAAAGCCGGTGCCGCCCGTGACGATCGGGAGGCGCGATCGGCCGGTGATTCCGGCAAGAATTGGCCGGGCCACACGGGCATAATCGCCTGCAGAGAAGATGGTATCGGGCTCGATGAAATCCAGTAGGTGGTGAGGAATACCGCGCCGTTCCGCTAGTGGCAGCTTGGCGGTCCCAATATCGAAACCCTTGTAGATTTGTAGTGAATCGCAATTGACAATCTCGCCGTCAAACCTCTCAGCAATGCGTAAAGCCAGCTCACTCTTCCCTGCCCCGGTTGGGCCCACAATTGCCACCAGCGGGTTACGGTTACAATACGGGGGAGAAGGCACCTGGCTCAAATTGTCTCCCGAGCAGAGAAAGAAACTCCACATGATCAAACGTCCGGTTCGCGCGCTCTCCCTCTCTTTTGCTTCACTCTCCTTGGTTGCCGTCGGCCTTCAGGCCCAGACGGAGAAGAAGCCCACAGAAATAAGAGCAGCTATCAGCGATAAGAGTACGGCTTATTTCAATTTCTCCATGGGCCATATGTATGCGGAGATGGCCGGAGCGTATGGCAACCGCGGCGAGTTTCTGAATAAAGCGATTGACTATTACAAGCTCGCGCTGAAACAGGACCCCACGGCGACGTTCCTGAGCCAGGAGTTGACTGACCTCTATATTCAGTCTGGCCAGTTGAACCGCGCGGTGACGGAAGCCGAGGAAATGCTCCGGCAGAATCCGGACAATCTGGACGCTCGCCGGATGCTGGGCCGCATTTATACGCGGCTGATTGGCGACGCGCAACAGGGAAAGATCGATGAGAAGATGCTGGCGAAATCGATCGAGCAGTATACGACGATCGTCGCGAAGGATCCGAAAGACGAAGAAAGCAAGTTAGTGCTGGCGCGGCTCTACCGGTTGTCGCATAAGAGCGTGGAGGCGGAAAACACCTATAAGGCGATCCTGCAAGGTGAGCCGGATAACGAGGAAGCGCTGACTGGGCTGGCAATGGTGTACTCCGACGTTGGCGATACGCGCGGCGCAATTGAGATGTTGAAACGCGCGACGGAGAAGGATCCGAATCCGCGGACGCTGAACGCGCTGGCGCAATTCTACGAGCAGACCAATGACTGGGCCAATGCCGCCGCCGTTTGGAAGCAGATTCTGCCCATGGTTCAGGAATCTGGCAATGTAAAGCGTTTCCTGGCGCGCGATCTTCTTTTCAGCGACAAAATGGACGAAGCGCTCGCGATTTACAAGCAGGTCGCGGCCGATGAGCCTCGCGATGCGCAGGTGCAATTGCGGCTTTCCGAAATTTACCGTCAGAAGCACGAATTTCCCGCGGCGCGGGAGGCATTTGCCAAAGCAAAGGCTCTGGACGGGAACAATATCGAAGTAAGGTATGACGAAGTCAACCTGCTGGAAGCGGAAGGGAAAGTTCCGGAAGCGATCGATACATTGAAAGCGATCCTGGATTCCACGGCGGCGAAGAATCCGAACGAGGAAGATAAGCGGGTAAGAAGCCGTCTGCTGGACCGTCTGGGATTCTTGTACCGCGCGCAAGGTAAATATCCGGAAGCAATTGCGGCCTTTCGTCAAGTAAGTGAGGCCGATCCGGACCAAGCCGCGCATACAGCCGTACAAGTTGCTGAGACTTACCGGCTCGCGAAGAATCTGAACGGCGCCCGGCAGGAAGCGGAAGCTGGGCTGAAGAAATTCCCCAAGGACAGGGCGCTGGTTCAGTTGCACGCGTCTTTGCTCTCCGAACAGGGGAAAACCGACGCGGCTGTCGCGGAGTTGCGGAGCCAGATGACGGGGGAGAAGGATCGTGAAACACTGCTCGCCATCTCGCAAATCTACGAACGCGGCAAGAAGTACAACGAAGAAGCGAAGACGCTGAACGAAGCGGAGGCGATTTCCACCACAAAGCAGGAAAAACAGGGCGTCATGTTTGCCCGCGGAGCGATGTACGAGAAGCAGAAGAACTTCGATTCGGCGGAAGCGGAGTTTCGGAAAGTATTGAGCAGCGATGCGGATAACGCCGGAGCGCTCAACTATTTGGGTTACATGTTGGCCGATCGTGATATTCGCCTGGATGAAGCGCAAAAATTAATTGCGCGGGCATTGGAATTAGAGCCGGGCAACGGGGCTTACCTCGATTCGATGGGGTGGGTACAATTTCGGCAAAACCGTTTAGAGCAGGCCGAGGAGAGTCTGAAGCAGGCTCTGGAAAAGATTGGAAGCGATCCCACCGTGCACGATCATTTGGGCGATGTTTACTTGAAGGAAGGCAAAGTTCGCGAGGCGATCCAGCAGTGGCAGTCCGCGCTTAAGGAATGGGAAAATACTGCGTCCGTGGACACCGATCCGGACGAGATTGCAAAAGTCTCGAAGAAGTTGGAAAATGCCCGGGTTCGGGTTGCAAAAGACGGAAAATAGTCACTTTTTGTTAACAAAGCAGAATCGCGCAAGAGCAGTACAGGAAAAATAACTGTCCTGCTTTGCAATTAGTTAGCGCGGTTTACCGCCCTGCTAAGCACGCGTCATACCAAATTCCATGTAATACTCGTGAATGGAAATGGTTGATGACGCAGAATGTCTCAGTTGAACGAAGCAATTACCCGCTACCACAGAATTCTCGAATCTGAGCCCTACCGGGATTTATCCTGGGTAAAAATACTTCAGCAGCAAATGGAAGCCGAAAACCTTTCGAGCGGCGGCCGTTTGCTTTGTCCGTTTTTGAGGCCGAATTTTGTGACTCAGAAACAGTATGACACCCTTGTAAAAGCCGGCGAGGCGCTCATGTCCGCCATCGATCGGATGCAGCGGATGGCACTGGCGAGCCCTGCACTTTTGGCGCGGATGCAATTATTGCCGGCTGAGAAAATGTTGGCGGCAATCGATCCTGGTTACGACATTCCGGAAGTCGCTTCAAAGCTCGATTTACAGATCAATAACGGCTCGTTGCACGTGATGCAGTATAATCCGGATTCTCCGGCGGGCGTTGCGTACTCCGAAGGGCTGTCCGATATCTTCTACGATTGCCCTCCGGTGAAGGAATTCCGGCGGCGGTATAATCTGACGCGCATCGGCGGAAAGCGTCCGTTCCTGGCGGCGCTGCTTAAGGCTTACAAACAGTTCGGCGGCTCCCGAAAGCCGAATATCGCGATTTTGGAGTTTCGGAATCCTACGGGGTCGAGCGAGTACGAGTTATTTCGAGACTTTTTCCAGAAAGAAGGCTTTGCGTGTGAGATTATCTCGCCCGAGCAGTTGGAATATCGGAACGGCGTTCTCAGGGCCGGTAATTTCGAAATTAATCTGATTTACCGCCGGATCAGTGTGCAGGAATTTCTGGTGAAATTCAGTCTTTCGCATCCCCTGGTGGCTGCTTACCGGGACCGCAAAGTGTGTATGGTAAACAGCTTCCGGTCTGAGTTGGCGCAGAAGCGGGCCATGTTCAGCCTGTTGACCGATGAGGTACTGACCGCGAAGTTTCCTCCGGCGGAGAAGAAAGCGATTCGCGATCACCTGCCTTGGACTCGTTTGGTAAAACCGGGCATGACCGCGCATGGTTCCACGCAAGTGAACCTGCTCGATTACATCCACGAACACCGCGAGACGCTGGTACTGAAGCCGAATGATGATAGCGGCGATGACCAGACATTCGTGGGAGCTTCACTCGACCAGGCGGGTTGGGAGCGTGCCGTCCGGCAGGCGCAGAGAACTCCCTACGTAGTGCAAGAAACGGTAGAAGCGGCGCGGTTCCTATTCCCGATGTTGAACTATGGACATCTGGAGTTTAAGGAGATGCAGGTGGATGTTCACCCGCAGGTGTTCCTGGGCAAGGTTTCCGGCTGCTCCAGTTGGTTAAGCGCGGGCAATGCGCAGGCGTTTTCGACCTCAGGCGGTCTTGCGCCCACTTTCATCATCGATTCGAAAGAGCGTTAGTTCCGGAGCGTCGGCGACATCGGGTATTTTTTCGCCTTTGCTGACGCCTAGAACTTCGAAGCGGCGCGCCGCGGAGAGCAGCCTGGTTTCGAGCGACTTGCTGGCGTTGTTATAAGCCGTTGAGGCGCGATTCAGATTCTTCCCAATTTCGTTGTGGTGTTCGGTGAAGATGCGGATGCGCTCATAGAGAGTGCAACCGAGTTCCAGGACTTCCTGGGCATTTTGCGTAAATTGGTCCTGCTTCCAGCCGAACGAAACAGCTTTCAAAAGGCCGATGAGCGTGGTGGGCGTGGCGAGGATCACGTTGTGTTGCACGCCATATTCGATTAGTTCCGGGTCCTGTTGCAGTGCCGCGCTGAAGAAAATCTCGCCAGGGAGGAAAAGGATGGCGAACTCGGGAGCCGGCTGGAACTGCGCCCAATAGGCTTTGGTTCCCAGGCTCTTCAGGTGTTCGCGTATGCGGAGCGCGTGTTGCTTAAGCTTCACCACGCGGCCTGCTTCGGTGTCTTCTTCGAGCGATTCCAGATAGGACTTGAGCGGAACTTTCGCATCGACTACGATGCGCTTCTCGTTCGGAAGGCGCACGACCATATCGGGACGGATTCGCGTGCCATCCGATGTGGCTACTTCCTGTTCGGTGAAGTCGCAGTACGCGACCATGCCGGCCATTTCCACAACGCGGCGGAGTTGAATTTCGCCCCAACGGCCTCGAGCGGCGGGAGTTCGCAAGGCTTCGCCCAATTTGCGGGTTTCGTCCGATAGTTTGACTTGGGATTCCGCCATGTGGCGGACTTGTTGCGTCAGCGTGGCATAAGCGCCGGAGCGTTGCACCTCCATGGCGTGAATCTGGGCGTCGACTTTCTCGAGAGACGCTTTCAGCGGCTTCACGAGTTCATCGACCGCCGCTTGTTTGCGGTCCAGCGTGGATTCGGCCAGGAACAGGAACTGCTCGTTATTGCGGCTGAGAGCATCGGCGGCGAGGGCGCGAAATTCCTGGGAAACCTGCTCGCGGGAGTTGCTCTGCGCTGCGGCGCGTTCGCGGAGGCGGATCAGCTCGTCACGCAGGAATACCCACATGGCCAGCGCACCGAAAGCCATCGCAGCAAGAACGTACAACCAGAACATTTCTCCATTATATGTTCTGGGCCACTTCTACTGTCGCGCGCAGGTTGGCGACTCCGGCGGTGTAGCGGGAATCGGTAACGGTGAAGGCAACCGCGTCTTCGAGCCAATCGTGCCAGGTGCCGTCAGGATCGTGGGAGGCCACGGTGAGGGTGTATTCGCCGGGGCAGAGATCGCAGGCAAAGCGGAAGTTGAGGCGCACCGCGTTGTGAGCGTGCACGGGGCCGAAGTGGAGTTTTTCGAGCTGTGTGTTGGTGCCGTAAACATTCAGGCCGATGCGGGTGCGGATCAGGATGCCGATTACAGGATCGGCCACTTCGTGGGCGAACTGGACGGAGACGCGAATGGTGGCTTGTTCGCCGGACCGCCAGGTCAGGGTGGGCGCGCCGTCTTCGCCCAACAGTTCGACTTTCTCAACAGAGGCGCGGCCGTCGCCCCGGCGCATGGAGGGTTCCAGGGCGGCTTCGGTGGAAGTTCGAAGCTTGCTTGCGACATCGGCGCGGTACTTCGCGAGGATCACTGAGGGGGCGCCGCGCTCGCGGATCCCGCTGCCTTCGATCCACCAGAGTTCATCGGCCATCCGCTCCAGCAAAGCTTCATCATGCGAGGCCAGCAGGACGGTCGCGCCTTTGCGGCGGGCCTGCTCTAAATCGGACAAAGCGCGCTCGCGTTCAAGACGCGGAAGGTTGCGGTCGAACACGGTGAGTCCGGCCGGGTCGAGTTGCTCGAGGAACTCGGTTGCGTTTCCTAAGATGCCGTAAATCGCGCCTTCTGACGCCTGAAGTCGATCACTACCCACCCTAACCAGCATACGAAGAGGATTCCGCTTGCGGCCCGAGTGATTCGCTGTTCATCGCCCCCATCATAGACGAGTTCGATGCGGCATCGGCCAGTGCAATCGGGGGCGATCGCGAAGAAGCCGAGGCCATCGGGGAGGATTTGGGCGCAGCTCCATTGACCGACGCGCGCCAGCCTCTTGTATAGGTGACTTGGACTTGCGCGACCTGGCCCGGCGAGAGGTCGGCCAGGATTTCCGCGGAGTGCTGGGTTTTCCAGACAAACTGAGCTTCGGGGAGAGCGGGATCGTCGATGGCCTCAACATAGCGGCGAAGCTCCGCTACATCGATGCCGTTGACCGGCGGGTGGGCGACAAGCTGGGCGCGAGTCATGACATGGGCGAGCGACGGGGTGCGGAGCGGGACGGCGTAGATGGCGTCGTCGCCATCGCGAAAGAGCTCGGGAAGGACGCCAGAGAACTTCGGGCCATTGACGAAGTGGTGGTAAAACTCGCGGGTCTGTTTGCCTCCGGCCGCGACGGCTTGCACGCCGAAGGCTTTCATCCAGAGGATGGAAATGGGCGCGTCGTTGAGGGCGGTGGTGCCGCCGCCGCTGGTGATTTCGAACTGGGCGATGCGGCCCTGATAATTCACGACTCCGTTTTCGAAGCCGCCGCCCAGTTGAGGCGTTTCGGTGAAGGCATTGAAGAAGAAGGATACGGTGCCGGGAACCATGACGCGCGCGCCGTGAAGATTCTGTTCGCACCAGTGTGCGACGCGGTATTCAAGGGTGGTGGTGATGTCAACGGGTGAGATGAGACTTCGCGCGAAGCGTTGCCCACGGTAGGCTTGCGCAATTGTGAAGAGCGCGAGCGCGGTGGCTAGGATTTGCGTGGCGCGGCGAGGCAGCAGTGCGAGGCTCATCGCCACCGAGAGCGTGAGGCCGAGATCGAATTCGAGGAGGTAGCGATCCGGCTGCGGAACGACCGCAATGTGGAACCACGAGAAGCTGAGGGCGATCCAGCCGGTGAGCGCGGTGAAGAGCAGGAGCATCTGCAGATACGCCGGAGTGCGCAAGCGAAGAAGGACAGTCTTGAGCAGCGCGAAAGCGGCAAGCGCGTAAGGAGCGTAGTGAAGCAATACTTTGGGGCTGTCGCGGAAATCGCCGCCAATGGTTTGAGCATTGAATTGAATGGTTCGGATCAGCGAGGGCGGCATTAACGGGCAGACCAGAACGTACGCGGCAAGCCCGATTGCGGCGGAGATGAGCCAACTGCGCCAGACATCTTTCGAAACCAGATAGCAGAGGATGAGGGCGGCAAGCGCGAAGGCTCCGAGCCAATTGGTGAGCGCGACCGACGCGATGGCGAGCACCGCTCCGGCGCAACGAAGCGGAGTGCGGCGTTCGAGAGCGCGATCGAGCATGTAGATCGCGAACGGGACCAGCGCGAATGCGACAAGGTGTGGGCCGTCGCCATAGGCGATCAGGGTGTGCAGGCGGCGCGGTCGCAAGGGATTGCCGATATCGGCCGCGATCGCTTGAACCAGTAAAGCGCTGGGCGAAATCACCGTGTAGAGAAGGGCCGCGCCGAAGCTGGCAAGCGGCCGGCCGGAGAGACGCTTGAGCATCAGGTAGGCGAACACCGGGCCAAGGCAATAGAAGAGCCCTGTCACGATGTGATGCGAGCGGACTACGGTGAACCGGGTGAGGGCCGCAAACAGGGCGACGGAGTAATGCAACAGCGGTGGGTAGGAATTCGCGAAGGGGATTCCGCCGTACCAGGCGGGCCACCAGGAGAGATCGGGGAAGCTCGACAGGATGTGGCGGCTGATGCCGATATAGGCGCCTTCGATCGAATCCATGCGGTGGCTCCACTCGAGGCGGAACACGCGCCAGCAGACATAAAGGTTGATTGCAAACAGGATCAACCCATAGGGCGCTCGCCGGAAAGGCATCCACTTTGGCACTTAGAATTAACTACCATACAGCTATGCACGCCCGTGAAACTGTGGAGCAGATGCGCTCCGAATGGAACGAGCGAGCGCGCGAGGATGCGAACTACTATGTCGCGTTCGGGCGTCGCGAGCAGGATGATGAGGAGTTCTTCGCGACGGGCGCGGACGTGGTGCGCGCGCTGGAAGCCGAACTGAAGCGGCTGCCGGGGCGCGGACGCGCGCTCGAAATCGGGTGCGGTCCGGGGCGGCTGATGCGGCCCATGAGCCGGCACTTCAAGGAGATTCACGGGATCGACATTTCGGACGAGATGATCGAGCGGGCGCGGGTGAATTTGGCGGGTGTGCCGCATGCGCACGTCCGGCATGCGGAGGGAAGCGACCTGAGCGCGTTCCCGGACGGGTCGATCGACTTTGTCTATTCCTACGCCGTGTTTCAGCATATTCCTTCCGGTGAGGTGGTGTTTGGTTATCTGGAAGAAGTGGCGCGGGTGCTGGCGCCGGGTGGGATTGCGCACTTGCAATTGAATGGATTGGCGAAGACCGCCCAGACGTACACAACATGGAGCGGCTTCCGGATCAGCGCGGAAGAAGTTCGAGAATTTACCGCCCGGCGGCCTTTGCAGTTGTTGGCGCTCGATGGCGTAGGGACGCAGTACATGTGGACGACGTGGCGTAAGACTGCCCCGGTGCGCGTCCGCGCGATTACGAACTCACATACCGGCGAGCACGCGGTGCCGGCCCACGGGCGCTTGTCATCGGCTTCCATTTGGATTGAAGGCTTCCCGGTCGCCCGCGATCTCAATACAACAGAGGCGCTGGTGGATGGGGTGGCGGCCGTCTCCACCTATATCGGGCCGGAAGGTGGCGGGCTGACGCAGTTCAATATTCTGGTTCCACCCGGGACTCGGACCGGGCTGGTGCCCGTGGAAGTGCTGGGCCAGACTGCGTGGATGCGCGTGATCGACCCAGGGCCCTCCGTGCCGCGTATTGAGCGGGTTACCGATGGGACGAATCTGATGGCGGATCGGCGGATTGAAGGGGGCACGGTGAAGCTGCAGATGGAGGAGGTGTGGAACCCGGATCAGTTCCATGCGACTGTCGGGGGGAAGCCGGTGCGGGGCGTTGAGATGTTTTGTATCGATCCGCGGAACCAGAAATGGGACATCAGCTTTCTGTTGCCGGAAGAGACTCCGCCAGGCGCGCAGATGCTGGAGGTGCGGATTGGGGAACGGCGCTTCGCACCTGTTGCGCTGGAGATCCGGTGATTGCAGCGCTCCTGTTTCTGGCCCAAGTGACGCTCAAGAGCACCGGGGTGGTGGAACTGCCTGCTGGGATTGTGGAGCTTTCCGGGGAGATTGAGGTTCCCGGCGGGGCTCACGACCTGACGATCCGGGGAGCGAAGAGCGGGACTACTCTGCGCGCCATGCCGGCCTTTCAAGGACGCGCGATCTTCGTGTCTCAGGGAGCTGTGAGGCTGCGGTTTGAAAACTTCGAGATTGAGGGGAATCGGGCCGCGCTGGGGAAGCCTCAGGGGCTTGCACCTGCCGATGTCCCGTTCGCGAAGTGGACCCGAAACAGCGGGATCCTGATTGAAGGCGCAACGGACGTTTCGGTGGAGAACGTCAGAATGCGTGAGATTGCCGGGTTCGCGGTGTTGGTGACGCAGTCGTCGAAAGTGCGGATCGAGCGGATTGCCGTGCGGGACAGCGGATCGGCGAATGCGAAGGGCCGCAATAACTCGACCGGGGGCATTCTGCTGGAACAAGGTACGAGCGATTTCGCAGTTCTGAACTCCAGCATCCAAAACGTGAGCGGAAATGGGATCTGGACGCATTCGCTTTACAAGACAACACGCAACAGCCGCGGGCGGATTGCGGGCAACACGATCAGCGACGTAGCGCGCGACGCGATTCAGGTGGGGCATGCGACAGAGGTGGTGGTGGAGGACAACACGGGCGACCGGATCGGGTATCCGTTGAAGCTGGTGGACGTTGAGAATGGCGGCATTCCAGCGGCGCTTGATACGGCGGGCGATACGGACAAATCTACCTACCGGAACAACCGGTTCGTGGAAGTAAATGGGAAGTGCATCGACCTGGACGGCTTTCATGACGGCGAGGTGCGCGGGAACGTTTGTGAGAACCACGATGTGGCCACCAGTTACCCGTTCGGCGGTTACGGCATTGTGATGAACAACAGCAATCCCGACATGCAATCGCGGAATGTGACGATCACGGAGAATACGATCGATGGAGCGCTGTTCGGCGGGATCTTCGTAATCGGGACAGCGAACCGGGTGACGAAGAACCGGCTGGTGAATCTGAATATGGCGCATTGCCCGGCGGGAGCAGCGCAGTTCGGATGCTTTTTGGGGAAGGACGAGCCCGATATTCTGCGCAGTGGGATTTATCTGGGGAAGGGCGCCGAGCGGCCCGACCCGGCCCGCGCAAACAGCATAGAGGACAACGAGATTATGGGGTTTGAGATGGGACGCAACTGCATTCACAACGCGCCAGGCGTCCAGTTAGACCGTAACACTGTCCGGCGCAACCGGTGCTCCGACGACGCCCCGGTAAACGCGCGAAACGGCGTTGACCAGTTTGCGATAGGGCGGATCGGCCGGATTGTCAAAGAACAGTAGTTCACCATCGCGCCAGGTGGAGTAAAACCAGCGCGCGGCGATGGCGAGGTACTCCTGGCGTTCACGCGGAGGCTGCTCGATATGTCCGAATTCGGCAAGCACTTCGCGCAGGGTTGAATCGAGCGAGACGGGCTTGCCTTCCACCAGGCGGAAGCTGAGGCGGCGGGTACCCTGCCAGTGGCCGGCTCGAAACAGCGAGAGTTCGATGGATTCCGGTTCCGCGCTGGGAGTGATGGCTAAGGCATGGAGGCGGTCCAGCGGGAGTGCCATTTCGTCGCGGAGTTTGCGAACTTCCTCGATTTTTTCGACACGCTTGTGCTGGCGCGCGGCAGCTTCGAAATCCATCTCTTCGCTGAAGCGATCGCGCACCTGGACGGCGGCATTGAGGAACGCGGCACCGGAGGTGGCGAGGAAGTCCGTGGCACGCGCTACTTCATTCCCGTACTCTTCCGGGCCGACTTGTTCCTGGCAGGGCCGTAAACACATTCCCATTTCGCCGTAAACGCATCCGGGGTGGGTTGGGGAGGGCGAAAGGTCCTCCTGACAGCGGCGGATCTGGAACAGATCCAGGAACTGTCCCTCGAACTTTTCGGCGGCGACGCGGCTGGAGAACGGGCCGAAGTTGACGCCTGCCGCGCGGGGAATCTGAGAGACAATTTGGCTCCGGGGGAAGCGGTTGCCGAAAGAAATGCGCACGTAGGCCGGCATGCGGAGATTCAAGAGCTTCAGGTAGCGGTCCGGGAAATTTTGGCGAGCCAGGCCATACATCACCATTTGGGATTCCAGGGTGGAACCAGTAAGCCAATACTGCACATGCGAGACTGCCTCGGCTAACGCGGGAATGCGCCCCATACGAAGTAGCCGACGCTTGAGAACCCGCGTCCGCGAGAGATATGGTTCACGGTCCGCATCTTTCATCCATAGCAGAAAGACGCCGGGTTGGTTCGGGACCGCTTCAAAGGCGTCTTGATGAAACTCGATCCGTTCCGACACACTCCAGGATGTCACCACTCGGCGTAACGGCGGAAGCGCTTTGCTTTATCACTCGTAGTGTACGATCCATCGAGACGCAATTCGATGGCAATCTCGGGCACTTCTGCCGGCGTGACAACCGGAGAGTTATCCACCGGCAACTCCGCTTCCAGATTGGTTTCACTGGGGCGGCGGACCTTTTCGATATGGCGGATGTTCTGAAGCGAACGCAGAGCCGCCCCGCGCACGCCGGGGTGCTGATCTTTGATGAGAGGCGTAATGGTAGGGATGTAATCCGCATTCCCGATACGGCCCATGGTCCACGCCGAGGTCATGCGAAATTCCGGCTTGTAATCCTGAGCGAAACGGGTCACAATGCCGTCCACCTTCTCCTCTCCGGCAAGATACAGGCCAACCATGGCGTTTCCGACCACACGGTTGTGACGATCTTCAGTGCACTGCCAGAATAACTCCTGCACCACCGGAGTATCATTGCCCCAGACGGCCTCAATGGCGTTAGCGCGCACCCGGGGGTCTGTTCCTTCCTGGATAATTCGCTTCGCAAATGCCACATTCTGGATTCGTTTGCCCACCAGCAGGGTGGCTTTCGAAGAAATCTTGTGGTCCGCGTGTTTGGTCAGGTGACTGAGAATCGGGACCACGCGTTTCCCCATCGAGATTTCGTCCAGGATGTCGAGGGCGCGTTCGGCAGCTTGGCCTTCAATAGTGTCGTCGGTGCGAGCCATTACGGGCCGGAAGCTGGCGTGCGAAGCGGACATCGAGCGACGGATCAACGCTCATCAGGCGGCGCGAAAGCGTGACGGCCTGTGGCCTGGTGAACAGGAACGGGTTTGAAAGCTGCTTGAAGAGGGTAGGCTGCTTCACAAGAAGCATGGCAAGATACCGGAATCCCGCAGTCTCCGTGCCGGTGAGCAGCATGGAAACGGCGACCGGGGCGAAGATCACGGGCGCATCGGAGGCGAAGCGGCGCATGATAGCGGGGCTTAAGGGGTTGCTTTGAAATTCCGCTATCGCGCGTTCCAGGCAATCCTTAACTAACTTTTCTTCTGCCGTCATAGGAACTTTATCGGCAAAGGGCGGGAAGTTTTATAGAGGAAGTTGTAACTTAAGTTTCATATCGTCCATCGGAGAACACGAAACTTCGATTTGGACACGGGGGCGACGGTAAACCGGGGGGGATCGACCGGCGCCTCGCGTGTCGGGACAAGGGGGGTTGTCCTTACCCAGTATGACGAACAAACTAAAAATTTGTTCCTCAAATTTTATTCGGATGCAATTTTTTTTGCGATTTGATCCTGAATCTTAGCGAGGAAGTCTTGGATAGGACAAACGCCTAGGTCGCCATGCTTGCGGTTGCGTACGGACACCTCGCCCGAGTTTGCTTCGCGGTCACCTACGACTAGCATGTAAGGAATCTTTTGGAGCTGAGCATCGCGGATTTTCAGGTTCACTTTTTCCTTCCTGTCGTCCACGGTGACGCGGACTCCGGCTTGCTCGAGCTGACTCCGAACCTGCTGAGCGTAGTCCATCTGACGATCCGTAATGGGCAGAACGATGGCCTGCACTGGGGCGAGCCAGACGGGGAACGCGCCGGCATAATGCTCGATCAGGATGCCGAAAAAGCGCTCGATGGAGCCATAAAGCGCGCGGTGAACCATGAGCGGCTGGTGCTTTTTTCCGTCTTCGGCGATGTATTCGAGGTTGAAGCGGCGGGGCAGGGTGAAATCGAACTGGACGGTGGAGAGCTGCCATTGGCGGCCGATGGCGTCGACCAGTTTCATGTCGATTTTGGGGCCGTAGAAGGCGGCTTCGTCGGGCATAAACTTGGCTTTTAGCCCCAGGCGCTCAGTGGCTTTCAGAAGCGACGATTCAGCAAGTTCCCACTGTTCGGGCGAGCCATCGTACTTGCCGCTGACGCCTTTGTCCCAAGTAGAAAGTTCGGCGACGTACTCAGAAAAGCCGAAGGTGCTGAGCGTATCGATAGCGAACTGGAGGCAGTTGACGACTTCATCTTCTATCTGTTCGGGGGTGCAGAAGATGTGGGCGTCGTCCTGACAGAAGCCGCGGACGCGCAGGAGGCCGTGCATGGTGCCGGAGCGTTCGTAGCGATAGACGGTGCCGAGTTCGCCCAGACGCACGGGGAGATCGCGATAGCTGTGCGGCTTATCCGCGTAGATCAGGATGTGGAACGGGCAGTTCATGGGCTTGAGCTGATATTCGGCGTCATCAAGCTCCATGGGGGTGAACATGTTGTCGCTGTAGAAATTGGCGTGGCCGGAGGTCTTCCAGAGAGTCGTGGCGAGCCACGTGGGGGGTATAAACAAGCGAATAGCCGCGCTTCAGGTACTGTTCGCGCATCCAGTCTTCAATGCTGCTTGCGGATGATGCCGCCTTTGGGGTGGAAGAAGATGAGGCCGGGGCCGGCGAGTTCCTGGATGCTGAAGAGGTCGAGCTCTTTGCCGAGCTTGCGGTGGTCGCGTCTCTTGGCTTCTTCGAGCTTGGCGAGGTATTCGTCGAGCTCTTTCTGGGTGAACCAGGCGGTGCCGTAGATCCGCTGGAGCTGCTGGTTCTTTTCGTCGCCTTTCCAATACGAACCGGCGACGGAGAGGAGTTTGAAGACTTTGAGTTTGGAACTGGAGGGGACGTGGGGGCCGCGGCAGAAGTCGATGAACTTGGGGCCGAGGGTGTATTCAGAGAAGGTGTCGCCGGCGCGTTCTTCGATGAGCTCGACCTTCATGGATTCGTTGGCGGCGCGGTATTTTGCCAGGCCTTCGGCCTTGTTGGTCAGGACGCGCTCGAATTTCAGGTCTTGGGACTGCAGCTCGTGCATGCGTTTTTCGAGCTTTTCCAGATCGTCGGGGGTGAAGGATTCGGAGCGGAGGAAATCGTAATAGAAGCCGTTGTCGATCGGGGGACCGATACCGAGCTGAGTTTCGGGAAACAGGTCGAGGACAGCGGCGGCGAGCAGGTGGGCGGTGGAATGGCGATAGACGTAAAGCGCTTCGGGGTCTTTGGCGGTGAGGATCTGGAGTTGAGCGTTGGCTTCAAGGGGGCGCGTGAGGTCGTAGAGGTCGCCGTTGACTTTAGCGACGAGCGCGGCGTCGGCAAGGCGGGGGCTGATGGAGCGGGCGATGTCGAGGGGGGTGGTGCCCGAGTCCACGTGTTTGAGGGAGCCGTCCGGGAGGGTGATTTCTAGCTGCATGTGCAAGTTTTTAGGCTAGCATTTGGGGGCTGGAGTAGGGCTGGAAGTTGGCGAGAGTGGAACTGGCTTCGAGTCTTTGCGACGAGATCTCACCGGGAACCGATCTGGTTCTTGAGCGAAAGATTGGCGCAGGATAGGGGCGGCGCCGCTGCCGGGCTTGCGGCTTCATCGATAATGCATCGTCGCATGAGCGAGTGAAACTTCTGTACGGTGCCCGGGAGAAACGAAGCGGGCGAGATTGCGGAAGCGGAAGCCAGGTCAGGCCCCGCTGGGGGCAGTGTCGCCACGGGAGCGGGACCGCCGCGATCCTCAAAATGTGTGCGCCTCAGGTTTGAGGCTATGCGGAACGCGCTCGTTCCGCTGACTCTGTAAACGTCATAGAACACATCGTCGCCCAGATCGTTCCAGGAGAGATTGACCAGGGCAGTTGGGGCAGGACTAGCCGCAGGCAGTCCAGGATCGGCCACTCGCAGAGCGGGCGACCGAAGTACGTCACCCGCCTGTCTTTTCGCAATGATGTAGTACTCGAGCGGAGTGGCGCCGGCTGGAGCCGGTGAGGCTACTGCGGTCGGCTCCAATGCCACGGAACGGACGATCAAATCGGGAAAGGGAGTCACCGTGGACGCCAAGTCCGCCGAAGTTGGCAGTACGACCGCGCTGACGACCAGGAAGCTCCGGTGAAAGCGGCTCACCGGTTTTCCCTGATAGCGGAAAATCTGACTGAGTACGGGTGTTTCCACGAAGGGAATTGGGAACAGGGGTATGCTTGCCTGACCGCGAACCACCTGCGAACTGAAGCTGGAGAGTTCAAACAGCCGCATCGATTTCACTCTGACGACAGTCTGCAAGTTGTGTTTCGCAACCCGGCTGATGGGATCGAGTGTGGCGTTTGCGGAGCCTTTTTGGACCGTTGGGGGACCCTCATCTTGGGAGATCAGGTTGATGTTTAATTCCGCGGAAGACCCGCCCGGCAGGCTTTGAGGAGTGACGGCCATCGTTAGCCCTTTACCGACGCTGGCGAAAGCTGGCGTGGTATCCAAGCTGAGAGCCGCCAGCAGCGGCAAAGCAACCCCCGGGGCAAGATTTTCCGAGAGGAACTTTGGGATTTTCTGCTCGACGGTGTCATCTTTGCCCGGTATCGATCCGGCGAGCAGGTCTTTTAACTGCCACGTGTTCCGAATGGGGAATGCGCTTTGCGTGACCGCTCCCACGCTGCTCGGTATGCTGCTGATTGTCGAGAGGCTAACAATCCCATTGCTCATCGATTCAGCAGATCTATCCTCGACCTCTTTCTGGATATCATCCCGAACATGGCGTAAGTAGGACGCCAAGTCACGATTGAACGCGGAGAGAAGAGGACCCGCTAGCGAGTCCATACGGTTGACAGACAAATTGCTCGTATCGACATCGGTGGGGTACAGCCGGGTCATCTTATAGTGCATCAGGAAATCGGCAATGGCTGCGCGAAACAGGCCAAGAGGCAGGCTTTGCGTTTGATCACTGAGAGCCTCGCGCAAGCAGGGGAAGACAGGCTCTTCGTGGTGTTCGTACTTCATTCTGGCAACGTCCTCGCATCCTACCGCCCCAGCGCCCACGCCATAGCGCGCGGCGAGAGTCACGGAGGTGGCGGAGTACCCACCCGTGTCGACCAGTGAGAAGTTCTTCGACGTGTCGTTTTCCAGACTATTGATGAGTGTCATCGCGATTTCACCAGGATTTTGGGCCGCGACGACGTTGATCAAAAGTGAGGAGATGGTCGGATTCGGCTCGAATATTCCGCGGAATCCCAGGCAGTAGTGAAACTTCTCGCAAATCCCCTCTATCTTCGCCACGATCGGCTCTGAGGATGCATTCTCAGGCACGACATACTGCTTCGACAGATATTCTGAAAATCGTTTGGCGAAGAAGTCGGCCCCCTTCGCTTTCTGAAGATCGGAAAGTTTGACGTGCGCCCTTTCCAGTGCGACTTCCAGCTCCCGGTTGTGCTGGCCTACCACTTTTCTTACCGCGGTGCCCGCCTCCGCAACAGCATCGTCCTTTTTGCCGGAAATCTGAACACTCCAGATGTTTAGGTCGATTTGGGGCCTGGGAAGATCCAGAGCGGCGATCCATCGTTTCGCGCTCTGGACCGATGACGCGTCCGACCCATCCGGCGAACCGAGCACGATGAGATCTGTGCCGCTCGCGTAAGCCCCGAGCTTTGGAAAAGCTTTCGACAAGATATCGGTAATCGATTTTGCATCGCGGTTGAAGAAGAGTTGAACGGTCAGGGATTCACGGGGTGCCATCTCCGAGACTGTTTCCTTACCCATCCCTTCAGCGGCTTGCGCGATTGTTGTGACGGCTCTATTCGTGTCATCTCCGCAAATCACGACCGTTCTTCTGCCGAGGGCACGGACGGTCACGCCTTCCGTAATTCCATTCAATTTGTCGACAATGGCTGGTGCATTGTTCGTAAATTCGGACGTGAGGGTTACTGTCGAGCATGTGGGGGAAACTCTTTGCATCCGGTCCACATTGTTGATCTGTGTGTTGGTTGTTTGCGCGATCATCAGGACCGCGGAAAACGCGCTTCCCATCAGCCATTTCACTGCGTCCATTTAGCCCGCTCCCGCGGAGACAATTTGCCCCGAGAAATAATCACATAGGCTTTGACTGATTGCAAGCAAAAAGTAAGGCTCAAAGATCTGGTCTTGATTTGCTTGGGCACCTTCGCGCGGGCACGAAGGCGATGCGAATCACACGCCTGCGGCTTTTAACGCGGCAAGAACACGTTCGGGCCTGAAGGGAACTCTTCGGATTCGAATGCCCGTGGCATCGTAAATTGCGTTTCCGACGGCAGCCATCGTAGGCTTCAGACACGCCTCCCCTGCGCCGTAGAGTGGCAGGTCGGGACGATCCGGATTGGGATCGCCGTTTACCATCACGATCTCGATGCTCTCCGGAACGTCGGCATGTCGAAGTGTAGGATGCGAGACCCAGTCTACGCTTGTCACCTTTTCGGTATCGAATTTGACTTCCTCGTGAAGGGCGCGGCTGAGGCCGTGCAGCATGCCGCATTCCACGCTGGTCTTGAGGCTTTCCGGATTCACAACGAACCCGCAGTCATGCGCGCACACCAGACGCTTCGCCCAGACATGACCTGTCTCGCGGTTCACTTCTACCTCCGCGATCTGCGCAACCATTGTTTGCCCGCGGAACGAATAAGCGATGCCCCGACCCGTCAGAATCTTGTGCGTGCCGGGCGATTTCCCTGAAGGCCTGGTGTCCCAACCGTATTTCTGGGCGGCGGCCTTGAGGACGGCGATCGAACGGGCACGGCGAAAGCCGTTGTCATCGCCGGTCCCCGCCTGCAGCATCTTCAAACGGAAGTCCAGCGCATCAACCTTGACCGCGGCCGCCACTTCATCGATGAACGACTCCGACGCGAACGACGCTTGTGGACCGTTTGGATCGCGCAGGTTTCCCGTGCGGACGGGAGTCTCCCAAATGGCAGGCAAAGCGAAGACCTCGCCGGTCATCTTGCGGTTCGGAATCGCATACATGTCCGAGGGAATCGAAGCGCTTCCGGCGCCGGGATGCGGACGTTTGTCTCCCATCAGCTGGGCGATGAGCGTCGTGTTCGGGTCGTTGTATCCCAAGTGGTTGTAGTCGCAGGAACGGGCTTCATACTTGTAACCCGTCAGATTTCCCTGCGCATCGAGCGCGCCGCCCAATTTCACAAGAAACGCCGGAGCCTTGCTGTCCCACGCCGTCTCTTCTTCCCGCATCCATTGCATGCGGACCGGTCTGCCGAGTTCGTGCGCAATCCAGGCCGCCTCGGAGGCAGCATCCTCAGCTGCCGTGCGGCCGAAGCCCTGGGATCCCTGCATATAAACCACGCGCACCTTATCTTGCGGCATATTCAGAAACGTGGCAATGCCTCTGCGCAAGCCGTACGTTTTCATGTCGTTCGAGTAAATGGTCATTTGGCCATTCGACGGGTCCGCCGTGGCATGCGCAGGCCCGAACGCGGTATGTCCCTGGAACGGGATCTCATACTCGGCTTCTATTGTTTTGGCGGCTTCCGTGAAAGCCTTGTCGGGATTGCCCACCACAATCGGCCTTAGGGACGGATTGCGCAGTTCGGAATCTCCTTCCGGAGCGGGAGTGGAGGAAGCCGCGGGCTTCGCCGCGCGCAGATAAGTGAAGAGATCCTCGGAACTGGGGAACGGAGCGGTGGCGGGCTTTTCCCACGTGGTCTTAAGCTGACGTGCGGCCTTAACGGCTTGCTCCTCGCGTTCGCATACCACCGCGACGTAATTGCCTTTGTTCATCACCTTGATAAACCCCGGCAGATTCTTCACGGAAGCTTCATCAATGCCGGTCAGCTTCGCGCACGCATAAGGCGGCTTCACGTTGCGCGCATGCACCATGCCAGGCAGCTTCACATCGACGGCCCACTTCGTTGTGCCGTCCACCTTCCCGGGGATGTCGTCGCGATGCATAGGTTTGCCCGCGTTCTTGAGCTCCGGGATGGTCTTGATCTTTGCCTTTCCGTTGACTGAAAACGCGTTATTGCCGCTGAGGGTGACGTTAAACTTCTGCCCCCCGATCAACTCGCCATAACTGATGTGTTTCGCTGGGTCGGATTTCGCCGTGATCACGCCCTCGCTGACGGACAGTTGCTCCACGGGAACTCCGAATCGCGCCGATGCCATTTCCAGCAAAACGCGTCGCGCTTCGGCTGCCGCGCGGCGCATCGGGACCGAGTCGCGTTCCATGGCGCTCGATCCGCCGGCCCCTACCTGATCGACGGTGATATCCGTACTGCCCATAATGCAAGTGGTCTTGTCGAACGCGATATCGAGTTCGTCGGACATGAGTTGACGGAAACCCGTCCCAGTACCCTGGCCGGGATCAGTTTTGCCGACATAAAAAGTAGCTGTGTTGTTCTGGTGAATCACAATCCACGAATCCAGCTTGCGGGGGTCAACGATCGGGTATGGACCTGGTGCCTCGGCAGCGGAGCCGCCGTGCGCAGCCAAGCCCACCAGAAGCATGCCCGCGTTCCGAAGAAAGCCGCGGCGATGTGTGGTGAGAAGTTCCTCGACCTGTGCCGGGATATTTGCGGTACTCATGCGACCGTCTCCTTTTCGGATTTGCCTGCAGCGGGACGGTTGTCCGCCACCCTTCCGGAAGCGCGTTTGATGGCGGCCTGGACCCGGTTGTATGACATACAGCGGCACAGAGTGTTGTTCATGCCTTCGCGAATCTGCGCGTCAGTGGGATGCGGGTTCTTATCCAGCAGCACTTTGGCGGTCATAATTTGCCCGTTCTGGCAAAAGCCGCACTGCGGAGCTTGTTCATCGATCCAGGCCTGCTGCAGAGGATGCAGTTTTCCGTGAGACGACAACCCCTCAAGCGTGGTGATTTCCCCTTTCACCGCGGAGGTAGGAAACACGCAGGAGCGGACCGCGGCACCGTTGATGATCACAGTGCAAGCGCCGCACTGGCCGAGTCCGCAGCCGAAGTGTGGGCCCTGCAGTCCCAAGTCATTCCGGAGAATGTAAAGCAGGGGTGTCGTGGGATCGATATCCACCGTATGTGTGCCGCCGTTCACCTTCAGGGTGATCTTGCTCATCGGGCGCGCTCCTTCCTTCGTCTGAAATGACGTCGATGGTCACATGGTATCGCCGGGCGGGGCCCAATATATGCGGCGCGATTCGCCAAAGCGGCGCCATGATGTCGAGTCTGCCGCCTCAGCAACTCACTCAACTGCAGCAGAACGGCACGAAATCCGCCGCAGCCGCGGGCGCAGGTAACCTTCAGATCGATATGACCGCAGTGGAGGTCAGCCATTTGATATAACAAGCGCTTACACAACGCAACTCAGGCCAACAATGAAATCAAAACCAAGCCTCAAAATCATATTTGCACTGGCGCTTACGGCGATGGCCGCCGCCTTGACGATGGGGCAGCAGGCTGGACAAGGCGGCACTGCCACGCCGGCGCGGCCGGAGGGCCCATGCGACGTATACGCCGCGGCAGGCGATCCCTGTGTAGCGGCTCACAGCTCCACGCGCGCTCTTTACGCCGGCTACAATGGCCCGCTCTATCAAGTTCTCCGCCAGTCCGACGGAAAGACGCGGGACATCGGCGTTGTTAAGCCATCCGCCTCGCCGGCTCCGGATGCCGGTGGATACGCCGATGCAAGCGCGCAGGACGCGTTCTGCGCTAGCACTTATTGCTGGATCATCAAGCTTTATGATCAGTCCGGCAAGGGCAACCACCTGGTGCAGGCGCCCCGCGGTGGATTCAGCGGTCCGGCCATGGGCGGGTTTAACAATGTTCCCGTGGCCGACATGGCGCCGATCACGATTATGGGCCACAAGGCTTACGGTGTTTTCATTGAGCCGGGCATGGGCCTCCGCTGGAACGACGCGCACGGCACGGCGGTGGACGACCAGGCCGAGGGGCAGTACTGGGTCATCGACGGACATCACTACAATTCCGGTTGTTGCTTTGATTACGGCAATGCCGAGACCGATAGCCGCGATGACGGGAACGGCACAATGGAAACCACCTATTACGGCAACGCGAGCGCCTGGTATCACGGCCCGGCCCCCGGCCCCTGGATCATGACCGATCAGGAGAACAACCTGGTGGGTTGCGTCAATTCCGAGGCCAACAATAAATACTGCGCCGAACTACCGAACGTCACCGACCGCTTCGTGACGGCGATGGCGAAGGGTGAACCGCACCACTGGACCTCTCTGGGGGGCGACGCACAGAAAGGCTCCCTTTCGGTCATGTTTAGCGGTGCGCGAATAAACGCCACCTATGACCCCATGCGTAAGCAGGGAGGTATCCTGCTTGGCAATGGCGGTGACAACAGCGTAGGTTCGCAGGGCACCTTTTATGAAGGCGCGATGACCGCCGCGGGAACGTTTCCGACGGACGCCACCGATCAAAAGGTGCAGGACAATGTGGTGGCAGCGAGGTACGACGTCGCGGGGCTACGGGTTGCGCCCGCCTCCGCGGTCGCCATGCCTCCGGGGCTCCAGACCTTCGCGCCGCTCTCCTCACAAGAGACCATGGTGACGTTCCGTAACACCACGGGTTCGGCCGTGTCCGGACTCCGGCTGAGTCTTTCCGTTCCGGCGGGGTGGAGTGCTGTTGCCTCCGGCCCCGCCTCGTTCACCGCCCCTTTAGCTCCAGGCGCCACCGTGAGCGCAACCTTCAAGGTCACATCGGGACCTGTGCCCTTCAACGGCGACTTGGTGGGCAAAGCCTCTCTGACCGTCAACGGCACAGCTCAAACCCAGTCCGCAATTGAGAAAGTCAGAAACGTCAGCCCTGTCAGGATCAACGAGTTTCGCATCAGCGCCGGGGCCAACCCGACCGATTCGTTCATCGAGCTTTATAACGCAGGCACCAGTGCCGTCGATATTTCGAACTGGACCCTGACACACCATCCCGCCCAGTTGCCCATCTTCTCGTCTGTGAAGGTTCCTGGCGGGACGAGTCTCGGAGCCAAGCGTTTCTATCTGCTCGGCCTTGCAACCTCTGGGCTGGCGGTTCCCGCAAAAACAGGCGACGCCGCCATTTACGTCAGAAGTACAACGGGAATGAAGGCCGGCGATACCATCGCGGTCGGCTCAGGCTCAGGCGTAGAGACCCGCATCATAGAAACCATGGGAACGGCGGCCAGCCCGTCCCTGCCTCTCTGGCAACCACTCCCGGATGGCCCGATCCTGACGATTGCGGCCGGCGCGACCAACGTGCCGTTCACAGCTCCCGGCGGCGGACGCGGCGCGATGATGCCGACCGGCTTCGTCGTAGGCGAGAAGGTCGCCCTCGGCTACGGCTCAAGCTACCCTGCGGTCGCTGGTTCGATTGAGAAGTACGAGGTGGTCACCGTCACTGCAATCGGCAAACCCGGCACGCAAGCCTGGCTGACGGCTCCCGCAAAGGCAGGCGAGAGCAACATCAAGGTGTCTTCCCTTGCCAACATTACAGCTGGCGACCAGATCCGATTAGATATCGACAGCGTCGGACACGGGATCGAAACCGTTGTGGTGAAGAGCGTTGGCACCCAGTCGGCTCGCAATGCCTTCAACGGGGCTCTGAAAGCCGAGGAACTCGGAACGGGCCTCGAGCTTACGGCACCGTTGAAATACAATCACTCTTCGAACATTTCCTTCAGCTCTCGGGGGACGGGGATTACCTTCACTCCGAAGACGGCATTTGCGCACTCGAGCAACGAGCCGGTTATGGCGCTGGGAACCGGAATCAGGCTGGATCAGGCCCCTAACGAGCGCCCATGAGATAGATACGGCTGTGATCGACGCGACAGCCACCGCGGCGGGCTATCAGGGGCGCCGAAGCCAAACCAGTGGTTCGGTGGTCCGGCCCTGGGCCCCGCCGCGGGAAGTATGGTGCTGCGCGATGCCGCAGGCCGGGTCGTCGATAGCCTGAACTTCGGCGGCATGGTAGACCCATGGGCCGCAAAGGGCTATCAAGCGATGTCCGGAGCCGGGGCTAACGGTTGCAGTGTAGCTTCGCCCGGCCCGGGCGGGCGGGGCGGCTTCGGAGCGGCTGGCGCTACGCCCCCTCCTTCTCCCAACCGAAGTGCCGGCCGCTTTCCGGATGGCGGGGATACGGACAGTAACTGCAACGATTTCCACTTACAGGGCGTTACTACGGCAGCGGCGGCGGCGGGCCGTGGTTCAAACAACATCAAAGTTGTGAGCGTAGCTGACTTTGCACCCGGTCAGGAGATCGTCATAGACACGGGAGCCAATCAGGAGACCGCCATCGTTGCAACGGTCGGCACGCAAGGCGCAACCACGTTGGCAGCAGCAACAGCAGTTGGCGCAACCACTATCCCGGTCGGCGGCCCGGCGGACTTTATTCCCGGCCAGACCATCACTATTGACAGCGGCACGAGTACGGAGTCCGCTGTTGTCGTTTCAGCAGGAGGCCCCAGAGGCGGCGGCAGGGGCGGGTTACCCGCGGGCATTTCCCTCACCGTCTCAGCGCCGCTCGCCCGGGCGCACGCTGTTGGCGCGCAGATATCAGGCACGGGCATCACTATCATGGGCGCACTCAACAGGACCCACGAGATTGGAGCCCCGGTGGCCAGCGACCTTCCTACTCCCGGAGCGCCAAATAAGTATTTCGGCAGAAGACCGTAATAGTCTCCTTTGAAGCTGAACCCCTAGGTTCCGAGTTCGCGTGCGATCTCTGCGCAGGCCCGCGCCAGCAGAGGGAGCATGGCGCGCACGCGCTTCGGGTCCATACGGAATTTGGCCCGGAGATGCTCAGCGCGGCGCCCAAATCGCCCGGGCCTTCAATGCGCATCGCAATGCACCGGCCCTCAAGTTCGTTCTCCTGGTTGTCGACCGCATAGCCGCGCTGCCGAATGCGCCCCATCTCCGCCGTCAGAGTGGAAACGGTTGTGATGCTGTTCGGGGTCATACGGGGCAGCCCTTTGATCTGGATGAGCCGTTTCACGGCAGCATCGGTCATACCGGCCATCAGAACCTTTCCCAATCCCGTGGTGTGAATACAGCGCCGGTTCCCCACCTTAGAGGCCATGCGAACGGATTGGGGACTCTCGGCAGTGGCAATCACTACCACCTCGCCCCCGTCCAGCGTACCCAGATTTACGGTTTCGCGGCACTCCGCTGCTAATCGCTCCATAATCGGTGGCGCCGCCCGGAGCAGGTTCTGCTCAGGCGATTGGTCCCGTTGCAGGGCAAACAACTTGCCGGCAATCCGGTAGCCGCCGTCCGGTTCGCGATTCAAATAGCCACGACTTTCAAGCGTGGTTAGGATTCGGTATACGGTAGCCTTGGGCATCTCGACACGGCGCGCTATTTCTGCAAGGCCCGGACCGTTCCCATCGCGCTTCAGCTGCTCCAGGATGTCGAGCGTCTTGTCGAGTACGCGAACCTGCTTGGGCGTAGTACCTTTCACTCTCACCGGTTCACAAGCCTCAGGCAAACTTAGCAACGTCCACAGGGTCCATGTCTTCGAAGCTGCGATTCTCCCCCGCCATGCCCCAAACAAAACTGTACGCGCCTGTTCCCACCCCCGTGTGAACGGACCATGGCGGGGAGAGCACTGCTTCCCGCTCCCGCACTACCACGTGCTTCGAAGCTGCGGCCTCGCCCAGAAAGTGCATGGCCGCCCCGCCCTGCAGCCCGAAATACAAGTAGATCTCACTTCGGCGCAGGTGCGTGTGGGGTGGCCAGGTGTTCCAAACGCTGCCGGGTTCCAGTGCTGTGTATCCCATCACCAGTTGGCAGCTCTCAATGCCTCCTTCATGGATGTACTGGACAAGCTTTCGTTTGCTGGCATGCTCTGCCGCGCCGATTTCCTTCGCAGTTGCCTCTGAGCGCGTGAGCAATGTTGTGGGGAACTTGCGATGCGCGGGGGCGCTGAGCATATAGAAGGCGGCTTCCCTGCCCGGGTGGTTCCGAAAGGTAACTTGTGGTTCACCGGTACCGATGTACAGGCAATCCAGATGTCCCACCTGAAAGAGGGAATCCCCCACAGCAATCTCGCCAGCTTGGCCCAGATTTATAATGCCGAGTTCGCGGCGTTCGGTGAAGTAGCGGGTACCTAACTCGGGATACGTTGGCAATTGCAGCTCGCCATCCGGTATGGCACCGCCAACCACCAAACGGTCTAGGTCTGTGTAGACCATCTCCATTTCCCCGGGCCGGAACAGCCTGTCAATCAGGAAATCGCGTCGGATCTCGGCGGTTGTCATGCGCTCCAAAGCAGCCGGGGTGGGTGTGGTCAACAGTCTCAATTAGCTCTCTCCATCCTTCAGCATTTCACAATGTGAACCGGGATGGTTCACCGAATTTGACATGCAGAACGCGGTGTGATGTAACAGATGCGACGCAAAATGAAATTTACCGCATTCCTCCTTGTTTCCGCTTGGACGCTCCTGGGTGCCACGTTTCCTTTCGATTCCGCCCGTAGCGACGCCAGTCCTGTGACTGTTCAATCGAGCCCCGACAGCGTATCCGTAACATGGCCGGACCGGGGTGGAAGGCCGTGCGTCGCCGTATTCTCTCTCGACCCGTCAAAGCCGTTGATCACATCCGTGTCGGTGAACGGCAAGAAAGTCATTGACCGCGCCGAACCGGTCTATCGCGCAACCACCGGAAAGCGGCGTGGCGGATTCGACCAGTTCTTTGATTTTCCCCCAAGCCATCCTGAAGGAACGCGCAGCTTTCTCGCTCAATTTCAGCCCTCCGCCGGTCATGCGCATTATGACGGGGACCGCCTCGATGTGGGATTTGACGGACTAAAACTCGGGATCTTTCAGGGCTCGCTCCATTACCTCTTCTATCCCGGCAGCAACCTGATACAGCAGCGCGCGATTGTTTCCACCAATGAGCCCGACACCGCGTTCTTCTACGATGCAGGGCTGCGCATGACCGTGGACGAGGACCGCAGGGCGGGGGGCACCATGGACGCGGATGTCCACTACTTCGATCTCACGGGCAAGCTGACGCAGGTGAAGAGCCCGCACGCTTCGGAATGGAACCCCGTAGCCGTCCGGTACCGCTCGCTTTCCACCGCCACCGGAGCGGGAAGCGTTGCCGTGTTCCCTCCCCCGCACCGTTATTTCATGGCCCGCGACTACACCAGCAACATGGGCTACCTTTGGCACACGGCATGGCGGGGAAACGTTTCCTTGGGTATCAGGCAACTTCCAGACGACAACTCGCCGTTCTATCCCTGGATGAACGCGCCTCCAGGAACACAGCAGGAGCTGGATCTGTTCTTGCTGGTGGATGACCGTCCACCGGCGGAAGTTTTGAAAGCCGTGTTGCCCTACACGCACCAGGATCGCTATCCCGCGCTACCTGGTTACAAGACGTTCGCTCCGCATTGGCACTATGCGTACACGGTGCAGGCCATGGAGAAAGGGAACGATTGGGTGCCGCCGTTCAAGCCCGTCCTGAAAGAGATGGGCGTGAACATGGCCATGATTATGGACTTCCATGGCGACGGTCATCCTTACGACCTCACCGAAACGCGCCTGAAGGAGCTGAAGGCTTACTTCGATGCGTGCCGTGCGCAGTCCGATCCGAACTTTACCTTGATTCCGAGCGAGGAAATGAGTACCTATCTGGGCGGGCACTGGGGCGTCGTGTTCCCCAAACCCGTTTACTGGTTTATGAAACGCGGCCCGAACGACCCGTTCCGGACCAAAGATCCGAAATACGGCACTGTCTACCACGTGGGTGATGAGAAAGACATGATCGCTTTGATCAAAGCCGAACAGGGCTACATGTACCAGACCCACCCGCGCACAAAAGGCTCTACCGGCTTCCCCGACAAAATCAAGACCAGCGAGCAACTGACCAGCGCGTTTCATCTGGGAGCGGGCTGGAAGGCGATGAACACGGATCTTTCTTCGCCACGCTTAGGGGATCGCGGATTCAAGACCGTGGACGACATGAACAATTGGGGGCTGCACAAGCGCTCCATTGGTGAAGTGGACGTCTTCCAACTGGATTCTACCCATGAACTCTACGGTCACATGAATCTGAACTACCTTCGGCTGCCGGAACAGCCAAGCTTCGATCATTGGAATGACGCGCTCCGCGCCCTGGCGAGCGGCGATTATTTCACTACCACCGGTGAGGTCCTGCTGCCGCACAGCACGCTTTCGGGCAGCGGCGATACAGTGACGGCGCGCGCCGAGACCACCTGGACCTTTCCCTTGCGCATGGCAGAGATTGTTTGGGGCGATGGCAAAGCCACTCACTACGAAACCGTTCCGCTCGCCACTACGAGGGAATTCGGTAAGCAGGAGTTCACGTGGAGCGCAAAGACTCCGGGATGGACCTGGGCGCGGCTGGCGGTCTGGGACGTGGCGGGGAACGGCGCTTTCACTCCGCCGATTTGGAAATAGCCACTTATGCTGAAACTGATCTTCGCAGGACTGATTCTCATCACCGGCATCCGCGCGCAAGGCGTGGTGGCGCTTGACGGCTTTCATAACAACGAATCGAAGATGCCCGACCACTACACCTGGGAAGGCACCCGCATGGGCGGCTTCTCCGAGTTAGGCAAGGTGCTCAAGTCGCTTGGTGCGGAGTTACGGACTGTCCGGGAGCGCGTCACCACCGAGAGTCTCAAAGGCGTAAAGGTGTTCCTGATTGTGGACCCGGACACCCCGGCCGAAACGGAGCACCCGCAGTATATAGAGGACTCCGAAGTTGACGCGCTGGAGCAATGGGTGCGGGCAGGCGGGCGCTTGGTGCTGCTTGGCAACGACAAAGGCAATGCCGAATTTGAGCACCTGAACCGGCTTGCCGGGCGCTTCGGCATTCAGTTTTTAGAAGAGACATATCCCAAAGTGCAGGGAAAGGGCATTCTGGTGGCGAAGGGCGAAGGGCCGCTGTTTGCCGGAGCGCCGGAGGTTTATCTGGTGGAGGTTGCGCCCTTGAAACTTTCGGGCGAAGCGCGCCCACTGCTTTCCGACCATGGCACGCCGATCATGGCCGAAGCTGTTGCCGGCAAGGGACGTGTGTTCGCGTTGGGCGACCCGTGGATCTACAACGAGTACATCGATAAGAAAGATAACCGCGCAATTGCCACGAAACTGTTTCAAGATCTGCTGAGGTGACGTTTAGATGACCATGACCAAGGTGCTTCTGTCTTCCGTTCTGTTGTGCGCTGCCTTGCTTGCGCAAGAAACACGCGGCGTAATATTTGGCCATGTGCTGGATGCCCAAAAGGCCGCTGTCGCGGGCGCAACAGTGCTGGTGGTGAACACGGCCACAAATGCTGCCGCTACTTTGACCACAAATGAAACGGGTTACTACGAAGCCAATTTTCTCAACGCGGGAAACTATCGGGTCACGGCAGAAATGGCCGGCTTCAAGAAGGCGGTACGCTCCGGGGTCGATCTTCCGGTGAGCACACGGGCCGAGATAGACGTGGTTCTTGAAATCGGGGCCAGCACAGACACAGTGTCCGTCACCGGCGAGGCGCCCCTGGTTGACCCGAGCAGCTTAAGCTCCGGACGCATCTTTGAGAACCGCGCGGTGATGGATCTGCCGACCTTCAACAACAGTCCGCTGATGCTGATCAAGCTTGCTCCCGGCATTGAAGCCAGCCCCAACCGTCGTTACAACGGCGTAAACGCGCTTGGTGGTACAGCGGAAGCGCACAATGTGGGCAACGTGGGCGGCAACGATTGGTCAATCGACGGCGTCCCGAATGTTGGCAACGGTTACTCGGCAGCGTACCTGCCCTACTCCACCACCATCCAGGAATACAAGGTGGAGACACAGAACTTCGATGCCAACCTGGGCCACTCCACCGGCGCCATCATCTCCATCATGACCAAGGCAGGCACCAACCTGTTTCATGGCGACCTCACGGAGCAGCATTGGCAGCAGCGCTGGAACGGCACCCGCTTTTTTGTGAAGCAGCAGTATTACCGTTCCATCGCCCAGGCAGAGGCTGCCGGCAATTCTACACTTGCCGAACAGCTTCGCAACGGTCCGAAGCAGCCCTCGGGACACTCGAACAACTACGCGGGTGCCATCGGTGGTCCCGTGATGATTCCCAAGGTATACAACGGCAAGGACAAGCTGTTCTTCTTTTTCAGCTTCGATGGCTTTCAAGACCGCAAGACTACCGAGAGCACTTTTAATCACACGCTCCCAACACTTGCCGAGCGGCAGGGTGACTTTTCCGACCTGCTGAGCGTTAGCGCAACCAAGTACCAGATTTACGATCCCTTGACGGTTCGCCCGGACCCTGCGCGCCCAGGCCACTACGTGCGTGACCCATTCCCGGGAAACATCATTCCCCAGAGCCGGATCATTAACCCGACCTACCCCACTTACCTGAAGTTCCTCCCGACTCCGAACAACCTTCCCGCGAGCAACAAACTGGAGCCTCTCAACGACTACATCGACCCCGCCGAGCCCTACAACTGGGCTTATAAAGCCATCGCGAACCGATACGATTACGCCCTCTCGGAGAAGCATCGATTTTTCGGCCGGTGGAACTGGCTTCAGTATCGCGAGGACCGCCAGGACTGGACTTACGAAACGGCGAGGGGACTGCAGACCAATGGCGTAAACCGGAACAATATCGGCATCTCAGCTGACTACGTATATACTCCGACTGCCAGCACGATCTTCGATTTTGAAGCAGGGGCAAATCACAATCAGGAAGGCAACATCCTGACCCAGACGGCGCTGCAATACACCCCCAGTAAAGTTGGATTGCCGAGCTATCTGGACGCCAAAGCGGGCGCAAATCACTCGCTTCCGATTATGCAATTTGCCGGTTACGACACGCTGGGACAAGCCGTCCCGGCATTCACAAATTACGAGATTCTCTCGTTGAAAGCCAACGCGCTCCACATCCGAAGTGCGCACACTTTCCGCGCGGGTGTCGACATCCGTGACCACCGGCGCAACGGCGGCGATCCGGGCGTGACCTCCGGCCAGTTCGCCTTTACCAATGCCTACACGTGCCGGGAGGACGATTGCCAGACGCAAGCGGGAAACATCGGCCATAGTTGGGCAGCTTTCCAGCTAGGGTTGCCGACTAGTTCCAGCATCGATACCAATGCAACCTATGCTCTTTCTAATCCCTACATCGGCTGGTACGGGCAGGATAACTGGCGCGTCTCGTCCAAGTTAACCGTCAACATTGGGCTCCGGATGGAATACGAGTTCGCTCTGAAAGAGCGGTACAACCGGTTCATCGGTGGCTTTGACCCAACGTTGCAATTGCCGTTTACTGCATTGGCCCAATCTGCTTATGCGGCAAAGCCCATTCCGGAGCTCGCCGCTTCCTCGTTCAGCGCCGCTGGCGGGTCTTACTACCCCGGAATCGGAAACCGGGACACACGATACCCTGCGGGCCAACTCATGTGGCTGCCGCGAATCGCCGTGGCCTATCAGCTTAATACACGGACCGTGCTGCGGACCGGCTATGGCGTTTATTACGACACTCTGAACGCACAGAATCAATCGCCCGACCAGTCGGGCTTCAGCCAGCGCACCACCAATGTATCGAGCAACGACTTCGGCCAGACGTTCACGTCCGGGAACCCGCGGGCGGGAATTTCGCCGCTCACAGATCCCTTTCCCGTAAGAGCGGATGGCACCCGGTACGATCCACCAGTTGGGAACACGCTTGCCTCAATCGCAAAGGCGGGCAACGGATGGACTTATCTGGACCCGAATTACCGGCGTGCTCGGCAGCAGCGCTGGCGCCTTGATCTGCAGCATCAGTTTGGCGCCAGCATGGTGGTGTCACTGGCTTACGCCGGAATGTATTCTGATGACCTCCGGATTACCCGACGGGTGGATGCTTTGCCCGCGCAGTATTGGAACACCACGGGTGTTCGGAATGACGCACTCGCGAGCAACTTAAACCAGAATGTGCCTAATCCTTATTTCATCGGCAACCTAGCTTCCCTGCAGTCAAGTAATCCGGCGGTTTACTCGGCACTCGCGTCACGATCCTTCTTCACCAGCCCCACCATTCGTAAAAGCCAGTTGCTCCGGCCTTTCTCTCAGCTGGGTGGAAGCACCGCCGGGGGCCCGGCGCTGAATGAAACGGGCCCTTATGGTGCCTCGAAAGCACAGTCTTTTGAAGCTGTATTTCAACGGCGTTTTACGAACGGCTTTACCTTGAACGCCAACTTCACTGGTCTTCGTGAAAGGGACCGCGACTACTACTTTAATGAATTCGACCCCGCGCCCAGTTGGCGGCAGACGAACAACGGCGTCCCTTACCGCCTCGCCGCGACAGGCATCTATGAGCTTCCGTTTGGTACTGGCAAACCGTTTGCACGGGCAGGAATTTCAAATGCTGTGCTCGGCGGATGGCAGATTGCGGCCGCTTACGAGTGGCAACCGGGTCCGCTGATCGACTGGGGAAACGTCTTCTACAACGGCGACCTCGCCAACATCACAAAGGGCGAGCGAACCCTGGACCGCTGGTTCAACACGGACGGCTTCGTTCGCGACCCGGCGCAGCAGCCCGCGGCATACCAGGCGCGCGTGTTTCCGCAGCGCGTCGATGGGCTGCGCGCCGACGGGCTGAACCGTTTGGACACGAACATTCAGCGCACCTTTAAGATCCGCGAGCGCGCCGATTTTCAACTCCGTTTCGACGCCCTGAATGTGGCGAATCACTCCCAGTTTGATCTGCCGAACACTGACCCAACTTCGACAAATTTCGGCAAGATCACCAGTAATACTTCGAGCACCATGCGCTTCTTATTGATTCAGGGAAGAATTCGGTTCTAGCTGGCTCGAGTAATCCAAACCTGCCTTTTCATCTGTCTGACCGGCGAACCCTGGGTGCGCGCCGCAGATTTGTCACTCTTGCTGTGCGGGCCGTTTGCGCATGGAAACCTGTCGCCCACCGTCGGTGAACTCTACTGTGTCCATCAACTCATTGATGAGGAACACACCCCGGCCGCTTCCCCGAAACAGGTTCTTGCCTTCGAGAGGGTCAGGTACTGCCTTGTGGTCAAAGCCCGGTCCCGGATCGCGAATCACGATCACGAGTTCTCCAAGTGCATCAAAAGTAATACAGCATTGAACTCGTTAGGGTTGGGTCATTCCTGCATCCGTGGCGTATCGCGTTTGCTAGTCCTTCCTGCACTGCGAGGTCAACTTCCATGACTTCTTTTTCAGGCCACTGTTTGCGCACAAGCAATTCGTTGAGACCGGCGATCACCTTTTCCATCGCCGCTGGTTCGGCGGGTATCACTATGTTCAATTCGCAGGTGGAGCAACAAGGAAGCAACCCGGCAAGCATCTCAATGCCGTCCAGTGCCACTCGCAACTCTTCGATGTTGCGCCGTAGTTCGAGTTGCGCCTCCACCTGGCGTGTGAGCGCCTGAAGCGCAGTGTTCTGATCTTCCGTGAGTTCTCGCGGGACATAATCGATGACACAGAGGGTTCCCAGAGCGTAGCCCTCCGGTGTGGTAAGCGGCGAACCTGCATAAAAACGAATATGAGGAGCACCCTGGACCAGCGGATTTTCCCGGAAGCGCTCGTCCTCCAAAGTGTCTGTCACCGTGAAAATGCCTTGCTGCTGAATGGCGTACGCGCAGAACGAGACGTCTCGAGAGGTTTCCTGAACCTCGAAACTAACCCTGGACTTAAACCATTGGCGGTCTTTATCTACGAGGCTGATGAGTGCGACGGGAGTACGGCAGATTTGCGAGGCTATCAGAGATAGGTCGTCGAATGACTGCTCAGGTTCTGTGTCCAGGATCTTGTAACGACGTAATTCTTTCAAGCGCGCCGCTTCGTCAGTGACCATAGTTCCCTCAGACTACCGCACACCTGTTTTCGAATTTGGTGAGGAGTGCGCGCGTCAGCTTCAAAAGAAACCCGGCAAACAAGAAAGATCACACGTGGACAAATGCTCTTTTTCGATACACGCCTTTCCTTGAGCGGCCTAAGCGACGGCGAGGTCGCGCCGCTTGGACATTGTAGACGCTCCCTGCACGCCACATAGGCACCTTACTTGCTCGCGAATATGCGGGGAGACGTGGCAACATGGCAAAACTAACAACATCGAAGAAGAACGCAGAGCCCAAGAGCGATTTCGGATTGCCAGAGGAGCGCAAATATCCAATGCCGGACGCAGCTCACGCCCGAAATGCAAAGGCGCGTGCCTCGCAGATGGAGCTGCAGGGCAAACTGACCAGTTCCGACAAGAAGAAGATCGACACTAAGGCAGATGGGATATTGAAAAAGAAGTGAATTGGCTCGTCCCCTGACTTTCAGCAGCGGAACAATAAAACTTGAAAACTGAAGCCGACTAGGGCCAAACAATTTAGGTCTAAGAGAGTTATTTGGTGACTCGGGCGGGGCTCGAACCCGCGACCCTTTGATTAAAAGTCAAATGCTCTACCGGCTGAGCTACCGAGTCAATGGAGGCGTGTTTCTTTAGATTATCAGGTCTTGAGCCATCGGGTCATCAGACGTCGGCCGTGGCGCTTGAAAAGTTTGCGGGCATAGAGTGCTTCCGCCCTGTCGTTGGCGTCCGCGACTTCCAGGTGCAATGCCTGCACTCCCAGCTCCGCCGCTTCTCTTGCTGCCAGATCCAGTACCGCCGCCCCGGTACCTCGGTTTCTGTAAGGCGCAGCAATGAAAAACTCGTCAATAAAGGCATCGCGCCCGAACTCCAGGCTATAACCGAAGGTAAGGACCAGATAACCTTCGCCCCCGTTGATCAGCCAAACACGGCCGAGACTGCGATCAGCGAGCATCGCGGCGAGGCAGTTCCGGCTGAGCGCTTCGTTGAACGTGGACGTAGGCGTGGTCCAAAGCTCGCGCATCATAGCTATGAGGTGTTCGGTATCGTTCGCCGTGGCTTCGGAGAGTTCAATCATGGAGTCTCACTACCTTTCGATACTAAGCGTTCAGCGTTTCTTCCGGATTTTGCCATAAGCCCTGTGTGCTTATTTTCTGAGTACAGCCTGGCCTGGCTTCATCTAACAACCGGGCCCGGAATCTGGTGCTCTTCGAATCGAGCAACATGAGAACAGAACCCCGGATCCTCTCCCTTTTAGCATTTACGCTTGCGGCATGTGCTCAGGGTCGCGGTCAATCGTTGTCGGCCATGCGCGATCATTGGCGGCCGCTGCTGGTTTTTGCCGATTCCCTCGAAAACCCTGAGTTCGTCCACCAGATGGATGAACTGCGCGCTCACCCGCTTGACATTAAGGATCGAGACATCCTGGTCATCCCCGTTATTTCGCGGCAATCCATAAGCCCCAACCTGTTCCCTGGCCTTTCTGTTACTGCCTTGCCGGCGCGCGAGGTTGCCGATGCGATGAGCCGTTTCAATGTGAGCCCCGGCTCGTTTCAAGTCGTGCTGGTGGGTAAAGATGGAAGTTCGAAACTGTCCAGTAAAGTCCCGGTGCCTGTGCGGAACTTAAACGAACTGATCGATTCGATGCCGATGCGCAAGCGCGAGAAGCGTTTGCGGAAGCTCGCTGCTCCGAGTGAAAATTCAGGCAAATGAAGGGATCAACCCTGCCCTTCGGAGAGTTCCGTCATGGGAGTGTCACTAGCTTTCGATACAAAGCTTTGAGCGTTTCTTCCGGATTGTCTGTTAGCCCGGTGTGAACGGGCGAGACTTGAATTACAGTGCTGCGCGGCGCGACCAGCCAGTGAAATCGTTCCCGCAGGGGTAGGTGGGCAATGGGGCCGGCTTGCGGGTCGGCCGCGGCGATGCGCGAGATTGCTTCGAGTTGCGCGGCGGTTTCGTCTAAATCGAGGGCAGGCCAGAGGCTGGAAAGCCGCGGGCGATCGATGTGGATTTGAGCATTCAGGAATTTGTGTTGCAAGACTGAAGACGATGACGCCGGCATTCAGAAACTCCTGGCGGTCCACGCGCGGGACTACGCGGACGATGGCGTAGTCAAACGATACGGACATAGCTCATTCGCTCCTCAAACCAGTCTGCGTACTCATTGGCACTTGCGGTGAGCCATTCGTTCGGGACTTGCTCCACGGCTTGCTGGAAGATTGCACGAGTAAAGCGGGCGCGGGCCCATTCGGCGGCTTCCGGAAGTTCCGTGGCCCATGGGAGCAACACGTGTTCCCTGATTGCGGGGAAGCTGCTCTGCGCCACGCGGCCTGCATTGGGCCAGTCATGGTGGAAGTAGAGTGCGGCGCCGTGATCGATCAGGTAGATCTGTTTATGCCAGCGCAGCAGGTTGGGATTGCGCGCGGTGCGGTCGACGTTTACGCAGAAGGAATCGAACCAAACGGTTCGGCTGGCAAGTTGCGCGGGCGCGGTGTGGCGTGCGGCGGGGTCGAACATCAGAGAGCCGGGGAGATAATCCATGGCTACGTTCAGGCCAGGGCTGCGTGTGAGCAGGTCGCGGATTTCGGCATCGGGTTCGTTGCGCGCAAGGGCGGGGTCGACATCGATAAGGACCAGTTCAGGGATGGGTAGTTGGAGAGCTTGACCGAGCGCGCCCGCGATCAGTTCGGCCGCCAGCGCAAGTGGGCCCTGTCCGGCTCCGCGGAATTTCACGACGTAAAGGCCGGAATCGTCCGCTTCCACAATGGCGGGCAGGCTGCCGCCTTCCCGAAGGGGAGTGACATAGCGGGTGGCTGTTACAGTCCTAAGCATGTGGGGCGAACCCGATTCCCGAGTGTAGCCATCTAAACTATGTGGATCAAACACCCAACTTATTTTCTCCTCTCACCTTGCGCGGCGTGACGTTGCGGAACAGGATCGTGGTCTCGCCGATGTGCCAGTATTCAAGCGAAGACGGATTTGCGAACGACTGGCACATGGTGCACCTGGGATCGCGCGCCGTGGGGGGAGCGGGGCTGGTGATTTTCGAAGCTTCGGCGGTCTCCCCGGAGGGCCGCATTACGGCAAACGATCTTGGAATTTATCGCGATGAACATGTTTCGAAGCTGCGCGAGATTGTTCGCTTCATTCATGGGCAGGAGGCTTTGGCGGGAATTCAGATTGCGCATGCCGGACGAAAGGCAAGTATGTCGCGGCCCTGGGTGGAGGAGCATGTGGCCCCGGTGGAAGAAGGAGGGTGGCCGGAGCAAACCGTCGCCCCGAGCGGGCTGGCTTTCAGCGATTCTTATCCAAAGCCAATTGCACTGGACGCGGCGGGGATCGCGAAGGTGAAACGTGACTTTACGGCCGCCGCCAAGCGGGCAATTGCGGCGGAATTCGATGTGTTGGAAATTCATGCCGCGCACGGGTATCTGCTTGCATGAGTTCTTGTCGCCCTTGTCGAATCAGCGCACGGATGAGTATGGCGGGAGTTTCGAGAACCGGACGCGGCTGTTGCGAGAGATCGCGACGGAGTTGCGCGCATTTTGGACCGGGCCGTTGTTCGTGCGTCTTTCCGCGACGGATTGGGTGACGGACCGGCCTGGCTGGACGATCGAGCAGTCGGTGGAACTCTCGAAAGCGTTGCGGGAGATAGGTGTGGATTTGATTGACGCGTCTTCCGGCGGAGTAGTGCCTGGCGTGAAGATACCGTTAGGTCCTGGGTATCAGGCGCAGTTCGCTGAGCAGATTCGGCGAGAAGCCGCAATCGCGACCGGCGCGGTGGGGATGATTACAGAAGCCGCGCAGGCGAACGAAATCATCAGCTCGGGGCAAGCCGATGTAGTTTTGCTGGCGCGGGAATTGTTGCGCGACCCGTATTGGCCGAACCATGCGGCTAAGCAACTGAAACAGGAGAATCGATGGCCGCCGCAGTACTTGCGCGCGGTGAACTGAACCACCAGAGCAGGCCGGCGGCGGCGACCAGCAATCCATCTCGGAGTAAAGTGAATTTTGAGAGCGGTTCGCCATCGCCGAAGCATCCGCAGTTGATGGCGAGGCCTTTTGAATACGCGATGGCCATGCTGAGCCAGAAGGCAAAAAGCAGCAGGCCGCTTACCAGGGCGCTCCAGCGCAGCTTGATGCCGCTGATGAGAACGAGACCCAGGACCATCTCAAACGCGGGCAGCGTGCGGGCGATCCATTCAGAGGCCCAGGAAGGAAGCATCTGGTAGGAATAAATGTTCGCGGCGAACATATACCAAGGGGCCTTGAGCTTCACGTAAGCTGCGTAAACAAATACGGCGCCCAGGAACACGCGCAGTGCGATCAGCAGGTACTTGGCGATCCGGTTCACTTTGTGGCGATATCGTCAAGCGCCTGCTTGAGAATGGAGTAAGAAACGGGACCACCGAAAGGATAGGTCTGCAGCTTGTGGGTAACGACCAGCGTCGGGGTGACTTTCAGGCCCATTTGCACACCCAGGGCGCGATCCGCATCAATGCCGGCTTCGATGGCTGGATCTTTCAGGTGCGATTCCACGGTTTTCATTTCGGCGGGCGTCAGTTTAGACGCAACGACGGAGCGAAGGTCGCCATTGGCGACCCACTTTTCCTGCGTAGCGAAAAGCGCGTTCGAAATCTCCTGATATTTGTGCACGGAGTTCGCGGCATTGGCCCAGCGCGCGGCTTCGAGCGCGTGGTTGTGCTGGGGCAGCGGGAAATCGTGGAGCACGATGAGCACTTTGCCTTTGTTCGCATAGTTCGCGATCACGTCCGGCAGAGTTTGATCGTGAAACATCTTGCAAGGTGGGCACTGCATATCCAGGAAGAGATCGAGCTTGGTGGGTGCGGTCTTCAGGCCGATCATTTTATCCGGCGAGGGATCTCCTAGAACCAGGGCAGCGAGCGCGAAGAGAGCGACAAGAGGCTTCATCTAATCTACAGTTTAGCGCTGGAGAGGATCTTCCATTTCGGGTGGAGTAGCGTGAATCAGACGGCCGAGTTCCGGAACTTGTTCTTCCATGCGGCGCTTCATTTCCCACGCGATTTCGCGATAGCTGAAGTGGCCCTTCACCCCGCTGCGAACGCGGGACATGTATTCGGCTTCGGCAAAATCCATTTTGAACAGAAAGCGGCTGCGCGCGGCGAACGGCAGAATGTACTGCGCAGCGGGCTGCGGTAAGGTCTTGAAGGCGGCGAAAGCTTGCTCGATTGCCGGTGCATAGACAGGCGGCGCGTTCGGCGGAGTGGCATACCCGAGATTGCCGGAATAGGCTTGGCGGAACTGCTGTGTGCGGCGATGGCGATGAAGGTCGCGATAGGCGCCAAGGTCAATCGTCATATCGAAGCAGAATTGGGCACCACGGAACTCGCGAAGGAGGTCGTCGCGGCGGCCCCGGGATTGAAGCGCGGTCTCGAGCACTTCGGCTTGGCGAGCGTCCGACCAGGTGGATACTGTTTCGTAAAGCGAGCGGAACGAATGCTGCGTTACCGGGTAAAGCAGCGTCGCAGCGATCTCCGTAAGGGGAGCTTTCGGGCGGACGAGATCGACATCGGGGCAGTTCAGATCCGGCACAGCGCCCAGATTTTGAGCGGCCCATTGCGCGAGCGCGGATTGAGCGGCGGGCGCGTGCGTGTCGGGGTCGGCATGGCGGGCAAGCGTGGGCGCGAGCTTCTCAGGCTCGGTGGTTTGGTACCAAGTGCAATCAGGCGCGGCGGCGCAGGCTTCCGCGATCTCCGCCGCGAGGCTGCGCAATTCAGCGTAGGGCGATGACGCCAGGCGGCGGATCTGCTTTTCGAGAGTCCTGATGCTGGTAACTTGGCCGACGTTCGTCGGAATGCCCCAGAAGAGCAGAGTAGCGGGCGATGTCGAAAGCGCGGGCGGCGATGTTGCGTTCGTAGGCATCGGGCTTCATGTCGGCAGGTCGCGGGAGTGCTTCGCGCAGTCGCTCGAGTTCCGCGGAGTGCACGGTACCGTAGGCTTCAAGAAGCTTCGCGGCGGCGGCTTGGTACAGCGCGGGATCCTCCAGATCGGGCGGAGTAATGAAGCCGGTGCGGCTGAAATCTTGATAACGGGTGGACTTTGCCTGGCCATCCCAGAGCGGCTCGTCTTCAATCTCGGTGGCGGCGAGTTCGGAGATGCCCTCGAAGCACAGGATGGTGTGGCCAAGGTCGGCAATCGATTGGTGGCCGTATTGGAAGTAATAGCTTTCCAGAAATTTTTCAGAGTTATGGGTGCGGACCCACTCGAGCGATTCGCGAATGGAGTCGGCGGAACGCGAGTAGCGGGCCAGGGCGTAGGCGCATTTTTCGGGAGGGAGCGGAGCGACGGTAATAACGCGTTTCAAGAGGTTAGGATACGTCAGTTGCCGTCGAGTTTCCGTTTCAAAGGAAGCAGGCCACGCAGACTGAAGACGTTCAGAAGAGTCAGCGTGATCGCCATTCCGAAGTGGTCGAGCGCAATAGCGGCACCGATGATAGCGGCGTTCCAGACACTCGCGGCGGTGGCTGTGCCCTTGACGCCGGCGCCGTCCTTTAAGATTGCGCCGGCGCCGATGAAACCGATGCCGGTAATCAGGCCTTGTAAAAGGCGCGAGCGGTCGCCCTCTCCGGGATGGTCACCCAGGAGCATGAGGAAGGCGCAACTGGCCATTCCGACAATGGGGAACGTGCGGACGCCGGCAGTGTGTGCTTCGAGTTCGCTCTGCCAACCTATAGGCAGGGTGAGCACATAGGCGAGCGCGACATGGTAGAAATTTGTCCAGAAGTCCTGAAGCAAGCGCTTATCATAACCAATTGACTATTCGAATTCGGCGGTTACGGGAAGATGCGGTGTTGCCGGCCTATGCGCACGGCTCACACGAGGACGCGGGGATGGATTTGTGCGCAGTAGAGGATGTTGATCTGGAGCCCGGTATTCCGGTACTGGTGCCGACTGGGATCGCGATCGAATTACCGCCGGGCTATGAGGCGCAGATTCGGCCGCGGAGCGGATTGTCCCTGAAGCATGCCATTACACTGCCGAATAGCCCGGCGACGATCGATCCAGGTTACCGGGGGGAGATTCGGGTGATCTTGTTGAACTTGGGGCGGGAAGCATATCGAGTCTCCGCGGGACACCGGATTGCGCAGATGGTTGTGGCTCAGTACGAGGCAGTGGAGTGGGAAGAAGCGGAACTCGGGGAATCGGCGCGCGGAGGAAAGGGATTTGGGGGAAGCGGGTATTAAATTGGTGGACGACGGGGGGATCGAACCCCCGACCTCTGCATTGCGAACGCAGCGCTCTCCCAGCTGAGCTAGTCGCCCACGCGACGCTTACAATATAACATGATGACGGATCCGGAACTGCTTGGACGCATGCAGCGTGAATGGGATGCGCGAGCCCTAGAAAACGCCCGCTTTTATGTAAATACGGCGGAGAAAAACTGGGACGATGCCGCGTTCTATGAATCTGGCCGCCTCACCGTCAAAGAAGAAGTCCTGACTGACATGATTAATATCTGCCAAGAGAAGGACCCGAAGCAGATGACTGTGCTCGAGATCGGATGCGGGGTTGGTCGCGTAACACGCGCCCTTGCGGAGATCTTTGGGACCGTCCATGGCGTGGACGTTTCGGGCGAAATGATTCGGCAGGCGAAGGAAGCAAATCGGGCGATTGAGAATGCTCACTTTTGGCAAAATAACGGAACCGACTTGAGCGTTTTAGGCGACGTGAGCATTGATTTTGCTTTCTCGTCGATTGTGTTTCAGCACATTCCGAGCCGGGAGGTGATTGAAACTTACGTCCGCGAGGTTCATCGCCTGATGCGGCCGGGTGGGTTGTTCAAGTTCCAGGTTCAGGGAGATGCAACGCTTGCAACGGAAGCCCATGACACATGGCTTGGTGTTCCGTTTTCTGACGCGCAAGCAGTGGCATTAGCGGAGCGGTGCGGGTTCGAACCTCGTTATCGCCACGGTGCCGGCGGACAATATTTTTGGCTTTGGTTCTTCAAGAACTAGCGCCGTTCTTCCTGCGATTTTCCCAATACTTCTTCATGCGTTCCGAGACTGCGGCACGCCCTTCAGCATCCATGGATTTTCGACCACGGCGAGACTCTCTTGCAACTTTTGAATGCGGCAACTCAGCTTCGATTTGTTCTAAAGACGCGACCAGCCGGTCGAGCCTCTGCCGCTCCTCAAGAAGTTCGCTGATGATTTTGTTGAGATCCATAAGGCCCCAATAATTATTGGGTGATAAACGGCCAATGCGCGATGTAGTGCAAGTGATACTTCAGTGTTGCGAAATAAGCTGCGATTCCGAGGAGCAAGAGTATCACCAAAGTTACAATTCCTAGAATCTTGGCAGGCATGCGGCGGCCTTCGCGTTTCAATACCAGAAGGTAACTGGCAAAGATGCCAATGTAAAAAAGCAGGATCATTGGCGTGGCGAAGAGCATGAGGTTGAAGATGTCGGGCGTAGGCGTGATCACCGCGGCTAAGATCACGATGCCTAAGATGGCGTAACGGCTATGGCGGATCAGGAACCCGGGGTTCACGACGCGTAGCAGGGTGAGAAGAAAAATAAGTACCGGGAGTTCGAAAACGATTCCGATTCCCAGCGTGACATTCACGAACAGGTCGAAATATTCGTTGATGGAGATCAGGGGGGTGACGTTGTCACCCACGGCGATACCCAGCAGAAAAGTAAGACCGAACCGAAATGCCACGAAATAGGCGAACAGGCCGCCGATGATAAACAACCCCGCAGAAGAGATGACGAACGGCGCCGCGAGCCGGCGCTCCTTCTTGTAGAGGCCGGGCGCGATGAAGGCCCACACCTGATAGAGGATCCAGGGTGAGCTCAAGAAGACAGCGACCAGCGTGGGGAGCTTGAACCAAATCACGTTGAACGCTTCCATCGGTTGGATCTGGGAAAGATTGGGCGGATGTATGCCGAGGGTGGTCAGAGCGGCGGTCGCAGGAGCGCTGACAATGCGCCATAACTCATTGCAGAACGTAAGGCTAACTGTGAATGCCACCGCGATGCCGACCAGCATCAGAAGAATGCGCTTCCGAAGTTCTTCGAGATGCCCCATAAAGGACATGCGCAGCATTCCGCTTTCTTCGGGGTCTTCGTCTTCGTCTGCTTTCGGTTTGGGAGGGGCGGGGGGCGCGGGGGGAGGAGGCGGAGTCAGGGTGACAGGCGTGGGCGGGGCCGCGGCTGGTTGATCCGCGGAATCGTAAGTATAGGACTCGTCGTAGTAGTTGTAAGTCGGCGAGTTATCGGTAGTCTGTTCGTGGCTGACGTGCGGTGTCCCATCGGGAGACACAGGCCCGCCAGAGAGGGATTGCTCCCCCTTCTGGTCGTCCGGCATGGATTAGCTCTTTAAGGTGTGCTCCGTTGCGAGAGTGGGAGGTTCCTGGTGAACTTCCGTCATTACCGGTTCATGATAGGTTCCGTTTGCGACGGTACCTTCGAGAGCCGGAACATGTTCGGCGGCAACGTGAGGGAATTCAGCGCCCTGAGGTGCGGATGCGCTTGGTGTGGTTGATGCTTCAAGGGCGGGATGATCGGTCAATTCGGTGTGATGATTCGAATCGTAGGAGGAGTAGTCGTAATTGTAGTTATCGTGATACAGACTGTTTGTAACTTCCTTGATGCTTTCCGTTTCCCGCTCTAAGGTCTTCATTTCGCGATCGAACGTGTTCTTCAGTTCGTTTTTTGCCCGATTGAATTCTGTCAACGCTTTGCCCAAGGTCTTACCCAATTCCGGCAGCTTCTTGGGGCCGAAAAGGAGTAGGGCCAGGATAAAGATAAACATCATCTCGGGATAGCCTATGGGACCCATCTATACTCTCCGCTTCTATTGTAAGAGATTTTCTGGCCAGGCGTTGAGTATCGGCGAGAGCTTCGCGCATCGCGCCACGCGGCATTTAACGAAAATTCACGATCTTGGCGAAACTTGCGGGATCCAGACTGGCGCCGCCAACCAGCGCGCCATCGATATCGGGGGCGTTCATCAGTTCGCCGCAGTTGTCCGGTTTTACGCTACCGCCATAAAGTATCCGGAGATTCTGCGCGGCTAGGTCGCCGAAGCGTAATGCTGCTTCCCGCCGAAGGATCGCGTGCGCTTCTGAAGCGATCTCCGGGGTTGCCGTCTTGCCTGTCCCGATCGCCCAAACCGGCTCGTAAGCGATCAGAATTTTCTCGAACTGATCCTCCGCCAAGCCGCTGAGGCCGCCTAAGAACTGATCGATCAGAACCTCTTCGGTGGCTCCGCTTTCGCGTTCCTCGAGTTTCTCACCGACGCAGACGATCGGAGTGAGCCCGTAATCGAGCGCCGCCATGGTCTTGCGAAGAACGTCCTCCTCGGTTTCGCCGAAGTATTGGCGGCGTTCGGAATGCGCAACGATCACATGCATGCAGCCCAGCGCTTGAATCATGTAACCGGACACTTCCCCGGTGACCGCGCCTTCCTTCCCCCAATACAAATTTTGCGCGCCGATTGAGATTTGCGTACCTTTCGCTTCCGCAACGGCCACCGGGATATTCGGGAACGGCGGGCAGATCACAATCTCACAGCTTTCGGTATTACTCACCAGCGGCTTGAAGGCCTCAAAAAAGGCGCGGGTTTCTTCCGGGGTCTTGTACATTTTCCAGTTCCCCGCCATCACTTTCTGTCTCATAGAATCTGCTGTAAGAAACTGGTCCCGTTTTCGATTCGCACACCGAAGTTTTGAGCCACAGTCTGCCCGATATCGGACAAGGTCGGCCGCGTGCCTAGATTCTGCCCGTGCGGCTTGGCCGCATTGTAGGCAAGCAGCGGAGTATATTCGCGGCTGTGGTCGGTGGAGGCGGTGGTGGGATCACAGCCGTGGTCCGCGCATAAGATGAGCAGGTCCTCTGCCTCCAATAGCGGGAGGAAGGCGCCCAACCACCGATCGAACTCCTCAAGCGCCTCAGCATAGCCTTCGACGTTGTTGCGATGCCCGTAGACGGAATCGAAATCCACCAGATTCGTAAAGATGAGGCCACGCTCCACTTCGTTTAAAAGGTGGGCAGTTTGCGTCATGCCATCGGCGTTGCTCTTCGTTTTCACATGGTCGCGGATGCCGCGGCCGAGAAACACGTCGAAGATCTTGCCGACGCCGATAACGGGAACCTTTGCATCGTCCAGGCGGTCGAGTAACATGCCTCGGGGAGGAGGCACAGCGTAATCGTGGCGGTTGGCGGTTCGCGTGAACGAACCCGGCTCGCCGGTGAACGGCCGGGCGATGACGCGGCCCACTTCAAACGGTCCGCGCAGAATATTGCGCGCTGTCTCGCAAATCTTGTAAAGCTCCCAAACCGGGATGACGTCTTCATGCGCGGCGATCTGGAAGACGCTATCGGCTGACGTATAGACGATGGGGCTGCCGGTGCGCATGTGCTCCTCGCCCAATTCGGCCATGATTTCCGTACCCGAAGCCGACTTGTTCCCGATCGCGGTGCGCGCGATGCGCTCCTCGAAGGGATCCATCACCTCGCGGGGGAAGCCCTCGGGAAACAAGGGAAACGGCTTCGCCAAATGTATCCCGGCCATTTCCCAGTGGCCTGTCGTCGTGTCCTTTCCGGGTGACGCAAGCGCGCATTTGCCAAACGAGGCAAGCGGGGCTTCGGCTGGGGGCACATTCTTTAAATCTTTCAAATTGCCAATGCCGAGCGACTGCAGCACCGGCACATGAAGCGGCCGTTTGCGATCGATATTGCCCAGAGTATCGCTGGCCGGATCGTCATGGAACTGCGACGCAGCATCGGGCATGGCGCCGACGCCCACGCTATCGAGAACGATCCAAATCACACGTGTGAACACTCTTTCGAATGTAACAGGAGCTTTGCGTCATCGCGGCTCCCGATTTTGCGGCAACATATATTGATGGTCAGGCTCGGTTTTGCCCTTTTGATGGTGTCGTGCTGCGTGGCGCAAACGCCCGATACGGCAACAGTCCAAGGCACGGTCACCGACCCGAGCCGCGCTCCACTTGAGAAAGCTCGCGTTTCGATCATGAGCGCACTCACGAACACGCCTCGCACCGTTGTGACGGATGCTTCCGGACACTACACGGTCACGGGCCTGCCTGTGGGCGGGAGCGTGATTGTCCGCGCCGAGAAAGACGGCTTCGCCGCCGCCAAATCCGGGGTACTGCAACTGACGGGCGGGGCGACGGTCAGTGTGGATCTGCAGTTGGATCTGGCGGGACGGTCGGCGCAAGTGAGCGTGACCGGGGTCGCGGGCGAGGTGAGGACGGATACTCCGCAGATCGGCGACCGCCTGACAGGGCGGCAGTTAGAAGAGACGCCCGTGTTGGACCGGCGCATCACGTTTCTGCCGCTGCTGAATTCCGCGAACCGTCCGGCGATCAACCAGGGCGATATCTTCACCAATCAATTTCTGTTCACCACGGACGGCACAGGACGCCGCCAGACTTGGTTCGAAGTGGACGGAGCCTCCGGCAACGATAGCTGGGGCCGCCAGACGATCCATACGAACATTCCGCAACCCGCCGTGCTGGAGGTGAACATTCTGGTGAATTCCTTTTCCGCCGAGTACGGCTTCAGCGCCGGGAGCGCGGTGAACATCATCACGCGAAGCGGAGGCAACCGGCTGCGCGCCATGGCCGTGGAGGTCTGGCGACCGGCCGCCACATCGGCGGCACTTTCCGGTTTTACCCCGGGAAACGCGGGGAGCGGGAACGATTACACCAGCAACTCGCTGGGGCTTTCGCAGCTTACCTTGGGAGGCCCACTCAGCAAGCGAACGCACTTCTTTGCGGCGGGCGAATTCAGCCGGGAAGAACGCGCTTCTCCGATTATTTCTCCGATCGCGCCCGGCAGTTATCTGGGCCGCTATCATGGCTGGCTCGGCTTTCTACGCCTGGACCACCAGTTGAACGACCGCAACACGCTGTTTGTCCGCAGCGGCTTCGACGGATTTTTCGATACGAACCCAAACGGCACCGTGGGCGGCAACACTCTGCCGACGGTGGCGCGCATTTTCCGCCGGCGCACTTACTCCGAGGAAGTGGGCGAAACCGCGGTGCTTAGCCCTTCCCTGCTCAACAATGTACGCCTGCAATTTCAACTTGCCTCCCCCATTACAGAGTTTGACCCCGTCCATTACGGCACGCAGTTCCAAGTGCCGGTTTCGACCGGCGGAACCTTTACCACTGGTACTTCGCAATCCGCGCTGCTCACCGCGCGGCAATATGAAATCAACGACACGCTTTCGTCTATTCGCGGGCGGCACTCGCTGCGGTTCGGTGGGGACTTAATTCAAGCCCGAAGCGGCGGCAACAGCAAAGAGTTCGGCGGCCCGCTTTACCTAGGCCAGTTTGTTTACAACACCTGCACGCAAGCGCTTGCCTACTGCGAAAGCCAGGCCTATCTGGGCAATCTGGCCAACGTTCGGACTTATACGCAGAGCTACGGCAACGCGAACTACACGGTGAACGACACGCTGTGGTCCGCCTTTGTTCAGGACGACTTTCGCGTGCGCCCGAACCTGACGCTTAACCTGGGACTCCGCTACGAGCGCCAGACCTTTACCGACTTCAAACTGGGCTTCGCTCCACGCGTGGGGTTCGCCTATAATCTGGCGGGTGACGGCAAGACGGTGATGCGCGGCGGCTTCGGCATCTTCGACTCGCAAATTGTCGACAACAGCCAGGCGAACTACGCTCTGACCGGCGCCACCGGCGTCTTCAACTACACGGCGGCGCCGGGACAGATCGGCTTTCCGGCCAGCATCGCGGCGGCTCCCCTGCCCGCATTTCCCGCCGGGGCGGCGGTGCCCCTGCGCAGCCTCTACATTCGTCCCCAGCGGCTGCTGAACCCTTACACCGAACAGTGGACGTTCGGCTTCGAGCGGCGCGTGGCGCAAGGCTGGGTGGCGCGGGCCGATTACGTCGGATCCCATACGGTGCGCATCAACCGGCCTCTGGACATCAACGCGCCGACAACATTCACGCGCACCGCGCCCGGCCAGACGCGCAGCGCGCAGGCGGCGAACTGCACGCGCCCCTCCTGGATTCTGTTCTACGCGCAGAACGGCCTGGCCTGCAATCCAAACGCAGCCACGAATCCACAGCCACCGTACAGCGTGATTCAGAGTGACGTGAACAACGGTTACTCGCACTACAATGCGCTGCAGCTCAACCTGACGGGGCGCATGGGCCAGCGGTTCTCCGTTCTCGCCAGCTACACGTGGTCGCATACCTCCGACAACGTGGACCCCGATGTTCCGAGCCAGAACCCGAATGACGCGCTCCTGACCGGAAAATCGGAATATGCCAACGCCATCTTCGATCAGCGGCACCGATTCGTGCTGAGCGGCATCTACGTAGGGCCCTTGGGAATCCACGCGGGCGGCATTGCGACGCTGGCTTCCGGACTTCCGTACAACATCGTCACAGGAACGAATAACAGCGGCGACACGGGCGCCACGACAGACCGCCCGGTGATCAACGGCGCCGTGATCGGCCGGAACGCCGGCACGGGGCGGCCGATTTACGATATCGCGACGCTGATTGAACGCCCGTTCCGCATTAACGAACATCTACGAATTGAGCCGCGCGTGGAGATTTTCAACCTGCTCAACCACGCCAATTTCGTGGGGTACAGCGGCACCTATGGAAACGGCGCAACCCCCGGGCCGGGCTTTGGGCAACCGCTGGCGGGAGTGACGAATCAGCTGCCCGCGCGTTCCTTTCAGTTCGCGATCAAAGTTACTCTTTAGCCGATCAGAAGTCGGCGCGCAGCTTTAAGCCGAAACTTCGCGGCGGAGCGATTGCCGTTCCGGACAGAAAGCCGGCGAAGTTGATGACATTGAGACGATCCGTTAAATTCAAGGCGCTGCCCTGCAAGGTCACGGAGCGTTTTTCGCTTTTCCACACGTCCACGCCCACGCTGGCATCGAGCGAAAAATTCGGGTGCACGCGCCCGCGGTCAAAGTTCACCTGGTTGACGACTGCCTTGCCATATTGCGCAACCAGGAACGAATATGGCTGCGTGGTTTCAGAAGGCAGGCCGCTGTTGTAAGCAGCGTTCCACGAAGTCCAAAGCCGCGGGGCGATCTGGTACCGCACCATGGCGCGCGCGGTATTGCGCTGGTCCTGGGAGATGGGGAACCGATCGTTCGCGGTCAGCAGCGCGGCGGATCCATCGTCAAGAAACAAGCCGCCCGCAATTGGGAATTGGGCGGTGCCCAGTGAGTTGGCATAACTGAGAAAGCCTGAAAATGCGCCCCAGCGGGGAACCTGAAGCTTGGCCTCCAAGCCCCGCACGCGCCCGCGATAAAACGCGATGGGGAAGCTGACGCCCGTATTCTCCAGATGGTCATCATCCTGGAAATTGCGAATGTCTCGCAGAAATGCGTTCCCGTCGAGGCGGATGTGTTTCGCGATCGCCTGGGTGAAACCGACTTCGTAATAGTTCCCCCGCGAAGGCTTCACGGGCAGGTACAGCCCGGAATTGTTCAGGGTCTGCACGGCAGCGGAGGCCGAGACCAAGATGTTCTCAAAGGCTGGCGTTCCAAACGTTCGATCGTAGGAGGCGTGCAACACCGTCCCGGTTCGAGGAAGATTCCACGCGATGCCCAGACGAGGGCTGAAGCTGGTTTGGCGCACCAGCAGCGAATAGCGATCGAAGCGCAAACCGGCGCTTACCGTGACAGCGCCGAGATGAAGCGTATCCTGCGCGTAAGCGGACTGTTCGCGGTCCAGACCGTGCCCGCGGAAGCTGAAGTTTGCGGGCGTATCTTTATCGAAGAGCCGGTAGCCCGCAACTCTGTAAGCCGCGATGTGGAAACCGAAGTTTTCCGTGAGCGAGGCATAGCGCGCGTCGCCGCCCACCTTCCATTCGTGGCGACCTGAATGGCCCGCCAGACTGGCCGCGCCATAGCCTTCGCGAAAACTTCGGTTCTGGCTGGGGGCAATGGGAGTGGAGAGGGCGTTGGACCACAGATCAGCTTCGACATCGCGCGACATCGCCCGAAGATTACCGACGAGGGAAGGCGAGAAGACATGCTGCCAGGAAGCCTGGCCCGTTGTTTCTTGCGATGCCCTATCCTGACGCTGACCCGCCGCGTACTGAAGCAACTCATCGGGCACGAGGAAGCGGGTGGCGCGGCGGCTTACGGAGAACCGAACGCGGTCCGTTTCCTTCACGTCACGTTCGAGGGTGCCCGTAACAGAGGAGTGAGACGCGTGATTGCTGTAATTCGCAATCACCGGAGGATCGAGGAACCGGTCGGTGAGAAACGCATCCGCGCTTAGCGAGGCCGTTGTTTTGCCGGCCACGTACTGGCCTGAAAGGTAACCCCCGGCGGTGGCGAAGCTGCCGCCTTGCGCGACGGCTGTGCCGTGGAATCCGGGCGATGTGTTGCGTTCCGTGGTGAGTTCGATGACGCCGCCGACTTTCTGACCATATTCGGCGGGAATGCCGCTGGTATAGACCTTCATCGACTGCACATCGTCCGCTTCAATGCTGGGAGCGAAGGCGGGAGAACGATTGTCCTGCACCGGGAAGCCGTTGACGATGTACTGCGTTTCATATTCGGATTCACGCGGATGAAGAATGCCATTCGCCTCAAAGGTCCACCCGGGCTGCGCGACGACGAGATCGGTCAGCCCGCGACCCGGCAGGCTGAGGCCACGCTCCCGGATCTCGCGCGCGCCGATGTAATAGGCCGAGGAAGTGCGCGAGGGGTCGACGAGGGTGGCGGCCTCTTCCACGACGACCGCGGTGGAAAAAGTCTGGACGGCTAAGGTGACTGCGTGCTCCGTAGGAACTTCCGACCGGATCACCAGGAGTTCGCTAGAAGGGCCGAACCCTGTATGCGTCACGATGAGACGGTAAGTGCCGAAGGGCAGCGCCCGGAAAGAGTAACGGCCAGAAAGCGGGACTTCGACGGTGGTGCGCGTGTGAGCGGCCTGGTTGAGGAGTTCGGCAGAGGCAGGGGTGAGGGCGCCGGCCTGGTCCCGAACGGTAAGGCGGAGTTCACCGGTTCCGCTTTGCGAGAGCAGTGCGGCGGCGGAGCAGAGAAGCAGGCAGGAGGGTGCCACCCAGCGCATGGAACGATTTTGACACGGTCTGTGCGCCGGAACGGGTTCGCGGCTAAAATTCGCGTTGGGTTGCCGGTAGGTTGGTACAGGCCGGTATTGGGTCGGCGGCGGGTCCGCTTGGGATGCCGGCGTGCTCCCTCATTTACTCAATGTTGTTTCTTTTCAGTATTTTCCTGGGTTCGTTCCGTGCAAATTGTTCCTGCCGAAGTAGATTGCCTGGCGCCGGCATTTGGGGAGGGTCGAAGTTCTGTGACCGGGGGATGGCGGAGTGGGGGAATACTCAGGCCCCCGACACTTCGGCGATAAAAGCCGCAATCAACCGTTCGATCTGGTCCGGCGGTAGATTATAGCGGACAACGGCGTCCGGCTGGCCGAGATTGCCGCTAATGCAGAAGGCGCGCAACCCCGCGTGCGCAAGGCCCTTCGCTTGCGCCGCGCTTAGTCCGCCCACTACCTGCACCGGGGCGTTTCTACCGACGCGCTCGAAAATAGCGCGGACCGCGTCGCCAAGAACATCACTCGCAATGAGCTTGGGGTTGGCGCGCCGCGCGTCGGATTGCAGGTGAACGCCCACCGCGTCCACGCCGGCCTCCAGCATACGAAGCGCGGCATCGGCGGCCTGCGCGGCTGGGCCCTGATGCGGCACCATAACATCCGAAAAGACAAGTCGCGGAAGTTCGGAGCTGCGCCTGAACTCATCGCGCACCGCGCAGATCGCCCTGGCTGTATCCACACCAGCGAGCGCCAGAAAATCGATAATATTGCCGCCACCCGCATAGACGCCGCGCGCCTCCGTAGCACCGCCGTCCATTGTTTTCATATCGGCCAAGAGCAGCGCCTTGGGAAACTGCTTGCGGAAGGCTGGTACCACGTTGGAGACTCCCTCGCTTTTGAGCAGCGGCGTGCCCATCTCGACGATATCGACGCCGCCCTTCAGCCCCGCGCCGGCAACTGACAGACCCAGCGGCAGGGTGGTGACGTCGACCGAGATTTGGAACGTGAAGTGTGTTCTGAGCTGATCGAGGACGCGAGCGGAGGCCGGGTGAGTCTCCTTTCCCTGAGCCCAGGCACGGACGGAGCCGGCCGTCAGCGCGCTTACAGCGAACCTGCCCGCGTTTTCGAGGAACGCTCGCCTGTGGTTCCCGCCCCGATATTCGCTTAAGTGTTCGAACGGCTTCTGTAGTAAGTCGGACGGCTTTTTACGATCCATAATCGCAGCTCCTCGAGGGACGTAGCCCATAGTAATCTCGAACGTACCGGCTTGTCTCCTTACGGCCATCAGCCACGCGATAGACGGCGCGGACATTGCAAAATGCTAAGATCAAGTCGCGATGGAAGTAGCGATTCAGGTCCAGGTGGAACGGTTGCCGGAAGGAGTCTTCCTTGCGACCTGGGAGGAGTTCCTGGATTCATAGCACAGGGGCAGACTATAGCCGAGGCGCTCGAAATCGCACGTGATGTTGCGAAGAAACTGATCGAAGCCCGGCGCGAGAGAGACGACAACCAAAACTTTCCTGGCGCAAGTGAACGGCGGAATTACACTATCGTTGTCGCTGCCTAAGTGGGTCGGCTAGCGGGTTTTCGTTATCGGGAAATCATTCATAAGTTGAAGAAGCACGGCTTTGAGTTTGATCGTCAGGCAGCCGGTAGTCACGATCTGGTTTAGATTTCACGACACGCCGATACACTACGATTCCAAACCATTCTGGTGACATGCCCGAAGGGACGCTTCGTGCGATCTTGAAACAGACGGGCATAAATCCCTGACATCTTCATCTCGGATTGACCGCAGGGAAGTGCGTTTAGCGGTCTTAATCGTTGGCCGTGTTCCCGATGGTGATGCAGCGCAATTTTTGGTAATGGGACTCTTCAGGCCTCCTCCACTGGCGTATGGATTCAGATTTCCGGGTAGCGCGTGATAGGGGCGCTTTGTAGTTGGCTCCGAAGCGCGGGATTAAATGAATAACTCTCCGTGCCTCTTAAACCACGAAGAGGCATTGTAAGGGAAAAGGTCGGTGCACATTTGAACCCTGTTCAGGGAAGCGCGGGGAGCACGGCCGGGGGCTTATAATTCCACCCGATGGCAGATTGGATTAAAGTGCTCATCAGCGCACTCGCGGGTATGCTGGCCGGACTTATCGCCGAGCCGATCAAAAACGCATTGCAGGATGAAATCCGGATGCGGCGCATGGAATCATCGCTCGCGGTTGAAATGGGATATCTGGTCGGAAGCGTCGGAATCGACGTGGCGCACTGGCCGGAGCGCTGGTGGGAAACGCATATGAGCATCGAGCGGTACGAATATTACTACAGCAGCCAGCGGGAGCTGTTGTTCCGCTCACGGTATTACAATCAGATCGATTCGTTCTACAGGCAAATGAAGCGGGCGAAAGCGGCGAGCGAGCGCGATGACAAAGAGGCTCTTTTCGAAGCCGATGAAGGCGTGTTGCTGTTCGAGATGTTGCTGGCAAGTGATGATCTGCGGCCCGCTTTCAAGGAATATCGGAAGAAAGGCTCGTTCGAAACTGCCTTCCGGGTCGTGCATGATCGGCACTTCTGAGCTCTGGTTCAGTAATAAGCCATTCACTTCGACGGCCGCACGAGCGATCGCATATCCGGCGGGATCTCGCCCGAGAAACGACAAGCTGGAGCAACCGACTTTTTCGTCAACGCCGCCGGACAGCCCATCGCGGAGTGATGTCTCTGCCCTTTACGGGACAGGACGCGTTCGGCGTTCCTGCAACTGACAAATATCACCAGCACCGTTTACTAGGAGATCGCCTTGGTAGCGGCAGCGAAGCGCGGAACTATCGGGGGAATCGAGGGGTATCTGTTCGGAGCTACAAGGTAAACTTGCCGGTTTCGAATCGCCTCTGTATAGAGACAGCTACTGACGACGCAAGCGATTAGTAAGCTCCCCGGACACAAGCGCGTTTATAGGGGTGACCAACGAGCATTACAGTTTTTCCCACAATTCTAAATCGATGTGAGCTTGGTGAAGGATACTGCGCAAGGTTCCGACCGGCACTTCGTGCCGCCTCGGCACAATCGCGGTGTCGGTGCCGTCAGGAGTCATGCGGCTGAACTTGACGTGACTCCCCTTTTGGCTGATCTCTTCAAATCCGGCAGATTCGAGACGGCGTTTGATCTCGCGAAACGCAAGCGGCTTAAGCCGCCCCAACCTCTACCTCGATCTGGCGAATTGTCGTCGGCCGAGTTGCCAAAGGAGGTTCAAAATGCAGTTCTAGCGCCTCGTGAAGATTGGCCAATGCTTCCTCTTCGGTGCTGCCTTGGCTGGCGACATCCAACTCCAGGCATTGCGAGACGAACCAATCGCCCTCACGCCAGACGGTTGCGGAAAAAACGCGCTTCATGGTGGTATTCTGGCATGTTCCCGAACCCTGATCCGCTAGGCTGCTCTCACGCGGGTTAAAGCGCGTTTAGCTGGGGGGAGTCCACGAAGGGCTTAGCGACACCAAACCAGATTCCCGGCGCCGCCGATCATAACAAAAAACTTCGGCAAGCTTAAGGAAGATCGGAACCGATTCGCCAAATGGCTAAGTGTGTGGCAAGCAAATGAACAAATCACTGAATCATAGCGTCCTGCTCGGAAAAAGAGGCCGAATACATCGCGCTGCCGGAAGTATCAAACGCCTATTGGTATCTCATCGGCTTCTCCGAATGTTTCTCGGACTTCGAGCCGAGATCAGTCAGAAAGGGAGTCCTAATAGACTATAGGTACTTACGGGATGGCGAGAACTGGTTACGTTTATCCCTAGTCGGAAGAGTCTTTTATTCTATTTTCGATTTCCGTCGACGCGATCAGGCAGGTGGCCAAAAGAGGAGCTCGCGAAGCAGTTCGATGAAGTCCTTGAACCACGACCCGGCGAGATAACTGTTTGAATCTCATCCACGAACGAAGCAAGGAGGCTGATGACCCTCATCTTCTTAGCGAGCCCTGCTTGAACGATAAGTACTGCTATGTCGGCAAGCATCCGCCCAACTTCCGAGTAGCGCGTCATGCGGGAGCAATCCGGCGAGAGCACATGTACGACATGCCGACTACACGTCAACTGGGCGGTAAACGCTACGCCGTCGATCGCGGGCGGGCTGGTGAGTCCCCATTCTGCGAGCCCACACTCAGCGTGAGAAGCGCCTCGGGACATTCCATGATTCACCTTTGTAGCGCGACCGAGATATTTCACGGGTACCGGGCGGCATTCCACTGCCGGAGAATGCTTGGTCTAAGCTTTTTTATTACTGGCCGTGAGTGCGGCGGCCAGCGTGCTCCCGCTCGGAGAGCCCAGTCCGGTACACGCATCCCACCCCGGTCCCGCTGAGTATGTGCCATTCGAACCCTGGAGAATATCGCGAAAGCCATTCGCCGTCTTCGGCAGCGCGTAGAGAACCGGATTCAGATATCCCAGCGGCTTTCCGAGTTTTTGGTTGAGCAGCGCAATCAACCCGCTCCAGAGAGGCGCGACCGCGCTGGTTCCGCCAATCACTAGCGACTGCCCGTCCACAAGAACCTTATACCCGGTTTGCGGATCCGCATCGCCCGCCACGTCCGGCACTCCGCGTCCGCCTCCTGCCGGCGGCGTAACACCACGGCCGGACTGATAAGCCGGCAAGGAGAAAACGGTGCTGAACCCGCCCCCGGTCGCGCCGCCCTGCGCGCCATCGTTCCACACCGACTCGCTCACGATGGCTCCGGCGGCGCTCTGCAGCGTCGTCCCGCCGCAGCCCAGAATGTGAGGGCTGGAGGCGGGGAAATCCACGTGATTTTTCCCGTCGGTCTGGCCATCGCTCGATCCGTTATCGCCCGATGCGGCACAAATGGTTACGCCCAGCGCCGCCGCATCCTGTGCAGCGGAATCGAAAGCAGTCATCGATTGCGCTGTCCAGTTGGATTCGGCACTGCCCCAGCTGATCGAAATCACCGATGGCTGGTTCGTCGCATCGTGGATCGCCGCGGTGAGGGCGTCCTGAAAACCTTTCGAAGTATTCGGGGCGAAGTAGACGACGATTTTTGCACCCGGTGCCACGGATCCCGCGACCTCGATGTCGAGAAGCACCTCTCCGTCAGCGCCATTCGCATTCGTGGGTTTATTCTTCGCCTTATCAATGGAGATCGAAATGACAGTGGGTTCCTTGAGCCCTTCCGAGGCGAAATACGTTTTCAAATCGCCAGGTTTATACCCGCCACCCAACTCCAGGATGCCGATCGTCTGGCCGTGACCGTCCACATCGGTCGGGAAATCATAAAGAGATCCCACCTGCCGCGGGGTATAAGAAGTTGTTGTGGCGGCGTTGCTTTTGATTGCCGGCTGTTTGAGGATCCGGAAGTGAGTTCTCGCTTGAGGCCGGTCATCGAGCCCCAGCACCGCCTCGACGGAGTCGGCCATTTCCGAGGGCAGCTTGATTACGCCGGTCCGGCCACGGTATTCGCAGTCCTCGTGCTTGTAACGATGCAGTTTCACTTCGAAGGCGCGCACCATGTCAGCGGCCGACCCTTCCAGCTGTACCGTCCGCCTCTCCGGTGAAACGTTCGTTACGGTCAGGCCATATTCCTTTGCAAATTCCCGGACTTGATCGATAGCGGCGGGGTCGGCGCCATGTGCCGCGGCGAATTCCTCGCGGGTCATAACCGCACCGCCTGTTTGTGGCATCGGGGCACGCGACTGCGGCTTCAGAACTACCGATACTTCGATTCGTTCACTTCCCGGCTGATCGGCAACGCGTGTGCCGAGGGCCCTCCGTTCACTTCCTGGAAGGGTGATTCTGGCGCTTTTCATGGTTCCCTCTTTATGCTTTATTGTCTTGTTTTCTTATACCGGAAAATCGACATGGCCGGAGTAAAAGCGTCCGCATTTACACAAAGCGTCACAACTCTGGGGCGAACACTTCTGTCTGCCATCTGTGTGCCCACGGATCGTCAACGCGCACCGCCAGTATTACAGGAGGCAAGGCTTGCGGAAGACAATCGCGTGGACTGCTTCTATAGAACTGGGTTCGATCCTCCATATTCCCCAGTGGCGCGTAATTTAAAAATTGCGTTTGGCTGGCCGGTTTGGATTGTTCTTTTTCATTTCGGCCCCAGACCCTATCCGGGTTAGGCGTCTTGGACGGCCCAGAGTTGTGATAGCCGCTGATGCTCTCCGCTCCCGATGATAAAATTGCCGTTACATGCAATCCCGCCGCAATTTCATTGGCAAAGTCGCCACCGGACTGGGGACACTCGCGGCTTCGTCGGTTTTGGGCGCGAACGATCGTGTCCGGCTCGGCATCATCGGGGCCGGGGACCGCGGCACGCAGGACCTTCGCGATGCGCTGGCCTGCCCCAATACCGAACTCACCGGTATTTCCGACATTTATACAAAGCGTCTTGAAGACGCCAAGGCGCTTGCTCCCGCGGCCAAGACTTATCTGAATTATCGCGACATGCTCGAGAGCGGGTCGGTGGATGCGGTGATTATTGCGACACCGCAGCACCTCCATGCCGAGCACTTCATCGCCACGCTTGAGGCCGGGAAGCACTGTTATCAAGAGAAGACGATGGCGTTTACCGTGGAGCACGCCAAGCGGATGCGCGCGGCCTATGTAAAGTCGCAAGCGGGGTCGAAGCCGCTCGCGGTGCAGATCGGGCATCAGCAGTGTTCGTCAGGCCAAGTCCTGGACGCTTCGAATTTTCTGAACTCCGGGGGGTTGGGGAAGATCACCGCGATTCACGCCCACATGTACCGCAACACGCCCGCCGGGAAGCCGCAGTGGTCGCGGCCGGTTTATCCGGATATGAATCCGGAAAACATTCTTTGGAAGTCGTTCCTGGGCGAAGCGCCTGCCCATGACTTCGATGCCAACCGCTATGTGAATTGGCGTTTCTTTTGGGATTACTCGGGCGGCAATGTCTATGAGAACATGTGCCACCAGATTGCCTTCTGGTACAAAGTGTTGGATCTGCAGGTACCGAAAGCCATCAATATGACAGGTGGCTTGTATCTCTGGAAAGACGGGCGCGAAGTGCCGGATACGATGAACGTGGCCATGCAGCATGAAGACCTGTTGTTTACCTGGGATTCCGGCTTCGGCAACAACCAATTGGGCGTGAGCGAAGACGTGCTCGGCACGGACGGCACGATTTCGAAATCGCAGCAGATCCGCTATGTTCCGCAGAAAGTGAACCGGCCGGACGGGCGCGAACTGACCGGCTCGGCACCCACGGCGCCGCGCGCCCACATGCAGAATTTTATCGATTGCGTCCGCTCCGGGCGGCAGCCGAACTGTTCGTTCGACACCGGGTACCGCGTATCGATCGCCTGCCGCATGGCGGTGGAAAGCTACCGCCAGGGCCGTACGGTGACGTGGGACGCGGCGCAAGAAGAGATCGTCTAGCCTCGTGGACTTCGAATACAGTCCCGATCAGATTCAACTCCGGCGCGAAGTTCGCGACTTCGCCGCCCGGGAGATTGCGCCGCATGTGATGGAGTGGGACGAGGCGCAGCAATTTCCCGCGGCGGTGATCAAGAAGCTGGGCGAGCTTGGCTATATGGGCGCGATCTTCCCGGAAGAGCTGGGGGGCGCGGGCCTGGGGTACGTGGAGTACTCGATCATCATCGAAGAGCTGGCGCGGGTGGATGGGTCGGTGGCGATTATTCTGGCCGCGCATACTTCGCTTTGCTCGAACCACATTTTCAAAGCGGGGACGGCGGAACAGAAGCAGCATTACCTTCCGAAGCTGGCTTCGGGCGAGTTTCTTGGATGCTGGTCGTTGACGGAGCCCGAGGCGGGGTCGGATGCGGCGGGCACGCGGAGCACGGCGGTTCGGGAGGGGCTGGACTGGATTCTGAACGGGTCGAAAACGTTTACGACGAACGCGCATTATGCGGATGTGTGCGTGGGGATGGCGGTGACGGCGCGCGGGGCGCAGCAGCATGGGATTTCGGCGTTTATTTTCGATAAAGACACGCCTGGGTTTCGGGTGGGGAAGAAGGAGAACAAGCTGGGTCTGCGCGCCAGCGCGACGGGCGAGGTGATCTTTTCGAATTGCCGGCTGCCGGAATCGAAGCTGCTGGGGAAAGAGGGCGACGGGTTTATCGACAGTTTGAAGATTCTGGACGGTGGACGCGTTTCGATTGCGGCGCTTTCGATCGGCATGGCGCAGGGGGCTTACGACGCGGCGCTGAAGTATTCGAAGATGCGCAAGCAGTTCGGCCGGCCGATCAGTGAGTTTCAGGCAATACAGAACAAGCTGGTGGATATGGCGACGGCCATCGATGCGTCGCGCCTGCTGACCTATCGCGCGGCTACGATGCTCGACCAGGGCAAGCGCGTGACGCGTGAATCGGCGATGGCGAAGTTGTTCGCTTCGGAGGCGGCGGTGCGGATTGCGGATGAAGCCGTGCAGATTCATGGCGGCTACGGGTTTATCAAAGATTATCCAGTGGAAAAGTTTTATCGCGACGTGAAACTGTGCACGATCGGTGAAGGCACCAGCGAGATTCAGCGCTTGGTGATCGCGCGGCAGTTGCTGAAGGACTAGCGTTGTTCCCCGACGCACAACACTTGCTGGCGCACCAGCCGCGGGCGCTGGCGAAAGCGGCGACCGCGGTGGAAAACCATGACGCGGCGGCGAACGCGTTTATCGATGAACATGCGGGCGCGGGGTTAATTCTCGGCATCACGGGTCCGCCGGGCGCGGGCAAGAGCACGCTGGTGGATGCGCTGGCCGAGCACCTGCGAGCGAAGGGAAAGACGGTGGCGATTTTGGCGGTCGACCCCACCAGCCGCACGACCGGCGGAGCGATTTTGGGCGATCGCATTCGCATGGCGCGGCACCATGCCGACCCCGGAATTTTCATTCGTTCCATGGCGACGCGCGGGAATGCGGGCGGCCTTGCGCGGACGACGGAGAGCATGGCGAAACTGTTCCGGGCGGCGGGCTTCGATTTCGTGATCCTGGAGACGGTGGGGGTGGGGCAGGATGAGATCGCGGTGGCGGCGGTGGCCGACGTTACGGCGGTGGTCCTGGTTCCGGGCATGGGCGACGATGTGCAGGCGATTAAGGCCGGCATCATGGAGATCGCCGATCTTTACGTGATCAATAAGGCCGACTATCCCGGCGCGGAACAGACGGAACGCGAGATTCAAAGCATGATGTCGCTCACGCCGGATGCGCGGCGGGTTCCGATTATCCGGACGGTTGCTCCGACGGGAGTGGGGGTTGGTGAGTTTTTGGACGCGGTAAGCAGGGCTTCGCCGCGCGCGCGGAAAACGGAGACGCGCTTCCGCATCGATCACCTGGGGATTGCGGTGAAGTCGCTCGATGAGGCGATGAAATTCTACGAGCAGCTTGGGCTTGCGGTGGCGTCGCGGGAAACGGTGGCGGTGGAGCGAGTGGAAGTGGCGATGCTGCCCGTGGGGGAGTCGCGAGTGGAATTGCTGGAGGCTACGGCGGAAGATTCGCCGATTGCGAAATTTATTGCCAAGCGCGGCGAAGGCTTGCATCATGTGGCGCTGCGGGTGACGGATCTTGCGGCCGCGGCGGAGCGTTTGCGGCAGGGGGGCGCGCGCCTGTTGAATGAACCGCGCCGGGGTGCGGGCGGACATCTTTATGTGTTCATCCATCCGCAGTCGGCGGGTGGCGTACTATGGGAACTCATTCAGGAATAGGAGAGACATTGGCGACTATCGGCATCATCGGCGGAAGCGGACTTTACAGCATGCCCGGCTTCACCGCGCAGGAAGAACAGAAGCTTTCGACGCCCTTTGGCGAGCCTTCCGATCCTTATGTGCTGGGAACTCTGGAGGGCAAGCAGGTAGCGTTTCTGGCGCGGCATGGCAAGGGGCATCGGCTTTCGCCCTCTGAGCTTAACTTTCGGGCGAACATCTACGGGATGAAGATGTTGGGCGTGGAACGCATTCTTTCGCTCAGCGCCGTGGGGAGCCTGAAGGAAGAGAACAAGCCGCTCGATTTCGTGATTCCCGATCAGTTTTTCGACCGCACGCGCGGGCGCATTTCGACGTTTTTTGGCGAGGGTCTGGTGGCGCACGTCAGCTTCGCCGATCCCATTTGCCCGCAGCTTTCCGGCGCTTGCTGTGGAGGCCTGCACCAGGGCCGGGGTGACGGCCAAAGCCGGCGGCACTTATCTTTGTATGGAAGGCCCGGCGTTTTCGACAAAGGCGGAATCGAACGTTTACCGCGCGTGGGGTTTCGATGTGATCGGCATGACGAACCTGCAGGAAGCCAAGCTCGCGCGCGAAGCTGAGATTTGCTACGTGACGCTTGCGATGGTGACCGATTACGATTGCTGGCATGAAGAGCACGCCTCGGTGACGGTGACCGATATTCTGGCGAACCTGCAGAAGAACGCCGCGAATGCCTGCCACGTGGTGGCGGAAGCCGTGAAGCACATGCCCGCGGAGCGCACGTGCAAGTGCGGCAGTGCCTTAGCCCATGCGTTAATCACGGACAAGAAACTGGTTCCGCCTGAAACTCTCCGCAAGCTGGAGCCGATTGTCGCCAAGTACTTCGTGTAACGAGACGGCGGAGCGCCTGGTGCGCGAGGTTCTTGACGGACAACCGCCCGACCTCAATCTTACGCGTGCCCTGGTGCGGCACGATTGCTCAGACGCTCTGTTTCGGATCGTGGTGGAGGGACTTGCCGATCGCTTCGAACCGCGTCTGTGCGATGCCTACGCTACGCTGTTTTCCGAAGTGCTGGCTGAGTTGTTTCCCGATCTGGAAGCTCCGCGGCTTTTGGAGCGCTACGAGCGGATTCGCGTTCCGCGCCTCTGCGAGATGGACCCGGGGACGGTGTTTGTGCTTTCGCGGGTTACGCTGGGGGCCGATATTGCCGTTACCAGTGTTGTGCTGGAAGCGGCCAGACGCCGCTTTCCGCAAGCGCGGATTATCTTCACGGGCAGCGAGAAAAACGCCGGATTATTTCCGGATTTCGAGTTTTTGGCGGCTCCCTATCCGCGCACGGGCTCCTTGCGGGACAGACTGGCCGCGAGTCAGGCGCTCCGCTCCCTGGTCGATCGGCCGAATAGTATTGTGCTCGATCCCGATTCCCGCCTCACGCAATTGGGCCTTGTGCCGGTCTGTGACGATAGTCGTTATTTCTTCTTTGAGAGCCGCTGCTTCGGTGGCGAAAGCACGCTGGCGCTCTCGCAACTGGCGTCGAAGTGGTGCGAACAAGTGCTTGGGGTGGTTGACGCCGCGCCCACTTTGCGCTTCCCTGCCCCGGTGAGATCCGGGATCGCGATCAGTTTCGGCACGGGGGAAAATCCGGCAAAACGCCTGGGCGATGAGTTCGAGGCAGGCCTGCTGCGAGCGCTTTCCGGGCCAGTAGTGATCGATCAGGGCGCGGGTGCGGAGGAGGCAGAGCGGGTGCGCCGCGCTGTTTCCGCGTCTCACCGCCAAGTTGAAGTGTTCTCCGGCGCCTTCGCCGACTTTGCCCGCCGAATCGCCCGAAGCGAGCTCTATATCGGCTACGATTCCGCCGGGCAGCACGCCGCCGCCGCGCTTGGCATCCCGCTGGTCGCCATTTTTCGCGGGCAGGTTTCGCCGCGCATGTTCGAACGCTGGAAGCCGACTGGCGCGGGACCGATCGCCATCGTGGATGCCAACGAACTGACGCCCGAAGCAGCGCTTCGCCAGACTTTAGAGGCCGTTAGAAAACTTTCAGGCGCAAGTATTTTTGGGGATGCAGACGGAAATCCCGAATGAACTCTCTTGTTTCGCGGCTTGTGCCTGCGTACTGTTCATAAAGCTGAGTGCTGTCTAATAAGCGCGCAAGCTGCCCCTCGCCGCGCGTCAGTTCATCGAAAGCGGAGTTCAACTGCTTCAGCATCTGCAAACCGTTTCGGTACTGCTCATCGCTGGTCAGCATCGGAGTATTCCGCATCTGTTTTACAGAAGCGCGAAAATCGCGGATTCTGGCCAGGGCGCTGTCATACTGAGACGAATCTTTCAGCATCTGCCCGTAAGTGCCTTGGCCGTTTTCGATATCGGCCAACTGCTTATCGATTTCGAGCACGGGCTTCCGGATCTGGTTATATAGATCCTGCCCATAGATGGCTTTCCCAAACGGACTCTTCGGGCTGCCATAGGCCGTGATGACGTCCTGCACGGCCTTGATATCGTTCCGGATGTTGGTATAGAGATCTTCGCCTTTCACCAGTGCGCCCAGAGGCGTCTGCGGGTTCTCCACCTGGTCCAGCAGATCGCTCGCGCGTTTGAGGATCGATTGCATCGAAGCGATCAAATCGGCGGGATTGAAATTCGGAGTCGGGGGGACGCGTTGCAACTCGTCATTGGCCACAATGCTGCGCGCGCTTTTGCCCCGCTGGATATTGATGTATTTATCGCCCACCAGATTATCGGCGGTAATTTCCGTTTTCGAATCGTCCGGAATGGAGTGGAGAAAGTCTTTGCGGATATTCATCCGGACTTCGATGGCGCGAGAGGTGTCGTTGGTGTCGTTCAAGCGAACAGACTTCACCTCACCCACTTTGATGCCGTCGAGCACCACATCCGCGGTGCGGACCAGACCGGTTCCATCGTCGAAGTAGGTTCGGACGGAGACGCTCCGGTGAAAGATTTCGCCCCCACTTCCGGTAAGGAGAAAGACCAGAATGAGCGCGATAAGAAGAGCGACGGACAGGACAGCGGTCACGCGGGAAGAGGCCCACTTGTTGATGGTGACGGTTCGTATCTGGTCCTCTTCGGTGTCCGTCATTGCCCTTCAAACCGAGTGTAACAAGTCGGGTCCGGCTTCCTTGTTCATTCCTCGTCTCAGGCATTCCGAAGTAGCTGCCTTGCTATTTGTGAGATGCCTCGCAGTGTGCCTGCGCTTTGGGCCGTGGTTACTCTCATAAATGCTGGGTTTGTGTCACTGTTTTAAGAGAGATGAAGCAACGGAAGCTCCCCATTGGAGCGGAGATCGACCCTGCCGGCGGTGTGAATTTCCGGGTCTGGGCCCCGAAACGAAAAGTAGTGCGCGTGGTTCTAGAAGCCGGACCCGGCGCTCCGCTTACCCAGGAGCTGGTCGCTGAAGCTGGGCGGCTATTTTTCGGGTACGGTGGCCGGTGCCGCTGCCGGGACGGTATACCGGTTTGAATTAGATCAGGAGAACGGCCGCTTTCCGGACCCGGCCGCGCGCTTTCAGCCTGATGGCCCCAGCGGTCCGTCCCGCGTGGTGGATCCCGGACGCGTTCGCTTGGTCCGACGGGGATTGGAAAGGCGCCGGCATCGAGGGCCAGGTGCTTTATGAGATGCACATCGGTACTTTCACGCGCGAAGGCAACTGGCGCGCGGCGGAAGAGCAGCTCGAAGAGCTTGCCTCCACCGGCATCACGGTGATTGAACTGATGCCTTTGGCCGATTTTCCCGGGCGGTTTGGCTGGGGCTACGACGGCGTGGATCTTTTTGCGCCCACGTGGCTGTACGGAGAGCCGGATGACGTACGCAAGTTTGTCGACAGGGCGCACTCCGTTGGCATCGGCTGTGATTCTCGATGTGGTCTATAACCACTTCGGCCCCGACGGGAACTATCTGGCGATGTATTCGGACGATTACTTCACCAAAAAATATTCGAACGATTGGGGCGAGGCAATCAACTTCGATGGGCCGAACAACGCGCCGGTACGCGAGTTCTTTCTGGCGAACGTGAAGTACTGGATGGAAGAGTTTCACATGGATGGGTTGCGCCTGGATGCCACGCAGCAAATTTGCGACGACGGACCGGTCCACATTCTGCAGGAAATCACGGAGTGCGTGCGCAGAAGCGCCCACGGCCGTGCCACGATCGTGATTGCCGAAAACGAACCGCAGGAGGCCCGGCTCATCCGCCCTGTGAAGGACGGAGGCTACGGCATGGATGGGCTCTGGAATGATGACTTCCATCACTCCTCGGTGGTCGTTCTAACCGGTCGCAACGAAGCGTACTACAGCGATTATTTGGGCAAGCCGCAGGAGTTCATCTCCGCGGCGAAGTATGGGTATCTTTATCAGGGCCAGTGGTACAAATGGCAGACTGCCCGGCGTGGCACGTCGTCGCTCAACGAGAGTCCCGCGGCATTCGTGACTTTTATTCAGAATCACGATCAAGTGGCAAACACGCTGCGCGGCGAGCGCGCCGACCGTTTGGGCGCGGTGGGGAAGTACAAGGCCATGACGGCGCTGCTGCTGCTTTCGCCCGGGACGCCCATGCTGTTTCAAGGCCAGGAATTCGCAGCGTCCACGCCGTTTCTCTTTTTCTGCGATCACAAGGCGGAGCTTTCGAAGAAGGTTCGGGAAGGCCGGGGGAAATTTTTGAGCCAGTTCCGCAGCCTGGCACTCCCAGAGGTGCAGACCGTGATTCCGGATCCGGGCAATCCGTCGACCTTCGAGGCGTGCAAGCTGGATTTTTCCGAACGCCAGAAGAACCAAGCTTATTACTCGATGCATAAAGACTTGCTGCAGCTTCGCCGTGAAGATCCGGTGTTTCGGATGCAGAAAAAGCGCGGCATTGATGGCGCCGTGCTCGGAGACGAATGTTTCATCCTTCGATATTTCGGCGAAGAGCATGGCGACCGAATTCTGATGATCAATTTCGGCCGCGATCTGCGGCTTGACCCCGCGCCTGAACCGCTGCTGGCGCCTCCGGCTGATTCGCTGTGGCGCATCCTCTGGTCCAGCGAAGATCCCAAATATCACGGTTATGGAACATTTCCGCCGGATACGGAAGACAACTGGAGGTTTCCCGGTTACGCGGCGGTGGTGCTGACCTCACAAGCCGCACCGGAGGTGAAAGCATGATGACAGAACTGAAGCGCGTTCTGCCCGGCCGCGCGTTGCGCGATTCCGATACGGACCCGCACCTGACGCAGGAGTGGTTGGTGACCAACGGGTTAGGGGGGTATGCCAGCGGAACCGTTGTGGGTCCGCTGACACGGCGGTATCACGGCCTGCTGATTGCCGCGCTGCCGAATCCGCTCGGCCGCATGATGATGTTGAACGCGCTTTCCGAACGCATTCGGCTACCGAACGGGAAGGTTTATTTCAACGGGCCTCGCGAGATCACCGGCGTACAGGTGGAGAGCACCTTGTCCGCCCAGGAGTTCCGCCTGGAAGCGGGCCTGCCTGTGTGGACCTACACGTTTGACGCTTTTACGATCGAAAAGCGCATACTGCTCCCGCACCGCCAGAACACGGTCCATGTGAAGTACGAGTTGATCGCCGGCGAAGGCGCTGTCCGGCTCGGGTTGCGTCCGGCGGTTCACTTCCGTTCGCATGACGCGTATGTCAGCGAACCCATCTCCGATAATTTTCGGCTCACGGTGGTTGATGAGGGATATGAAATTTGCGGGTCCGGCATGGCTCTGCCGCCGCTGAAGATGCATTGCGATCCGGTGGCGTCGTTTACGTTCGATCGCAAGAAAATTCCTCACGTCCTGTTCCGAACGGAGCAGCGCCGGGGTTATGAATCGGAAGGCGCGCTGTGGAGCCCGGGCTATTTCCGGGCCGATCTGCACAAGGGGGAATCGGTAACGTTCATCGCCTCCACGGAAGCATGGGAAACGGTGTTTGCGCTTCCGGTGGAGGAGGCGCACGAGCGGGAACTGGTTCGCCGCCGCGCGATGATCGGCGAGGCGCATCCCGAAGTGCGAACCGGCGCTCCGGGCGAACTCGTCTTCGCCGCTGATCAATTCATCATGACTCCGGCCGGACGGATCGAGGATGTCGCGCGCGCCCATGCCTCAGGCGACGAAGTCCGCTCCGTGATCGCCGGTTACCACTGGTTTACGGATTGGGGCCGGGATACCATGATCAGCCTGGAAGGCCTGACGCTCACGACGGGCCGCTACAACCAGGCTGCCTGGATTCTGCGTACCTTCGCGCATTACGTGAAAGACGGCCTGATTCCCAACATGTTCCCGGAAGGCGAGAAGAACGGGCTGTATCACACCGCCGATGCAAGCCTGTGGTTCTTTCACGCGGTTGCCCGCTACACCGAATATACGGGCGACGAGACCACTCTTCGCCTCATTCTTCCCAAGCTATTGGAGATTGCCAACAAGCATATTGAAGGCACACGTTTCGGCATTCATGTAGACCCGGCCGATGGGCTGCTTGACGCAGGGGCAAGAGGGCTACCAACTCACCTGGATGGATGCGAAGGTGGACGATTGGGTGGTGACCCCGCGGCGGGGCAAGGCTGTGGAGATCAACGCGCTTTGGTACAACGCGTTGACTCTTCTGGCGGGCTGGATGACGAAGTTTTCGGGCGCGGAATCGGCCAGGAACTTCGAAGAACATGCCCGTTTGGCGCGCGAGAGTTTCAACAAACGTTTCTGGAATGAGCAGACGGGCTGCCTCTTCGATGTAGTGGATCAGGAGGGCGGCGGGAACGATCCCGCATGCCGTCCAAATCAAGTCTTCGCCATCTCACTCCCAAATCCGATTCTGGACCGTGAACGATGGGAGCCCGTGATGGACACGGTGACGCGAAAGTTGCTTACGCCAGTAGGTTTGCGATCGCTTTCGCCTGACGACAAAGACTATAAGGCGCGCTACGATGGCGATCTGCGTTCCCGCGATGCCGCGTACCATCAGGGCACTGTTTGGGGCTGGTTGATTGGGCCGTACATGGATGCCTGGCTCAAGCTAAATCCGGGCAAGTACGACGAAGGCAAGCAATTGCTGCAAGGCTTCTTCAGCCATCTGGACGACGCGTGTGTCGGATCGATCAGCGAAGTTTTCGATGCGGAAGAGCCGCACACGCCACGAGCTTGCATTGCGCAGGCCTGGAGTGTTGCCGAAGTATTGCGGTGCTGGGCGCTTACATCGCCGAAGTGATTTGGTGTACAGTAATCGGCTAAATGCTCGGATTACTGGAAGTGTTTTATTCACCGGCGCAAGTTTTCGACCGGGTTCGCGAACGGGGCACCTGGCTTCCGGCGTTGCTTGCCATCATCGTATGCGCGGTGCTGGCAAGTTATGTGGTTGTGCAGGGTATCGGGATGGAGACGCTGGTCCGCAAACAAATTGAGAGCAATCCAAGACAAGCGGAGCAACTGGGGCCGGAGGGTATTGCGCGCGCGGCCAACAGCCCTTTCGCAAAAGGCATGGCTTACGGCGCGCCGTTGATTGCCACGCCTTTGATTCTGGTGATGATCGCGGGCCTGTTTCTAGGCGGGACTTTCGCTGACCGGTTCGAAGCTGCGGTTCCCGCAAGTGCTGGGCGCTACCTGCTATGCCTGGTTTCCCTATTCCCTCTTGACACTTCTGATGACTGCTCTGATCGTGCAGATCAGTCCGAATCGAGAAGACCTGAATGTCCGTAATCTGATCGCCACGAATGCGGGTGCTTTCCTGGATCCGGCCACCACCAACAAGGCGGTATATGCATTTGCTTCCTCGATCGACCTGCTCAGCTTCGGCCTGATTGCGTTTCTGGCTTACGCCTTATCGCGCGTTAGCCAGCGCGCCTATGGATCCTGCCTCACGGTGGTGGTGGTTCTCTGGCTGATTTACGTGGTCGGCAAGACGGGCATTGCGGCCATTTAGTTCTTCGTCTACACTCTTGTTTATGGAGGTGCGCTTTCTCGAGTAGCCTTACGGCCACGCGGCCAGGCATTGTTCTCTCCTTACTCCGTGCGTTTCGCACAAAGCTCCCTCACGGCCTTTTTTCCCTCATTTATCCCGACGATTGCCGGATTTGTAACTCTCCCTTAACCGGATGGACGCGTGTTCCCGTGTGCTCCGGGTGTCTTCACTCCTCCCAGCCTTTTTCGGCCGATTACTTTTGCGCGAGTTGCGGCACTCCGTTTCGTAATCAATTTCCGCTCGATGAAGAAGGACGTTGCGGACTTTGCCGGCTCGGCCTGCGAGGGTTCGACCGAGCTTACTGTTTCGGCGAGTACGACGGCGCGCTTCGCGAGTTGATTCACCTTTTCAAATACCAGAGCATGAAGCCGATCGGAAAGACGCTGGCGGGACATCTGCCCCGTGCGCTGCCGACCGATGTCAGCTTCGATCTGGTCGTGCCGGTGCCGCTCGACTGGCGCAAGTATTGGAAGCGCGGTTTTAATCAAGCGGAAGTGCTGGCGCGGCATGTCGCGCGGCGCCGCGGATGGAAGCTTCGAAACGCTTTGCGCCGCAAGTATAGTCATATTCATCAAGCCTCTCTTTCGAATCAGGATCGCCGCGCGAATGTGGAACGGGCCTTTACGGCATCCCGTTCCGTTGCAGGTCTGCGCGTATTGTTAGTGGACGACGTAATGACGACGGGTTCGACCGCGCGCGCCTGTGCCCTTGCTTTGAAAAGGGCGGGAGCGACGAGCGTAACGCTTTTAACCCTGGCCCGAGTGGACCGCCGGCTGGCAGCGCCTTCTGCCAGAAATTTCCCAAGGAGCGACGAACAGAATGGTTAGCACCAGCAGATTGCAGAAGCCAGTTTTGGTTTTGAATGCGAGCTATGAGCCGATCAACGTGTGCGCGGCGAGGAGGGCTTTGGTGTTGGTATTGAAAGGCGTCGCGTCAGCGGAAGAGATCAGTCCTCACTCGGTGCACTCGTCGCGGCGGGCGTTGCGGGTGCCTTCGGTAATCCGGCTGCTGGAGTATCGGCGCATCCCTCACCAAACGCGCGCGCTGAGCCGCAAGAACATCTTGATGCGCGACCGCTACACCTGCCAGTACTGTCATAAAACGCTGCCTTCGGCGGAGATGACGCTCGACCACGTGATTCCGAGATCACGCGCCGGAGAGACGGCCTGGGAGAATCTGGTGGCGTGCTGCCATCAGTGCAATAACCGGAAAGGCTGCCGGACGCCGGAAGAGGCCGGGATGAAGTTGAGCAGGCCGCCCAGACCTTTCAGTCTGCACACAAGCCGGCACTTAATGCGGTTGTTGGGGAAGAGCGATGAACAGTGGCGGAAGTACTTGTTCTATTAAGTCTCGCGCTCGCCTACGGCGCCGATCCTGACACGCTCACCTGCCCTGGCAAATCGCATGAGACCAAGACTTCAAAGCTGCCCCACTGAAGATTGCGAGGAAGTTCCCGGTCTTGCGCTAAAGCGTGCAAAACAGGAAGAGGTTCTACGGGCCACGGGATGGAATAAGCTCCGCGATCTCCGTCGCGAACCTTATTCAATGCAAGTTCAAAGCTTGCGACCGCGGACGCCAGGGCATCTTCGTCCTGAGCAACCGATTCGAGGAATGCCGGAGCCTGTGTCTCACGAAAGGGCGAGATATTCTGTCCCGAGATAAACCGGTTCACGGCGTGTTGCAACAATCCGCGCTGCCGGAGCAACCGGAACGTGAGAGCGCAGGTTCGCTCCAGCACCCAGAGGCGCCATAAGAAGATGTTACGGCGACCCTCCTCCAGATCTTTCGAAGCAGCTACACGATTCAGGTAGGCCCCATCCTCGGGGCAAACGTTGTAAGTTGAGCGGAAGAGTCCGAGTAACTTGCGTTGATGCGCGGCGAGAGTCATTGGGCGGTAACCTGGAGCGCGGATCGCAAGTACTGCAATTCTTTCGCGATTGCGTCGTATCCTAAGCCGGGCACGGCCTCCGGCATGAACTCGTAAATTGCGACTTGTGCGCAGCCGTTCGCCCGCTTAAGGGCGTCGCGCGCTAAATCGACCGTGGAGCGGCAAGTTAGTTGCGAATGCACATCCAGCAGAAATCCGTCATGCTCCACGCCTCGGGCAAGGTGCAGTTCGCGTACGTGCGCCATTTCCAGTTCGTCCAGAAAGGTTCCGATATCGAATTTATGGTTATGGGCGTCGCATTCAAGGTTATAGACATCCAGGATCAGCCCGCAGCCTGTCCTTTGGGCAAGTTGATTGAGGAAACCCGCTTCCGAGTAATCGCCTGGACAATCCGGAATCACATGGACCACATTCTCAAGAAGGAATGGCATGTCATAGCGGCGTTGCAGTTCCTGAACGCGTCCGGCGATCATATCGAGCGCCTCTTCCGTCTTCGGCATTGCGAGCATGATACCGAGATGTTCGCCGTCTACTTTTGTGTAAGCGAGGTGCTCACTATGCCAAGCGACATCGATATGCTCCAGGAACTTATCCAGGAGCCGCAGATAAGTGGTTGAGTAACCTTCATGCGAGCCGATAGAGAGTCCAACGCCGTGTACCAGGATTTTGACGCTTTTCGCGGCGTACTGAAGTTCAGCGATGATGTCTTCGTTCAACTCGATAATGTCGCCGCGAACTTCGGCGATGGTTTCAAGCGTAACTTCCAGATAGTCGACCAAGGGAAGGATGCGCTCCAGAAGCGCTGGATCGCGGCCTTCGTAAGTTGCGCCGATCGCAATAGGTGCCATGAAGTTTTCCTTCCCTAACCGGAGGACCGCCTATATCGCGGCTTGTTTGGTGAAGACCGCGCCCTGAATGTTGGCGACCTTGGTTACTTCCGACAGGTTCAGCACCGCCGGATCTCCCCGCAAAAAGCTGACGTCGAAGCCCGTCAGGCCGCAGTTACAACCGCCTTTCACTACGTGACGAAGGGCGTTATCAAGAGCGGAGTGTAAGTCCTCAAGTGTGACCTTCCCTTCCGTTACCACGATTTTCAAATGTCCGTTTTGGTTCTGCATCGTCGTTTCTCCTTAGCGTGCTTCGCCGTTGAGTGTCCCAACGAAGCCGTTCGGTAGATAGTGATGCGCGTATTCCGGCCGTTACAAACGGGCTAAGACTCAGAACTATAGATCGGCTGCCTGTTCCCGTAGATCCTTGCCCGTCATCTGAGCCGGCTGCTCCACGCCCAGCACGCCCAAGATTGTGGGAGCGATATCCTGCAACGCCCCGGTCTGCTTCAGTTTGAATTGCGAATCGTCCACCAATAGGAACGGCACCGGATTCGTTGTGTGATAAGTGTGCGGACCGCCTGTCGCCGGGTCTATCATCATCTCCGCGTTCCCATGGTCCGCCGTGATGATCCAGGAGAAATTCTTCTGCCGCAAGGTCTGGTAGAGCCCCGCCAGGCATGCGTCGACCGCTTCCACGGCTTTTACCGTCGGATCCATCTGACCCGAATGCCCCACCATATCGGCGTTCGCGAAGTTCATCACGATCACGTCAAAGGCATCGCTCTCAATCTGCTTGCGGGTCAGTTCCAAGATACCTTCCGCGCTCATCTCGGGCTTCAGATCGTAAGTCGCCACCTTGGGGGACGCTACCATTTGGCGTTCTTCTCCCGCATACGGCTTTTCCACGCCGCCGTTGAAGAAGTACGTTACGTGCGCGTACTTTTCCGTCTCCGCTACGCGCAAGTTCATCCAGTTCATCTGTGCAAACACGTTCGCCAGGATGTTATCGGGATGCTCTTTCGGCAACACGAACGGCACGCCGAAACTCTTGTCGTATTGCGTTAAGGTGACGTAGTTTTTGTTGCGCTTGCTGAGCACTTCCGTCATCTCTCGTGCGCGATCGGCGCGATAGTTGAAGAAGATTACGGAGTCATCGGGCCCGATCGGTCCCACTGGATCTTCGTTGGGATCAACAATCGTCACCGGCTCCAGAAACTCATCCGTCACGCCATGCCCGTAAGACTGTTTCACCGCTTCCAGCGGGTCCTGGGATTTCAGACCGTCGCCGCGCACCATTGCTCCAAAGGCCCGGTCGATCCGGTCCCATCGCTTATCGCGATCCATCGCGTAATACCGGCCTGAAAGCGAGGCGATTTTCCCGATTCCATACTCGGACATTTTCGCCTGCACTTCTTCAATGAAACCAGCACCGGTGTTCGGCCCTGTATCGCGGCCGTCCATGAAGCAGTGCACGAAGAGCTCGCCCACTTGCTCCTCTTTTGCCATACGCAGCAGCGCATACAAGTGGTTGAGAGACGAATGCACGCCGCCCGAACTCACCAGCCCTAAGATATGTACGCGCTTGTTCTTCATCGCCGCCAACAGCTCGGAGTTTCGGAAGAAGCTGCCATCTTGGATCATCAGGTCGAGCCGCGTGACATCCATGTGCACCACGCGCCCCGCCCCGATATTCAAGTGCCCCACCTCACTGTTGCCCATCTGCCCTTCCGGCAGGCCAACCGCTTTACCGGAGGTATGAATCAGCGTACTCGGGAAGTCGCGCAGCAGGGCGTCGTAAGTGGGCTTGCGCGCCTGCGCGATCGCATTTCCAAACGGGTCGGCGCGGTAGCCCCAGCCATCCAGAATCGTCAATACCAGAGGCTTCGGACGCTGCCGCGCCATTAACCCGCTACCTGCCGGAATGCCGCGCGGCCAGGGAACTTCGCTGCGTCGCCCAATCTTTCTTCGATTCGCAGTAATTGGTTGTATTTTGCGATGCGATCCGTCCGGCTTGCCGATCCTGTCTTGATCTGCCCCGCCCCGGTCGCGACAGCCAAGTCCGCGATGAACGGATCCTCGGTCTCGCCCGAACGATGGGAAACGATTGCGGCGTAACCCGCTTTGGCGGCCATGTCCATCGCCTCCAAGGTCTCCGTCAACGTGCCGATTTGGTTGACCTTCACAAGAATTGCGTTCGCGGTATGGCTGTCGATGCCTTTCTTCAGGAACTTTGAGTTCGTGACGAACAGGTCGTCACCTACCAATTGCGTTGTTGTCCCGATGGCATCGGTCAGCATCTTCCAGCCAGCCCAATCGTTCTCCGCCATGCCGTCTTCAATCGAGAGAATCGCCGGATATTGCCGCTTCCAGTTCACCCAAAATTCCACCATCTGTTCCGAGCTACGCGCGCTCTTGTCAGACTTCTTGAAGACATAATTGCCGTCCTGAAAAAATTCGGAAGATGCCGGGTCAAGCGCAATCCCTACCTGTGTTCCAACGCCAAAACCAGCCTGCGTTATGGCCTCCAGCACCAACTCCAACGCCTCTTCGTTCGATTTTAGATTCGGAGCGAACCCACCTTCATCGCCCACCGCGGTGGAATAGCCTTTCTTGTGAAGAACTTTTTTTAGGGTGTGGAACACTTCAACGCCCATACGCAGCGATTCCGAAAATTTGTCCGCGCCGAACGGCACGATCATAAACTCCTGCAAGTCCACGGAATTATCGGCATGCGCGCCGCCATTGATGATATTCATCATGGGCACCGGAAGCACGCTCGCGGCCGCGCCTCCTAAATACCGGTACAAAGCGGTGCGCTGAGAAGCTGCAGCAGCCCGGGCCACGGCCATCGAAACAGCCAGAATCGCATTGGCGCCAAGACGGCTCTTGTTCGGCGTTCCATCGAGCGCGATCATTATATGATCGATCTTCGATTGCAGCGTGGCATCGTGACTCACCAACGCCTTCGCAATTTCGCCAGCGATATTCGCTACTGCTTTCCGGCATCCTTTACCCATGTAGCGTTTGGTTTCGCCATCGCGAAGTTCCACTGCTTCATGCTCCCCAGTGGAAGCACCGGAAGGCACGGCGGCACGGCCCATGTTGCCGTCTGCAAGGAACACTTCAGCTTCAACGGTGGGGTTGCCACGGGAATCCAGAATCTCTGTACCGGTTACACGAACGATTGTCGACATTAGTAGCTTTTATTATCCCTGAGCCACGATCTTCTCGAGGTGTCCTTTCATGTGCTCCAAATAGTCGGTAATCACAAATCCCAGAGTCACGGGCTCGCCGTCACCAATCTTGCAGGGCGAGGAGAGCCATTCCTCCGGGATTCTTTGAATGACGCGCGAAAGCTGAAAGTTCAAGTCGCGCCACAGGAACACGATGGAAGCCCAAGCGAGTTCGTTATAGGCGTTCAGGTCTACCCAACCATCGGCGTCGTAGCCAGGGCCGGTGTATTCTCCATCAAGCGCCGCTCGGACAATCCGATTGTGGTTATTCATCGCCGAATCGATGAGGTGCCCCAGTTCTTCTTTTCGCGTCCAAGTCCGCCCTTCACGCTCTGCCGCGGCCCATTCTTCCGGTATATCGAGCATGCGCGCGGTTTGCTCAAGAGTGATCTGATGGAGAGTCATATTCTATTGTTATGCGTATTGTGAACCGAGCGGTTTTGTTCCTGGCCGCATCCGCGCTTTTTGGCCAACAAACCCGGTGGACTCCTTCAAAGGCAAACACCTGGTATGACCAGCAGCGCTGGCTGGTTGGCAGCAACTACATTCCCGCTAGCGCGATTAATGAGTTGGAGATGTGGCAGAAGGAAACCTTTGACCCGGCGCGTATTGACCGCGAGCTGAGCTGGGCACAGAGCCTCGGAATGACCACCATGCGCGTGTTTCTGCACGATCTGCTTTGGGAGCAGGATTCGCGCGGCTTTTCGAAACGGATTGAGACCTTTCTCACGATCGCCGAAAAACATCACATCAAGCCTTTGTTGGTACTCTTTGATTCCTGCTGGGATCCGGACCCAAAACTAGGCAAGCAGCATGAACCGAAGCCCGGCGTGCACAATTCAGGTTGGGTACAAAGCCCAGGCCGGAAAGCGCTCGCCGATCCCGCCCAGTACAAGCGCCTTCAAAAGTACGTCACCGGAGTGGTGACGAAATTCGCCCTCGACGAACGCATTCTCGGCTGGGATCTTTGGAATGAGCCGGACAACACCAATGAATCGAGCTATGGAAAGGACGAGCCGGCAAACAAGGTGGAACTGGTGAACGCTCTGCTTCCGCAAGTCTTTGCGTGGGCTCGTGCAGCAACACCGGTGCAGCCCCTCACCAGCGGAGTGTGGAAAGGCGATTGGTCAGCGGATGGCAAACTCAGCGCCACGGAGAAGATCCAACTTACCCAGAGCGACGTGATCAGCTTCCATAACTATGGAAAGCCCGAAGAGTTCGAACAGCGCATCCGTTGGCTGGAGCGTTATGGCCGTCCGCTCATCTGCACGGAATATATGGCGCGCGGCAATGGCAGCACGTTCCAAGGGACTCTCCCGATTGCAAGAAAATATTCAGTGGGTGCTGTGAACTGGGGTTTTGTTGCCGGGAAAACGCAAACTAATCTGCCTTGGGATTCCTGGAAGCACCCGTACACGGACCGAGAACCCACTATCTGGTTTCACGAAATCTTCGACAAAGACGGAAAACCCTATAAACCCGAAGAAGTAGACTTCATTCGGAAAATTACCGGGATGAAGAGTCTGAAAAAAGCCGCCTGAAATGGAAAAAGGGCCCGCTCATCCGACATACGCGGACGAAACGGGCCCTTTGAAAAGCCTGGAATCTTTTATTTAGACTACGCTGACTTCTTCCGCTTGCAGACCCTTGGGGCCTTTCTTCACGATGAACGAGACGCGAGCGCCTTCATCAAGGGAGCGGTAACCGCTGGCGGCGATTGCTGAGAAGTGGACGAATACGTCCTCCCCATTTTCGCGCTGAATGAAGCCAAAACCTTTGGCGGCGTTGAACCACTTAACTGTACCTGTTTCTTTCATGGATCTACCTTTTTCTAATAATTTGCTTCTGACGCGTTTCTTGAGGGGGTTTGGGGCACTGCGGAGGGAGCGTAGCTACTTCGAGGTACCTTCAACTGATTCAATAGACTTGCCAGATTGTACTGAGTGAAGTGTACCACGTTTCCTGGAAACGCAAGCGGGATTCGGCGGGAAGGGATTGATCATGCCCGCCAGGGATGAGCGGGTGCGCCCGATCCACATCGTTATAATACCCGTCGCTAATAAAATCCACGTTGAAGTTTCGGGTGTATCGGTCGTCTCGGAATCCGACTGCTCAACGAAACGCAACTCGTTGTTGCCGTCGAAGACCGAGGACAAGAGAATGATGCCGTGGGCCTCAACTGACGCGTCTTCCAGAGCAGTGGAGTGACTTGTCGTGGACAACGGGCAAAGCGCCAAATCCGTAAATGGTTGATAAGCTTCTTGTCCATGGAAAAACGGCTTTACTTCTCATGCTGGTTTGCGGCAAGCTTCGGATTCTGCCTGGCGCGGAAAATGCGCTTGTCCCCTCAGGAAAAATCCGAGTGGCTGGATCCTGCTGTTTGACGGTGCCACTATGTCCGGATGGGCGAAAGCGGGCGCGGCCTGGACGATCGAAGACGGGGCTCTCAAAGCTAACGCTAAGCCGCAGATCACGGAAGACCTTTTTACGAAGCAAACCTTTCGCGATTTCGAGCTGAAGTGGGACTGGCGCATTTCCCCCAAGGGAAACAGCGGCCTGAAGTACCGGATACAGAAACACTTCTTTGTATTGGAGCGGATGCCCGGAGAACGCTTCGAAAAAACGGTTGCGCGAAGTCTGGACCAGCCGCTTCAAAACCGGCCGGCAAAAGGGCAGGATTACGTGGTCGGGTTTGAATATCAGATGACGGACAACCAGACGAACAGCGACGCTACCAGCAACGCGAAACACACGGCCGGAGCTCTTTACGACATGGTTGCGCCTGAAAAGGACGCGACCAAACCGGTGGGCGAATGGAACGAATCCAGAATCGTGCTGAAAGGCAATCATGTCGAGCACTGGCTGAACGGCGTGAAGGTGGTCGATACAGCGCTGAATTCCGCGCCGGCGATGGCGGGCATTCAAACCCGCTGGGCTCCGGCACCGCAGATGATCCATTTGATGGCCGATCAGCCGGTAAAGGACTGCCCGATCTCGCTCCAGAACCACGGGGACGAGGCTTGGTTCCGCAACATCAAAATCCGCCCGTTGTAACTGGGTGACTAGGCCGGCTTTTTGCTTGTCCAGTAAACTTTAACTTCGCGTTCGCTAGAGATTTTCCATTGTCCCTGGAAAGGGCGCAGAATCAGTTCGTCTTGGGCGGAACCCGCAAAATAACTGCGACCCCGGAACTCCCACTTTTTGTCGAACAGAACTACCGCTAAATTCGGGTTCTCCTGCTGGACCTTAACGTTAGAGATCTCCAGCTTTTGAATTTGCCCGATTTGCGACAGTACTTGTTTTTGCTGACGTTTCCACTGTTCAGCAGATACGTTGCGCTTTCCGTAAAACCTTTCCAAAACGGGTGCATAGCACTGCGCTGCCTCGTTGGTGTCCCGCCGCCGCGTGGCATCCGCCCAACGGTCCACGACAGCCTTAATTTGCTTTCTGGCTTGTGAATTGTCCGGAGCGGGGAAGTTGACCCCGAACGGACTTGGCTTTGAGTCTCCGTTCTGGGGCTGCTTCATACTCTCCGGCGCTACCGATCGAACCGGGTTGCGCGAAGTCGCTGGTTCCCGGGAACCAGTTGGAGGAACGGAATCTGACCCATTCCGACTCGTTTCCATGGGAGGACGAACAGGACCCCGATTCTCGGCTGGCTGAAAGTTCTTCCAACCCAGGACCGCAGCTAGGAGCGCTGCGGCCGTGAGAACGGCAATCATCCCCGTGCGATTCTTTGCGGAATTCGTTGCTAGTGAAAAGGGACCGGAAACATTCCTGGGCGGAATCGATCGGAAGTGTTGTGGGGCATGTGCAGTTCGTGGAGGATCCGGTGGTACCACCGGCGCAGTCGCGATCTCCGGTACGACGTTTGTCGGAATCTCAGGTGACTCTGTCTTCAAAATCGCAGGTGACTCCGGCTGCGGAACGGGATCCGCTGGAGCCTTATAGGTAGAAAGCTGATCCAACATGGTTTCGAGCGAGGGCCGCTCCCTGTAATCAGGATCCAAAGCGGATGGAATAATCTCATCGAAAGGGGGCAGAAGCGCATGATGGCGAATTTTGCCGTTTTGCGGCGACAAAGCTCGATGGAGAACGGAACCTAAGGACCAGACATCCCATGCCGGGCTAACTAACCCGTCGTGAGCTTCTGGCGGACATTCGAGAGTGGAAAATGTAAGCAGCACCCGGGTTTCCTGTGGAGGGTATTGCCCCGCAACCCGCAGCTGTGTGTAGTCGGCAAGTTTCCAAGAAGTTCCGAGGCGCCAAATCCCCTCAGTTCGAACGGCACAATTGACCAAGTTCTCCGAATGGAGATAAATCAGGCAATCAGCCAATTGGTGCAAAAGATCAGTGGCTTGTTCTCTGCTCGCCGGACCCTGCCGAATCTGGTCCGCAAGCGTAAACTCCGGCCTCTCCGTGACAAGAAACAAATAGTCCCTATCGTCACAAGTCACGCGCCCAGTGTCGAAGATTCGCGCCAGATTAGGATGCTCCAGAAATGCTGCTTCACGGTATCGGTTGAGGTCCTCATCCGCTCCCGGCCGGTCTGCTCGCTCCATGAAGATTTGAACCGCTGCATTGTCCTCTAAATCCGATCCATGAAACCAAGCTCCCAAGCGGTCCATTCGAAGAAATTCGACAACCTTGAATCTTCCATTCAGGATCTCCCCTTCCAGGCAATGAAGCCCGGCATCAGCGACTACAACAGAGGAATGTAGAGTTTGCACGATGACCCGCCTTAAAATTTGAGTTGCAAGTCTCAGGCCGAATCATAGGTAGGAAACCTTAACTATGGACCTCTTATTGCATTTGGTTTATGTCAGAAGAGGATAGATGCCTGAATTAAGGAAATTTCCCGTTTTCAGCGAAGCCGGGCGGGTAGGAAGCCTGACGGCAGCCGCACGTTTTCTGGACAATCGGGCAGAGAAGATTATTGAACTAGATAGGGGCGGCCAAGTGTCCCTGCCAGCGGATGCTTTAACCGTGCAGCAGGATGGTTCTTTCTTTGTGAAAGAGTCTTCATTGCCCAAGCATGAAGTTCAGAAGGATGCAGCGTTTTTTAAGGAGACAGCGCCTCTTAGGGGGACAGCGCCTTCGGCGCCTGTTAGAGAGCCAGCGCCTTTAGCGCCTGTTAGAGAGACAACGCCTTCAGCGCCTGTTAGAGAGACAGCGTCTCTCATGGAGAAGGATCCGCTTTCTTCGGCAAAACCCGAGCCTCCGACTGCGCAAATGACTTCCACTCCTCCCGGCAAAAACTCTGAACCCATGTTTCGCGAGGAATACAACATTGAACGCGTAGCCGTGGGCAAAATAGTGACCGACACGCCGGTCCAGCGTCAAGAGGGCGACACTTTGATTCTTCCCGTAACAGAGGAGGTGCTTGTGACGGAGAAGCGGCTCTTGTTGCGTGAAGAGATCAGGATTACCCGGCGGCGTGAACCCGTGGACGGAGTACGTACCCTGCAGCCACCTAAATAGACCCACCCTCATCGGGGATTACAGTCGTGATCCCTACATGATAATGTTGCCCCATGAAGTGTCGCGGGTTCGCGCTGCGGTTCGTCTTATCGTCTCGAGTTCCGCCGTTCTTGCGGCCCAGCCTAAGCAGCCACTGCGTAACTTCTTGCGCGGTCATCTGGCGCGAAAAAAAGAGAGGCGATATTCAGACCATTTGGGCCTGTGCTGTCTGTGACCCCGCATTTGTTCTGGATGGCTGGAATCCGCTCTTAGACTAACGGCGATGACCTGCAAATTCTGCAGAGCGCCCATGCAGCAGGAGAACCACAGGCACCTGTGTCACGGGAATCGCAAATGGCGCTGTCCAGTTTGCAAGAGGGCGAAAATGCAAAGGCCGAAGAAAGAGCAGCGGGATCGTGGAGTTGGGAAGTAAATCTCAGCGCTCTTCGCGTTTCTGGATGGACACGTTTAGGCGGGGACGGCGATCGACCGCAAGTTGGAATATGTCAGGGCGCGAGTAGTGACCGTCAACGTCAAGAGCCAACTTGCCCTCAATCGCGCGGTCCGAATCGATTTCGGCGATCAGGATGGCTCTTCGGTCGTAAACGGGTGCAGCGAGGTAAGAGCCATCGGGGGCGATGATCGCGCTGCCTCCCCGCATGACGTAGCCCTCAACCGGGAGGTCGATATTCGTCAATAGCTCGGCGTCCGCTTGCATGAGTTCCTGCGACGTGAGCACGGTTCCGGCAGCTAAAACGAAGCATTGGCCTTCAAAGGCATAGTTCCGGCAGGCGACCTGGTTCATTTCCTTCACCGTGGGCCACTGGGCGACATGAACCAGTTCGTGTTGCGCATGCATGGCAGAGCGGAGTAGCGGCATCCAATGCTCCCAGCAGATTAAGCCGCCCACTCGGCCTACGGGCGTGTCGACAGCTTCAAGCGTACTGCCATCGCCCTGGCCCCAGACCAGGCGTTCGGTGTAGGTCGGCATCAGTTTGCGATGGATCTTGGTGAGCTCGCCGTCTGGGGTGAAGTACAGCATGGTGTTGTAAAGCGTGGAACCAAGTCGCTCATTCGCGCCCATCACCACCGTGCATTTATGCTCTCGGGCCGATCGGCGCAGTGTAACGACTTCGGGGCCGGAAAGATCTACGCTATTTTCGAACAGCTTGCGAAAGATCGTTTTCGCTGGTCCATAGTCCCAAAGGCCGGCGTTGGGAGCGAGGTCCAGCCAGATAGGATAGCCGGGCAGCCACGTTTCCGGAAACGCAACCAATTGCGCGCCGAGAGCGGCAGCTTCGGCGATCAGGGAAACCGCCTTGGCGACAGAAGCCTCCAAATTCAGGAAGACGGGGCTGTCTTGAGCCACTGCGGCCAGAAATGGATTCATCGGTTCCTATTGTCACGAATTTGAAGCTAACGTCACGATACTTTCGAATAGAATTCTTGCTTAAACTATGCCGACCAAAAGAAAGACCCCGCCGCAAACCAAATCAAAGGGAACGAAGACCACCCGCGCCACCGTGCCGAAGAAGCCGGCGGCGGCCGCCGGTCCGGTTCCTGTAGCGTCGGACCAGCCGGCCGTAATCCCCCCGGTAGATGCGGCGACCGGAGTCGCGACGCTGGCATCGACGCGCGCCTCAGCATCGAACGGTGGCTTGCGAATCACCGCGTACCGGGGCGACGGGTCCGTGCTGATCGCGTTTAATCTGGATCAAGAACCTGACGCGGGATTCGCGGGATTTGCCATTCAATGCACCAGCCCGGATGGCACAACCGCATACCTGAAAAACCGGCTGGCGTTCACCAGCCCGATCACTTCGCAAACGACTCCTGCTGAACGGCACACCATCGCGAGCGATTCAAACGTTGCTCCGTTTCAGAAATTCCGGTGGATCGATTTTTCCTCGTCGCGCGGACCGGGGTTATACATCTACACCGTTTCCGCCATGTATCACAAAGGCTCGCAATTAGAGGCGCGGGCCAGCGCAAGCGTGAGCCTGCGATTAGGCATGTTTCAATCCGGCAAGCTGGAGGTTGGCTTTACTCGCGGCTTTCTTTCGTCGCAGGCGTATGTGGACCAGTTTCAAAACGCGGACATCCGGCCAAAGCAGAAGTCGATCACGTTCGACACGGCGCCTTATGAAAAGCAGTATGAATGGTTAGGTTTTCATGCGCGTCAATTGATGTTGCAGTTCCTGAATCAATGCCTGGCGGACAAGGCCTCAACCATCGATGTGTTCGCGTACGACCTGGACGACCCGGAATTCATCGCGCTGTTTCAGAAGTTCGGTCCGCGGCTGCGGGCATTTTTGGATGACGCGCCGCTACACACCAAGCCAGGCGCAATGGAGCCATTGGCCAAACAGGCGCTGATCAAATCCGCGGGCGCGGCCAACGTGAAGACCGGACATTTCCGGCGATTCGCCCACAACAAAGTCGTGATTCAGAAAAAAAATGGGCAGGCTGTTCGGGTTCTGACCGGGTCGGCGAACTTTTCCATTCGCGGGCTTTACGTGCAAGCCAACAATGTGCTTGTCTTCGACGACGCGGAGACGGCGGGCCACTACGAAACAGCCTTCGAGCAAACATTTCAGGACATGGCGCATTTTTCGAGCGCCGAAATTGCGGAAGGTTGGATCGATATGTCACATCGCGCGGAGCTTCCCGATTTCGCGCTTTGTTTTTCGCCACACCAGACCGCCGATATTTCGCTCGGCAAAGTGGATCAGGCGATTCAGAAAGCCAAAAGCTCCGTGCTGTTCGCCATTATGGAACTGACAGGGTCAGGGCCGGTGCTGACGGGCATTATGGACCTGACGAACAAACGGCCGGATATCTTTTCTTATGGTGTGACGCAGAACTTATCGGGCGTTTCGCTCTACAAACCGGGTTCGGCTGACGGCATTCTGACGTCCTTCGCGTTTCTCTCGACCAACGTTCCCCCACCTTTCAGTGCTGAGGTAAGCGGCGGACCGGGGCAGGTGATTCACGACAAATTCATCATCGTGGATTTCGACACGACGTCACCCGTCGTTTTCACAGGGTCGTCTAATCTCGCGGCAGGGGGCGAAGAACAGAATGGCGATAACATGCTGGCGATCTCGGATCCGGCCGTGGCGTCGATCTACGCTGTGCAGGCGATGGGGCTGGTGGACCACTTTCACTTCCGCGCCGTGATGAAGACGGCGACGGATCTGAGTCCGCTGGTTCTGGATGCGACCGACAAGTGGTGGCAGGAATATTTTCAAAAAGGCACGTTGAAGTTCCGCGACCGAAATCTGTTCTGTCCTTAATCGGGAACGCGCCGGGCCAGCGCGTCTTTATCGAACTACGCCGGCCATAGGGCTTGATGGGCTGGCGTACTGCTTCTTCTCCATGCGTCCGGCTTCATAAGCCAGGCGTCCGCTTTCGACGGCAAGAGCCATGGCGCGGGACATCTTTTCGGCGTCATCGGCGAGCGCGATTGCAGTGTTCATTAGAACGCCATCCGCGCCTAACTCCATGGCCATTGCGGCATCCGAAGCGGTCCCCACGCCCGCATCCACAATGAGCGGAACAGCGGTGATACGTTCGCGAAGAATGCGGAGGTTCGTGAGGTTCTGGATGCCCAATCCGCTGCCGATGGGCGCGGCCAGAGGCATGACGGCAGCGGCACCGGCGTCGATGAGCTTGATGGCGTTCACCAGGTCGTCGGTGGTATAGGGCAAGACTACGAAGCCTTCGCGGACTAGCACGCGGGTGGCTTCGAGCAGGCCTTCGTTATCGGGGAAGAGAGTCTGTTCATCGCCGATCACTTCGAGCTTTACCCAGTTGGAGAGTCCGGCTTCGCGGCCCAGGCGCGCGGTGCGGATCGCTTCATCGGCGGTGTAGCAGGCGGCGGTGTTAGGAAGGATGAACATCTTATCGCGATCGATGTAGTCGAGCAGCGATTCCTTTGAGCGATCGCCCAGGTTGACCCGGCGGACGGCAACCGTGACAAGCTCCGAGCCAGAAGCGGCGTGGCAGCGGGCCATTTCCTGAAAGCTACGGTATTTGCCGGTTCCGACGAAGAGGCGCGATTGAAACGTGCGGCCGGCGATGGTGAGGTGCATTGCTCTTTTATTTTAGCGTTTCACCGACGTTTGCAGCCAGATGTGGACCAGGGTCGCCTATCGGTCTTCAGATGTTGTGGAAAGGGCTGAAGTCGGTGGAATTGTCGAAGGTATCCACACCTTCCTGGCGCTTGAGGAAGTTCACGACCAGATAGGTGAGCGGCGTTGCCAGAACTTCGTAGATCACCTTGAAGAGGTAGCCGGAGAGGATCAAGTTGAAGATGGTCGCAAGGGGTTGGTCATAGAAGATAAAGGAGACAACGATGGCAGTGTCGATACCCTGGCCGACGACAGTGGAGGCCACGGTGCGGGTCCAAAGATAGCGGCCCTTGGTGATGAGCTTCAGCTTGGCGAGTGTATAGGAGTTGGCAAACTCGCCAAACCAGAAGGCCAACAGGCTTCCCGCCACAATGCGGGGCACGACGCCGAAAACAGTTTCGAACGCTGACTGATTTTTCCATTCGGGCGCGGCTGGCAACCAGATGGCGAACACACCCATGGCGGCCATCAGGATAGAGGCGAAGAAGCCGCGCCAAATTGCTTTGCGCGACGCGCCGTAACCATAGACTTCGGTAAAGACATCGCCGAAGATGTACGTAATGGGAAAGAGAAACTGCGCGGCGCTGACGCGGAAGCTGCCGATCGGGATAATTTTGGCGGCAATCAGGTTCGAGATAAGCAGAATCACGACGAACGAAAGAATCAGGAAATCGAGATAGCGATAATTACGGGGTTCACTCATTCGTGTTGCGTCAGAATAGCAAAGTGCGACCTCGAATCGGAATTACTTATTCAAATGAGATCAAAGTGAGACCGTATGAAGACGCCGTGCGCGCGTCCGGAGGAGATCCGGTGACGATTGCGCCAGGGGACAAGTTTGCGATCGAGAGCCTGGACGGTGTGGTGCTGGGCGGCGGCGTGGACGTGAATCCGGACTTGTACGGGGAAGCGCGTTCGCCTGAGACGGAAGAGCCGAACGACTCTCGCGATCGTTTGGAGCAGTCGCTTCTGAAAGAAGCCTTGCTGCTCGGTTTGCCGGTATTGGCGATCTGCAGGGGTATGCAAATGCTGAATGTTGCGGAGGGCGGCTCGTTGAAACAGCATATTCACGATCACGTGAGCCGGCCTGAGAACAAGGCGCTGGAAGCGCACCAAGTAGAGGTTGAGCCGGGCTCTCGATTGGCTTCCATCTATGGAGCCGCGAAGATCGGCGTGAACTCGCGCCATCATCAAGCTGTTGGGCGTGTGGCGGAAGGGTTGCGGGTAACGGCCCGTGCGCACGATGGTACGGTGGAAGCGATCGAAAGCACGGAGCACCCTTTCGTGATTGGGGTTCAATGGCATCCGGAAGATATGGCTGCCACGGACCAAACACAGAAATTACTTTTCGACAAGTTCATCCAAGCGGCAACAAGGAGTACTGATGCACCTGCTTCCTCGTGATCTCAAGTTTTACGATCAGTTCCTGGCCCAGTCGGGTTTGGCTTTCAAGGCCGCGGCGATTTTGCACGAGGCTGCGGCCTCTGGCGGTGGGCGGATTGCGGATGCCGCGCGCGTATTGCGCGATCTGGAGCAACAGGGTGATGACTTGGAGCACGAGGTGTTCCGGCGTCTGCACAAGACGTTTATTACCCCAATCGATCCGGAGGACATTCACGTGATTTCGGTCGCTCTGGACGGCGTGCTTGATGCAATTGAAGCCATCGGTTACCGTTTGCACGCTTACGGATATTCCCAGGGGCCAGAGCGTATGGTCAAATTGGCGGAAGTTCTGGAGAATTGCACGAAAGAACTGAACGCATTGTTTGAAACGCTGAATGCGGAGGGAATCGAAAAGCAGGAGGCGTTGACAGAACACTGCGAGCGGGTCAACCAGCTAGAGAACGAATCAAAGCTCTTAGCGCGCGAGGCCGTTGCGGATGCCTTCGCCAACCAGAAGGACCCGGTTGAGTTGATGAGGCAGATGGCAATTTACGATCATTTTGAGAAAGCGGGTGACCGCTGCGAGGATGTCGCCGACTTCATCGCCAATGTGTTGGCTAAGCACAGTTAGGCCGAGACTGACCATGACATCCCTCCATGTGGCGATTCTGGTGATCGCGCTTGCGCTGATTTTCGATTTCGTTAACGGATTCCATGATTCGGCGAATTCGATCGCGACAATCGTCTCGACGCGCGTGCTGACGCCACTACAAGCCGTGATGTGGGCAGCTTTTTTCAACTTCGTGGCTGCGTTTACTTTTGGTACAAGCGTTGCGACCAGCGTCGGTAAGGGGTTCGTGGACGTGGACGCGATCAGTATTTATACGCTTATGGCGGGCGTGATCGGCGCGCTGGTGTGGGATCTGCTGACTTGGTGGCTGGGGCTGCCGACGAGCTCCTCGCATGCACTGATCGGCGGACTGGCGGGATCGGCCTTGGCAAGGCAGGGGCTAAACCATGGATTCAGCCACAGTTTGGGTGCGCTGGTGGTGGGCAAGTGGCCGGAAACAATCTTATTTATCGTTGTGGCGCCGCTGATCGGGATGTTTTCGGCGTTTCTGATGATGATCCTGATTTATTGGATGTTCCAGAAAGCCACGCCGAGGGACATGGATTCATGGTTTAGAAAGCTGCAGTTGCTCTCGGCGGCCGCGCTCAGTTTTTCGCACGGCACCAACGACGCGCAGAAGACCATGGGCGTGATTACGGGCGTGCTGGTGACGACCGGAATCCAGAAGTCATTTCATGTGCCGACGTGGGTGATCTTCGCCGCACATGCCGCGATTGCGTTAGGCACTCTGAGTGGCGGGTGGCGCATCGTCCATACCATGGGGCGCAAGCTGACCAAGCTGAAGCCGCGAACGGGGTTCTGCGCGGAAACCGGGGCTGCCGCGGCAATTCTGATCTCGACGCACTTAGGCCTCCCCGTTTCAACGACCCATTGCCTGGGCGGCGCCATTGTGGGCGTAGGCACGGTGCAACGCGTGAAGGCGGTGCGCTGGGGCGTTGCGACCAATATCTTATGGGCCTGGATTCTTACGATGCCGGCGGCCGCGACCGTCTCTTGGATCGTTTTTGCGTTGATTTTTGCTGTGAACCGGAACGCTTAATAACTGTTCTTTCACGCGATGTTCATCTAAGGGGCTGATGCTAGTAGATCTGCGCAGGACCGAGCCGGAGATTCTGAGCGGAGTATGGGTAAAGAAGGTTCGGCGGAATTTCTTAAGAACGCGGCCGTGCGTCCTTTGGAGTTTTCCGCCACCGCATAAACGCGCAGGCACCCAAAACGCTCGAAGCGAAGACCAGGAGTGCGAAACTGCCGGGTTCGGGGACTGACGTTGCGGTGATACTTTGCGTGATACCGCTGGTCTGAACACCGCCCAGCCCCTTGATGGACGGTTCACGAAATGCGCTGAGAAGAGAATATCCGTCGTTCAAGCCTATTTGCAGATCCTGGCCCACGTTTCGCAGATGGATTACAGCACTGCTTCCCCTGCTCGCCACATCGGGACCGAAAATGGATTCCGAGAGATTGAGCGTGAGCGCCGCATCGGCTTCGATAACAGCGAGGGGCGTGCCAGAACTCATTGTTCCCGGTTCCACCAGGAGCGAGCCTGCGCCAAGGCTCAGACGAATCGCATCAGGATTGGTGAAGGGAACGGATACGGTTCCGCTGGAATTCTCGAGCCAACCCTGTAGGGAATAGCCGTTGAAATATCGGCTGGTAGAATTCGGAACTGCGCTCAGCTGCGATGAGCCGGGCCGCGCTCCCAGAAGCTGAAGACCCACGGAAGTAGGGTACGGCGAGGAGGACGCGTTATTGACCGCGAAATTCCATATGGAGAAGCGCACGAAAAGGTCCGAGCCACTTCGAAAATTGAAAGGGGGCCCGTCCGTCAGGTTCACCGTATCCGCGAAAGCCGCGGCGGCAGAACCGGCCAACAGTAAAACGATTCGGGCTATAACTGCAAGTTTCACGTCAGTTTCGAATAGTGTACGCATAGTCCTTCAAAAACGACATACCCCCAAAGAGGTATCCGGAGGCTATCCCCCCGGCAAGTCTGGGCAATCCTCTAAAATGGCTAAGCCTAGATGCAGCCTTCGTCCCTTTCGGTCCTTATTCCCCTCTACAACGAAGAAGAGTTTATTGAGGCGCTGCTCCAGCGGGTGATTGACGCGCCTTACCCCGAGGGCATGGCGTGGGAAATTATCGTAGTCAATGATTGTTCTAAAGATGGATCGGCGGAAGCGGTTCAGAACTTTATAGCGAGGACAGGCACAAAAATCACGCTGGTTCACCATCAGATTAACCAGGGAAAAGGCGCCGCAATCCGGACTGCGATTGCGCACGCGAACTGGTGAATTTAGCCTGATTCAGGATGCCGACCTGGAGTATGATCCTCGCGAATATCCGAAGCTCCTCCAGCCGCTGCTGGAGGGCAAAGCCGATGCGGTTTTCGGTTCCCGCTTCATGGTTGCCGGGGAACGGCGGGTGTTGTATTTCTGGCATTCCCTGGCGAACCAGATTCTGACGCTGGTGTGCAATATCGCAGCGGATCTCAACCTGACAGACATGGAGACTTGCTACAAGGCTTTCCGCACGAGCCTGGTGAAGACGATTCCGTTGCGGAGCAACCGCTTTGGAATCGAGCCCGAGTTGACGATCAAGCTCGCGCGGCGTCAAGCCCGAATTTATGAGACTCCGATCAGCTATCACGGGCGGACTTATGAGGAAGGCAAGAAGATTGGACTCAAGGACGCAATCGATGCGTTCTGGGTGATGCTAAAGTTCCGGCTCGGAAACGATCTTTATAATGACGTCGGGCTTGAAATTCTGGACGCGCTTTCCTATGCTCCGAATTTCAATGCATGGATGGCCGACACAATCGTCCCCTTCCTTGGGGAGCGGGTGTTGGAGGTCGGCGCAGGAACCGGCAACCTGACGCGGCCACTGGCCCACCGCCGAAAGTATTATGCCGCAACGGATATCGGGCCAGAACACCTTGGGGCACTGCGCAACCGTTTCGCGCACCGGCCGAATCTGGAAGTTCGCTTTTGCGATGTTCAGCAAAGCGAAGACATGCGGTATTTCGCGGGCAAGATTGACACCGTGGTGTGTCTCAATGTCTTGGAGCATGTCGCCGATCCTGAGAGCGCTGCCCGAAACCTGTTTGAAGTGCTTGATCCTGGGGGTCGCGCGATCGTTCTGGTGCCGCACAGCCAAGAGATTTTTGGCGCGCTCGATGTAGCGCTGGGACACTACCTGCGGTACTCCGAGGTCCAGCTAAAGGACAAGCTGGAAGGAGCCGGCTTCGTGGTCGAACAAATCATCCAATTCAATCGGGTTTCCCGGCCCGGATGGTGGTTTACGGGAAAAGTGCTGGGACGGCAAACGATCGCCCGGTTCCCGTTGCGAGTGTTCAATTCCCTGGTCTGGCTATGGCGCAAAATCGATGGGAGCCTGCCGTGGCCGTCCGTCTCGATTATCGCGATTGCCCGGAAACCTTAGCGGAAGAACGTTAACGGTCCGACTCCACGGCTTCCTCGACCGCCTCCCGTACCGATTCCTCGACCGCTTCTTTGACAGCTTCCTTCACCGTGCGCTCGAGACGCTCCGGATCGACAGCGGCGTGAGAGCCAGGGCCGTTCACTTCGCGCACGATCATTTCCAGGACCGCGCTCAAAGGCGGAAGACCATTGGAAATTGCCTTCGCGAACCGTTTCGCCACTTTGCGAGCAGCGGGTTTGGCCGCGCCCGTGGTCTGGTTGATCTCTTCTGAAAGGCGCCAGTCTTCCTCGAAGATGGTGATTATCTCTTTCGCAATTCTGTTGTCCTTTAACAAAACGCCTACCTCACGCCGAACTTCCAACTCCGCGGTGCGAAGGCTCTGACTGCCGATGAAGACGTGACTACCATCCCGAATCATGGAGCGGGTATGGAGGCGCATGGGAACCAGTTCCCGCGACGGCAGCTTTAAGCTGCCTTCGAGTTTGCCGATAATTCGAACATCGACACCGGCGTTGACGCGAGCCCCAAGCAGCCGGATGATGGCGGGATCGCCCACTTTGGGGTCGTAAATCAGGAGTTGCTTTTCGGCTTTTTGAATGAAAGCGGACAGCTCCTCGCGCGCATTCAAGGGGCTGACGACGAAATCGGGGTGGCCCGCTTCATATGCTTTCCGTTGCGTATCGGCTTCGAAAAGCTTGACGCCTTCCGCAACCAGGCCGGTGTTGTGGGTGACCACGGCGAAACTGCGGCTGTGCTCCATGTCAAGGATCGTGAAGTTGAAAGCCAAAATCCACAATTCCCGGCGGTCGACGATCATAAACTTGCTGTGATACCGGACAAGATCGTCAGCGGTTCGGGCGACATTGACGCCCTTGGCAAGCAGGCGCATTTCGAGTTGGCGAAGGCTGCGATGCCCGCCCCGATTGGTAGAGGCGATGAGGGCATGAACGAAGACCCCGCGGTTTACAGCTCTGAGCAGAGCGTGTTCCACTTCGGCGCGGTCGAACCGGAAGATCACGATTTCCACGCGGCTTTTTGCGGAATCAATCGCGTCGATGAGAGGTTGGACACCGGCCCCTGGCTGGATATAGAGTTTCAAATTCGTTCCGTTGGGTTTTGCCGTTGCACGAATGGAACCATGTTTGCTTAATTGTGCAAAGAATGACATTTTCTCAGGTTTTGGTACTTCTGCTCGTTTTCTGTTCAGTTACAACGGCAGCGGACAAGCCGCTCCTATGGGAACAGCCGCAAGATGTGACGAGCCGCGATCTAAGCTTCGGTTCGGGTGGGAAGGATGGTCAGCCGGTTGGCCCTTTCACGTTTACGGAAGAGGACCTGGAGGGCACGAATCCGAAGTTCGACGTTCGGGACGCTCACGGCACCAAATGGAAAGTGAAGCTGGGCGAGGAACCGCGGCCGGAGACTGCGGCGTCAAGGTTTGTTTGGGCCGTAGGTTACCCGACTTACGATTACTATTTTCTACCAAGTATCGCGGTGCAGGGCTTGCCGGGCAAGTTGAAACGGGGAAATAACCTGCGGCAGGGTGGAAGTACCTTCGTCAACGTTCGGTTGAAACGAGCGCCAAAGGGAACGAAGAAGAATGGAGTTTGGCGATGGAAAGACAACCCGTTTACCGGAACACGAGAGTTTAATGGGCTTCGGACCCTGATGGCTGTCTTGAATAATTGGGACCTGAAGGATGAGAACAATGCGCTGCTCGAGTCCACCGAAGGCGTACAGATCTATGTAGTCAGCGATCTTGGCGCCAGCTTTGGGACCGATCATTTGGTGAGTTCCCATGAAGTTGCCAAAGGCAATCTGGACTCGTATACAAAGTCTCAATTCATCGTCAAAAAAGGGCCGGAGACCGTGGACTTCGGAACGCCGGGAAAACCTTCGGCGAAGTTCATTTTCAATCCGAAAGACGGCGCGGGCCGCGTTGAAATGGAATGGATTGGACGGGGGATTCCTCTCGCCGATGCGCGGTGGATGGGCGAATTACTTGGCCAACTTACGCCGGCGCAGATTCGCGACGCCTTTCGAGGCGCTGGTTTCGAAGCGGACCAGGTGGAAGGCTACGCGGTGATTATGGAGCGGCGAATCGCGGAACTAAAAGGCCTGTAGCTTCTTCTTCCGGCGGACTCTGAATTTTATCCAGCAAAGCGTACTCGCCATCCAGCGCGCAGAGTTGGTCGTGAGTTCCGTGTTCGATGATCGCCCCGTCTTTCAAAACGAAGATTACATGGGCATTGCGGATTGTGGAGAGGCGGTGCGCCACGATCACTGAAGTCTTGCCAACCATCAATTTATCCAAAGCGTCGAAAACCAGCTTTTCGCTCTGAGCATCAAGCCCGGAACTTGGTTCGTCCATGACCAGAATCGGAGAGTTGCGGATCACAGCGCGAGCAATAGCAATGCGCTGGCGCTGGCCGCCCGAAAGTGTAACGCCGCGTTCGCCGACCATAGTGTCGTAACCCTCAGGCATCTTGTCGATAAATTCATCGGCGTTGGCTAGCTTAGCGGCGTAAAGGATTTCTTCCCGCGTAGCCTCGGGCCTTCCGTAGGCGATGTTTTGGAAGATGGGCGCGTGGAACAGGACGGTTTCCTGCAGAACAAAGCTGATTTGTTGCCGCAGAGATTTCTGCCTCAATTTCTTTGCATCGATACCGTCAAAAAGGACTTCGCCGGAGACCGGATCGTAAAAGCGGGGAATCAAACTGACAATGGTGCTCTTCCCCGCCCCGGTTTGTCCGACAAAGGCGGCTACCTGGCCAGGCTCAATCTTGAAGCTCACATCGCGGAGTATGGGGCGTTCCGGCTGATAACTGAAGTTGACGTGCCGAAACTCAATTTGACCTTTAAGCTTAGGGGCGCGCTTGGCTCCAGGAAGGTCCCGGACCTCGCTGGTGGTTTCGAGCAACTCTTTGATTCGCTCGTAACCGATTGTTGCTTTCCCGTATGAGTCGGTAAGCTTCGAAAGCTCCTGCATGGGCTTGTACATCTTGCCCAGATACAAGATGAAGAGAATGAGGGAGCCGGCGGAAAGGCTCCCATCGAGCACCATGTTGGCTCCGAACCAGAGCACCAGACCGGTTCCGACAGCGACGGTGACTTGGACCAGCGGTGCCAAGGTAGCTTTCAGGCTGCGCGCTTTGAGCGCAAGATCCACACCCTCTAAACTTTCCGCTTCCAGACGGCGTTGCTCATAATCTTCGCGCGCGAACGCACGGACCACTCGAATAGAGGTGATCATCTCCTGAATATTCGAAACAATTTCGCCCTCCTTCTTCCGAAGTTCGCGGGAGGCCTTCTTAATCTTGCGGGTATACGTATAAACCAGAACGCCAAGAACCGGCATTACGGAGAGGGCGATCAAGGTGAATCGCCAGTTCAGATAGAACATCACGCCGATCATGCCAGCCAGCGTGATGCAGTTCACCAGCACGCTTAGCAAGCCGCTGGTGATGAAGCTCTGGACGGAATCGATGTCCGTCGTGACCCGGCTGATCATATCCCCCGTGCGTTTTTGATCGTGATAAGCGAGAGAGAGACGCTGGATATGAGAATACAGGGTGCTGCGAAGATCGTGCATGACGCGTTGGCCAACGCTGGTGGTGATGAATTTTTCGGCGTAGGAACAAAGGGCGTCAAAGATGGCAATCACGAGAACGGCGGCGGCGGCGTATCGCAGAATGTGGAGGCGGTCCTGGCCGATGGAATGGTAAATGAAGTCATTCAGCCAGCCGGTTCCGGGTTTGGTGCGGATTACATTGTCGAGAACTATTTTGAGAGGCCACGGTTGCAGCAGGTCCGCGATTCCCTCGCCAATTACGGCTAATAGCCCGAGTACTAAAGCTCTCCAATGGGGTTTGAGCAGCGTTTGGAAAGTGAGTACCTTGCGGCGGTCAGAAGCCATGCTTACACCTTTAGTATGATCGACGGACGCCAGAAACGGCCACAATGAGCGGACAACTAAGACGGGCGTTAAAGACGCGGGACCTCACGCTGCTTGCGGTTGTGGCGGTGGTGAATCTAAATGTCGTGCCGGTGATCGCTTCAAACGGGCGCGGGACGGTCTGGCTTTGGTTGGGGGCGCTGTTACTCTTTTTCATTCCGCAGGGGATAGCGGTGATCGAGTTGGCGCACCATATGCCGGGGGAGGGCGGTCCTTATCTTTGGGCGAAGCGGTCCTTCGGCGATTTTCACGGATTCCTTTGCGGCTGGTTGTATTGGACAAACAGCTTGTTTTTCGTCCCGACGCTTCTGTTTTATTTGGGTGGGATATCGGCGTATTTCGCGGGTTCGGCGGTGCAAGGGATAGGAGAGAATCGCACCTACTTCTTCCTGGTTACGGTGGCCTTACTTTGGGTGACGATCTGGGCAAATGTGCGCGGCCTGAAGTTTGGCAAATGGATCAACAACTTTGGCGGCGCGATTACTTTGGGGCTGGCGCTGCTGCTTATGGGGCTGGGCGGGTTGACGGCGGTGCGGCAGCATCAGGACTTCGGCGTGAGCAGCTTTGTGATTCATCAGGATGACTGGCAGGTGGTGTCCTTATTCGGCGTGATTTGCTTTGCGCTCGTTGGGCTGGAGTTGGGAGCAGTAATGGGGGATGAAATCGTGGATGCGCGCCGGATGCTGCCGCGAGCGGTTGTTTGGGGGGCCTTAATTTCAGGCCTGCTTTATGTGGGCACTACACTCTCGATCCTGACCGCTATGCCGCCAAAAGAGATTGCGGTGCTCCAGGGTGACCTGCAGGCCATTGGGCGCATGGCTGAACCGCTGCGTCTGCGATGGATCGTGGCGCCGTTAGGGGTGCTGCTGGTTGGATCGATTGCGGGGTCCGTATCGGCTTGGGTGGCCGGGTCAGCGCGAATGATCTTTGTGAGCGGGCTGGACCGATATCTGCCGCCGGCCTTGGGTGACATACATGCGCGTTACGGGACGCCTTACAAGGCGCTGTTGGCCTTTGGGGGACTTTCGACAGGTATTCTGGCTATGAGCTTCGCCGGCGCCACCGTGAAGGAGGCTTATTTAACACTGCTGGATGTGGCGGTGGTGCTTCAAAATTTGGCGTACCTATACATTTTTGGATCGTTATTTCGGGTTGCGTTTGGGGCGGAGCTAACTTATTTGGGGCGGCGCGCGGTACAGTTCGCCGCAGTGAGTGGGTTTGCAGCGACATTAGTCGCTACCTGTGTTGCGTTTGTACCCTCGCGCGCGATTACTTCCGTGGCGGCGTTTGAGGTGAAGCTTTGTCTGACATGCTGTTTGTTGCTGGCTGGCGGTGCTTTGTTATTCCGGCATTACAGAGCCTTACAATCTAGGTAGAGGCTCCGTTTACGCACAGTCATTCTCACGCTCCCGCGACCGGTAAGGTGTTGAGCTGGTCACTGGTGGCGACTTGTTTGTTTGTCGCCGTCGAAGTGGTGGCCGGAATTCGATCGCATAGCCTGGCGCTGTTGTCCGACGCGGGACATAACGCGACCGACGCGCTCGCATTGCTGCTCGCGGCGCTGGGCGTGTGGTTTCAGGGACGGCCTGCCGACCATGTGAAGACGTTCGGTTATCAACGGGCAGGTGTGTTGGCGGCGTTTATCAATGCCCTAACGCTGATCGTGCTTTCCGTTTGGATTTTTTGGGAAGCCTGGCAGAGGTTACTGAATCCTGAGCCCGTGCAACCGCTAGTGATGATCGGCGTGGCGACATTGGGGATTCTGCTGAACGGCGGCGTCATGCTCGGACTGAGCCGGGAACGGCACAACGACATCAATATTCGCGCGGCATTTTTGCATATGCTCGGCGATCTGATGGGGTCAGCAGCAATTGTGCTGGGTGGGATAATCCTTTACTTTACAGGGGCAATGCGCATCGATGCGATCTTGTCTATTTGTATCGCGGCATTGATTGTTTATACGGCCTGGGATGTAACGAAGGAATCGCTCAATATTCTGCTGGAGGGCTTGCCTCGGGGATTGAGTCTCCGAGACGTGGAGGAAGCTCTGCGCGGAGTGGCCGGTGTGCTCGATGTGCATGACTTGCATATCTGGAATCTGGGATCGAACAGCCGGGCGATGAGTTGCCATGTGGTTATCGAGGACAAGCCGCCGTCAGAGAGCGATGCGATTCTAAGAGGAATAAACCACTTGCTCGAGCACGATTTCCTGATTGGACACACCACGGTGCAATTCGAGCATGTGGGGTGTTTGGTGTCGCGCGAAGGGTGTGTGATTGCAGTCGGACCGCTGCACGGACATCATCATCACCATCACTAGAATTTAGGCGAGATACTACATTCTGCGGAAGATCAGAACTTGCTGACCCGCCAAATCGTCGTGTCGAGCCGCTTCCTGCAATCCGGCTTCTTTTGCGACTTGCAGGAAATAGTCGAGGCTCACGTCGATTCTGGCTTCCGTACCTTGAAAAGCTTTTCCTTCGACGACTTGGGTGTGGATGCTGAAGATTGCATGTCCCCGGCCGCTTAGGATTCTGCGACTTTCTTTCAGGTAGTGTTTCGCATCCGCTTCCAAGAGATGCGTAAACACAGAGACAGCTATGATGACATCGGCTCCGCCATCCTGACACGGGAACTTCAAATCCGTCGTCTTGATCTCGCCTTCGGGATTGTATTCGCCGCTATAGAGATCGAAATGGTGGAATTCGGCGGAATGATTGCGCCATGCCGGAGCCAGAAAGTTGTTGCACCACTCGATGTTACTCGGGATCACGTCAAAGCCGATGTAGCGTTTGACCCACGGGTTATTCATGAGAAATCTGGCGGTTCTGCCGCAGCCGCAGCCGATGTCAACGACGGTCGCATCTTCCGGCGTAAACCGGCTGATCAGTTGGCACCAGGCGTCTCCGACCACCAGGAATTCTTCCAGCGTAGCGCCGCCGACGCTCCAGAGAAGAGGCCCCGGAGGGAAAGGGACGATACCTTTCCAGTTGGCGTAGATCGGGTAAATATCAGTGGCGTGGGTAGGGCGGATTGCGGCGACCGCGTTCGCGCTCATGCAAAGTAGTCTTTAACGCGTTCGAAGATTCCCTTTTCCGCAGGTGCATTTTCGGCGGGAAGCGTGTCGCGCAATTGTTCGAGAAGCTTGCGTTGTTCGCGCGAGAGCTTTGAGGGCGTACTCACCTGCAGGTGAACGACAATATCGCCCCGCGAATGGCCGTTTACTTGAGCAATTCCCTGCTTCTTCAGCCGAAGCTGCGTCCCCGTTTGCGCGCCTTCGGGAATCTTGAGCATAGTTGGCGCGCCAAGCGTGGGCACCTCAATTTCAGCGCCCAGAGCGGCCTGCGCGATATTGACGGGTATGGTGCAATGCAGGTCGTTTTCGTGGCGCTCGAAAAACGGGTGCTCGCGGACTTTTAGAAAAACGTAGAGATCGCCGCTGGGGCCGCCGTTTGGACTTGGTTGGCCTTCGCCCGCCAGGCGAAGACGATTACCATCGGCTACGCCGGCCGGGATGGTCACTTTCAGTTTGCGATTGACCTGGACCATGCCTTGGCCCCGGCAATCGTGACACGGATTGCGGACGACCTTGCCCGCGCCACCGCATTGGTTACAGGTGCGCCGGACGGAGAGGAAGCCCTGCTGGTACAACATTTCGCCTTTGCCCTTGCATTGTGGGCAGGTGGTGACTCCGCTGCCGGGTTCCGCGCCCTGACCATCGCAACGGCCGCATTTTTCATGGCGGGGAACTTGAATTTCGGCGGTCATGCCGAAGACAGCATTTTCGAAATCGATGGTGAGGTCGTACCGAACATCATCACCGCGCATAACGCGGCTGCCGCGCTGGCCCCGGCCGCCCAGAATGTCGCCAAAGCCGAACTGGTTGAAGAGATCGCCTAAATCGAACCCATTGGTGTCAAAGCCGCCGCCCTGTTCCATCTGCTGGACGCCGGAGTGGCCATGACGATCGTACGTGGCGCGCTTCTGGCTATCCGACAGCACGGAATAGGCTTCGGCACACTCCTTGAATTTCTCCTCGGCGCTGCGGTCCTCCGGATTGCGATCGGGATGGAATTGCATCGCGAGCTTGCGGTAAGAGGCTTTAATCAGGTTGTCATCGGCATCGCGGGCGACACCCAGAACCTCATAATAATCGCGTTTAGTCACTGGCATGGAAGGAATGTACGGTTAAGGCTGGACGGCGACTTTTACCATGGAGGGGCGGAGAAGCTTGCCCTTGAAACGGTAGCCCCGCTGGAATTCGCTTAAGATGTGATGGTCCGGAGCGTCGCCGGTCTGGACCTGCTCAATGGCTTGGTGAATGTGGGGGTCGAAGGGCTGGCCCGCGGTATCAATCGGCTCGAGGCCAAGTTTTTTCAGGCTGTCGAACATTTTTTGATGAATCAGTTCGATGCCTTTCGCGTAATGCTTATCCTGCGTTTCGGTTTTCAGCGCGATATCGAAATTGTCCAGCACGGGAAGGATCTCGCGAATCGTTTCCATGCCTGCATATTGGGAGAAATCAGCGCGGTCGCGCTCGCTGCGTTTGCGAAAGTTGTCGAACTCGGCTTGTAGGCGAAGGACGCGATCCTGCAGGTCGGATTTTTCCCGTAAAAGCTGGTCCCGCTCAGCCGTAAGATCGGTCACTTCGGAGGCAAGTTGAACTCCAGAGACATCCTCGACTTGATTTGTGTGATTGGAATAACCGGCACCTTGACCGGTTTTGGAATTGTCAGGCTGCATATCAGCAACGCTCGGATTGTTAGTTTCTGGATTCACGGCAATTTAAGGGTAACAAGAGGATTTCTGGATTGAACGACTAAAGCTGGGCGCGTTCGAACGCCTGGCCCAAATGAAGCACCGAAGCGACTACTTTTTCATAATGCATGCGGACCGGCCCCAATACCGCGATCCGGGCTTGCAAACCACCCGGCAAAGGAAGCGAAATCCCAATCAGGGCAAGTTCTTTCATGGCCGGGTGCGCGTCTCCCAGACCGATGTGAACGCCGACCTGCCGGCTGGAATCCTCGAGAAAACGATCCAGCAATTCCAGCACACGTTTCTTTTCCTCAAGCGCGCGAAACAAGTCCCGCATGCGCTCTCTAGTGAGATGAAGATCGAGGCCCACAAGATTCGACGCGCCTTCCATATGGATCCAGGGTTCGAGGTCGACGTCGAGCAGGCCCTTGGCGTAGAGAACGTTGAGCTGTTGAAGAACGGCGTCGTATTCGGCGCGTTCTTCTTCCATGCGGCGGAGGAGTTCGCGGCGGGCGTCGCTCAGCTTCCAACCGGCGAAGTTCCGGTTTACATAATTCCGAAGGCTGTTGAGATCGTCAGGCGTCATCACGTGATCAACAGCAACGACACGGTTGCGGACCACGCGGTCGCGCGTGGCGAGGACCATGAGCACGCGGCGGTCGGAGAGGCCGATCAGCTCAATGTGTTCCAGTTCCTGATCCGTCCCTGGGAGGGCGGCGGCGATTCCGCAATTTCGCGTCATCTCCGCAAGCACCTGGCTGGTCCGTTGAATGCAGGCTTCGACGGACGTGAAGCCGCTTAGCTCACTGACCAGACCGGCAATCAGGCGGGCATCGTGCGTGCCGGGTTCCGGGCGCGTGGTAATGGTGGAAACGTAAAGGCGCAGGGCTTTATCGGTAGGGATTCGGCCGGCAGAGGTGTGGGGCTGATAAAGATAGCCGCCATCGGCGAGATCCGCCATGACATTTCGAATGGAAGCGGGGCTAAGCTTGAGCTCGGTCAGCTTTGAAAGCGTGCGGGAGCCCAAAGGTTCGCCGTTTTCAATATACGATCGCACGATGGAGAGCAGAATTTCGCGCTCCCGCGGACGCAAAGCTTCTTCCTGCCGCTGCACTGTCGTCTTTGTAACCTCTTGGTTCCATTGTAATGCTTCGGAAATGATGGAATCAACAGCACATAGCAACCAAGCTTGATAGACTGACAGTTTCGTTTTCGAGAAAGGGGACCGCAAGAGTGAATTTGATTCGAGGCGTTTTGCGTGTTTATAGCTGGATTTTTGAGGCGATCCTGTGCGCGATGGCGCTGGCAGTGGCCGCGGTGACCCTGCTCAGCGGAGACCTGGATTTGCATTTGGGGTGGCTACCTTGGGACCAGAAGAATTTGGCGGCTTGGCTGATTGGATTTGGGGTGCTGGGTTTGGTACTCGTATTGCTCGCAATAGCGGGGCGGTTACGGGCGTTGCTGTTCTTGTTCGCCTTCGTGGTCTTCATACTGCTCGGGAAAGGGATTCTTTTACGGTTTGGGGTATTCGTTTGAAAGTCCGGGGCAATGGAAGAATGCGGGGATTCTGATCATCGGATCGTTTGTGGCTTTTGTGGGAGCTTGGCCTGGGGGATCTCGCAGGGTGAGACGGAGATAACCGATGACGGACCGGCAGTATCCAATCGGCAAATTCGAAGCTGTTGTGAACCCTACTGAAGCTGACTTACGGGGCTGGATCGATGATATCCAGGCTGCTCCCGCGCGGCTCCGTGATGCCGTTCGCGGGCTCAATGAGCAACAGTGGGAGACGCCGTACCGGGAGGGCGGGTGGACCGTGCGGCAGGTGGTTCATCATCTGCCCGAAAGCCACATGCAGAGCTATACGCGATTCAAATTGGCGCTAACGGAAGAAGAGCCGCTGATCAAGCCCTATGCGGAAGATAAGTGGGCGGAGTTGGCGGACAATCGTCTAACCCCTCCGGAGGTTTCACTGGTATTGCTGGAGGCGCTGCATGAGCGATGGAATCACTTGTTGCGTTCCCTTAGCTCTGAGCAGTGGAAGCGGACATTCCGGCACCCGGCGTTGGGCGTGATGACTCTCGTGAAAACCGCGAACTTGTATTCATGGCATGGACGGCACCACACGGCGCAGATCCGCTTGGTTACGGGTTAACCAGCAATAGCGGCGTATAGGTTAACTGGACCGTCATAGTGGCGGCCGCATGGTCAGAAGCCCAGCAGCACAGAATCGATGGCGTGAATCACGCCGTTTGTGCAGACGATGTCGCGGCCCAGAACCATCGCGTTGTTAATTTTCAAGCCGTTGCCGTCGCTGAGCACGGCGAGCCTATCCCCGTTTTCAGTTTCGAGGGTCTGCATCGTTTTTACTTCGCCCGACAGGTGCTCGCCCTTAACGATGTGGTATTTGATCAGCTTTGTGAGGCGGTCGGAATTGAAGGGTTTCTCGAGGTCCTCGATGGTTCCGGGCGGGAGTGCGCCAAAAGCTTGATCGGTAGGCATAAAGACGGTGAAGGGCCCCGCGCTTTTAAGATGGTCGATCAGGGGCGAAACAGATTGCAGCGCATGTAAAAAAATCTTAAACGACGCTTCGCTCATAGCGGTGTCGATAATGTCGTGCTTCGGGTTGGCGGCGGATCCGTTCATTTGTCCTTAAAGAATATCAGGGCTGTCTGTCTATGGAACGATTCGCGCGGTCTTGATATAGTCCAAAAGCGGGAAGGCCTGAGCGAGATAAGCATTGCCCTGCTGCTTGATCATGCCCTGCTCCGGAGCGTTGCCGTAAAGGTTATAAAACTCGTCGACATTGTCAATTCCGCTGGTAACGCGTCCGAATGGTGCAAACCCATCAGCGTCCAAGCGGGAGTTGTCGAAAACGTTGATAAAAAGCTGTGTAGTGCGGGTGTTTGGGCCGCGTTTCGCGAAAGTGACCATACCCCGTGTATTGCTCTGGCGAACGGGATCGTCAACGAGTTCGGTGCCTTCCCAGCGGGCCGTGACTTTTGGGTCAGCGGCCAGACCGAACTGCGTCATGAAGTGCGGGAGGGTACGGAAAAAACGGGCCTGGTCGAGATAACCGCTCTCCACCAGCGTGTAAAATCGGTCGGCGCCCAGAGGCGCCCAATCGCGGTGTACTTCGATTACAACCGGACCTTTGCTGGTGTCCAATGCGACTTTATAAAGTTCTGGGGATTTCTTGTCTTTGGGGAGGACTGATGACGATTCCGGAGGTTTTGAGCAGCTGGTAAGAGCTATAACGAGCAGGACGGGAAGAACAATTTGTTTCACATTCTTATGTTGCCAGAAAGGCCAAGAGCAGGCGATGGATGCATCTCACCTGCTCTCGGGGCTTTCGATACCGGGCTTAGACCAGCCAAAACTAACTGCTTAGTACGTGGTTCCGCCACCCGTGGTACGGGTGTTGGGGTAATCCCGGTCGCGTTCCACTTCATTCTCGACAGCCGACGTGGTGCGGTTGGCGTAATCGCGCCCGCGGTCCACTTCATTCTCGACAGCCGAGGTAGTCCGGTTGGCGTAGTCGCGCCCGCGGTCCGCTTCATTCTCGATAGCGGAAGTGGCTCGATTTACGGGATGGTCATGCTTGGCGAAATCCGCATGTGACTCGCCGGCTGAAGCTACGTCTTCGGCACCAGTGCGATGTAAAACATCCTTTGCCTTGCTCACCCAATCGGACGAATCGCAATGGACGGACATCAAAATGCCGCCTTCCTTCACGCGGCCTTCATACCGCTTCGCTTCGTACTCGGGAATCCCCATGCCTACCAGGGCGCCGATGAGACCGCCGGTGACGCCACCGATGCCCGCACCCGCGAGCATACCCATAATCGGGCCGGCCGCAATCAGCGGGCCGACGCCAGGAATCGCAAGCATTCCGATGCCGGCGAGCCAACCCAGCACACCACCCGTCACGGCGCCGGTGGAAGCACCGGTAGTGGCGCCTTCGGGAGCTTTCGTGTTTTTTTCATGGGCGAAATCTTTCGAGCCATGGTTGTCGGGGAAAAGAGCCGAGATATCCTCGGCGCGGAATCCCGCGGTGCGCAATGCATCAACTGCTTCCTCGGCGTGAGCCCGCGTCGGATAAATTCCAAATACTGATGTATTAGCCATTTTTTTGTAGTCTCCTTGTTGTCTGGGGTTAGGATGCGGACTTCGTGGTCTTCCCTTTCTTCGGGACCACCGTAATTTGACTGGTCACCTTGTCGGCTCCAGCGACTTCCTTCGCTTTGGCTTCCACTGATGTCTTTTCTTCGTCCGTCCGGACAGGGCCCTTCAACGTAACCGCTCCATGACGAGTCACAATTTTCACGTTGTGCGCGTAAGTGGAGAAGCTTTTTTCCGCCATAATCGACTTGCGGATATCGGCCGTAATCTGAATATCCGATTTGTTATTCTTCTGGTTATCGGCTGTCGGCGCCATCTTGTTTTGATCGCGCTTGTTGACCTTACTGTTGTCTGATGATTGAGCAGACAACATAAGAGCTGCCGAGATGATGCCGATTGCTAGCTTACTCTTCAAGAACATTCTTTCCTCCAACGATGGGAGAAATTGCACATAGACGGCCAGATCTAAAAATCCAATTGGCCTTGTGTAAAAAAAAGCACTATACGGCTAGACAGCCAACTGAGTCCACATTTCCTGATTGACGGTCCAGTTGACGGAATCCAGATCCAAGAGATGCGTACCGGGAACGTATAAAGTGCCATGGCCGAAAATGCAGATCGATTCTACGGCAGGCCGGTCGATCACCAGGCTGCTGTAAGAGCCGCGATTCACCGGCATGCGAAGGTGATGCAGGCAGGTACGGCAACGATTTCGCTGATCGTTCAAGCTCCAGAACGTCAGTCCCCACGCCGCGAGCGTATAAAGCCAGAAGAAAACAGGCAGACTCCAGCCCGCCAAAGCGGAGAGATACTTCTGCACTTCGGGATCGACAAACAAAATCCAAACCAGGACTAAAGGCAGGAGCAGGACGGCGGTCTTCAGAAGAAGGAAGCCAAGAAAACGCGCCTGATGCAATTTAGGAATTTTCTGGCTCTGCGATTTCAGAAACTTGTACCATCCGCGAATGGAAAGCGCGACGACGAACAGGAAATTCCATTGAAGAATCGAAAGGGCAAACCAGAGAGCCTCCTGCCGATTGCGTCTAAGCGTGATCACTTCCAGTTTCTGGGTGCCCCAGTGGCGAGCATCGTGCGACAGTTTTCGCAATTCGGCTTGCGCCGTTGCGCGGGTCGCGCCCGGTTTCAGACGGCCAATGAATTCCAGATTCCTCGCGTCGGGCGGGAGCGCGATCCAAAATTCGCTCTGCCTCGAGAGAAGACGAAATCTTGGGCGGCATGATGCCAGTAATGCGATACGAGCGGAAACGTAACTGGACGGTGCGGCCAATCCAGGCAGGGTCGCCGTGAGTAACTTCGTAGCTGGCGAGCGCTTCATATTCGGGGCTGAAATGGAGCATGCGTCCGCGCCAGGGTTGGACGCCAATCGATTCGAGAAGACCCTCAGAGATCCGCTCGGTGTGAATGCCTTCGGGAGACGTCCAGCGTTCGATCGGCTGAAATGAAGTGAAGCTCTTGGCCTTTTTACGCCAGGCATCCATGACATTGGGGGCGACCGCACCGTAGCCGCTGTTGTGGTGGATGGTGTCCCGGTCGATCGTGACCAGACGGCTATCGTCGTAACCGGGAGAGAAGCAGAGTCGTGCGAGGTTCGAGCGAACCAGCGGTAAGGACCAAACGGCAATCAGGACAGCGGCAAGCGCGGCAAAGCGCCCGGCGCGGCTCTCCATCACCATGATGATTAGACGATAGCACCGGGGACAATGTTCCGGAAAGAACGCTATGGAACAGTCGCTTTCAAGGTGGCGCGCGGGTGCGGTGTGCTCCGGGTTAGCAGGTTCTCGAGCGACGGAAGTACCATCATCTTGTAAGTCATGAAACCCTTTTGCATCTTTTTCCTATTTGCGCTCGCATCGGTGGCGCAGGACGCCGGCGTTGCGCTGTCAACGCTGGTTCACGCCACCACGCTGCGGAACACCTCGAAGCTCCCGAAAGAGAAGCTAGCCGAGGTAGACCCGCTGATCGCGGCGGCGAATCAGGCGCGGCTCGCTGGAAACTATGGAGTGGCGCAGAAAGATTTCGATCACGCGCTTGCGATTCTGGAACAGAAGCCCTGGACACCGGAACATGCCTGGCAGGCAGCTCTCACCATGAAAGCTGACCATTACATATTGAAACAGGGGGAGCGCGTCGGGTTAAAGTTTGGTCAGATTTTCGAGCCCGATCAGCCCGTCTCGAAAAAGCCCTCGCTTGAAGTTTCGCTGATGCCAGCGCCGGGTAAAGGCAGTCCTGAATTCTTGAAGACCATCGGACAGGTGAATGTTTCGTTTGCGAAGGCGGGCCTGAAAACGGAGGTGACGATTCCCGATGTCGCCGATGGCGATTACCGGATTCTGGCAAATTTCGAAGGCTTGGGCGAGAAGAGCATTCCGGTGCAGATCCGTCGCACGATGATGACGCGTGTGAAAAACGATCTGGCCCGGGCGGCCAAGCTGCCTGCAACGACACCTGAGTTAGCCACTGCCGAGGGTCACATCACACGAGTGGAATATGCGGACCGTGGGGCGGAAGGCGAACGACTTTCCCGAGTGGATTTCACGAACGATTTGAATGAAGCCGAGCAGATGCTTGGGGCTTTCGAGAAGGGGAACAACCCGTTTCAAAACCGGTTTGGGGACTTAGAGAAATATTACAAGTCAAAGGTGGATGGAACTTATCAGCCTTACCGTCTTTATGTTCCGACGGATTACAATCCGTCGAGTTCTTATCCTTTGGTTGTGATGTTACATGGCATGGGCGGCGACCAGAACACGCTGTTCGATGCTTACGGCAATGGCGCGTTAACAAAGCTTGCCGAAAAACACAGCTACCTGGTGGCCGCGCCGAAGGGCCGGGAACCGGCTGCGATGTATCTGGGGGCGGCAGAACAAGATGTGCTCGATGTCCTGGCGGACGTGCAGCGCGCCTATAAAGTGAATGCAAACCGGATTTATCTGGGCGGGCATTCTATGGGTGCTTATGGCACTTGGTCGGTGGCGGCGGACCATCCGGATCTTTTTGCCGCTCTGGCGCCGTTTTCTGGAGGCGGAAATGTGGCCATCGCTGAAAAGCTGAAGCACGTTCCTCAGTTTGTCGTGCATGGCGATGCCGATCCGACTGTGAATGTTTCGCAATCGCGGAGTATGGTTCAGGCGATGAAAAAAGCGGGGGCTGAGGTCAAGTATGTCGAGGTTCCCGGGGGAAATCATGTCAACGTCGTCGTCCCGAATTTCGAAGGGATGTTTGAGTTTTTCGATAAACACACGAAGGTGAATTAAGCGGAACGGTCGATGGTGAGATCGGGGCGCGCCAGGACTTCGGGCGTGAGTTCGATCCCGAGGCCCGGGCCGGGTGGGAGGGGAAATTCGCCGTTCGCGGGCTGGGTTATGTTCGTCACGATGTTTCGATATTCGTCGAGGTAATGACGGCGGACGGATTCGGCAATGAAAAGGTTGTGCACGTTGGCTGCGAGATGCAGAGTCGCCGCATGCAGCACGGGGCCACCGCAGTTGTGTGGGGCAATCGGCAGATACCAGGTTTCGGCCATACTCGCAATTTTCTTCGCTTCGGAAATACCGCCGCACCAGGAAATATCGGGCATTACGATCCGCGCGGCGCTATTTTCGAAAAGCTCGCGGAATCCCCAGCGAGTCATCAGGCGCTCGCTCACACAGAGAGGCAGGCTGGTAGCGCCGGCGAGCTGCGCGTAAGCTCCCAGGTTGTCTTGCGGGAGCATCTCTTCGAGCCACATTGGCTGGTACTCTTCCAGCGCTTGCGCAATTTTTATGGCCGTAGGGAGATTCCAGAAGCCATGGAATTCGAGCGCAATCTCCATGGAGTCGCCGAATTCTTCGCGGATCAGACGCACGGGTTCCAGGGCTTCGGCCATCTGTGAGGCAGTGATGAATTGGCCACGGTTTTGGCGCCCTACTGCATCGAAGGGCCAAATCTTCATGGCGTGAATTCCGGAAGCAGCCAGTTCCTCAGCCAGCCGCACGGGCTCCCGCATGAAGTCGATATGGTCATAGCAGGTGTTATACGTGCGAATGGCGGTCCGCGAGGCTCCGCCGAGTAACTGATAGATAGGCTGACGGGCGCGTTTTCCGGCCAAATCCCAAAGCGCGACATCAATCGCGCTGATGGCCCGCATTTCGGCGCCGGCCCATCCGCTGTAGGAAAGGGCGGAGAGCATGTCGGCCCAGAGTAGGTCGATCTGGGAGGAATCGCGGCCGAGGAGGAGCGGGGCGAGCACTTTGTGAATCACGGCTTTTTCGGTATCGGGGAAGGGGTAAGTTTCGCCCAGACCATGAAGACCTTCATCGGTGTGAATACGGACCCAAAGCCACTGAATCGGGCCGGCATGGACGGTGATGCCGCGGCCTAGATGAAGGGTCTCGATTGCGGTAATGCGCATACCTGGCTAGGGTACTATGGGGAATTGAATCCCACGCAAGATGACTTTATCCACGCACTCATTAACGTGGCGATTTTGTGGATGCTTACTACACCGCATGAGTTCGCCCATGCGTGGGTGGCGACCAAATTAGGAGACGACACGCCGGAGTTGGAAGGCCGGGTGACTCTGCAGCCGTTGGCGCATATCGATTGGATCGGAACGACGCTGCTGCCGTTTATTTCGACTCTGTTTACGGGTGGGTTCATCGGATGGGGAAAACCGGTGAACACGAACGTGTCGAAGCTGCGCTGGGGCTTGAACGGGCTGCTTCTGGTTGCGCTGGCAGGGCCTGTTATGAATATTTTATTCGCGATCGTGCTGATTCTGATTTCGGTGGCAACTGCGAGGGTATTTACGGATCTTTCCGAATTTGCAACGGCGGCCGCGAAGTTGAGCGTATATCTGGCGGTGTTCAATATGATTCCGGTACCGCCGCTTGATGGTTCGAAGATACTGATCGCGCTGCGCTTTCCCGCTTTCTTATATAACGAGCTGGCGCGTTTCGGATTTATCCTGTTACTGCTGGCGTATCAATTTACTAATTTGGGTTACTGGATTCAGGGGACTAGCCTGGCGATTACCAATACTTTGTTTCATTTGGTGCAGGGAGTTTAGGGAGCGGAATAGCTCGTCGCAGGCGATGGAGCTGCGGAGCCCATAGCCCGTTTCTTGTGATTGGCCAGAGCGTGAGGTATCCTATCGGGTGAGGCGTTTCCAAACAGGGGCGGCCTTACGTTTCAAGGTTCGTATTGTTTCGGGACCGGAAAGACGGACAGGTGGGTGAGTGGTTAATACCAGCAGACTGTAAATCTGCCGTCCTATGGGCTACGAAGGTTCGAATCCTTCCCTGTCCACCAGTTTCAAAGTGCTTTTGCAGCAAGCCGTTGTAGCTCAGATGGTAGAGCGCGTCCTTGGTAAGGACGAGGTCACCGGTTCAATCCCGGTCAACGGCTCCATCCTTTATATCCCTTATCCGGCCTATCGCGGACGCCTGAGCACCAGCCCCTTCTTTCCGTAAAGCGTTTTATCCGCCTCGCGCAGGGTCAACAGGTTCTTGCCGATCTTCCAGACCATCGGCGCGCCTGCCTCCGCTGGTTGCACCCGAAGTTCCTGGCCCGCGGCACTCCACTGGCCGGGCACGGACTTTGCTCCGTCGCGAAATTCGCTGGTGCCATCCTGCTTTAGGTTCAACATGATTTTTCGCCCATCAGCATTCTTCACCGCTACGGTGCCTTCATAGATTCCCGCCACGGCAGCCGGATGATCCGTAGCCGCCGCGGCCAGGCCGGCGAGCGTAAGTAACAGGCAGAAAGCTTTTCGCATGCGCACCATTTTAGCTTTACGTTCCGGTTGCCTTACAATTGACGAACATGAAGAGAGCGGGGCTCATTGGAATTGCGCTGGCGCTTGCCGCCTGTTCTAAACCGAAAACCATGCAGACAATCGAGATAGGCGGCCAACCCGCGGTTACCCTGGAGCGCGAGCGTTCCGGGGACCAGCTGCAATTTACCGGGGCGGATCTTCTGCCCGGACGGGGTATGAACACATATCAAATCCGCGCCTACCTGCCGGGGAAGGGCGAGATTGACGTGTTGGACGCGCTTTCGCTTCCAGAAGCCGCGGCGCTGATGAATGGCGGCCCCGATGACATGATCGGCAACAAGAGTTTCGCCGGAGGGGGCGCGATCCTGGTGCCTTACGCCAATCGGATTACGGGACAACTGTCGCAGGATGGTAAGACCATCAAGACTGACATCATGGGCCGGCAATACGATTTGCCCGCCAACTGGCACGGCAAGAACGCAGGCGCGCCCAAATACGCGATGCACGGCCTGATTCTGGATGCAAAAATGACGGATGTGAAGCACGACGCTACCTCGGCTTCCGCTCTCTATCACGCCGGGAATTTCAACGGACACTGGCCGGGTTCGACCGATTTAAGCGTGAACGTGAGCCTGCAGCGAGACGCGTTCCTGCTTAGCGTAAAGGCGACGAACGTCGGGACGGAAATAGTGCCGATCGGGATCGGATGGCACCCCTATTTCAAGCTGCCCTCCGGTGACCGTACACAAGCCAGGATTCACGTCCCAGCGCGGTCGCGCGGGCTCGTAAACAACTATGATGATGTGCTTCCCACAGGTGGGAAAGTTCCCGTGGCAGGGACGCCGTACGATTTCTCCAAAACCACGGGTGCGGCGCTAGGCAAATTGTTTATGGACGACACGTTTATTGACCTCGAGAAAGATGCCACCGGCGCGACCGTGGCTACCATCTCCGATCCGGCGGCGAAGTATGGCATACGGATTACGGCATCCTCACCGGAGATTCATGCAATTCAGGTGTACGCGCCGATAGACAAACAGTTCGTGGTTTTGGAACCTCAGTTCAATTTCGCAGAGCCGTTCAGCAAAATCTGGCACGGCGCGGATACCGGCATGCAAATGCTCAAAGCCGGGCAGAGCACAACCTATACGGTCAAACTGGAGTTGTTTGTACCCACACTATGAAAAGCAAAGTTCTTGGTCTATTTCTTGCAGCGGCTGCCTGTTACGGTGCCACGGCGGGTCCCGCGCGCGGAACTCTGATGATTGTCGGAGGAGGCACGCTAGGGCCGGAGTTGGTGGATAAGTTTTTTGAATTAGCGGGTGGTAAGGATGCCCCGATCGTGGTGATTCCTACGGCGGCGGGGTCCGCTGAATATAAACCCAGCTATCTGGACGGGACGTTTCTGAAGAAAGCGGGCGCCACGCATCTCACGCTTCTTCATACGGCCGATCGCGCCACGGCGGATTCGAAAGAGTTTGTCGAACCGATTCGGCATGCGAAGGCAGTTTGGTTCGTCGGGGGACGGCAGTGGCACCTGGTGGATTCTTACTTGGGCACCAGGACGGAGAAAGAGCTATTTGCTTTGTTGAAGAGGGGCGGTACGATCGGCGGTTCCTCCGCGGGCGCGACGATTCAAGGCTCCTACCTGGTGCGCGGAGCAAAATCAGGGAACGAGATCATGATGGCGCCCGGCTATGAGCAAGGCATGGGATTTCTGAAAAACGCCGCGATCGATCAGCACATCCTGACGCGTAAGCGAGAACACGACATGGCGGCGGTAGTGAACGCACATCCGGAGTTGTTAGGTATCGGAATCGATGAAGGAACCGCGATCCTTGTTCATGGAGATTCCTTCACGGTTCTGGGCAAAAGCAAGGTGGCCATCACGACCGCAGGCAAGGAGATGTATTTTCTCAAGAGCGGCGATCGCTTCGATTTGAAGACCCGAACTCAGGCGCGGTAAAGTTGGGGACAAACCAAACCCGAACACTTAGTAAATAAGCTTAAGGGCAAATTGGATTTGGCGGGGAAACCCATTGGTGCTGGTCACTTGTCCGAAAGATCCACTGGTCGGAACGGTATTCGGTGCACTCAATCCTGAGTGATTCAAAGCATTGAGCCACTCACTCTTAAACTGTAACGAAAATAGCTCGCGCACCTTGAAGGTCTTGAAACCGGAGATGTCCCAGTTGTTGGTAGCCGGGGCGCGCGCTCCACTCAAACGTAACGGGAAGGTGCGCAAGTTATTCGCCAGCTGCTTGGCGGGGTTCCGCTCGAAGGAATCTACCTGAAACCACTGTCCCAGCGTCTGGTTACCGCTCGCGATAGAGGGCAGATCCGCGTAATACAAGACATTCCCGAAACCGAGTGGAGCACCGGTGTTCCATTGCCATACGGCATTCACTTGCCAGCCGCCAACAAGAGACGCGATAAGACCGTGCGCTCCCGGCAGTAAGGCGCGTCCCGGTCCCACCGGCAGCTCCCACACGCCAGTCCCGGTAACCCGGTGAGTGCGGTCCAGATCGGAAATACTTTTCACAGGCTGCGCATCTCCTGCGTTTAAGAAACTGTTCGCTTCCATGTACTTCGACCATGTGTAATTTCCGCGAACTGTGAAGCCATGCGTGAAGCGTTGCTCCGCAGTAGCTTGCATAGAGTGATACCAGGAATATCCGACAGGCTGGTCTTCCAAGATGCTTGTGAACTGAGGAAACGGACGCAGCAATTGGTTGAGCGGCACGGTCCGTGAGGAAAGACCAGTCCCTGGCAACGCAGGGTAAAACGGATTCGCCACTTGCTGAGTCAAATGGTTGATCACCGCTGGGTCACGCACTGCGCTGGTGCTGAGGTACTGATTCGGGACAGCGTCCAACTCGCGAGTGACCGGAAGCCGCGTGCCGCGATTCCCTACATAACTGACCTCCACCACAGCAGTAGACCCAATCTGTCTCTGCAGACTGAAGCTCCATCTCTGTTGATAACCATTCTTTGGATACGGATTGAAAAACGTGACTGCCTGCCCTAAATTCGTGGCTAATCCAAGATCCGCTCCGCTGGGCAACTGATGACCATTCGGAAAGGGATTCGCGAGTGTCGCGACAAAGTGTTGCCCGCTATCCGTGGTGGGTACCAGCGCAGTGCTGGTAGAAAAGCCGCTCTGAATCACCGAAAGACGATCAATGGTTAAAGGTACATAAAACAAGCCGTAGCCCGATCGCAGCACTGTTTGGCGATCCAAACGGAATGCAAGACCCACGCGCGGAGCGAAGTTCGTTTTTGGCGCGTTCCATAGTGCTCTCGGCTGCCCACCGGACCCTGCAAATTGAACACCGCCTTTCACGGCGAACTGGGCGAGGGGAATATCCGGGATCGGATTGGCGGAATAGTTCGCAAGCGCCAAAGCCCCTACAGGGCTCGCGGCGGTAAAGTCAAAGCCCCGCACGCTGCGGTTGTGCAGTTCGGTCGGGGCGGTCTCCAGGTCATAACGAATACCCACATTCAAGGTCAAGCGGGTATTTACTTTCCAATCGTCCTGAATATACAAGCCGGTAGAAGTGCTTTGTTCCGCCAGTGATGCGTTCGTGTCCAAACGGCCGCCCGTCGGGATACCCAACAGGAATGACGCCAGACCGGGCCCGATAGGGGCAGCCGCGGAGTTGTCCAGCGGCCCGTTCGTATACGTGGAAGAGAAATCTAAGCGTGGCGTTGCGTACGTAAGGCTGTTGTCCGTTTCGCGATACAAACGAAATTCTGCGCCGAACCGAACGGAATGAGGGCCGTGTAAACGGGTAAACTCTGCTGCCCAGGTGTGATAGTTCGTAAAGTTCCCGCTGGCGTACGAGCTTCCGAGTTGGACCAACCCGTCCACGTTGATCTGCGGCAAGGTGACCGCACCCGGGGCAATCTGCGAAGTCAAGGAAGTTGAAAAGCCTGAACCCGCCAGGTCGAAGCCTGCTTCTTGAGGTGTAAAACGCTGGATGAAGCGCGACCATCCGTACCGTAAGTTCATTACGAATTGCGGGCTGAACACATAGATATCATCCAGTCCTATGCCTTTGCTGTAGCGGTAACGGTTGTTCTGGTTCGCTCCTGTCGCAAGGTTCTCCCCTGAGACGAAGAGGTTGTAGAACTGCTGGTATCTCCCAAACAGCCGGTTCTTCTCACTAAAGTTCTGGTCCACCCGCGCCAGGTGAGAAAAGTATTCGTTGTAACTGGGGCTGGGGTGAAAGTAGTTATTGCTTCCGTCAGCGTTGCCCGCGACGTTCGGCAAGGGGTATAGGTTCAAAAGTTTGAGGGCTGTAGGATCTAACCGGCTTGCCGGAATCATATTGTTGGCTAATGGCTGCCGGGCGAACCGACCGTTCGCAGCAGGTACCGTTGTTGCCGGATCATAGATCTGGTAAGAAGATCCAAGCTTTAGTAAAGAAGAGAAGTCGCCCATGCGCTCAGCCAGAGTCGGGACGCTATAGATGTAATTACCCCTTTCCGTGCTGGGCCTCGTCAATCCCTCAAATCCATAGAGGAAGAATGTTTTGTTTCGGCCGTCGAAGATCCGAGGCAGAATCACAGGCCCTCCCAGAGTGGCGCCAAAGTGATTCAGTATGGTCGGCGGGTTCGCAAGAGAGATCTTGTCTTTGGTCACTGGGCCAGTCGAAGGATTGTAAAGAAACTGGCGCTGGAAAAGGTCCATCGCCTCCAGTTTCGTGTCAGTATGAGCCTCGAAGAGCGCCCCGTGGAATTGATTCGTACCGGAGCGCAGGGCGACATTTACATTGCCTCCGGCCGCGTGAGACTGGCTGGCATCGTAGGTTGCGGTCTGCACTTTGAATTGCGCAACCGTATCCACCGGAGGCACAAAAGAGGCATTCTGCTGCCACATGCTCGGGCTGCCATCGATTGAAAACTCCGTGTTCCCCGATCGCGTTCCGTCAACGGAGAGTTGCGAAACTACTTCCACCGCCGGGGCCAGGGTCGGATGGTTCGATACCGACAAGTTGACTACCCCCGGTGTAACTCGCGCCAGAGCGAATGCGTTGCCCCCGGGCAAGGGAAGGTCGGTGATTCGTTTCTGATCCGCCAGCTGGCCGATGGACGCTGTATCCGATTCCAGCAGTTCTGGTGTTTCCGAAACCGTCATTTTCTCGGTCGCGTCACCCACGGCCAGTTCCAGATCCAGGTTGACCGTTTCCCCTACTCGTATCTCGATACTGGTGCGGACAGCGGTTTTGAACCCCGTCGTAGCTGCCGTTAGCGAATAAGTGCCCGGGGCAAGGTAGCCGATTGAGAATTCACCCTCCCGGCCCGTTACCGTTTCGGTTGTCACTCCCGTACCTTGCGCTGAGGCTTTCACGGCCACCCCAGCAATCGCTGAACCCGTCACGTCCAGGGTCCGCCCGCGAATCGATCCGAAAGGCTCCTGGGCATTGATATAGAAAACACAAGTGACTACCAAGACGATAAGCCGGGTCGAGAACATGGGGCTTATTATGTCGAATTTGGGCGAAAGAAAACAGAAGCCTGCTGCAGTAAGATGTGAAGCAATGGCAACACCCGTCGCGATGCCGAATCGCCGCTTGTTCCTGCGCAGCGCTCTTGGGCTGTCGGCCGCCGCAGCCCTGCACCCAGCCGGCACCCGAAAACTGAACATCGTGTTCGTGCCAAAATCCGCGTAAGGCAAACCATCACCTATGATTAGACGATCCTTTCTCAAGTGCGCAGCCGGAAGCGCACTAGCCGCCGCGGAAAAGCCAGAGTCCGCCTGGAATATTCTTTTCATCTTGACGGATGATCTCGGCTGGCACGATACCGGCCCTTATGGCAACAAGGTTATCGATACCCCGAACCTTGACCGGTTCGCAGCGGAAAGCGCGCGCTTCACCGATGCCTACGCAGCTTGCCCCGTGTGTTCGCCAACAAGGGCGAGCATTCTGACGGGCAAGTATCCGGCGCGCTTGCATGTGACGGACTGGATCCCCGGACGTAAGCAATGGCCATATTGGAAGCTCATTACGCCAGCCTTCGAACACCAGCTTCCGCGAAGTGAAAAAACACTGGCGGATGCTCTCCACCCGCAAGGCTACCGCAGCGCCGCGATTGGAAAATGGCATTTGGGCGGAGCAGGTTATGCTCCCACCGACCGCGGTTTCGATTTAAATATCGCGGGCGATGACAAAGGGCACCCGGCCGCGTACTTTGGCCCTCTTGAGCTGCCAGGCCTCAAACTGGAGCCAGGCGAGTCGCTCACCCAACGACTTACTTATGAGGGTTCCCGCTTCATCACCGCCCAGGCAGGGAAGCCTTTCTTTTTGTATCAAGCTCACTTTACAGTTCACACTCCGTTGCAGGCACGCGCGGAAGCGATTGAAAAGTACAAGAAGCGGGATATCGGCGACTTAGATCCCACTTACTGCGCCATGGTGGAGAGTGCTGACGAATCCGTTGGGCAGTTGCTTCGGTCGCTCGAGGAATCCGGTCAGGCCAGCCGCACCATCGTCGTCTTTTTCTCCGATAACGGCGGTGTCAGATTCCAGGGGAAAAGGGTTGCTCCAATTACCAATAACTCGCCCCTGCGTGCCGGAAAAGGACATCTCTACGAGGGTGGCATTCGGGAGCCGTTACTTGTCCGATGGCCCGGCGTTTCGAAACCTGGCTCCGTCATTCATCAGCCGGTCTCCAGTATCGATTTCTTCCCCACATTCTGCGAGGCTGCCCACGTACCAACCGGTGCGGTAGATGGCGTCTCGTTTCGTCCTTTACTTGAAGGAAAGACGATGCCGGAGCGCCCGCTCTTCTGGCACTACCCGCACTATAGCGACCAGGGTGGCAAGCCAGGGGGCGCAGTTCGTCTGGGTGAATGGAAGTTGATCGAGTTTTATGAAGACGGGAGAACTGAGCTTTATCACCTAACCGAAGACCCAGGCGAGAAGCGGAACCTTGCCGTTCGCGAGTCAGCAAGAGCGAAGCAGTTGCACAGCCTTCTGGTGAACTGGCGCCGCTCAGTTTCGGCCGCTATGCCCACTCCCAACCCCGGCTACGATCCCGCCCGTGCCAGCGAAGGCCTGACTGGTTATGAACTTCCGACCACGCCGGTTTAAGCCGTGATCTTGGCGATCGGCAAGCCGTTAGCTAAGGGCGGATCGAAGTACTTCCCGCGACAACTTGTATTCGCCTGCCGGGCCTTGCTGGCATGTAAGTTCAAGCGCGGGCTTTAGAATGCCGGCATGCCGGGAATAGATGCGGATCGGATGCCATCCCGCTGCGAGCAGGACCTTTCCTGTGAGTTTGTCCGGCTTCTGCTTCAGACGTTCGGTGATCACGCGAATATCGTGGAGGAACACCATAGCGCCGGTGTCCGTTGTGAGAGTGAATGTGTATTCGCCGGGTTGAGCCGCGTGAAAATAACCTTCGAACGCGGCACCGAATTCCGGCATTCCGGCGGCGATGGCCAGATCAAGGGACTCCGCCGTGCCGTGCTTGATAGGTTTCAAGGTCCGAAAATCCGGTATCCATGGCCATTTGCCCTGGAAGAGTGAATAGGAGAGACCTGGCGCGCCAGTCGGGGCTTGGGCGACCGGCGGTACCGGGGCTTTGTCATAGGGCCTTGGCGCGCTGGCGTTCGGAACGCGCACTTGCAACACGCGCGCCTTCATGGCTGCTTGGAGTCCGGCCTGTTTAGGATTTTTGGCCAGGTCGTCAGCTTCCTGAATGTCTTTCGTGAGATCGTAAATCGCGAAATCGTCATCCGCCGATTTCACGTTATACCGGACACCCATATAGCCGTTTAAGAGGATGTTTTGCATCTGGGCGCGTTTGCGGCCGCGGTGCGTTGGGGAAAAGTCGCTGAAGTTTGGCGTATTTCCGGGCTGAAAGTATTCCAGATAGATGGTGCTGGCGCGGCGCGAGGCACGGCCTGTGAGGGAGCCGATGAGTGAGACGCCATCGGATGCCGCGGGTACCGGCAGGCCCGAGACTTCGGCGAAAGTGGCGAGCCAGTCCCATTGGCCGGAGGGCTGGGTGTCAACGCGGCCAGGCAGGGATCATGGCCGGCCAGCGGGCAAGAGTGGGCTCGCGCATGCCGCCCTCCCAGGTGTCGCGCTTGATGCCGTCAAAGGGGCCATACCCGCGGAAGAACGTTGGTTCGTAGGGTTCACCCTCGATGTAGGACTCAATCGAAGGACCGTTATCGGAGGTGAAGACGACCAGCGTGTTGTTGTCAATCTTGAGGTCTGTTAATAGCTGCAGAACGTCTCCAACACCGGCGTCAATGCGGCGCACATCGTTTGCATAACGCTGCTGCACGTCCGGCCATGGCACCTCCGGAGTTGCGGGGTTGCGATCGTGGTCCCAAGTTGCTTTCCCGTACTCGGGAAACATGTAGCTGTCAGGCTCACCCGTCGCGGTGTTGAGCATGGCGTGGGGCTTGCCCGTCCATTGAACGCCACCGTGCAGGCCCCCACCGCTGGGATAAGGGCAGGGCGGGTTTTGCAGCTTAGCATGCGGGGTGTCATAGGCTAAATAGACGAAGAACGGCTGCTTGGGATTGCCGCGGGTCTGATCGGTAATCCACTTCTTGGCCTGCGCGGTCCACAGATCGCTGGTGTAGCACTTGTCGAGATCGGAGGCGACTTCGCGATCGTTCTGCCAGACCTCACGGCCGTCTTCCTTGGGGTAGTGGAAGTGGCCATCGACGTGACGCACGTAGCCGAAGAAATAATCGAAGCCGCGTTTTGTCGGAAAGGAGTCCCATGTCGCATACTCAGCGGCCTTGCTGGAAGCCGAGGCGTCCAGCGGCGGATTCTTGTTCTTCGGATTCTGCCAATCGCCACCCTGCAGACCCCATTTGCCGATGGCGGCAGTGGCGTAGCCGGCTTGTTTGAGGACCGTGCCAAGCGTGTGCGAATCGTCCAGAGCCTTATCGAACTGGTTATCGCGCACCGTGGCGTGACCCTGCGTTAAGCCAGTGAGCAGAGATGCTCGCGAGGGCGCGCAAACCGGCGCTCCGCTGTAGTGCTGCATCAACTTGACTCCGTCCCTGGCCAGGGTGTCGATGTTGGGCGTACCGAAGGACGGGATGGCGCGATCCTTCATCGCAGCGCGCTGGTTTTGGTAGAACGCACCGACGTCGCCGAAGCCGAGGTCATCGCAGAGGATGAACACGATGTTCGGCCTCGGTGCCGCGCTTGTCTGAAAAGCCTGTGTTGCGGAGGATGCGAACGCGAGCCCTGCTGCGGCCCCCGATAATTTCAGGAATTTACGTCTTTCTATGTGTGTCATTGCGCTGCTCAATCGCCACTACTTTGTCTTGCCCCGCTGTACCTGTGGAACCGCTGCCTCCTGAAGCACCGGAGGCACGAAATCGGAGTCTAGAATTAGTTTCTCCTGTAGAGCGGCCATGAGTGTTTGTTGTATGTCCTTCATCTCCGGCTTACCGGCCAGGTTGTGCAGTTCGCTGGGGTCGGCATCCAGATCGTAGAGCTCCAGTGTGGGGCGGGGGCGCGCGAAATAGGTCTGTTCAATTTCAGGTTTCAGCTTGCCTGCCTCGTGGGCGACCACCATCTCCTGCCAGCCGGGATCCTGAGCGCTGTCGACGGGCTGGTATTCCATTTGCGGCGTAACGTTGTAGATCAGCTTGTACTTATTACTGCGGACGCAACGAGACAGATCGAACGTGCTTGATTTGCTCTGCGGCGTGAATGTTCCGTTGCCATGGTGCAGCCGGGCAGCGAAGATGTAGTCGCGCGGCTCGTAAGTTCCGCCGGTGAGCAGTGGGAGGAAACTACGCCCGCTGACACCGGGCGGGGGTGTGCCGCCTCCGGCCTGCATGAATGTCGCGGCAACGTCTTCGCCCGAGATCAGGGTACGTGTTCGGCCTGGCTTAATATGCCCTGGCCAGCGCGCCATCAGCGGGACGTTCAGGCCGGGATCGTAGAGTGAACCCTTGCCGTGCGGCAGCGCCATGCCGTTATCGCCCATGAAGAACACCATCGTGTTGGATTCCATTCCGCTGTTGCGGAGGATCTCCATCGCTTGGCCAAAATCGCGATCGGCGTGTTCGATCTCAGCGCAATAACGGGCCAGGTCGCCGCGCACTCCAGGCAGGTCGGGCAAATGCGGCGGGAGTTTGACGGCGGCGGGATCGGCAGGGCGGACGGACGTATCCCACGGATGGTGCGGGTCGTTGTAGTTGATCCAGAAGAACCAGGGCCGGTCTTTCGGCGCACCGGCGAGGAACTGCTGAAACAGGTGGTTGGTATTCGACTGGTTGGAAACATCCATGAAGTCGACGCGCTTCTTCCAGGTGCGCAGATTGTTCTTTTCGTAGATGCGGCTGACTACTGGACTGGGATTCACTACACCATCGAGATGGAAATAACGTCCGCAGACGCCGGTGTAATAGCCGCGTGTGCGGAGCACCTCCGGCACGGTGACGATATCGGCCGGCAGCGGCGCGCTAAAACGGCCCATGCGAGCCGCAACCGGGGATCGGCCTGTCATCAGAGCGGTGCGCGAGGGAACGCACTGCGGGGCGGCGGTGAAGGCTCTTTCGAAGACCATGCCTTCAGTGCCAAAGCGGTCCAGATTCGGCGTTGACATCCAATCGGAGCCATAGATCCCGAGATAAGGAGCGCTGTGATCGTCGGAGAGGACGAACAGGATGTTCGGTGGCCGGCTTGTTTCAGCCGCTTCCAAGGCGCTGGAACTGGCCAGTACCGCGGGCGACAGGGCCATAGCCTTCATCAGGCTTCTGCGGGTGAATCCCATGTGTTTCCTCTGGCCGTCTATTGAGGCCGAAACTTAAATATCTTGCCGCCCTTCATCACGAACACTATACGCCGAAGGGCGGTGATGTCTTTCAGAGGATCGCCGTCCACCGCGATTAGGTCAGCTTCAAATCCCGGTGCAAGAGTCCCGATTTGGTTGCCCATGCTCATGGACTCAGCGGAAATGGATGTTGCTGACGCGATAGCCGCCTTCGGATCCTGCCCACCTTTCTGGACGCGATAGATCAATTCTTCTACGTTATGGCCGTGAGCGCCGGCAACTGCGTCGGTACCGAACACTATTTTCAAACCAGGTGTGGCGAGCGCTTCCTTGAAGACATTCAGAGAGATCGGAATGGAACGCGACATGGCCGCCATGCCTTCTTCCGTATAGTTCCCGATGCCGAGGTAGTTCGCTTTGTGCTCCAGATAATTCTGGGCCACCAAGCCAATGTTCGGATCGAAGTAAGTGCCCTTTGCCGCCAGATGTTTGAGCACTTCGGGCGTAATCAATGTTCCGTGTTCTACTGCCGTGCAGCCGGCGTCGGAAACCTGCGTGATGGTTTCAGGACCGTACACATGAACCAGCGTTCGTAGCCCCTGCGCTTTCGCCTCACCACACGCCGCCTCAATCTGTTCTTTGCTTAAAGTCGCGCCACCACCGTCGCGAAAGCTCTTCGATGCGAAGATCTTCACCAGATCCGAACCATCTGCCTTCATCTTGCGAACCGCTTCGCGAATCTGGTCCGGCGTCCAGGCAGGATTGTTGATGGCACGCAAGGAAGTCAGGACGCGCGGGCCGGGGAGGACACCTCGATTGATCGCGGTTCGCAGATCGCCATCGATCGGACTACCGACACTCTGCACGGTAGTGAAGCCGCCCATCAACGTTACGTACGCGTTTTCCATCGCGTACCCCAGGGCGTCGACTTGAGACGCGTCTCTCGGTTGGTACCGTCCATCGGGACCGAAATGCCATCCAATGTGGACGTGGGTGTCAATCATCCCGGGCAGCACGGTCATTTTTCGGAGATCGTAGGTGGCGGCTTTGGCGCTTCCACCTACCTTCTCGATCTTCGACCCCACTACTGTCAGGGCGACGTTTCGTTGAACCCCGCCTTTCCCGTCTATCAGCATTCCTGCCTGTATGACGATCGGCTGATCCTGCGCGGCGAGTCCAAGCGCACAGGCTGCTATACCAAAAACGGCTTTAGTGAACATTGCGATAAACCTTTCCTGCTTTCATAACAAAGACTATACGGCGAACAGCGGTAATGTCCTTAACCGGATCACCATCCATCGCGATCAAATCGGCCTGCATACCTGGTGCAAGAGTTCCGACGTTTGTCAGCCGGAGCGCTTCCGCCGCCACGGAATTCGCGCTGACGAGTGCAGCCATGGGCGCTTGCCCACCGTCCTTGACTCGGTAAATAAATTCTTCGGCGTTTCGGCCGTGCGCGCCGGCAACGGCGTCTGTACCGAACACGATCTTCACATGGCGAGCCAATGCGCGGCGAAGCGTGGCTAGCCGAATGGGCAACGCTTGCTCCATCTCAGCGAAGCCTTCCTCGGTATAGTTTCCGATTCCCAGGTACTCTTTCTTGTGCTCCAAATAGTTGTGCGTGGTGGAAACATTGGGGTCTAAGTACGTGCCGTGTTGGACCATCAGATCCAAGGTTTCATCGTCCAGCATGGAGCCGTGTTCCACACTGGTGCACCCGGCGAGCGCGGCCGCTTTTGCACCGCCCGATGCATGAGCGTGAACTACGGACCGTTTCCCTAACTTCGTAGCTTCTCCACACGCCGCTTGGATTTGGGCATCGGTCATGGTTTGAGCGCCACCATCCCGAATGCTTTTTGTCGCAAAGAGTTTTATGCAATCCGCTCCCTGCTTGACGCGTTCACGGACCAGTGCTCGGATCTGTTCCGGCGTCCCGGAGTTTTCCGTCAGAGGGGTAAGGGAAGTGAGGATGCGAGGACCGGGAATGATTCCCCGTGCGATCGCGTCACGAAGATCCAAATCGGTCAGCGCGCCCAAGCTTTGAATCGTAGTAAATCCGGCCATGAGCGTGACGTAAGCGTTTCCGGCGGAAGCGATGGCAAACTCCGCAGGGCTTTCTTTAGTGGTGTCGGCGCGATCGTCCTTATTGAAGTGCCAGCCGATGTGATCATGTGTGTCGATCCAACCCGGCATCACGGTATACCGGCTCAGATCGTAAGTGGCTGTTTTGGACGTACCCTTGTCAATGCTGGAGATCTTCGCGCCATCCACCACGATGGTGGAGTTGGTCAGCACCCCACCCTTGCCGTCGAGTGCGTTTCCCGTCCGAATAATGATTGTCTGCGCTAGGCACGAAACCGACAGAGTGACAATGAGCGCGAGAAGCTGGAACATTTAGAATCGGACCTTTGCACCGAATTGGATCTGTCGCGGAGGTTCTGCGCTGGTGATAGAACCAAACCCGGCGACCCCGAACGTTTGTGCCGGTTGATCGAAGTTCGGGTGGTTGGCGACGTTGAAAGACTCGGCGCGAAACTGGATTGCCAGGCGCTCCGTAATCCGGAATACGCGGCTGAGCACGACATCCAGATTTTTCAAGCCAGGTCCGATTACCGCATTGCGGCCTTCGTTTCCAAATGTTCCCGCAGGCGCCAACTGGAACGCGCTGGTGTTGATCCACTGCTGAACCGTCTTGGGCCCGGCGTTCGTGTTGCCGATAACGTTTGGGCGATCTACATTACCCAGAACATTCGCGTTATCTGTGCTTACTAGAACGGTGAAGGGCCGTCCTGTCTGAAGCGAAAGGATGCCTGAAATTTCCCAGCCGCTCACAACCCAGCCTGCGTAACGATTGTTGGCCAGGTACTTGCGCCCGGATCCGAACGGCAATTCATAGACTGGGCTAAAGACAAACCGATGCCGGATATCGAAGCCGGAGAGGCCGCGCTCCAGATTGAAATTGTGCGGATCTTCCGCGGCTGAGCGTGACGGAACCACGTTATACGGCGTGCCGGGAGATTCATCGATGGATTTGCCCCAGGTGTAAGACGCAACAAAAGAAAGCCCGTTCGAGTAACGCTGTTGCAGTTTCGTAAGCAGGCCATTGTAACTGGAGTTGCCCACCGCATCGGAAAAATTGATATTGCCGAACTGTGGATAAGGGCGTGCTGCCTGTTTCTGCGCCACAGTGCCCAGCCCGGGAAGCGGCTGATTAATGTTGTAGTAAAGCGGAAGGTGCGTTCCCTTGGACCCCTGATAGTTCACTTCCAGAACCATGGACCGCGTAAGTTCCTTTTGAACGTTAAAACTCCATTGCTGGATTTGCGGATCCGGTTGGTGGCGATTGAAGGCGGAAAGCGTCAAGGTGGAAGTACCGGTTCCCGAGGTGGGATACGGGTTGGCCAGCGTGACAGGAAGCGCGAAGCTGGACGTGAACGTCTGCGCGGAAGTGAATGGCGCATTGCTTTGCTGCGGACCGCTATTTACCGCGTTTAGTGCTGGCGAGTTATAGAAAACTCCATACCCGCCGCGAATCACCGTCCGGGAGTCGCTGAACGGCGAATAAGCGAACCCAAAGCGCGGCTCCAGATCCTTATAGTTGGGATCCCAGAGACCTCTAGAGATGCCGTTCTGACCAGCGATATCGATTGCGCCGGTCCGAGGGTTGAAGTTGCTCAGCGTGTTGTACTTCTCAAACGTTGGCAGGTTGTATTCGTAGCGGAAGCCGATATTAAACGTGAGCTTCGGGCTAACTTTCCAATCGTCCTGCACGTAACCGGAGTAAAGTCCGGTGCGGTCATAGATACGCGGACTCAGCGGGCTGCGGGCGGTACTGGTCGGGATACCTAACAGGAGGTCCGCAAAGGCGTATCCCGTTGTGGGGGCGCTGCTTTGCGCGCTGAACGTATAAGATCCACGTCCATTGCCGACGATGGTTCCATTCGATTGAAAACGATGAAGGTCCATGCCGAATTTCAATGCATGTTTGCCGTGGTTCCATGTCAGATCGTCTGCAAGTTGAAACGTGTTGTCGGTGCGAGCCTGTGGAAAATTCGTCGGTTCACCAAATGCCGTGAAGCCGGTGACAGTTACGGAAGGGACGCCGGTGCGTGCGGGGCCATCCAGACGAGTGCCGGTAATATTGAACATCTGGAGGAAGTTGATGTTCTGATCGTTCGTTGCGCGTGGGTTCTGAAATTCGGAATAGGCGAATCGTACCTGGTTGATCAGGCTCGGGCTGAAGATGTGTGTTTCCGTCAAGCCGCCAAGCCGAGCTAACAGGATCACGTTGCAATCGAAACCCGGCACCAGCGCGCGATCCGCAAACCGTGTTTGCTTGTGTTAACGTGGTGTCCTCAAAATCGTTGTACGTTGCCGTAATCGTATCGTTTTGTGAGATCTGATGATCTACGCGAATGGACCCAAGATTCAGGCTGTCCACCTGCGGCTGATTGAACGTATAGTTATTCGTTGGGAGCTGGCCGGCGGCGGTTGGCGAGGTAGGAACAGGATAGAGCTTTGCCAAGAAGGTCCCCGCAGGGCTCAGCCGATTTTGCGGAATGATGTTTCCCGGAAACTGTAATCCGGTAGTCGGATCAATGATTGCTTTAGGAATCGCGGAAAAATCACCGTTCACCATCGCAACCGTTGGAACATTCGTGAGCGCGGTGATTTGCTGCGTGGATCGCGTTCCTTCATAGCTTGCGAAGAAGAACGTCTTGTTCTTTATGATCGGACCGCCGAATGTGCCGCCGAATTGGTTCTGCTTGAATGACGGATTTGCCACGTTTGCCGGCGTGAAGAAGTTTTTCGCATCGAATATCTGGTTGCGAAGGAACTCGAAAGCGGAGCCGTGAAAGCCATTGGTTCCCGATTTCGTCGTCACGATTACTTGGCTTCCGGAGTTTCGGCCATACTCCGCTGGGAAGATTCCGGTGAGAATCTTGAACTCCTGGATCGCATCCACGGAGGGCCGAAAGGCGGGGGCACTCAGCAGCTGATTATTGTTATCCAGACCGTTCAGCGTGAAATTATTGTTCAATTCACTTGCGCCGGCTACGTTGAAGCCGCCGCGGAAACTCAAGATGGAACCTTGCGCAGCCGGAGCCACACCGGGCACCAAAAGCGCCAGGCTGTAGAACTGCCGGCCGTTCAGAGGTAACTCCACAACCTTCCGATTGTCGATCACCGAGCCCAACGACGAAGTGTCTGTTGCGGTTAACGGTACCTCCGCCGTGACTTGCACGCTATCGCTGGTGGCGCCTACTTGCAACCTGAAATCGACGCGCGCATGATCGTCCACCTGCAGTACGATCCCGGTCTGAACCACTTTCTTGAATCCTTCCTTTTCGGCAGAGACCTCGTACGTGCCAATTGGAAGAAGAGGGAGCGTATAATTCGCACTCTCACTGCTGGTCGCCGTTCGCTCCAATCCGGTCTGGACGTTGCGAGCGATGATCCTCGCGCCGGCGACGCCAGCACTCGATGCATCCTGCACTTGGCCCGCGATTGTCGCGGTGGTTTCTTGGCCAAGACAAGCTCCCGCCATAGCAATCAATACAACCCATTTATTCATTCGATTCACCTTGAAATTGTTTTAGGCGGGCTGACAGTGACCGCACAGAATGCAGACGAGGATTCAGGAAAAGTGTAGCGTATTTGCATCGAGTTTGACGGACTTCAAAATGTCTGGCATACTCCGTCCAATATTCATGCGTCGCCGAACGATGTTGCAGTGGGTTGCTAGTTTGACAGCAGCAGCTCGTGGCTGGTCTCAGAGCACAGCGTTCCCCGGTCCTTATGCCAATACCCTGCGCGGCTTGGCTGCTCTTGTCCTTCCGTCATCGTTAGGTCAGACGGCGACGGACCGCATTGCAGACCAGTTTATTCGTTATGTCCGCGAGTACCGGCCGGGTGCGGACACAGATCACGGTTATGGAAACACACACGTTCGGCCGAAGCCACCATCGCCCGCGCCGGAGTATCTTCGCCAGCTCGCGGCTTTGCCCGTTCCGTTGACGAAAGCCGCGGTTGAATCCGCCGTAGAAAGTGCACAAGTGCGTGACCTGCCGCGCATTCCCGATGGCAAGAGTGTCGTGGTGGATCTGATGAGTTTCTACTTCCGAAGCTCAGATGCCAACGACCTTTGCTACAGCGCCAATATCCAACGTGACAAGTGCCGCGGTCTGGAAGGTTCGAGCAAACAGCCCGCGCCTCTGCGGAAACAAGCCTGATGCCCAAATACGAAAGCGATGTTTGCATCATCGGTGGTGGTGTGTCTGCCGCCATGCTGGCCCAGAAGCTTGTCGAATTGCGACCGGGAATATCGGTCCGAGTTGTGGAAGCGGGACGGCGCTTATTCGATCTCGAGAATCGCATGGAGTATCGTCGTCGCAATCTTTTGTACGGCGAAAACGCTTGGCCCGGCGACTTTATTGAGGACGAGCCGGCTAAGGGAATCATCTCTCGAACTATGGCAGTAGGCGGTTCCGCGATGCACTGGGGCGGCACCTGCAATCGTTTCTCTGTTGAGGATTTGCGGCTGAAGTCCATGTACGGGCTCTATGTGGACTGGCCCCTCGAGTGGGAGGAGTTGGAGCGTTATTACTGCGAAGCGGAGCGCCGTCTCGGGGTATCCGGCGAGCCCAGCCCACTGCCGGAAGACGCACGGTCGGAGCCCTACCCCATGCCTGCGATGGAGCTCACGTACAACTTGCTTGAGTTGAAAAAATGGGGCGAGCAGACCGGCATCCCGTTCTGGAGCACCCCCCAGGCCAAGAATACGCGCCCCTACGATGGCCGTGCAAAATGCATTCGCTGCAACACGTGCGCGATTTGTCCGACAGGAGCGCGTTACTCGCCGGACTTCACGTTTAAACAACTGCTCGCAAAAAATGCGGTAACGCTTCACGATCGGACTCAGATTCGTCGCTTGACTCTGGATGAAGGCTCAACGAAAGTAGCCGCCGCGACCGGTGTGGACCGCGCCACCGGAGACACGGTGGAGTTTCGCGCGCCGGTATTTGTACTCGCCTCCGGTTACGCATGGAGCCCACACCTGTTGCTTCTTTCGAAGAACTCGCGCTTCCCCAATGGGCTAGCAAACCGGTCCGGCCTGGTGGGCCGCTATATGAACGGTCATGAGTTTATCTCGGCGTTTATCGAGCTGGATGCCAAGATCTATCCGGGAATGAATGAAACGCACGCGTTGATTTCCCGCCAGTTCTTCCGATGCAAACCGGGCGACCCGTACATTCGACATGACCTTCGCATATGGGAGAGCGCGATGGGACACGAACCCCGAATGCGCGCGAAAGACGGAAAGCTGCTGTTGGGCGACGATCTACTGAACGACTGGCGCACGCGCGCCCAGCGAGGCACGGCGCGAGTGCGAGGGTATTACGACGTTCATCCGGATCGCAATAGTTCACTTACGCTGGACGCAGGGTCGACAAACTCTTTCGGCGATCCGTTGCCGAAGATCGAACACCGGTTGAATAGCGAGACAGTCGCTCGCCAACCCGCGACGCGGCAACACTTCCAAACGCTTTTTGAGCGCCTGGCGAAGAACGGCAACGGCAAGATTCTGAACACCAGCGAGGGCGGGTACCTGGACCATCCGGCAGGCGGATGCCGCATGGGCACGGACCCCGCAGATAGCGTCTGCGACAGCTATGGCCAGACACACGACCATGAAAACCTGTTCGTAGTGGGATCGCCCACACTGCCAAATGCCGGTTGCACGAATGGCACGCTCACCTTTGTGGCGCTCACGCTTCGCTCGGCGGACCGCATCGCGTCTCAGGTACGGAAGCATGTTTAAGAAACTTGTTCTCTGCTGTTCACTTACTGTCGCGGGCGCAGCGCAAACAAATGTGGAATGGCCGATTTATGGCGGCGATCAAGCCGGCTCGCACTACTCCGCCCTGACGCAAATCAATCGCGACAACGTCGGTAAATTGAAATTAGCCTGGCAGTGGCGCACCGGCGAGAAACCCATGCCGCAGTACAAGACGACTCCGGGCGTGTTCGAAGTCACGCCGCTTATGGTGGGGGGCACGCTATATCTCAGCACGCCCTATAACCGTGTGGTGGCCCTTGATCCAACAACCGGCGCGGAGCGTTGGACCTACGACCCGAAAGCCTATGAAGACGGGCAAGTTCCCAACGGCACCGGCTTCGTCCATCGAGGCGTAGCGTTCTGGCGCGATTCTACAAATGGCCGGGGCGCATTCTGATGAACAGCCGTGCGCGCCTGATCCAGTTGGATTCGGAAACGGGGAAACCGATTCAAAGCTTCGGCGATAACGGCGTGGTGAACCTGTTGCAAGGTTTGGCTTGGCCCGTCGATCCGAAGCAATACACCAATACATCGCCCGCTGTGGTTTACAAAGACCTGATCATCGTGGGTAACGGTGTGGCGGATCGCATTGCTTACAAGAAAGATCCGCCTGGTGACGTACGCGCGTTTCATGCGCGCACCGGCAAGCTGGTTTGGACCTTCCACACCGTACCGCGCAAAGGCGAGTTCGGTAGCGACACGTGGGAAGATGGCGCCAACGAATTCACCGGCCATACGAACGTGTGGGTTCCCATGACCCTAGACGAAGCGCGCGGCCTGATCTATCTTCCTGTCAGCACTCCGAGCAATGATTTCTACGGCGGCCGTCGCCCAGGCAAGAATTTGTTCGCCGATTCCATCGTTTGCTTGAACGCCGCCACCGGCGAACGCAAGTGGCATTACCAGTTGGTGCATCACGGTCTTTGGGATTACGACACGCCATCGCCCCCGAACCTTGTTTCCATCACGGTCGCAGGCAAGCGGATCGATGCGGTTGTGCAATTGACGAAACAGGGCTTCGCTTTTGCATTTGACCGTGTCACAGGAAAACCGATATGGCCGATCGAAGAACGCCGGGTTCCGGCAAGCGACGTGGAAGGCGAGCATGCCTGGCCCACGCAGCCCTTTCCAACGAAGCCGCCGCCGATCTCGCCTCAGGGTGTTTCGCTGGATGACGCCTTCGACGCAACGCCCGAACTGAAAGCGGAGGCACAGGCGGAGATGAAGAAGTATCGCTTGGGCCCGCTATTTACGCCGCCTTCGTTTCAGGGAACGCTGATGGTACCGGGTCTGATTGGCGGCGCGAATTGGGGTGGCGGCGCGTTCGATCCTGAATCGGGCATGCTGTACGTAAAGACCACCAACCTTTCGGCGATCGCGCGTTTATCGAAACCCGACCTTTCGAGCAAAAATCCGCATGCCTCGGAGACGGACGGCGATTACGTTCGCGAGGGACAGACCAATGCCGTGTTCCACGATGGATTGCCTTTGTTAAAGCCACCTTACGGCGAGCTTACCGCAATCGATTTGAATCGGGGTGAGCTTGCATGGCATGTTCCATTTGGTGATGATCAGCGATTGCGCTCCCACCCGGCGCTGAAGGGAGTGAAGCTTCCGGAGAAGTTGGGCGCTCCGGGCGTACAAGGGGCCATCGTTACCAAGACGGGATTGATCTTTGTCGGCGGCGGCGATACCGCGCTTCATGCCGTTGATACGAAAACCGGAGCCGACCTCTGGACCTATCCCTTCGAACGCAGGACTGGTGGAACACCGATGACGTTCAGCTTGTCGGGCAAGCAGTATGTGGTGATCGCGACTGGCAACGGCGCTGATGCTTCTCTTTTCGCTTTCACGTTATGAGACTACTTTCTGTTTTCTTATTCAGTTTCGCGCTAGCCGCGGCCGAACATCTGTCGACCGTTGAAACCAAGATCCTTCAGAATGTCGATCAAACCGCTGCGGAATCGAACGCTCTGTTGCAAAGGATCGTTGACATCAACAGCGGAACTTTCAATCCGGCTGGAGTGCGAGCTGTGGGCGATGTGCTTCGTCCGGAGTTCGAAGCGCTCGGTTTCCAGGTTCATTGGATCCCGATGGACCAAGTTCATCGTGCTGGTCATCTGGTAGCGGAACGCAAGGGCTCGCACGGGAAGCGTGTGCTTCTGATTGGACACATGGACACCGTGTTCGAGCCGACCAGTCCGTTTCAGAAATGGTCGATGAAGACCGCGACGGTCGCCAGCGGCCCGGGAACCAGCGACATGAAAGGCGGCTTGATGATCATGCTTTACGCCCTGAAGGCGATGAAAGCGGCGGGCGTGTTGGACGGCACGAACATCACAGTTTTTCTTACAGGCGACGAAGAGAATGCGGGCGAGCCTCTCAGCATCTCTCGCGCTGAACTGATCGCAGCAGGCAAGGCGAACCAAGTGGCTATCGAGTTTGAGGGCGGTTCCCGCACGGATGGCCGAGATTTCGCAACCATCGCGCGGCGTAGCGCTTCGCTCTGGCAGTTGAAGACCACGGGTATGGAGGGGCATTCGGCGGGAATCTTTACCGAACGTGCGGGAAGCGGCGCTATTTATGAGATCAGTCGCATTCTGGCGGCGTTTGCAGCTGAACTGAAAGAGCCCGACCTGACTTACAACACCGGCGTGATTGTGGGTGGTTCTAACGTTTCGTTCGATCCAGCAAGGAATACCGGCACGGCGTCTGGGAAGCCAAACATTATTGCATCCACCGCCTATGCCTCGGGAGACATCCGCACAGTTACCGACGAGCAACTCAACCGGGTACGGGAGAAGATGAAGCAAATTGTCGCAAAGCATTTACCGCGAACCGGCGCGGAAATCACCTTTGAAGACAAGTACCCATCCATGGCTGCCACGGAAGGCAATCAAGCGCTTTTGAAGGTTCTGAATGGCGTGAACCTGGATATGAACATGGAAGCGATGGAAGCGCTCCCGCCCGCGCGCCGCGGCGCTGGCGACGTATCGTTCGTTGCACCTTTCGTCGACAGCATCTCCGGATTCGGGTCGCTGGGAGGCGGCGCGCATGCGCCTGGAGAGACGATCGACCTTAGCCGTCAGCCAATTCAAACGAAGCGGGCGGCGTTGTTCATCTACCGGCTTACTCGATAGTCTATGGCCAAGTATTTCCGCGCTTTCTTTTTCTCTGCGCTTTGCCTTACACCTTTGCGCGCCGAAGATGTCAACACCTTCTCCATTGTCGCGTTCGATCCTGCGACGCGCGAGTGGGGCGTGACCGTAGCATCTCGTTATTTCTCTGTCGGTTCCGTAGTGCCTTGGGCTGAGGCGGAAATTGGTGCGATCGCAACCCAAGCGAACGTGAACGTAGGCTACGGCCCACGAGGTCTTGAACTACTTCGAGCAAGGTCTCTCGGCGAAGGCTGTGCTCGACAAATTGCTCGCCGAGGACACGTTCCCAGGCAAGGACGGACGCCAACTCGCCATCATTGATAAGAACGGGAACGTCGCCGCTTTTACCGGTCCGGCCGCGCCGATTTGGGCGGGCGATCGACAGGGTAAGACGTGGTCCGCGCAGGGCAACATTCTTGTGGGAGCGCAGGTTCCTGAAGCCATGGGCAAAGCCTTTGAGGCAACAAAGGGGGACCTTGCCGAACGTCTTTTCGCCGCGCTGAAAGCGGGAGACGATGCCGGCGGCGATTCCCGAGGCAAGCAATCGGCATCTATGCTCGTGGTGAAAAAAGGTGGTGGCCGGAACATCAACAACGATCGCGAGATTTACATCAATGTGGACGATAGCCCCGCACCTATTCCCGAGCTTCGCCGGCTCTTGGATCTCAACTTGGCCACACTCTATCAAGGGCAACTCGGCCAGATGATGTCTTCCAACAACGTGAAAGGCGCTCGTGACGTGGCGGAGAAGCTGATTCGTTATAGTCCCAACAAAGCGGTCGCCTATCTCAATTTGGGCATGCTCAGTTATCTAACGGGCGATAAGGAACAAGCTCTGACGGAGATGCGCAAAGCCAAGGAGCTGAATCCGGAGATAGGAAAGCAACTGGAAAACATGCGACGGCGGCCGCAGTTTCAACCGGTCTTAGAAGACTCCGAGTTCATGCGCAAGGTGTTCCCATGAGAGTCGCCCTCGCGCTGACTCTGGTCATTGCATCTCACGCCAGTGCTCAAAACAAGCAATCGAAAAACAGTTTCAGCGTGGTGGAAGCGTCAATCCCTGAGATACAAGCCGCCCTTGCTCAGAAGCGCGTCACGTCACGAGAACTGGTCACCCAATACCTGGAACGAATCGCCACCTATGACCGCGTGCTGCATTCGCTGATCACCGTGAATCCGAACGCGCTGAAAGAGGCCGACGAACGCGATAAGGAACGTGCGGCGGGCCGTATCCGGGGTCCGCTCCATGGAATCCCAGTCGCTCTCAAAGACAACATCCAAACAACCGACATGCCCACTACCGGCGGAGCACTCGCGTTTGCGGGATATGTTCCCCCGTATGAGGCAACGCTCACTAAGAATCTGCGCGATGCGGGCGCCATCATCATCGCGAAGACGACTTTGATCGAACTTGCGAATTGGGTAGCTGGCGCGCCAACTGCCATGTCCGCGTATAACGCAGTGGCAGGTTTCGGATTCAATCCGTACGATCCGCGTATGGACCCCAGAGAAAGCAGTGATGGACGCGCAGTGTTGTCGCCCGGCGGTTCGAGTTCCGGAGCGGGGACGGCATCCAGCTTCTGGGCTGCAAATGTAGGGAGCGACACGGGAGGATCCATCACACAGCCCTCCAACCAAGCCATGCTGGTTGGATTGCGGCCCACCATTGGACGCATCAGCCGTTATGGCGTAATTCCGATTACAGCCGACCACGACACGGCCGGGCCCATGACGCGAACTGTTGCCGATGCAGCGATACTGCTCGGCGTTTTGGAAAGTCCCGCGCCAGACCCAAACGATTCGGCCACGCAGGCATGCACCCCGCCGCCCGGACGCGATTACACCAAGTTTTTGCGGCGCGATGGTCTCAAGGGCATTCGTATTGGCATTCCGCGAAATTTCTACTACGATCCCCTGCCCGCTCCCAACGGCGGGAGAGGGCGAAGCGGGTTGAATCCCCAACAGGCGAAAGTAATGGCCGATGCGATTGAGGTTTTGAAGAAGGAAGGCGCAGTTATCATTGATCCCGTTGAAATTCCAAGCTTCGTCACAAAAGACCCGAAGGACAACTTTCTTCAGTGGCCGTACTGCTCAGGGGCCGAGCAAGCGAAGGGGAAAGATGAGAACTGCTCGGTGAACTTCAAGTACGGCATGAAGCGTGATTTCAATCGGTGGTTGGCCAGCCTGGGGCCATCCGCGCCCGTCAAGACGCTTACCGAATTGAAGCAATGGAACGTGGCCCACGCAAAGGCGGGAGCCATCAAATACGGCCAATCGCGAATCGATATTTCGGATGAGATGGATGTGGAAGCGGACCGCGCTCGCAATGACGCCGACGTCGCCAAGGACAAACGCCTGAGCCGAACCGAAGGCTTGGACGCCGTATTGAAAGCCAATAACCTGGATGCGATTCTCACGCCCGCCGCGAACGGAGCCGACCTGGCTGCGCGCGCAGGATATCCACTGCTTGTCGTTCCTTTCGGAATGGTTCCGAATGAGCAAAGACAGAATCCGTTTCCGGCCGACTTTCACCCGCTTCCCGCTCCGTTCGGAGTGGGATTCACCGGTGCGGCCTGCAGCGAGCCACGCTTATTTCAGATTGCTTATGCATTCGAACAAGCAACAAAAAAGCGTGTGCCACCGCCGTCGACGCCCTAGAGGATACGAATTAGAGTCGCATTACCGCCCCCCTGTCGGAACACCCTTCCCGCCGGCACGCCAGTACGACGTTCGATGGGCTTCCGCAGGCCACGAAAGTGGCTTTTCTACATAGACGTCTTTGCCTGCCTTACAAGCATCAATAAACATCAAGCCTGCCAGTGATCAGGCGAGGCTATTGCGACGGCATCAACATTCTTGTCTTCAAAAAGCGTCAGATAGCTTTTGTACTTCACCGTTTCTACGTCACCGTTTGTGTCGCCGCGTTCCACCTCAGACGCCGTCCTTGCTTCAGCGACATGTTCGCCATCTGAACAACCAGTGCTGCCTGAAACGCAACTCGCATAGGGGCGGTGGGGGTCTTCCGGGTCCGAACACAATCCAAGAAATTTTGGACGTGAAGATCGGTGGCATACCCAAACCCCTTCTCCGACCTTTTCATGATGGCTGGCTCGTCTTCGGCACCTTTGAGAAAAACCTTAAGATCTTCCCGGCCAATGTCCATCCGCGCTTGGTCTCCATCAAGTTGGTTCAGCTGATCGTTGCGTGACTTATATTGCATGGCAGCATAGTTGATTGAAAAGACTGCTATGAAATCCTCCGGGTACTCTGCAACTGCCACTACGGACTCTGGGGTATCTACGCCAGACTTGTGAGGCTTGCCCGCCGAGGCGTTTACTGCCGAAGGATACCCGGCGCTCATCAATAAGTGGATTCCATCAAAGACATGCGCACCCTGATCGGCCACAATGCCTCCGGCATAATCGGAGTAAAGCCGCCAGTTCCGGAATCGGTCAGCCTCGAACGGGCGGTGTGCGGCTGGCCCTTGCCACTGCTCCCAATCCAGTTTGCCGTCTAACTTGGTGGCTGGCGCGCTCCCCAAATAGTTGTTCAGCCACCAGGAGCGTACCATTCGAACGTTCCCCAATTTTCCGGACTTTACAATATCCCGCCCCTGTAGGTACAGGTCATAGCTGCGGCGTTGCATACCCACTTGAATGATATTCTTTGACCGCTTCTCCGCTTCGACCAGGCGTGATCCTTCTTCGGGGGTTCGGCAAAGCGGCTTTTCAACATAGACATCCTTCCCGGCGGCAAGCGCATCCAGCACCATGGTCGCGTGCCAATGTTCGGGTGTGGCGATCAGAACTGCTTGGATGTCCTTATCATCAAGCAGCTGTTTGTAATTACGGTAAAGCTTCGGATGAGTGCCTGAAACTTGCGCGACCACGGAGGCGCCACGCTCCAGATTAGGCTCATAAACGTCACATAGGGCGCCCACGCGCAAGGCCGGATCTTTCTGAAATACGCCCATCACAAACGTACCGCGGCTTCCAGGTCCGATGACACCCAGGGTTACTTGGTTTGAAGGTGATGTTTGTGCGGCCAGCATGCCACTTCCGGCCATGATGAACAGGCGCCGATTCACAAAGATGCCTCCTTGAGATATGCGCGCAGTTGCCGGACGTCACTCTTCATTGCTGTGAAGACTTCCTCTTGCGGCAAGTTTAGTTTTGTTTTGCCCGTCTCTGCGCCGCCCAGCGGGTACTCAAAATGTACCTGGAGCGGTCCGTGGAAGCCGCTTTGCTTCACCATGGTGAAGAACTTCGGAAAATCGACCATCCCAGTCCCAAGTGGTACAAACCCGGACTTCCACTTGCCCTCCGCGCTTTTCCTCCATATGCAATCTTTTACCGCGATTCCACGCAGGTGCGGCTCGCTGATATGGAAGCTATCGATCCAGCCCCCATAGCCCCCTTCTATGGTCGCGTGCCCAATGTCGTAATTGATCGCCACAGCATCGGGATCAAAATCTTTCAGGATGATGTGCAAGTCCCAGATCGGTGCACCAACAACACCTACACCTGAATGCGTATGGTATACCGCTGTTGCGCCATATTTCTTGTTCAACGCCGCGAGCTGCGCAACCCGCGGCTTGAAGGCTTCCAGCTGCGGCGCCATTGGCTTCGTGTAGTCATACTTGAAGCCGCCCCAGCGATAGTAGCGGATGCCAAGCTCACTCATGGTGCGCAAGATTTGCTCCGCATAGGGAGAGCTCACGTCGACGATGTCTGTGGTGATCATCGGCAGTTCCAGATTATGAGCACGGCAAATGGCCGCGAGCTTCGGTAGCTCCTCGGCTGCTCGATTGGGCTCGATGTGGCCGCCTTTGCGAACGGCAAGATCTAAACCGTCGCAGCCAATTTCCACAGCAGCGATGGCAAGCGCATCGCCTTGCAAAAACTGCAGGTGCTTTGAAAAAACGGAAATCTTGAGGGTGGGAGCGGCTGCCGCAGATAGTGGTTGCGCTGCCAATCCAGCCGCTGCGGTGAGTAAAGTTCGCCGTGACATGTGTTTGGTCATGTTGATACTGTCGATTTTAGAACCTGAGCTTCGCGGAAAGTTGTACGATTCGTGCCGCGTTTAGGGTGGAGGTAATCTGCGCGCCCGACGAACTGTTGATGGAGGTGGAGGGAATCGAGAACGTCGGGTGGTTCAAGAGGTTGAACATCTCGGCCCGAATCTGAAAGTTTTTCGATTCGGTAATGACAAAATTCTTCGTGATAGTGAAGTCGACCTGCTTCAAGCCAACCGTTCGGAGCACATTCCGACCCTCGTTTCCATAGCGCAATTGCGCGGGCGGCACAATGAATGTGTCCGGTGTACCTGGTAATAGCGCAGCACATCCCGGATTGATGGAGATATAGAAGTAGCAGGTTGGCTTTCCGACGATAATCGGCTTGCCGACTACATCTGGGCGCTGACCACCAAGGCCAGTATTTGCCGTATCGCCTGAGAGAGTCGGGGTGAAGGCCTGGCCGGAACGGAGAGTAACGATGCCCGCCACTTCCCATCCGCCGTAAAGACGGCCGTGGCCGAACGGAAGCTCGTAATCGAAACTGCCGGCAAAAGCGTGGGGTAGATCGTAATCGCAAACGCCGCGGTTGAAACGCTGACGGGTGATGGTGGTGCCACCCTGCGAACTCCCGGAATCGAGACACTTCGAATATGCGTAGGAGAGCAGCGTGGTAAGTCCATGCGTGTATCGCTGTTCAAACTTCGTTTGAAAGGCGTTGTAGTTGGCGTTCTCATCGAAGGTGGTGTATGTGATATTCCCCCACTGTTGATAGGGCCGCCGCGTTTGAATGGCACCAGAGCCAGGAAGTGGATCGTTTATTGTCAGATTCTGATTTAGATGTGAGGTCTTCGTGCCTACGTAGGCGACATCGAGTGAGCTCGATGAAGTCAGCTGCCTTTGTATGGCGAAGTTCCACTCTTGCACGCTGGTGGACCGGAACCTGCGCGAGGCTCCTTGAATGTCAGGCGTCGCGCAGGAGGTAAGTGTCAAACCGAACGAACAGGGTTGCCCGGGGTTCGGATTCGCGGAGACTGGGGGCTGGCCCAGAAAGAAGTCACTCCAGGTCCGCGATGGGGCTGCGGGTGGCCGGTCGTTGAAAACCGTTTGAGCCGCAACAAACGGCACTGTCGCAACGGTATTGTTAATCGTGTTGCTATCGGGGAAATTGTAAAAGATCCCATAGCTGCTTCGGATTACTAAGCGTTGGCTGCCGCCCGGCTGCCAGGCGAAACCGAGACGGGGAGCCCAGTTGTACGCCATAGGATGAATGGAATCAGGCAGCTTCAAATCGTTGGTGTAAAGCAGCCGGTCACCAAAGAGTGAAAGAAGAGTCGGCGTGAGCGGCTGCACGTTTGGATCGATACTGCTCGGGATGATCACTTTTCCCGTTTGAGTGTCGAAGGCGCTTTTCTGGCCGCGTATGCCGTTGTAAAAAGAGTTGAGCTCCAGACGAACACCGAGGTTCAACGTCAGGTTTGGCGTTATTCGGTAGCTGTCCTGTGCATAGAAGCTTCCGAAGTTTGCCCAATCGCCATTCAGCTGCTTGAAATAGTCACGGGTTACGGAATCGGGGTAACCAAGAAGAAAGTCTCCGAACGAATTGCCGGTGTACGTTCCTAGAAAGTTAAAGATGCCAACCGATCGTGAACCATTAAAGAATCCGGCAGTCTGATGCAACAGCTCGCCACCAAACTTCAGGCTGTGTTTGCCGCTGGAATAGCTTGTATCGCCTGCATATTGCCAGTTCCGGATTCGGTTTGATTTCGGGCGCTGGTCAGAAGGGGAACCTGTGAACGTTGCAAAATTCGACACCGTAATCTGGGGAAAGCTATAGATTGACGTTGTATCGTCAAAGCCTTTAACTCCTGCTTGCTGATTGAAGTTGGTTCCTTCCAGTGTGGCGCCGAACACAAAGATGTCGCGGTAATACGAAACGCGTGCTTGCGAAAGCCAGTGCGCGTTATAGATATGCGTTAGCGACAAAGTAGCATTTTGGGCGCGGCTTCCCAGAGGAAAAGCACCAAGGCTAGGGAAAGGATTCGGATCCGTTTCCTGGTTGTCGTTGATGGAATACCGGCCCATCAGCTGTGTCGAGGCGTTGATCTGATGATCGATGCGGATATCCCCGCGATTCTGGTGCAGCAGCAGATTATTACTGAGCGCGGCGTAGCTGGTTGACCCGAGAACTGTATTCGCGGCGGGAAGATACTTCAAGAAAAATTGCCCCTGGGGTGAAAGGCGGCTTTGCGGAATGATGTTCCCGAGAAAGGGCTGACGCGTAAGCGGATCGATCAGGGTTACGGGTTTGCTCGCCCGGAGCAATTCACTGAAGTCCCCAGAACGCATGGCGCTGCTGGGTACCGCGTTGTTGAAATCAACGCCTTGCAGCAAACCGGTGCGCTCGAAATCGACAAAGAAGAAGGTCTTATCGTGACGGATTGGGGCACCTAAGGTGCCGCCGTACTGGTTGCGGCGTAAGGGTGCTAGCCGGGAATTACTTCCAGTTGGCGGCACGTAGAAAAAGTTTCGCGCGTCCAATGCGGAGTTGCGTAGGAACTCGAAGGCGGAGCCATGCCAATTGTTCGTTCCACTCTTAAGCGTGGCGTTCACCATGTTCGGCGTGTGGCCGTATTCCGCCATCATGTTTGCCCCTTCCACGCGAAACTCCTGAAGTGCATCAACGTTCGGCTGGATCTGGGTACCCCCCGTTTGCATCTCGGTGATAAACGCGCCGTCAAGCGACCAGCCTGTTTGGTTGGGAGCCTGACCATTGATGGTTACGTTCACCGCCGAGGATCGAATGGACGCGCCGTTTGTGCGCGTACCTTGCCCACCGGGAGTATAGGTGGCGCCGGGGGTCAGACTTGTCAACTGCCAGAAACTGCGGCCGTTGAGCGGCATGCGTTCCACCGCTGTCGTATCAACCACCTGCCCGATGGACGAGGTACTTGCTTCCAGGATTGGCGCGGTTGCGGCAACCGTTACTTCCTGGCCCATAGTGCCGACTTCGAGCGCGGCATTGATCAACGCGCGCTGGGCCACCTGCAATTCCAGATCTCGAACGACATAAGCTTTGAAACCCGGAGCTGTGATCGTAAGGGAATAATGGGCAACAGGTAAGTCCTGAATCACGTAACCGCCGTTGGAGTCCGTCGCAACGGTGCGGCTTTGATCCGTACCGAGGTTCTTTGCTTCTACCTTGGCGGAGGGAATAGCGGACCCGGTGGCATCAGTGACGTTGCCCAGAAGCGTAGCTGAAGAGATCTGGCCTTGGATCGTGCTGGCGCAGAAAAGGCACGCGAAAGAGAAAATGGCAAGGTTTTTGGTCATGGTTCTTCGAAGTCAACTCCAAAGCGAATGTGCAGATGTTATCACGATCGCGTGTCTGTTTCGGGCCAGTCACAAGGGCTAAGAACAGGAATGACATCGGTAATGTCGAAGTTGCCATCGAGCTCGCAATTCAGCTACATGTAGATTGGTCGAAGGAGAACCGAGCGGCATGGCCTCGGAAATCTTATTTGAACCCCCGAGGGAAGAATTGAGCAAGACACTCGCGATTATCGTTGTCCTATTTAGCTGGACTTGGGCGCTGAGTGCGCAAGAAGTTTCGGTCCGCCCCGAGACCCAGCAGAATTACCTGAAGCTCTGCAGCGGGTGCCATGGAGAGGATGCACGGGGGACCCAGCAGGGGCCGGGTCTCGCCGGGAGTGCCTCTATGCGCAAGCGCACCCTCCAGAGCGTGCGCAATATCATCCGGAACGGGATTCCTTCTGCAGGAATGCCGGGTTTTGATTTGGGGTCCGGTGCCCTTGACGAGCTGGCGAACTTTGCGGTCTCGCTAAACGCCCTTGCTAGCGCGAGCGTAATACCTGGCGATGCAGCCGCTGGTAAGCAGTTCTTTTTCGGCAAAGGAAAGTGCGCATCGTGCCATATGGTCTATGGCGAGGGTGCGCCCTTAGGTCCCGATCTCTCAAGTATTGCCGCCGAGATGACCGTAGAAGAACTTCGGGAATCGGTGATACACCCGGATTCTCGGATCGCGCCGGGCTATGAAACGGTCAGAGTTCGCTTAACCAATGGCCAAACCCTCGAGGGATTTGCACGAAGCCGTAGCGCCTTTGAACTCGTTCTGCAGGACTTGAAAGGCGCGTTTCATCCGGTGCTGATGGACCGCGTTTCCAGCATCACTGAGGAAAAGAAGTCCGTGATGCCGGCTATTGAAACCAAGTCCGATGATTTGCAGAATGTGATCGCTTTCCTGGGGCGGTTAACAGGCGTAAAGCCTGGAGCCATAATCTCTCCTGCCATGCCTTTGACGGGCGGAGTTGATTTCCCCAGGATTCAAAATCCAAAGCAGGGCGATTGGGTGACCTACAACGGCGAACTAAGCGGCAATCGATATAGCCAGGTGAAAGAAATCAACACTGCCACGGTCAACAAGCTCAGCTTGAAATGGAGCTTTTCAGTTCCATTGTGGGCGCAGTCTTTTCCTGACACTCCGTATTTTCGCGAGAACATGCGCTATTTCGGATTGGAAACTGTGCCCATTGTTGCCGATGGCATAATGTACGCGACCGGGCCGAATCAGGTCTTTGCGCTCGACGCGCGCACTGGACATGAGATCTGGCACTACTCGCGCCCGCGAACGCCCGGTCTTGTTTCGGATGCCTCTCTAGGGACAAATCGCGGCGTGGCGATCCTGGAAGATAACCTCTTCATGGTGACGGACAATGCCCATCTCATCGCGATAAACCGTATTACCGGAAAGCCTGTGTGGGAAGCAGTGATGCCTGAGGAACTGCAGAAGTACGGGGGAACCATGGCGCCGCTGGTCGTCAAGAATTTGGTGGTCGCCGGAGTCTCCGGTGGCGATTGGGGAATTCGTGGGTTCATCGCCGCGTACGAAGCTGCCACCGGCAAACTGGTGTGGCGTCATTGGACGGTTCCGACCGTGGGCGAAGCCGGTTACGAGACATGGAAGGGGAGTTCAGTCAAGTATGGTGGTGGAGCCACCTGGCTGACCGGTTCTTATGACCAGGAGACCGACACTCTTTATTGGGCAACGGGTAACCCCTGGCCAAATTCGGATGATCGAGAGCGCGGTGGCGATAACCTGTTTACTGATTGCGTCCTGGCGCTTGATCCGGCCACAGGCAAGGTGAAGTGGTTCTACCAATTCACTCCTCACGACGTACATGACTGGGATTCGAATGAGCCCAACGTAGTGGTAGACGCTTCATTCCACGGACAACCGCGGAAGCTTTTGCTTCATGCTGACCGCAATGGTTTCTTCTACGTGTTTGACCGGACCGACGGCAAATTGCTGCTTGCTCAGCCGTTCACGCGCAAGATGACATGGGCCAAAGGAATCGGGTCGGACGGTCGCCCCGAAATGGCTACCGAAAAGGATGTAAGCTGCCCAGACCACGCAACGAATTGGAACGGAACGGTGTACAGCCCAACTACCCACTTGTATTACGTGATGGTTCTTGAAAAGTGCTCAGCGAAACTATCACCCGGGAGTTGGAAAAAGAACCCGACTCGCGCTGAGTCGGGAACGAAGTATCTTCGAGCTCTGGACATCGAAACCGGGAAAATCGCCTGGGAAGTGCCTCAATCTGGACCCGTGGATGGTAAGAGGTATGCCGGGATTTTAGGGACCGCAGGAGGCGTCCTCTTTTATGGTGATCCAACGGGCGATTTTATTGCCGCAGATGAGCGGAACGGCAAGACCTTGTGGCGGATACCGTTAGGGGCAACCATCAAAACCTCCCCAATGACCTATACGGTGAATGGCGAGCAGTTTGTAACGATTGCAATTGGCTCAAACATCATGAGCTTCGGGTTAGCCCACTGAAAGGTCCACGGGTTCTCAGTTGCCCCTAAGAGAATTAGGAGCATTCAGGTTGGCATTATCGTCCACACCCACACCCAAACGATCCACTAGTTCACCACCCAGCCATCCAGTACAAAGAGTGAGTAATCCGCCCGCGACGGAGAGCGCCTTTGACCCGCTTGACGGCGCATGAGATTTCCGTGTCCGAAGGGCTAAGCTTCCCACGAACAAACCAAGCACGACAGCGTTCCCGACACCATGAATCAACCCTATTTTCTTAGCCCGACTTCCTTCTGGAATCGCTAAGTAGTCTATGATTCCAGGGACCGCCGCAACCACCCCCGTAGCTGAACCGGCCGCAGCCATCCAGAATCCGGATGAGACAAGCTCTTTTTTCTTAAGAACCTCTCCCAATGCGTCAAAAGCCACGGAGGTTACCAGTAGACCTACCGGAAATGCAACCAGAATAGGATGGGCTGGGTGACCAAGCAACTTCGCCTTACTTTCCATATAGCGCCATGTCTGCACGTATTAGCCCATAATGATTCACCGAGGGACCGTCAGGCAAGGCGTTCCCCCATTCGAATTACGTTGACCGAATCTTAAGGCACGCTCTTCCACTGGCCATCGTTTTCACGTTCTTCATCGGTTACGTCGTGTCTATGCTGGCCGGAGGGAGTGGCCGTTTTGTATGCGGCGCACTCCGGCACGTGCATGCTTAGCTCTTCTTCTGAACCAAAGCTGCGCCCGCAACTCGGGCACTGGTGGTGAGGTCCTACAATTACATGTCCAGGCATACACTGGCCTAAGCAAAACGGAGACCAGTGGTGTTAATTTAA
>CAWCJC010000007.1:0-313597 GCA_963795835.1 Bryobacterales bacterium | reverse complement strand
AGCCCGTACAGTCCGGTTCCCGGAATAGGATGCCATTCACACTCCCGCATCGGAGAACAAAAAACCGTAACTGCTACCACTCCGCCACCGACCCGTCCTCATGAAACACTCGCGCCATCGGCCTGGTACCGCCAAACGGAAACTTCGCCAGACTCGCCTCTGACAATTCGAACCCCAAGCCAGGCTTATCCGAAAACGGGAACCGTCCATCCACCATCCGCATCGCCGGAAAGCCGAACCACTCTGCCCAAATCTTGTCCGCAGTCCCCGGTTTTACCTGCCCGCAAATCTCCTGCACCACAAAATTCGGCATGGCCGCATCCACATGAATCGTTGCCAGTCCGCCAATTGGCCCCTCACAAGCATGCGGCGCCATGGAGATCGCGAAACATGCGCAGTCGCCGCCACCTTCCACAGCCCCGTCACGCCGCCCACATGGTTGATGTCGGTCTGCAGGATATCGATCACGCCCATTTCGATCAGTTCGCGGCATCCATACGACGCAACCAGGCGCTCGCCTGTCGCGATCGGCGTCGTGGAGCGCCGCGCAATCTTTGCCATGGCCTGCACATTCTCAGGCGGGCACGGCTCCTCAATGAACAGCAGGTTCAACGGCTCCACTTCTTTCACGATGATGGAAGCCACGCTGGGGCTGGTCTTGGCATGAAAATCCACCGCAATATCGATATCCGGACCCAGAGCTCTCCCGCAATAGCTGTATCGCCTTGATCGCCCGGTCGATCTTCGGCCTGCGTTCGATCCATTCGTAATAGCCGGGGATCCCCGACTTCACGCACGTGATGCCTTGTTCGGCCGCGGTCTGCCGGATCTGCTGTCAACTGATCGCGCGTCGCTCCGTCCACGTGGTAATAACCACGCACGCCGCGCGCATCGAAAGGCCCGCCCAGCAGTTTGTAAACCGGCATTCCCATTGCCTTGCCGCGAATGTCCCACAGAGCCTGATCGATGCCCGAAATCGCCGATCCCATCACCGGCCCCGCGCGATAGAAGGAGTGCACATACATCGATTGCCAGATGTGCTCCACCTGCATGGGGTCCGCGCCGATCAGAAAATCCTTGAAGTCGTTCATGCACGCCATCACCGCGCCGGCCTTGCCTTCCAGCGTGCCTTCGCCCCACCCGATCAGGCCCTGGTTGGTCTCCAGTTTGACGAACACATAGGGCCGGTCGGAGTTCGGAATCAGCGAGACGCCGAACACCTTCATCCCGGTGATCTTTAGGCCCGATTGCAGCCCGGCGAAGGCCTGCAGTCCCGCGGGTCCGTTCTGGTCGGCAGCCCGCATCTGGAGCGCGCAGCCACAGGAATCCATTTCCAGAGCAGGGCGCTTCTTCGGGCCCGCCATCGCGAGTCCGGCCGACCCCAAGGCGACGAAACTTCTACGCAGCATGATATTTCTCCAGCGCCGCCTCGTTCACCGTAATCCCCAGACCCGGCGATTTGGTCAATTCCAGAAAGCCGCCGTTGCCGGATTCGAGCCCAGGCGAAACCAGTTCACGCCGCATCGCCCGATCCTGCTCCGCCGCGGGAACCGGAACATGCTGAATGAAAAAGTTCGGGATTGCAGCCGCGATGTGGAGCGCCGCTGCCGTACCGATCGGCCCGCCCTCATGCCGCGGCGCAACCGCCACATAGTAAGGCTCCGCAAGGGCGGCAATGCGCCGCACTCCACTAATTCCAAACAGGCCGATGTCCGGGCGCACCAGATCGATCAGGCCTTCGCGCAGCAATGCTTGAAACACACCGGCGTCGTCGATGCCCCGGCCGAATCCCAGCGGCACCACCGTCTCACCGGATACTTTTCGCAGCGCGTCGAGATTCGAATGAGAACAGGGTTCATCGAACCACAACGGATGTTTCGCTTCCACGGTTGCCGCGACGGAGGCCGCGTCTCCCGGAGTCAGAACACCGTTGCCGGCCAGGATGAAGTCTCCTTCGGCCGGAACCCGGGCGATCAGTTCCAGAATGCGGTTCTGATAAGCCTTGCCCTGGTTTCGCGAGGCGGGCGCGGGAACTTCAATCACCGCCACCGGAAACTGCTGGTGAGTGGGCGAACTGTACGCTCTGATCTTGTTCCGCGTAGGCCCGCCCAGGATCCGGTAAACCGGAGCCTTTGCTGCTTTGCCGAGGATATCCAAAAGAGCCATGTCCAGCGCGGCTCCAAACGGCAGGGAAGACGGAATCGTAGCGTAGGCGTATGCGGGCCTGCCTATCCATGCCGCCTGCAGCGCCTCCAGATCCGCGATTGCATTGTGACCGCACTCACCCCATCCGATCAGTCCGGATCGGGTCGCGACTTTGAGGACCGAATAACGATTGCCCGATACCGGCTCGCGCACAGGGAAGTGGCGGATTTCCGTGATGTCCAGCGCCTCCGGCTTTCCCGCGACGGCAACTTGCGGGGCCAGACGATTCAGTAGCTTCGCTCTTCGATGCGCGATCATGCTCTCCCAGGCGGTCGGAAGACTTCTCTGTGGTAGGTCATCGGATGGATTTCAGTTGCGAGGTTATATCAACCCATCCGGTAATGCAACGCCCAGACGAACGACTGCCCGATTGACGGGATTCGATAAGAAATTGGCTAAGGCCGATATGATCGTTAGCCGCGTCACAAGCTACATTTAAACCAGGGGCACTGAGCGATCACCATTCACTGCCACTGTTTTAGGAAGCCAGGAGCGAGAGTCAATGCCAAAGCGAATAGCTGTTGTCACGGGAGCCTCGGGCGGGCTTGGGTCCGAGCTTTGCAAATTGATAGCTGCGGAAAAGGTCGGGTTAGTCCTGGTGGATAGGAATCTGCAGAAGTCACAGGCGCTGGCAGCCCAACTGAATGGACAGTTTCCCGGGGCAGTGGAGGGCACTTATGCCGTCGACCTCGCCAGTCATTCCGATATCAAGAGACTTGCAGCGGAGCTTCTGGAAAAACATCCGTCAATCAATTACCTCTTCAATAACGCGGGTGTGCTCACCGAAAGTCTGCAGTTTTCCGGGCACCAGAATGAACTACATTTTGAAGTTAACACCCTGGCGCCGCTTCAGCTCATTGATCTTCTCAGGCCCGCGCTGAAGAAGGCAGGCGGTGCCATGATCGTCAGCACCTCGGCAGGTCTGGCGCTTGGCGCAAAGACTCTGGATTTTAACGATCTGATAAAACCGGCCGTTTTTAAGAAGCTCTATGGGCCTTATGTGAATAGCAAGGAGGCTCTGAACGTGATCACCGCGGCCCTTGCGCCCGACCTAAGCGACGACAAAATCCTGATCCGGACCGCTGATCCGGGTCCCAATAAAACCGGACTGACGAAAGGCGCGGGAACGCCACTCTGGATGCGGCTTTTCTATTGGGCGCTCCCCGGACCCGAGAAAGGCGCACGGAAAATCTTCGATGCCGGATTCTCGAAAGAGTGGGGAAGCCAAACGGGAATTTTTATCTCAGGCAATAAGGTTCAGTCGCTCCCACAAGCATTGGCCGATCGAAGTACTCAGATAGACCTGTTGAAGAAATGCCGCGAGCGGATTGCCCTTGCGCCCTAATTAAGCTTCCACTTTTTGGAGAAGATTCCCGCGGAGGATCCCTTCACGTGAGCCAGACTCCAATCAGAACTTCGGAGCCCGCTGATCAGGCGATCAAAAGAAAGAGGCGCCCCGGAGAGCGCCTCGAACACAACTCAGATTAAAGTCACAACCCGCGGTCTACGGCTGGCCCTGCCCTGAGAGAAACTCCAGAGTATAGGACAAGGGCGTTGCCGAATTGCCGCCTTGGCCCGTAAAAATCAGCTGCCGGCGAATGCTGGTGTCCGGTTCCATAAGTCCCCCTTTCAGGAAAACCCGAAGGTATGGATCGCCCGCTTTCGTCGTGCCGCTGGCGTTCTGCAGAGTGACATTTGCCGGCAAGCCTCGCACCACAACCAGCAGGTGAGTATCCACCGGTGTCGCACCCGTGTTGGTCAGCCGAAGCCGGTCGATTCGCGACCCGCCCCCTTGTACGGGCTGGCCCTTTTTCACCTCGATCTGCGCTGTAACATTGAGGAACTCCAGACCCTGGTCTCGCCTTGCCAGCGGATCGTTGTCGTCGATGGCAAGACCACTGGGCATCAGTCCGTCCTTGGCCCCCAGGGCAGCCAAGTCTAGGCGATACTTCGAGTACGTTAGGTCCCGCTCGTTCGGCTGGAACGTATCGGTACTGGACAGCGGATCGAACTTGACCACAGCGGGGTCGTACAAACCGTTGTCAAGGAAGTCCGCGAGATCGTTGACCTGCTGCTCGGTTAGTCCGAGGCCTGTAGGGAAGCCCGGTCCACGCGGATTCGTGAATCGCGCATCCAGCGTGGCGGCTGCTCCCGCCGTCGGATCTTGCGCCACACCCGCATTGAAATATGCCACTACATTGCGGATTGTGGTGAATGAGCCGTTGTGCATGAAAGTCCGGCCGTCTTTCAGTTGACGCAGGGTTAAGCTGCGGAACTTGAACGCATCGTTCGGATTTTGCGAGATCTCCTGGCGCCCGGTGTCCTCTGCGTGATAAGGAAAGCCGTCAGCCCCAAGCTTGTTGGGGTCCAGCTTGCCCCGCGCCAAGGCATTCAACGCCTGCACCGGGTGATCGCCGATCCCTATGTTCACGAAGTTCTCTGCAACCAGCGCTCCCACACCCGCTACGTCCGGATCGTTGGACTGCTTATTCAGCATCGGGCCGCTGTGGCAAGTAACGCAACCCGCCCCGCGGGCACCGTTCGCCGCCGGGGTGAAGAAGAGTTGCGCGCCACGCCGCTGTGCCGCGGTTAACGCCCGGTCGTCCCCAGCCAGAAAGCGGTCGAACGGCGTGTTGCGCGTCACCATCGTGCGCAGAAAGGTAGAAGTAGCGCGGAACACGGTCTGGTCGTTCACAAGAATCGTCATGTCTTTCGCGGTGTCAGCCTGAACGGCTTCCGTCGGGAACGCATCGCGGAATAGCTTCACAAATGCAGGAACCTTCAGAATCTCAGCGGATTCAAAACTCAACATCCGATGAGCATCCAGGAGGAGCAGCGTCAGATTTTCCCCGGCCGGGTCATTGAACGGGTTCAGCGATCCCGGGGCGGATGGATTCTCGCCCGCAAAGCCGCCCAAGAGAAGACGGTTGTTAAACGCGAAGCCGATCATTGAGGGAGATTCGCGTCCTACGCTATCCAACTCGTCCAGCCGGCCAGTCGCAATCAGCGCCGAAGGGTTAGGCGTGTGATAGAAAGAGGACGGCGTGTTGACCACTTTTTGGCCGTTCACCATGTCAACGTCACTCAGCGTCGGTAGTGCATCCACCAGCGCATCCCCGGCAAAAAGAGGCGCCGTGCGTTGTTTGGTGAGGATCGCCTGAGGACGCCGCCGGGGCACGAAGTTGCCTTTTTCGTCGGTGTAACCACGGCCCTCTCCGCCCACATTGAAGTTCAGCACCTGACCAGCCTTGCCGGCCGCTTCGCCGATATGGCAACTGCCGCACGATCCTGTCTGCCGGGTGGCATTAACGATTGCCTGGACATTCAAGTCGGTGGCGCTCACGGTTCCGCCAAACGCCGTCCCCGCGGGTAGGTCCACAGGCTGGCCTTGATTGATGTTGATTCGCGCGGTCCGGACTGGGTCGTGAAAGAGCAACTTGCCCAGGTACCGTTTCGCCTCGGTTGTCTGGTAACGCGGATTCACGGTGCCATCCGCCTGGGTCGGTACGGGGATTGCGGCGTTGGTCGCGGGAACCGTCAGGTTCTTAAGCCCCCCGACTTGCCTGCTAATGAAATCCCGTAGCGCGGCGGAGTCGTTTTGGGCCGCAGCGGTTCCGGCCCAAATGAGGCAAAGGGAAATCACCGAGGCCCCGCGGCTAAATCCGCGACGGCAAAACTCGGTCGTTGTATTCATGATTTGGTTCTCCTTGAATAAGTCATGCGGCACGATTTGAGAAAGAAACGATTAAGTGATAAAAACGATTGCGTGGGTGATCGGATCTCCTCACAGCAGTCAGTTACTACCTTCGCCGCGATTCTTGGCACAAATCACAAATTTCGAAAAGAACGCGCGTTTTTACAGCACGTTTGTAGGAAATAAGGCAGGATTTTCTAAGTCGGCGTTGTTGCCGGGTTATGGTAAGAAACGCCGGTAACGCGAGGGCGTGTTCCCGTTGCGGGCTTGGAAGGCGGAAGCAAAAGAGCTCACGCTGGCAAAGCCAGTGCGGCGCGCCACGTCTGCCAAGCTCAGGGTTGCATCGCCGAGCAGTTCCTTCGCGCGATCCATCCGGCGGTCCAGCACATATTGCGCTGGGCTCCGCCCCACCGTGTTCCGAAAGAGCCTGGAGAAATAGAAGTGGCTCATCCCGGCATGCGCCGCCAGTTCCTTCACGCCGATGGGCTCCGCGATCCGCTCATCGATATAGGCCAGGACCTTTTGCAAGAGTTTGCCAGGAAGGCAGGTAGCGGCGCGGCCGCTCGCTTGGCCCGCTCGATAGCGTTCGTACAAGTAGGTCGCCAGCGTGCGGCCCAGTTGCTCACAGAACAGCCTGTGGCCAGCAATCGGCTTTGCCGCTGCATAGAGCATTTGCATCAGCGTTGAAAGATTGGCATCCCGCACACCGCGATGTGAAATGATTGCCGCCCCCTTTCGAGCCGCGTTCTCCCCGATCGCTTCTGCCATCATGCGGGGTGAGATTTCAAGACGCAAAAAGTCCAGAGGCGCATCCCAGCGAACCCAGCGAAAACGGCCTGGGGATTCCGTACACAAATCCCCCGCAAGCAACTCGCGCCGGTCCTCGCGGCCCGCGCTCTTCCAAGCCACAGTGACTGGGCCGTTCAGCGTAAGGCAGGCTCGATAGCCCGACACCGTCTCCCTCAACTCCCCCGGCTGGTCCACACGATGGTGAGTCAACTCAAACCGGCTCACCATAGACTTACTCTTTTCCACTTCGTTAGGCCAGACACGAACCACTCCGCTCTCAGCGGGTCGCGTGATAGTCTGTCTTGCGGTCGGCATCGCTAATCGGAACCGCCTCCTGCAAGAGAGATACCTCGCAGGCCCGAATTATTCCTGCTCCAGAGTTTCGGCCGGTCACAGAAACGCAAGAAATAATTTCCCTTGATCTAAAAGTGTTTTCCGTTCCAGGCATCGCGTAACTCAAATCCCCACTGCTATACCTAAGCCGAAAAGGAACCCCAACCCAATGGCCTCTCAGGCACAAATCACCGCCAACACCCTAAATGCTCAACGCTCCACCGGACCCCAAACCGAATCCGGTAAATCTGTTTCCAAACTGAATGCTTTCCGCCACGGCCTTACCGCCGCCACCGTGGTTCTTCCTACGGAGGACATGGAAACTTACCGGCAATTCTCTGCGTCCGTCATTGCGTCCCTCGAACCTGTCGGGGCCATGGAAGAACAACTCGCGCAGCTTGTCGCCGATACACATTGGCGATTGAACCGCATCCCCGCGCTCGAAGCGAATCTCTTCGCGCTCGCCCAACTCGAACCGCTCCCGGAGCATCTCGCCAATCTCGAACCCTCTCCCGCCCGAACGGCGCTTGTCGAAGCCAACGCGCTCATCACCCATGAACGCCAACTCCGCAATCTTCATTTGCAGGAGCAGCGTCTTCACCGCATCCTTCGCGACACCATGGCCCAACTTGGCACAATTCAAAACAACCGCTGCGCTGAGGAAATTTCAGATTCCGATCCCGCTCCCGCAAGCCCGATTGGGTTCGATTTTTCGAATTCCGCGAAGAGCGGGATTCGCGAGCTGAACTGGGTCAAACCTGCCGCGGGTTCCCCTAATGCTTCGGCCGCCTATCCGGGATCTTCTACGTAAGACCAAATTCCCGGGACATTTTCTCGAACGTCATCGCGCGTTCCTGTGTGCTGCCGGCTTTCAGACCGGGCGCAATCGCCAGCATCTTTCCGCGCCCCTCGAACCAGCAAAGGAACACCGAGCTCCGCTGCTCCAGGAAGCCGCTCAAAGTTCAGCCACGTCTGGTAAGCCGCCATCTCTGCGTCCACCAGGGAGCCTTCCGCATCCAGCACAGGCGATTGCGCGCTCGCTGGGTTGAGGAGGTCCTTCATGGAACTGGATCGCACTCGCGGTGTATAGCGGCAGATCAGCGTCATCGGTTGGGCACGCCTCAGCGCTTCTCTCGCCGCCCACTGCACGAAGCTCGTTGAAAAAATCTGTGTTCCCGAACCTTCCGAAAGCAAACTGAGTTGGAACCAGGAGGCAGCCGGGTCCGCCGAAGCATCCAGACCGAGATCTGCCGGTTGCATCGCCGCTAAGCGGGTCCGCAGAGTCTCGGAATCCGTGCCCGCTTCAAAGGAGCGGCGCAGGAAAGCGCTCATGGCCGCGCGGGGCTGCGCGAGCGCGTCGTAAGAAACGGTCGTTACTCCGCTTTCGGTGCTCCACCGGAGGTAATGCGCCACTGATCCACCAGTGTGCATAACGGTCTTCCACTTCAGCCGCACGGGTGCGCAACCAGGATTCAATTGCCGTAAGTCCACCTTCCGGATCCACGTTCGTGAAGTAAGCTCCGTGTGGCCGAAGTTTGCGAAACGGCTCCGGGGCTGGCGATCGTACGCCCTGGCCGACAATCGCCACCGCCAACCGCGGCTTCTTCAACACCGGCGCCGGCAACGACGCGGTCGCGCGATCCATGTACGCCACGGCTGCCGCATGGAACGCGTCAATCTGGTGGGTACTCCATAGGTGCGCGCTCAGAGCTTCGCTGAAACGCGCGGGCTGGTCCACCCAATTCAGCTGCGTAAGTTCTCCCTCTATCCGGATGCTGCGAAAGGGCTGTAATTCCTGCTCTCGCTCAGCCTTCGGCAAAGAAGCCAGATACTGCAACTGATGCTCTAACTCACGGCGCTCAGCGGGAAACTTCCGGTCATAAGCAATCACTTCCCGCAACAGCAGCGTAACGAAACTCAACGGCAGCGTTCGGAGCAGCGCCACGTGCCGCTCCGCAAGCGCTCGCGCCTCCACCGGATAGCCGCGAAAACTCTCAGGCTGAAGCTGTAACGGGGTCATGCACCGGCCAGTTCAGGAATCGCCTTCCCCTTCGACATCGCAGGGTGGAAGCGTAGAAGCGTTCCCAAAGTAGGAACCAGGTCGATGGATTCAATGGGCCTGTCGACCACCACGTTCTCACGAATACCCGGACCCATCGCGATCATCCACGTTGTACGCGATAACGTATCCCCCGTCCGGTGATGCTGAAAGCCATTGCCGCCCGCATTGTCATCGCCGTCGCGGCCGAAATCCGGGAGGATGAAGAGGTTCGTTTTGCCCTTGTATTCGGGATCGCGCTCGATGGCGTTCCAGAGTTCCGCGCATAGCCGGTCTGTGCCGCGGATTGCGTCGACATAGAGCGAGTACGCTCCGGAATGAGCGATATCGATGTCGTGCAGCGTAATCCAAAGCAGGCTTGGCGAGACCTCGCGCATCAGCCGCTGGGCCAGAAACACAGACAGCTCATCCGGGCTCGAGGCGCTTCGCGCATGCGCCATAAAAGTGGAGAGCGAAAGCTTCAGGATCTGGGCAAGCCGGCTCATCTGCTCGAAGTCTCCGGCAAGCGCGGGCGCATAGAGCGGAGTTTCGTAGTTGTCCACCAGCAGATGCTTGTAAACATCGCTGGCCGAGCCATTCAGTGCTGCACTCAGAAGGCGCTTGGGCAGAATCACGCCCGCACCCGAACCGTTCCCGTAAAGCTTATGGCTGCTCTCGCCGATGCGGCGAAAGCCATTGCTGGGCGCGATTACCCAGGCATCGTTGGCGGGCCGGTTTCGATCTTTGCGGAAGTACTCGAACACCGTGGGATTTGCTGGTTGCACGTCCGCGAAGTTGTTGAACGATTCATAAGTTCCGGTGGCAAGCGACGCCGTGGCGACATAATGCCCCAGAATCCCGCGGTTCACCACCTGAGTGAAAAAGGTAGCCCGGGGCAGCAACTGGTTGAGTAAACTCGGGATGTTCTCCTGGCCATCCGGCATGAACGTTTCTTCGTCGCGAGCGCCGCCCCCGAACGTCACGACGACCACTTTGCGATCCGCGGGCGTGGGCTGCCCCAACAAAGGACATGCCTGTAAGAGAGCGGCCCCGGTCACGGCGCGGAGGAACTCGCGGCGGCTTTCGGAGATGTTGCGAAATCCCATGCGGCTGACCGTTATTCTATCTCCCGCCGGTTTTCCCGTCCGATGTCACGCGATACACTAGCGCTGAATCCACGCCATGAGAATCCTGCTTCCCGCTCTCCTCGCTTTTGCCTCGCTTGCAAATGCGCAAATCAAGACCTGGTTTCCGCCAGAGAAACTGATGACGATCGGGGTGTATTACTACCCTGAAGCGTGGCCCGAATCGCAATGGGAGCGCGATTTCGCCAACATCCGGAAATTCGGTTTCGAGTACGTTCACATGGCGGAGTTCGCCTGGGCCTTTATGGAGCCGGAAGAAGGCCGGTTCGAGTTCGGCTGGCTCGACCGCGCTGTCGAACTGGCGCGCAAGAACAATCTCAAGGTGGTTCTCTGCACGCCCACCGCAACTCCCCCGGCGTGGCTTTCGCAAAAGCATCCCGAGATCCTGATGGTGCGCTCGGATGGCATGCAGATGAAGCATGGCTCGCGCGAGCAAGCCGATTGGAGCTCGCCTGTTTACCGCGCCTACGTCGAAAAGATCGTGGCCAGGATGGCGGAGCGCTATGGCACCAACTCCGTCGTATGGGGCTGGCAGTTGGATAACGAACTCTCTCACTATGGCGCGGGAATCTCTTACGCGCCGCCGTCGCAGGTGAAGTATCGAAACTGGTTGAAAGAGAAGTACGGCACCGTAAGCAAGCTGAATACGGATTGGGGCAACGCTTTCTGGTCGCAGATGTATAACAACTTCGATCAGATTGAGATGCCCGATGCTCAAGCGCTGGTTGCTTCGCCGAATCCGCACGCCATGCTGGATCTGCATCGCTGGTTCGCCGCGGAGGCCGCGGATTACCTCCGCTTCCAGGCAGGCGTGCTCCGGCGCAGCGTGAAGAACCAGTGGATTACCACCAACTTCATGATGAACTATGAGCTCGTCAATCCCGCCCTTTCGGAACGCGACCTCGACATCATGAGCTTCACGATGTATCCCGTCAGCGGCGGTCTGTTCCGCGGAGATCTGGGCTTCCGCATGGGCGATCCCGCCATGGTCTCCTTCACTCATGACTTCCTGCGCAACCTGGGTAGCGGTATTGAAGGCGCCATGGAGTTGCAACCCGGCCAGGTGAACTGGGCGCCTGTGAACCCGCTGCTGCAGCCCGGCGTAGTGCATGCGTGGATCATGCGGGGCTTCGGGTTGGGCGCTCGTCTGGTGTGCGTGTACCGGTATCGCCAGCCGCCCTCGGGGGACGAGTTGTATCACAAGACCATGGTGGAACCCGATGGCGTCACGCTCGCGCAAGGCGGCAAGGAATTCGTGCAGTCCATTGGCGACGTGAACAAGCTCCGCGCGCTCTACAAGCCAAACGCACAGCCTCCGGCCGATTACAGGGCGCGCGCCACCGCCTTCGTCGCTTCCTATGAAAGCCGGTGGGACATGAACAACCACAAGCAAACTACGCGCTGGGACACCACCGCGCACTGGATGAAGTACTACCGCGCCCTGAAGTCGATGATGGCGCCGGTGGACGTCGTCACGGAGCAGAAGGATCTGACGGGATATCCGTTCGTGGTCGCGCCCGCGCAACAGCTGATCGATCGCGCCATGGTGGATCGCTGGACCAGGTATGTGGAAGGCGGCGGCACCTTGATCCTGACCTGCCGGAGCGGACAGAAAGACCGTCGCGGACACATCTGGGAATCGCTTTGGGCGGAGCCGTTGTACAACCTCATCGGCGCCGCTATCCCTCGCTATGACGTGCTTCCTCTAGGCCGGAACGGAAGCGTTACCGCGGCGGGCAAGCAGTATCAGTGGGGCGCGTGGGCGGACATCCTGGAGCCCCGCACCGGCACCGAGACCTTGGCCACTTATGCCGATCAGTTCTATCGCGGAAGCGCCGCCGCCACCAGCCATCGGTTGGGCAGAGGCACCGCTGTGTATATCGGGGTCGATACGCTGGAAGGCGATCTCGAAGCCGAGCTCCTGCACCAGGTCTACGAAGCCCGCGGTGCCAAACCCGCGCGTCTACCCTTGAACTTCATGATCGATTGGCGGGATGGCTTCTGGACTGCCGCCAACTTCACCGACAGTACGCAACGCGCTCCCGTCCCGACGGGCGCCAATCTCATCGTGGGCGAGCGAGATGTGCCCGTCGGCGGAATCGCGATCTGGCAATAGACTACGGAACTCGGCGAAACGTGATCGCGGTGCTGTCGTAATCGCCCCGAAGCCGGACCGTATAGCCCTGCTCCATCAAGTAAGCGCCGCTCAGTTCCTGGCTGTCCGCGCTGTTCCACGCTTGCGCCCGGTACACGGCCCGCGGGTCCAGACCATGCAGACGGATTGCCGGCATGGGAAGCGAATACTGCTGCGAGTGCAGATACGCGAACAGTACGGCTTCGGAGCGGTCAGCGGCCACATAGCTGTTTGCCGTCAGTTCGCCCGAACGCGGCGAAAGCAGCCGGTACAAGTTGCCTTCCTGCACAGTGTGGCGAATCTGCTTATAGAACCCGACAAGCTTGGTTGCCAGCGCGCTATCCTCGGCGCTCCACTTGTTCAGGTTTGCCCCAATACCCAAAGCTCCCTGCATCGCCACCAGAAACCGATACGTCAACGGCGTGCTTCGGCCGTTCATATTCGGGACATCCGTCACCCATGCGGACATGATCTTCGGCGCGTAGGCTTGCGTAAAGCCCTCTTGAATCCGCAAACGGTCGAAAGCTTCGGTGTTGTCCGAAGGCCACACTTCCTCCACATGACGCAGAATGCCCAAGTCAACGCGGCCCCCACCGCCCGAACACGATTCGATCTCAAGCGTGGGATGCTTTGCCCGCAACCGGTCTAGGATTTCATACAAGTTCCGCACATATTGGGCCCAGAGCTCCTTCGGATTCGCCTCGCCCTCCCAACCGGGCTCGGCGAAGGGCCGGTTCATATCCCACTTGAAGTAGCGGATGGCGTACCGCGTCGCCAGCTCATCCAGGAAGTGGAAGACATACTCCTTCACGTCCGCGCGCGCCAGGTTGAGCACCAGCTGGTTGCGCAACTCGCTTCGAGGACGACCCTCAAAGTGCATAGCCCAATCGGGATGGGCGCGATACAGATCGCTATCCGGGTTCACCATCTCAGGTTCCACCCACAACCCGAACTCCATCCCGAGCGACTTCACGTTCTCGATCAGCGGGTTCAACCCTTTGGGGAACTTCGTGGGATTAACGGTCCAATCGCCCAGGCCCGCATGGTCATTCTTGCGTTTGCCGAACCAGCCATCGTCCATCACGAACAGCTCCACGCCCAGCTTTGCGGCCTTTGCCGCCAGCGCGAGTTGACCCGCTTCGTCCACATTGAACTCGGTAGCCTCCCAGGAGTTGTAAAGCACGGGGCGGGGCCGCGCATTGAGCCCACCGGGAAGAATGCTGGTGCGTTCAAAGCGGTGCAGAATGCGGGAGGCCTCCCCGAAGCCGCCCTCCGTATAGCCGGCGTAGAAGGGGGGCGCTTCCAGCGATTGCGAAGGCGCCACGCGCGCCGCGAAGTCGAAGGTGTTCAGTCCTCCTGTGACGCGCACCTGGTTGTACGGAGTCTGCTCGATGGCAATGCGCCAGTTGCCGCTCCAGCCCACGGCGCCGAACCAGACGCGTCCGCTCTCCTCTTCGGCCGCGCCATCAGCATCGAGCGCAAACCAAGGGTTGGCGTTGTGGCTGGTGTGGCCCTTCCGGCTCTCAATCACCTTCGTCCCGGTGTGAACCGGCTCGCGCGTCAGTTGCGTCTCGGCGGCCCATCGGCCCGTAAGATAGCTGAGCCGGTATCCGGTGCCATGCGGTACATGCCACACTCCGGATTGGAAGCTCTCCACGTCCAGCGGCGCGTTGGTCAGGTTGCGAAGTGTCGCGCTCTTCCGGATCACGTCCTGAGCGGGATACACCTCGTAACTCAGGTCGACGAAGATGGGATCGTTGATGTCTTTGAGCGTCACGGTCAAGCTGCTGCCTTGTAGCTTGTGACTCGCGTAATGCAGCACCAGGTCGCGATTGCCGTTGGCGCGGGTCAGTTTCAGGCAGGGTTCCAGATAGCGCGTCCCGCCCCATCCCGGGTACTCCTCCGCGATCCACGATTGCGCCGGATCGAATGACGATATCTCACGCCCGCCGTTCGCCGCGCCGATGTCTTCGGTACGCCAGAGCAGGCCGCCCCAATAGACATTCTGCAACTCACCCCGGCTATTCACGCCCATCGCGTAGGTAGTGTGCTGCGTTCGCAGCACGAACAGCTGTTTGGCGGCCGTGTACTCTACCGGGACTAGTTGAGCTTCAAGCGAGAAAGCCAGGAAAGCAAGAAGAGGAAAGCGCACCCCGTCATTCTATAAGTGGCGCCACTCCACGGTTCGAATTGCCTGACGCCCTTCGGTAATCGCAAGCGTTCGATTCACCGCCAGGTGACTCCAGGTTTGCTTCTCGCCTCCTGGCCATTGAATCTCCAGCCGGTCTACTTGCGTGGCCTTCGCTAAGCCGAAGTAGAGGGTAAAAGCATTCTGCGAATAGAAGCTTCCGCCGCTTGCCACTTCGGCCATTTGCTTACGGCCATTCGCTTCCACCGTACACCGCGCGCCGATTGCGCTACGGTTCGACTTCACTCCGGTTAAGCTCACCGCCACTGCGTTCTGGCGCGACCCCACGTTTTTCAGCACTGTCGGCTTTTCATTCATGTTGACGATCACGACTTCGGGCCGTCCATCGCCATCCAGATCGCCCACGGCAAGCCCTCGCGAAGGACGCGCGGCGGCAAAAGCTGGACCCGCAGAGTTGGTTACATCCGCAAATCGGCCATTGCCCACATTCCGGTAAAGCAGCGTCTTCTGCCGGAACTTCTCACCAATCGGGGAGCGATCCACCTCCGGGTACACATGCCCGTTTGCCAGGATCAGGTCCGGCCAGCCATCGTCATCGAAATCGAGGAAAGCGATTCCCCACCCCAGCAGTTGATTGCGGCCCAAACCCGCGCCTTCGGAGATGTCTTCAAAGAACGATCCATTCTCATTGCGATAGAGAGACGGCCGGTCACCCGAGAAGTTGGTCTTGGCGATGCCGAGAAATCCCTTCGATTCAAAGTCCGCAACCGCGACTCCCATCCCTGCCTGAAGTTGTCCATCGGCGTTATAAGCCACGCCCGCCTGGTCGCCCAGCTCTTCGAACGTGCCATCGTGGCGATTGCGATAGAGCAGGCTCGGTGTTTGATCGCAGGCAACGTAGATATCGGGCCACCCATCGTTGTCGAAATCCGCAACCGCAACGCCCAGGCCATAACGCCCGCCGGGCAACAGGATTCCAGCCTTCTCCGAGACATCGGTGAACGTTCCATCACGGTTGTTGTGATACAGAATGTTGTGGCCCAGGGGAAGCCCGTGCGGACCGCACATCACGCTGATCCCTTTCCAATCGCACATGGGAAGCTTGTTGTTTTCAGAGGTTGCTTCACTGCCCAGCTCGATGTAGTTCGCGATGAAGATATCCAGATATCCGTCGCGATCGTAATCGAGAAATGCACAACCGGAATTCCAGCGCGCACCGGCGATGGGGAGGCCGGCTTTTCCGGTGACCTCGCTGAAGTGGCCGTCGCCCTGATTGCGGTAAAGCACATTGTGGCCGTAGTAGGTGACCAACAGATCGGCGTGGCCGTCGTTATCGAAATCTCCCACACAGGCGGCCTGCGCCCAGCCGGTTGCGTTCAATCCAGCCTCGCTCGCAACTTCCGTAAAGTGTCCTGCACCGTTGTTCCGGTAGAGCTGAGAACGCGGCGGTTGCGCCTTTGCGCTTAACCTAGAGCCGTTCGCAATGAAGACATCGTTTGCACCATCACCGTTGAAATCGAAAATGGCAACACCGGTGCCGGTCGTCTCGAGGATTGACCGCTTTGTGTCCGTTCCCCCGAACGTGTTTGCGATATCAATGCCGGATTTGGCGGCAACGTCGATGAAGTTCGGAGACCTATCGGGCTCCGCAAGTACATGAACTAGAAGGAGAAACGGAGAAACCAGGAGAAATCGCCGGGTTGCATTCTGTAACAGAGTGGTGATAATATCACCTCCATTCGATCATTGTTCGATTGAAAGGGGGAACTAAATGAGACGCTTCGTTGCGCCGCTTCGTTACAGCCTGCTCGCGCTTTTGTGTGCAGGTGCGATATTCGCACAGCGCGATTTATCAACAATCACTGGCACGGTGACTGATGCTTCCGGTGCCGTGGTGCCAGGTGCCAAAGTAACAATCTCAGAACAAGGAACTGGCCAGAACTACGAATTGACCACCAACGCTGCCGGCGAATTTACCCGGCCGGCGCTGAAACCATCCACCTACAACGTTGCCGTTAGCGCTACCGGCTTCAAGAACACCGAACAGCGAAATATCATTCTGACCGCAGGCGAGCGTACTGCTGTCAACGTCACTCTCACGATCGGCGATGCCGGTCAGACGGTGGAGATTACCGGTACCGCGACGCTGCTGCAAACAGAGAGCACTCAGCAGGGCGCAAGTATCAACGCGAAAACCCTGACCGATGCTCCATTGGGCGGCCAACGCAACTTTGCGTATCTGGCACGGCTGTCGCCCGGTGTGGTTCCTGCCGAGGCTGGCGCTCGCGACGGAAACAATGGCGGCATCTCCGCCAATGGCGTCCGCGGCAACGGCCAGAATAACTTTCTTCTGAACGGCGTCGATAACAACGTCAACACTATCGACTTTCTGAACCAGACTTCTTACGCGGTCGGTCCCTCGGTGGAAGCGATCGGCGAGTTGACCGTTTTGACAAATGGTTACAACGCCGAGTACGGCCGAGGCGCTGGCGTCGTGGTGAACGTGAACTTAAAGTCGGGAACGAACGGCGTTCACGGCAGCTTGTTCGAGGTTTTTCAGAACAAGCAACTGGATGCCAACAGCTGGAACAACAATCTCGCCGGCGCGCAACGCGGACCCTTCTCTGGCAACCAGTTCGGCATGACACTGGGCGGACCCATCAAGAAGAACAAACTCTTTATCTTTGGCGACTATCAGGGTACTCGTATCGCCTCGTCAGGCGGCTCTGTCGCTGGCCTGGGACGCTCAGGATTCCTTCAGATTCCCACCGCGGCGATGAAGAATGGTGACTTCTCGAGCCTGCTCGGCCCCACCATCACGGTAAATGATCCGTTGGGAAACCCGGTCAGTTATCAGAAAGGCGCAATTTTTGACCCCGCGACTACCGTCTACGCGACTGCCGCGAATGCGACAGCGAATGTCCCCATCGGAACTCCTATTTCTCGTCAGATGTTCCCGGGAAACAAAATCCCACCGAGCCGGTTCGACCCTGCGTTCGCGAAGATTCTTAGCCTGTATCCCAGCACCAACCAGTCCATTCTGACTGGCAACGGTCCAAGTCGCGATTTCTACTACAACTCCTCAGGCGGCCAAGTAACGGATCAAGCCGATACGCGCGTGGATTACCGGTTGAGCGAGAAGAACAGCCTCTTCGGATCGCTGAGCTGGTCGAACACGGGCAAGACCAGCGGTTCCCCTTTCCCCGGTCCTCTTGACGGCGCGGATTTTAACGGCGCGCAGGAAACCGATCTCAGCCGCAACGGACAGATCAGCTACACCCGTGTCTGGACTCCCACCATCATTTCGGAAAGCCGGGCGAGCTTCACCCGCCTGGTGACTTCGCGCCTTGGGCTGAACCCCACCGTGGATGAATTTGCCGCTTTCGGAATCGGTGGATACAACCCCACCAAGGCCGCCGCGAACAACGGCGGATTGCCGCAGATTACTTTCAATGGCTACCAACAGACCGGCGCAAATGACTGGATTCCGACTAAGGAATTCAACAACGTGCTGGATTTTGTGCAGAACGTTTCGATCAACAAGGGCACGCACTCCTACAAATTCGGAGCTGAATACCGGTCCATCAAATTCCCGTTCTTCCAGATTCCCGATCCGCACGGCAACATCGACTACCAACCCGGCGAAACAGCCTTCCCGACCGCGAACAATCAGTCAGGCGACGCCGTTGCTTCGGCTTTGCTGGGACAGATCGACAACGCCGGTATCTCCACTACCAATTTTATTTCTTCGCAAAAGACGGCTTGGGCCGGTTATGCGCAAGACGATTGGAAGTTCAGTTCTAAGCTGACGTTTAACATTGGTCTTCGGTATGAATCGTGGTCGCCAATCGACGAACGTTTCGGACGGCAGGTGAACTTCGATCTCCAAAACCTCACGTACTATATTCCCAAGGGCCGCAATCAGGATGCCGCTCTGCCCCCGAACTTTTCAACAGTTTACCCGACGGTAAAGGTGGTTCGTGGAACCGTGCCGAGCACTTTGATTCCTCGGGACAAGCTTGATTTCGGTCCCCGCATCGGTGCAGCTTATCAGTGGAACGAAAAGACTGTTATTCGCGCATCATGGGGTATCTTCTATGGCGGCGAAGAGAATCAGGGCGGCAGCCCGAACCGCGGGGAAGGTGTGCCGTTCAATGAAACGGTTAGCTCTCAATCGCTCTGCTGGTGTGAGCGGCTATGTTGGCGTTGCGGACCCGGCTTGTAACGGTTGCCAATACTTCACAAATGGCCTGACGGGCGGATATCCCACGAACGTTTTCAGCTTGCCGGCGCCAATTCAATTGCTCGGAATTCAGAAGGATTTCCGGAACGGTCTGGTTCACAAATGGAATCTTGTAGTGCAGCGCGAGTTGCCGAAGAACATGGCGCTCGAAATCGGCTACGCGGGCAATCATCAAGCTCACCAACAGATTCTGTACAACACAGATCCTTGCCCGAACTTAGGTTTCGTCAACAATCCTTCGCTTAGCTGCGATAGTAGGCGTGTCGTTCTAACTCCTTTCACCAATGGCGCCCGGTCGGTGGGCAACAATCTGACGGAAACAACTTCCTTCGGTTACGGGAACTACGCCGCACTCAATGTGAAGCTGGAGAAGCGGTTCTCTCAGGGCCTGCAATTCCTGACCGCTTATACGTACGGACATGCGCTTGCAAACTCAGGCACCTCTTTGAGCGGAGCGGCAAACTTCGGCAACCCCGATCCCACGAACCTGGCTTCCTCCTATTCCAGCGCAGCTTGGGATATCCGGCACAACTTCACCACCTCTTTCAACTATGAACTGCCTTTCGGTAGAGGCAAGCAGTTCTTGAGCGGAATGAATCGCGCAGCCGACATTGCGCTGGGCGGGTGGCAATCGAATGGCATCCTCACCCTTCGTACGGGACAGCCATTTACCATCAACGGCACCGCGTGCCAGGGCCAATGGGGCAAATGTCTGCCCGATCTGGTTCCCGGACAGGATCCGAATGCGGCACCTTCCGGCGGACGCAGCCCGGGTACGAATGGGCTTTGGTTTAACACCAATGCCTTTGCTGTCGCCTATCAGAACCCCGCAACCGGAGTCTACACCGGCGGCAATCTTGGTCTGCAAAGCAACACTGGCCCCCCCACCCGAACGCTGGACTTCTCGCTGTTTAAGGATTTCAGGTTCACGGAACGTGTGCAGATGCAGTTCCGGGCGGAAGCAGTCAACTTAGCTAACACTCCGCAGTTCAGCACGCCGGACGCTTCAATCGGCGACGCCAAACTGGCGGCTACCGCCACTGCACCCGCGGTGAACGGCAACGGAAACTTCGGCAAAGTCTTGGGAGCCAACGTGGGCACGGAACGCCACGTCCAATTCCAACTGCGCTTGCGTTTCTAATTCATCAATGAACCAAAGGGCCCGCTTCGGCGGGCCCTTTTCTATTTCTGGCGGATTGTGACGATGCGGTCTGCCGCGATTCCCGCTTCCAACTGCTTCGCGCCACCCGGCCAGGTAATCTCGATCCGGTCCACCTGTGTAGCCAGACCTAATCCAAAGTGCAACCGCAGATCATTTTGCGACAGGTAACTTCCCCCACTTCGCACTTCTCCGGTTTGCACCAGCTTCCCCGCAAAAACGCGGACCCGCGCTCCGATAGCGCTCCTGTTTGATGCCGTGCCTTCCAGTTTGAGCGTGATCCAGTGATTCGTGGGCTTGCCGGTCTGGCGCAAGAGCGTCGGAGTTTCGTTCTGGTTGTTCACCACCACTTCCACGGCGCCGTCATTATCGTAGTCGCCAAAAGCGGCTCCTCGGGCCGCATGGGCCTCCAGAATTCCAGGCGCCGGCAGAGTTCGAAATGTCCAGGAATTTGCCTTCCACGTTGCGGTACAGCAACGCGCGTTCGCGATAACGGATATCGGTGTTGAGCCGGTCGACTTCCGGAAAGGCGTGGCCATTCACCACCAGCAAATCTGGCCAACCATCGTTATCGAAATCGAAAAACCCGCAGCCCCATCCAACGAACTTGCTATTTTGGCCCAAGCCCGACCCAATACTCGCGTCCTCAAACTGTCCGGCACCCTGGTTCCGGTACAACGTGGAGAGCTCATCGGAGAAGTTCGTGCGGAAGATGGAGAGCAGGCCATCGCGCAAGTAGTCGGCCGCCGCCACGCCCATTCCGGAGAGCGCGTTGCCGTTGTCGTCGAGCGCCGCTCCCCGAAGCATCCCTTCGTCCACGAACTTGCCGTTGCCCTTGTTGATGTACAGGATAGAGGGCGTGCGGTCGCAGGCGACATAGATATCGGTAAGTCCATCGCCGTTGAAGTCTCCGGTGAGAACGCCCAAGGAGTAGTTTGCATCCGGAGCCGCGATACCGCTTGCCTCCGAGACATCGCGAAACGTAGAGCCTTCATTGTGATAGAGCAGGTTGCGATCGAACGGCAAACCACGCGGACCGCACGCCACGGCAATGCCGCGATAGAAACAGTAAGGGTTTCCTCCCGGCTTCGGCGTGGTGGCAAAATCGAACTTCAGGTAATTCGCGACGAAGAGATCGAGCTTACCATCGTTGTCATAGTCCAGAAACGCGCAGCCGGTGTTGAAACGTGTGCGCTGTTGCGAGAGGTGCAGCTTCGCGGTGACGTCTTCAAACTTGCGGCCCCCCAGGTTTCGATAGAGGACGTTCTGGCCCCAATACGTGACGAACAGATCCGTGAAGCCATCGTTATCGTAGTCCCCGGCGCAAACGCCCTGGCCCCAACCGGTGCGAGTGAGTCCCAACTCGAGAGTGGTCTCACGAAACTTGCCACTGCCCTCGTTGTGATACATGCGGTTGGTCGCGCCAGGGCCCGAGACCAGGAAGATGTCCAGCAGGCCATCGTTGTCGTAGTCGATCATCGCGACGCCGCTGCCGGTAGTCTCGACGATGAACTCCTTCGACTCGTTACCGCCGTTCGGAATCGCTTTCGTCAAACCCGCAGCGGCTGCTACGTTCTGAAACCGGGGCGCCGGGTTTTGCATTCCGGTCAGGTGCAGGCAGAGGAAAGCTACCGCCAGCCGTCTCACTTGGGAGGCGTTGGTTCGCCCAGGCGTTTGAGGAAGTTTGTGAACTCGCCCTCAGGAGGCTTTTGCATCTTGTCGATGACGGCTTTCTCCCGTTGTGCGTCTTCCAGGCGGCCCGCATTCCGATAAGCCACCATCAGGTTGTAGTGTGCGGCTTCCCCGTTGGGTTGGGCCTTCACGGCACGCTCCAGTAGCGCCACGGCTTCCGGATACCGTTTTGCCGCGGAGCGAATTTTGGCAACGGCGATCAAGGCCTCGGGAAAGTCCGGCCGCAGTTCCACCGCCCGCTCGAAATGCCGTGCCGCTTCTGCAGGCTTGGCCTGTGCCGCGAGGATTTGTGCCACCTGATACTCCGCAACGCCATCGCGTGGATTCAGCTGCAATTCCGCTTCGAACTCTTTGCGCGCCAACTCCATCGCTGCCGCATCGTGCGACTGGGCCAGCAGGGCGCGGCCCATCCGATAGTGCAAGTCAACGGCTTTCGGGTTCTTCGCAATCGCGCGGCGATACTCCGCGATTGCTTCCGTATACTTGCCCTGCGTTTCGAACACTTCGGCGGAGAGCTGGTCTACGCGGTACGAAGCGGGAGCATTCCGATACATGCGGTACATCGTATCGTTCCAGGCTTTCAAGTGATAAGCCGCGGATACGTACAGCACATCCGCATCGGCCGGATAATCCCGCTCCAGTTCGGCCACCGTGACGCCCGCCGCCGTAAACGCTTTCGAAGCAATTCGGCACTGGGCCAACGCCAACCCGGCCAAGCGGCGTTCTTGCGAGTTCCCCGGTGCCGCGAACGCATTCGCGAGCTGAGATTCCACACCCGCGCAATCCCCCGATGCCGCACGCGTTAGCAGCGGCTCCAAATCCGACTGATACATCGCAAGAACCAACAGTAAGTTAGTGGCCGGCATCATCGGTCATCAGCCCCAAGCTCCCGAAGTGCCCCCGATCGTTCGCGTCGAATGTCCGGAAGGCGAGTACGGGCGGCGCACCCGGCGCAACCAGCTTCGGGGGATTCAGCCGTTCAGAAGGCGAGTCTGCGATTCCCACAATCGCGCCGGATTCTAGATAGCGTAGTAAGAGCCACGCCGCCAGTCGAATCATCGTCCCTCCAATTCAGCCAGCGCTTTTACGGCGGTGGCGTTGCCCGGCTTGCGCCGGAGCAGTTGATTCAGTACGGCGCGCGCCTGCTCCCGGTCGTCCATCGCCAGGTAAACGCGACCCAGGTTCAAATACAGCGTTTCGTCATCCGGGGCCTTTTCGATTCCGTAGCGGAACGCCGCAATGGAATCGTCCCGCTTGCCCAGCTTTGCAAACAGTACGCCCAGATTATTGATGGCATCGGCATGGTCACGCTGTGCGGCAATGGCGCGCTCGAATAATTGGCGGGCTTCGGGCAAGCGATTCTTGGCAGCTGTGATCAGGCCGAGCTGATTCAGCGCGTCCGCATAATCTCCATGAACCGAAAGAAGCTGCTGGTATGCGTCGGCCGCCTGATCATTTTGACCTAGTTCCTGATGCAATCTCGCGATGGAGAGCAGCGCCTTCCAATTCGAGGGATTGGTGCGGACAGTCTCCTGAAGATAGGGCAGTGCCAACTTGGGGTACCCGGCCCAATAGAAAGCAGCGCCTAACTTGAAGTAATTGCGCCGAGGTTGCGAGAAATAGACGCCGGGGAAGGGAAGAGCCAGAGCCTTGTTCTGGTCCCAGCGCTTGAGATCAGCGATCAGCTCAGAATCCGGCGGCACAGAAGAGTAGACCTTTCGCGCGCAACCGCGATCGTCGATCAAGAGCAAGAGAGGAAGGGTGAAATCCGCGCGATATTCAAAGAGATAGCGGCGGAACAAAGCGAACCCTGCGGCTACTTCCTCTTTTTCCCGGCTTAGGTCGATCCGATCTATGGGGACTGCGGAGGAAAGCGCGGGTGGCTTGCCCGCGAAGAGCATCACAAAACCGGGGCCGCTGCGCGGTTCGGGAAGGGGTACCGGTTCCATGAGCCACGCGTCCGCCGCAACAGGCCGGTTCTCCGGCGTAACTGCCTGATCTGGAAACAGACGGCGGGGCTGAAATGCAGTACTGTCCGCATTCTTAGCGCCTTCCGTTAACGCGTGGCAGAACCCCGGCTTCAGGCCGTGGAATTCCTGAGCAAGCCCGGAAGGCCAAACAACCTTGACGGAAGCTTCCGGCTTGCCCGCCAATCCGAAGTGCAGCTTCTTCGAATGCTGGGAAAGAAATCCGCTGCCGGCTTCGAGGAACTGTACCTGACCATTCACTTCTACGCGCGCGCCAATGGCATCGCGGTTCGACTTTGTGCCGCGCAGAGTGAACGCGATGGCCGCGCGCTCTTCGGTACAGTCATTCTGCAAGACCCGAATCTGCGGACCCAAGCGGCTTTTCAAGATGATGTCCGGATTGCCATCGCCATCGAAATCAGTCACGGCAAACGCGCGCGAATCGTCCGCAAAATCGAACCCGCTCACGCCGGAAGCGTCCTGATAACGTCCTTGTTGGCGTATGTAGAACACATTGGGCTCATGGCCTGACCAACTGGTCTCCTCCCGGATGCGTTGATTGATTGCGCTCCAACCATTTTCATAGTCCGGGGCGGAGGTCTGCACCGCCGGCGTTTTCGCCACCACCTGACGCCAGAAAAAGCTCTCGGCATCGGTTCCGTTTCCGTTAGTCACCATGCCGGTGCAGACCAGAATCTCCGGCGTTCCATCCAGATTTAGATCAAACCCTCCCGAACTCCACGCCCAACGTCCCATCTCGACGCCTTCCTGCGGCCTTTCTTCAAAGGTGCCATCGCCCCGATTGCGGTAGAGCGAATTTCCCTTCGTATGGCGTCGAAAGGCCTCGGCCTGGTTCGATGCCGGGTGAAAAGCGGGATCTTTCACCACGCGCTGGCCGGCGGCGGTCCACATGTTCGAGACGTAAAGATCCAATTTTCCATCACCATCGTAGTCGAACCACGAGGCGCTCATCCCTGGCCCCATGTCTTCCACTCCGGCTTCCGCCGCCGCATCGGAAAACTTGCCTCCGCGATTGCGATAGAAATTATTCCGGCCGAAGTCATTGGCGACGTAGAGATCGGGCCAGCCGTCGCCATTCGAATCGCACCAGGCAGGAGCGAAACTGAAGCGGTCATTGTTCTGGTTGATGCCGCTCACGGCGGTAACGTCCTCGAATGTAAGTCCGTCACCGGTGCTTACGTTGCGGAACAAAAAATTTGGCGGACCGTTCTTCGCGTCCGGATAGGGCGCTGGAAACTGATACTGATCTTCGCTCTGGAAATAGACGTAGCAGCAGAGGTACAGGTCCAAGCGTCCATCGCGATCGTAATCGGCCGCGGCCATCCCCGTGAAGGATCCTTGCGCCTTGGTGGCGAACCGGAAAGCACCGGGCTGTTCCCGAAATGTACCGTCACCCTGGTTCAGGAAAAGCAGCGGGCCTTGTGCGCGCAACACCACCAGATCCTGCGTGCCCTTGTTGCGAAAATCGGCGAAAAGCGCGCAAGTGGTATCGTCCAGGATCGCGAGGCCGGCGCGCTTGGTGATATCTTCCGCCGTTCCATCCGGCCTTAGTTTATAGAGACGGTTCGGCAGCCCTCCGGGTTGGCACACGTATATCTCGTCGACACCGTCACCGTCGATATCGCCAACCGCGATCCCCTGGTTTCCATAAACATCGATGCCGCTTGCCGCATCCAGGCGCGCGCGCCAGTAAGGGTTACCGTTCAGCAGTTGCTCGCGAAACGAAGGGGTTTGCCCAAATACGTGACCTGTAACGTCGCGAAAGTAAGGGCGAGGTGACGATACCGTTGTTTCCGACACAACGCGATAATCCGGCAGCGCCCAAACGCCCGTGTAATAGCGGCCGTCTGTCTTGAACTCGTAGCGCACCCGCCCTTCGGGAAGCGGATAGAATCGCGCTGCCTTGATCTGGTTTCGTTTCGCTACCCAACTTTGGAGGCCCGCAGGCGCAGGCTCCTGGCCGGCAAAGATGCGATGAAGTTTACTGACCAGGTCCGCCGCGATCTTCTCGCCCTGAAACTCATCGGTTCCCGGCTCCAGGAACCGCAACGCCGCATCGTAAGGATTCGCCCGCGCATACCGCACCGGAAAGGCGGAAGCTTTGAGGCGCGGTGAACTGAACAAGCCCGCGGCCGCGATCGTCGCGGCAAACTCTCGCCGAGTCATCGGGCGGTATTTTGCGCGGTCACCATCTTTCGATGCTGTTCACGCTCAGCCGTCGCGGCTTCCGGCTTATTCAGTCTCTGGTACAGGCGCGACAGCCTGTAATGCACGGCCGCGTCCGCTGGATCTAAGACCGCGGCGCGCTCGAATTCAACTGCTGCTTCGGGATAGCGCTGAAGCTTTTCAAGCAAGGAGCCCAACTCGAAATGGGCGTCTGCGCGGGACGGCTCCATCGCAATCACCTTCTCTAGCAATTTCCGCGAAGTTTCAGGATCCTTACCGCGCGCGTCCAAAATCTTGGCATGTAAAAGGTAGCCTTCCGGGTCGGCGGGATGAGTTCGCTCATACGTTATCGCGAGCCGGGACACCTCGTCCAGCCGCGAAGGAATTTGGTCCAACATCTTCCCTAAAAACAGATAGGGTTGCCGAACCGCGGGATCTTGCGCGATTACGGCAAGAAACGCTGTCGCTGCTTCATCGAACCGGCGGAGCCCATAATAGGCGACGCCGAGCGCAAGTTGGATCTGCGCATCCTCGACAACCTTTGCCGGAGCGGCGCAGAGCATCGTAATCGCTTCGCCAAATTGCTCTGATTTCAGCAACGGTTCAGCCGCCGCAAAATAGATGGCTACCGATTCGGAATCGTAAATCGTCAAGCCGCGCAGCACCGCCGAATCGCCGCCCGCGAACTCTCTTGCCTTGGCCGCCGCCTCCTCGGCTTCTTTCAGTTGATGCCGCTTTCGTAGAGTCTGGGCCAGCGCCACCCATGCCCGCGCGTTCTTTGGCTCCAGTGAAGCCGCCCCCCGCAGGTTCGATTCAGCCGACGCGAGATCGTCTCGTTGAAGAGCAAGCAAACCGTTCCTCAGTAGTTCCTGAAACGTTTGAGCGGGCAGATTTCCCGGCGCGAGTAGGAACAGTAGAAAGAAGAAGCGCACGCTGCTTAGCGCCATCCTATCATTACTGTCCGCACCGTATCCCCAGCAAGACCCTGCTCACAAGGTTCACGCTGCTGATACTATATGTCTTCCAAAATGTTTCGAATTTGCGCAATCTGTACGATCGCCTTTGCCCTAAGCGCCACTGAGCCCGATGCCGCTACACGCAACTGGTGGCGGCATGTTCAGTTCCTGGCCAACGACGGCATGAAGGGTCGCGACACCGGCACGCCCGAGTACCGTAAAGCGGCCGAGTATGTCGCCTCGCAGTTCGAGCGCGCCGGTCTAAAGCCCGCGGGCGAACAGGGCTATTTTCAATCCGTCCCGATGCACCGCTATAAGGTAGATGCGGCCGCCACCTCTTTTGACCTGGTGGATGCCAAGGGCACTCGGCAGCCGCTTGAGCTCTACCGCCAGATTGCCCCCACGGCCAGCGCCAACATGCCGCCGGAAATCCGGGGGGAGTTGGTGTTTGTGGGTGATGCCAAAAATGTCGATACCCAGGGCAAGATCGTGGTCCAAATCGGGCGCGGGACTCAACCGGGAGCTGCGGGAATCATCTCCATCGACGCGACGGGCGGGCCAGAACCTCCGCGCTGGCCAGTCGCTTATTCCGCGCTGGTTCGCTTGCGCGATGCGGAACCCACGCCGCCGCAGCTTCCCCTGTTCCGCTTCAACCCCGCGGATGCGGAGCTTCTCTTGCGTGGCTCCGGCCACACGTATCGAGAGCTCATCGCGCTCCGTACCGCCAATACGCCGCTGCCGAGCTTTGCCATCCCGCAAACATTTCACGGCAAAGTGAAGATGGATTCGGAAGATCTTGCTTCCGATAACGTTTTGGGCTTCCTTCCGGGCCAAAGTGCGGAAACCATCGTCCTCTCGGCTCATCTCGACGGTTACGGCATCGGTACCCCGAACCATGGCGATTCGATTTACAACGGCGCGTTCGACGACGCCGCCTACGTCGCAACGCTGATCGATTTCGCCGAAACGCTCAAGCGCAACGGAACGACTCTGAAGCGCTCCATTCTGTTCGCGGTCGTCGCTGCCGAAGAAAAGGGTTTGCTCGGCTCCCGGTATTACGTTCAGCACCTCACGGTGCCCAAAGAAAGCCTGGTCGCCAATATCAACCTCGACCAACTGCGCCCCATCTTCCCGTTAAAAATTCTCACTACTCTGGCGGTCGATGAATCTACATTAGGCGATACCGTCAGGCAAGTCGCATCCAGTATGGACATCCGTATCCAGCCCGATCCCGAGCCGCAGCGCAATCTGTTGCGCCGCTCGGATCACATCAACTTCATGAACATTGGTGTCCCCGCGGTGGGCTTTATCTTCGGCTACCAACCCGGCAGTGCGGAGGAAGCCATTTACCGCAAGTGGTATGCCGACCGTTACCATAGCCCAGCTGACGATCTGAACCAACCTTGGGATCCCACGGCGGCCGCCAAGTTCAATACCTTTTTTGCCAATGTGGTGAAGGCGCTTGCCGAAGCGCCGGAAAAGCCGCATTGGAAACCTGGAAGTACCTTTTTGAAGTCTAATAACTGAGGAGCTCCGTTGCGATCCTTTTCTCTCATCCTTTTTTCGTTCACGCTGTGTGTGCAAGCTCAGCGCCCGTCCGCCTTTCCCACTCATCCCCCCGCCAGCCCTGAAGTTTTGGCACAAGGCAAAGCTCTTTATGGCGTAAACTGCAACTTCTGCCATGGTTCCGACGCCCGCGGTGGCGAAGGCGGCCCCAATCTTCTCCGTTCGGAAATGGTGCTCAAAGACCAGAACGGTGAAAACATCACCGCTATTATCCAAAATGGCCGGCCGGATCAAGGCATGCCGAAGTTCCCCTTCAATGCCCAGCAAATTTCGCAGATCGCCGCCTACATCCACAACTTCAAAGTAGGCGGTTATGATGAATCGCGGATGAAGCCGCTCACCATTCTGGTGGGTGACGCGAAAGCAGGAGAACGCGCCTTCGCCGCCAAATGTGCGTCCTGCCATTCCGCAACCGGAGACATGAAAGGCATCGGCGCCCGAATCACGGACGCGAAGACCATGCAAAATACCTGGATCATGCCGGGCGGTGGCGGTGGGCGCGGCCCGCGTCCCGGAGCCAACTCGCTGACTCACGTGCCGCCGGTCACCGTCAGCGTCACGTCCCGGTCCGGCGAAAAGACGGAGGGCCCGCTCGTCCGCATCGATGACTTTTTCGTCACCCTCACACAGCCCGATGGGTCGCAAAAAACTTTCCGCCAGGAGGATGGTGTCAAAGTTGAAGTTCACGACCCCCTCCAACCCCACCGCAACTTGCTCCCGACTTACAACGACACCGAAATTCATAACCTGACCGCTTATCTGGTGACCCTGAAATGAAACTCGCCCTCCTTCTCGCTTTCACCACCGCCGCCGCGGCGCAATCGCTGGACCCCACGGTTCTCGCTAAGCCCCTGGGAGAGTCCTGGCCCAGTTACTCGGGCGATTATTCGGGAAAGCGCTATAGCTCGCTCACCCAGATCAACCAATCAAACGTCAAGAATCTGACCCTTGCGTGGACCGCGAAAGTCACGCCGGGCGCCGGCGGGAACGGACGCTTCGGGAATCCCGTGATCGTGGGCGGTGAAGGCACCGGGGAAGCAGGAGGCGGCGGTTTCGGCGGAGGCTCCAGCGTCCGCTCGGCGATCCTTGAAGTCGGCGGCATTCTGTATTTCTCCATGCCTGACAACGCGTGGGCCGTGGACGCGCGCGATGGCCGCGAACTCTGGCATTATTTCTGGAAAACCAAAGGCGGCACGCACATTGGAAACCGCGGCCTGGGCATGTGGAACAACCTGCTCTACATGGAAACGCCAGACGATTACCTGGTGTGTCTGGACGCCCGCACGGGTAAGGAAAAATGGCATAAGATCATCGCCGATCTGAACTTGCAATACTTCTCCACCATGGCGCCGATCGTGATCGGCAACCATATCCTGATCGGCACCGGCAACGATCTCGATGAGCCCGGCTACGTGCAATCGCGCGACCCCGAAACGGGCGACGTGCAGTGGACCTTCTACACTCTCCCGATGAAGAAGGGAGACCCTGGTTTAGAAACCTGGGGCTCGCTCGATGGCGCCCGCCACGGCGCCGGGAATGTCTGGATCCCCGGCTCGTACGACCCCGAAACGCATCTCTACATTTTCGGTACCGGCAATCCCTCGCCTTCGTATACCAATCCCCCGAGCCGCGCCGGCGACAATCTTTACACCTGCTCCATGGTGGCAATCAACGTGGACACCGGCAAAATGGCCTGGTACTACCAGGTGAACCCGCACGATACGCACGATTGGGATTCCACCGAGACCCCGATCCTGATTGACGGCGACTTCCAAGGCAAGCCGAGAAAAATGATGATTCACGCCGACCGGAACGGCTACTTCTATACACTGGACCGGCTTACAGGCGAGCATTTAGTCACTGGAAAATTCTCGCAAGCCGCGAACTGGGCGAAAGAAATCAACAAGAAGGGTCAGCCGATTCGGGACGTTACGAAAGATTCCACAGTTCCCGGCTCGCTGGTAAGCCCCAACAATGGCGGCGCAACGAACTGGCCACCCCCGGCTTACAGCCCGGACACCGGCCTGATGTACGTGCCGACCGCGGAGACGTACGCAATGTATTACCTCACCGAGACCGACCCGCGCGGAGCCATGGGCCTGGGCGGCAAAGATGAAGTGAGCGTGGGAAACATCGGCGGCTACCTGACCGCAATCGATTACAAGACCGGCAAAGTGGCGTGGCAGCACCGCTACCCAGGAGTGGGCGGGAACTTAGGCAACGGCATGCTGACGACTGCGGGAAAGCTGCTCTTCACTGGCGACGCGGGCGGCAACATTGTGGCCTTCGATCCGGCGAATGGGAAGATTCTCTGGCACAGCCACATCGGCAACGTAAGCAACGCGCCAGAGACCTATTCCATCGATGGCCACCAATATGTGCTCATCGCCGCAGGGGACCAGCTCTTCGCTTTCAACCTTTACTGACCCGCTGCATCGTATTGAGAATCGTAGCGGAAGGCTAATGAAGGTTCCGATACACCGTTTCCTCAAAGCCGCGCAATGTCCGAATTGCGCCCTCGTCGTAAAACGGTAGCACCTGCATCAGTTGAACACCGCCTATGTGCTTCAGCGGATCGATCCAAAACTCAGTGTTGAACAAACCGGCCCAACTCATGCTCCCGGGACTGCGGAATGCCGCGTATCGGGTATCGTTCGCGGAGATCTGAAACCCGAGCCCAAACTTATCGCGTCCCGCACCTAGAGGAAACGGCTTCGAGAGTGTCTGATCCAAGCCCGTTTGCGTTTCGACAAACACGCCGCCAATATTATTACTCCCCATCTGCTTCACAGAAGTTTCGCTTAGAACTCTGACAGAATCCGCCTTGCGATTTGCCCGCCCTTCATTAAGGAACATTTGGACAAAGCGGCCATAGTCTTCAACCGTCGAATAAAGACCGCCATCGCCCGCAAAAGGAGAGGCGGGCACAGACGGAATCTTGCCTCGTGGCTGCTCCTTTAGGACGCCGTTCACGCGGTTGTACCGCGGAGCTACGCGCTCCTGCTTGGACAGAGGGACGGCAAACGAGGTGTCCACCATTCCTAAAGGCACGAAAATATACTGCTGGAAATATGCTTCCAGCGTCATGCCAGAAATTTTCTCGACTATCCTGCCCAGTAACCGCGTGCTGGGTCCATAAGTCCAGTTGTCTCCGGGATCGTTCAGCAGCGGTAGTTCCCACGCATCCTTTTTTGTGTTCCGGCTAAGACGGTCCGCAATTGGATTAGAAAAGGAGTAGGCCAGCCCCGAAGTGTGCGTCAGTAGATGCCGGATCGTCATCGGCCTCGCGGCGGGACGGGTCTCATAACTGGCATCCTTCTCGTTGAACTTCGTGATCACCTGCAGATTGTCGAAGCCCGGTAGATATTTTGAAACCGGATCGTCCAACTTCAACTTACCCTGCTCCAGCAACATCATGATCGCAGCGGAAGTAATTGGCTTGGTCATTGAGGCAATAGAGAAGATGGCGTTGGGTTTCACATTCCCCGCTGCGCCGATGTAGATCAGTCCTTCGCGGCCCACCACTTCTTCGACCACCGCAGGCGTATCGCCCCGTTGCACCGCGGTCTCTATCTGCCGAGATAACTCAGCCTTGGCCGCGCTTGAAAAGCCTGCCGCCGCGGCTGGTGCTTGTGCATATAAGGCGCCGCCAAGAATGAACGCCCCGGCCACCAAGGGTGCGATCTTGCGCGAATTCATAATTGTCGTAGTGTACAACCGGAACGCCGGACACGGCGTCTGCGAACTATCCGCGGCCCGGGATCGCGCTTAACGGCAGCCGGGGCGGCCCGCCGTAAAACCCGTTTTTGTCCATGGCGGCCTTCAACTCCGGCACTCCCGCCCAATCCCGGACACGCGCCTGCCAGTCCAACCCCGCGTCCTCCTCGCGCGTCCGAAATGCCTCCCAGATCAAAATCGCGGCGTAAGGGTCCGCGCTGGCGTACCCGATCATCGCCCCGGCTCCACCCGCCTTCAAAGACTCCCAAATGCAATCCGCGCGGCTCGTTAGCTCACCGGCACCGGCGATTCCCTCCGCCAGAATCGCGGTCACATTCGGATGGTTGATTCGCAAACCGCGCGTCACGACCGGCAAAGGCGATCCATCCGCCACCGCCTGTGCATACAACAAAGCGGCTTCGGGATACCGCACCGGCATGGAGCACACCACTGCGCCATAGCCCAACTCGGCGGCCTCGCGCGCCAGTGCCAGCGTCTCCACCACGCCCTCCGCCGTCACGTCCGCCACCAAACCCCGGCCTTCGGCGCGCCATTCGCGCACCATGCGCCACAAGGTCAACACGCTCCTCGAACCGCATCAGAGGCCCCTCGCCCCACTCTGTGCCTACGCAGTACCCCGCCAGCGCCGTCTGGTTCCATTTCTCCACGTTGTGCTGTACCTTGGCTTTGTACAGGTTGCCCAAGTGGTCGAACGGCGTCGCAATGGCGGCGTAGATCCCTGATAGTTTCATTTGAACTTCTATGTTCTCCCTCGAACTCGAATCCCCGCAACCCACGCGCGATCTGCTTATCGCCGAACTCTTCGACGCAGGCTGCACCGGCATCAACGAACTGAGCGACTGGAGCATCCGCGCTTTCTTCGATGACGAACAGACCGCCGCCGCGCTAGCAACACGCTTTGGCGGCACTCCCGAACCCGCCGAGGATCGTGACTGGGTGGTGGAATCTCAACGCAGTTTCGAACCGCAAACCGTGGGCGAGCGCTTCTTTCTGGTCCCCAAATGGCGCGACGATCCTACTCCCCCGGGCCGCTTCCGCATCGAAGTGAATAACGGGCTCGCCTTCGGCACCGGCAAGCACGAAACTACACGTCTCTGCCTGGCGCTGCTTGAAAATTATGTGAAACCCGGCATGACGGTGCTCGACATCGGCACCGGTACCGGCATTCTCTCGCAAGCCGCTAAGCTCCTGGGAGCGACCCGCGTCTATGCCTGCGACATCGATCACGGGGCGTCGGAAATCGCGCGTCAGCATGGCATCGAAGCCTTCACCGGATCCGCCGAAGCCATCGCAAGCGGCTTGGCCGACGTATTGGTGGCCAACATCAGCCCGGAGGCAATCACAGCCATGCGCGACGAAGTTCCGCGTCTGCTAAAGCCGGGCGGAGTTGCCATCCTGAGCGGCCTGGAACTGCACGATGAGGTTCCGTTCACCGCCGCCGAGATTCACAGTGAGGGCAACTGGAAAGCGCTGATCATAAAATAGAACGTGACCCTGAGCTTTGAAGACGCGCGCGCCGCAGTTCTTCGCCAGCCGTATCGGAAGCCCGCTCAGGAGCAGGTAGCGCTCACCGAAGCCCTTGGCCGCGTGCTCGCACAGACGCTTGCCGCCGACCGCGATTACCCACCGCTCGACCGCTCCGTGCGCGATGGCTACGCTGTCCACACGTCCGATCTCCCCGGCCCGATTCCCATTACCCAACTGATTCGCGCGGGCGATCCGCCCACTGAACTCGTTCTTCACACGGCAGCCGAAATCATGACCGGCGCGCCCATTCCGACGGGCGCCGATGCCGTGCTCATGGTCGAACACGCCGTTCGCGAAAACGACCGGCTTACCCACCCCCCAGTCGCGCCGAACACGTTCATCTCGCGGCGGGGAGAAGAAGCGCAAGAAGGCCAGCTGCTGATTGAAGCAGGCACGCGTCTGGACTCGAGCCACATCGCGACCCTCGCCCAATGCGGGCACGCCCGTGTCGCGGTCTTCACGCAAACCGATCGTCGCCATCCTTGCCACCGGCGATGAACTTCTGCCGATTGAAGCGACGCCCGCGCCTCATCAGATCCGCAACTCAAACGCGTACGCCCTGGCAGCGCAAGTGATCCGCGCGGGCGCGGTTCCCGAGATCCTGGGCATTGCGAAGGATGACCGCGACGATACGCGCGCCCATATCGAGCAAGGCCTCGCCGCCGACTTGCTCTTGCTCTCCGGAGGCGTCTCTGCCGGCAAATTCGACTTCGTGGAAGATGCTTTCGCGGCGCTGGGCGCAGCCTTTCACTTCGACCGCGTCAAGATCCAGCCCGGCGCACCAGTCGTTTTCGGGGAATGCCGCGGACGTCCATTCTTCGGTCTGCCTGGCAACCCTGTCTCGACGCTGGTCACCTTCGAACTTTTCGCGCGCGCCGCCATCGACCTTCTTAGCGGCCAGCGCGAACCCTCCCTCGCCCTCACCTACGGGCGGCTCACCGAAGCTTTTCATCACAAGCCGGGCCTCACGCGCATCCTCCCCGCTTGGGTCTCAGGCCAAGGCGATCTGACTCCCGTCCACTGGCATGGCTCAAGCGACATGCCTGCTGTTGCCCGCGCCAATGCTTTCCTGGTCGCCAGCGCCGGCCGCGAACACTGGGCCGCCGGAGAATTCATGTCGTTGATTTGGAAATAGCTACTCTGGAAGTAATGGAAACACTTTCCCACTTCGATTCCGCCGGCACTCCGCGCATGGTCGATGTCTCCGCGAAGACGGAAACCCGCCGCACGGCGCGCGCCCATGCCTTCGTGCGGATGAAACCTGAGGTGATCGCCGCTCTACCCTCGAACCCGAAAGGCAATCCGCTCGAGATCGCTCGAATCGCAGGCATTATGGCCGCAAAGAAGACCAGCGAACTAATCCCGCTCTGCCATCCGCTGCCGCTCTCGCATGTCGATGTCGAAGTCTCTATAGAAGCGGAAGGCATCCGGATCCGCAGCTCCTCCGCAACATCCGCGCAAACCGGCGTGGAGATGGAAGCCCTGACCGCCGCCGCCGTCGCCGCGCTCACCGTTTACGACATGACGAAAGCGATCGACAAAGCAATTGAAATCCAAGACCTCTACCTCCTCGAAAAGACCGGCGGGAAGGGCGGGGATTACCACAGGTGAGCCTTCGTATCGCCGTCGTCACCATCAGCGATTCGTCCTCGGAGGGCAAACGCGAAGATCGGTCCGGCCCCGCCGTCACTGCCCGCCTGCGCGAATTGGGCTACAACGCCGCAGACCCTGAACTTGTCCCCGACGAACGCGCCGTCATCGCCGACCTTCTCCGCCGCCTGGCCGATTCCGGCGAATATCAAGCCATTTTTACGACCGGCGGCACCGGAATCACCGCCCGTGATGTTACTCCCGAAGCCACCCGCGACATCCTGGACCGGGAAATTCCGGGCATCGCGGAGGTAATCCGCTTCGAGGGCCGCAAGAAAGTTCGGACGGCGCCCCTTTCGCGCGCTCTCGCCGGGTCGCGCGGTGCGGTTTTGGTAGTCAATCTGCCGGGCTCACCCACGGGAGCTGTCGAATCTCTCGATGCTATCGTTGAGCTAGTTCCCCATATTGCGAACTTGTTGCAAGGACGAACCGAACACCTATGATCTTTCGAAGCGCTCTGATTACTTCTTCCGTGATAGTGGTGACCGCGGGACTCCTGGCACAACAAACAATACCCTCCACTCCCACCACCCCCGCGCAACGCCCGCCCGACCTTGCCGACACGGTGGACGCGCCCATCGAACGCGCCTCCGTCAGCTTCGTTCAGGTCCCCACCACTGTCTTCGATAAACAAGGCCAGATCGTCAACGGCCTTCAGCCCAACCAGTTCCGCCTTTTCGACAATGGCAAGGAACAAAATATTCATGTCGACGTCGAATTCCAGCCCATCTCCGTCGTCATCATCATCGACAAAAGCAACCGTACTGAGGCCGTCCTTCCGCAAATTCAGAAAAGTGGCAACCTGATCGCGCCGCTCGTTATCGGCGGCCAGGGCGAAGCAGCGGTTCTCGCGTTCGATCACAAGATTCTCGAAATGCAAGGCTTCACCAGCGATCAGGACAAGATTACGGATGCTTTCAAGAAGATCCACGCAGGCTCCAGCAGCGCCCGCATGATCGACGCTGTCGACAAGGCCGTGTTCATGCTGCGCGGGCGTCCGGCGACGCGCCGCCGCATTATTATGATGATCACCGAAACTCGCGATCAGGCGAGCGAAGGCAAGTTTCGCGAGGCCCTGATTGACGCACAGCTCAGCAACGTGACCATTTACTCGCTGAACATCTCACGCCTGGTCACCGCGACTACGACGAAGCCCGAGCCGCCCCGCCCCGATCCGCTGCCCCCCGCGGCGCACAACCTGCCGGGAGGCCAGCCAAACACCCCGACGACGGTTGCGAATTACAACAAACTCGGCAACCGCCTGGAATTCGGACCCATGCTGAAGGAAATCTATAAAGATGTGAAGGGAGTCTTCGTCGACAATCCCGCCACCATCTTCACGGACCAGACCGGCGGGGAGCAATATGCCTTCTATCGGGAACGCGGCCTTCAGGACGTGATCCAGAAGATCGCGGAAGAAATCCATAGCCAGTACATTCTGAGCTACAACCCGAATAACAAGACGGAAGGCGGCTTCCACGCCATCGAAATCAAGCTTGACCGTCCGGAATACCATGCTCGCGCCCGCCCTGGGTATTACCTGGCGAGCATCTCGAAATAGTACCTAACCCGGTACGGATTCGGATTCTACAATCCGTCGCAGCATTCGCTCAATCACCGCGAAATCCATACGCTCCGGTTTCGAAAACCGGATGCATCCTTTGCCGATACTCGTAGCGGAAAGCGATTCCCGAAATTTATCCAGTACGTCTTTCTTCATCACGTAGAGGGCGATGTACTGCTTTTGGCTCGCAAACGCCACTTCCGGTGACGCCGTTGCGCTTGTAAACGGGCATACCGTAGTCGATTCCCTCCTCATATCCGGTTAGTACTCGGGAGCAAAGATTGCGCAAGGTCGTCAAGCTTGCTCGGCGCTCCTCGGGGACATCTCGCAAATAGGTCTCTACATCACTCGCTTTGCTCGTCATAATGCTTCCTCCCATAAATTATATGAATCGGGTATATTGGAGTCCTGAATGCTGCGCTCCTGGTTGAGCGCTTGAAAAGCCACACTCCCTGACGAGAAGAGGCCCGGATGCTGAAGATTAGTTTAGGTATTTTGTTGTTTACGTGTTGTTGCCCGGCAGGGGCAGCGAACGCGCCCGCCATCACCGTGTTCGTTGATTTCGAAAATCAGCCATCGCAGGAATCGGTTGCGCAGATGAAGACGGAAGTTGCGGCAATTTTGGCGCCCTCCGGCTTGTCTTTGAACTGGCTCTCACTGAACAACCGCAACAGCGCTGAGTCTTTTCCGGATTTGGTAGTCGTAAAGTTTCGCGGTACGTGCCAGGTCCACAATCCCGCGATGGACAGCGAACTGGGCCCCGCGATGGAACACATTCCCCTTGCGTCAACCGCCGTCGAAGATGGACACGTGTTGCCCTTCAGTGATGTGCGGTGCGACGAAATCCGGAGATTCCTGGCTCCCGAGCTGGCCGGCACGAACCCCCCCAAGCGTGAGAGCATGTACGGCAAAGCGCTAGGGCGTGTGGTGGCCCATGAGCTTTACCACATGCTGGCAGCGACGGAAAAGCACGGCAAAGCAGGTGTGGCGCGCCAATCCCACAGCCGCCGCGATCTCACAGACAGATACATTCCGCTTTTCCGAGCACGAAACTGCCCTGCTGCACGATATCAAGCGCCGCGCCCTGCTGGCAGGGGAAGGCACCTTCGTCAATTGACGTACACCCGGGTCATGCCGGGATCACCCATCCGCGATAATCAATCGTGCCAGCCACTCGCCGCGACTTCCTGAAAACGCTCCCTCTGGCCGCAACCGCCGCTGCCCAACAAACTCCGCCACGCAAACCGAACTTCCTCGTCATCGTCACCGACGACCAAGGCATCGGCGATGTTGGCTGCTACGGGCACCCAGAAGTGCGAACCCCGAACCTGGATGCTCTTGCAGCTTCGGGCGTCCGTTTCACCCAGTGGTATTCGAACGCGCCCATCTGTTCCGCCTCCCGGGCCGCAATCCTCACCGGCAAATATCCCGACCGTGCTGGCGTCAAAGGCGCACTCCCCTCCGAACCCGATTGGAGCGTCCCGGGCTTGCGCGAGGGGGAAACCACTCTCCCTAAGGTTCTTCACGCTCAGGGCTATCGCACCGCCGCGTTCGGCAAATGGCATCTTGGCAGCGCTCCGCATAGCCGCCCGCGCGCCCAGGGTTTCGATAGCTTTTTCGGCTGGTATTCCGGCTGGCTCGACGCCTATTCTCACCGCTACTACCAACTCGGCGCTCCTCCCGGAAAAATCTTTCATGACCTTTGGCGAAATGAAACCGAAGTCTTCGAAGAACCCGCCTACATGACGGAACTGCTCGGCCGCGAAGCGAGCCAACACCTTGCCTCCCAGACGCCAGATCAGCCGTTCCTGCTCTATCTCGCGTTCGGCGCACCGCACTATTCGATGATGGCCCCGAAGCGCTATCTCGACCGCTTCCCTGTCACGATGGACCGCGACCGCCGCATGCACCTGGCCATGGTCGCGGCGGTGGACGACGTCGTAGGCGGCCTGCTGGACCAACTGAAGCGCCAAGGTCTCGCCGACAACACAGTCGTCTGGTTCCAAAGCGATAACGGAGCCACTCGCGAAGCTCGGGCGTCCAGCGACGGCAAGCCTTACCATGGCGGTAGCAACGCCCCATACCGCGCCTGGAAGCAAGGCCTGTTTGACGGCGGCATGCACGTCCCTGGTCTCTTACGAGTACCCGGCGTTACGAAAGCAGGCACGGTCTGGAACCGGCCAATGATCTCAATGGACCTTCTCCCCACCTTTGCAACACTGGCTGGCGCGCCCGTTCCCGCGGGGGTGGATGGTCAGAATCTCCTTCCCGTCCTTCGCGGCGATAAACCGGAACATCAGTTTCTCTTCTGGAGTTTTGACAAGCAGCGTGCGGTTCGCCAGGGTGATTGGAAACTGATTCTGAACCCGCCCAGTTATCCCGGCGATCCTCTGACCGACAAAGTCTGGCTCTCCAATCTGGAATCCGACCCCGGCGAAACGAAGAACCTTGCCGCCACCGAACCGGCGCGCGTGGAACAGCTCACCCAAAAGATCCGCGCGTGGGAACGTGAGGTCGGACTCAACCCCGAGTGATGCGCGAACTGGAACCCTGGAATCCGAGAAAGCGAAGCTTCTCGAGCATTTCAGCCTGGTCGTTCCCCCTCACTGATCCACCATCGCTTCAGTTGAACCGCCTGGAATCCGCTTACGGCTCCAGAATGCAGACGTCCCGCAAATTGCGGTAACGCTCCGCGTAATCCAGCCCGTAACCGACCACGAACTCATCGGGGATCTGAAACCCCACGTAAGCTACATCCACTTCCCGGACGCGCCGCTCCGGTTTATCGAGCAGCGTCGCAATCCTTACTGACCGCGGGTGCCTTTGTTGCAGCAACTGCGTCAAGTAATTCAGCGTCACGCCGGAATCGATGATGTCTTCCACAATCAGCAAATCCGCGCCTTCTACAGAGATATCCAGATCCTTCGTCACCCGCACCTGCCCGGAACTTGTCTTCTCTTTCCCATAGGAGGAGATCCCGATGAACTCGATGAACGTATCGCGCTCGATCGCCCTCGCCAGATCAGCCAGGAAGAAACACGCCCCCTTCAAAATGCAGATCAGAAACAGCGTGCCCTCCGGGTAATCACGGTCGATCTCGGCCCCTAATTCCAGGATGCGCGATTGAATTTGAGCTTCAGTGAGAAGAGGTCTAAGGCTGGCCATGCAGGTTTGGTCTTTCAGTATCGCCTAAGTTCCGGAACCGCAGGAGGTAAACTACAGGGCATGCAGGTATTGCAGGCAGGCGCGCACAAGTTGATTCTCCTGGAACTGGAAGCGGAGACGGTGAACAATGTCGCCAAACAGGCCGGCTTCGAAAGCCGCGTGAAAGATACAGACCGCAGCATTCAGCTGGATCTTATTGCGCCAGGCCGCCAGGGCCCGCTCCTGCTCTTCGATGCCGCCGACCCCGCCAACCTCGGCTGGTTCTCCCGATGCCAGTTCTATATAGACGGCCGCACCGGCGGCGTGATGCAGACGCCGATGTCGGTGGCCAACAAGCGCGACCGCTCCGGCAAGAATCAATCGAATTCCGTCCGGCTGCGAATCTCGAAGGAATTGCCCGCCAGCTTCCGGTTGCCAGGAAAGCAGCCCATCACCGAGCAGGTGTTCTACTCCCTGTTCCAGAACTTTCTGACCGCGCTCACCAAAACCGGGGTCGCCGTCTGCGGCGGTTCCGCAGTGCAGCCGCTGGCTGGCCGAATGGATAGTGCCGGCCCCAGAATGTGAAGAATTTCCTTCCAAGGAGCATCTAAAGATTTATGATCACGCGAAGAGCATTCTTTCCTTACGCCGGCGCTGGCGGCAATAGCGCGCGCGACTTCCCCAGCAGCGAAGGTGACGATTGTGCTCTTCGACAACAATGGAAAGCGCAAAGGAGTGGTTACCGTGGACAAAGTCATGAAATCCGATGAAGAGTGGAAAAAGCAGTTAACGCCGGAGCAGTTTGAAGTAGCCCGCCGGAAGGGCACCGAACGCGCCTTCACCGGCAAGTACGCTGAAACGCACGACAAAGGCGTCTACAACTGTGTGTGTTGCGGAACGGCGCTGTTCGATTCCGACACGAAGTTCGATTCCGGCACCGGCTGGCCCAGTTTCTACCAGCCGATTGCCAAGGAGAATGTGGCGACCGAAACCGATCGAAAGTTCGGGATGAGTCGCACGGAAGTGCTTTGCAAGAAGTGCGATGCGCATCTAGGCCATGTATTTGAAGACGGGCCCAAAGCCTACCGGGCTGCGCTATTGCATGAATTCCGCCTCGCTTGATTTCAAGAAAGCGTAGGCACTTCGGGCCGTGGGCGAAGCAGAGTGAGCCACTTTCCTTCGCCCAGGGCACGGAACCCGATCAGTTTCTACTCTTAGGCAGATTCCGCGCGGCTCACAGCCGCTTCCACTTCGTCCTGATACGTTCGCAGTAGCTCTTCGTTCTCCGCCTCAAAGCGCATTACCAGCACCGGCTGCGTATTGCTTGCCCGTAGCAACCCCCAACCCCGTCCGAAATTGATCCGCGCTCCGTCCACATCGTTCACTTCATACAAACCCTGAAAGTGGGTCCGTACCTTGTCCACCACCTGGAACTTCGTTTCATCCGGACAATCCATCCGCAACTCCGGTGTTGAGACCATCTTCGGAATCCCCTCCAACAGCGCCGAAAGCGGCTGCCTGGTCTTTGCGACGATCTCAATCAACCGGCAAGCCGCATACAAGGCATCGTCGAAGCCGTAGTAGCCGTCGGCGAAGAACATATGGCCGCTCATCTCGCCCGCCAACTCCGCACCCGTTTCCTTCATCTTGGCCTTGATCAACGAGTGCCCCGTCTTCCACATCACCGCATCGCCCCCGGCGTCCTCCAACTGGTCGTACATGATCTGAGAGCATTTCACCTCGCCGATCACGGTCGCTCCCGGCTTGCGCGCCAAGATTTCGCGCCCGTAAAGCAGCAGCAGCATGTCGCCGTAGATTACTTCGCCTTTCTCGTCGACGGCGCCGATCCGGTCCGAATCGCCATCGAACGCGATTCCTAGATCCACCGGTTCCGCGCGGACGGCATCGATCAAGTGCGCCAGGTTTTTCGGTTGCGTCGGATCCGGATCATGGTTCGGGAAACTTCCATCCATCTCCAGAAACAACCCGCGCGCGTCTACATTTAGCTTTTCGACCATGCGCGCGAACACAGGCCCGCCTACGCCGTTGCCTCCATCGAAAACCAGTTTTACGTGACGTTCGAACTGAAACTTTGAGGTAATCTCATCCACGTAAGGCGTCACGATATCGAAGGATGTTTCCGAGCCCTCTCCCCGCGCCCATGACCTGGCTTCTATCATCTTGCGCAGGTCCTGAATATCTTCGCCATGGATGGTGCTCTGCCCCACCATGATCTTGAAGCCGTTATATTCGCGCGGATTGTGACTCCCGGTGATCATCACGCCACCCGCGGCTTTCAGATGCTGTACCGAATAGTAAAGCAGCGGAGTCGGCACGACGCCCAAATCGGTAACGTGGCACCCGCTGGCTTTCAAACCTGCGCAAAACGCATCCCGCAGCCGCGGCGAACTCAACCGGCAATCACGCCCCAGGTTCACCAGATTGCCGCCTCGCTGTTGCAGCAACGTTCCCACCGCCTGCCCTAATTCCGTGATCCCTGGAGAAAGCAATTCCGTATCGGCAACGCCGCGAATATCGTATTCGCGAAAGATGGTTGGCTTGAGCATCAACTGAAGAGTATAGCTACAGATCTGTAACGCCATGCCCTCGCCAGACGCATTCCTAAACGCCAATCCAGGAACCTCCACTAATCTAAGAGCAGATGACCCTCAGCGAACTAGCCGGCAAACCCGCCCCTGAATCTCTCCTGATCAACGTCTCCCGTCTGGTCACCGCCTATTACACCGGGCGACCCGAAGGCGGCGTCGCGTTCGGCACCTCCGGCCATCGCGGAACGTCTTTCAACACCACGTTCAATGAAGGCCACATCCTTGCCATCACGGAAGCCATTTGCCGTTACCGGCAATCCCAAGGCACCACGGGTCCCTTATTTCTCGGCAAGGACACCCACGCCCTCTCCGAACCCGCCTTCGCCAGCGCTCTCGAAGTTCTCGCCGCGAACGGGGTCGATGTCATGATCGATCTGGATAACGATTACACCCCCACACCCGCCATCAGCCACGCCATCCTCAACCACCCCGGCGGCAACGCCGATGGTATCGTCATCACACCGTCCCACAATCCGCCTGAGGACGGCGGCTTTAAGTACAACCCCCCAAACGGCGGCCCGGCCGATACCGCCGCCACCAAATGGATTGAAAATGAAGCCAACCGCCTCCTGCGCGATGGCCTAAGCCAAATCCGCCGTGTCACCCTTGAAGCCGCCCTGCGCGCCGACACCACTCACCGCTTCCCCTTCGTCACCAACTACATTACGGCCCTCGATCAGGTCATTGACTTCGAACCCATTCGCAATGCCAAGTTGCGCCTTGGTGTCGACCCACTCGGCGGAGCGGGCGTGAATTACTGGCATCGCGTGGCCGAGCACTACGCCTTCGATCTTTCGATCATCAACCCCAACGTCGATCTCACCTTTCGCTTTATGACCGTCGATTGGGATGGCAAGATCCGCATGGATTGCTCCTCTCCTTACGCGATGGCGTCCGTGATTGCCCTGAAAGACAAGTATGACGTGGCATTCGCTTCCGATACCGATCACGATCGCCACGGAATCGTCACCAAAACCGCCGGCCTGATGAATCCGAATCACTATCTCGCGGCCGCTATTGAATACCTCTTTCAGAACCGCTCAGGCTGGCGTCCGGACGCAGCGGTGGGCAAGACGCTGGTCAGCAGTAGCATGATTGACCGGGTTGCCAAGGGTCTGAACCGCAAGTTAGTCGAAGTCCCCGTAGGATTCAAGTGGTTTGTCGACGGGCTTGTAAACGGGTCGCTCGGCTTCGGCGGAGAAGAAAGCGCGGGTGCCTCTTTCCTCCGCCACAACGGCCAGGTCTGGACCACCGATAAAGACGGACTCATTATGGGTCTGCTCGCAGCCGAGATCATGGCTGTCACCGGCCGCGATCCAGCAGAACGCTATCTCGCGCTCACCGAGCAATACGGAGCGCCCGTCTACCAACGGATTGACGCTCCTGCCACCCCCGCCCAAAAATCTGCGCTGGGTAAGCTCTCCCCGGAACAACTCAAAGCCACGGAACTCGCAGGCGAACCGATCACCGCAACCCTCACCAAGGCCCCAGGAAACGGAGCGCCGCTAGGCGGCCTCAAAGTAGAAACCAAGAACGGCTGGTTCGCCGCACGGCCCTCCGGCACCGAAGACGTCTACAAGATTTACGCTGAAAGTTTCCTGGGCCAAGACCATCTCCGCCGCATACAGTCCGAAGCGCAGGTCTTAATCGCTGCTACGATAGGGTAATCCATGACGCCGATTCGTGTCCTGGTCGCAAAGCCGGGTCTGGACGGTCATGACCGCGGCGCCAAAATCATCGCAAGGGCGCTTCGGGATGCAGGCATGGAAGTCATTTATACTGGTTTGCGTCAGACCCCGGAGATGATTGCCAACGCCGCTCTGCAGGAGGACGTGCAAGTCATCGGGCTCTCGATTCTGTCGGGAGCACACAACGCCATCGTGCCGAGGCTGATGGAACTCCTTCGCGAGAAGGAGATGACGGATGTACACGTCATTGTCGGGGGCATTATTCCCGATGACGATGTAAAGCTTTTAAAGCAGCAAGGGGTAGCGGAAGTATTTCAACCCGGCGCTCCGCTCGAAGGAATCGTACGATTCATTCGCCAGGCGGTTGGGGAACATAAGGAAAAGTAACGAATGGAAAAGCAGTTGAAAATCGCGGTTTTTATCGATTTCGACAATATTGAAATTGGCGTCAAGTCGACGCTGCAGCGTGACTTTGATGTTGCGGCAGTCCTTGAAGCACTGAAAGAGCGGGGCGAAATTGTTACTAAGATCGCCTACGCAAACTGGGGCAGGCAGGACACTCACACCCGCGCCCTCAGCGAACACGCAGTTCAAATGGTCCAGCGCGACCCTTCGCCCCGTGGTGATAAAAACGGTGCCGATATCAATCTGGCGCTCGATGCGCTGGAAATGGCGTTTACTCACGATCACATCAACGCGTTCGCCATCGTGAGTGGCGACAGCGATTTTATTGCGCTCGTGAACAAACTGAAGCAGTACGACAAGACCGTGTTCGTGGTCGGCGGCCGTGCCTTCACCAGCACCATCCTCCAGAAGAATTGCCACGAATTCGTCAGCTACGAATCGCTAATGGACGAATCCCCGCGCCAGGAACGGAACGATCGCCAGCAGCAGTTGTTCCAAACGGTGGTCATGCCCGGCGAGTCGCTCGCCGTTGCTGGATCCCAACCCTCCGAGGGAGGCGCGCCTGCCCAGAAGTCCGACCGGCCTCCTTTTGAAAAACACGGCCGCCGGGACTTTTACGAAAAGAAGCACGGCAGCTACAAAGAACGCCAGGAACAGCGCCAGGGAGGTGGTGGGGCGGTGGACAGCAGGGCAGGGGACGCCCCCCGGCTCTCGATCTCGGCCAAGCCATGCCGCTGGTGGACAGGGCGTTGCAGGTGCTGGAACGCCGCGAAGTCCGTCCGCAATTGGGTCTGCTGAAATCCACCATGTTGCAGCTCGATTCCAGCTTCAGCGAGAAAGCCTACGGAGCCGGATCGTTCACCGACTTTGTCGACAAGCTAAAGCGCGCCGATTACGTCGCGGTCACCGGCGGCGAAGGCCGCTACATGATCTCGCGCAAAGCCGGCGGCTCAGAGAAAACGGTCAAACCCGAAAACGCCTTGCCGGTACTTCGCGATGTGCTCGAAAACCATCGCTTCGAGATGGAAGAGGGCGCGCTTGCCGAAGACCTTCAAAATTGGTTTAAGGAAGACCAGCCCGATTTCGATTGGAAGACTTTCGGCTTTCAGGAATTCAGCGAAATGCTGAATTTTGCTCAGGACAAGGGTGTGGTCAAAATCCAGCCCGACGAAAAGGGTCTGCAAGTCACACTCGGCACCGAGTTTCATCCGCCCGCGCTGCCCGAGGCACCTCCTGCCCGCGAGATCGAGCCCGAGGAAGAAATGCAGCCTGTGGTCCGTGGACAGCCGACCGCCCGCGAACCCCGCGTTAAGCGCGCACCTCGCAAAACCGTCGCTCGAGCGCCCAGCTTAGCGAATGCCATGGCCGCACCCGACGCAGAGGAAGAGCTAGATCTCGAAGATCTGGACATTGGCAACGAAGCCGATCCGCCCCAACCGGTGCCCATGGATCTACAACCGGAGCCGGAACCCGAGCCGCAGCCGGAGTCAGTGGAAGCTGCGCCGGAACCGCCAAAGAAAGCCGCTCGCAAGATGCCAACTAAGCGCGCCGCGACCAAGCGTGCCCCCAAGGCAGCAGCCGAGCCTGAGCCTACGCCAGATCCGGCCTAGTCCGGTACAAAGCCAGCGGTCGTAATCAGAAACGACAGATGCGCGCCATCGCCCTTGGCGATATAACACTTATGAACGTGAAAGCGCACGGCGACTAAGTCGCCCGCTTTTACATTCGAAGGTAGCGGGGCCGAAAACAAATAGTCCCCTGCTTTAGGGATATGGGTGGCAGGCCCAGGCTTCCCCGCAACCCAAGAATCGAAATCAATACGTCCCGGTCTGGGCCAGAATTTCTTCAGGGACGGTATAGCTCATCTCGAAATGCGCGGGCAGCTTGGGCACGCGCAGAACTAGTTCCGGGTCCTGATTCGCCCACCGCTGAGGATCCCCGGCCGCGCCAATATCCTTCACGATGCTGAGGTCTGCCGACTTCATGTTCATCGCCACAAAGCTTCGCGGCCCCACGGCGGCGTTCGCCTCGCCAAGGTGTTTGGGCAGTTCCCAAACGTTCTCGCCCGTGAAGAGAAAGACATGGTCGAACTCTTCGGTCGGGTACGGGATCTCCGTGGGTCCGCGGGTCCACTTGAGTCGAGTGGTACTCAGATTCGGATCGCGATACCGGAGTCGCAGTGTCGAGTGCGGCAGTTCGGCATCGTCTTCAAACGGGTTGTTGATGAGCAGCAGGTGAGCTCCCTTGGGCATCGTGGGAGCCAGCGCGCCGATGCCGTCGGCGACAGCTTTCACGGTAGTTTGCCCTCCGGGATGGCCCAGGTCGTACTTTTCGAGATTGCGGGCCTGCTTGAATTCGTTATATCCGGCCAGCAAAATCGCAACCACCGGGAGGGCGACACGGAGCGGTTTGGGCGAGCGATTCGCAAGATAGGACACAAGCGCCGCCAGATAGATAGCAACGCCTGTGAACGGGACATAGATCGCGTACCCGGACCGCGGCGTCGCGAAGGACATCGGCGCGAGAGCCAGAATGTAGCACAGCCATCCGAAAATCATGAGGCGGTTCCGAAGCACAATCGCAATCGCGAGCGCAGCGAGTAGAATCGCGACGCAAGCCAGGCCGTTCAGCTTGCCGTGAAAGATCACGTCGTTGAAGTAAATGCGCGTCGTCTCCAGATAACGCGCCCAAGTGATGGTGAGCTGGTAAGCGGGCATGTCGCTCAGCGAGTTGTGCACGGCTAGTCTGCTGAGGAGAAAGACGGCGCTGACCACTCCGGTGGAGATCACAGCGGCCCAACGCGGCTTCGGGCGAAGCAGAAGTTCGTAGGCGAGCAGGATGGCGGGCACGGAAACGCCCATCTCCTTCGCATCCACCGCCGCGATGGCGCAAACCGTGGCCAGGATCCATCGCGGACGCTCGCGCGTGACGCACAACAGAGCCAGCAGCGTGAACGTGAGCGCGAGCGTATCGTAAACGGTACCGGTGCTCATGTACATGTCCGACATGTCGCCGTTGTAGCAGACCAGAACCAGCGCCAAGACAGCAAATGCAAGCTCGGGCGAGAGTTTGCGGAACACCAGGTACAGCAGAGCCAGATTCAGCACCAGCAGCGAGATGGCAGCGTACCGGAACGGGACGTTATAGAAGCCCGCGAACTGGTACACGAGCACGTAGAAGAGACCACCCAAGGGACGAATCGCACCGGTCCAGAACAGGACCGAGCCTTTGATCAGGCTGGTATAGCCATGCAGCCAAGCGACACAAAGATTCGTGATGTCATCTACATTGAACTCTTCTTTGAAGGCCCTGCGAATCAGATACAGGAACCATCCGGCCACGATGAGGACCGGCGCGGCGCGTTTCAAAAACTTCATCAAACCAGAAGCTTCTGAACGACCTTGCCTTCCACGTCGGTGAGGCGGAAATCGCGGCCCATATAACGGTACGTCAGGCGCGTATGGTCAAAACCGAGCTGGTTGAGGATGGTGGCCTGCATGTCGTGCACGTGGATCTTGTCTTCCAGAATGTTGAAGCAGAGGTCGTCGGTTTTGCCGACTACCTGGCCGCCTTTGATGCCTCCGCCCGCCATCCACATGCTGTAAGCCACCGGGTGATGATCTCGCCCGGCGTTATCGGCTTCTTCGGGCTTACGGATTTCCGACATCGGCGTGCGGCCGAACTCTCCGCCCCAAACGACCAGCGTCGAATCGAGCAGCCCGCGTTGCTTCAGGTCTTTCAACAGCGCGGCCGTACCCTGGTCCGTGGCCATGCAGTTCTTCTTCAGGCTGGTGGCGAGATTCGTATGGTTGTCCCAGCTTGCGTGCATCAGCATCACGAAGCGAACGCCACGCTCCACCATGCGGCGCGCGAGCAAGCAGTTGGTTCCGAACGACTTTGTGGTGTCCTGGTTGACGCCGTACATCTCGAGCGTGGCCGGAGATTCTTTAGAGAAATCGAGCAGTTCGGGCCCAGCGCTCTGCATCCGAAACGCCAGTTCATAGGACGCAATGCGTGAAGCGATTTCCTGATCGCCTGTAGCCGCCAGATGCTGTGTGTTCAGGTCGCTGATCAAATCCAGGTTGGCGCGCTGCTCTTCGCGCGTGACACCTTTGGGATTCGAAAGGTAAAGAATTGGGTCACCCGAGTTGCGGAATTGCGTGCCGGCATAAGTTGACGGCAGGAAGCCGGACGAGAAGTTCGAAGCGCCGCCGCTGGTGCCGACCCCCGAACTCAGCACCACGAACCCCGGCAGGTTTTGCGACTCCGTGCCGAGCCCGTAAACCACCCAGGAGCCCAGCGTGGGCCTGCCGACCTGCGTGGTGCCGCTGAAGAGCAGCAGTTGGCCGGGATGGTGATTAAACGCGTCTGTGTGCATGGAGCGGATCAGGCAGAGGTCATCCGCGCAACCGGCGGTATGCGGGAGGAAGTCGGAGATCTCCATGCCGGATTGGCCCCGAGGACGGAACTTGGCGCGGCTTGCCAGAACGGAGGCCGTTGGTTTGATGAACGCCAGTTTGAGATCTTTTGTGATCGACTCAGGGAGCGATTTGCCGTCCCACTTTTCGAGTTCCGGCTTGGGATCGAAGAGATCGAGTTGGCTCGGGCCGCCCTCCATAAAGAGGAAGATCACGTTCTTTGGCTTTCGCCGGAAGGGGCGGAAGCTTGGGGGCAAGCGGATTTGGCGCGGCGGCGTAGCCATCCCGAGCCATCATGTTCGCAAGCGCCGCAGTGCCAAGCCCGCCCGCGCATTCGCGAAAAAAGCGGCGTCTGGACTGAATTTGCTGAAATTGGGATGGTGTCATGGCTTACTCTCGGGTGATGAATTCATCGAGGTTGAGCAGCGCGCGGCTGATATTGAGCCATGCGGCGCCGGGCGGTTGCGATTGGGAATACTGCGTCAGACGAGCGCGTTCCGGCTCGGTGGGCGGCCGGCTGAGGACCAAACCGAAAGCCCTGTCGAGATTGCCTTCGACGCGTTTCGCCAACGACTGAGCGGCCTCATAAAAAACGGGGTCGTTCATCAAATTGAGCGCTTGCAGGGGCGTGTTCGACGAGGTTCGCCGCGTGCAGGACAGGTTGGAATCCGGCTCGTCGAAATTGACCAGGAAGGGATAGGGCGTGGTCCGTTGATAGTGGATATAAAGGCCTCTTCGATACCGATCTTTGCCGGTGGATTCTTTCCACTTCACGCTGTTCGCATAACCAAGCTCGGCCACACCGGCGGGCTGAGGAGGACGAACGCTTTTTCCGCCGATTTCAGGATTCAAAAGGCCGCTGACCGCAAGAGCTTCGTCCCGGATCGATTCGGCCGAGAGACGAAGGCGCGATTGGCGCGCGAGCAAAATGTTGGCCGGATCGCGCTGCTTGAGATCTTCGCGCTGGAGCGATGCCTGCCGGTATGTGTCCGAGAGAACGATCAGGCGGATCATCTGTTTCTGGCTCCAATGCCGGGCCTGAAATTCCATTGCCAACCAGTCGAGCAACTCCGGGTGCGAGGGTCTGTCGCCTTGCGTACCGAAATCTTCGGACGTAGAAACGAGACCGCGGCCAAAGAGTTCCTGCCAGTATCGATTGACGGCTACGCGCGCTGTTAACGGGTTCTCGGGTGAGACGATCCACTGAGCCAACGCAAGGCGGTTCGGCGTGCCTTGCGCCTTCATGGGCGGCAAGAAATGCGGAGAGTTTGGGTCCACTTGCGGGCCGGTGCCCTTATAGTCACCGCGCGAATGGATGAAAGCAGCGGGCGCGGAGGGATCGTCTTCCATCACGGGCGCTTCGGAGATAAACGGCAGGGTGGCGTCGAGCTTTTCCAGTTCCGTGCGCGCATCTTTGAGACTGGCCGAGAGATCCTTATCCTTCGAGAAGACCGGACCAATGTGGCTGACGAAAAACTTTGTCAGGCGGTACTGGTCGCGCGGGCTACGTGCCTGGGGCGCGAGCGCGATGATCTTGTTCGCACGATCGAAGCCCGCGCGGTATTCGGTGACGTTGAAGTCCCAATCGGTGCGCTTCCCGGGGTCTGCCATGGCGGCGCGGATCTCGGTCTCCCAGGTCTCTTGCAGGGCGGTGATGTTGTGCTTCGCCAGAATCGCATCTCTTTGTTCCCGATAGGCGGGCAAAGCGGATTGATACGGATCGTTCTCACCCGGCATGGGCGCCAGAATCTCATTCTCTTCGGCGGCGTTGAAAAAGCTGAAGATCTGGTAGAAGTCGCGGTGCGAGATGGGGTCGTACTTATGATCGTGGCACTGCGCGCAACGAACTGTCAGGCCAAGGAACGCCGTGCCGACCGTGCCGGTACGATCGATCAGTTGTTCGAAGCGGGCTTCGCCTCTGTCCACACCGGCTTCGCGATTGGTGAGCGTGTTGCGGAGAAAGCCGGTGGCCACGCGCGTATCGACGGTTGCGTTCGGCAGTTCATCACCCGCCAGCTGTTGAATCGTGAACTGGTCATAGGGAAGATCGCGATTGAGCGCTTCGATGACCCACTGGCGATAGCGCCAGGCCATGGGGCGGACAAGATCCTTCTCATAACCGTCGCTATCGGCATAGTGGGCGAGGTCGAGCCAGTAGCGGGCCCACTTTTCTCCGAAGTGCGGCGACGCCAGCAAGCGGTCGACAGCCTTGGCGTAGGCACCGGGCGATTTATCCGCAAGGAATGCCGACATCTCGTCGGGCGTGGGGGGCAGACCCGTCAAATCGAGCGAAACACGCCGCAAAAGGGTGCGCGGGTTGGCTTCAGGGGAGGGAGCGATGTGCTCCCGCTCTAAACGAGCGAGGATGAAGCGATCGATTTGCGTTCGGCCGGCATTGACGGGAACAGCGGGACGGCCGATCGGCTCCCATGCCCAATGCTTTGTAAACGTGGCGCTCGCGGGCCAGACGGCGCCCGCATCGATCCATGCTTTCAGGGTCGCGATTTGTTCGGTAGTTAGAGGGGCGCCGACCGGCGGCATCACCGTCTTTTCCTGCCCCGAAACTTTGCGGAGCAGGAGTCCGTTGGTTAAGACATGCTCGGCGGCACTTCGGGAATCGAGCCGCAGATTGGCCATATGCAGCCGCTCGCCGTGGCAGGAAATGCATCGCTGGGCGAGTATGGGCTGTACCTCTTTGGCGAAGTCGACCGCGTACAGCGGAACCGCGAGAAGGAGAAGAAGGCAGCGCACGGCTTACACTATGATGTCTTTGACAATCTCGCCGCGCACTTCCGTGAGACGTTCTTTGCGGCCCAAGTGCATATAGCTGAGAGCATCCTGATTGAGGCCAAGCTGATGCAGTATCGTGGTGTGCAGGTCCCGGAAGTGGACGGGCTTTTCGACCGCTTTCAGCCCGATGGCGTCGGTGGCGCCGTATACTGTGCCGCCCTTGAAACCGCCGCCCGCAAGCCACATGGAAAAGCCGGTATTGTGATGATCGCGACCCTTGCTGCGCTCCGATTCGGGCGACCTTCCGAACTCGCCTCCCCACAGTACGATGGTGGAATCGAGCAGCCCGCGCCGCTTTAGATCTTTGATCAGCGCCGCGACCGGTTTATCGGTCCAGCTCGCCATGCGCATGTGGTTGTCTTCGATGTCGTTATGCGCGTCCCATTCAGTGTCGGCGTTGCCTCCACCAGACACTACGGTGATGAAGCGAACGCCCTTCTCCACCATGCGGCGCGCCAGCAGGCAGCGACGGCCATAGTCGTCAGTCTTGGGGTCGCCGATACCGTAGAGGTCGAGGGTCTCTTTTGGCTCTTTACTCAGGTCGAAGATTTCGGGCGCCTCGGTCTGCATTTTGAACGCGGTATCGTAGGCGGACATTCGGGCGGCGAATTCCGGGTCTTCGCCGTGATTGGTTTCGTTCAACTGGTGAAGCAGTTTGAGCGTCTGCTTGCGTTGGTCGAGCGACACTCCTTTTGGCAGATCCAGGTTCAGCACGGGCTTGTTGCCGGGGCGAAACATCGTAGGCTGATAGACGCTCGGCAGAAAGCCGTTGGTATACATGGGGACGCCGGCTTCCTGCGCGCCATGCGAATCCGGCATAACAACGTAGGCGGGCAGCGACTGCGATTCCGAACCCAACCCATAAACCACCCAGCTGCCCATGGCAGGGAAACCGGGGATCACGCGACCGGTCATCATTTGATACTGCGCCGCGGAATGCACCACCATATCGCCATGCATGGAGCGCACTACGCAGAGATCATCGATCACTTCGGACTGATGCGGAAATAGATCGGAAACCTCGATGCCGGACTTACCGTACTTCTGGAAAGTTCGCTTGGTGCCCAGAATGCGCGAGTTTTGATTTACGTTCTGATACTGAATGTCGCCAAACTCGGCCGGACGCTTCTGGCCATCGAGCGTGTTCAAGAGCGGCTTGGGATCGAACGTTTCCAGGTGGGAGGGACCGCCCGCCATGAACAGGAAAATCATCGACTTCGCGGGAGCGTGGGACGGGTCGTGCGGCGGTTTCGGAGCGAGAGGATTCACCAGTACCGAACCGCGAGCGACGTCCTGCGCCAACATCGAGGCGAACGCCAGAGAACCCGCCCCACAGAAACAATCGGTCAGGAATTCACGGCGGTTCTTGGCGTAGCGAATGTGCTCAGGCATATCAGTTCACGTAAAGGAAAGCGTTCAGGTTGAAAACATCAAGCGCCAATTCTTTTAGCACCACGGGATCATTTGCATTTTGCGAAACGAACTGCAGGGCGAGAGCTTTTTCCTTAGGCGTGGGAAGCCTGCCCAGCGCCAGACGGAATGCCCGATCGATCCGTGCGGGATCGCTCTTCACTTCCTGCCTCAAACGCTGCGCAAACTGCTCAGCCAGCAGGTTTGAAGTGGCTCCGTTCATCATCTCGAGAGCCTGGGGGGCGTGCGTGGCCTGTTCACGGCGGGGGCAGGAGAGCAGCGAATCGGGGGCGTCGAACACTGCCATAAAGGGCAGCTGCAGGTTGCGCTTGTACATCATGTACAAGCTGCGCCGGTCATACTGCGACTTCTCTTTCGTAGTGACCCAATATTGTGGGCGTTTCAGCATCTTCACAAGATCCTGATCGATGGGCACCAACACGCTGGGCCCCCCGCTCGCGGGGTTCAGACGGCCAGAGATGGCGAGCATGGAATCACGAATTTCTTCGGCTTCGAGACGCCGGCGCGAGAACTTCCAGAGCAGCGCGTTTTCGGAATCCTTTTCCTTCGCAAGCTCCTCCTGGGGAGACTCGCTCGACTGTTGATAAGCGCTCGAAAGCATCATCATGCGATGCAATGGCTTCATCTTCCAGCCGCCCGCCACGTACTGGTTCGCCAGGTAGTCCAGCAATTCGGGGTTTGCGGGCCTGCCCCCCATACGGCCGAAATCATTCGGCGTCGAAACCAGCCCGCGTCCAAAGTGATATCCCCATACGCGGTTCACCATCACGCGGGCGGTGAGCGGGTTTTGGGCATCGGCGATCCAATTTGCCAGTTCGAGCCGCGGCTTTTGGATATTGACGGGCTTTTCAGGGGCGGCTTCGGGAAGCAGGATACCGAGCGGCCGCGCGCCGACTTTGGCGGTCGGTTGAAGATAATCGCCGTGGAACAGCACCTCGATGGGCGTCGGATTCTTCTCATCGTCCGACACCGCGAAGACAGAGGGCAGGGGCGCCGGGAGCTTGTCTTCCAGGTCGTCCAGTTGCATGGCGAGGCCGTTCTTCTCGCTCTCCGGCGCGGCCTTCATCTTTGCCTGAAGATCCGTGATCTGTTTCTGAATTGGCGCGGCTTTTGTCTTCCAGGCTTCCTGCTCTTCTTTGGTGGCCTGGATAATATCCTGGGATTGCGTTTGGGCAAAGTAGCCCATCATGCGGTAGTAATCCGATTGCCGGAAGGGATCAAACTTGTGATCGTGGCAGCGCGCGCAGCCGACCGTGACACCCAGGTAAGCAGCACCCACAATATTGGTCATTTCGACCAGTATTTCGTTGCGCGACCCGGCAACCTTCTGATTGCCAACATTCTTCCGCAGCGGACCCAAGCGGTTGAAACCGCTCGCAATGAGGCGCTCTTCGGTCTGAGGCTCCATCTCATCGCCCGCAAGTTGTTCCTTCACGAATTCGTCGTAGGGCTTATCCGTGTTGAAGCTTCGGACCACATAATCGCGATACCGATAGGCATCGGCGCGATGCGTATCGTACTCATAGCCATCCGATTCTGCGAAACGAACTACATCCAGCCAATGACGGCCCCATTGCTCGCCATAGCGGGGCGAAGCCAACAAACGGTCCACCACTTTCGCCCAGGCATTCGGGCTCTTATCGGCGACGAAAGCATCGATTTCTTCCGGAGTGGGCGGTACTCCGTGAAGATCATAGGTGGCACGACGGATGAGCGTGACGCGGTCGGCCTGGGGCGCGGGCGAAAGCCCGTTTTTCTTTAGATTTGCGAAGATGAACGCATCAATCGGAGTGCGCTGCCAGCGCTTCCCGGCTGCATCGGCCAGAACAGGTGGTGCGATATTCATTCGGGGCTGGAACGCCCAGAATTTTCGCTCTACCGGCTTGTACGTCCCGAGAGGAGCTTCCGGCAATGCCGCCGCTCCCAGAAGCAGAGCAGTGAACAGGAAAGCGCCGGAAATCCGCTTCAGGAGCACCTATAAATTATATATCCAGACCTGGGATCGATCTTAGCGGGCCAGTTTTACAACTTCATGACACTAAGGATTCATTGAAACGAACAGGCCGAGGACCACCAAGGCCGCGCCGACAAGCACGAACCAGTTCCGTTGTGATTGCGCAATCGCGGGGATGCGGCGGGGAACTCGCGAAGCGGTGGGCTGAAATGATTGTGCGAAATTTTCGATACCCTGCATCAATTGTTCCAGCAGCCCGGGCAGGAGTCCGAACATGAGCGCGGCGAATCCGCAGACCAGAGGGCCGACAGCAAGTTTCAGGGCCATGCACTTATCCTAAGTCAGAATTTCAGGCGTAATCCCAACTGCATCACTCGCGCGGGCCGCGCGCTGTTGATTTGTCCAAAGGCGGCGCTGCCGAACGCGGCTCCGGGTGTGGAAAGATTCGTGTGGTTCAGGACGTTGAGCGACTCCAGGCGAAGCTGCAGGCCGGCTTCTTCGTGGAACTTGAAATTGCGCAGGATGGAGAGATCGGCGTTAAAGATTCCGGGCGCGCGCATGTTGTCGCGGCCTCCGTTGCCGAAGGTGAATTGCGCCGGCTGGGCGAACGCGCTGGTATCGAACCAGCGCTTCACGGTTCGCTGATCATCCGGCAGAACGGGGTCGCGCAGAACGTCGGCTCGCTGGTTTCCCGCAGAGAAAGCATTCGTGTTGTTCGTGTTCGTCGTTACGGTAAAAGGCGCGCCCGTTTGCGCAGTCGCGACCGTGCCTAAGGTCCAGCCACCCACTACTTTGCCGGTCCAACCCTGCGTGAGCCAGCGCTTGCCATCGCCCCAGGGCAATTCATATACGGAGCTGAAGGTAACGCGGTGACGAATGTCATTCGCGGAAGGACCCCAATCAGCGCGCCGGTTGTACTGGTTCGAGTAAGCGCCGCCATCGGCGCCGACGGTAGATGCTCCTTCGAAGCTATTGTCGAGGAAGGTGGCGCGCGTGTAACTGGCGTTGATGTTCAGGCCTTTCACAAACCGTTTCGAAAGCCGCACGAAGCCGGCGGTATAGCGCGAATCGCCGATGGTGGGGCTAAGGATGGTGACGCTGGTGAATTGGGGAAAGGGCCGATCCGCTTGCGATTGGTGGGTGGCCGAAAGCAAAGAAGGCGGGATCTGGTTGATCGGGAGATTCGAATTCGGTAGTTTATGGCCGAAGTTGGTGAGCGCGGTGACTTCCATAATGATCGAGCTGGAGAGTTGATATTGCACGCTCAGGTTAGATTGCTGCGAGTAGCCGGTGGCGCGGGAGGGGTCGAAGAAGGTAACGGCGGTGGTGGTGGCTTTGCCAGCGGGAACCGCTCCGTAGGAATCGTCGCGCACGGGCGAGATGAAGGTGTTGGGAACGCCACTGCGCAGATAAAACGGCGCGGTGAGACCGTTGTCGGGGGTCTGGAAACTGGAGTTGATACCGAAGCCCAAGCTGGCGGACGAGGGCTGGCCCGTATCGAAGGGATGCGAGAACTGTACGGCGTATCCGCCTCGCACAACAAGGCTGCTTGAGAATTTCGGCCGCCAGGCAAATCCGAAACGCGGGCCGAAGTTGTTCCAATCCGTGTTCCATGGCGTGGAGCGATAGCCGTTCGCCCCCAGGAACTTGACCACTCCGGGCGTGCCGGAGACGGGATTGATCTGATTGAGGTCGAATCCGTTGAAGCGGTTATTGACGTCGCGCATGGGCGTGTCCATCTCCCATCGCAAGCCGATGTTGACTGTGAGATTCGGGAGCACGGTGAAGTCGTCCTGAACGAACGCGGCATCGTACCAGCTGTAGCGGTCCGTGATCGCGGTTTTCGCCTGGGCGAAGGCCGTCGGGAAACCCACCAGCAGGGACGCCAAGCCGTTTCCCGTGGCGGCGGCTCCGGGGTTGCCGGTGGCCTGTGTGGCGAAGGTGAAGCTGCCCGATGCGGTGGAAAGGTTAATTTCGTAGTTGGACGACTTACGCGCTTCGACGCCGAATTTGAGTGAGTGCCTGCCCTTGATTGTTGAGAGCGCTTCCACAAATTGAAGGCTCTGGATGGGAGCCTGGCGTCGCTCTTGCGCGGCGGATCCAAGCGCGCTAAATCCCGCGGGCAGGATTTGAGGGAACGCGTTATCGTCAACTCCGGTGAGACCCAGCTTGACGAGAGCGCCGCTCCCGATTCCGTTGGTCTTCGCGTGAGCTGTGCGGTAGCCGTAATTGAAACGGGCATCGTTGACTGTGACGGGGTTTATGATGTGGATCTCGTTGACGTAAGCGAACTGCTGGCCGGCGTCGTTCGAGGCAGTAGGATTGGCAATGTCGCCGTTCGGGTAAGGGCCGTGAGCGCTTGCAAGATCGGAATTGTGGATATAGCGGGCGGTGATGTGATCGGCTTCGCGGAACACGTGATCCACCTTGCCCATATAAAAGCCGCTGTCGGTAGCCTGGACGGAGTTGGCGCGGAAGTTATTGTTCCCCGTGATGCTATCGGGGGCACGGTTGGGGAGAGGGTAATACGTGAGCAAGCGGAGCGCGACGGGATCGAGCGCGGTAGCGGGAATCACGTTGCCCGGAAAGGGAGTGCGGGTACTCTTCCCGGCGGCGGTCACCGTGGTGGCGGGGTCATAAATGGGGATGAGGGCGCCGGCGGCGTTGAAGGTTTGTGAGAAGTCGCCGATGCGTTCGGGCAGTGTTGGGACAGTGAGAGTGGTGGTGCTGCCCACGCGGAGGTTGCGGCCTTCATAACTGAAGAAGAAGAATGTTCGGTCGCGCTTGATGGGGCCGCCCACGGTGCCCCCATAGATGTTGTAACGGAGTTCGGGCTTAGTCTTTCTTCCCGTTGAGAACGGGCGCGAAGAAGCCGGGAGCGTCGAACGCATCGTTACGCAGGTATTCGTAAGCCGCTCCGCGAAACTGGTTAGTTCCGGATTTTGTGGTCTGGATGATTACGCCGCCGGCAGACGCGCCATACTCGGCGGAATAGTTGTTCGAGAGAATCTTTACTTCCTGGATGGCTTCGGCGGGCGGGTCGGTATCGATCTGTCCCACACCGAGGCGCATGTTGGATGTGGCGCCGCCATCGAGCCAGGTCATCTGGCTCTGGGTGCGTCCACCGGCCAAGCTGAAATTTGGCTTTCCGGCCGTGTTGTAGTCGACGAAAACCGCTCCGGCGGCCAGGTTGACCAGGTTCATGGTGCGGCGATCGCCGAGGGGAAGGTCGGTAACTTCTTCCGGAGAGAAGGTTTGGGTGATGACGGAAGTCTTGTCTTCGAGAGCGGCGATGTTGGCGGTAACATTGACCGTTTCCGAGACGGAGCCGATTTCGAGCTTGATGTTCAGTCCGCAGAGTTTCGGCGGTCTGTAAGACTATGCCCGTTTCGCGATAACTTCGGAAGCCGGGATGTTGGGTGGTAACCGTGTAAGTGCCGATTTCTAAGTTCGGGATAACGTAAAGACCGGAGCTATTGGTAACCGCGGTTGCAATGACGTTGGTCGAGTTATCCGTGGCGGTAACTGTGACGCCCGGGGTGGCCGCGCCGAGCGAATCGGTGACCTCACCGCTGATGGAGGCCTTTTGGGATTGGGCCGCGCTGTTGAGAACCGCGAGCAGGAGGGTGACAACGATTCGGCGCACGACGCCGATTATATGGCAACTTCACCCACGGGCTATAGGCCGACTCTAGATTTCCCAGACGGATTCGCCATCGCTAATAATCGCCTGATTGGCCATGTTGAGGAACAGGCCGTGTTCCACGACGCCAATCATGTTGCGGATTTCGTGCTGGAGCTTTTCGGGGTCGGCAATAGGTTCGGAGTAACAGTCGAGAATCCAATTTCCTTCTTCAGTAACATAGTCGCGGCGTTTCGGTTCCAGGCCGAGGGCGCGGAGCTTGGGTTCGATAAGCGGGGCGGCCATCTGGATGACTTCGATGGGAAGAATGCCGGCTCCGAGTTGCGGGACGAGTTTGGTGTGGTCTGCGATGACGATAAAGCGCCGGGCCGCGCTGATGACAATTTTCTCGCGGAGCAGGAAACCACCTCCGCCCTTGATGAGAGCCAGACCGGGACCAATCTGATCGGCGCCATCGATCGCTAGATCGATTACCTGGTGGGAGTGGAAGTCTGTGATGGGGATGCCGGACTCGCGCGCAAGTTTTTCGCTGACCGTGGAGGAGCAGATGCCGCGAATGTTCAGGCCCGCTTTGACTCGTTGGGCCAAGTGCTCGATGAAAATAGCGGCGGTGGTTCCGGAGCCGATCCCGACCGTCATGCCAGGTTCAACGAATTCGGCGGCACGATGGGCCGTTTTAATTTTGGCTTCTTTCTGTGACATCCGCTGTCGATCTTACATTACCGCCTTGGAGCTTGAAGTTTGCAAGGAAGCGTTCGCCGGCGTCAGGGTCCAGCGGTTGGATAGCATCGCTGACGATGGTCACAGGCTTTCCGAAGTTGAGAAGGCCCTCCGCAGCAAACTTGACGCAGACTTCAGTGACAACTCCGTAGACAAAGTATTCCGAAGCGTTGATTTCGTGGAGTAGCGGAAGCCAGTGCGGAGAAAGAAACACGTCGGTGTGTTGCTTTTCGAAGAGCCGCTGGCCGACTAAGGTGACGGCGGGCTTCAATTGTCCGACGGTGCCCGCAATGCAGTGCGGAGGCCAGGCTTGAAATTCGGGATCGTTTTCGGCGTGCAGGCAGGTGGTGGAGATTAAGTGCCCCTTGGCCGAGGCGTACGCGTTCAGTTTCGCCAGGGCGGGGAGTATCCGCTCCGCGCCGGGAGCATAGAGCGCGCCCGCAGGCAGAACGAAATCGTTTTGCGTATCGATATCGAGAAAAAGGGGTTTCATCGGGCGGTTGAGCGGATGAGTTCGTCGAGTTCGGCGCTGTGGAAGACGGGAAAGCTTTCGTCAGGGTCCAGGCCGCGAGTTGCCACTGGCAAGGCCGCGAGCATTTTGCGGGCGCGTTCGCGGGCCTGCTCGACAGTGGGCAGCGGCTGTATCAGGTTTCCTTGCAGGATCACGGGTTGCTGCAGCGCGATGGCTCCGCCTGCACATTCATTGGACCTTGCCAGCAGATCGTGATCGGGGTAGCGGAAGACTTGTTTCGCGCCGGGGACGGAGTGCTTTTCCTCGCTGTGTTTGGCGGTGTAGCGGCGCGTGCCTTCCTCTTCGATCTCCACCATTTTATAGATGGCGCCCATGGAAGGGGCGTCGCCTGAGGTGGCGAGTTCCGTGCCTACACCGAACGCGTCGATTGGGGCGCCAGCGTTGACCAAGTCGCGAATCTTGAATTCGTCGAGGTCGCCCGAGGCCATGATCTTGGCATCAGGGAAGCCCGCCCGGTCGAGCATGGCGCGGATCTCCTGCGAGAGTTCAAGAAAGTTGCCGCTATCGAGACGGACACCCCAAAAGGGCGCGCCGACCTTGATGGCCTTGCGGGCGCCTTCAATAGAGTTATAGGTGTCGACGAGATGTACCGTGCGGGAACCCATGAGTTCCTGCATGCGGCGGAAGGATTCCGTCTCGCTGGCGAACGACATCACCCACGCGTGGGCAGCCGTGCCCATGACAGGAATGCCGAAACGGTAACCCGCCAGCGTATTGCTGGTGCCGGTGCATCCGCCAATGAAAGCGGCACGCGCACCCAGGACTCCGGCTTCAGGGGTGTGGGCGCGGCGCGTGCCAAACTCGACGACGTCACGGCCTTGGCCGACTTGGGTGATGCGGGCAGCTTTGGTGGCGATCAGGGTCTGGAAGGTGAGGGTGGAGAGGAGATACGTCTCGGGTATTTGGGCTTCGATGAGCGGTGCGCGGACGGTGAGCATGGGCTCGCCTGCGAAGAGAGGCGTTCCTTCGGGGACGGCGAAAAGGTCGCCGGTGAAGTGGAAATCTTTCAGGTATTCGAAGAACGCGGGGGAGGCGCTGCTGAGCTGCGGCAGTTTCCGGAGGTACTCGATTTCGCCTTGGTCAAAGCGGAGATTGAGAAGGTACTCGACCGCCTGTGCCAGGCCCGCGGCGAGTATGAAATTGCGGTGCCGCGGCAGGCGGCGGACGGTGAGTTCGAAGGTGGCGCAGTCCTCAATCTTTCCGGCTTCGAAATAGCCGGCCGACATGGTGAGTTCGTAAAGGTCGGTGAGGAGCGCGCTCACTTCTTCTGGGGCGAAGCTTTGGAAGGGGTAAACGGCTTGACGGCGGCGGCCGCTTTTTGAATGTCGTCGATGGATTTGGCGGAGAGCACGTAAACAGCGGGCTCGCCCTCGCGCGTAGCGTAGTATTGGTCGCCTTGTTTGGTGACTGTAACTCTTTCGGCGCGTTTGTTGTCGGCTGAAGTCGCGCTCAGTGCCAGGAATGTTTCGCCCGCGGGTTTCGCCGCGAAGCCGGTTGCGGTGAGGTCGCGAAGCTTGTCGATGAGTGTTTGGACTGTGGCCGGATCCTGCTGGCCACCGCCGGACATCCACTTATCGCCGGACTTCTGGAAGACCTGCGCGCCGACGGCGACCTGGCCAGGGTCGGTAAATCCAAAGTCGAAGAGCTTCTTGTTGCGGAAGTCATCGACGGATTTATCGAGGCCGGTGCCTAAGTCTTCGGGCACTTTGTAGATTCCGTCAACAACGGAGCTCTTGGCGTAGTAATCCTTATCGCTCTTCCGGACTTCGAGAGTTTCGGTGCCGGAGGAATCTGCGGTGGTGACAGTGGCAACCCGGGCGGCGGCGGCGAAGAGCTTCTGGTTCTTGACGGTGTCCTCTTCGGAGACGTTCGGATCCATCTTTGCTTCTTTGAGTTTGCGGACCAGTTCTTCCACCTGCTGCGAATCCGCGCGCAGGGGGGACGGCTTCACAATCTGCCATTCATTCTGGCCGTTCTTGCCGAATGCGTAGGTGGATCCTTTTGCGGCGACTTCAACGCTGGTGAGTTTATCGGAATTGAAGCGGAGAAGGCGTTTATCCCGAAGATCTTTCGTTGATTTTTCGAGACCGGTTTTGACGTAGCTGGCGATGGTGAAGACGCGCGGATCGTTCGCCAGTTTGGCATAGACGCCGGAGCCGGTAGGCGCGTCATCGCCCAAGAGGAGCGTGTCCTTCTTGCCGTCTTTACGGGTAACGACCACTTGTTCGGAGGGAGTAGTGAGGCCGTAGGGATCGAGCTTCGCGGCCTTGTCTTCAATCAAGCGGTCTGAAGCGAGGTTCGCCAGATTCTGAACAACACCGTTGACGGCGTCCTGGTCGGCTGAGAGCGGTTTGGGTTCGGTGATCTCCCATCTGCCGGAGGCCTTTGAAACGGCCACGGTTTCACCCGCGCGGCGTTCCAGCCGGATCGATTGAATCTGATCTTCGGGGATTGTGAGGATCTTGGGAGCAGCATCGGCAGCGACAGGCGGATGCTTGGCCTCCTCGTCCTTTTGCTTGTCCGACCAATAGACAGCGCCGCCCAAAACTGCAAGGATTGCGAGCGCGATGAGAAGGCCTTTGTTCTTCATCGTCGCTTGAGATAAACCGACGTGCCGACGAGAATCACGGCCAGCGGGATGACCAGCACCAGAAGGAAGAAAAGCAGGCTCATCTGGCGGCGGGTCATGCTGATGCGGCGGTCTTCCGGATCTTTTGGACGGATGGCGATCAGATCTTCATCGGCCGTCAGCCAGTTGGCCATGTTCAGGACCAGATCGCGGTTGCCGATCTGGCCGATTCCCAGGACCTCATTCTTCACCCAACTGGAACTGCCCACAACCACGATGCGGCCTTTGCCGGCGATTGTCGCGGCGGCTCCCAGGGTGAATGGGCCTTTCTTATCTTTCGCGGGATCGATCTTAATAGGTGGCTTCAGGTTCGTGGTGGCAAAGCTGTTGTCCGACGTGGAGAAGAGCTTTTCGCCGGGCGACTTTACATCAAGACTGCGGGACAGGGGAAAGACCGTGGCGCTGCGGCGCATTCCGGCGACGATGGATTGCGATTCGTACTGCATGACGATCGGCGAAGCTTCATTGAAGCCAAACAGCTGGCCCATGCCGCTGCCATCAATGACAAGATCGTTATTGAGAGTGACTCCGTAGCCGGAAATCATGGCGACCAGTGCCGGGCTGCCGCTGTTGGCATCGCCTTTGCCAAAGTCGATTGCGGGGTCAATGAAGAAGGCCGCGTGGCCTCCTGCATCGATATACTTTTTCACCGCATCGATCGCGGGTTGGACGTAGTCGCGTTTCGGTCCGGCGATGATGAGGACGGAGCAGTTCTGGGGGACGTCCGGCTTTTCGATCAGGGCCACCGTTTGGGTTTTGAAGGTAGTTTTCTCGAGCGCGGTCTTGAGACTGGAAAGGCCGGAGCGATCCTGATCGTCCGTGCCCAGTTCGCCTGATCCGACGACGAAGCAGGCAAGGCGTTCGCCGGTCTTGAGCGCGCGGATCAGCGCTCCAGTGACTTCCTCTTCCGTGACGGCCTTCGCTTCCTGGGTCCGCAGGCCGTTTGCGACGACGATGGTTCCGTAAGCGCGGATGCCGGCAGTGCGAGCGGCAAGCGGGTCCTTATCGGGATCGATGTACTTGACGTGAATCTTGCCGGAGAGATTGCTGTAGCGGTCGAGTAAGTCGCGGGCCCGAGTAAATTCGCTGGCCTTTTGAAAATATGTGATGTTGACGTCGTCTTTCAGGCCAGTAACGATTTTCTTCGTTTGATCAGACAACGTATAGCGTTTGTTCGCTGTCGCGTCGTAACTCTTGTTATGGGTGCTTGACAGGTAATTGATCGCGCCCAGGATCAGGATCACGACGATTACATAAGCTGCTAAGTACGCGCCGTAGCGGGTCTGGCGGGCTTTGAGGAATTCAGAGGCTGCCATGGAGCTACGACCTCCACCGCAGCGATTCGATGGATCGCGTAGTCAGGAAGAGTCCTAAAAAGATCATGGTGATGTAGAAGATGACGTCTTTCGAATCGATCACGCCACGAAGGAAGGGTTCCAGGTGGCTCAGAACGCTGGCGTAAGCGATGACTTTCGCCCAGGCGGCTTGCTCGAAAGAGCTAACGCTTTCCAGAACCCAAAGAAGCAGGCAGATGGCGAAGGTGGCGCCCGCCGCGACGATTTGATTTCGTGTGGTGGTGGAGATGAATGTCCCGATCGCCAGTAACGATCCGCCTTGCAGCAACATGCCAAGGTAAGCCGCGGCAAGCGGACGCGGATCCGGCGTTCCGTAGCTATAAAGAAGACCGATGCCCAGGATGGAAATGAGAAGGAGCGAGGCGTACATCACCATCGCGCCCAGCCATTTGCCGATTACGATCTCATAATCGCGAATGGGGGAGGTTAGCAGCAGTTCCATGGTGCCCTGACGATTTTCTTCTGCAAAGAGGCGCATCGAAATCATGGGGATCAGGAACAAGAATGATGACGCTTGCCGTATTGAGAGCCGGGACAATCGCAAAATCATTCACGTTCATCGGCTGGTTGCCGCCCTGCATCTGCATTTCCATGCCGCGCACCACAAACGCTTGCGTGTAGATATACAGGAAGTAGCCGAACAGTACGGAAAATATAGTGAGGAGTAAGTAAGCGATAGGGGAAGCGAAGTAACCTTTTACTTCTTTGCCGGCGATACTGAGGATGTTTCTCATTGGACTGTTACTCCTTCCGAACTCTTTTTCTCAGACGCGGTAAGTTCAAGGAAGATATCCTCCAGGCTGAAGCCCTGCGGCCGGAGTTCCGTAAGATCCCAGCCGGCGTGAACAACCGCCCGGGCGATTTCGCTGCGCACGGAAGAATCGCGCAACCCGTCGACCTCGAACGAATGACGGCCATCTTGAGAATCGCGCATCATGACGCGGCTGACGCCGGGCATTTGTTCGAAAAGGCGGCGGATTTCCGCGGGGTCGGCGCGAAGCTCCCACCTCGACAATCACGGCTTCCGCGCCTCTCATCCGGTTGTTTAGATTTTTCACCGTATCGGTGGCGACCACTTTGCCGCGGCTGATGATAATCACCTTGGAGCAGGAGTGTTCAATTTCGCTCAGGATGTGGGTGCTCAGGATGATCGTGTGGTCGCCGGCCAGGCTGGAGATGAGTTCGCGCGTTTCGCTAATCTGTTTGGGGTCGAGGCCGCTGGTGGGTTCGTCCAGAATGAGGACCTCGGGGTTGTGGATAATCGCTTGCGCTAAGCCCACGCGCTGCCGGTAGCCTTTTGAAAGCTTGCCAATCAAGCGCCCGCGCATGTCGGCCACGGCGCAGCGGTCCATCACTTCATCAACGCGCTTCGGGATATCTTTCGCGGGTAGTTGCTTCAGTTGCGCAACGAATTCCAGGTACTCGCGGACGGCCATTTCCGGGTATAACGGTGGCGTTTCAGGCAGATAGCCGATGCGGCGTTTTACTTCCATTGGCTGTTCAAGCGTGTCAAACCCAGCCACGGACGCCTTTCCGGACGAAGGCGGCAGAAAACAGGTGAGAATGCGCATTGTGGTCGTCTTACCAGCGCCGTTCGGTCCCAGGAAGCCGACGATTTCGCCTTTTGCCACTTCGAAAGAGATGTTGTCTACGGCCAAGTTGCGGGCGTAGCGCTTCGACAAACCTTCCACTTTGATCATAGAGAGTGTTGTTTTTTGGGATTACGGACGCGTAATTCCTTTAGAAACTGTAGCATAGTACGGGTGCAAACCTTTTAGACGAGGGCCGCTCTTAATCAGCACAGAAACACTAGTTCCTGCCGAATGCATTTCCCATAACCTATCTTAGCCATGCTTTCGCGGGTGCTACACTGACGGGGAACTTCACGGATGCTTCTTGCCAGAGAATTTGTAGCTTATCTTTCGCGCCAGGTCACTGCCCGCCTTGTTCCCGCGGTCGTCGACAGCGCGAATCCCCAGATGGTCGTTGAGCTTGTCGACCGCCTCATTGAAGATGAGTTGGACGCCGAAGACCGGTTGAACGATGAAGTCCGCGAGATTCTTCTGCAATACAGCGAGTACATGCGGCGCGAGGGCGTCAGCTACCAGGAAATGTTCCGCAAGACCAAGAACACCATGATCTCCCAGCGCAAGATTGTGCGTGCTGCCGGGCGGGATACGGGCGATTCCATGAAGCTTTCACGCGATAAGATTACCGACATTTCGCATAAGCTCGTCGCCATGCTCAAGAAGAGCCGCGAAGTGCGCGTTAAGAAAGATCCCAACGAAGCCCGCCTGGTGATTGTGAAGGCGATGACGGAGATTCTGCAGGTAGAAGATAAGGTGGACAAGGCCGCCCGCGATAAGGTTCGATCCACGAAGCGCGAAGTTCCCGAGGGTAGCGAAGAGTGGGACCTGATGCAGCGGAAGTATTATGCGGAAGAGCTTAAGAAGCTTGGCATCGATTTAGCTCATTAGAGATGATCGCGGTTTTCGGCAGCCTCAACATGGACTTCGTGGTTCGTGTGGAACGTCTGCCGGCGGCCGGCGAAACCGTTTCCGGCTCCGGCTTTCTCACTCTGCCTGGCGGCAAGGGCGCAAACCAGGCGTATGCGGCGGCGAAGCTCGGTGCGCGGGTTCGCATGATTGGTGCGGTGGGGGCGGATACTTTAGGCGAACGCCTCAAGCACAACCTGATCTCTGTGGGGGTGGATGTTTCCCTGGTGCGGAACTCCACGGAGCCGAGCGGCGTCGCCCTGATTTCCGTGGACGCGCAGGGACAGAACACCATTGTGGTTTCTCCAGGCGCGAATGGAACCGTGCCCGCGCCAGAAGCCGGAACGTTCAACGGTGTGCGGATTGCGCTGTTCCAGCTGGAAACCCCACTGGCCGGCGTGGAAGGCGCGCTCCGCCTGGCCCGCAGCGAAGGAGCCTTGACCATGCTGGACCCCGCTCCCGCGCAGCCTCTCACCAGCGAACTGCTTTCTCTGGTGGATATTCTCACGCCTAATGAAAGTGAAGCCGCCAGCCTGCCGGGCGATGTGGCTCGGGCGGCAAACACCGTAATCCTCAAGCTGGGCGCGCAAGGCTGCGCCGTTTATCGTGACGGAGTGCGCACAAATTACCCCGGCTTCGCGGTGGATGCCGTAGACACTACCGCCGCCGGAGACACGTTTAACGCTGCGCTGGCGTACGCTCTCGCCGAAGATCAGCCATTTGAGCGCGCGATTCGTTTCGCCAACGCCGCTGCCGCGCTCTCCGTGACTCGCAGGGGCGCGCAAGCCTCCGCGCCTTCGCGGGCCGAAGTGGAAGCCTTTCTCCAAAGCCAGTGAAACTCCTTCTCTTTTTCTTTATCGCCACGCGGCTTCCCGCGGCCACCCTTGCCATCGTGAATGGCCGCGTGTTCGACGGTACTGGCGCTCCCGCGCAAGTCCGGACTGTCTATATCGATGAGGGCCGCATCGTGCCTTTCTTGTCCGCGCCTGAAAAGACCCTCGACGCGGCAGGCCTCACGATTCTGCCCGGGTTCTTCGATCTGCATACGCATCTCGCAGCCACAGGATCGGTTCCAGGCGCCGATTGGGGCAAGAACTTGAAGTCGAATCTTCTTAATGGCGTTACCAGTATCGTGGACATGAGCACGTATCCTGAGACCTACGAGCCTATGCGCCGCATTCTGGCGCTTTTCCCGTCGCCCCATGACTTTATCGCCGCTCGGATTACAACTCCGGCCGGACATGGCGATGAAGCGGGCCGCGGCGACCTTTTCTCGGCAGAGGTGCAGACTCCGCGAGAAGGCCGCGCCGCCGTCCGCCGCATCGTTCCCTATCGTCCCGACGTCATCAAGGTCTTCACGGATGGCTGGCGGTACGACACCGCGCCCGACATGACCAGCATGGATGAAGCCACGCTCGCGGCCATTGTCGATGAGGCTCACAAGAACAAGCTGAAAGTTATAACGCACACGGTGACGCTGGCGCGCGCCAAGATTGCCGCGCGCGCAGGAGTGGACATCCTGGCGCACGGCGTGGGTGACGCTCCCGTAGATGCGGAGTTGATCTGGCTCATGCGTGAAAATGGCACTTTCTATGTTTCGACCCTTGCCGTTTTCGAGCCGAAACAAAATCCCCAACCCGCGCGATTCCGGCGCTGGGGTAACCTGCTCGGCAACATCAAAGCGCTTCATGACGCAGGAGTACTTCTCGCCTGTGGCACCGATTCAGGCGAACCGGGCACGCCTCACGGAACGGCCACTCTCCACGAGATGGAGCTGCTGGTCCGCGGCGGCCTGACTCCCTCTGAAGCGTTAATTGCCGCCACTGCTTCGAGCGCGCGTGCTCTTGGTGTAACGGTCGATCGCGGTACCGTCACACCGGGTATGCGAGCGGACTTGGTTCTGGTGGAAGGCGAGCCCGACCACGATATCTCCGCGATCCGCAACACGCGCCGCGTTTTCCTGAACGGTGAAGAAGTGGACCTGGCCAAACTCCGGGCCGAAGCCTCGGCACCGGGCGTAACGCCCCTGCCCGCGATAGAAGCCAAGCGCTTGATTGACGACTTCGAAGGCGAGCCCGGCCGCACCTCAACCGGAACTTTGCGGATCGTAAATACCGATCCAGGTACGGACCATTCGCAAATCTTGACGACCATCACGAGCCGGACCGCGACGAAACACCAATTGACCGTGGTCGCGCGAATGGCCGAAAAAGACAAGCCGTTCGCGCGCGTTCTGCTTCCGTTGACCCGGGGCGGCTTCGAACCGGCTGACGCCAGCCGGTTCAAGGGCATACGCGCTCAAGTTCGTGGAGCGGGTCAGTACGCCGTTGTAGCAATGGGGCAGACTGGGACCTGGACCGCTCCTTTCGAAGCCTCAGTTGCCTGGCATACGGTTGAAATTCCTTTCACCGCGCTTCAGCCTGAACGAGCCCGCCAGAAATGGACAGGGAAAGATCTGCAGCTCATCGGCTTTGAGCTAGCGCGTGAACCGGGCCAGACTGCGGCTCTGGAACTGGATCGGGTAGAGTTTTACTAACATGAAGATCGCCGCCACGATCGCAAGACTCTTGATGGCTTTGGGTTTTCTGACCTTCGGACTCAATGGCTTTTTTCATTTCCTCCCGCAACCGCCGCTTCCGCCGGGATTACTTGCCGATTTTTCCCGAGTGACGACGGAATCGAACTTCTTGATTCCCGCCTTTGCGGTGCAGATTGTGGCAGGCCTGCTCTTCTTGGTGAATCGTTACGTAATTTTGGCGTTGCTGATTATTGCGCCTGTGATCGTAAATATCCTGATCTTCCATATTCTGCTGATGCCGGCGGGATTGGGTCCAGGCGTCTTAGTTGCTCTCTTGTGGTTGATTGTGGCGTCCCGGTACCGCTCGTTCTTCATGTCTATCTTTCAGCCCTAAGTTAGAACTGAAAGTAAACGAACGCTCTGGAAACCGGTGGGCTCAATACTTCTACGATAAAAAGAAGCACACCCAGAACTGCGCCCAGCAACGGAATCGGCAGCCCGGCTACTCGCTCGTCTAAGTGCCCATGCTCCTCCAGGAGAGCGATTCCAAGCGCCACGATTGTACCCGCCATCAGCACCGGTTCCAGTGTGAACCGGCCGTGCATCCGCAGCAGCTGGTGGAATACCGCGCCCGCATCGTGCAAGCTATTAGCCCGGAAAAGGACCCACCCCAGGCAGACCAGAACGAATGTGAATAACGTGCGCGGCGCATCCCGCCAACCCCAGGCCCAAGACCGGATTCTGCCTTGTCCGGTCATCCGCTCGAGCGCCAACAGACACCCGTGATAGCCTCCCCATGCCAGAAAGGTCCAGTTTGCTCCATGCCACAAGCCGCCCAGAAGCATGGTGATGAGTAAGTTGAAGTAAGTCCGCGCCGCGCTTTTTCGATTGCCGCCTAACGGAATATAGAGATAGTCCCGAAGCCAGGTCGAAAGCGAAATATGCCAGCGCCGCCAGAAATCGGTGATCGAAATCGCCAAATAGGGCCGGCGAAAATTTACCGGGAAGTGAAAGCCCAGCAGCAGCGCGAACCCGATCGCCATATCGGTATAGCCGGAGAAATCAAAGAAGATCTGCATCGCGAACGCGAACACCGCCGCCCACGTCTCTAATCCCCCAGGCTGCGTTGCCACGGACCCGAAGTATTTGTCTGCGGCTACTGCGAAGTTGTCCGCCAGCGCAACCTTCTTTGTCAAACCCATCGCAACCAGGAAGCAGCCGCGCTTGATTTCCATTGCATCCGGTGGCTGCCAGGCGTATAGGTCATGGAAGAAATCCCGCGCGCGCACAATTGGCCCCGCGACTAACTGCGGGAAGAACGCAATATAGAGGGCATAATCGAGCGGCTTGCGGATCGCTTTCTGTTCTCGTCGATAGACATCCACAACATAGGAAATACTCTGAAACGTGTGAAAGCTGATCCCGAGCGGCAGCACGATATCGAATGGCACGGCGACGCCGAACGTTCTTGCCGCGAAGCCAAAGTATTTGAAGAAGAACAAGAAACCCAGGTTTGCGCCCAAGCTAATGACTAACGCGACCTTGCGGGCTTTGCCGGAACGGTCCTCAATCCACAATGCGGCCAGATAATCGATTACCGTCAGAATCAACAGTAGTGGAATGAACTTCCAGTTCCACGTGGCATAAAAAAAGTAACTTGCGGCCAGTAGCAACGGGCGCCGCATCACTGCCGGTGCCAGGTAGAACAATGCGAAAGTAAGAGCGAAGAAGCCGAAATACTCCGGCGTGCTGAAGAGCATCCTAGTTAGTCTTCGGCCGGAAATCGGCCAGCACTAGCGCTCAATTTTCGACCCAGAGCCTCTGAAAATAGCACGCGCCCCGTCGCGTTCAAATGTACGCCGTCGGCAGCATACTTTGGCTCTTCCAGCCAATCGAACTCATTCTCCGGAATGACAATCGTCCGCGGATCGCGCTTCCACTCGTTGACTACGCTATTCGCATCCGGCTCCGGTGATTTCACGTGGACCGGATATTGGGGCATTCGAAACAACACAAAGCGCACATCCTTACCCCGGTACCGCTCCGCGATCTTGCCCAGCCAGCGCCGCAGATAGGCGCGCTGAGAGCCGCCTACGGCCATCTTGCGGCGGTTCAGCCGGTCGCGCACAAAGCGCTCCGTCTCGGCCGGGGTTCCAGGGGCGAAGTTTAGCGTACCGCTCGCGGGGTCGTAGGTCATGCCTTCCAGACTCTTGTCCATGCCCTTGTAATCATCCAGCCAACCCGCCCCATGTTCCCGATCGGCCGAAGTCGCCGCCCACCGCTGGCGCGGAGCACGCAAAAAATCGCGCACATCTTCGCGATAAGTCAGCCCTTCAAAAATCGCACCTCTTACGATTCCCCAGCGATCTTTCTCAGGAAACGATTCCGCGAACTCCCACACGTCCGGTAACCGCAGGCTTCCGACTAGAAAATTCAAGTCCTGGACATGTCCTGCCTGTAAATCGTCAAAATCCAGGTCGGCATAGTCGGCGAATGGAATTGCGATGACGTTATAACGTTTGGCGTCCGGATCCAAATCCCGCACCAAGTAAAACCAAGCGCGCGTGGATAGCCCTGGAACGCCGGCGTTAACAATGTCGATCCGCTCCCCCGCCAGCACCTGCCGCGCAATCCTGGCGGAAAATCCCTCCGCTTGCTGCGAATTTCCAAGCACCAGAACACGACGCGGATTCGGCAGCGCCCGAGCCCGCTCAATGCGAATCATCTGCTGGGTGGATCCCGCCGAAGAATCAGGCGACACCACCAGCTTGTACAACCCGGAGCGAAACACGGCTGCGTCCAAGCAAAACGCCGCCAGCATCGCCGCTACGGCTACGCCCAAAAACAGCGCCAGCGCCGAGCCGCGGATCTTCAGGTTCATTCTCTCAGTAATGATATGCTTTGCCCTGTACCGCTTCGCATGCAAATTTCAAGACTTTGTCTCACCGCAGTGTTTGCTTCGGTGGCCCTCGCTCAGGTTCCCCCTTCCAGTATCCCGCCCGGCCCGAATCCTCCCGTCGTGTTCCTAAACGGGTATCAGGCCGATTGCAGAGGTTCTAGCTTTGCCGGCAATTTCGGAGCCTTCGTTAGCGTAATGGCCGCGCAAAATCGACAGGTACTTTTCTTCGATAATTGCGCGTATGCTTCGCTTGCGGGGAAGCCGACCATTGAAGAGCTCGGCAACTCTTTTGCGGCGTTTCTCGGCGGGCTCCGGTATAACAATGGGTCGCTGGTTCCACGCGTGGACGTTGTGGCGCATAGCATGGGGGGATTGATCGTCCGCAGTTATCTATCAGGCAAGCAGCTTGACGGCACGTACACACCTCCGCCCACAGTGCCCATCCGGAAATTCGTGCTCCTGGCGGTGCCGAATTTCGGCACTCCGGTTACCTTGGGCATCGGCTTCGATCAGCAGTTGGTGGAACTTGCCGAAGGCAGTACATTTACTTTTGAGCTTGCTACCTGGAACCAGGGTACTGACGATTTGCGCAACGTGGATGCCTTTGCTATCGCGGGCAATGGCGGCACCGGAGCGGCCAGTCTGCCCCGTTTCGATGATGGCGTGGTTACGCTAACCAGTGCCTCCATCGGCTTCGCCCGCGCGAATCGAACCCGGATTCTTCCGGTCTGCCACACGGACCCCGGGCTAGTGACTCTGGCGGCCCTTTGTCCAGCCGGTGAAAAAGGCATCGCCTCTGTCACAGGACCCGGCGACGTCACAGCCATTATGGTCACTTCGTTTCTTGCCGACGGGCCGGACTATAACATTTACGGCCAGCCCGCTGATTGAGAACGAATATCTTTTTAACAGCGGGGCTCTGACTCTTCGGGCGAAGAACGCGATGGATCAATTTCTTCCGATCTCCTCGGGAGATGCGAGCGGGACGAAGTTGAACATCCGAACAACGCAGGTGGCGTTCCGGGACTACCTCTTTCCGCGCAACCAGTTCGTTACGCTGGTGACTCCGTCCTCCACTTTGACGCAGCAATTCACGATCAATCCCGGATATACGAACGCCGCCATCCTCAAGGACGGTCCCACGATAACGCGTGTGCTTCCTTCCGCCGCGAACGTCACACCGCTTGCGGTGGGGGCCAACTCCTATATTTCCATCTACGGCACGAATCTCGCGGGCGGCCAGGTTTCCGCCAACGGGACACCGCTTACGGTGCTGGCCACCAGTGCAACACAAATTAATGCCGTGCTGATCGGGAACTCTTCTAAGAATGTGATTCCAGTTAGTGTAACTAGCCCTGCCGGGGCCGCCAGCATCAATGTTTTCACCAAGCCGAATGTACCCGCGATCTTCACGCAGAACTCTTCTGGCGCAGGTCCCGCGTCCGCGCTGAACGCAGTGACGAACGCGCTTGTTACTTCGAGCGCGCCTCTCAAGGCAGGCGATTACGTTTCGCTTTATCTCACGGGTCTTACTTTCGATAACTCACTCGCCGGTACTTCGCCTGGCACTCCCCCCGTTACCTCCGTCACCGTAGGCGGGAAAGATTGCCCTGTCCAGTTCGCCGGCGTAGCTCCGGGCTACGATGTTCTCGACCAGATCAACTGCCAGATCCCAGCCGGCATCTCGTCTACTACTGCGCCCGTCATCGTCACCGTCAACGGCATCGCCAGCAACACCGTCACCCTCGCCGTACAGTAGAATCGAACAGACCATGCGTACATTCCTTGTCACTTTGCTTGCTGCTACCGCCCTTGTCGGCCAGACTCCCCGAAAGAGCCCTCACGAAACCATCGAAGGAACCGTGGGTTCGGCCCATCTGAAGATCACCTACGGACGCCCTTACCTGAAAGGCCGCTCTCTGAACACGCTTGTGCCTTCCGGCGAAGTCTGGCGTCTCGGCGCCGATGAGGCCACCACACTCACTACCGATAAAGACATCATGCTGGGAACCCTCGCGGTCCCCGCCGGCACCTATGCTCTTTTCGCGATGCCGCAGGGCAGCGCCTGGACCCTGATCGTCAACAAGACCTCCGATCAATGGGGCCTGGATTACGACAAGAATAAGGCGAACGATCTCGGCAAGACCGCTCTTAAGATGTCAAAAAGCCCAGCGCCGGTCGAGCAGTTCACCATGGCGATTAAGGGTGACAAGCTCCAGATGATGTGGGGCACCACCGCAGCCGAAGCTACCATCAAGGCGAAATGAGGCTCTTCATCATCGGCCTCAGCGCCGCCCTGAGTTTAGCCGCGCAAAATGAGCAGGATATCGCTTCCGGTAAGGCGCTGTTTCGCAGCAACTGCGCCTTCTGTCACGGTCTTACGGCGGCCGGGGGACGCGGTCCAAGCCTGATCTCTGAACGCCTGATCCGCAACACCAGTGATGGTGAGATTCAAGCCATCATTAAGAACGGCATCGCGGGCACGACGATGCCTGCGTTCAACGATCTGCAAAAGGACGACCTGGAACACCTGACCAGCTACATCCGCAATCTTGCCGGCACCAACGTCAAGCCCGCCGCTCTTTTGGGTGACCCCGCGCATGGAAAACAAATCTATGCTGCAAACGGCTGCGCGAATTGCCACCGAATCGGAGATACCGGCAGCATTTACGGCCCGGAGCTTACCAGGATCGGCGGCGCACGATCGGCCGAGTATTTGAAGCAGTCCATTCTCGAACCCTCGGCCGACATTCCCACCGATTACGAAGGCGTCACGGCGACGCTTCGTGACGGCAAGAAGGTTCGTGGCGTTCGGGTCAATGAAGACACGTTTTCGATCCAGATACGCAAGCCTGACCAATCTTTCGCGATGTTCCAGAAATCCGAACTCCAGGACGTGACTCCGGAGAAGAAATCGCTGATGCCGGCCTATGCGAAACTTCCCGCAAAGGATTTGAACGACTTGGTCGGATATCTGGAAACCTTAAGAGCCGGCGCGACAGGCAGCAAAGAAGCGGATAAAGCAAAGGGCATCCACTAAATGAAATTCGTTTTACTCTTAGCTGTTTGCGCCGCGCAGGCACAAGTTACTCCGGAACGTCTGAATCAGGCCTACTCCGAACCGAATAACTGGCTTACTTACTTCGGTGATTACGGGGGGATCCGCCACCGCACGCTGAACCAGATTAACTCGACGAATGTTCAGAATCTGCGGCTGGATTGGATTTACCAGACCGGGGAAACAGGCGCATTTGAGACGGTACCGCTGGTGGTGGATGGAGTGATGTACCTCACGGCGCCGAAAGGCATCGCTGTTGCGCTTGACGCCAAATCCGGCCGCCAGCTTTGGCGTTACAAGCACTCCTTTCCGGAAGGCCGCAACCTCTCCGGCGTGAACCGCGGCATGGCGATCGCGGGTGACCGTGTGTTTATGGTTACTCCGGATTCCAACGTGGTCGCGCTCGAAGCCAAAACCGGGAGATTGCTCTGGCAAGTGGAAATGGCACCTTACGTAGCGGGCAGCCACTACGCTTCTCTGGCGCCGTTGGTGATCAAAGACAAGGTTCTGGTGGGCATCTCGGGCGGCGAACAGGGTGTGAGGGGCTTTATCGATGCCTATGACGCCGCGACCGGAAAACGGGACTGGCGCTTCTACACCATCCCGCTGAAAGGTGAACCCGGCGGCGATACGTGGCTGGGCGATTCCGCCATGCGTGGCGGTGGTCCCGCTTGGATGACGGGAACTTATGATCCAAAGCTGAATCTTACGTATTGGGGTGTTGGAAACCCCGGCCCGGACCTGTTTGGCGATGTCCGCTTGGGCGATAACTTGTATTCCTGCTCTTTAGTGGCCCTCGATCCAGACACGGGCAAACTGAAATGGCACTTCCAGTTCACCCCGCATGACCTTCACGATTGGGACGCCGAAGAAACCCCCATGCTGCTCGATATCGAATGGCGCGGTAAGCCCCGCAAAGTGGTGATGCAGGCGAACCGAAATGCCTTCTTTTACATTTTGGACCGCGAAACGGGTGAGTTCCTGAACGGAAGAGCTTTCGCGCACCAGACCTGGGCCAAGGGTCTCGATGACAAAGGCCGTCCTGAAGTGCTTCCCGGCGTAACTCCCACCGCCGATGGCGTCCGTGTCTGTCCCGGTCTGGCCGGCGCGACCAACTGGATGGCGCCTTCGTACAATCCGGACACCAAGCTGTTCTACATCCCCGTTCGCGAACAATGCGACGTATTCTACGCCGAGCCGCCTAAATATTTCGAAGGCAAGAATTACTGGGGTAGCGTATTCCGCGGCGCGACCGATGAAAAAGAGTTCGGCATGCTGCAAGCGTATGACCCGATCACCGGGAAAACCAAGTGGCAGTTCCGCTACCAGAAAGCTCCCTGGGCCGGCACGCTCTCCACATCCGGCAACCTGATTTTCGCCGGCGATGAAGACGGCTACTTAATGGCGTTCAACGCCGAAACCGGCAAGAACCTCTGGAAGATGAACACCGGTTCGCGCCTGGTAACTTCCCCAATTACTTATCAGGTGGAAGGCCGCCAGTATGTCACTATGCCCTCCGGTGGCGCGCTCCTCACTTTTGCTCTTCCGAATTAGGTCTAATTGGCGGTATGGCCCAAGGTGGTGATTGCCCGCGATCCAGAGCATGTGAAGGGCTGTTGAACCGGGCCAATCAGATATCTTTATTGAGGCTCGGGAATATTGAGGGTCAAGCTTTGCCACGAGGCAGATATTCACATTACGACGGAGACGGCTGCGATTATCGGAAAGTGTGCCTCGCGATGGCTTCGCCAAGGCTATAGAGTAATGCGGAGCAACAAGGTGCCTCCCAGCCATAACAGTTGGCAAGAGGTTCAATCAATAGAGAACGCGACGGCTGGACTATAGCCCATAGGGCATACCGAGATTAAACACGTCTTTAGTCACGCGGTCGGCGGGGAACTTCAATGAGCCACCGTGCCTTGCTCGGTTTAGCACTGGTGTTCCCAGGCTCTTTTCATAGGAGCCGCTATTCTGGTCTTACTAGCAGCCGAAGACCTTGAGCGTATTTGCGACCGCATCGGGCCACAACCCGGAAGCAGCGAGGGATAGTGCAAAGACCGTTCCTAATAGACCGCCAAAGCCCGACCGGATCGCAGTTGAAAGCTCTTAAAGACGTGTTCAATCCGGTGCTGGTGCGAGAGATTGCCACCGAACTACGCCACGCCTATCCGCCTTTTGATGCCACCGCATTCGTCGCACGTTCCATGAACGGCCTCAATCAGCTCGAATTGACAGGGCGGGCGGCGCACATTGCAGATGCGCTACATGAGTTTCTGCCTCAGCCATTTGCCCGCGCGGCGGCAGTGATAGAAGCGTCGCTTGGCGCAGAGATTCCGGCGACTGGCGAAAACGGCCTAACGCCTTTGCGCTACATGCCGCACGTAACGTTTGTGCAGAAATATGGCCTCGATGATTACGAGGCGGCCATACGAGCGCAGGCCGAACTGACGAAGCGTTTTTCCGCTGAGTTCAGCATTCGCGCATTTCTGGAACGGTATCCGGTGAGCACCTATGCCCAAATGCTGGCATGGGCTCAGGACGACAACGCGCATCTGCGCCGCCTCGCATCCGAAGGTCTACGCCCTCGCCTGCCATGGGCACCGCGGCTGCGCGCCTATCAAGAAGACCCCCGCCCTGTACTGGCCGTGCTGGAAATGCTCAAAGACGACCCCGTGCGCTATGTGCAGCGTTCTGTTGCCAACAATCTTAACGACATCGCCAAAGACCACCCCGCGCTTGCCATGGAGACGTGCCGCCGCTGGGCGCAGGACGCACCAGCCGGGCGTGCGTGGATGATCCGCCACGCGCTACGCGCCCTGGTTAAGGCCGGCAACAGCGAAGCAATCCGCATTCTTGGTGGCGAGGAACGTCCGCGCGTCCGCATAGGCCGCACCACCATCTCACACCCAAAGGTGGCCTTGGGTGAAGCCGTGCGAGTGTCGGTTGAACTCGAAAGCATGGCTTGTGCCCCGCAGCATCTGCTGATCGACTATGCCGTGCATTTCGTGAAGTCCAACGGCAGCACTCGGCCAAAGGTATTCAAGCTGCGTACTCTCACGATGCAGCCGGGCGAAAAACTTGTGTTCAGCGCAACCGTGTCTCTCGCCTCCATGACGACGCGCCGCCATTATCTGGGACACCACCGAATTGATGTCATCATCAATGGCACAGCCCATCCGCTTGGCGAGTTCGAGGTAATCGCGTAGGTGCTATTTCTGCGGCCGACACCCATCCGCCGCCTTTCGCTCCGTCTGTCTTAACCCGACCGCCGCCGCGGGAACTCGTGATCCCCCCGCCATCTCCGCTACCATCTCCTTAATGCGTCTCGCTCTTCTCTTCGTACTCGCAACGTCACTCTCTGCCCAGGACTTCTTCAAAGACACCTTCGACCAGATGCTTCGGCAGGAGCCGGAATTCGCGACCGCCACGGGGCACCATGAATCGGACGACCGCTGGACCGATTGGTCCAAAACAGCCCGCGATCAGCGCCGCCGATTTCTGCAACAGCGCCTTGCCCAACTGGACACGGCGAAAATCGGTGATTCCGCCCAGGACCTCCTGACCAAGCGCGTCCTCCGCTACGACCTGGAGTCGCGCCTTGAAGCCTGGGATCTGGACACCTATCTCCTCCGCATGGGCCACATGCGCGGCTTTTCCAATCTGGTCTACAACGTCATCGATGGCATGCCCGCCCGCACGGTCCACGACTATGAAAACATCATTGCCCGCCTGCGCGCCGTTCCCACTTACATTGACCAGAACCTGATCGTCCTCGATGAGGCTATCGCCGCCAAGATGATGCAGCCGCGCCTTGTCGCGAACATCTACATCGGCCAGGTTGCGGCGCAGATGCAGCAGGACGCCGCCCATACAGAACTCCTGAAAGCCTTTCGCAACTTCCCTGCCGCCATTCCCAAGCCGGAACAGCAGCGGCTCACCAGCGAAGCTACCGCCGCTTACAATGAGCGGTTCCTGCCTGCCTGGCAGAAGCTGCACGCTTATCTGGTTTCCACTTACCTCCCGCACGTGCGTCCCACCGACAGCATCTCTTCGCTACCCGACGGCAAATCGGACTACGCCATTCTGATCCATCGCCTCACCACCACCACAATGCCTGCGGCTGAAATTCACAAGCTCGGCGAGGAGGAGGTCGCGCGCACCGAAGCCGCCATGCTGGCCATTTTGAAGGAGGCGAACTTCACCGGCACCATCCAGGAATTTCAGAAGAAGATGGACGCCGATGCCGCGCAGCACTTCACCTCGCAGGAAGAGATGCTGGCCTATTGCCGGAACATCGCCAAGATTATCGAGCCCAACCTGCCGAACCAGTTCCGCCATATCCCGTCGCTGCTTTATGGCGTGCGTCCCATTCCGCCCGATCGCGAGGCAGCCGAAGCCACCAACGCGCAAGGCGCGGCCCCTGACCTCACGAAGCCCGGCTGGTTCAACCTCAACACCTACCAGCCCGCAAGACAGGTGCGCTATGACAAAGAGTCCCTGGTACTTCATGAGGCGGTGCCGGGCCATATCTATCAAGGCGCGGTGGCGGTGCAGCAAACCCAGCTTCCCGATATCCGCCGCTTCTATTCAAACAGCGCGTATGGCGAAGGCTGGGCGCTTTATGCCGAATCCCTGGGCGCGCAGCTTGGCCTCTATAAGAATCCTTACAGCCGCTTCGGGCAATTGGCCAGTGAACGTTTCCGCGCTGTGCGCCTGGTTGTCGATACCGGAATTCACGACAACGGCTGGACTCGCGAGCAGGCCGTCGAGTACTTCAAGCAACACTCGCCGCAGATCTCCCTTGCCGAAATCGATCGCTACATCTCCTGGCCCGCGCAGGCGCTCTCTTACAAGATGGGCGAACTCAGGATCCGCGCCCTCCGCGCCAAAGCCGAAAAAGAACTCGGCTCAAAATTCGACGTCCGGGATTTCAACGATGCAGTGATTATGGATGGGCGGCTGCCTCTGGATTTGCTCAGCGAACAGATCGATCAGTTCATTTCGAAAACGGCTCACTAACATGCGTCTTGCGCTCCTCTTTCTCACCAGCCTGTCGGCTCTGGCCCAATCAACTGTTCTTCGCCCCGCTCGGGTATTCGATGGCGAAGCCCTTCATGCCGGCTGGGCCGTCCGTGTCCAAGGCAATCGCATTGAAGCCGCGGGACCCGCGAACACGATCGATACGGCCAATGCGAAGACCATCGACCTCCCCGGCATGACCCTTCTTCCCGGTTTGGTGGAAGGCCATTCTCACGTCCTGCTTCATGCCTATAGCGAAACGCCGTGGGTGGATCAAGTCACGCATGAAAGCCTGGGCCTGCGTACGGCGCGAGCCGTGAATCACCTGCGCGCCACGCTCATGGCCGGCTTCACCACCATCCGCGATCTCGGCACGGAAGGCGCAGGTTACGCCGATGTCGAGCTAAAGCAAGCCGTGAACCAAGGCATCATTCCCGGCCCTCGGATGCTCACAACCACGCGGGCGATTGGCGCCACCGGCAGTTACGCCCCCAAAGGTTTCGCGCTGGAATGGCGTGTACCCCAGGGCGTGGAGGAAGCCGATGGAATCGACAGCCTCATTCGCGTGGTGCGGGATCAGATTGGGCACGGCGCCGATTGGATCAAGATGTATGGCGACTATCGATGGGGCCCGCTGCCCGGCTCGCACCCAACATTCTCGCTCGAAGAGGTCAAGCTCGCCGTGGAAACCGCGAAGAGCGCCGGCGTTCCCGTCTGCATTCATTCCAGTACTCCAGAAGGGATGCGCCGCGCGATCCTGGGCGGGGCTGAAACCATTGAGCATGGCGATGGAGGTACTCCCGAAATTTTTAAGCTAATGGCTGAGCACCATGTAGCGCTTTGCCCTACGCTTACCGCGGGCAACCCGAAACCCCTAGCCACCGAAACCCCCGCTATCGCACGCAAACGCGCCAGTTTCAAAGCCGCGCTCGCGGCCGGAGTCACCATCCTGAGCGGCAGTGACGTCGGAGTGTTCAGCCATGGCGAAAACGCGCGCGAACTGGATTTGATGGTCGCCTACGGTATGACGCCCGTCCAAGCCCTGCAGTCCGCAACGTCAACCGCCGGCCGCGTCCTTCACATGGAAATTGGCTCAGTCAAACCAGGCATGCTGGCCGACTTGATTGCGGTTCCGGGCGACCCTACCACCAGCATCTCGGCGCTTCATTCCGTTGCCTTTGTGATGAAGGATGGCCTTACCTTTCTTTCGCCTAACCGGCCGTAGCCGCTGAGTTGCCTTACTGGCATCCGGTTTCGCGGAGGCTGCTCAGGCTATGCAATCCCCTCGTCATCCAAGCTACACTGTAAATCTGCAAAGTCAAAGACAGGCAACACCGGGCCCCAACCACCTGCTGCAGAATTACGACCTCGGCGCGTTTTATGACGAAATGTTCTCCGCGCCGGGCGTTCCGCGCCTCCATTATCAAAAGGTAATGGCCGGCGTTGGCAGCCTTGCGCTCTCCGAATTTGAGGAACGCCGGCAACACGCCGATCTGGCTTTTCTCCTCCAGGGCATCACCTTTACCGTCTATTCCGATGGCCGCGGCACCGAACGCCTTTTCCCGTTCGACCTGATGCCTCGCGTGATCCCGCGCCGCGAATGGGATCGTCTGGAAGCCGGACTCTCTCAACGCGTACTGGCGTTAAATCTATTCCTCCAGGATATCTACGGCCCGCAACGCATTCTTGCTGATCGCAAGATCCCGCGCTCGCTCGTCTATTCCTGCAAGCACTTTCTGCGGGAAATGATCGGAGTCTCGGTCCCGCGCAATATTTATACGCACATCTCCGGCATCGACCTTGTCCGTGATTCGAAAACCGGCGAATACCTTGTCCTCGAAGACAATTGCCGCACCCCCAGCGGGATTTCCTACGTTCTCGAAAACCGCCTGGTCATGACCCGCACCTTCGCCAAGATCTTCGAAACCTGCGAAGTGCTGCCGATTGACCAATACCCGCTCGAACTCATCAACATTCTGCGTTCGCTGGCGCCCCGCGGGTCGGGCAATCCGGTCGTAGTCCTCCTCACGCCCGGCATTTATAACAGCGCGTACTTCGAGCACAGCTTTCTTGCTCAGCAAATGGGGATCGAACTGGTGGAAGGCCGCGACCTGGTGGTGGATAACGACATCGTCTATATGAAGACGATTCGCGGGCTCACCCGAGTTGACGTGATCTACCGCCGCATCGACGATGAATTTATCGATCCCCTGGCTTTCCGCCGCGACAGCCTGCTTGGCGTCTCGGGCCTGATGGGAGCGTACCGCGCGGGGAATATCGCGCTCGCCAATGCGATTGGAAACGGCGTGGCCGATGACAAAGCCATCTACGCCTATGTCCCCGAATTCATCAAGTATTATCTGGGCCAGGATCCACTGCTGAGAAACGTGGATACTTATCTCTGTTCGAAACCGGACCACCTGAAATATGTCCTGGAACACTTGGGCGAACTGGTTGTGAAAGCGGTCGGCGAATCCGGCGGCTACGGCATGCTGATGGGTCCGCAAGCGAGCAAGGAAAAGATCGCGAATTTCCGCGTCAAGCTGGAGCAGGACCCCAGAAACTACATCGCGCAACCGGTCATCGGACTCTCAAGATGCCCTGCCTTTGACCCCAGAACCGAAAAGATGGCCGGCCGTCATGTGGATCTGCGGCCCTACTGCCTCTTTAACGGAGAAAAAGTCATCATTGTCCCCGGCGGACTCACAAGAGTAGCCCTGGAACCCGGCAGCTTAGTCGTAAACAGCAGCCAGGGCGGCGGCTCCAAAGATACCTGGGTCTTAAGAGGTGAAGTCTGACTCTTACCCCGAACCGTGACCGTCAGGGAGCGCCCAAAACATTCTAATGCCTGTCGCCGAACGGATGCTCTCGCGCATTGCGGAATCCCTCTTCTGGATGGCCCGCTATATGGAGCGCGCCGAAGACACCGCGCGCATTCTGGACGTGAATTACCACATGCTCCTGGAACAATCCCAGCAGACTTACAAGCTTCGCTGGGAGCCTCTGGTGAATATCTCCGGCGAGCAGGACCGCTTCTTCAAGCTTTACTCCATGGCCACCACTCAAACTGTATTTGAGTTCCTGGCCTTTCACGAACAGAACCCAAACAGCATCAGCCAGTGCATCAACCACGCCCGGGAAAACGCGCGCACCATCCGCGACCGCATCTCCCGGGAGATGTGGCAGGATATCAACGGCTTGTACCTGATGGTCTCGAAAACCCGCCCGGAAGAAGAATTCATCGTCGGGCCCCACCGCTTCTGCAGCACCATCAAGTTCGGCAGCCACCGCTTCCACGGCGTGAGCGACGATACGCTGCCTCATGATGAAGGCTGGCACTTCCTGCAACTGGGCCGTGCCATTGAACGCGCTGAAATGACCGCGAGAATTGTGGACGTGGAGTACCACAATCTGCTCGAAAGCGAACCCGGCGAAAAGCCCGATAACCATCAATGGATGGCCGTCCTGAAATCCGTCGCCGCCTATGAAATTTATCGCCGCCAGTACCACTCCCGCATCGACCCCGAACGCGTCGCCGACCTCCTCATCCTCCACCCGCAGCACCCGCGCTCCATCCGCTTCAACATTGCGACCATCCAAACATCGCTTCGCGCCATCAGCGGCTCCGGCCCCGGTACTTACGCTAATGAAGCCGAACGCCTCACCGGGAAACTCCATGAAAGCCTGATGTATGACCGCATCGAGGAAATCTTCGAACGTGGACTCCACACGTTTTTAACCGGATTGCAGTCAACTTGCCGCCAGATTGGTTATCAGATCGCTAGAACCTATTTCTACTACTGACATGAATCGTTACCGCCTTCTGCATATCACCGAAATCCAATACGACGGCCCCGTATCGGAAAGCTACAACGAGGTGCGTCTCCGTCCCATGCAGGACGAAATGCAGAGTTGCCTCTCCTTCCGGATCTCCACCATTCCGCCCTCGCAACCCAGCGCGCATCTGGATTACTTCGGCAACTGGGTTCACCAGTTCAACGTTCTGCCCGACCATCGGATGCTTCGCATCGAGACCGAGTCCGTAGTCCTGGTCCACACGCCCAACCCGATTCCCGACCACCAGCATCACTCTCGCCGAACTTGACGAGAGCCGCGAGCAGCTTTGCGACGATTTCTACGACCTGCTCAGCCCCACCGATTACGTTCCGCAGCCTGATAGCCTGAACCCTCTCATCGAAGCAGCGGAACGGGAGAGCGATGGCACGGTGCTGAACTTCGTACAAAAAGCGGCGCACAACATCAACACGAAATTCCGCTATGAAAAAGGCGCGACGCAGGTGAAATCAACCATCATTGACGCACTCACCACGGGGGCGGGCGTCTGCCAGGATTTCGCGCATCTGCTCATCGCGATCGCGCGGAAACGCGGGCTGCCCGCGCGCTATGTTTCCGGCTACCTGGTCCCAAGGCGAACGGCCGAGCCCGGAGCAAGCATAGAGGAAGTCATCGGTGGTCAGGCTTCTCATGCCTGGACGGAAGTCTATATCCCGCAGTTCGGATGGCTGGGGCAGGATCCCACGCTGGGGCGACCCGTGGGTTTGCAACATGTTCGCATCGCTTATGGCAAAGATTACGGGGATGTAGCTCCTTCCCGGGGAGTCTACAAAGGCCACGCGGGCCAGCGGCTCTCCGTGGATGTGCGCGTTCGCCCGGCGCTGGACGACGAAGGCTGCGAGCACCTGCAGGAGACTGCCGCCGGTCCCGTTGTAGAGCTGGAAACCGAAGCTCCCCAACAGCAACAGTAAGATTCCGCAGAAGTCGTGCTACCTTCAAAGCTAGTTCTTGGAACAGTCTACGACCGGCCTTTCGTAATCTCGATGGCGTTTACTTAAGGAGCAACCGACGCCACAAGCGAGAATTCTAGTTGTCGATGACCAGCCGACGGTCTTGACTTATTTAACTGCGGCACTGAAGAGACAGGGCTTCGATCTGTTGCTTGCGGAAAATGGTCCCGATTGCCTCATGCTCTTCGAGGAACTCCATCCGGCCATCGATTTAGTTCTGCTCGACGTTTCCATGCCAGGGATGAGTGGCGTGGAGGTGGCCCGGCGCCTCTTTGAAATAACGGCCCACCCGAATATCATCTTAATGACGGGATATACCCTGGAAGCGATCGTTCCTGAGGAGATTCAGCGGCTCTGCGGCTTGCTCCGGAAGCCGTTCAGTGTCTCGCAGTTGCGGGAAGCTGTGGAAAAGTGCCTTGAGGCGGAAAAGCGGAGCCAGGCTGGCATACGATGAGTGCAATTCACCCGCACCGGGCCCGAAGGCCTCAATTCAGATTGGAAGCAACAACTTAGAATCCATGTCTGGCGAAAACAGCCCTCTCACCAAGGCTGTTAGCTGGGAGGGAATAAACGGCTTGGCAAGAAAATGCCACCCTTCGTTCAGCACCAGCATTCCTCCCGCGAAGCCCGACATCATCAGCACCTTAATCCTGGGCCGTTCCTCGGATATTTTCGTCGCTAAAGCGATCCCTGACATTCCTGGCATCTGGAAGTCCGTTAACAACAGTTGAATATCTTCTGCAAAATGCTGAGAGCGAAGCAAAGCCTCCAGCCCGGACCCCGCGGTCAGAATACGATAGGAGCTTCTTGAAAGTATATCCGCGACAAACGCCAGGATCTCCGGATTATCATCCACCACCAGGATGGTTTTCGGCGAATCGATCAGAACTGCTGGCGTTTCTTCCATGACGGCTTCCTCTGTTCTGAGCAAAGAGAAAGCGTGCCAGCTTGAAAGTCTGAACCGCGCTCGGTGGAGAGAACGTACTGATCTTCGCATAGTTCAGCACGTAAACACGACTTTAATTAGGGGGAAGCCTAGTCTTGTGCGATTTCCGATTGCCGGTCTTATCATGAAGTCTGGGCTCACGCGTGCCGCCAGAACCGATCGAATCCGTTGATTCACCTGATGTTGAGTTCCACCCACTTCCTTATCTGGTAGTGGGCATTGGAGCTTCCGCGGGCGGCGTTGAAGCTTACATCGATCTTCTTCACTCCCTTCCTCGAGATACCGGGATGACGTTTATCCTGGTCCCTCATCTCGCGCCGGATCACAAGAGTCACATGGTCGAGATCCTGCAAAAGCACACCCCCATGCCGGTCGTCTCCGTCGAAAACGGCGTTCAACCGAAGCCCGACCACGTTTACATCATTCCTCCGAACACGCAGCTCAGCATTTCCCAGGGTAAGCTGTTGCTGCAAGCACGCGGCGAAAAACCGAAGGCCGCGTTTGCCATCGATCATTTCCTCGGTTCTCTTGCAGCGGATCAGAAAAATCACGCGATCGGCGTCGTTCTCTCCGGCATGGATAGCGATGGTTCCGTCGGCCTGCAAAGCATCAAGGGAGAAGGTGGAATTTCGATTGTGCAGGAGCCTTCCACCGCCCGGCATCCCGATATGCCGCTCAGTAGCATTGCGGCAGAACATGTTGACAAGATCATCCCCCCGGCAGAAATCGGCCAGGAACTCGCGCGCCTGGGCCGGCTATTCAAAAATCCGGAAATTCAGCCCCTCGAAAATGGCACGCTTGCACCTAAGGACGATGATTATCTCCGTAAGCTGTTCGTCGTCCTGCGCGATGGGACCGGAATCGATTTTAGCCTTTATAAATCCGGCACCGTTCACCGGCGTATCGCGCGCCGCATGCTGGTCAATCAGATCGAGTCTCTCAGGGATTATCTCGCCCACGTGGAGGGCCATGTAGAAGAAATCCGTTTTCTACAGGAAGATCTCCTGGTCGGTCTGACACGCTTTTTTCGCGATCCGGAAATGTTTAATTCGCTCAAGGCGAACGTCTTTCCCCGTATCTTTGAAAACCGCGCCATCGGTCAGCCAGTCCGTTTCTGGGTTGCCGGCTGCTCCACCGGCGAAGAGGCCTATTCGCTTGTCATTTCTCTTCTGGAATACACTACCGCCAACCATCTGGATCCCACGATCCAAATTTTCGGGACGGATGCCAGCGACCGCGCGATTGAACGTGCCCGCGCGGGTATGTATCCGGAAAGTCTCGCCTCGGAAATCTCTCCCGAACGCCTTCGCCGCTTCTTTATTCGCGCTGACAAAGGGTATCAGGTTTCAAAACGCGTCCGCGATCTCTGCATCTTCGCCCGCCAGAACCTCTGTGTAGACCCGCCTTTTTCGCGCCTTGACCTGATCACCTGCCGCAACGTCCTCATCTACCTCGGATCTCACCTGCAGCGCCAGGTAATCCCTACTTTCCACTATGCTCTTAATTCCACCGGGTTGCTGGTTTTGGGAATGTCTGAAACGATCCGAGACTTCGTCGAACTCTTCGAACCTGTCGACCGCAAATACAAGATTTATTCAAAAGTCAATGCTCCCGGCGTCTCTTACAACCTGAGCCGCACCTTTTCGCCCATCGATAGGCCTGTTGTGCATCCCTCCAACGGGAGCGAACCGTCTCTCAGCTGGAGTGATATCGAACTGCAACGGGCCGCCGATCGCGTCCTGATCGCGCAATATGGCCCCCCGGGATTTGTCATCAACCAAAAACTGGAGATTCTTCAATCCCGCGGTCACGTCGGTCCGTTCCTTGAAATGTCCGAAGGCACCTCCAGCCTGCACTTGCTCCGCATGCTCCATTCAAGCATCGCCGTTCCAGTACGCGATGCCGTTCAGCGCGCCATCGAACGCGATGTTCCCGTCCGGGTGGAGAACGTGTCCCTGGTGGCCGAAGGCGATATCACCCAATTCAACGTAGAAGTCCTCCCCATTCAGTTCCCCCCCGTTCCCAGCTCGCGCTTTCTGGTCCTTTTCTCACCTGCGAGCTCGTTTTCCAGCTTGGGAAACGGACAGTCCGGGAAGGCCCTGGCTTTGTCCCAGGACCAGGTCGAAACTGCCGTGAGCCAGTTGCAGCAGGATCTCGCCGCTACCAAGATTTATCTGCAATCCCTCATCGAAGAACGTGATGTCCGCAACCAGGAGCTCACCTCCTCCAATGAAGAAGTTCAGGCCGCCAATGAAGAGCTGCAGTCCACCAATGAGGAACTGGAAACTACCAAAGAGGAGCTCCAAAGCGCCAATGAAGAACTGCAAACCGTAAACGAGGAACTCTCCAACCGGAATTTGGTTCTCACGGATACCAGTAACGACCTGACGAACCTCCTCACCAGCGTCAACATTCCCGTCCTGATGTTGAACAATGAGCTGCAAATTCGCCAATTCACCCCTCTTACACAAAAGCTGCTCAGTGTTCGGCATACCGATATTGGCCGCCCGATCTCAGAGATCCGGCTGAATTTCTCCGTTGAGAATCTGGAAGACATCCTCCGCGAAGTTCTCGAAACCTTAGGCACCCGGGAAATTGAGGTACAGGATCGCGAAGGCCGCTGGCATATTCTTAAGATCCGCCCTTATCGCACGCTGGATAACAAGATTGAAGGCGTCGTGCTGGTGATGCTGGATGTCGATCAGCTCCGCCGCAGCCAGGGTGGTCTCAGTCAAGCTCGCGATTTCGCCCGCTCCATCATCGATTCCGTGCAGGTTCCGATCCTTGTCTTAGAGAGCGGCCTCACCATCCGCTTTGCCAATGGCGCCTTCCGCGACCTCTCTAAGCTTTCCCGGAGCGAACTCGACGGCCGCCTTTTCCCCGATCTCGCCACTCGCCTCTGGGGCCTGGAAAAAATTGAGGAGAAATTTGCTTCCAAGGAAAACTTCGAAGCCGAGTTCATCAGTTCGAAAGACGGTTTAAGAACCTTCTTCATTCGCGCCTCCTCTCTGAAAGCAGACGATGGAGAGGTTCTCCTGCTCACTCTGGAGGACATTACAGAACGGAAGCGAGCGGAACAGTTTATGGCTCGAGAGAATTTAATGCTGGTGGGCCAGGTGCGGTCCACTTCGCAGGAACTCGGCCAGTCGCGTGAGGAACTCCGCGCTCTTACGGCACGCCTGTTTTCCACTCAGGAGGAAGAGCGCCAGCGAGTCGCGCGCGAACTTCATGACGACGTCGGTCAGCAGCTGGCCCTGGTACACATGGAAATTGAGCAGGTGCAGTCCCGTTTGATGCAGAATCCGGAAAGCCTGGAACGCCAATTGGCCGCCTTAAGCCAACGGATTTCCACTCTTTCCAATGATGTAAGGAGCCTTTCGCACCGTCTCCATCCGGCCATACTGGACGATCTGGGCCTGGGTTTCGCGCTGCGTTCGCTGGTGGAAGAATTTGGAGAACGGGAAGGAATGCCCGCTTCCTTTACGCGCATTAACGTGCCGGACGACCTTCCGAAGCAGGTATCCGCCGCGCTCTATCGCATCACTCAGGAAGCGCTGCGCAACGTCGCCAAGCATGCCGGGAAGACCCACGTGCGCGTTCTGCTGGAAGCCGAAGAACATGAAATCTGTCTTGAAATCGTCGACATGGGCGACGGTTTCGATCAGGACGAGCGCGTCCACGGCCTGGGCTTGCTGAGCATGGCCGAGCGCGCCCACCTGGTTGGCGGATTTTTTAAAATTCAATCCCAGCTCGGACGCGGTACATCGATAACTGTTAAGGTTCCCTTATGAGTAAACCGACAATCCTACTCGCCGACGACCATACCCTCGTTCTGGAAGGACTCGCGCGGCTTCTTGAACCCGACTACGAAATCGTCGGAACTTCACCCGATGGCCGCGCGCTGATTGCCGATGCTCTGCGGCTCAAGCCGGACTTGATCCTGCTCGATATCTCGATGCCCCAACTGACCGGAATCGAAGCCGCAAGACAACTGCGCAACACACTTACCCGGGACGAAAATCGTCATCGTTACGCAGCAAAACGGCCACGGCTATATTCAGGAGGCGTTCCGAGCCGACGTTAAGGGTTATATCCTGAAACAATCCGCGGCCGCCGAACTCAAGACCGCCCTGGAAAGAGTGATGTTGGGTCAATACTACGTTACTCCGCTTGTCACGCAAGGCATTCCGCCGAATCTGATCCGCCCGTTAATCAACCCAAGCGAACTCTTCGGCAAGAGCCTTACCCCCCGGCAAAAGGAAGTGCTCCAGTGGGTGGCGGAAGGCAAGGCGGTGAAAGAGATCGCCAACATCCTGCACATCTCCCCCAAGACCGTTGAATATCACAAGTCGGTCCTTATGGAGGAATTGGGCCGGAGAACCACAGCGGAACTGACGCGTTACGCCATTGAAAACGGCATCGTCAACTGATCTCGAGCCCAACCCTACCCCGCCGGCGTCGCGCGCTTACGACACCCCCACCCGCTCCGGAACCTCGATCGCGATCGGCTCCGCGGCACGGCGGCCGAACGCCAACTTCTTAGCGTCCGCCGGGTCCGCATCCACCAGCACGGTATCGCCGGTCTGGTAAACGCCTTCCAGCAGCTTCAACGACAGCGGATCCTGAATCAGCCGCTGGATCGCACGCCGCATCGGCCGTGCGCCATAAGCTTGGTCGTACCCCTCGGAGAACAAGACTTCCTTCGCCTGCGGAGTAATCTCCAGATGCAACCCGCGCTCTTCGATGATTCTGAGCAACCGTTTCAGTTGAATATCGATGATCTTTGTCAGATCTTCTTTAGACAACTGGTTGAACACGATAATGTCGTCAATCCGGTTCAGGAACTCCGGCCGGAACGTCTGCCGCAAACTCCCCATCAGTTTGCCCTTTACGCCATCGTTCTTGCCATCCCTCGCCGTTACGCTGAACCCGAACGGCCCGCCTTCTTTGAGGAGACTGGACCCCACGTTCGACGTCATGATGATCACCGTATTCCGGAAGTTCACGGTGCGTCCCTGCCCATCGGTCAGCCGCCCGTCGTCCAGAATCTGAAGCATGGTGTTGAAGATGTCCGGATGCGCCTTCTCGATTTCGTCGAATAGCACTACGCTGAAAGGCTTCCGCCGCACATGCTCGGTCAACTGTCCGCCTTCGTCATAGCCCACATATCCCGGAGGCGCGCCCATCATCCGGCTGACCGCATGCCGCTCGCCATACTCCGACATATCGATCCGCACCATTGCCTTCTCGTCATCGAACAGGAACTCCGCCAGCGCGCGAGCTACTTCCGTCTTGCCTACGCCTGTCGGTCCCAGGAAGATGAAGCTGCCGATTGGGCGGTTCGGATCGCTTAACCCGGCCCGGTTCCGCCGGATGGCGTTCGCGACCAGAGTTACTGCCTCATTCTGGCCGACAACCCGGTCATGAAGCCGCACTTCCATATCGATCAGCTTCCGGATCTCGCCCTCCATCATGCGCGACACCGGAATGCCCGTTGCCTTGGCCACCACTCTCGCGATATCCTCCTCATCGATTTCTTCCTTCAACAAGGCGGACCCGCTCTTGATGGCTTCCAACTCCTTTGTGGCCGCTTCCAGATCGCGCTCGAGCTCAGCCAGTTTGCCGTATTTCAATTGCGAAGCCGCTTCCCATTCGCCCAGGCGCGTCGCTTTCTCTTCATCCATGCGCGCCTGCTCCTGTTCTTTCTTCAGCTGGCTCACGCGATTGATAGCACTCTTTTCGCGCTTCCACCGCTCCTGCAAGCCCGCTGCCTCCGCCCGAATGCGCTCCAGGTCGCTCTCGATATGCCGGAGGCGATCACGCGACGCAGCGTCCGTCTCCCGAACAAGCGCCTGCCGCTCGATTTCCAGATGCGACATTCTTCGCTCCATCTGGTCGATCTCAATGGGCATGCTTCCAATCTGCATGCGCAGAGCGCTGCCCGCCTCGTCAATGATGTCGATCGCCTTGTCTGGCAGGAACCGGTCGCTGATGTAGCGGTTTGAAAGGAGCGCCGCCGCAACAATCGCCGCGTCTTTGATGCGAACCCCATGGTGGATCTCGTACTTCTCCTTCAATCCACGCAGGATCGCGATCGTGTCGTCCACGCTCGGCTCACCCACCATCACCGTTTGGAAACGCCTCGCCAGAGCCGCATCCTTTTCCACATACTTGCGGTATTCAGAGAGGGTGGTCGCCCCGATGCAGCGCAACTCACCGCGCGCCAGGGCTGGCTTCAACATATTCGCCGCGTCAATCGCCCCTTCGGCCGACCCTGCACCGACCAGCGTATGCAGTTCGTCGATGAAGCAGATCAGTTCACCATGCGAATCCGTGATCTCTTTCAGCACGGCTTTCAAGCGGTCCTCGAATTCGCCGCGAAACTTCGTTCCTGCCACCATCGACCCTAAATCGAGCGCGACCAGACGCTTATTAAGCAGCTGTTCCGGCACGTCGCCCTTCACCATACGGGCGGCCAAACCCTCCACAATTGCCGTCTTGCCAACACCCGGCTCGCCGATCAGCACCGGGTTGTTCTTTGTCCGCCGGCTTAGCACCTGCATCACGCGCCGGATCTCTTCATCCCTTCCAATTACCGGATCGAGCTTGCCCTTGCGCGCTTGGTCGGTCAAATCGACCGCATATCGCTCCAGCGCCTGATATTTGGACTCCGGATTCTGGTCCGTAATTCGCTGCGTTCCCCGAACCGATACAAGCGCTTTCAAGAAGCGCATCATGATCCGCCCCCGCTCGATGCAGTAACTGCCCGGCGGGGTCGAATTTCTGGTCCGAAATCGCGAGAAGAAGGTGTTCGGTGGAGACGAATTCATCCTTAAACCGCTCCGCTTCCTTAAATGCCGATTCGAAAACCTGATTTGTGCCGGGCGAAATCATCATCCCCACCTGCATTCCGCCGTTGCCCTGAACCTTAGGCAAGGTATCGCTGAGCCGCTCGGCTTCGCTCAGGACGCCGGCCGACTGCACGCCGCACTTCTCGAGCACCGGCCGCACGATCCCGTCACGGTCTTCCAGCAGCGCCGCCAGCAGGTGCAGCGGATGGACAGCCTGATTGCCGTGCTTCTCCGCAACGCCTTGCGAGCTCTGCACGGCCTCCTGCGCTTTCTGGGTTAACTTATCGAATCGGAACATTTCTCTCCTTCAGAAAAAAGCGGGTCCCAGGCGACACTCGCCCGGGACCCTTTAATAATGGATGACTTACTTAACAACTTCTGTGTTGTTCTGCGCCGACTGGTCAATCTTAATCTGACGCGGTTTGGCGGCTTCCTTCTTTGGAAGGCGAATAGTCAGCACGCCGTGTTTGTAGTCCGCCGCCACCTTCTCCGTATCCACGGTGGAAGGCACGGAAAAGCTCCGGACGAAGTTCCCGAAGGAACGCTCAATCCGGTGATAACCTCCGTTGCCCTGCTGCGCCCGCTCGAAATGCCGGGTGCCCTTGATTGTCAAAGTCTGGTTTTCCACTTGAACATCGACATCTTTCGGATCTACGTCCGGAATATCGGCCTTAAGGACCAGTTCGTGCTCGGTTTCCAACACGTCTACCGCCGGCGACCAGGGCCGGGAGGCGCGGGGCTCGCTCATCATACGCGTCATGGCGTCCTCAAACAATCGGAGGCCACTGAAGGGATCGACTGAAAGACTCATATCTGTTAGACTCCTTTTCTCTGATTTGGATTCAGACCCATCAGAAGATCTGATCTACTCAAAATAATAAAATATGAGTGTCGACTTGTCAATACCCCATGTCGGTTTTCTTGATGTAACCTTAAGTTGCGGCGACGCGCCTAGTCTTCTGCCGCTATGAAGCAATGCTGGTTGAGTTCGAACTCGTGGCACGGGCCCAAAAAGGGGACGAAGCGGCATTCAACCAGGTTGTTTCCGCTTATCGACGGAGGATTCTCGGAACTGTTGCACGCCTGATCAATCACCCCGAAGATGTTGAGGATGTCGGCCAGGAAGTCTTTCTGCGGCTTTATTTCTCTCTCGATCAGCTTCGGTCGCCGGAAGTTTTTGAACCTTGGCTCTACCGGCTCACTGTGAACGCGGCATATGACTATCTCCGGAAGAGTAAGCGCAGGATGGAGTCTCGCATGTGTGACCTTTCCGAGGAGCAGGTAATCCTGGCGGATGCTTCTGCGAGCAGCAAAGCAAAACCTCACCGATGTCCAAAAGCAGCAAACCCGGTCTTACGTGGAAGAATTGCTCTCCACTCTTTCTGAAGAGGATCGCATTTTGCTGCTGATGAAAGAGGTGGAAGGCTTATCCTTGCGGGAAATGGAAAAGGTCTATCAGGTCAATGAGACGGCTTTGAAAGTTCGGCTGTTTCGCGCCCGTCAACGTGTGCTGAAATCGCTCCAGCCGGCCAAGCGCGACAAAGCGCAAGTAATTGCGGGAGAATAGGAGACGCGACGAATGAAGAACCTCGATCACGACGATGCTCGCTGGAATTTGCTCCTCGATCGCTATCGGGAGGCGTGCGGAGAGCCCGAGGGCGATCGTAACTTTATGCCAGGTTTATGGCAGAAAATCGACGCCCGGCGCTCCAGAACCAAGAAGTTCGAACGTACCGCCACTTCCCTTTTCGCCGCAGCCGTCGGACTGTCCTTAGTTCTAGGCGCTTTTCTTGTTGTGCCCAATCATCAGCCCTCCGCGTTTCTCTCCGGCAGCTATGTGGAAGAACTTGCGAGTGCGAACACCACAGCCAACGGCACTTTTTTTGAACCGGTAAGACTGGAATACGGAGTACCGCCGCTGATGTTATCGAGGGGCCCTGTCTGGGCTTATCTGCTTCTCGTCTTCGCGGGCGGGGGAGTAGTGGGCGTCTTTGCCGATCGCCTGTACACCGTCAAATCCGTGCGCGCCGATGTTCGTCCCACCCCGGACGAATACAGGAAACGTTACGTAGCAGAGCTGAAAAGCCGGCTCAAACTCGATCCTCCGCAAGTCGACAAACTGAACGCGATTCTTGAAAGCACGCAGCAAAGCATGCACGCGCTTCACGAACGCGAAAAGCCTGAGATGACGGCAATTCACCAGGAGCAGGTGGACAAGGTTCACTCGATCCTGAACGAAAAGCAGATTGTGGAATACGAGAAAATGCGAGACGAACGGGAAAAACGCCGCGCAGCCGAACGCCACTGAAGAACGTTCGCGAATCCTCACAGCAAAAAGCTGCTGATTCTGAACTGTCTTGTATAATCGAGGCCTATGCGCCTTGTCAGCACTTCCTCATTCCTTCTCGCGATTGCTCTATCGAGCCCGGCCGTTTACGCCCAAGCTCAAACCGAAACCTCACGCACCGTAGAAGGCGGTGGCATCTCGATCCCCGGCTGGATGGGCAAAATCGATGCGAATGAAGAGAAGCAGGGCGGCACGCTGAATGGGGCGAAGCTCGAGAAAAGCGCCGATGGCATGCACGTGACTACCGGCCCCGCGGTGGCTTACTGGAATCCGAAGAACACGGCAAGCGGCGACTACACAATCTCGGCAACCTTCAAGGAACCGAAGTACATGAATCTGAACAGTCATCCGCACCCCTATGGGATTTTTATCGGAGGCAATGATCTGGGCACGGCCCAACAGAGCTATCTGTACTGTGCTGCGTATGGAAACGGCAATTTCATTGTTCGCGGGTTTGCGCCCGAAGCCTTCCAGATGAACGGGCGGCGGGGTGAAGCGAATGCCGCGGTGCACAAGGCCGCCGGGAAGGATGAACCCGTAGAACAGCAGATCGCGATGTCGGTGAAGGGCGGCAAGGTGGAGTGCTCAATCAACGGGACCGTCGTGGCGAGCTACGATCAATCCGCTGTGGCGACTGCCGGAAAGCTGAAATCGACCGATGGCGTGTACGGAGTTCGTTTCGCACATAACACCGACGTGTACGTAACCGATTTAAAGAAGAACTAGATTCCCGGAGCCGGAATCTGCTTCCGGCCCGCTAGCAGAAGATTGCGGCGTTCCATCGCTGGGTCATATACTCAGGCAATCCCCATGTCTCGCAATCGAAGTGTTTCCGCATTCCTATTTCTAACCGCCACGCTCTGCGCCCAAACGCCTCCGCCCGCGATTTTACCGGGCGGTGTCGTGCTTCCGCTCTATCCGCCGGGATCACCCGAGTTGAAGGCGGACCGCGCGAAGGAGCCCGAGAAGTACAACATGAGCCAATCGGTAGGGGCTCGAATCAACAGCATCGTTAACATTCACAATCCTTCGATTGAAGTCCATACTGTCGACACCAGCTTGAATACCGGGACTGCGATCATTCTGGCGGCCGGTGGCGGGCACAGGACTTTGAACGTCGGTTCGGAAGCAGCGGATTTTGTACCGTTCTTTTATAACTATGGCGTGAACACCATCATTCTGCGAAACCGGCTGCGCGCCGATGGCTATATCGCGGAAGTGGATGCGGTGAATGACGCGCTTCAGGCCATCCGTATGGTGCGCGCGCACGCCAAGGAGTGGCGTCTGGACCCCAATAAGATCGGCATCATGGGCTTCTCGGCGGGGGCGGAACTCTCTGCTCCCGCGGCGGTCTTGTTCCCCGCGTTCGATCAGAAGCACAATGTAGCGGGCGACCCGCTTGCGGGTGTCAGTTCACGGCCCGATTTCACAGGCATCATTTACCCCGGACCCTCGCCTTTTGCGAAAAACCGGACTGCGCCCGCGATTCCGCGCAATGTGCCCCCGGCATTCATCGTATGCGGAGGCTCGGGCGACCGGGTTCATGCGGTTTGGGCCACGGAGTACTTCTCCGCAATGCTGGCCATGAGTGTTCCAAATGTGGAGATGCACATCTATGGCAACGGGCGGCACCCTGGCGATCCTCTCCCTGATGGAACCAGAATGACCGGAGGCCTTACGGACCGTGGCGGAATTCCGTTTGGGACCTGGCAGTACCGGTTTATCGATTGGTTCCGAGATCTCGGGTTTTTGGGAAAGCCGGGAGTGGAGACAAAGGCCGCAAAAGATGTCGCGGTGTTCGTGAGTCAGCCCGAAACGAAGCGGCCATGATCGAAATCGGTGTCGATAGCTTTGCGGCGTCGATTTCAGACCCGCTGAGCGGCGCGACAATCACGGCGGAGGAGCGGTTACGGAATCTGCTGGAAGAGATCGAAACGGCAGACCGCGTGGGCCTGGATGTATTCGGGATCGGCGAGCATCATCGCGCCGAATTCCTGGATTCGGCCCCGGCCGTGATTCTGGCTGCCGCGGCATCACGAACGAAGAGGATCCGTCTGACGAGCGCGGTCACGGTTCTGAGCGCCGCCGATCCGGTGCGCGTGTTTCAGGAGTTTGCGACGCTTGATCTGATTTCGAACGGCCGCGCGGAGATCGTGGCGGGACGGGGGTCGTTCATTGAGTCTTACCCGCTGTTCGGGTTGAAGCTGGAGGACTATGACGAGCTGTTCCAGGAGAAGTTAGAACTCTTGCTCAAGATCCGGGACAATAAGGAGGTCCACTGGCACGGTAAGCATCGCCCCGCGTTGACCGGGCAATCGGTTTATCCCCGCCCGGTGCAAGAGCAGTTGCCGGTTTGGGTGGGAGTGGGTGGCACGCCGGCGTCGTTTGCGCGCGCGGGTGCTCTTGGCTTGCCTTTGATGGTGGCCATTATCGGTGGAGAGCCGCACCGCTTTCGTCCGTTAATCGAGTTGTATCGCGAAGCCGGGCGACGTGCCGGGCATGCTCCGGAGAAGCTGCGAGTGGGTCTGCACCTGATCGGTTTTCTGGCGGACACCACGGCGCAGGCAGCGGATGAGTTCTTCCCCGGCTATGCGCATACGTTCACCGAGATCGGCAAGGAGCGCGGCTGGCCGCCGACGACGCGCGCACAATTCGATAACACGCGGGGACCAAAGGGGGCTCTGGTGATTGGCGATGCTACCACAGCCGCGGAGAAGATTCGCTATGTCAATGAGGCGTTAGGCGGCATATCGCGCGTGACGTTTCAGATGGGAGTCTCTACTCTCCCTCACGCCAAAATGCTACGCGCGATTGAAATTCTGGGGACGCAGTTGAAGCCGCTGGTCAGCCGCTAAAACGGAACGTCGTCGTCGGTAATGCCTTGGCCGAAATCGTCAGCCGGTTGCTGTTGCTGCGGCTGGTTCCTGCCTTGCGCGCTCCGGGGCATGGATACTGGGCGGTCCTGCGAGTATTCACCACCGCCGGCACCGGAGCCGCCACCTTCCGCTCCGCGTCCGCCGAGGAGAATGACATCTTCCGCTACCACGTCAGTGGCGTAGACCTTCTTGCCGTCCTTATCCTCATAACTGCGATTGTGGAGACGGCCTTCCACATAGATTTGCGTCCCTTTCAACAGATAAGGCGCCACGTTCTCTCCCCGCCAGAACGTCACATTGCTCCAATCTGTTTCTTCCTTCCATTCACCGGAATCTTTGTCTTTCCACCGGCGGCTGGTGGCCACGGAAAACTTTGTGACGGAGATCCCGCCGGGCGTGAACTTTGTTTCCGCGTCTTTGCCGAGACGTCCGATCAGGATGACCTTATTTACACTGCGCGATGCCATAAAGGGCAGGGTATCACGCCAGGCCTGGCGTTCCTAAGCCAGATCCTCGGCTTCCAAATCCTCGCGCAGAACGCCCGAGGCGTTGCGCGGATAGCCCTGAACCCAGAAGGCATGGGGCACGTCGCTGTCCCAGACTTTCACCTTCGTGGCGCCCAGCATGCGCTTTAAGCGAAGGTCGTCCGCTTGGGCGCGGGCGGCAAGACCGGCTTCGGCGATCTCTGAGCGAATGTCAAGATCATTGCGGTAATCGTCGAGGCCGAGTTTGTAACCCTGCTCTACCTCGTCTACAAACTTCGTCCACTTTGCGAGTAATTCTTCGTCAGTCATTTCTGTTGCGGATTCGTGCCTGGCGGACGAAATACCGTTCGCCGTCGTTCGGTTTGAAGAAAGTGCGGATGGTTCCGTTCAGGTCGTAGGCTCCAAATGAATTGGTCTTCCGATCGTACTTCGCATATCCACCAGGACGTTCGGATCTTAGGATATCGTGCCCTACGGGGGCGTCCCGCAGCTCCTGGGCAAGGTGCAGATATTGTTCAGCCGTGATGTGGCCGAACTCCTGGCCGTGTTTGTCGAAGTGCTCGCTTAGGGACGCGCGGGTGCGAAAGCCCAGCCCGGACGCAGGCAGCGCCCAGGCAGCAAGGAAAAACAGCGTGAGAAAAAGAAAACTACTTCTGTTTCGCAATGACTTTGTCTTTGATCTTCGAATAAGTTGCGGCGGGAACGATCTTCTTCGAAACAAGCTGCCCCTTGTTGTCGTAAGGGCGGCCGTCGACAATCTTCTTCGCGTAGGCATCGCCGACACCGGGGAGAGCTTTCAACTGGTCGGCGCTGGCTGTGTTTAAGTCCACCAGGTCGGCTTTCTCCATAGTGGCGGCTTTAGTGGCGGCTTTCGGAGCGGACTTGGCTTTGGCGGCGCCGGCCTGACCGAAAGCGGAGAGGCTAAGTGCCAAACTGAGAACTAACGTGAGAACGAATTTCATCCTGCGATTGTAACCTGCCTTCCACCATTCAGGATGCTTTCACGCGCGGCTTCCAAGAGCAGCTCGTTAAATCGGCTGTTAGCGGGGGTGGCGATTAAGCCTTGTCCATCGATGGCATGAAGTTTCTGCCGGCGGGCGGCGCGTGTGTTCAGTTGTTCCACTTCGCGCCAGAGTTCCACTAGCGCTTCGATGGAACGATAGCCATAACCGACAGGCGCTAGGCCCGGCCCCTGATATTCCACATACTGAAAGTAATCCGGACTCGGTTCGGCGTAGACCGTAGAGCCGGCACCTGCGGGCTGGTGCGTGTATGCATACTGCAGGCCGCGGTATTGATCGGAGTGACGAAGCAGCGCGCCGTTTTCCTCGCCGCGGCAGTAGAGTGTAAGGCCTTGCGTGTTGGTTCCGGGGGCCGCATCGGGAAACCCCAGGGCGTTCTGCACGTTCAGGCAGGCGCCGTTGTTCCAGATCACGCGAGCATCGGTCCAGAGATAACCCTCGTTGCCGTTGGGATAACGGTCGAGAATTCCATGGACGCTGACGGCGGTGGGCAGCAAGGCCGGTGATGAAGTGAACCAGGTCGACATAATGACAGCCGATGTAAGAGAAAGCATCGGAATTCTCGGCGGTGCACCAGTTCTGAAAATTCGAATGGCGGTAATACCACTTCTCCGAGAAGGCAGGCGCTGCCCAGGCGGAACTCGCCGAAGAGCCCGGCGCGATATTTGCGGCGAGCCATCAGGCTGCGGTCGTCGAAACGCTTATGGTATTCGATGCCGACAAAAAGGCCTGCGCTCAAAGGCCGTGCGTTCGATCGTCTCGGCCTGGTCCGCGCGGAGCACCAGAGGCTTAACAGCAAGCACGTGCTGCCCGGCCTGAAGCGCGGCCATGATCACCGAAAAATGCAGTTGATCCGGGACAGCGACGACGGCTAACCCTGCCGGGTGCAGCGCCGCGACAGGACTTCGCGATAAAGTTCGGGTTGGCGCGGGTCCGGGATTTGCGGGGAACGCCGTGAAGCTCCTGGCCGGGAAAAGCTTCTCGCAAGTCTGGCGCGGCCACGCAGTTTCTCAAGGGTTTCAAAACTGGAAGCGCAGACTCGAATTGCGCCAATGCGGTTCTGGCGCTGCAGGTGATAGAGCGAGGGCAGCAGTTGATCCTGCGTGATCATGCCGCCGCCGATTATGGTAACTTCGGCGTTCATTTGAGAAACGCTTCTTCGAGAACGGCGGTGCTTTCGAGGATGGCCTCTTCGGTAATGACCAGCGGCGGCGAGATCTTCACGGTGGCTCCCCCAAGCCCTACCGGCGTGAACATCAGCACGCCCTGCTTCGACGCAGCGGTCGCACACATCTCCCAGGCGAGATCGCCATCGGGTTCCTTGGTGCCCGGCTTCACGCAGGCGACACCCGCCACCAGTCCCTTTCCCGCGACGTGCCCGATTGCGGGAACGCGCGGACGCAGAGCTTCAAGGCGCGAGTGAAGAAGGTCGCCCATCTTGCGAGCGTTCTCCACCAGATTCTCTTTCACAATCAGGTCGATCGAAGCCAGTGCGGCGGCGCAGCAAACCGGGTTGCCGGTGTGGGTGGAGGTCATGCTGCCTATCTGTGGAAGGTCCATGATTTCCGGGCGGCCCGCCACGGCGGCCAGCGGCAGCGAGCTCGAAATGCCTTTTCCGAAACAGGTCAAGTCCGGGACGATTCCGTAATGCTCAAATCCCCACAGGGTTCCGCATCGGCCAAAGCCAGCCTGGACTTCATCGCAAACCAGCAGTGTCTTGTGCCCGGTACACCATTCGCGTAACGCCTGCATGTAGACCGGGGGCGAAAAGAGGCACTGCCTCCCTGGTAAGTTTCGAGGATGATGCCGGCCACATTCTGCTCTTCCACATTCGCCGTTCTGAGAGCGCGCAGAAAACCGTCAAAAGACGTATCGGGGTTGTGGAAGCCATCGGGGAAGGGAATCTGCACAAAGCCGGGATCCAGGTTGGGAATCCATTCCTTCAGCGCCGGAATGCCGCCTGCCTGTTGCGAGCCGAGCGTCCGCCCGTGAAACGCCTTTTCGAAGGAAACTATGATGTGCTTCGAGCGTCCGCCTGCCCGCATGCCATACATCCGGCAGAGCTTAATTACGGCTTCGATTGTCTCCGAACCGGTCGTCAGCAGAAACACTTTTTTGAGCGGTTCAGGCAGCAGGCTGGCCAGGCGCTCCACCAGCAGGGAGCGAATTTCACTCGGGAAGCAATAATTCGTGAGCAGATGCGCTTGCGCCTGAATCACGATGGCTTCGACGATTTCAGCGCGGCCATGCCCGGCATTCGCGATCAAAACCCCGGACGACCAATCGATCCACTTGTTTCCGTAAGCGTCGGAAACCTGGAAGCCCTCAGCGCGATCCCAGACTACCGGGGGCTGCCCGCGCATGGCTTGCGGTTCCAGCCGATGCAGCCTCTCGAGAATCGGAAGAGACTCGGGGACCGGGAAGTCCGTGACGATCCGGCGCAGCGCTGTCTCCACGCGCGGCACGGCTTTGGGAGTAAGGCTGTACTCTCCGGACAAGAACTTATTTTGCGGCAACCGGGTCACGCGAAGCAATCAGGCGGCTGCGCTCTTCCGTGGCCCACTTTACGAGCAATGTTCTGTCCTTGGCATTCAGACGGCTTTCGGGATGCACCAGCCGGTACGCAAGCGGTGGCATCCGTTCGCCCACTGCGCCAACCGCGATGGCCGATAAGAAGCCCAGCCGTTTCCCCCTGCTGTACTTCGGCCATTCTGAAAGATTCCACGCAGCGCGGCCCTTGTGCACATCCGCGGCGACCCCAAGCGAAATCGGAGGAATCTTGGCGTACCAGGGCCATTCCGTATCATTCGAGTGGCAGTCTTTGCAGGCTTTACTAAACACGCGCGCTTCCAGCTCAGACATGCCGGCGTACGGTTTCGGGCTTGTGATTTGCGGATTTTGCCGGAAGAGGAGCACGGCAATCAGAGCGGTTGATACCAGCAGAGCGGACTTGAGAAGCATTTGCTCCGATTGTTTCGTTCGAAGGCTCGGGGAGTCGTTAGCGAATCGTACTCAATCGCGTAAATTAACTCTGGCAATCAACTCAGACTGGGCAGAAGCATATAGAAACGCGTACCCGGCGCGAAATCCGGATCCAGTGAGAGGTCGCCCCCATGAGCCTGCACACTTTCACGCGATAGCGCCAGGCCGAGGCCAAGGCCGTTCTTCTTTCCAGCGGTTGCGAATGGCTGAAACAGCGTCTCGCGAAGTTCTGCGGGAACCCCTGACCCGGAATCTTCAACAGAGACCAGGATTGCGAGTTCACGCGGCTCGGCGCGAATCCGCAATTCGCCGCCATTTGGCATCGCTTCGATTGCGTTTCCAATCAGGTTGAGGAAAACGCGCTCCATGCGGGCGCGTTCCAGAGGCAATTCGATCGCGTCTGGCACGGACAATTTAATGGCTATCCCATTCGCCTGCGCAGCCGGTACGCTGGCCTGCACGGCAGCTTCGATTACCTCATTGAGCTGGCAGATTTCCGCGGGCTGCGAACGGCCGCGGGAGACGTCGCTCAGCTCCTGCAGCATGTCCTTGATCATGCGCGAGGAACGATAGATGTTGGCGGCCAACCGCTTTGTTTGGGCGGGATTCCACTCGGCATCCATCAGGAGTTCGGAGCCTCCATAGATGGCCGCAAGCGGATTCCGCAGATCGTGAACGATGGAGGTGGAGAGCTGCCCTATGGTTGAGATGCGTTCGCGTGTGATCAGGTCCGCGCGCGCTTGCTGAATCGATTGGCACATGGTGTTGAAGGTTCCCGCAAGCCGCCCTAATTCGTCTGCGCCGTCCGCGGGGAGGCGCACAGAATAGTTCTGGCGCGCGATTTCAGCGGCGGCTTTGTCCAACTGGCGCACAGGCTTCAGAATGCGTCGCGCCAGCCAGAAACTCAGCGCCAAACAAACTAAGATGGCCGCAAACCACGTGAGCACCAGCTTGGTTTTCAAGGCTGCCAGGCTTTCGCGAACTGCCTGGAAGGATCGGATGATCAGCAGATCTCCCACGTTGTCTCCCGCTATGCTGTGTAGTCTGGTGCGAATCACGCCGAAATCGCCGGCGGCCGCGTGGATCACGCGAAAACCTTCAAACGCGCGCGGACCTTGCGCCAACTCGTCGGTTAAACCCTTCGGCAAAGTGGAAGCGACGGTCGCGCCATCAGAGAGAAATAGAAAATCGCTTCTTCCCGTATCCTTCTTCAACTGCTCTGCAAGCATTGCGTCCACGGCGAACCCAGCGACCAGGACATTGAGCAAACCGGGACCTTGGCCCGTTTCGACATAAACGGGAGTGACCACCATTTGGTAAAGCTGACCCTTTTGCGCAATGAAGCCGGCGGTCTGTTTGGGGAAGTTGTGAGACGCTTCGCGAACGGCCGGGATATCGGGTCCGAAGTTCTGGGGCCCGCCGAGCGAGGCAATCAGGTTGCCCTTCGGATCTGTAACCAGGAAGATAGCAGCGGTTTGCGACACCTTTGCCCACATTTCGCCCGCGGTATCGCGAATGGTGGCGCTGTCGCGCGTGCTGAAAGCGGCGCGTACGTCAGACATGCTGCTCAGCACCAGGCTGACCGAACTGAGCATGGCGGCGCGCGAATGCCAGAGTGCTTCGTAGGCCTGGGCGCTTAGTTCCATCTCGTTCTCGACAGTTTGCGACATGGTCTGTAGCATTTGGTCTTCGAGAAACCAGCCGGTGAGAGCAAGCAGAACCGTGATCGCAATCGACGTGGAGAGCAGGATCTTCCAAAGTAGCGACAGGCTCTTCACTTGCGGACTCCCGGGTAAGCGGACGTGTCGTCCGGTGTGGCGCTGTAGTCCTTCCCGTGCTTGTTCTTGTGCGGAGAAGGAAGGTAACCAGCTTCTGAAATGACGATCGTGGGCGGTGGCTCGGAAGCGTCCGTCAACTGCACGGTATGTGAGTGAGCGTGCAATTCTTCATCCGTGGCGCGCTCATGATAGACGTTCATTTCGTAGGTTCCCTGGGGCGCGGCGATGGAGAACGAGCCATCGGCGGAGGTAACCGCGAAGTAAGGAGTGTCCAGAACCACGACCACGGCGCTCATGGCGGGGTGAATATTGCAGAACACTCGCACAATGCCAGGGCGGGCGAAACGCACGGACCGGCTGGTGCCGGGTGCGATAGAGTCCAATGTCGAACACCTGCCCGCTGTAGCTGGAAAAGGCGTTGTGAAAGATCGGGTCGGCGTTGGGAAAGTCGACCACCGAACCGGTTTCCAGCGCAAGAAGGTGCGGGCGGAACATCTTATCTTTCTGAAGAATTTGCAAATGCTTCGCTGGCGCCGGGGGAACCGGACCTTTAACCGGACGCAACGAAATCACCACTCCCGAAAAGTCTGAGCGTTTGCGAACAGAGGCTTCTCGCGAGTGTATGAGCGTCACCCGGCCCCGGAACAAAACGGGCTCCGAAGCGGCAAGAAGCGAGCTAGAAAAGATAAGCCAAAGCCAGATCATAGTGGTTATTGATGCGGAGCGGCTGGTTCAGATAGTTGGTTCGGGTTTGCGAAACTTCTAAGCTCCCCAGAATGTTTGGAGCAAGCCGATACATGAAGTTGCCTGCGTACACAAAATTTCGTTGTGGGGCGCCGGGCAGCAGATCGGAAGGCCGGTTCCAATGCTGGCCACCGTAGACATGAAAGGTGAGCTTGCTCGTCGCAAAGAGAGCAAGCTGGCCCCATCCTCCCGTACTATGGACAGGCCGCGCAATTCCAGGCGCCAGCACCACAAAGCCTTGCCGCAGAGCACCCAAGTTGGAGACGTTCTGCCCCCGGAAGAATGCGCCGGTAAATTCCAGAAACTTTGCGGGCCTTACCAATCCGTCGAACGTGAAGATGCGCGAATCCACCGATGTTCTTGCGACATGCGTCGTGCTTGCGTGGTAGCCGGGCGCAAATTCGAAGCGGCGCGTTTCGGAGTGATGCCAGAATGCCAGGCGCCCTTCGTAGCCAGGCCGCGAATGTTCCAGAGTATTCGCGTATTGCGCGGGTACGCTCGAATCGAGCTCTTCGGTCTGATACACGCCGGCTTGCGCGCGCAGGCCGGCATTTTCGCCAAAGGCGAATCGCTGCTCGAACCTGACCTGCGGCTGCCAGTCCCACAGGTTGCCGGCGTTCGGTGAGCGGCGAGATCCCTACTTGCGCCAGCGAATCCGGTTCGCGCGGCGCGACGATCGGTTTATCCTGTCCCACGTTGATGGTGGTATTGCGCCAGTTCAGGTCCAGCGTAGCGACACGGAGGTGCAACAGATTGTTCGCCCGGGTCTTGCGAACCGGCAAAGAAGTCCATATACAGCGTGCCGTTTGCTTTGCCGCCCCAAGGCAGCGAAGGTCCATTGAAGGTGAGGCCAAGAACGGTCTGGCGCAAAGAGGCGCCGCTGCTCCGCGCGGCTGTGTTCAAGCTGGCCGAGGCGGGGTATTCCGCAGTGCCCGCGTTCTTCCCGTTTTGAAAGGCGTTGAACAGAAGCATGCCGGTCAAAGTTACCGGGCTCTTTTGCGATGTCTCCACCTTTACTTGCGAGAGTTCCTCGGCTCTGGCTTCCTGCACATCCAGGCGCTCTTGTTCGCTAGGGGCATTCGGAGGGGTCTTGAGCGCCGCCAGTTCCTCCCGAAGCGTGTGAACCTCTTCCATTAGCTTGCGATTCTGTTGCTCCATCGCGTCGAGCCGGTTCAGGATGCGGTCAAGCGCGGACGCCTCCTGAGCGATGGCCGGCGTGGAGAACAACACCAGGACGGAAATTACGAAACGAACTGTCATACCAATAATTGCTCCAGGCGGCGTTTCACTTCCAAGGGGGAATACGGCTTAAGGAAAAATCCGGCAGCGCCTTCGTTCAGCGCGCGCGCAGGCAGCGTGGGGTCGCTATCCCCACTAATGATCATGACGGGAACTGTTCGAAGCGCATCGTTCCGCCGCATGGCATCCAGCAGTTCCAGCCCGCTTACCGAGGGCATCCGGAGATCGGTAATCACAGCCGCGATGCATTCCGGATTGGCTAGAAGAATTCCGAGTGCTTCCTGTGCGTTGCCCACCACCTGCACCTCCACACCCGTCCACGCTTCGAGCGCGATTTGTAACGGTTCGGCGCAGGCGGCGTTGTCGTCCACAATCAGAATCGTTCGCCTCATGGCAAGAACCGGTATCCAATTTTGTGAACGGTAAGAAAGTGTCGCGGCGCAACGGGGTCAGGTTCCAGCTTTTGACGGAGACGAACGACATGGGCGTCAACCGTTCGGGTGTTCGGATAACTTTCGTAGCCCCACACGGAGTTGAGAATCATGTCACGCGTCAGCGGCCGGTCCGGATTGTGCAGGAAGTATGTCAACAGGTTGTATTCAGCGGGTGTGAACTTCAATTCTTCGCCCTTTCGGGCAACGGCGCGCCTTTCCAAATCCACCGTGACATCGGCAAATTCAAGAACACGCGGCTTGTTCTCCGAAGAACGGCGAAGCAAGGCCCTGATGCGCGCCAGCAGTTCGCGCGTACCAAACGGCTTGACGACGTAATCATCGGCCCCCAATTCGAGCAGCAGCACTTTGTCGAGTTCGTCGCCCACCGCGCTCAGGACGATGATGGGAGTTTTCATCTTCGCGGCGCGCAATTGCTTGCAGACTTCCGTGCCGCTCATTTGCGGCAGCCGCAGGTCCACCAACACCAGAGCGGGCTTGCGGCCCAGCGCCAACGCAAAGCCGCTCTTGCCATCGGCTGCGAGCACAGCCTCAAATCCTTCGCGCTCGAGCATCAAGCCGATCGTGTCGCGAAGGCTTTCATCGTCATCGATCACCAATATGGTTTCTGTCACAGCACCGTCAGTTTACAGTTTGGATCATCGATCGCGATATTCCCGCGCCATTCGTACTTGACTTGTGAAAGAACTGTAAAAGTGTTCTCGCGGTCTGTTTATCGGCCTTACGGGCTGGTACTCTCGGTTCCGAAGAGGGGATTCGCTCATGAAAAGAGTCTTGTTATCGCTGGCCGGCGCAGTACCGGTCATGTTATTTGCGTTCAGCACCGGGCCGCCGGTCAAGCGCACGGGGGCCGCAGTAGACGGGGGGCTGACTTGCGCGGTGTGCCACTCCACTTACGGGGCAGCCAATTCCGATGCCCGGGGCTCGGTGGCGATTTCCGCTGCGAATTACGTGCCGGGCGTGAATCAGGTAATCTCGGTCACGGTCAAGCACCCCGAAGCGCTGCGCTGGGGTTTCCAACTAATTGCGCGGACTACCGCGGACCAAACGAAGCAGGCCGGAACATTCACACCAGACGACATTGTGCGCGTGCGATGCGAAACGACACTTGCGCCCTGCAACGGGGCGATTGAATTCGTGGAACACGCGAATGCTCCGCGCACCGCGGCCGGCGATGGCTATACCTTCAAAGTGACCTGGACACCCCCAGCAACCGACGTGGGCAACGTGATTCTGTATGCCGCCGGCAATGCGGCCAACGGCGATGGAAATCTGACCGGAGACCGGATTTATACGACTCTCTCCACCATTTCCCCCGTGCGGCCCTGCACCCTTTCGTTAAAGCCCGCAATCAGCGCCGTGCAGAACGCGGGATCGGGAGCGGCTTCTATCGGGCCCGGTGCGTTGATCTCTCTCTTCGGCAGTGGCTTTCAACCGGCAACGCAAACCGTTGCCGCGTCTGGGCGCGGATTTTGTCGATAACAGCTTTCCGCGCAAATTGGCCTGCATGGCTGTCGAGATCGATGGCAAGCGGGTTCCCATCACTTATAGTTCTGCAACTCAAGTGAATGCGCAGGCTCCAGCGACGCTAGCCGCCGCGCCGGTAAGCGCGCGGGTGATCCTGAATCCGGACTTGCCGAACCAGGTGACCGGTGATGCTTTCACGGTAACTTCCCAATTGCTCTCTCCTGGTTTCTTTCCCTTCGGGTCAGGCTCTGTCGCCGCGACGGTGGCGAATAGTGCGACCCCTGTTGCCGATCCCGCGCAGATTCCAGGCGCTGTTTTCGCAAAGCCCGGCGATGTCGTAACACTCTGGGCCACGGGCCTGGGTACGACGACACCGGCTCTGGCGGAGGGCGCGGTCGCAGGGGCCGCCGCGCCAATCGCGGGAACGGCGGTGCTCTCGGTGGGGGGCATCGCAGTTCCCGCTACGGATGTACTTTATGCCGGCCTCTCGCCAACATCCATTAGCGGGCTGTATCAGATCAACGTGAGGCTTCCGGCAGGCCTGCCCGATGGAAAGGCCGCGGTCACGCTCGAAGTAAACGGCCAGAAAGCGCAGAGTGGCTTGACTCTTCCCGTGAAGCGATAATCAACTTAACGTGGGAAGACTTGCAATCTTATGGTTCGGGCTTGTTTGCGCTTTGGGCTTAGGCCGCGCGCAAACAGCCCCCGCGAAAAGTCCGTATATCGGGTCGACCGTTTGCCAGGGCTGCCATACCGATCTTTCGCGGAAGTTTTTTAAGAACCCGCATTTCGAAAGCATCGCCACCGCGCAAGGAAACGCCGGAGAACACTGGCTGCGAAGGGTGCCACGGCCCGGGACGCGCTCATGCGATGAGCCTGGGCAAGAAGTCGCTGATCATCGCCTTCTCGGAGTTATCGAAAAAGCAAACACTCGAAAACTGCCTGCGCTGCCATGCCAATAATCTTTCGAAGGCGAATATTCAGCGATCGATTCATACTGAAGCAAACGTAGTCTGCACGGATTGCCACTCCATTCATCAATCGCCCGAGCCGCGATTTCTGCTGGCGAAAAAGCAGAATGAGCTTTGCTATGGCTGCCACGGTTCAGTGCGCGCGCAATTTTCCATGCCCTTCAAGCACCGTGTGAACGAAGGCGTGATGCAGTGTTCGGATTGCCATAACTCCCACGGAACGTTCGCTCCGGATTGGCGCATGGGCGCGCGTCCGCGGCTGGTGGATCAACGTTTAGGGAATGAAGAGCCCTGCTTGCGATGCCACCAGGAAAAGCGCGGGCCCTTTGTGTTTGAGCATGCTTCGGTGCGCGTGGAAGGCTGTGAAAGCTGCCATTCGCCGCACGGCTCCACCAACGCGAAATTGCTGAAGCGGCCCGTGGTGTTCACCATGTGCATTGAATGCCACAACGGCGCCGGCACGTTCGGGCGGCAGAACACCGGCGTGCCCGTTCAGAGCAGTTCGCATAATCTGCTGGACCCGCGATATCAGAAATGCACGACCTGCCATGTGCGGATTCATGGATCGAACAGCGATCCCAACTTCCTGCGATGAGATTAGCCTTCCTCACAGCCACGGTGTTCACGTACTGTCTGCGGGCGCAGCAGACTGTGGCGCCGACTCCGGATGACTTAGGCGGATCAAATGGCGAGAATCGCGGCAGTTACAACGTCGTGCAAAGTTGGGAGTTCGGCTATCGGCTAAGCGAGGTGGGCGGCAACCGCGGCGAGTACCGCAGCCAGGTGAACTACGGCAATGGCGTTCGCCTGCTGGGCAGCAACCTGATTGTCCATTCGAAGAACGGGAGGAATTACTGGTTCGATGAACTGGTCCTCACAACGCAAGGACTGGGCAACGACCCGTACGAATCGGCCCAGCTGCGCGTTCGCAAAAACCGCGTCTACGAGTACGACATGACGTGGCGGCAGAACGCCTATTACAACCCGGGCCTGGTGGTGGCGAACGGGACTCACTTCCGCGACACCACGTACCGCTGGCAGGATCACGATTTCACTTTGTTCCCGGAGCGGCACTACAAAGTGCTTCTGGGTTACAGCAGAAGCACCGAAGCAGGGCCTGGACTTTCAAGTGAGCAGTTCTTCGACGGCCGCGGCGATGTGATTCCGTTCTTCACCAACATCAAGCGCGAGTTCAATACATACCGGCTGGGTGGGGAGGTCGATTTCCATAAAATCCGGCTGCATGTGATGCGGCGGTGGGAGTTTTACAAGGAAGATACTCCTTACTTTCTGAATATTCCGACGCGGGGCGACAATCCCGCAGACCCAACGACGCTGACGCAGTTCGCGCGGAGCGAGCCTTACCATGGGCAGACCCCGGGATGGCTGGTCAATCTTTTCACGCAGCGAAAGCGGTTCGCGGTGAATGGCCGTTTCACCTACGCGGGCGGCGAGCGCAACTTCGTCCTGAATGAAACGGCGCTCGGTACGGATCGCTTCCTGAATAATCAAAACCGGCAGGTGATTGTTTCGGGCACCGCGCGCCGGCCTGTAACGACGGCCGATGGCTCAATGAGTCTGTTTGCGACTTCGAAGTTGACCTTGGTCAACAACTCATCCTTCGCGAACACCCGGATTGATGGCAACAATTACTTCCAGCAGTACGATTTCAGCTCGCAGACGAACAATGTTTTGAATTTTCAGTTTTTGGGTATTCGGCTCTTCACCAACTCGACCGACCTTCGGTATCAGTTCAGTAAGAAGATCAGCGCTTACGCCGGTTATCACTTCTCGGACCGGCTGATCCGTTCGATTGAAGATCTGGCAGTTCCCGGCGACCCCTTGGCGGGAGTCGCGGCACAGCAGACCAATCATTTGCATGCTGGAATCGCAGGCATCAACTGGAATCCCTGGGCGCCTCTTCGATTGCACGTGGAAGGCGAGATCGGGCGCAATGACAACCCGTTCACCATCGTGAGCGAGCGGAACTATCACGCCTTGTCCGCCCGCGCGCAGTATCGGAAGAAGAATCTGCAACTGAGCGCGCAATACCGGCAGAACTATAACAACAATTCCATCACGCTCACTTCGTATAGTTCGCGTTCGCGCAACTATACGGCAAATGCGTCGTGGGCGGCGAAGCAGTGGGTCTCGCTCGATGCGACGTACGCGCGGTTGCACCTGGATACTCTAGGCGGCGTGGCCTTTTTCGCGGGCTCGCCCCGGCCGCAGCTGGTGAACAATCTGGAGTCGCTTTACGTCAGCAACATTCACTCCGGCACGTTGGGCTTACGTTTCGGAATGGGCGGGAAGGCCGACTTGTTCCTCGGCTATAACATCACGCGCGATGCGGGAGATGGGCGGGCGAGCGCGGTGGCACCGTTAGCGGCGGCCGATGCTCTTCTCTATTCGGTGCAGACATTCCCGCTCAGCTACCAATCGCCGCTCGCGCGCATTTCCTATAAGTGGAATGAGAAGATCCGGTTCAACCTGGGCTACCAATATTACGGGTACAAGGAAGACTTCGGCCTGTTCCGCATCAACGACAATTACCGCGCGAATACCGGCTTTGCTAGCGTGCTGTGGTCATTCTGATTATTTCTCGATCTCAAGTCCCGAAGCCTCATAAGCCCGCCAGCCCCCGTTGAGCGACATCACGCCGGTGTAGCCCATTTTGCCCAGCGCATCAGAGGCCAGCGCCGAACGATATCCGCCGCCGCAATACAGCACCATCGGCGTCGTGGGATCGGGAACCGTTCGCTCGATATCGCGCTCCATCACGCCCTTACCAATGTGAATCGCGCCTTTCGCATGCCCCGCGGCCCACTCGCTGTCTTCGCGTACGTCAATCAAAAGCGGCTTTTTACCTTCGGCCAGCATCCGGCGATAATCTTCTATCTCAATCTCATTTACCCGTGTCTTTGCGTCCGCCACGATTGCGAGAAACCCCGGAGTGTGATCCATAGCGCTAGTCCTCCCTCTTGATTTGAGCGCCCGCTTGCGAAAGCTTCGTCTCGATTTTTTCGTAGCCGCGGTCGATGTGATACACGCGATCAATCACGGTTTCTCCGCGAGCTACCAGCGCGGCTAAGACCAGCGAGGCACTGGCCCGAAGATCGGACGCAATTACGCCCGCGCCGGTCAACTGCGTTTTGCCGGCCACAATGGCCTGCCTGCCTTCCGTGCGAATACTCGCGCCCATGCGAAGCAGCTCCTGCGCGTGCATGAAGCGGTTCTCGAAAATGGTCTCCATGATGATGGAAATGCCTTGCGCCTGCGTCATTAACGCCATGTATTGGGCCTGCAAATCCGTCGCGAAGCCCGGGAATTCTTCGGTGGTCATATCCACCGCCGTCAGTTTGCCGTCGCAGCGCACTCGCAACGTTGTGGCGTCCATAACGTCGATCGTGACGCCGGCTTGGCGCATTTTGTCGGTCAACGCGCTGACGTGTTCCGGTACACACTTGGTGATCACGACATCGCCGCCCGTGATCGCCGCGGCCACCATGAACGTGCCAGCCTCGATCCGGTCCGCAATGATGATATGCGGATCGGATTCGGGCACGCCGCCCAGTCGCTCCACTCCATGCACGTGAATCGTCGACGTACCCGCGCCTTCAATTTTGGCGCCCATGCGAATCAGCAGATTTGCCAGATCCACAACCTCCGGCTCCCGCGCGGCATTGTGCAAAACCGTTTCGCCGCGCGCCAGAACCGCCGCCATTAATATGTCTTCGGTGCCGGTTACGGTGATGCGGTCGAAGTGAACTTCGGCCCCGTGCAGACCATCCGGAGCCACGGCTTCTATGTACCCATGCTCCTGATTGATTTTGGCGCCCAATGCTTCGAGGGCAACCAGGTGCAGATTGATGGGCCGCGCACCAATAGCGCAACCGCCAGGCATGGAAACCCGGGCACGGCCAGCGCGCGCGACCAGCGGGCCCAGTACTAAGCTGGAGGCGCGCATCGTCTTGACCAGTTCATACGGCGCCTCAGGCGAACGAATCACGGGCGTGTGCATCTGCACGCGCTCACCGGTAACCTCAAGTTCCGCGCCGATATCGATCAGCAATCGCTCCATGGTGCGGATATCCCGCACCTTCGGAACGCGCTCCAGCGTGACCGGTTCATCGGTCAAAAGCGCGGCCGCCAGCGCCGGCAAAGATGAATTTTTCGAGCCGCTGGTCGCGATCTCGCCGTGAAGCGGCACGCCGCCCTGAATTACAAACTTGTCCATGATAGTTCTTTCGTGACTGCTTCTCGAATATTCCCTTTTGTCCGGTTCAGGCGCAAATCAGCGGTATCGCGATCCACTTTCGCCAACATCATCACGAGTGCGGTCTGCACCCGGTTGCCCGAGGAACGCAATAAATCCTCCGCCCGCTCCCGCGGCACTGAACCGGCAGTCATCAGGATGCGCAAAGCGCGGTCGCGCAGCTTCTCATTCTTGGGCTCCACGTTCACCATCAGGTTGCCGTAGACATAACCCAGCTTGATAAACGCGCCGGTGGTCAACATGTTCAACACCAACTTTGTCGCGGTACCGGCCTTCATGCGAGTGGAACCCGCAATCACCTCCGGCCCGGGAGCGGGAGTAATCGCGATTTTCGCGGTGCGCGCCAGATCGGACTCAGGCACGCAACTGATCCCGATGGTCACCGCGCCCAACCGATTCGCCTCCGCTATCGCGCCAAGGACATAGGGCGTCCTGCCGCTCGCGGCAATTCCCGCCAGTACATCGCCCGCCGTAAATCCGCGCGCCAGCAAGTCGCGAATTCCCAGTGTAGGATCGTCCTCGGACGCCTCCGTGGCTTTCGAAAGCGCACTTTCCCCGCCCGCGATTACGCCCTGCACCCACTCCGGCGGAACGTTGAAAGTGGGCGGGCACTCCGAGGCATCCAGCACGCCAAGGCGTCCGCTGGTGCCGGCCCCAAGATAAAACAAGCGGCCCTTCTCCCGGAAAGCAGACGCGATAGCGTCGACAGCTTCAGCAATGTGCGGCAACTCTCGCTCCACTGAGGCCGCGATTTTCGCGTCTTCCTGGTTGATGACGCGCAACATGTCCAAGGTAGGCAGCAGGTCGATTCCTTCTGCCGCGGCATTTGTCTGCTCAGTCAGCAGAGCGCCAATCATTACGAAAAGGCCTTGTAGAATTGTCCGCTCGCGGCATCAATCAGAACCGAAAAGGGACTGCTGGCTGCCGAACTGCCCCAGTACACGCGCCACATGGCTTCCGGAGCGCGATCGTTCAGTTCCAGCAGAAAGTTCACCTGCTCATTCGGATGCTGCTTGAGGAAAACATCCGCGTGTTTCAGCGCAGTGGCATAAACCTCATCGGTATCCTTACGGGCTCCGTTGATGTTGAAACCCTGGGCTGTCTGCGCACGGGCGGAAAAGGTGGTCGGCGGATCGGGAAAGACGCCGGTGCGAATGGAAGTGCTCAGATCCACTACCGAAAACGTATAGGTGCGCGATTGCCCCGCCGTGGGAGAAACGAACGTGCCTTGCCAGACGGGCGAGCGGCCCGGCTGAACTTTCAAATTGCCTGCCTCGATGCTGTTTACCCGCAGAACCAGCACATCCGGCTGCCAACCTCTTGCCGCGGCATACATCTGCGCGAGGGCATGCAAACCAGTTACCGGTTCCGGAGTAGCCTCCACAGTCGGCTTTTGAGGCGAACTGGAGCAACCGGCAAGCAGCAAGGCAAGCGACGCGCCAACGAATCGCACGGTCATCATAATCTCACCATCATAACGATTGTGCGTGGTACAAACAGGCTTATGTCCACCATGGCCTCGCACGAAGATGCAAATTTGATTCTGAAGCTGTATGAGTTACGGCGGGAAGACCGGATGCGGGCGGCGCGCACATGGTTCGTTCAATCTTTCCATGTGAAATCTCTTGAAGAGTTTCGTAAGTTATGCCCGCAGGATTCCGCGGAGAATGCTTCTTTCCGACAGATGGTGACGTACTGGGAAATGGCGGCGTCGTTTCTGAATTCCGGCCTGCTGAACAAGGAACTGTTTTACCGCAGCGGCATGGAACTGTTATTCACCTACGAAAGAATGCGTGATTTGCTGCCCGAATTGCGCGCTACCCGGTCCAATCCGTTTCTGTATGGCGAGTTGGAAACCGCGGCAAAAGACTTCATAGAATGGCTGAATTCCCAGTCTCCCGACACGTACCCGGCATTTTCTAAGATGGTGCGGGGCGCGTAAGGTTCAGCACACTTGCGGCGTTTTCGATAGTCGCATTGCCTTATTTCTACGTTAGTGTTGGACAGAAAGGAGTTTTCCATGCCGAAAAATTCGCATAAAGAAGCAGCCCAGCACCACGAGAATGCCGCCAAGGCGCACCACACAGCGGCCGAGCATCATGAGAAAGGCGACCACGCGGCCGCTTCGAAGCACTCCGAGACCGCTCATGATCACTCGAGCAAAGCTCATGAGCATTCCAAAGCAGCTCACGAGAAGTCTAAGGGTCAGAAATAGTTTTTCGCAATCGATTGCAACGCCCGCTGGCTGGCCCAGCGGGCGTTTTGCGTTTCAGCTTTAACTCGCGATTGCCTTTGCATAAAAACAATCAGTAGACTGAAGTGGTAAGTCAGCTTTTATACCCAATTTGGGAGGCCGCCATTATGAGCATGTGGAACAAAAAACCGGAAGAACAACCAGCAGGACCCCCTGCACCCGCGGCCAGGCCGGCCAGTGCGGCACCGGTAGTGAATCCGATCGAACCCAGGAAGGAAATAAATACTATGTCACCATCGACGCCGTTTAAGAGCCCGGAATCGGACTCGTCGCGCAATTCCGCCACTATCGGAAAAGCCGTTAAGATCATCGGACAAATTTTCAGCAAGGAAGACCTCTACGTCGATGGCGACGTGGAAGGCACAATCGAGTGCCAGGACAACAAGCTCACCGTCGGGCCCAACGGCAAGTTGCAAGCCGGGGTACAGGCGCGCGAAGTCGTCGTGCTCGGGCAGGTCAAAGGAAATGTAGAGGCTACTGACCGGATCGATATCCGCAAAGATGCCCGGCTGGTAGGCGACATCAAAACAGCCCGCATCGTTATTGAAGACGGAGCCTATTTCAAGGGATCGATCGACATCGTGAAGCCGGATACGGCGAAGACGTCTGCACCTGTTCCCCCCGCCGGACAGCAAGCTGTAGCGATGCCGAAACCTCCCGCGCCCCCTGCCCCTGCAACCCCTACCCCCGCACCCACGCCCATGGCTGCCGGAGCAGGCGACGTCAAGAGGTAGTCAATAAACCCAGAGGGGGTCCTTAGACATTGCTGCCCGAACGATTCCGGAGTATGTTTCGCGCGTCAGGAACGGCAGTTTCGCCGGGCCCCTTTGCTCCTGCGAAATCACACCGGCCTGCCAAGGAGACGCAAAGCATTCGCCAAAGCCGCGGCCTTGAGCAGTTTTTCTCGTACATCAACGACCAGGTCGGGCTCTCCATTCTGGATCTGTCCGGCTTGACCCAGCAGAACACAGATTTTGTAACCGACTTGGGGCACAAGCTCTACTCTCAGGATTTCTGCCGAAGCCTGACGGACACATTCGGAGGAGACGACCCCTCAGATCAGGTAGCGTCCAATCAGATCGACTACTTTCTAGAGCAGAACTTGAACTATCAGGAGAATACGTTCGATGGCGTCCTGATTTGGGACGTAATGCAGTATCTCTCTCCCGCTCTGCTGAACGCAATGGTGGAGCGGCTCTACCGTGTCACCCGGCCGCGCAGTTATTTGCTGGCGTTCTTTAATGCAGATGAGAAATCATTGGTCTCGCCCTACACCACGTTTCGCATCCAGAGCTCTTCCACGCTGAATATCGTGCAAAAGGGCGAGCGGCAGCAGGCTCAGGTATTCAACAACCGGAGCTTGGAGAAGCTCTTCGGTCAGTTTGAATCGGTGAAGTTTTTTCTCACGCGCGAACATATGCGCGAGGTTATTATCAAGCGTTGAGGCTGGCGAAAAATTCTTTCGCTGCCTGAAAGTCACCGGGGCCCAGATCGTGTCCCGCGTCCATCCAACGCACTTCCACGGATGCGCCACAACTATTGAATAGCCGTGCCAAGCCTTGCGTGTTTTCGGGCGTAGTCATGTTGTCCTCTACACCTGCTTGAATCAACACGCGAGTTCCCGCCAGATCAGGCAGAGTTTCAGGTGTGAGGGGGGTCATGGGACGCAGCAGTACCGCGCCTTGCAGAACCCCGGGATGAAGGAGCATGACGGCTGCCGCGATATTCGCCCCGTTGGAATAGCCCAAGGCAAAGACGTTCGGTAGCTCAAAGCCGGAAACGAAATCGGCCAGCTCTTTAGCGCGAAGTTTGATGTCGGCTTCGTCGAACACCCCGGGCGCAAGACGCCGGAAGAAGCGGCGAGCGCCGTTTTCCATCACGTTTCCGCGCGGACTGAGCAAGGCCGCGCCCGGCGCAACAGCGCGGCCGATCGGGACCAGATCGTTTTCGTCGCCACCTGTCCCATGCAGCAGCAGAACGGCAAGTGAGTTATCTTTCGAGGGGATGAAATGATGAATCATTGCGGCAGCCTCAGCTTTGGAAGTATGCGTTCGATTTCAGCGCGGCGCGGCTCTAACGACAGCGGCAGTTTCAGATGCGTGCCGAGTTCTTCGAGAGGCTCATCGATGGCGAAGCCAGGCGGGTCTGTCGCAATCTCAAACAACACGCCTCCTGGTTCCCGAAAGTAAATGGAGTGGAAGTATTCACGGTCCAGCACTTCCGTGACATGTAAACCTGCGCGAAGCAGAAGTTGTTGCCATTGCAATTGGCGCGCATCGTCTTCGGCGCGGAACGCCACATGATGAACTGTACCCGCCCCCTGCATCCCGCGGCCGGCGTCCGGTTCGTGAGCGATCAGAACACCTTCCGTAACGCCCATAGTTTGTTTCAAGAGCTCGACCGTTGCATCGGGAGCGCGTTCCGTCAACGTTACTTGGGCAATTCGCTCGATTGCGTGTCCAGCGCCGTCCGCAGTTGGATGAATGCTCAGCCGGAGCCCATCGGGATCTTGAAATCGGATTAGCCCTTCTGAATCCGGCGCTGTTTGCAACCGGTTCATCCAATAATCCACGCTGCCCTTCGGCACGGCGAAACCGGTCTCCGTCACAAAGCCGGCTCCGCCTCTCCCCCGCGAAGCCCCTGGCCACGGAAAGAAAGTCAGGATGCTGCCCGGCGTTCCCGCGTGGTCACCGTAATAAAAGTGATACGTCCCAGGATCGTCGAAGTTGACCGTGAGCTTCACCAGGCGCAAGCCCAACACGCCGGTATAGAAATCCAAGTTGCGTTGGGGGTCGCTGGCGATCGCTGTTACATGATGCAGTCCGGGGATAGTCACAGCTTATAGATGCCGCGCGCGTCATTCAGTCGCACGCGCAACAAATCCAGAAACCCTCGCGCCCCTGAAGCCAGAGACACTTTGCTGCCGGCAACGTCGTTCCAACGCACGGGCACTTCGCGAATCACGAACCCCAGCTTGCGCGCCAGGAACAAGGCTTCTGCATCGAAGCTGAAGCGGTCCAGCTGCTGGCGCTCGAAAACGGCGCGTGCCGCATCCTGCCGAAACAGCTTGAAGCCGCATTGCGTGTCGCTTAGCGGCAATCCCAGAACGCGCTGCATCACCCAATTGAAAACTTGCCCGGCGCGTTCACGAAATACTGGCTGCCTCACCCCGATCAGCGACCGATCCAGCGCGCGCGACCCAATCGCCACCGCGGCACCGCCCCCGCTTACTGCTGCCCATAGCTTCTCGATTTCCGAGATGGGCGTCGAAAGATCGGCATCGGTAAACAGAAGCCATTGCCCCACGCCTTCCTGCATACCGTGCCGCACCGCGAACCCTTTGCCGCGATTGCCGGGGTTGCGCAGCACGCGCACCGGGCATCCGTTCTTCGCATACTCTTGTGCCACTTCGACTGTTCGATCACTCGACCCGTCATCGACCACCAGAATCTCCACCGGACGCCATTCCGAGGCCGACAGATAGTTGGTCACCTCAAGCAAAGTGGAAGGTAAACGGGATTCCTCGTTATATGCGGGGATAATGATGGAAAGGGATCGGCTCAAACAGTCAAATCGCTGAGCCATAATAACGTACTTGTTCGAAGGAGAGAGTTTTGTCGCTTGAAGATGAGCTGTTCGAAACGCGGCTGGGGCGCGCGCGCGCCATGGAGGCCGCGGGGCAGCTTCCTTACGGACGCCGTTTCGATTTTACCCATACGGTTCCGGAGATCCTGGCAAAGCATTCCGACTCAGCCGCGCCGGAAGAACACGTCAAGATTGCCGGACGCGTGATGACCATCCGGCGCATGGGCAAAGCCGGTTTTGCACACATTCTGCAAGGCGGCGAGCGGCTGCAGCTGTACATCAAGAAAGACGCGCTGCCTGAAGCCGATTATGAGCTCTTCGGCACGCTGGATCTGGGCGACATTGTGGGTGCCGAAGGCTACCTGTTCCGCACACGCACTGGCGAGTTGAGCGTGCATGTCGAGCGGCTGGAGTTTCTGTCGAAGATCCTGCTGAACCTGCCGGAGAAATGGCACGGGTTGGAAGATGTGGAGACGCGCTACCGACAGCGTTATCTGGATCTGGTCGCCACGCCCGAATCGCGCGCTGTCTTTGTGACGCGCGCAAAAATCATCTCCTCTCTCCGGCGGCAACTGGATGGGCTCGGGTTTCTCGAAGTGGAAACGCCCATGATGCAGCCTCTTTACGGCGGCGCTTCTGCGCGCCCGTTCGTTACGCATCACAATACGCTCGATATTGATCTCTACCTGCGCATTGCGCCGGAGCTTTACCTGAAGCGGCTGGTGGTGGGTGGCTTGGATCGCGTATATGAAATCAACCGGAATTTCCGCAACGAAGGCATCTCTACCCGTCACAATCCCGAGTTCACGATGCTCGAGTTTTATCAGGCCTATACGGATTACAAAGGCCTGATGGACCTCACCGCGGACATGCTGAAGCAGCTCGCGCTAGACGCGACCGGAGGCACTACCGTGATCTATGGAGAGCACGAACTCGACTTCAGCAAGGTGAAACGCCTGACGATGCACGAAGCCGTGGGCGACCGTACCTTGAGCGGACACGCGCTGATGGAGCGCTTCGAAAACGAAATCGAAAAGACGCTGATTCAGCCGACTTTCATCTACGATTTCCCGGTGGAGATTTCGCCGCTTTCGAAAAACAAGCCGGAAGACCCGAGTCTGGTAGAGCGCTTCGAACTCTACATCGGCGGTATGGAAATCGCCAACGCTTACACCGAGCTTAACGACCCGCAGGAGCAGCGCCGCCGCTTCGATCTTCAAGTAGCTTCGCGTGATGCAGAATCGCAGCCCATGGACGAAGATTTTCTTCGTGCCCTCAGCTACGCAATGCCGCCAACCGCGGGCGAAGGTGTCGGGATCGATCGGCTGGTAATGTTGCTGACCAACTCACGATCCATTCGCGATGTGATCCTGTTTCCGCTGCTGCGTCCTGAGCCGGAAATCGGAATCGCGGACAGTCTGCGGCGTCTTGACGTTTGAGTGTGGCGTTTGAAAGCTTCATAGCCGGGAGGTACCTGCGCGCCAAGCGCAAGGAAGCGGTTATCTCCGTTATCACCGTAATCTCTGTCCTTGGAGTTGCAGCGGGCGTGATGGCATTGGTCATTTCTCTCGCCGTAAACAACGGTTTTCGCAACACGCTGCAGCGCAACTTGTTAGGCGCCACCGCCCACGTTAATGTTCTGGAGAAAGACCCCGGCCCTGGCATCTCGAACTGGCGCGAACTGATTCCTAAGCTGCTGCGGATACCGCACGTTACCGCTGCCGCGCCGGTGCTCTACGGGCAGGTTTTCCTGAGCGGCCCCCTGGGCAGCCAGGGCGCCGTGCTCAAGGGAGTCGAACTCGCAAGCGAGCTGCGCGTGAGTGAAACACTGCGGCAACTGAAGTCAGGCTCGGCGGCAGGCTTTGAAGGCGACGCCATGCTGATGGGCTCCAAGCTGGCGCACGATATCGGAATCTTAGCGGGTGGACACGTTACAGTTCTGGTGCCCACAGGAGTACTGACACCGTTCGGCTCGCGCCCGAAATCGATGCGGATGGGCATCCGGGGCACGTTTGAATCGGGCTTCTACGATCTGGACGACAAATGGACCTACGTGCCTCTCGAGACCGCGCAACGGCTGCTCTCATTACCGGACCTGGTGAATTCAATCGAGTTGCGAGTCGATGATGTCTATCTGGCTCCTCAGGTTGCAAAGCAGGCCGACGCAATCGCGGGCGATCGCTTTCAATCGACGAACTGGCAGGAGCAGAACAGCCAGTTGCTCAAGGCACTGAACATGGAGAAGATCGTCACCGTCATCACCATTGGTCTTATCGAACTGATTGCCGCGCTCAATATTCTGATCGTGCTCGTCATGATGGTGATGGAGAAGCGGCGCGATATCGCGGTGCTCATGTCCATGGGAGCGCGCGCGGGCCAGATCCGGCGCATCTTCGTGACTCAGGGCGTTCTGATCGGGCTTGCGGGAACTATCCTCGGGCTTATTGCCGGATACACGCTTTGTTATTTCGCCAACCGGTACCAGTGGCTGCGTCTCGATGAGCAGATTTATTCCCTGAGCTTCGTCCCTTTCGAACCTCGTCCGTTCGACGGCATCTGGGTCGCAAGCGTCGCGCTGGCGGTCAGCTTTTTCGCTACGATTTATCCCGCGCGCAACGCCACCAGGATCAGCCCGGCTGAAGTTCTGCGCTATGAATAGGACGTATGCAAGTTACCGTTCAGCATTCCCTTCCCCGGGCGGAGGTGAAACAGCGCCTCGCCAAATTTACCGAGAAACTAAAGCAGCAATTTCCCGGTGATGCCGACCAAATTACGCAAACTTGGGATGGCGATACCTGCACCGTATCCGGCAAGGTGAAGGGTTTTCATCTGGATTGCAAGCTGAAGGTTGCGGATGACAACGTAACTGCGCAAGGGGATCTGCCTTTCTTCGTGAGACCGTTTGCAAATCCGATCGAATCGGCCGTCCGCAATGGAATCGAACAGGCGTTACAGGGTTAGGGGGAAAAGCCGGAGCGAAGGCAGAAGATAGTCAGGCTGCAACGGAGCCAGGTCCTCCCGGTTTGAGACACCGGTATGCACTGCAACCGAAACGAACCCGTTTGCCTTTGCCGCTTCAATGTCGCTCGGAGCATCGCCCACCAGCAACACCCGTTGGGGTGAACCAAGTTCCCGAGCGGCAATCGCGGCCAGGCCCGCGCGAGTGGCTGCCATCTCCGCAAACGCGCCGTAGCGGAAGTACTGTTTCAAACCCGCCGCTTCCAGTTTTCGCCAGCCGATGCGCGTGAAGTTCCCCGTTACCAGTGCCGTCGGAATTTGCGCGTGCTCCAGGCGTGCCAGCAGTTCTGTCACACCGGGACAGACCGCGAACCGCAAGTCCGGACACTCCGCCAGGTAATGCTCTTCGGCCGCATGTTGCAGTTCCGGCATGGCTCGTCGCGCTTCGCTCACCCCGGCGCGTTCCAGCATGGCAGCCAGGATGTCGGGGTCCAACATGCCGTGCACCGGGATGCCGTCGGTGGTTGCCTCAACCCCGAAGATGCGACGCGCGGCGATGCTGAGGGCATCGCGATGGTGAGGACCTGTCTTGCGCACCAGCGTTCCATCAATATCGAACAACACCGCAACATCAGACCTCACGCGCCGACCTCAAATAGATCTCGTGCAGCAAGCGCTTCGCAGACACGGGGGTCAGCCGGTATTCGTCCGCCAGGATCACATTTCCGGAAAAGGCGCCCGCCTGTCCCGCGTGCTCCACGATTACAGTCTCAAACGTCGGCTTTGCGGGTGCGGCGGTGCGGGTCCACGGGACACGATAGTGGTCGAGCACATCCGTAACATCCCGGCCTGCTTGCATCACTGCCAGCCGGGGGCGCTTCAATTCCCACTTTGTCTTCAGGCGCGGATCGTCGTTCAGCGTGACAGTGAGGCCGAACTGCTCGGCGAAGTTGCGGGCCCGCGCCGTGGAGCCGCCGGCGTAGGGGCTATCGAGCAGTACAGTTCCATCGGCGGACCAGCTCACACCTTCCACGCGATCGAGCAGGAAGGAGAAGGCCAGGTAGACATCGCTTTCGCGCGAATCTAGCGTAAGCCGGTCGCCGCTGCCGCGAAGAATACCCGGCGGGCGAAATTCAGTTGCGCGTGTGAGCCTTCCGCGCGGTTCGCCGGCCTTTAGCGCTACTCCGTACCACTGGGCAACACCTTCCGGAACGCGCTGCAACCACCATGTTCCGGCTTCATCGCGCGCAACCGAACCATGGTCTTCCGCGACGCGCTCCAGAAAGTCGGCGGCCACGGAGCGGTCGGGCTGATCTTCCCACTTCATGGAGTAAAAACGGTCTGCCACGGCCAAGTCCGATCGTACAATGAAGAGTGATTTCCCAAAAGTTCCGCGTGGCGCTGGTCCAAATGTCGTGCTCGCCAGAACCCAATGAGAACCTGGCGAAGGCCGTTGGCAAGATCGCTGAAGCCGGCGCGATGGGAGCCAATATTGTCTGCCTGCCCGAGTTGTTCCGGTCTCAGTACTTCTGCCGCGAAGAGGACGCCCGGCTCTTTGATCTGGCCGAGCCCATCCCCGGACCTTCCACTGAAGCGATTTCGAAAGCCGCGCGGGAAGCGGGTGTTGTGGTGATTGCTTCGCTTTTTGAGCGGCGCGCCGCAGGTGTGTATCACAATACGGCGGCGATGATCGATTCCGATGGTTCGCTGCTGGGCATTTATCGCAAGATGCATATTCCCGGACGATCCGCTTTACTTCGAGAAATTCTATTTCACGCCGGGCGATCTGGGCTTCTGTTCGTTCGACACGAAGGCGGGCCGAATCGCGACACTGGTTTGCTGGGACCAGTGGTATCCAGAAGCCGCGCGCCTGGCTACTTTAGGTGGTCCGAACATTCTGTTCTATCCGACCGCGATTGGCTGGCACCCTTCGGAGAAAGCTGAGTTCGGCGCGGCGCAGCACGATGCGTGGCGAACCATTCAGCGTTCGCACGCGATTGCGAACGGAATCTACGTGGCCGCGGTGAACCGCGTCGGGTTCGAGGGCCCGCCGGATCACGGCCTGGAGTTCTGGGGCGGCTCCTTTCTTTGCGACCCATTTGGCCGTGTGCTGGCCGAAGCTTCGCACGACAAAGAAGAGATCCTGATGGCCGAGTGCGACCCACGCCAGATGGACGAAACCCGGCGCAACTGGCCGTTTCTGCGCGATCGGCGCATTGATGCTTATGGACCGATCGTGAATCGACTTCTTATATGAGCCGCTCCTACACGATGCCCGCGGAGTGGGCACTACATGAGGCGACTTGGATTGCGTGGCCTCACAATCGCGAAGATTGGCCGGGGCGCTTCACACCGATCCCGTGGACGTACGCAGAGATTGTCCGCAAGCTGGCTGCTGTGGAGCGAGTCCGCATTCTCGTAGCCGATGCGGACGCCGAACATCGTGCCCGCCGCGTGCTCGGCAAGACCGGCGCCAACCTGACGGCAGTCGAGTTCTTCCACATTCCGACGGACCGCGTCTGGACACGCGATTTCGCACCACTTTTCGTACATGACGAAGCAGGCCATGTCGCCGCGGTCAAGTGGCGCTTCAATGGGTGGGCCAAGTACGCGAACCATCACCTGGACCAGGAAGCAGGCCTGAGAATCGCGGAGCGCGCGGCGGACGTGACGGTTACTCCGCCCGTGGTACTTGAAGGGGGCTCTATCGATGTAAATGGCCAGGGTCTCGCGTTGGTCACAGAAGAGTGCCTGCTTAGCCCAATTCAGGCCCGCAACCCTCACCTGAACCGCGAGGAGCTGGAAGAAGAAATCGCGCAACATCTGGGCGCGACAAAGCTGATTTGGCTGAACCGAGGCATCGTCGGCGACGATACACACGGCCACGTTGACGACATTGCGCGGTTCGTTGGGCCCGATACGGTGGTGATCGCGACGGAAGACGATCCCGCCGATCCGAACTACGAAATCTGCAAAGAGAACGAAGCGATTCTGCGAGATTACCCCGTGCGTGTGGTGCGTCTCCCGATGCCCAAAGCGCTTCACTTTAGCGGCCAGCGTCTGCCCGCCAGCTACGCGAATTTCTATATTGCGAACTCCATCGTTCTGGTACCGACTTTCAACGATCCGAACGACAGGCTGGCGCTCAACATTCTGGCTGGCGTGTTTCCGGACCGCGAGGTTTGCGGAATCGATTGCGTCGCGCTGGTGTGGGGCTTGGGTACGCTGCATTGCATGACGCAGCAGCAGCCCGCGCCGCTAACTTAGGAGCACCTTCAGCACGCCCTTCACGGCAGCGCGTTCGAAAGCCTGGGCTGCATCCTGCAGCACAAACCGGCTGTCGATCATCCGTTCTAAATCGATCGCACCTGAACGAAGCAATTCGAGCGCGGGTTCGAAGCGTCCGCATCGCGAGCCCACCAGCGTGATCTCATTCACGATCGCCGCCGCCGTGTTGATGACCACTTCGCCATGGAGGGTCGACTTCATCACCACCGTCCCGCGAGGGCGCGTCATCGCAATCGCTTGAGCCAAGCCCGCCGCCGAACCCGTAGCTTCCACCACAAGCGGGAACAAGCCCGCGTCAGCGATTTTCTTGGCTCCGCGGTGATGCCCGAAAAGATCAACCTGCGCGCCGTGAGCCCGAAGCACCTGCTCGATCAGCAGCCCGAGCTTACCATCCCCTAATACGGCAACCCGCTGGCCCTTCGGAATCGCTACCTGCTCAAGAATTTCGCAAGCGGCCGCGATCGGCTCGGTGAACACGGCATGCTCCGTTGAGACCCTGTCCGGAACTTCCCGCAAGTTCTCGATTGGCAATGTGAGTGACTGGGCGAACGCTCCCGGATGCCCCAGAATTCCGAGGACACTTCGCGAAGCGCAGTGGCGGCCCAGACCTTCTTGGCAGAATTCGCAATGTCCGCACGCCAAGTTGATCTCGCCCACCACCCGACGTCCTAACCATTCCTTGGGACCCTCCGTAACTTCGCCCACAAACTCATGGCCGGGGATGCCGCGGAAGCCGTAGTAGCCTCTCTGAAGTTCCAGATCGGTGTTGCAGATACCAGCCTGTAGCATCCGAATGCGCGCATGTCCAACGGGCAACTCCGGCTCCGGCACTTCGCGGATGGACACTTCGCCGTCTTCCAAATAGACTGCCTTCATTGTGAGAGCGCCTGGCGCGCTGCGCGGCGACCTGACGCGATGGCCCCGTGAACGGTACCTGAGTGTCCCTCTGTCTCGGTATGCTCTCCGGCGAAAAAGAGCGTGCCCTCCACAGGCTGAGTGAGAATGTGGTGGCAGTCCATCGCACCCGCCGGAGTGTAGCTATAAGCCCCACGGGCATATGGGTCATCGTGCCAGTTATGGAAGCAGGTCGTCACCATCTGATCTTCCACCAGGCGCTCAGGTACCCGCAGCATTGACGCCAGCGAACGCACGGCATCCTGAATACTCAGATCCGCACGGAACTTTGCACCTGCCGCCCAACCTACAAGAATAGGAGCGTAGACGGGCAACGTCGACCACCAGGTCGGAACCTGTTGGTCCGCGGAGAACAGGAAACTGAAGTCTGCTTTTTCTTCCCAGAAGCGCTCCCGGAAGCAAAAGGTCACGCGCATCACCTGCCCCATTTCCAGGCGCTTGGCGGCCGCAATCACTTCCTGTGGTTCGGGCGAAATATGAAGAGCATTTGCTTGCAACAAAGGGAGGGGAACCGTCACGATAGCCTGCTTCGCTTCAAACAGCTCACCCGCCGCCCGAACTTCCACTCGTCCTCGGGTCCACTGCAGTTGGTCAACCGGGCTGTTCAGTCTCAAGTCCACGCGTTCATCCAAAAGCACGTGAGCAACACGATCGTAGCCGCCGATGATGCGGAAAGCACGATCGCCCTCTATCTTCGCGGCAGCCTGCTCATCCTGCAGAATGGATTGCACGCTGATCTTGTCTGCGTAAGCGGCGTTGAAGCCCTCCACATACCGAGTTGCCCAGGGCGCATCCATACGCGCATCTTTCAAAGCCTGAGCGAAGCTCCGGTCCGGCTGCGAATAAGGCTTCCAGCTTCTTGAAAACCTCGTCATCCCACTCTTCCGCGCGATGCAAACCGCCGGAATCAGCACGCCAGTTTTCACCCGAAACTTCTACCGCTGCCAGCTTCGATTCCTTCACTAGCTTCCACAACTCCGGCGGACGGCCATGAATGAATTCGGGTCCTAATTCAGCCGGAAAGGCGAGCCGTTCGTCATGATCCGTCAGAATGCGGCCCCCGATGCGGCCGCGCGCTTCGAGTAGCGTCACCGTTGCACCGGATTCCACTAAGTCTCGGGCCGCCTGCCAGGCCCGCCGCCCCGGCCCCGATGATCAGAACATCCGTCATACATTAAGGGGAACACAACGCGGCAACCGAATTGCACCGAGTGCGGCAGAGGTTTCTATGAAACGCTTGACTTTTGCACTTATTTTAACCTGTTCCGCATTCGCACAGACTGCGCCAGGAGATAAGAAAGACGATCAGCCGAGCCGTACGGCCGTTCCCAAGAACGATCGGAATCGGAACCGTAACAGTCTCCGGCCACCACGATTCCGCCATCCGACCCCAAAACCCCGACCTCGCCTACTGCTCCGCGCACGCCAGTGGAACCTGCAGATCCCACAAAACCGACAGATCCGATAAAACCCACGGTCAAACCGCCATCCATTTGAGACAATCAGCCTAGTGGCAACCACAAACGCCGGTGTGCGCGTAATCCGCGTTTCTCCCCGCGACCGGATTGCGCGCTTTTTTACACGCAAGACGGGAATGCTCCTGCTCGCGACATTTGCGTTGGTGGCCATCGTCTCGATCTCCACCTTCACTTACTTCTATCTCCAATATTCCAAGCTCATCGAGAAGAAGCTTAGCGGCGGCCCTTTTACCAGCACCTCCAGGATTTTCGCCTCTCCGCAGACGATCACGGTAGGCGAAGCAATTACGCCTACTGAAATCGTTGCGCGGCTACGCCGCAGCGGCTATAACGAATCGCGCGCAAATCGGATTGGGTGGTTCACTCTTAAATCCGACTCAATCGAAATCTTCCCTGGCCCGGAATCGGTTTTTGATCAGGAAGCGGGCGTCATCAATTTCAGCGGCGGCAAGATCAAGCGTATTGTGGCGCTCAGCGACAATACTTCGCGGAATCAATATCTTCTGGAACCGCAGCTCATCACGAATCTCTACGACCGGAATCGCGAAAAGCGGCGCTTGGTGAAGTACGACGAGATTCCGGAAGTCTTGGTTCACGCCGTGATTGCAGTCGAGGACAAGCGCTTTTTCCAGCACGTCGGCTTTGATCCCATTGGCATTGTGAGAGCGGCTTACGTCGACGTTAAAGACCGCCGTAATGCGCAGGGCGCCTCCACGTTGAGCCAACAGTTGGCTCGCGGCATGTTTCTCAAGCCGGAGAAGAGCTTCGGACGCAAGATCGAAGAGCTGATGATCACGCTGATTTTGGAGCAAAAGCTTTCGAAGAAAGAGATCTTTGAATTCTATTGCAACCAGATCGACTTAGGCCATAAAGGCAGCTTTACGATCCGCGGTTTCGGGGAAGCGGCCGAGGCGTATTTCGGAAAGAGTCTCAGGAACGTCTCGCCCGCAGAAGCCGCGACCCTGGCCGGCATGGTGCAACGTCCCAGCTATTTCAATCCGTATCGCCATGGGGAGCGCATTGTGGAGCGCAGAAACATTGTGCTCAGCCTAATGCGGCAGAACGGCTACTTAGATGACCGGCAATATGCGATCGCGGAAGCGTCTCCGCTGAAATTGGCGTCAGGCACCGCTGGCGAAAGTTCCGAATCCGCTTATTTCGTCGACCTTCTGCATGATGAACTGCAAAGCAAGTTTCAGGACTACGATTTCCAATCGCAGGCTTACCGCGTCTATTCCTCGCTTGATATCGACCTGCAGCGCGCTGCGAATGATGCCGTGCGCGCAGGCATGGCCAGCGTAGATGAGCAACTTCGTAAACAAAAGCGTTTCAAAGGCGCGGAGATTCCGGAACCTCAGGTTGCCCTGATCGCGCTTGATCCCCATACCGGGCAAATCAAGGCCATTGTGGGCGGTCGCAACTATGGCACGAGCCAGTTGAACCACATTCTTTCCAAGCGCCAGCCCGGTTCGATTTTTAAGCCGTGGGTGTATGCCGCCGCGATGAACACCGGGATCGCCGGAGGTCCGCGCACGTTGACACCAGCCACGACCCTGGTAGATGAACCGACCACATTCTGGTTCGATGGCAAGCCTTACGAACCGGGCAATTTCAAACACGAATACTACGGCGTGACTACCTTGCGCCGCGCACTGGCCCACTCGATGAACATCGCCGCCGTGAAAGTGGCGGAGATGGTGGGATACCAAGCGGTCGTCAGTTTGGCGAAGAAGGCTGGGTTGAATGAAGACATCCGGGCAACTCCCGCAGTAGCGCTGGGTTCGTACGATGCCACGCCGCTTGAGATGGCCGGCTCCTACACGGTATTCGCGAATAAGGGCGTGTACGTAAGGCCTACATTCGTTTCTGAGATCAAGGGCAGCGATGGTTCGAGTATTTATGAAGAGAAGCCCGAAACCAAGACTGTGCTCGATCCGCGCGTCAATTACCTGATGGTGAGCTTGCTTGAAGAGGTAATGCGGAGTGGCACCGCGGCAGGCGTTCGTGGGCGTGGCTTCACCGTTCCGGCTGGAGGCAAGACCGGAACTTCGCACGATGGCTGGTTCGCCGGCTTCACCTCAGAACTGCTGTGCGTCGTGTGGGTGGGCTTTGACGATAATCGCGAACTGGATTTAGAGGGCGCTCATTCCGCGCTTCCGATTTGGGCCGATTTCATGAAGCGCGCACTACTTTATGGCAGCTATCGGAATGCGAAGGCGTTCCCGGCCCCGGAAGGCATCGTAACAATCAAAATTGATCCCCTGTCCGGCATGCCGGCGACTGCGTTCTGCCCCACCAGCCGCCAGGAAGTCTTCATCTCAGGTACGGAACCAGTGGGCAGTTGCCCTCTCCATGGTGGGGGGGCGCTCGATAGCACTCAGGTTTCCGGGTGGGATATGTCCGCGCCGGTAACCAAGCCCTCTCCGCCTACTCCGCCGATGTCACCGGACCGGCGCGGGACCGATCCGCTGATCGAGGACGATAAGCAAGTAACTGTAGAGGGGAATCTACCGGCCAAGAAAAAAAAGGGCTTTTTCAAGCGGATATTTGGCAAGGGCGGATTGTGATCTAATGGTTTCCAAATAGGAGCCTCTTATGGTTTCGATCCCGTTCTTTTTCGTGGTTTCGCTTTTCTCGTTCGATCAACAAGGTTTATTCGATACCGCCAATACACCCCACGCTGCGCCCGCCGTCGCCCATCAACTGACGCCGGAACAGCACGGCGACATCCTGATGGCCCGCAAGGAATACCGCCAAGCTATTGATGTTTACCGCGAAGGGCCGTCCACTTCTGCTATCTTGCACAACAAGGCGGGTATCGCCTTTCATCAGCTTCAGGATTTAGCCGCAGCGCGCAAAGAGTACGAAGCGGCGATCAAGCTGGATCACAGATATTCTGAAGCAGTCAACAATTTAGGCACAACGTATTACTCCCAGAAGAACTATCGCCGGGCCATCCGTCTTTACAAACAGGCGATCAAGATCGCTCCGGAATCGGCGTCCATCTACAGTAATCTGGGAACGGCGTACTTCGCGCGTAAAGATTACAAAGACGCAACGCTGAACTATAAGCGCGCTCTGGAACTGGACCCGGAGGTCTTCGAGCGCCACAGTCATTTTGGTTCCCTGTTGCAGGAGCGTAGTTATACGGAGCGAGCCAAATTTCATTACTTCATGGCGAAGAGCTATGCGCAAGCCGGTCAGCAGGAACGCGCGCTGCTCTACATTCGCAAGGCACTCGAAGAGGGTTTTACGGAGCGCCGCAAGTTCATGGAGGACGCTGAATTTGCCTCGCTTCGCTCGCTCCCTGAGTTTCAGCAGTTAATTGCTTCGGAACCGCGTGTATTGTAAGCTCGCCGCCATAGCACTTTTGGCCCTTGCAGGATGCAGGGAAGCCGCCACAAAGATCCCACGGCAGGCAGCCCAACAAACCGCGGTATTGCGCTTCGAAAATTTGGGCGGAGCCGATTCTGATTGGCAAGGCCGCGCCCTAAGTGAGTTGCTGAAGCGGCGTTTTGGCGCAGAGCGCATGCCGCGCGCAGGCTCCGTTGCGCCGGGTATCTCGACGGAGCGACTGCCAGCCCTGAGCGCGGGCGCAACACGGCTGATTACCGGTTACTACACGTCGGCAAACGGTTCGCTCAACGTAACCGCGTTTGCTGAGGACGCCAAGACGCAAAAGCTGACTGGGCCAGTGCGCGCTTCGGGAAGTTTGCCGCAAGTGACAACAGCGCTTGCCCAAGAATTCGGCGCGGCGCAAGCCGATTCGCGCTATGCGGCGAGCCCCGCTGTCCGCGAGTATGCACTTGGTTCCGACACCGCCGGCCCTGCTGCCGCTTCGCATTACCGCCTGGCCCTTGAGGCCGATCCGAACTTCGGGCCGGCCTATCTGGGATTGCTGCAAAGCGATCCCGCTCACGCGCGAGAAACCCTTGCCGCTGTTGTGCTCCGTTCGCAATCGTTCGCTAACGACCCCGAAATTCTACGTGCGCTAGCAGACTTCGAGATGGCGACGCGCAAGCCCGCGGAAGCGGCACACCATTACCGGCAGATCATTGCGCTTGATCCTTCGGATCCCGGTCTGCGAAATCTTTTAGCGTATGCCTTAATGTATGCAGGCGATGAAGCGGGAGCGCGCGCCGCGGCGGAGGAGTATCAGCGGCTGGCTCCCAAAGATCCAAATGCCCTCGATACCCGGGGGGACATTGAATTGGCTTTCGGCCACTTCTCGGAAGCCGAAAAAGACTATGCCGCCACGCCTTGGAAAGCGGCAAGAGCTCGTTTGCTGGCGGGTGATGTGGCGGGCGCGACCGCCATTTTTGAAAGAGAACCGAAGAGCCCGGCAACCCCCTATCGGGCGGCCGAATGGAAATATCTTACTGGTCATCGCGAAGAAGGCATGGCAGCAATGACCGCTTTCGCGAAGTCCGCCCAGCAGCCGGAATTGCGCTCTGCCGCTTACGCGCAAGCGGCGATCTGGGCGGTGCTGGCGCAGGACAAACAACATGCCGCCGAGTGGGCCACCGCCGCGGTCCACCCCTCCGTGCCCTCCACATTGGTGGCGGCGGCACTGGCCGGATTTCTGGCGCAGCCTTCCGCCAATGCCGACACTTTCTTCGCTGGTGACAACGCAGCCCCCGTCCGCCAACGCGCCACGGGTTTGCAGTTGGTGTTAGCGGGACGCTACGAACAGGCGCTTCCCATCTGGAAGCAAATCTACGAGAACACAGACGTCGGCGACGCCCTGCCGAGATACCTGTACGGCATGGCGCTTCTGAAAACAGGGCACAAAGACGAAGCCGCGCCGTTGCTTCGCTTGAATCCGATTCCCTCCGCCGGGATTTCGCCGTCCTTCGAGTCCCTATACCTTTCCGCTTTGCGACAATAGAACCTCATGACTGTTGAAATCGATGGCGTCACGTTACATCTGGCCCATCCCGATGTGCTGCCGATTCGGTGGGTGGGGCAGGAAGAACTCATGCGGCAGCTGCTTGCCGCCTGGCTGGTGGTCAACGAGCAGGACTTTCCGATGAGTCCGCGGCTGCTTGGCAAGCCGGGTGTGGGCAAGACCACTCTTGCCTACGCTGCCGCGAAACGGATGGGGCGCGATGTCTATATCATGCAGGCAACCCTGGATACGCGGCCTGAGGACTTATTGGTGACGCCCGTAATCGAAGGCGAGGGCAAGCTCCGATATGTGGCCAGTGGGCTGGTAACCGCGATGCTGATGGGAGGTATCGTGATCCTGGACGAAGGCAACCGCATGAGCGAGAAGAGTTGGGCTTCGCTCGCGCCGCTCCTTGACAACCGCCGGTATGTGGAAAGCGTGGTGGCCGGCATCAAGATCAAAGCGCATCCGAACTTCCGCATGGTCACCACCATGAATGACGACGCCTCTACCTTTGAACTTCCTGAGTACATCCATTCGCGCCTGCAGCCGCAAATCCTGATCGATTTCCCGGAGCGCGAGGAAGAACTCATGATTCTGCGCGAAAACCTGCCCTTCGCCGAGGACCGTGTGCTCAAATACGTCACCGATTTCCTGCAGCACGCGCATGCCGCCGATGAGCGCTATAGCGTGCGGGATGGCATCAACATCGGGCGCTTCGCCATTAAGCTGAGAAGCCTTGCGACGGAGCCGAGGCATGAGCGAGAGGCGCTGGAAACAGCGGTGGCGGAAGTTCTAGGTGAGGAAGCGTTGCGTTATGCCCGAGCCGGAAACACTCCAGCTTCCTGATTTCTCCAACCTGCGGCGCGGGCGGTTCCTGTACTTCCCCGTAGTCCCCGGACGCATGGAATTCGCGGCCGAAGTGCGCAGGGCGATTGTCCGCGAATTGCCGAAAGTGGTGGCTCTGGAATTACCTGTCGCCCTGCGGTCGGCTTGGGTTCGAGCCGTGCGCCGACTGCCGGAAATTTCGGTAATCCTGTATCCTGAGGGCGACGATCCGGACGAAGCGGTCTACGTTGTCGTCGAGCCGGCCGATCCCTTTACCGAAGCAATCCGAACGGCATTGGAAATCGGCGCTCAGGTGGTTTTTACCGATCCCGATTCGGGTCAGCGTCCGCATCTTCCGGATAGCTATCCCGATACGTACTCGCTGCGCAGTATCCCGATTGCGAGTTATGTCGAAAGTTACCGCCTGTTCCCGCAGGAGCGATCGGAGGAGATCGAGCGGCACGCCGATGGGATCGCATGGAAGCTGCAGGGTTGCGATCCGCTGGCGAACATATTTGTGGTGTTGTCGCTGAATTTGCTTGACCCCGTCCTTGATGCGATGGAACGGCCGCAGGCTCAACCGATGACGCGGGAACGGCGTGAGGGAATCGAGCTGCTAAACCCGCATCCGGATTGCCTGGGCGAAATCATGCAGGAGTATCCGGCGCTTTCGCTACGTTATGAAGTTTTCCGAAGCGGCGCACATTATGTGGACCGGCGCGTCGAGCAGATAGCCCTGTTCCGCGAGGCGGAGAAGCAGTACGAGAAAAACGCGGGCGAGCAGGTTCAGCACTGGCAGCGGACCACGTTGCTGCGCTATGCGCGCAATCTGGCCCACATGAACCGGGACCTTGTAGCGTCGCTCTTCGATCTAACGATCGCCGCCCGGTCCGTCGTGGATGACAACTACGCTTGGGAGGTGTGGGAAGCGGCTGGACGCTACTCGCCGCAGAAAGAAGCAACCGACTTGCAGACCGCGAAGCTTTCGGCCGAAGAGGTGTTTCTCGATACGAAGAGGATGCGCCTGCGGCGGCGGCTGCCCAGCGCGAAACGGCGGCTGCGTCCGGTGGGGCTGAAAGCTCGGAAGAAGGAGAAGATTCCGGGCGAATGGGCAAGCGAATTGAATGGAGACAGCATCTGTTCCTACCCTCCCGAAGACCTGGTAATTGAGGCTTACGGGCGCTATCTCAAGAAGAAAGGCAAGAGCATTCTCTCTGAGGAGCGATCCCGAACGGAGCCATTCACTACCTCGTTGCTCGATGGTATCGACCTGCGCGAAACCATCCGGAACTGGCACGGCGGCAAGATCTTCGTGAAACAGAATGGCAAGATCTCAGGCAACGTCGGGAGCGTGGTGGTGATTTTCGATGAGGATGAGGCCGGGCGCTATACCTACATGACGACATGGCTGGGTGAGCACCAGAACGAGAGCGACATGGCATTCTATTCCACCTTCCCCTTTGAGAACCTGGTCGGGCCCGGAATTGGACGGGGAGAGTACGGGGGGTTCTTGATGAGCCTGCCGGCGCGCCGCATGTATGACGTTTGGCACGATCCGGATTACGATTTTGCGGAGACGAAATCGGAGCGGTTGTTGCTGGCTGCCTTGGATTATTCGGTGGAAAAGTATGTGGTTTATGTCGCGGCGAAACCGCCACGATCGGCATTCCGCTCGATCGCGGCGCGTTTCGATCGGACAATTGTGTATATCCCGATCGGCCAGTTATCGCCCGTGACGTTGAAGAAGATTCGCGTCGTCCATGTGCTCGACGGATACGGGAAACGCGAGATTGCTAAGGACTACCTGTGGTAGGCACTGTTACATAGCGTAAAAAAACGATTCCTCAGTCACTTTGCCGTCTTTGACGGTGTAAAGACCTGTTTCATCCATAGTGATGCGCTTGCCTGCCATGGGGCCGGCCTTCGGCGTCACATCCATCTTAAAACGGACAATAAAGCGGTCGTTATTCGGCCACGGGCCTTCCACTTCAACCGAGTGAATTTCGTGATTCGCCACCCACCATTCGCCCTTCTTCCTAATCGCGTCTAAACCTTCCATTCTGGCGGGCATGCCACCGCCGCCGCCGGCTTCGATGCTCACGATGTCCTGGCTGTAAAGAGTGTTGGTTGCCTCTTCGAATTTACCCTGCTTGCAGAGTTCTACAAGCTTGGTTCCTACCGTCATGGTGTCAGTCATGTGCTGATTCTATAACGCAAAAGGGCCGCCCCTTTCGAGGCGGCCCTTTTTTATTCGGTTTAAGTCAGGTTACTTGGGGCAACCCATCTTGTTGACGTTGTAAGTGGTGGCGTCCTTGTAGTTCGTGACGGAAGCCGGGAGTTGCGCGTTCGTCGGGACGAAGTAGACTTCGACTCGGCGGTATTGCGCTGTCTTGTCGTTGGCGTTGACCATGGAACCACCGCGTTCCTGGGTCTTAGGCGTCGTCGAGGTTCCGCAGAAGAAGGGCTGATAATCCACGCCATTCTGTTTGGTTCCTTCGGCATCGATCAAGATCTGGGTCGGGGCGAAGTTGAGACAAATGCCCTTTCCACCGCTGATGACGGCAGCTGCGTTAAGGGCGCGCATCTGGTCAAGGTTCTTCATGCGCTCGCGATCCGTGGAGTGGCCAACGAATACCACGCGGCCTGTCGGGTCTTTATCGAGGTACGTCTTAAGCTGTTCGAGCAGCAGTCGCTTACCGCAATTGTTCACGCGGGAAGAGTTCGGCGCGAAGATCAGGTCGGGAAGACGGGTGAATTTCGCATTGGCGGGCTTGCGGACCGTGATTGTGGTGGTTGCCGTGCCGTTGCCTTTATCGTCGGTAGCGGTTGCGGTGATGGTCACGTTCTTGGTCTGCTCATCGGTATTGGCGGCGTCAAATTGAACGCTGCTCGAATCGAACGTGTTGCCGTTTATAGAGCCTTCCGACGCGGTGTAAGTGGCAGGTTTGATGGTTCCGCCACACTGTCCGTTGAAGTTCGAGGAAATCTGGCTGGTCTGGCCGACGGTCAAGGACGAAGGATTCGCCGTGACGCTGCCATTCGGGGCCACGTAGGGCTTCACGTCGACCGTAGCTGAAGCGGTGCTGTCGTTATAACCTTGTGAACGGGCGGTAACGGATACCGTAGTCGTCGCTGTGGGCGTGAACTGGTAGCTGGTGGTACCGCTAACGGCTTGGCCGCCAACAGTCCAGGCAAGCGTCGCTCCGGTGATGCTGGAGGTGGCTGTGACTGTTACGCTGTCACCTGCGCAAACACTGGCGGGGCTAGCGCTCAGCGAGATGTTGAAATCGCGCGGGGCGGGCGGCGGGGGGGGCGGTGCAACGGGAACAACCGGCGGCGCTTCGCGATATCCGAAACGGTAGCCGATTCCAGCCGTAACCTGCAAGCCATTCTGAATCCCGCCCGGCGGTACGAAAACGGAACTAGGGCCGGTTGAAAGGCCCGGCAAGTTGAAGTGCGGATTCTTAGTGAAAATACCGCGAGCGTCCACGCGAAGGTCTACTCGCTTGCCGGCAAAGTACTTCACGCCGCCGCCGTAGACCAGGGCCGCTCCATCTGAGTTATCCAGTTGGTTTGCATGGATGTAGCTATACGGAAGAGCGGTGGAGAGAGCTTGTGTCTTCGCGTTGGAAGTTACCCAGAAATATTGATATGCGGGTCCAACTGTCAAGAACGGACGGATCTTGCTTTGTGGCTTAGTAAAATACAGCATGGGGCCGGCGTACACCTGTCCGTTACGGCTACCAAAGCCGATCGTATTGATGAATGTCGGGGCGCCGGGGGCCAGAGTAAACACAGCATTGTTCTCCGCCCAGAAGGTCCACGCGACTTCGAGTCCGAAGTGCTTCGTTAGGTCGACGTCGAAACGCGCGCCGAAGGCTGCACCCTCCTCCAGCTTATTGGGGGCAATGCTGTTCTTCTGACTCAGTTTCCAAAACTGGCCTCCACCGAAGACGCCCAACTCAAAGCGAGGAGCGTTGATAAAATCCGCGGAATCGGACATAAACATGCCGCCACTGGACTTCGCGGTATTTTGTGCTGCGGCATTGCCGGACAAGCTGAGTACTAAGGCTGATGCCAGCAGCGGAGTAGATAAGGCAATTCGTAATATCGTTTTCGTCATTTTTTTCCTGTCGGGCTAATCTTGATCTTTCCCATTCTCCCTAACCTGCGGTGCAATGTCTTGCGCACCGGTCATCTTTACTTCCAACGGAAGAGTATAAATACCTTGGTGTTTCGTAAGTGCGTAAACCCGACTCGGGTCACGGGCGAGCACGTTCAGTTCCACAATGGTTTGAATTGAGGAATGAGCTCCAGATACTTTGGTCCAGTGCCGTCCCTGATCGTTACTTTCATAGATATCGCCGTAATACGCCGCAAGTACACGCTCCGGATGTTCTGGCACGCGAACCAGAGCGCTGACTGTGATTTTTTCAAGCCCGCCATACGCTGGTTCCCATGACAGTCCTAAGTCATCAGACTGTTTCAGGCCAGTCGCGGTAGCTGCCAGGACCCGGCCGTTAGGAAATTGAACTAGGCCATAAACTTGGGGTTTCCCCGGAAGGGGAGTCATAAACTCCCAAGTCTTGCTGCCATCTTTAGAAATGGCAATCCCATTTGTAGTAATTGCCGCGACTTTATCTTCCGATAATGAAATAAGTGAGAGAATTCGCGTGGATGGGGGAAAGAAAGAAGTTCGTTTCCAGGTTACGCCTTCGTCGGAGGAGGAGAATAATCCCGATTCGGAACCTAGGAGGATCCCTTCAGGCAGCGGAAGAAGAGAGGTAAGTCGCCGCGAACCGGCAGGTGCAGCAAAACGGGTCCAGGACTTACCCGAATCGGAAGAACGCAGGAAAGCGTTGTATCCGGCGGCATAAAATTGTCCGGGGCGGTTGGGCACCGCTACAATTTTCAGAATCTGCTCACCCTGGAGCGCGGCCGCCGTTCCGATCCGTTCCCACGTGGGCGTGTCGGTTGGGTCCAAACGAAACACTCCACCGGTTTGCGATTCGTAAATAGAGGTCGTAAAGAGCCTCTGGCCATCAGAACCAAGGGCCGAGAAGTGACGGTTACAGAGCCCCTGGTTCACCTCGGTCAGGTGGTCGCCTGAATCATCGCTCCGGAGGATGCCGTGCTGATCCGTGGCTACCCAGATACGGCCAGGCTTTACTGGATCGAAAGCGACGAAGCGGCTGGCATCATCGTTCAACTTGCGCCAGGTTACGCCCGAATCGTTTGAGCGGACCAAGCCCCCAGTGGTGCCCGCGAAAACCACAGTCGGAATTATGAGGGTCCTGCGCAACAACGTACGTCCGGTATGATGCGCCCTGCGCCCCGGTCATCTTCGACCACAGACCGGCGGAGTTAGAGCTTTTATAAATACCGCTGCAGGCAGTAGCAAAAACGTGTTCGGGATTTTTCCAATCAACTTGAAGCGAGAAGACGTCGGAATCGTCCAGCATTCCCGCATGAACCGAGTGCCAGGTCACACCGCCATCCGAAGTTTTCCAGGGAAGATGCGGCGTACCGGCATAGAGAATCTGTTTTTCCGTGGGATGAAACGCGAGCGAGACCACCGGCTGAAGCTCGCGGTTTTCCTCAGGTGAGATCCGTCTCCAGCTTTTACCGCCGTCCTCGGTGAGTTCAACTCCATCACGGGCACCGGCCGCGATCACTTTAGGATCTGCCTGCCACACCGCCACCGACCAAATCTCTCGGCCCCGCAAACCCTCCACCTGCTGCCACGACTTTCCGGAATCCACGCTACGATACAGACCATTCAGTTCAGGAGCGTCGCTGGCAATGCCGGCGAGATAAGTGCCGTCGCGATCGATAACGAGGGAGTGCAGAACAGAACGAAGCGAAGGCAGGAACGGTACCGATAGCCAGTGCGAGCCCCCATCCTCGGAGCGAAACAGAAGTGCGTTACTGGTTCCGGCGAGGACAACGCCGGGGCGGGTCGGATCGGCCTGAACGGTATTGGTTGCACCCCCGAAAGGTCCAATCGCCTCCCAACCTGCGTAGAGCGGCGCCGCCAAGAGAACCAAAAGCTTTAGCACCCGAGACACTTTGTTCAGTTTGGCAGAACTGATCCGCGATTGCCATAAATCTGACTTGCCCCTACGCCCTGTATTGTGAGCTAAACGCTGCGGGGAAGGGAAGTCTCCGGGTTGAAACGATATTCCGCTCCCTTGCACTGTATGCGCAGGAGAGCAACATGTCCCACAATCCACAAACCCTGGGCGAACTGGCCCGGATGGAAGATCGCGTCCCCACTAAGGCCGCGCCCCCGGAAGTTCAGGCCGCTCTAGCGAGTGCCCGCACGACCATTTCTGTTCCGTCTTGCCATCTGACGACCTGGGCGCAGGAATCGGCCCGCATGGCGCACCGTTCCGGAGACGACCACATGATTGTGCTCCCGGAGCGAGCCTTTACGGGGGTTCGCGTCAGAGAGACCGTCCGGCATGAAGTCGGCTCCTTACCGAAACCCACGGGACCGATTGAGCCACACTGCCCGGAGTGGGCGCGTTTTTCCACCAGCTTGCGGCCGGCTGGCGTGGAGCAGAGGATGTTGACCCGGCGCAACGGCCGGCAGGTGATGGCCACGGACTCCGGACGCGCCTATGGTGAGTACCCCGCGCGCATGCCGTTCTATCCTTCCAGCTATCCCTATAACTGCATTGGCCGCATCTTTGTGTGGACGGATGCCACCGCGGCGAACTGGTCGTATTACGGCAGCGCAACCTTGATTGGATCTCGCGCGATCCTGACGGCGGGACACATTGTGCCTTGGGGTTCGGGCTCCAACTGGAAAGCGCATTTCGTAGCGGGTTATTACGACGGCAACCCGGCGCCCGGTCCGGGAGCACAATCCTGGGTAACGGATGCCCACGGCTGGAATCCGAACAACAGCGTGGTCGCTCATGATATGGCCGTGATGCGGCTGCAGGATCCATTAGGAGACTGGCTGGGCTCTTTCGGATCGAAAGCATATGCGGACAATTGGGAAGGCGGGCCGTATTGGAATTTGGTGGGGTATCCGTCGGCGATCACGGCCGAACGGCCTAGCTGGCAGGGCGGCATTCACACCATCGATGACGATGAGGATGGCGACGCACAGGAACTGGAGCACCATGGCGACGACACGGGCGGCGATTCCGGTGGGCCTTTCTTCGGGTTTTGGAGCGGGCAACCTTACGTGATTGGCACCGTGAGCGGGTACGAGGTAATCAACGGCGTGTTTGGGATCGGGTCTGAAGACAACAATATTGTCGCTGGCGGGCCCGCGCTCAACACGATTATTCATTACGCTCGCGATAACTGGAAGTAGCCAACCCGCCGGCATCGGCTGGAGCTACACTAGCCTCCATGATCAGAGTTGCGTTTCTGGCGGCGATTGCCTGTGTCTTGATTGCGCAGGATGAGCCGAACCCGAAAACCCTGATTCCCGATCGCACCATGGAGGCGATTGTGAATGAGGTTTCCGGCACGCTTGCGTTTCAACACATCGCCGAACTTGCCGCCTATGAGCATGATCGGCTGGCCGAGGAGTACCGCACCACGTACCGCGAAGCCGCTTACATCGACAAAATGGCGAAGCAGTACGGCTTGGAAGACGTTCACATTGAGCGTTTCAAGCTGCCCAACAAAACCTGGGACGGCGAAAAAGCGGAACTTTGGCTTTTGGGGAAAGATGGCTCGAAGCGGCTGGTGATGAGTTATCGCGATGTTGCGGCTTCCCTGGCTACCGGCAGTAAGTCGGCCGATGTCACAACGCGAAATGGTCTGGGTGGGTTCGGGCGAGGACAAGAAAGATTACGTCGATAAGAATGTCTCCGGTAAAGTTGTGTTGGCCAGCGGCGGCGTGGGCCCCGTGCATAACCTTGCCGTGCGCGAGTTCGGCGCAGCCGGTGTCGTCACCTTTGCAAACAGCACAGGCAAGCCGATCGACCATCCCGATGAAATTGCCTGGCAGGGTTTAGGCGGGCGTCCCGGCGCCGGCGCAGACGCTCAGAAGACTACGTTCGGCATTATCCTGAGCCATCGCTTAGGCACGGAACTGGTGGAGATGGCGGAGAAACGAATGCCGCTGAATGTCCACGCGCTCGTGAAGGCTACCGAATACGATGCCGAGATGCAGGTACCCACTTGCGTCATCAAAGGTAACGGGGAATCGACTGAAGAGCTGGCAATGACCGGGCACTTGTTCGAGGGAATCGCGAAACAGGGCGCGCTCGACGATGCCTCGGGTTCTGCGACCGCGCTCGAAGTGGCGAGGGCTTGGAAGAAGCTGATCGATGATGGCGTCCTCCCGCGGCCCCGGCGCACGGTTCGCTTCCTCTGGATACCGGAAATTCAAGGCACGCGCGCTTATCTGGAGCGGTATCCGGAAGAAGCAAAGCGGATGGTGGCGGCAATCAGCATGGATATGGTGGGCGAAGATGTCACGAAGAACCATAACAGCCTCCACCTGATGCGCACGCCTTATTCAGTGAACAGCTTTATCAACGAGGTGACGCAGCAGTTCTTTGAATACGTCGGCGACACCAATCGCGAAAAGGTGCAAAACCGGCGCGTGGCGTATTCGTACCGCTATCCGATTGTGGATCCTCAGGGCACGCGGGATCAGTTCTACTACAACATCGACAAGCATTATGGATCGAGCGACCATGCCGTGTTCCTGCAGTTCGGGATTCCGGCGGTGCTGTTCAATAACTGGCCCGATGTCGGGTATCACACCAGCGAGGACCGGATTTACAACGCCGATCCGACGCAGTTAAAGAGAGCGGCATTCATCGGGCTCTCAAGCTTAAGCGTGATGGCGAACGCGAAAGGCGCCTCGGCCATCCGGATTGCGGAGATCACAGCGGGGAATGCCGCGCGGCGCACGGGCGAGCAATTGGGGCTGGCATTACAGACGCTGGGAGACAACGGCAGCTATGCTGACGCTGAAAACCTGGTCCATCAAGCTTATGTCCGCGAAGGCGCGGCTATCCGTTCGGCGATGGTGCTGGCCGAGGACGAAGCGGCAGCGGCCAAGATCGACGGTCTGGCCAGTGTCTTTGTCACAACCGGTGAGAGCGGCGATTTGGCGCGTTTGAAGCAGTATGCGGGGGCACTGGGGATCGCTGCGAAGGAAGCGGCGATGTCGGCCGACGACCAGAAAGCCGCCCGCATGGTTCCGGTGCGAAAGAAGCCCGCGCCTACCGGATTCGGCGGGGGCGGAGGCGGCGGGGGTGCTCGCACAGATCCGGCTGAAGCTTCCCGGCAGCAATACAACACCATGGAGATGCGTGGCTTCGCGGATGGAAAGCGGAGTGTGCTCGATATCCGGAATGCCTTGAGCGCGGAGTACGGGCCGCAGCCGATTCAAAGGGTAATCTCGTTTTTCGAATCTGCGGCAAAGACCGGCGAGTTCGAAATCAAGCAGCAGTAAGCGTCACTTCTCGCTTAAATCAGCAGAGCTACCGTTACCAGTCGGTCACCGAGCCATCGTCCGCGTCGTAGCTTTCCTGGTTCTTCCAATCGTGATTGATCTTGTCCGCCATGGCGTGTTCATCGAGTTCGATGCCGAGGCCAGGGCCTTTGGGCAGATCCAGGTAGCCGTTTTTGACCGTGAACGGCTGTTTGAGATAGCCCTCGCCGAGCGAAACTTGTTCCTGGCAAAGGAAGTTCGGGATACTGGCCGAGATCTGCACGCCGGCCGCGAGCGAAATGGGGCCGAGTGGATTATGCGGCGCAACATCCGCGTAGTAGGCTTCTGCCATTCCGGCAATCAGACGCACTTCAGTGATGCCGCCCGCGTGACATAGATCAGGCTGCAGAACCACAGCGGCCTTCTTCTCCAGAACTTCACGGAAACCCCATTTGGTGAACACGCGCTCCCCGGTTGCGATCGGGAGAAATGTGCCGCGGGCAATCTCTGCCATTACGTCGTGGTTCTGGGCTTGGCAGGGCTCTTCGACAAACATCGGTTGGTAGGGTTCGATGGCGCGAATCAGCAGTTTTGCGGTAGGGGGGCTAATGGCGCCGTGAAAATCGATAGCCAGGTCGTTTTCGTTGCCGATTGTCTTGCGGAGTTCCGCAAACTTCTCGGCGGCGTATTGGACGGCGGAGGCGGTTTCGATGTAGCGCGCGGGCCGCTTTTTAGCGACACCGCACTTGAACGCCGTGTAGCCTTTGGCCATAGCGGCAGTCATCTGGTCAGGTGTGCCGGCATGAGCATAGACGCGCACTCGGTCCCGAGTCGGGCCGCCCAACAGTTCATAAACAGGCACTCCGAGCGCCTTACCTTTGATATCCCAAAGCGCTTGATCGATACCGCTCAAAGCGCTGGTGAGAATGGGACCGCCGCGATAGAAGGCATGGCGGTAAATGGCCTGCCAGTGGTGGGCGACTCGGCGCGGGTCTTTCCCGATCAGATAAGGTTCAATCTCCATCACAGCTTCACGGCACGTAAGAGCGCGCCCCTCCGTGATGGGTTCCCCATAGCCAACGATGCCGGCATCGGTATGGATCTTCAGGAAAAGCCAGCGTGGCTTTACCAGGAACATCTCCAACTTGGTGATCTTGATGTTGTCTTTAGGAGAAATAGGCGCGTTCTTGGCGGCGCGCTCCTGGGCTTGTGCAACCGTTTGGCCTAATCCCGCCAAACCGAAAGCGCTTGCGATCGCAGCGCGGCGATTCATGCTCATGCGAGATAGACTACCAGACTAAGACTACCGGGCAGGGCCCGGCGCTACTGCGGTGTGCAGAAGTTCGTCATCGTGTGGGCGCGTGTGCCATCCGTGCCAACCCCGGAGAGAAGTTCCTCAAAGGTCTGAAGCGGGACCGTGTTGCCGCTCTTACCCACGGCGGGAATCAGCGCGAAGTTTTCAAGGGCGCTGGCCGGAAAGCGCGGGTCAGACTGGTCAAGCGACAGAACGCCGGGGGCAAGTTCGACAGCTCCGTTCGCGACGCAAAGTGAGGGGTGGTCGAAGGGAGCCTGTTCGTAGCGGACGCGATCGTCGCTCAGGGCTTTCAGGAAAGCCACTAGCGCGGTTCGATCGGTGGCGCTGAGTTGAATCTGGCCAATGCCAGGGCCCAGATTTCCACCGGCGGGAAAATCGCCATTGCGCGCGTAAAATTGGGTTACCTGATCGAGGGTCGCCTGGCTGCCATTGTGGAAGTATGGACCGGTGAACTCGACATTGCGAAGACCCGGAGATTTGAAGGTTCCGTTCGCCGAATTGCGTTGCCCCAGGAACAGGGCCAGTCCAAAGCCATCCAGGCCGCCAAGACCGATATCGTCAGCCAGCGGCGAGACACCCGTGCGGAAGAAGCCGATATTATCGGGGTCGTTATTGTTGCCGCGCGCATTGGCGGCGTTGGTGAATGAGGCTGCGGTAAATTCCGGGCCCTGGTGACACTGGGTGCATTGCGAGTTGTTGCGCTGAAACACTTGTAGACCTTGCTGCTCCAGTTGCGTTAGCGATTGCGTTTTGCCCTCCAGGAATTGATCGACCCGGGTATTGTCGGAGATCAGAGTGGATTCATAAGCTTGAATCGAAAGAGCCCAGAAGAGGGGGAAATTGGTTTCGGTCTGTGAGAAAGAGCCATCCGCTGGCACGGGAGTGTTCCAGTATTCCGGTTGAAAGGCAGTCTGGATCAAAGCGCCATAAGTGTAACCGGGCTGCAGGCCGTTGCCGGAAGCGTTTGCAAACCCGCCCAGGACGCTATCGTCCGTCGAGACGACTTGTTTCGCCAGCGGGCTTGCGGCCAGCAACTTCCTACCGAGCAGGGGCCAGGTCCTGCCGTCATAGGACATCTCTCCCTGCATTCAGTGCAGGTCCGGCGGCTTGGGAGGCCAGGCTCGAGTTCCCCAATGCGACAGCTTCGCGAACCAATTGGCCATTACGCAAAACCAAAGCATTCAGCGCTGTGTCCGATGCTCCGAAGGGAGTCTGGCCGGTGAACAGGCGGCTGGCTCGGCCGTCCCAGAAATTGCGGACGTTAAAGACGGCGTTGATCACGCTGGGCGCGTTCCGGCTGGTTACCTGGCGGACGTTTACTCCTTCCACGGAAGAGGCCGCGGAAATGATTTCGCTGCCGTCTTCAGAGGCACCGCTATCCGACAGGCCCGTAAAGGCTCGATGGAACATGCCTGCCGAACCCGCTACCTGCCTCAGGGTAGTTTGAAAGGGGAAGCCGACTGTCTTAAGAGCCTGATTCGGCGCTATGGTAAGTGTGCTGGAGAGGGGAGCGGCGACCGCATTATTGATCCGGTGGTCCGCGCCGGCGTGAAAGTGGCAGGTGGCGCAAGCGGTCTTTCCATCGCTGCCGGCCTGCATATCCCAGAAGAGTGCTTTTCCGAGGACGACGAGCGTTTGGGAGTCCCTGACGTAAGTGGACAGATTGGTGGGTTGAGGAACCGGGACGGTCTTGAGAGATGTGAGCCGTTGTCCGCCGCCCCCTTGGCCGTAGGCAAGGGATGTGAGCGCAAGAACCGCCACAATCAATTTCATATGACAATTGAACCGCGCGCCCCTGATGAAGTTCCGTAAAAGATTGTTAAACAAACTGCTGGAGCTCAGTAGACGGTAGTGTTCGGGTTGTATTCTTTCCAATCGAACCAGTAGTCTTTGAGCGCTTCGACGCGGGGAAGGCATGTGCCCTTAGCTTTCCCTTCGGTGGCGCAGCCCTCAAAATTCCAGTGGCTGCCCGTAGTGGAATCGATGAGTTCGGCGGAATCGGTACGGTAAAAATCACCGTAGCCGAGTGTCTCGAACGCGCGCACAGATTGATTGTCGGACCCCACGGCCAGCATCACCGGTGGGCTCTGCACCAGTTTCTCTTTGAGCACGCGATCGTAAACATAAGCGCGTGCCGAATCGCCGATGTGAAGGCCGATCATCAGGTCGCGGGGCTGGCGGCCGTTCTCCGCATGCCCAATCACGACGGCGGCCTTGCGCATCTTGACTTCCCAATCCGGGGGCGCGTACTGGGCGGCGTAGTGGGCTGATTCGGCAAGCACGGTGCCCGCGGGTTGTTCCGTGCGCCAAAGTGCAAAGGTGAGTTCGTCGGAGTGGATCGGTTTTAGTTGTCGGCCCGCCAGAGGACCAGAAATCGCGCGGCCGCTGATTTGCTGCCAGAAGGAGCCGGTTTGGTCGTCGCGCATGAGGAAGTTTTGGTTATTGATTCCGGCAAGGTGGAAGGTGAGCACCAGTCCCCCGGCTTCGCGCGACCACACCAGACCGGTGTGACAGAGCGTTCAATAAGTAGCAACGATAGGCACACCATCCAGTGTGTCGTTGACGATGTGATGATAGGCAATCGCTCGTACCGGATACGCGCGAGCGGTGTTGTTGAGACTAACCGCGATCACCTTTTCGTTGGCCGCAAGTTTTGTTTGCGCGATGGCGGCGAAAGCCGGAGCGCCCAGCGGATGAAACATCTGCTCATAGATGTTGACGCGCGTCAGGGCCGCGCAGATCAGGGTGAGCACGGTAAGCACGATCATTGGGATACGTTTTGACAAGAGGGCGATCGAAATCAGCGAACACGCGATCACCACCGGCCAGCGCCAGGCGAGAATGTGGAGCGCGAACGCAAGTTCGCCTGCGCCCTGATGGCGGAATGGCCGAATCACGTAAAGCGGGTATACAAGGCAGAATAATGCTACAGCGAAACAGAGGATCGCGACCCACCGCTTCATTGCTACCGTCACCGGGCCAGCGATACTACCAGCAGAAGGGCGCGCTTGGTGCCTTGCACAGAGTCTTTCGAGTCAAATGTCTCGCCGAGCGAATGGGCCCCGGCGCCTTGTCCGCCTCCTCCAATGGTAATAGCCGCAATGCCCATGTTCATGGGCACGTTCGAATCGGTGGAGCCTTCGCGAAGAACTTCGGTGATGCCCATGGCCTTGCTGACTTCCAGGGCCGTCTGGACGATGCGCGAATCTTTTGCAGTTTCGCCGGCCGGGCGAATACCCACCAGTTCGGGGGAGACAGAAACGGCTCCTCGATTGTTCCAGCGCTTGTTCTCGGCTGCCACAGCTTCGTTCAAGGCGGCTTTGAATTTAGCGTCTATGGCTGCAAGAGCAGCTTTGTCGGCCGAGCGCATATCCACCTCCATCCAGGCCTCAAACGGGATCGCGTTGACGCTGGTGCCCCCGCCTACTCGGCCGACATTGAAGGTGGTTTTGGGATTGGTAGGAACTTCAAAATCGTCGATCTTTGCCATAGCTCGCCCCATCGCCTGGATGGGATTCGCCATGCCGAAAGCGCCATAGCTGTGTCCCCCGGGACCCTTGAAGTAAACCTTGTAGCGCAGACTGCCGACCCCGATGTTTGTGATGCCAGTGCCGGTGCCATCGATCGAGATGAACGCGTCGATCTTGTCGCGAAGGGTTTCGCCGAAGAGTTGCTTCATCCCGCGAAGATCACCCAGGCCTTCTTCTCCGGTATCAGCGACGAAGGTAATGGTGCCCGGAGTCTGTACATGGCCCTGGTCCAGCGCTTTAATGACGCCGAGCATTGTGGCGAGTCCGCGGCAATCGTCGGAGATGCCGGGACCTTTCATCATTGTTCCCTGGCGCGTGACTTTGACGTCGGTGCCCTCAGGGAAGACGGTATCCAGATGCGCGCTAAGGACCAGGTTCGGACGAGGCTTTGCGCCCGGGCGGACCCCAATTACGTTGCCCCCCTTGTCCATGCGAACGTCTTTCAAACCTAGCTGAGTGAAGAGGCGAACGAACTCCTTGCCCCGGACTTCTTCTTTGAAAGGAGGCGCAGGGATGGCGCAGAAGCGGGCTTGTTCATCCAGCATGGAAGGCTCATTGCGCTCGGCAGCGGCGAAAGCCGCCTGGACCGTGGGGTCCTTAAGCAGCGCGTCCGGAGATTGAGCCAGGGCTGGAGCAAGAACTAAGATGGGGATGACTAGGGAGCGGATCATGAGAACGATTTGTCTGAGCGTAGCATTGCTCAACCAAAGTCTCTAGATCCGCAAGATCAGCGCGAATCTGGTTGCGAGTAGTCTTTAACGTCGCCCGCCGCTGGCGAAATCGCCGCGGCAACCGTGGTCCACCCAAACACCGCGATCATCGAAGCCCCAGGTTTCGCCCTGATTGCAGGGTGTACCGCTGATCTGATTCACCAGGCGGACGCCAAATCGCGTATCGATGTTGCAGTAGTGGCGGCGTTCGTCGTCGGAGTTGCAGCGTACGACTTCCTGGTTGTAAGCGCCCCGGTCATTCCCCCGATAATCGTCACGTCCTGCCCGGGCGATAAACGTGGCGCGGCATCCGCGATCCACCCAAACGCCGCGGCGGTCATAGCCCCAGGTGCTGCCTTCAATGCAGGCAGTCCCGCTAATCTGGCGAGACAAGCGGACTCCGCGCGAGGTATCGATGTCACAATAGTGCCGGCGGCCATCATCGGAGCTGCATTTCACGCCGTCCTGAGCAATAAGCAACGGCGAGTAGAGTACCGCGAGCAGAATTCCTGTAATTCGGCGAGTCATAGTTCCTCCTGGGCAAAAGGAAACGCCCGATATATATGTTATCGATATCGGGCGTTTCAGAGTGGAAGCTTAGAAAAATTTAACTACATCTTTTTCGCGGCAATGTCGTTGATCATCTTCTGGTGTTCCTGCAAAGTGGGCAGGGTCTTAGAAGCAAAAGCTTTGATGTCGGGATCCGTTCCCGAGGTGGCCTCTTTCTGGAACAGAGCGATGTCGTTCTTGTGGTCCATCACCATATCTTTGGTGTAAGCTTTGTCGAAAGCTTCACCGGAAAGCTTGGACATCCGGTCGATAGTGGCCTGGTCCTTCGCGTTCGGAGTGCTGGGCAAGGTCATATTCTTGGAAGACGCCAGGCTCTTTAATTCGTCGTTGGCCTTCGAGTGATCGTCGACCATCTTCTGGCCGAAGTTTTTCACCGCCTGGTTGGATGCTTTTTCAGTCGCCATTTTGCCGAGTGCGACTTCGGTCAAACCGCCTGACGCGGCTTTCATGGCGAAAGTGGAATCAGCGGACATGGACATTTTGTTGTGGTCCATCTTGTCCATTTTGTCTTGCGCGATGGCCGCTCCGGCGATCAACGCTCCGCAAATGCCGAACGTGGTGAGTGAGGATGCTTTGAGTTTCATGGTTTCTCCCTGTGCACACCTTCTTTTGCAATTGTTAGACCGGATAGTGTAAGCGAAACCCGTTCTGCGTGACTAAAATCACTTCATGTTGGCTACCATGAGCAGGTGAACGGTTTCTTGCTGCTTTTTGTCGCTGTGCCCCTCTGCGCACAGACTTTGGAGCTCACATCCGCACTGGGCCGGAAACTTTACGCTTTGCCGGATGACGGGAAAGTAGTGTCAGCCCGCGAGGCGTTTCACGGCGGCTCCAAAGAGCCCTGAGAAAGCTTTGGCCTTGTCGAAAGCTTTTGCGGGTCGAAGGCAGTATCGAGAAGCCATCGCGGTCTGTACGCGCGGGTTGGCCTCCGCTCCGGACAATGCCGACCTCTACGTGGAGCGGGGTCATCGCGAGTTGGGGTTGCGGGAGTTTGGTGCGGCGCGGAAGGATCTGGAGCAGGGTTCGCGGTTGGCTCCCGGGAACCTGGATGCGTTCTATCACCTGGGACTGGCACATTACTTTGTGGGAGAGTTTGCGGAAGCTGCCTCCTCATTTGACAAGGCACGGGCCTTGGCAAAGAACGCCGACAGTCTGATCGATTGCAGTAACTGGTTGTATGTTTCTCTCAGCCGTGCGGGGAAGGAGAAAGAAGCCGCCGCCGTCTTGACGCGGATTACTCCGGATGTGAAGAACACTGAGCCGCATCTGTATTTCTACCTGCGACTACTGCGGTTTTATCAGGGCCGGCTTGATGAGCGCGCGGTAATGCCCGCAGCGCCCAAGGGGCCGGACGATGTGGAGGGCGAGCTTTCCTTCAACACTGTGAGCTATGGCGTCGGGAACTGGCATCTTTATCATGGCGACAAGTCAGGCGCTGAGGCGTTGTTTCGGGAAGTGGTGAAAGGCCAGGCTTGGAATTCGTGGGGGTTTATCGGTTCTGAGCTGGAGCTGGCGCGGTGAGAAGTGCCGCCCGCAGTTGCCTGGCCTGGTCCCCGGATTGATCGCTTTGCGCGTAATTTAGCCCTATTTGAATCGCTTCGCGCCGGTACGACGCGATGGTCTGCGCCAAGTCCCTCGCGCGCTTTTCCGGGAAGCTATCGATTTCCGTGATCAAGCCCGATTCTTTCGCTTCCTGTGAGGAGACCGAGCGGCCTGTCAGGCTCCATTCTGTCGCCCGGCGTTCGCCGATTGCCTTGGTCATAGCGCGGAAGACCAGCAGGGGCCAGAGTCCGATCCTGATCTCGGGGAGGCCGAATTTTGCGTCCGGATGGGCAATTACGATGTGGGCATTCGCGATCAGGCCGGTACCCCCCGCAATCGCGGCTCCGCTCACCGCCGCAATCAGGGGCGTGGTCAGCCTGGTGCGGGCGGTAAAGAGAGCGTCATGAATCAGGCTGACCTCGGAATCGGGGACCACGCCCACCTCTTTCAAGTCCATACCGGCGCAAAAGGCCGGCGGTTCGGCGGTAAGAACAATCGCGTGGATCGCCGGGTCTTCCTCCGCCAGATCGAGCGCCGCGGTCAGTTCCTGGCAAAGCTGATAGCTGAGGGCGTTGCGCTTCTCCGGGCGGTTGAGCCGCAGATGGCGGATCGCGCCTTCGGTTTCAACGATGAGCATCGATTTCCATCTCCAGGAGAGCGGCGCCATAGGTCTTGCCTTGGGCATCCACTCTGAGGGTGACGGTTCCGCCTCCGCCCAGCGCCCCATGCAGCAGAAAGTTGAGCGCTCCCAGGTTCGGGAGTTCGAACCGCTCCACTTTGCCCAGCACCATGGCTCCGAAGTAGGCTTTCACCCGTTCGGCGGTGAGTTCCCGTTCGAGCACCGCGTAGTCTTCCTCGCGCCAGGCGATCACGCCGATGTTGGCGGTATCGCCTTTATCGCCGGACCGTGTATGCGCCAGTTCCCCAAGCTTCATCCGAACACCTCGACGCTGGTCTGGATCTCTTCACGCGGGAGGAGCGCGGACCAGTAAGCCACGATCTCGCGCACGGGAGGGCGGCCTTCGCCAAAGCCCGTTGCGCCAGGCGGGCCGTTGAGCACGAGCGGGATCAGCTCTCGTGTGAAGCGGTCGACCGGCTTGCGGTCCTGCGCCCGGACCCCGATTCTGAGCTGCACTTCAGCGGGGTTTGTCACCGGTGGGGCCACGTTCCCCAGGCAGGCGTTAACGCCGAAGAACTCCGTCCGGATTTCTTCGAACTGTAAGCCCAGGTTATCCAAACGCGTACGGACGATTGCGTCGGCAGCTTGGGCCTTTTCGAACGCTTGCGGGGCGGAGTAGATGAGCGTTCCGATGCTCTTCCAACCGTCCGAAAAACTGATCGAGAGCTTGAGCGTGGGTGGGCGTGCGCTGCCGCGAATTCCGGAGACCAATACGCGGTTCTCGCCACCGGGATCAAGACGGATGCTCGTGAAATCGGCCGTGCAATCCGGGGTAAGGTAGCGCGTGGGGTCGCCCAGCTCGTAAAGGAGCTGTTCCTTGACGCCATCCACGGTAACTCGCCCTCCAGTATTTTCATGCTTGGTGATGACGAAGGTTCCATCGGGCTCGGCTTCGATAATGGGATAGCCGATGTTCGCCATATCGGGAATGGTTTGCCACGCGACCTGCGAGTTGCCTCCGGTGCATTGCGCGCCGCATTCCACGATGTGGCCCGCGATGGTTCCGGCAGCGAGCAGGTTGTACTGTTCCGGGGTCCAGCCGAATTCATGAACCATGGGCGCGAGGGCGAGCGCGGTATCCGTGGAGCGTCCCGCAATCACAACATCGGCTCCCGTGGCGAGAGCTTCGGCCAGCGGGAAAGCCCCGATATAGGCATTCGCGCTCTGGATGCGATCGCGGATACTGCTTAGCGGTTGGCCGGTATCCATGTCGCGCATCTCGTGACCCGCGGCAAGCAGGTCATCGAGGCGCGAGTAAATATCGTCACCCAGGACGACGGCCACTTTGAGTTCCGGGGCGAGGGTACGGACGGCTTGGGCGCAAGCTTGCGGGTTGACCCCGCCGGCATTGGCAATCACTTTGATGTTCTTGGATTTCAGCTGGGGAGCGAGGCGCGCCATCAGCGGAGGAAAGTCGCTGGCATAGCCTTTCGCGGGGTCGAGTTGCTTTTGCTTTTGCAGCACCGACATGGTGACTTCGGCGAGGTAGTCGAGGATGAGGTAATCGAGCGGACCTTGTTCCACCAGGCGAACGGGCGCTTCGAGCCAATCGCCCCAGAAGCCTTGGCCGTTACCGATGCGAATCATAGGAGCGCCTCCAGGGCTGCGGAAATGGAGCGTGGCTTGGCAATTTCGAAGGCTTGGATCAGCACTTCGCGCGTCCGTTCCGGATCAATGAGTGCGTCCACGTGGCCGCGTGCGGCGGCGTAGCGGGCGTCGAGCCAGCGATCGTAATCGGCGCGTGTGCGGCGGATGGCCTCTTCGAGATCTTCGGGCATGGCTTCGCCCGATTCCTTAAGGCGGTCGAGTTCGGCGGAATACAGAGCGACCACGGCGCTTTCGCCCTCCATGACGCCAATGCGGGCGGTGGGCCAGGCGAAAGTGAAGTGGGGGTCGAAGCCCTGTCCGGCCATGGCGTAATAGCCCGCGCCGCTGGCATGGTTGGTGGTGAGGACGATCTTAGGAACGGTGGCGGTGGCCATGGACTCCACCATTTGCGCACCGGCGCGGATGATGCCGGAGTGTTCAGCTTCGGCGCCGACCATAAAGCCGGAAACGTCCTGTACATACAGGATCGGCGTGCCGGCGCGTTCGGCCAGGTCGACAAAATAGGCGACTTTGCGGGCAGTTTCGGTATAGACGATACCGCCGATGTGCTTCCCGAGAAAACCTCTTCGGTTAGCGATCACCGCAATCGGGCGCGAGTTTAGATGAGCTGTCGCGCAGAGCATTTCAGGCGCGTGGAGGGGTTGGAATTCCTGATAGGGAGCGGGGTCGAGAATCCGCGTGAGGATCTGTTCCACGTCGTAGGGCAGGCGGTGATCGGCGGGAAGAATTTCGTAGATTCCGGCGGAGTCAGGCGCGGCGGTTTGGATCGAGGGCACGGGCGGCGGCAGAGTGGCGAAGTGAGTGCGGATTTGGGTAATCGCTTCCTCATCGGTTTTGGCGAGATAGTGGGCCACTCCGGAGAGTTCCGTGTGAGTACGGGCGCCGCCCAGCTTCTCCTGATCGATCGATTGACCGGTTGCGCCTTTCACCAGGTTCGCGCCGCCCAGGCCCATGAAGCTGGTGCGCTCGACCATGATGACGAAATCGGAAAGCGCGGGAAGGTAAGCGCCGCCCGCGATGCACGGGCCCATAACGGCGGCAATTTGCGGGATGCGGAGCTTCCGCATCACCGAGTTATAGAAGAAGATGCGGCCCGCGCCGTACTGGCCGGGAAAGATCCCGTCTTGATAAGGCAAATTCACGCCCGCGGAATCGACCAAATAGACAATGGGCGCACGGTTCCGGAGGGCGATTTCCTGGGCGCGCAGGATTTTGGTGATGGTTTCGGGCCACCAAGCGCCGGCTTTCACCGTCGCGTCATTGGCGACAATCACGGCCGGGCGATTGGCGATGCGCGCGAGGCCGATGACCACCCCCGCTGCGGGAGCTTGACCATCGTACTGATCGTGGGCAACCAGAAGGCCGATTTCAAGGAAGCTGCCGGGGTCCGCAAGAGCGGCAATCCGTTCGCGGGCTGTGAGTTTCCCGGCTTTGTGCTGTTTCGCGATCCGCGCTTCACCGCCGCCCTCGCGGAGCTTCGATTCCAGCGAGTGGAGCTGCTCGACCAGATGTCGCATGTGGGCCATGCGGGCAAGCGGCTCTGTCGAGGTCACTGTACGTGAGTGTAAATCAGAACGGAGGTGAGCGTCATGGTTGTGGTCCCTGTGTTTCGCAGCGTTAACCGGAACTGCGGGCCGCACACCTGGAAGGTAGCGCCACCGGAGTTGGCGTAAAAGAAATCGGTGCCGAGCATCACCTCCTGCGTTACGAATTCGTTGGCGTTGGGGACGGTAAAGTAAGCCGTTCCGATCAGGTTGAACAGGTCGGAGGCGGCGCTGCGGACTGTCACGCGCAACGTGTCGCTTGAGGAATAGTCGATCGTGGAATCGAGGCTGACCGATTGGCCCGCCGGGATGGTAACGGTCGTGAAGTAATCGTACTTGGCTTTGGTGTTCTGGGAGAAGGCGGGGAGAGCCAGAAGCGTGAGGAGAAGCAGGAATTTAGTCATGGTTCATGGAAACACGGGCTGCGGCGCTCAGTTGCGGGGTGTCAGCGGAGCACGCATGATACGTTAGAGGTATCTTGCGTCCAGTCGTGCTTCTGGGCCTGATGCTCTCCTGCGCGGCGGCATCCTCGGCTCCTTCCGGAATCGTCCTCTCCACACTTTCCGAAGAATTACAGCGCAACTTCCTCGTCCTGAAGCAGAAGGCCGATCCGCCCCCGTACTTCATGTCCTACGAAGTCACGGAAGTGGAATTCCACGTCGCCGGCGCCACCTTGGGCGCGCTAAACACCACTGGCGATTCGAAGAACCGTTACCTCGATCTCTCCATCCGCGTCGGCACACCTAAGCTCGATAACTATCACCGCGTCCGCGGCGAGCGCGTCCAGTTCACATCTGGCGCCAGTCTCTCGGTGGACGACAGCCCCAACGCTATCAAGCAGCGCCTCTGGCTCGAAACCGACCGCGTTTACCGTCTGGCGGCCGAGCGCCTTATCAAGATCAAGACCAACCAGGAAGTGAAGGTTGCCGAGCGCGATGCTTCGGACGATTTCTCTTCCGATCCCTCCTTCACCCACACGGAACCCGTCCATCAGATCAAGTTCGACCGCGAACAGTGGGAAGCGCGAGTCCGCAAACTCTCGCTCGCCTTCGCCAAGCATCCGGCGCTGCTCAACTCCGGCGTCAGCGTTACGTCTCAGGAAGATACCCGCTACTTCGCCAGCACTGAAGGCGGCCACCTCCAGCATGGCCGCGGCTTTTCGCGCGTCATCATCTCCGCCCAAGCCAAAAGCACCGACGGCATGGATCTCTCCGACGCCGAGACCTTCGATGCCGTAGATGCCGCGAACCTGCCCAAGGATGACGCACTTCTCGCCTCCATCGAGCGCGTCGCCGGCCACGTGGAAGCGCTGCTTAAAGCTCCTGTCACGGAGCCTGCCGTCGGCCCCGCCATTTTCTCCGGCAGAGCGGCCGGCGTGTTCTTCCACGAGATCTTCGGCCACCGCATCGAAGGCCATCGCCAGAAGGACGATACCGAAGGCCAGACCTTCACCAAGAGCCTGGGCGAAAAGATCCTCCCCGATTTCCTCACCGTCGATTTCGACGCCACCCTTCGCAAGATCAACAACACGGACCTGAACGGCTGGTACGCCTATGACGACGAAGGGGTCGAAGCCACGCCCGGTTCGCCTTGTCGATGCCGGTGTGCTCAAAACGTTTCTGATGTCCCGCTCTCCCATCGATGGCTTCGTTCACTCGAACGGTCACGGCCGCCGCCAGCCGGGTCTGGAAGTCGTCTCCCGCCAGTCGAATCTTCTGGTCCGCAGCACCAGGACCGTCCCGGATGCCCGCCTGCGCGAGATGCTGATTGCCGAAGTGAAGCGCCAGAACAAGCCCTACGGCCTCTATTTCGATGACATCACCGGCGGCTTCACCACCACCGGCCGCTCCGGCCTCCAGGCTTTCAAGGTGATCCCTGTCATCGTCTACCGCGTTTACCCCGATGGCCGCCCCGACGAACTCATCCGCGGCGCCGATATCGTCGGCACTCCGCTCGCCAGCTTCGCGAAGATCATGGCCACGTCGGACAAGGTGGATATCTTCAACGGCTATTGCGGGGCTGAATCGGGCACGGTCCCCGTCTCCGCCATTTCCCCCGCGCTGCTGATCTCCGAAATCGAAATTCAGAAAAAAGACAAATCGCAGGAACGTCCGCCCCTCCTCCCGAATCCAATTCAGGGACCGACGGAATGAAGCGGCTTTTCCCTTTCGCTCTTCTCACAACCTGCCTCTACGCCCAGGACGATATCGTCCTGAAAGCGATGCGCGACGAACTCTCGCGCTCCATGACGCTGAAGCTCACCAATCTCGAAACGCCTTACTATATCGAGTACGAAGTGGACGACGCGCGCCAGTACTCGGCCGTCGCCAGCCTGGGCGCGCTCATTACTTCTTCCGACGGCCACTTCCGCGCCCCGCGCGTCCACGTCCGCGTCGGCAATTACGATTTCGATAATACGAATTACGTCGGCAGCGCTTTTAACTTCGGGTCGCGCTACGATGTCCGGCTCCCGCTCGATAACAGCTACGGCGTCCTCCGCCAAAGCCTCTGGCTGGCCACCGATCAAAGCTATAAATCCGCGCTCGAAGCCATCTCCCGCAAGCGCGCGGCCCTGCGAAATATCACGCAAGCCGAGAAACTTCCCGATTTCAGCAAAGCCCAACCGGTCAAGCTCCTGGAACCGGTCACCATGGATACGTTCAAGCTGGCCCCCTGGCTTGACCGCACACGCAAACTCTCCAGCGTCTTTCTCGGCACGCCGAAGCTGAAGAACTCTTCCGTTGAGTTTTCCGCGCTCGATGGCACGCATTATTTCTTGACGTCGGAAGGCGCGGAACTGCGTATGCACTCGAACCTGAGCGTGGTGCGGCTGCGCGCCGTGGCCCAGGCGGCAGACGGCATGCTGCTGCGCGATGCCGCCGTCTTTGAATCGCGCGAATCCGGCCGTCTTCCCAGCGAGGCCGAAATGGAGCGCTCCGCCCGAGCACTCTCGCAACACGTACTCGAACTGGCCCAGGCTCCCATGGGCGAAAATTATTCCGGCCCGGTTCTCTTTGAAGGCGTTGCGGGCTCTCAAATCTTCGCTGAGGTGCTTGGCAAGAATCTCGCGCTCACCCGCAAGCCCGTTCTCGAACCCGGCCAACCTGGCTCCATCCCCACCAGCGAACTCGAAGGCCGCCAGGGTGTGCGCGTCCTGCCTGAAATGTTCAAGGTTGTTGACGACCCTACACAGAACGAATATCAAGGCCGCCAGCTGTTCGGCAGCTTTGCCATCGACGACGAAGGCGTGCCCGCGCAGCCGCTCACCATCATCGATAAAGGCATCCTGAAGAGCTTTCTCCTTACCCGCCAGCCCGTTCGCGGCTTCAACACCTCGAATGGACGCGCCCGGCTCCCAGGAGCGTTCGGGGCCCGCACAGCCGCGCCTTCGAACCTGTTTATCCAGGCTTCGGAAACCTCCACCGTCCCGCAGCTGCGCCAGAAGCTGATCGAGATCTGCACCCAGCGCGGCAAGCCCTATGGTCTGTTGGTCCGAAAGATGGATTTTCCGTCTTCCGCTTCCATCGATGAAGCCCGAAGGCTGCTCTCCGGCCAGGGGGGCGCGCGCGTCACCAGCCTGCCTATACTCATCTACAAGGTTTTTGTCGACGGGCACGAAGAGCTGGTTCGCGGCCTCCACTTTCGCGGCCTGAACGTGCGTTCGCTCAAAGATATCCTGGCTGCGGGCGACGATGCCAACGCATTCGACTATCTGGAAAACGGCTTCCCCTTCGCCCTAATGGGCGCGGGTTCGGAGGCTTCTGAAGTGTCGGTTGTTGCCCCAAGCATTCTCATCGACGATCTGGAACTTCTTCCGCTGGAAGACGAATTACCGAAGCTGCCGATCGTTCCGCCTCCTGTTCTCGCTCCATGAGAATTCTCAGCAGGTATGTTTTCCGGGAAGTGCTGGCAAGCGCGTTTCTCGGAACCATCCTTGCCACCTTCATCATTTTCCTCCAAGGTCCGGGCAAACTGCTGCTCCGGATCCTGGTGAGCACGTCCGTTACAACCCAGGGCGGAGCTAAACTTTTCCTCTACGCGCTGCCCCAGGTGTTTCCGCTTGCTATTCCGTTTGGCACCCTCGTAGGAATCCTGATCGGCCTGGGCCGTTTGGCATCGGACGGCGAAATCACCGCCATGCGCGCAGCGGGCATCTCCAGCCGCACGGTCACCCCGCCCGTGATGTTGTTCTGCACGCTGACCGCCCTGATTGCCGGCTCTGCGTCACTTTGGCTTACCCCGCTGGCCATTCGGAACAGCTACATTATCTTGAACCGCATCGCCGCTGAGCAGTTGACGGCCGAAATCCAACCGCGCGTGTTTGAGGAAAGCTTTCCCAAAACAGTTCTTTACGTCAGCGACATTCTTCCCAGCAAGCCCGTCGTTTGGCGCCGCGTCTTCCTGGCCGACCTTACTCCGCCTGAAGAACGCCCCATGGTGGACGGCAAACCGATTGAGGGTCCGCGCATCACCATCGCCGACCGCATCATCGCAGTGCCTGATCTTACTCACAACAGCATTCAGCTCTCGCTTCAGGACGCCAGCAGCCATGAAGTCGCGCAAGGCGGCCAAGGGTACCACCAGACATATCCGCGAGGCCAGCAGGTGCTCGACGCATCCCAGCCTTCAGAGGTGAAGGCCAAAGCCTATAGTGAGATGCCGACGCCCGAGTTGTATCGAGTCGTGAAGACCACCGACAAACGGTCCGATGAGGGAATCGGCGCGCGCGTAGAATTTCACAGCCGTATGGCGCTCCCGCTTGCCTGCATCGTGCTCGGCCTGATTGGAATCTCGCTAGGCGTTCACTCTCGCAAAGGAGGCAAGTCGGCCGGTTACATCGTCGCCATCTTTCTTGCCTTTTTCTGTTATTACCTCGCCTATATCAGCCTTACCGGAATGGCTCGCCAACGTGCGCTCAGCGTGGAGACCGCGGTCTGGCTACCGAACGTGGTCTGCTTCGTTGCTGGACTGATCATGCTTGCCGGTCTGGAACGCCCCGGCGACCGTGACGTCCTGGGCATTGTTCGCCATTGGGTGGTAGGCGTTTGGAACCGCCTTGCGGTCCACCCGACCCGGAACTCGCGATTTGAGACCCGCTCAGCCCGCTCGCGCGTCCTGCTGTTCCAGATTCTCGATTTCTACGTCCTCAGCCAGTTTCTTTTTTACTTCAGCATTTGGCTGCTCAGCTTCGTGGCCATGGCGCAGGTATACAACTTTTTCGAGCTGCTCAGCTATATCATCCGGAACAAAATTCCACTCATCAAAGTCTTTACGTTCCTGGCGTTTCTTACTCCGAAGCTCATTTACGACACGCTTCCTATCAGCGTTCTGGTAGGCGTGCTGGTCACCTTCGGCGTGATGACGAAGAACAATGAAGTCACCGCGTTCAAAGCCAGCGGGGTGAGCGTGCGTCGGTTGGGGCTGCCGATAATCCTGTTCAGCATGCTGCTAAGCGGAGGCCTTTTCGCGTTCGACCATTACTACATCCCTCAGGCCAACCTGAAACAGGACGCGATCCGGAATGAGATTAAGGGCCGCGCCGTGCAAACTTACGTGCGTCCGGATCGCAAATGGATTTTCGACACCGATAACTCCCGCATCTTTTACTACAAGCTGTTCGATACGGCGCAAAACATCATGGTCGGGGTGAACGTTTATGAACTCGATCCCCGGAGCTTCCAATTGCGCAAGCAGATTAGCGCTGAACGCGCCCAATGGCAGCCGCAACTCAATAGTTGGATCTTCCAAGAGGGCGTCTCCCGCGAAGTGACAGGCACCATCGAGACCCACTACAACGCTTTTCAGGCCACTACCTTCCCCGAACTGACCGAGCCCCCCAGCTACTTCATCAAAGAAGTGAAGCAGGACAAGCAGATGAACTATCTAGAACTGCAACGCTATATCAAAGACCTGCAGCAAAGCGGCTTCGATACGGTACAACTTCGTGTACAGCTTTACAAGAAGTTTTCGGTACCGATGTTCGCGCTGATTATGGCGATGATCTCCATTCCTTTCGGATTCCTGGTCGGGAACCGGGGAGCGATGGCGGGCATTGGCGTGGGCCTGGTCGTTGCCATGGCGTATTGGGGGGTGGACAAGCTTTTCGAACAGATCGGCAACGTGAACCACCTTCCCCCCGTTGTGGCAGCGTGGGCACCGGACGCGCTTTTCTCTCTTGCCGGCATGTACTTGCTGCTTCGCATGAAGAGCTGAACGGTATTATTGGATCTTTATGGCTCTTTCCGCCAAGCGGCTGCTTTCCCTGCTTGTTTTCTGTCCTCTGCTGTTCGCTCAATCCCTGGACCTTCCGGAGAATCTGGACAGTGGTTTGCGCGATTTAGTGACTCTTCACCGCTCGCGTCCTGCCGGAATGATGGCCCTGGACCTTCGCGGTAAAGCACTGGCCAACCGCCGCCTCGTTTCGGATACAACGAACCGCGTCTTGGTGACCCTAGTGCTCGATGGCACCGTCTCTCCCGTGCGGATGAGAGCCACGCTCGCAGCGCTGGGCGGAACCATTTCCGCTGAGGACGCATTTCAGCCCACGTTGCTCTCCCTCTTCCTCCCGCTTGATTCCGTTGCTGCGCTCGCCACTTCACCAGGCGTTGTTTCCCTGAAGCTCTCTCGCAAGCCCATCCAAAACGTAGGGTCCGTCACGTCGCAAGGCGTCCAGATCATTCACTCTGATCAGGTCAACGCCACAGGGATTACCGGTCAGGGTATTACCATCGGCGTCCTCTCCGATAGCTTTGACACCTATGGCGGACCCACTCAGGCAGCGGACGACGTTGCCACCGGCGATCTTCCGAACATGGGAGTCGCGGAAGGCCGTCCCGGCCTGAAATTTCTCTCCGAAGGCCTGGATTCCACCAGCGGCGCCACGGACGAAGGGCGCGCCATGGCTCAAATCGCTTATGACGTTGCTCCCGGCACTGCCCTCTGCTTTGCCAGCGCCGCTCTCGGCCCCATCAGTTTCGCGAAGAATATCCGCCGTCTCCGGACCGATCCCGCATGTGGCGCGGATATCCTTGTCGACGACACCTTCTATCTGGATGAGCCGATGTTTTCCGATGGCCCGATCGCTCAGGCCATAGACGACGCCGTTACCAGCGACACTCTTCTCGGCCGAAAGGTTGCTTATTTCAGCTCCGCCGGCAATCAGGCGGGCCTGGGCTATAGCTCGGACCTGCGGATCGTCCCCGACATCACGGCCCGAGCGCTCCCTACGCCCGGTATCACCCTCTCCGGCATCCCAGCCCGCGTCGACACTTCCGGCGGCTTTCATAACTTTAATCCCTATCGGGATGGCGCCCCTGTTCTGTACCAGAACATCACGATCACTGGATCCAGCACCGCCGCCCTGGTCCTGCAATGGGACGATCCGTTCGATCTCACTCCGTCAGGAATTACGACGGATCTCAATATCCTTCTCTTCGACAGCAGAGGCCGCTATCTCGCCCTGTTCGGCGCAAATAATTTCAGTACCGATGAGCCAGTTGAGATCGCCGATATCCCACCCGGAACTTACCGCCTCGCGCTTGTCCGTACAGGCCGCGGAACTCATCTCGCCACTCGTGTCCGGTATGTGATCTTTCCGGCGCCCGATGGCGACGCCACCGGCGACTACATCGATTCCCAACAATCTGTCCTTTACGGTCACGCCGCTTCCCGCAACGCGCAAGCCGTCGCGGCCTACGTGTTCGATGATGGCTCCGTACCCTCGACTTTCACCCCCAGCTTGGAGCCATTTTCCAGCCCTGGCCCGGTGACCATCGTCTTCGATTCGAAGGGCAAGCGCCTGGCCACCCCGGAAGTTCGCTACAAGCCCGATATCGCCGCGCCCGACAACGTGATTACCACCTTCTTCGCTTTTATGGAAGGCGATGATACCTTCTTCAGTTTCCCCGGCACCAGCGCCGCCGCCCCCCACGCAGCAGGCGGCGCGGCTCTTCTACTGCAAGCCGCGGGCGGGCCCGGGTCTCTTACCAATGATCAGATTCGTTCCAAGTTTCAGGCCTCCGCCGCGGCACGGGATCTCGACGTGAACTTCAGCCAGGCAATCATGGCGAGTGGTGGCGCGGCAATCACGGTGACGGCCACTGGTGATAGCTCGAACGCGTCTGCCTCTTCCCCCAACTTCTTTCATATCGAATATCTGTCCACTACTCCCGGCCAGATTCTCACCGGTTTAACGATCGATCTCGGTCCAGTCGGCCTCAATTTCGATCCCTCGCCCCAGACCGGGCTGCCACTGACCGTTGGCGCTGCAAGCCCAGGCGTTGCGATCACGTCGCCAAAGCCCACCGAACGCTCTACTGTTCTGAACCTGCAGTTCAGCGGCTTCACCAGCGGCTTGTTTCTCAATTTCGGGATCGACCGGGACTTGGCCACCATCAACACCGGCGGAAATTCAGCCGACCTCCTGGCGGGCGCCAAGGTGACCGCCACATTCTCCAGCGGAACTCCGGCTACGGGAATTTTTATGAACAACATCGGAAAGGGGTATAGCCCGTTCGACGGGTTCGGCCTGATCGACATCCCACGCGCGATCAAGGCCAATTAGTGTCCACTCATTTCGACGCCATCATTATCGGCGCCGGGCAGGCAGGACCGTCCCTGGCGCACGATCTCGCCGCTGAAGGGAAAGCGATCGCCCTCATTGAGCGTAAGCGTTTCGGAGGCACATGCGTCAACACCGGCTGCATCCCTACGAAGACACTGATTGCCAGCGCTCGCACGGCCTGGGTAGCTCGCCGCGCTTCTCAATACGGCGTGAATATTGCCGGACCCATCTCCGTCGACATGAAGAAGGTTCGCGCGCGAAAGGATTCTGTCGCGGGCCAGTCCGAAAGCGGCGTCCGCAAGTCGCTCGTCGAGCTTCAAGGTTGCCGCGTGATTGAAGGCCATGCCCGCTTCACCGGCCCGCATACGCTCGAGGTCAACGGAGAGACTCTGGAAGCCCCGGAGATTTATCTCAACACCGGGGGTCGCGCTGCCATCCCCGGATATCCCCGGTCTTGCCGGCGTTCCCTACTTCACCAACTCCGGCATGGTGGATGTGGATTTCCTGCCTGAACACTTACTGATTCTGGGCGGCAGTTATATCGGGCTCGAATTTGCCCAGATGTACCGCCGCTTCGGCAGCAAAGTAACCGTGATTGAGCGCGCGCCCAATCTGCTGAGCCGCGAAGACCATGACGTCACCGATGCAGTCCGCCGCATTCTGGAAGACGAAGAGATTCGCATCGTGACTGGCGCTGAGGGCATTGCTGTTTCTCCTGGGATCCGCATTACTTGGGCGGGCGGGGAAGCTTCGGGATCGCATCTCCTGGTTGGGCTTGGCCGAATCCCGAACACGGACAGCTTGAACGCGGAAGCCGCCGGTCTGCATCTGGATCAGAAAGGCTTTATCGAAGTGGATGACGAACTCCGCACCAGCGTGGACGGTATCTGGGCTATGGGCGATTGTAACGGCAAAGGCGCCTGGACCCACTCCTCCTATAACGACTACGAAATTGTTTCCGCGAATCGTAAACAGCCTCACTCCCGCCGCGTTTCGGACCGAATCACAGCCTATAACGTCTATATTGATCCACCGCTGGGCCGCGTCGGCATGACTGAGTCGGAAGTCCGGAAGTCAGGCCGGAAGGCGCTTGTGGCCACTCGTCCGATGACCAGAGTTGGGCGCGCGGTCGAGAAGGGCGAAGACAAGGGATTCCTGAAAATTCTGGTAGCCGCCGACACGCACGAAATCCTGGGAGCCTCGTTTCTCGGCGTGGAATGCGACGAAGCGATCCACTGCGTTTTGGACACCATGTATGCCAAAGGAACATCGGCTACACTGCTCAATGCCATGCACATCCATCCGACGGTTTCCGAACTGATTCCGACGCTTCTGCACGATTTGAAGCCGCTATAATGGCGGATTAGGCAATGCTCGACATCAAAAAGAAGATCCAGGATGAAATCGCCGCCCTTGAAATCGAAATGCGGGTCGAACTGCCCCGGCAGATCCTGACCGCGCGCGCCCATGGCGACCTCAAAGAAAACGCGGAGTACCACGCCGCCAAAGAGCGCCAGGGGATGGTGAACGCGAAACTCAACCAGTTAAAGGGGCGGTTAGCCGAGGTCAGCATGATCGATTTCACCAGGATTCCCACGGATAGAGTGGGTTTGGGTTCGGAAGTCGTCGTGCTGGATTTAAAGAAGGACGAAGAGTTGACCTACACGCTGGTGATGACGGAGGAAACCGACGCAGCGCGCGGAATGATCTCAACCGGCTCGCCGATCGGCCGCAGCCTGGTAGGGAAGGAAATCGGTGATGTCGTGAAAGTTCAACTCCCCGGCGGGATGAAGGAACTGGAGATTCTGAGGCTCAAAACCATTCACGAAATGGCGTAAGCAATTATGACGGTAACAAGGAGCATTGGTTGGTTCTGCGGCAAGATCCTGGAGACGATCGTCAACACGCTCGCGCTGTCAAGAATCCACCCCAATGTGCTTACCTTTATTGGCCTGCTGATTAATGTCTGGGCGGCCTTTCTCTTCGCTGCCGGCAAGTTGCTGCCGGGCGCACTGGTCGTGATTGGCGCGGGTCTCTTTGACATGGTCGATGGACGCGTTGCCCGGGAAACGAACCGCGTCACCAGATTCGGCGGCTTCTTCGATTCCGTGCTGGACCGATACTCCGACCTGGGCCTCTATATAGGCCTGTTGGTCTATTACGCGTCGATCAATCGCTTCTTCTACATCGTCTTGACAGCAGTTGTAATGACGGGTTCGGTAATGGTGAGTTATACCCGTGCGAGGGCGGAAAACGAAATCCCGAAGTGTAAAGTAGGATTCCTGGAGCGCCCGGAACGAGTAGTCCTGATTATTATCGGTGGCCTGTTCGACAGAATGGCCCCCGCGCTCTGGGTTATCGCCGTGCTATCCAACCTAACCGTGATTCACCGAATGCTTTACACCTGGCAGGAAGCCAAACGCCTGGAAGATGCCCAACTCCGCTCGGTAAGAGCCAATGTTGCGCCAGCCCACGGACGGTGATCTAAAGCCGGATCAACCACTTCCTCCGGTACAGCAGATAGCTAAAACAAAACACTACAGCGACATTCGCAAGCGCGTACAGAACCGATGCCCGCTTTGGTGAAGCCAAAGACAGCAAAACATTCCGATATACCCAAACCTGGACCGTCTGCGCCGGCCGATTCCCGATCGTTATCACCTCCATCAACCGCGCAATGACCCCGGACAACACATAAGCGGCAAGCGCATTCATACCATAAATGACCAGCGGCTTAGCCCACCTCTTATGCCCCTCCACGTCGATGAACCAGTAGAAGAGAGTGAACAACCCCATAGACATTCCCGCCATAAACACCGCGAAAGTACTGGTCCACAGATTCTTATTGATCGGCATCCAGATGTTCATCACAGTCCCACACAACACCAACAAACAGGAACTCGCAAATAACCAGGAAGTCTTCTCCGCCTGGGGCCTGGCGCTTTTCAGGAAAACTCCCGCCAAGATCCCAAACAAAGTGGTCGCAATTGCCGGAAGAGTACTGACAATTCCTTCGGGGTCCCAATCTCGCGTCTGCCGCCACATATGCCCGCTCAACACCAGGCCATCGATATACTTTGCAAAGTTGCCATCCTTGGTCAGCACACCCGGCCCGAACCCAGGCACGGGGTACAGAGTCATGAGCATCCAGTAGCCGATGAGCAAGACACTAAGCGCGATCACCACGCCGCGCGTTCCGGTATACAACCAAATCGCCGCGGCAATTACATAACACACTGCGATTCGCTGCAGCACCCCCGGGATTCGAATTGCCTCAAAGGTATAGAACGGGAACTGCTGCAATGCATAGGCGACAACCAGAATCAACGCGGATCGCCGCACGGAATGCAGCATCAGGCGCCCGCGCGAATGGTCCTGCTGCAGCCGCTTGCTGAATGAAAGCGTCATACTTACGCCCACCATCCACAGGAAAGAAGGGAACACCATGTCGGTCAGAGTCCATCCATTCCAAACCGAATGGTCCAACTGCTCGTACACCTGGTCCCAACTCCCAGGGTTATTCACCAGAATCATCGACGCAATGGTCGCGCCCCGGAATGCGTCTAGCGAAGTAAGCCGCTCCAAGTGTTTATTGGTTCCCGCCCACCGCCGGAATATTCTGATCCCGCACCAGCTTGTTGAACTGCGGAAGATCCCGGGTTACGATTTCATCCCAGCGCCGAAGTTGCGCGTTGATTGCAGTCGATAAATCCTCATAAACCATGGATTGCGATTGCGTGGGGGGCGAATCCGACATCTCCAGCGCTGCAAGCACGCCGGCGATCTTGTTATTCAGCTTGATCGGAAAGTTTAACGGATCTTCATTCGCCTTATTCTTTGTTTGATATAGCGCTTCCTCCACTTCGGTCATGTTCTTTGTCAGCGCCTTCGCGCGCTCAATGACCAATGCGTTCTTCGTCCGCGCGGCAAGTTCGTTAATCTGCTTTCGTACGTCGCGGATATCGAGCACCGTCTGGTTCGTCTTCGTCAACTTATCTCGGATTTGTAATTCGAGCTCTAACTGGCTCAGATACTCTTGCGGAGTCGTAGTAAGCCGCGGATCCTTCTGGACCAGAAACGTCTGCGTCTGTGCTTTGCCGTCAACGGTCAAGCGGACCGTATACTTGCCGGGAACCACTGCTGGGCCCCGAACTGTTCCCGCCCACAAAATCATTCCGGGAAACTGCACGGCATCCGGGATACCGCAAATCCCACACGAACTTATTCAGCCCTACCTCGGTGGGCACGCGCGTGGAACCGCTGCTTCGGGGCGCGAACTCCTCTTCTTCCGCGCTGCTGGCCGGCGCTTCGGAGGCGCGCTTCTCGGCTACCTTGCTCGAAAAATCGCGAATCAGCGTGCCCTTCTCGTCCAGGAACTCGAGCTTTGCTTCGCCCTTCGGCTTCTCGGCCAGAGAGAAGTAAACTACAGCGCCAGAAGCCGGATTTGCCCCCACGGTGGCGTGGCCGCCGCGCTCGCGCCGTCCGCCCCCGCCGGGCAGCCGGTAAGTATCCTTGGGCGGAAACAACTTCGCTTCCTTAGATTGCGCGGCAGCAGATTGCACCGCAGCCGCCTGATACAACAACGGCAAATCGTCAAATACCCAGAAGGACCTTCCATGCGTCGCCACCACCAGATCCTTCTCGCGCTTATGGAAGGCCAAATCCGAAATCTGAACCACCGGCAGATTCAACTGGAACTGCTGCCATTTCGCTCCTCCGTCAAACGAAAGATAAATTCCCGTTTCCGTTCCCGCGAACAGTAATCCGGCGCGATTCGGATCTTCCCGCACCACGCGAGTCGGCGCGTTAGCAGGCAGGCCGTTGTTGATTGCTACCCAGCTCTTTCCGTAATCCGTCGTCTTGAATAAATAGGGACGGTTATCATCCCACTTATACATGGTGCCCGCGAAGTACGCCGTACCGGGCGCGCTGGGCGACGCCTCAATCGAATTGATCTGCATCCACTCCGGCATTCCCTTGGGCGTTACGTTCTGCCAGTGGGCGCCGCCATCCTGCGTGACATGCACCAGGCCGTCGTCAGAACCCGCCCAAATCAGCCCCTTCTTCATTGGCGATTCCGAAACCGTGAAGATGGTGCAGTAATACTCCACGCTCGTGTTGTCTTTCGTAAGCGGCCCGCCCGACGATTGCTGCTTCGCTTTGTCATTCCTCGTCAGATCCGGCGAGATTGCTTTCCAGGTCTGCCCCTGGTCCCGCGATGCGAACAGCACATTGCTTCCCGCGTACAACAACTCCGGGTCATGCGGCGAAAACAGGAGCGGGAAATTCCACTGAAATCGATACTTCATCGCCTCAGCTCCGGCGCCCATCGGATTATCGGGCCACACGGTCACGTTGCGCATCTGCTTCGTCTTGTGGTCATACCGGGTAATCAGCCCGTCATAGGAACCTGCAAACACCACATCGGGATTCTTCGGATACGGCGCAATCCAACCGCTCTCGCCGCCGCCCACCGGATACCAGTCGCTGGTATCGATGCTCCCGGTCAGTGTGCGGCTCGCAATCTTCACGGTTGTATTGTCTTGCTGCGCGCCGTAGATGTTGTACGGGAAATCGTCATCGAGCGTCACGCGATAAAACTGCGCGGTCGGCTGCGCCACATCGGTCCAGGTGCGCCCGCCATTCACGGTCACCACAGCGCCACCATCGTTCCCTTCAATCATTCGCTGCGGGTCGGAAGGCGAAATCCACAAATCGTGGTTGTCTCCATGCGGCGTCATGATCGTGGCCGGGAATGTCTTGCCGCCATCGCTTGACCGGAAGAACCCTACGTTTGCCGCGTATATCACGTCCTGGTTTTTCGTATCCGCAAAGATCCGGTTGAAGTACCAGGCCCGTTGCCGCAGCTTCCGATCTTCATTCACCTTGGCCCAGTTTTTCCCTCCGTTCTCGCTCCGGAAAAGCCCGCCATCTTCCGCCTCAATCATGGCCCACATGCGCTCCGGGTTGGCCGGCGAAATCGCCAGCGCTACGTTACCGACCATGCCCTTCGGCAACCCGGGCGAACGCGTCATGTCCGTCCAGGTTTCCCCCGCGTCCGCGGTCTTGAACAGCCCGCTGCCCGGTCCACCGGATTCCAGCGTCCAGGGCTTGCGATACACCTCCCAAAAACCCGCCCACAACACGTTCGCGTTTGAAGGATCGAACACCAGATCGATAGCACCCGCCTTGGGCCCGCGCGTAAACACCTGCTTCCAGGTTTTGCCGCCGTCAATCGTCTTGTAAATGCCGCGCTCTTCATTTGGCGCCCATACATGCCCCAGGGCCGCGACATAGACAATATCCGGATTCTTCGGATTCACCTTCACGCGCGCAATCTGCCGCGTGTTCATCAGACCGATATGTTTCCAGGTCTTGCCCGCATCGACGGACTTATACATGCCGTCGCCATAGCTGAAATCCCCACGGATGGGAGATTCTCCCATCCCGACGTAGATGATGTTCGGGTCAGAAGGCGCCACATCGATTGCACCCACTGAGCCGGTTCCGAACGGCTGCCCATCGGAAAGGGAATCCCAATTCAGCCCGCTATCCGTGGTCTTCCAAACGCCTCCGCCGGTAGCTCCGTAATAAAAAGTTCCCGGAACAGAATCGACTCCTGTGACTGTCGTCACCCGGCCTCCGCGATAGGGCCCAATCGACCGGTATTTCAGAGATTGAAAGAGGGAAAGGTCCTGGGCTGCGAGCAGTGCTGGGCACAGCACAAAGAGCAGATAGCGCATACGCTATTGTATTGCTTAGTAAGGCGGCGTGATCAGTGTGAACTCATACCGTGACGGGTCTAGACCGCGATTGCGCAGTTGCGTGACGCATTCGGCCGTGGAAACGCCTACGGCTTCGATCAGCCTGAGCGGCAGCGTCTCCGGCGTGTAAATTTCCAGCGCGATCCACTTGCCGTTCAGCTTTACGCGTTCGCGCAACGGCAACGAATCCACCGGGTGCCCGATCCATTCCATTAATTGCGATTCAAATCCTGCAACAGCGCCGCCAAGCCTTTCTTGTGGTACAGATCCGTCAGGCGTTGCTCCTCCGGCGAAGGCGAAAGCAGCTTACCCAGATGGGAATTCCCAAGCGCTTCACGCGTGGGCACCCAAACGGTCCCATCTGCGTACTCCACCTGGTTGACGAATCCGGTCATGCTGCCGATCGCGACCGGCTGCCCTGGTCCGTGCGAAAACCGCAGCGTGGTGTTCTGATACATCTCGCCCCGCTGGCCCGCCGGCAAGTACATCTCCGCCTCGGCCGAAGGCATGGACCCGGCCATAAACTCATGACCGGCGGTATCTTTCACAATCCACCCCACCTCCACATACCTGACCGGCCGCTTCGACTTGTTATCCAGATGCACCTTCGCGTCCTTCGCTTCATTGCCGGAAATCTCCGCCCAACCGTCGGTAAGTTCCACTGGTGCCTGGGGGATATTCAAAAACGCGAACTGCGTCGTCCGGTTAGGCGCCGCTGAGCCCGCCACTACGCGCCCGCCGCGCCGCACCTGCACGTCCAGCCCGGGACGTTCCGCCTGGCGGCTTAAACTCGCCACCATTTCGTCCTGCAAACCCGTGTTTCCGCGGGTCGCCAGCACTTGCTTCAGGTAATTCCGGTCGCGCTGATTTTGCATCTCCCAAAACGTCATCGTCCGCTGCGAATTTAACTTGTTCGGTCCGAAAAACTTCGCGCCTTCGAACAACACGCCATCGAGCGACACTTCCACCAGCGGCCCCGCTCCCGCTTGAATCGGGCGAATCAACTGCACGTCAATCTTCAGGGGAAATGATTCACCCGGTCTCACATCGAGCGTGGGAATGGAATAGGAAGCCCGTCCGCCCGCTGCTGTTTCATGAGCTGAAACCAGCATTGTGATCGCATGGATACGCTTGTAATCCTGGTTCCGCAGGGTCAACGAGATATGGAGATCAAGCACCAGCGCCCCACCACGCGCCGTCGCCCGGGAATTTTCATAGTTCGCCGACATCATCGAGACAGGCGACCCTTGCGGCAGATTGAACTTGATCGAACTGTTCGGATCGAGCGGTGTTTCCTGCGCAAACGACATTGCCGCCGCGCCCAAGGCCAGAACTAAAAATCTATTCGCCATAAACATGAGTAATGGCCACATTGCCCGTGGCCGGGTCCACCGAACGCGCTGTCAATTCGCCCTGCGCGCCTACGGTGTACATCACCTTTTGGGAGGGGGGATTCATGATCCGCAAAGTCTGCTGCACTCCGCGCACCTGGATGCCGCTGCCGGAAGCCTCCAGAACGGTGCCCGAAATCTGCCGCAATACAGGCCGGTTCACGTAAGCCCCTACCGCCACCAGAACTGTCAACAACCCACCCGCTACAGCCAGCCGCATTCCGGAAATAATCGGCCGCGGTGCCGGAGCGTGTCCCACGCACTCGCCCGCCTCCAGGCCCAACCGGATATTCGCCTTCATCTCCGCGCTCAGCGTCTGCCAATTGACCACCGGACCCGCGGTTCTAATTGTCCGCAATTCGGAGTATTCTGCGCCCGCCCGCTGACAGGCCCCGCATTCTGTCACATGCCGCGCCACCCGCCACTGCCGGAACCAGGGCAGGTCGCCGCCCGCATAGAGCGCCAGATCGGATTCGGTAGGATGCGTCATCGTTTTCGTCTCGCCATGTACTTCTTCAACTTGATTCTTGCGTTCGCGATGTGGCTCCGCACAGTCGCCTGCGAACACCCGAGCCGGTGCGCTACTTCTTCTGCCGGCAACTCCTCGATATCCCGAAGTACGAACGCGGAGCGCTCCCGCGGCGTCAAACTTCCCAGTGCGTCCTGCAGATAATCGTGATGCTCGGTCCGCAGCAGCAGGGCTTCGGGCGAATCGGAATGGCTCTCCGGCGCCTGATCGATTTCACAGAACGAAACCCGACCGTGCCGCCGCAAAAAATCAAGTGCCGTGTTCGTTGCAATGCGGGATAACCAATGCGCCGCTTTCTGCTGATCCACCAGCTGTTCCTGCCGCTGCAGGGCCTTGATGAAAGCTTCCTGCGCCAGATCCTGCGCGTCCGCTACGTTCCCCACCATGCGGTAAATCTGCAGAAAGATACGCCGCAAATTGTCTTCAACGAAACGGTTACGCTGTTCCTGGCTGGCAAGGGCGGATTCCGCGGCGAGTTCCACTTTTGGTCCCTTAAACAAGCTTGACGCTCCGGTCTCCAAAACGTGGAGATCAGTTTCATTCTACTGAACCGTTACGTTCAAGGAATTGCTCACCACCCCACCTTTTCCGTGCGCGCTCAACCGGTACGTCGTGCTTTCCCGGGGCGAAACATCGAAGCACCGGGACAGCGAGGGCCAGACTTTTTCAACCGGAGGAGTCAATTCCAGAACCGTCGCGTTGATTACGCCGTAGCAAAGTCGCGAAGTTTGGCCCTTGGAAATCGCGGTCGGATTCGCGTAGAACGCGGTAATTTTCAGAGCGTCGCCTCCCAGCCGCGCTACATCTTCTTTCGCCTGCTCAGCCGATTTCTCTAGGACCCGCCGCTCTGCATCCTTCGATTCGGACCATCGGGTATAGAACGTATAGGAGGCGTACACCAATGCGATTCCAATCGCAATGCGCAGAGCGATCATCGTTTCCAGACCAGCGTTGTGTCACCTGCTCCGGTACCGGTGGTATGCAATTGCTCCGTAGCTGTGCTTCCCCCAGCGTTTACGGTAAAGCGCATCGTGACCTTACTGACGCCATCGGGCAGCTCTTTTTCTCCGACCAACGTCCGCCCTTCCCACTTACACCGGACAGAGCCCCCTATGGGCCCGGTCACCGGATGAAACCTCCCGTCCGTTTTGCACTCAGTTTCCACGACGCGTATATCGCCGGGAGCTTTTGAGGTTTGCGAAATGGTCAAGAGATTCCCTTTCTTGGAGATATTCAAGGTCAGGGAGTCCGGTCCGGGTGCATCCAGAATCCAACTTCCGGTAATGTCCGGATGGTCCGCAGCCAGGCAAGACGCTGCAACAGCGAAAAGAAAGAGCTTCACGCCTACTTGGAAGCAACCGAAGTTCCATGTACTGCTAGCGTTATCTTCCGGTGACTTTGCTTTCTAACCAAAGAACAAGAAGAAGGATGACAACCAGGAACACTCCGGCGGCCGGAATTGCGACAATCGCGGCCATACTGACCCTCTCGGCAAGAAGCCCCGCAAACCAGGGAAACAACAGCCCGCCGGCCATGGCAAGCGAAAAAATGCTGTTGAAAACACCCGGATGGTAGTGGGGAAAACGGCTACCCATTTTTTCGGCGAGCAAAGGGTAGACAGCCGCAAAGCCGGCGCCCAGAAGGAAGATTGCCGACGCAGCCCCGAACAGGTTGTCGGTAGCTGCCAGGAGCAGGCAACCCAGTAAGGCCGATGCCGCACTCGCAAACAGGATTCGGCCATGCCGGGCATGCGCGAGCAGGTAGATGCTCGCAATCCGGCTTAGAAGAAGAGCCAACCAATAAAACGCCAGCATCCAGAGGGAAGATTCGGGACTGATGCCCAGCCTGTGCGTCAGAAACAGGGGGAGCCAGCCGGCGACTGTCCATTCACTTCCGGATTGAAAGAGAAGTAGAGCAGCGAAGATAATGGCGCCGGGCTTTGAGAATTCCCCGAGAGCTTCCCGGAAACCCGGCTGGAGGCTGGGCGAAGTAACCGGGGCTTTCGATCGAACAGAGAACAGGCCGAAGCAAGCCGGAACCAAAGCGACGGTAGCCAGCAGTTGCCCAAGCTGACCGAAATGCAGGGACGCGCCGACGCAAACCGCGGAAGCAAGGCAGCCGGCCCCAAAGTAGATACCTGCCTGGGCGAGAGTAGTGGCTGGATCGCGCCGGTAGGAGCCGTGAATTGTCGCGAACAGCGAGACGTTAATCAGCCCAGCCGCGAAGCCGATGGTGAGCCACCCGGCCAGTTGCTCAGGAAACCGGACGGGCGGTGGAAGCAGGTTCAGAACAATCAGCGCCAAGGCCGCCAAAGCGGACCCCAGCAGAAAAAGGATTCGTGCTTGCAGTTTCGGTAGGAATCTTCGGCCCAATTCGCCTGCCGTTACAACCCCGAAAGCGAGAGCAAAGAAGAGCCAGCCCGCCGCTGAATACCGCTCGGTGACAAGGTAGTCCCAGCTAGGGAGAATCGCGCCCAACAGGGCCAGAAGAAAACCGGAGAGCGCAAAGCTCAGTAACATTCCTGGAACGCCATTTTCGCGATTCAAGGAAGTAGCACCCCACATCTTGTGGTGTTCTTCTGCCGGTGAAGAAATGTTGGTGTACCAAGGAAAGTTGTTGACAAACCTCCGAGCCGGTTGTAATTTTTAGTTATCACTGAAAAAGGAGGTGGTCCAGGTAAATGATAAATGGTTGTAGACCCGACGAGGTGGCCGACCACTAGGTCGACTGTTCATCAGTAACCGGAATGCCGCAGTCAGTGGCGGAACCGGATTTCCTGTGGACCGGCTGCTTCGTCGTTTGAAGCGAAACTGCCTCAGGTATCATCAGTAAGGCTAGCAAATCCCCCGCAGCTCGTGAGAGTCTGCGGGGGTTTGTGTTACAGTAGTGGTTTACGTTTTAATTCTGGAGGGTCCCATGAAAGAAGCTATTCACCCGGCATATGCGGCCGTTAATGTAATGTGCGCCTGCGGTCACAAGTTCGAAACGCGCTCAACGCATAAGGGCGACATTCGCGTAGAAATTTGTTCCAGCTGCCATCCGTTTTTCACCGGCAAGCAGAAGTTGATCGATACCGCGGGACGGATTGACAAGTTCGAGAAGAAGTTTGCGAAATCGCGCGTCGATAAGCGCAAGGCTGTATTGGCATAGGCTTTAGCGAGTGGCAAATCGGAGTGGGGGCCGTTGATGAACGTGGGGGACGAGTTGTTTTACTGCCACCCCAACGGAAATCCGCGTATCCCCACTTGGCCTTGTCCCGCGCGCCAGCATGCAAGAGCGAGCGCGATCACTAAGATCGTCATGCTCGCCCACTCCTTCCGCCCCTAACCGCGTGCGCCCATTCGGCGCCACCTCCGCCTCCATCGCGCGCAACTCCTGAAATAAACCTATCGCCCCCGGCAGTTTCCTCGGAATCCGTAACTCCCCACGCTCCAGCAGCACCTGCACCCCAGCAATCAAGTCCCGTTTCGGCACGGACCACCGCAAGCCTCCGCCGGACCTCGCCTGCTCGCCCCCGGTAATCGTCACGGCCCAAAGCGAGACAAATAAATCCCCTGCTTCTGTGATCAATCTTGAGGTTCCCCCACTCACCCCCCATCCCCAATCCCAATCGGCAACTCAGCCCGGCCCCTCCCCCCGGAATCCTCCACAAAAAAGTGAGGGTACGCCCGCTCATCGAAAAAGCTCACCACCTTGATCGCCGCCGTTGGCACGGTCACCTGAAAGGAACTCAGATCCGTCTCCGTCTCAACCGCCGCCCGTACATAGTTGGTCGTAAACCGCAGCTCTAAAGTATCGGAGTCCCGATATCCACTCAGCAGCGGCAGCACCGCCAAATGCGAATCTGACGAACTCAAATTCGGAGCATCCAAAATGAAGCCTATGTAAACCTTACGATTGTCCAGCGTGATCGAAACAGTCTGCTCATTCTCCGCGGCCGCGTTCACCAACTTCAGAAAGTGATTCCCATACCGTGCAATTGCCCAATGTTTGGCCTTCCTCTCTCGAATCGCGAAATTGGCCGCAATCGGAGTAACGAACGCAATCACCAGAGAAACAAACGCCGTTCCGAAATACGGAACATCCGGCCGAAGCCGCCCGTACTCTACCCCGCAGCAGGTCTTCCAAAGCGGCAACAGATTGAAATAAAAGACAGCCACCCGAGCCACCACCGCGAGTACCACTCCCGCCAGCGCCGACTCCAACAACAGACGATTCCCGTCCAAAGTCTGAGCCCGAAACCGAAAATAGTGCGTCCGGTGCAGCAGCCAAAATCCTCCCAGCAAAGGCAACAGCAGGAGGTTATAAGGCATGCTCCCTATTCAGTGCCGGTTCGCTTCCTAAATGACGGGTCGCGCGAATCTCGCCGTTCCACCGATGTCGATTTCTGGCTGATCCTCGCAATCAAAGCCTTCACATTCGGCTTTTCCAGAAGCTTGCGCGCGTCCACAACGGTACGTCCCTCCGTCGTGACTGTAACGGTGTCGCTACCTTCGAACTGGTTTGTCATCATGCTGCCTACCCTTATAAATAACACCAAATCCCCACTTCATCAGCCCATCAAGCAGGGAACACCTGTACCAACGCTGAAACCCTACTGCCCAAACGAACTCCGCGAGACCAACCCGATCCGCCTCACCGATTCATCCCGCAACTCCACCGTATGATGGGCCGAGGTGCCGAATTCATAAATGACGCTCCCTCCCGATGCATCCTCGGACGGTATTTCCAAGCGTCTTGTCGTTGTCCGGTAACGTCGTTCTCCGAGCGGCAACGGTAAACGCTGGTGGACTAGTCGCGGGCTTGATTCGAGTCGTTTCCATTCACGCGTTCTCCGCCGGAACCGTCACTGCCGGTGCAATTTCAGCCGGATACCTACAATCGCGGTGAATGGCCTGCCATAGAGAGGAGCCGTGAAGCCGTCGTTCGTGCCAATATAGCGCCGGTCAAAGAGGTTTTCTATTTGGAGGAAGCCATCTAAGCCTTTCTTCAGCGGAGCGGTGATTGCTAGGTCAGCCACAAAATGCACATCGGTTTGATAAACCGCATCGGGGTCGCCGCTAGTGCGCGAAAGATAACGTAGGTGTGGCGACACCTTGATGCCGTGGAAGGCGGTCCAGTCCACGCCAGCGCTCACCCGGTTCTTTGGTATTCCTGGCTGCTGCACACCTACGCTAGCCGGGTCTTCCGGGTTCGAGGTGACGATTGAGTCAGCGTAGGTATAGCCCAGCACCGTATTAAGAGTAGAAGCAATGCGCCAATGCAGCTCCGCCTCGAAACCTCGGCTGCGCGCGCTGCCTGCGTTGATCAGCCGAGCCCCCTGGTAGAATCCCGGCGGTAACGTTTCGGCAGCCAGATTTCTGTAGGTAATGAGTTTGGAGATCCGGCTGTCGTAGGCAGTCGCCTGGAAACGGACCGGCCCCTTGTTGAAATCAAATCCCACTTCAGCGCCGTTGAGTGTTTCGGGAGCTAATGAAGCGTTGCCGTAAAGGATGTAACCAGGAACGGATGCCGCCCGGTAGAGATTATCCAACGTCGGTGCGCGGAAGGCCCGATAGACTGCGCCCCGAAGTGCAAAGCCCTGTGGCAACTGATACCGAACGGAGAAGCGGGGATCGACATCGCCGTCGTGCCGGGCGGGAACGGAGGTTCCAAGGCCACCAGGCGAGTTGTCCAAACCGTTGTAACTGTAAAAATCCTGATAGCGCATACTAAATAGCATTTGCAAATGTTTCATCGGGCGCAGGTCAGCTTGCATGAAGGCGCCCGCGAATCTCTGATTGCCGGAACCAAGGTCCGTGCGAAGGTAGGTATTTGTTTGGTCGTAAATGGCTGCGGCGTCACTCCCGCGGATGCCCTGGTAATCCCCTCCCGCCGACACCGAGCGAAGTGCTCCCGCGAACATGTGCGTCCACATCAGCGAGGCACCCAAGTTGCTCACCAGTGTTCGGTGCGAGTTTTGGACATACTCCGCCTGGGTCGGGTCAAAACCGTCCAGAGTGCCCGTGTTGCTGGTAGTAAAGCGCTCGTCACTGTGGAACACGTTCAGGTCTAGCGAGTCTGTATCTTTGGGTTTCCAGTGCAGCGCCCCGGTGTACCGCCAAGCCCCTTCTCCATTGGTTTGAAGACGCGTCAGGAAGTTCTGCGCGTTGTCGTAGTGGCTGATCCGTGTACTTGCAGTGAGATTGTGGCCCAGATTCACATCGCCGAATAGAGCCACCGTGTCTGCACTGAAAGAGGTCGGTACGGTAATCGGGCCACGGCTATCCTTTACCTGTTCAACGTATCCATCACTATGGTTGATGCCAGCGTCAATCCCGAGCCCATACCGCTTACCTGCCAGCGCCGCATGAACGTTTGACCGGTACGTTCCCCGGCTCCCGCCTGCTGCATCCACAACCAGCTCAGTCTTGTTGATCGGCCTGGTCAAGATGTTGATAACGCCGCCCATGGCGTTGTTTCCCCACAAAGTGGCACCTCCGCCGCGTACCACCTCCACCCGGTCGATCATCTCCACTGGGGCTTCGCTCCACTGAACAAAACCGAAGAAGGGGTCGTTAATTGGAACTCCGTCCAGCAGCACGAGCGAACGTATCCCACTCAGACCCCGCATAGAAACAATCGTGTCGGTTGGGTGCTGCTCGTTGGTGCTGGCCAATGGTAAGTCGACTGACGGTACGCGCCGCAGCACATCGTCGATCGTTCTGGCGGGCGTCTGCTCAATCTGCTCGCGGGTGACGATGCTGACGCTCGCCGGAACGTCTTCGATCGGTTGGGCTAAACGGGTAGCGGTCACCACAACATCTACGCTTGTTTGAGCAAGAGAGATTTGAAGCGTGTATGTCGTGTCTTGATTGGCATTCTGTGCCGCAACAATAGACCTTGTTAGTGTTTGGAATCCGTTCGCCCCAATTACCAGGCTGTACTCGCCGCTCTTTAGATCTGAAAACTTGAAATGGCCGCTTGAGTCAGCTGTAGTCTCGACGAGTTTGGATCCTCGTTGGGGGGCAAGCGAAACGTGGGCACCCCCGATGCTGCCGCCCCGAATGTCCACGACATCTCCCGCAACGGAAGTAAGACCAGGTTGGGATTGCCCGAAGGCACCCAACCAAAGCGGTGCTGCCGCGTAACACGCAACTAACATGATTTTTATCTTAAGGTGACGCACGTTTTCTCCTGATAACATCGGGCAGAACTGCGTTACGGCATAGGTGTTTGTTGCATTGACCCACAGCCGTTTAGTTCTGCCAAGAACTCTTCGCTACAACCGTCATCTCGCCCGTTTTGTAATGCCCTGCAAGATCGACGACAAAGTCAGGTACTTCTACTTGGTTCAGGCCAGCATGAACTGGCTGTAAACGAAGGCTGTCTCCTGTTGCGGGCTGAATCCACTCAATCTGTCCATCCCTTGGAAACATGGCCCAGACTGTTAGACCCGTGGTTGTCTGAGAGTGATCTCCATAAGCATGTAAGTAGACCGATAAAGAGCTTTGTCCACAAAGTGCGTAAGCTCGCACCAACGATGATGAAGCGGAAACAGCGCACGAAAGTGAGTCAATGGGCACTCGGCTGCTGAATTCCTGCAGAACGCGAATATAAGAACGTTCTTCCGGCCCGAGGTAAATATTTGCCGCCTCGCCCGCTATATGGGTTTCAGGATGGAAGCGCGAAGAGTTCCAAAATGCCAAGGCCCCTTCCGAGAACATAGCCGCCCATAAACGCAGGCGCATGCGCAGGCCGGAACGATCGTCCCAGCTTTGCATCATGTTGCCCTGCTCGCCCACAATGACGGGCTTGCCGAAAGATTTCCAGAATTGAAAGTTCTGGGCAGCGATCAGATCAGAATCGTTTTCCGATTCGAGTTGATACCAGTGGGGAGAATTGATATCGATCTCGGCGTGTTCAGGACGTTCCAGGCTGGTACTAATCGGATGTTGGTAAACATCGATCGAGCGCAGGTAGGTAGTCGCGTGTGTGTACCAGACAGTGTCAGCTCTCGCTTCGTTCATCAGTTCCCAAAAATCCACGAGGGCTCCGTATCGATCGACCATGTATTTGAGATAGCGCTTGACCGCATTCATCTGATCCGCGGTTGGGCTAAACGCGAATGGGGGGTTAAAGCCGAATAGGACCTGGTAGATCTTTATTTTGTTCTGGACTGCAACCCGCAGCATCTCGTCAATTCTTTTGCCATCGGTCTCGCGGTAGATATTCCCTTCTGGCGCGATTCGATCGTAAAGGGAAACCGAGCAGTTGTCTGGTCCCCAGCGGAATAAGTTAACGCCGGCTTGGCTGAAAGTTTGGAAGTACTCTTCTTTTTCGACAATGCGCTGGTCAAGCCAGAAGCGGATCGGTCCGTCAGGGTCGATCTCGTTAAGGTTCGCCTTCCGGTTAAATACGCAGTCGTTGATGCCGATTGGGTAAAAAGGCCGATCGGAACCGCCAGTGTTCAGGACCCAACGGTATGGGTTTACGGGACTCTGCCGAACGAAGCCAGCTCCTCCAGGCGCCTCAACGGTAAAGGTTCCCTCCCAGCTTCCCTTAAGAGTGCCATCACTTAACGCTGCTTTCCAAATCCAGATTCCAGGCTCATTGGGCGCAAACCGAAACATCCACGTATCGGTAGCGTAATAGAATCCCCCTATCTCAGTCACGCGTCCACCAGGAGATGTCAGGTCCACAACTAAACTCACCTGTTCCCAAGGATTTGAATAGCGGCTGCTGTCCCACCGAATGGTTTGCTCGTTTACCCGCGCGTTCAGCGTTGAAGCGTTCACCACTTGCTGCCCGCAAGCTGATTGTGCGAACACGAAAATACCCAAGGCTATAAAAAGTTGATTCATTGGGACCCACATGGTTAGCCCGATTAAATTTCCCATCGGAGTGTCAGCGCAAACGTACGCGGCGCGCTGACTTGTATCCAATCACTCACCAACCGGTGGTCGCCAATGGTTTGCGCTTTCGCGATTTCAGCAAGGCTTGCCCAAGCGGAATCGGCGGACAAGCCAATATCAAAGCTCCTTCGTTTCATAAGTTTTCCTTGTAGAACTGCGCATAGAGGCAACTTCAGCCAGTAATCTGCAGGAGAGTACACCTGCGTCCAGCGGCGACGTCCGTGACTATGAACATGAGCGCGCGCCCGGTTCAGATACGATCAGGCAGGTAGCGTTCAGGAATATGAAAGGGGAGATTGCGATGGAGGACCGCGGCGATGGTCAGGAGATTTGGAGTGTGCGGCCGGCGCTTGGGTCTGGATGGACAACGTGATGGCTCTCGCGTTGAAGACGGAAACGCCCTGAGTTGTACTCGTCCTAGTGCCGAGCTGTTGCGTTGAGGCTTGTCCCGCGGCCGGGTATAACGGGCACTGTGTCCGCAAGGACGAAAGGGTGGGTTTGCCCGGTTCCGGAGACGCTTGCGCTAATTGACAGTGGTGCTTGCCATCATTGCGGCAACAGGAAGGGAGTTTATCGTGGAGAAATGCGGATATAGCCGCCGCGTTCAGCCCGAAGCTGAATGCAGCCAACAGTAACGCGCTAATCCATCTCTTCACGTTGAGTAAAGATTAGGATGGCATAGCTGTGCGCCAAGAAGTGGAGGTGGCGCAGCGTGTTCCCCCGGCATGTGCGAAATGAGGCTGCCGGTAACGGCGAAATGACGATCTACTTATGTCGCTGCGCTCTTATCCCGGCACAAAACTGAGTCAGTTAGAGTCGGGGAGGGACCACTTGACGGCGTCGTTCACTCGGTTGACACTGGATGAATGTTCAAACCGATTAGAGAGTTGTAGTGGTCTCAGCCAGTTGTGAGTCCAAGGCACTGGTAACGACACGGGTCGCGCGAATCTCGCCGTTCCACCGATGTCGATTTCTGGCTGATCCTCGCAATCAAAGCCTTCACACTCGGCTTTTTCAGAAGCTCGTGCTTTCTACATCCTTTGTGAGCGCCGCAGCCAAGTGCCGGAGTTCGGATTCCACTTCGGCAGGATCGGACACCAAATCCGCGATCTCCTGCCGAAACAGTTCCCGATACCTCCTGCGCAGCCTGTGGATCGCCACCTTCAACGCCCCTTCAGACGTGTTCAGTTCTCGCGCCAACACCGCATATGGCACGTCGGACTGCCCGAGCAGAAACACTTTCAAGCGGTCGAAATGCGCTGGGCGCCCGCCTTGCACGAACTCCACCCCTAATTTCTCAATCACTCGACCCAGTACCGAGAGCGCCCAGCGCCGCTCGAAGATGCGCTCCGGCGTCTCATCGTGAGACGGCTCCCGTTGATATCGCTCTTCGTTGGACGAGAAGAACTCGAGCGGCAGCACCATCCCGCCCCCTCGTTTCTGCGCGCGTGCCCGGTCTCCTTCATCAGCAACGAAGAACTTCAGGGAACTCAAGATGAAGGCTCGAAACCGCCCTTTTTCCGGTTGCGCGCGATCCAGGTACCGGCCTTCGAGCACTCGAACGAAAAACTCCTGCGTCAGATCCTGGGCTTCTTCGGAAGTATAGCCGCGCCGCCGCACATAGGCGTACAACGGATACCAGTAGTTCTCGCACAAAGACGCCAGCGCTGACCGGGCGGTCTCAACATCGGGATCGCCTGCGGCCACCACCAGACTCCATCGAGTAGTCGGAAACTGCTTGCTTCCCTCAAGTGTGTTCGCGTTAGGCTTCTCAGTCATGTCTCGCCTCCCTGCGGAGTGTAAGGAATCCGGACATTCGAGGTTACAAGGCTTTATTGCGTTTTGGTGTATTCCGCCTTAGCTTCCTGAATGACCGGAATGTCGGGATCGGCATCTTTCCATAGCGAGAAGAGGTCTTTGTAGACCGCGGCCGATTTTGCGCGATCTCCGGAAGCAGCCAACGCTCTAGCCAATTGCAGCCGCGCAAGCGGTCCCACCGGCTCGTTCATGGTCATCCCTGGGTGATCCACAATCTTTTGAAACTCGGCCGCTGCCTCGGGATGCCGGCCCATCTGAGCGAGAGCAAGTCCTCGAACGTAGACAGGGAACAGAGCTCCCAAAAAGGATCCGCTGTAATAGGCTGTGCCCGGGACAGCAAATTCGTAGGTAGCGGCCCGTTGGGTCATCTCGACGGCCCCTTTCGGGTCGCCGCGATGAATGCTGTCCAGCCCACGTAGCACGGGCAAATAGCTAAACTGCACCGAGGTGTAATCGGGAAATCGCTTTTCGAGTTCGGCCCCGATCTTCTGCGCCTCATTCGTATTGCCCAGAAGCGCCAGCGTCAACGCGGGCGCATAATCGGCATCCCGGCTTCGATAAATAGACAACGCTTCCGCCGAGTTCTTTCGCGCCTCTTCGCGAACCCCGAACATCACATTCCACACCGCGCGAGCGCCTTGAAACATAGCCGCCCGCTCCAGGAATCTTCCCTGCCGAGCCAAAATCACCGCCTGATCCCATCGCCGCGCCGCCTCTTTCCAGCGTCCCTGGCAGGCCAGCGTCGCAGCCTCCTGCTGCGCGAAGTGTCCCTGCGCATTGAACTTGGTGTTCCGGTAGATCATCTCCCTTTCCATGGCCGCCCTGTCGCCCTTGAGAAAAGAAACGTAGTAACGGCACAGTGAGAGCTCAACCACGTCGATCTTGCGGGCCGCCGCCTTCTGAAACACGGCCTCAGCTTCCGCCAGACGATCCTGATACACATACGCCCAAGCCGTGTTGACGTATCCAATAGAGAACATCGGATCCAGTTGAGTAGACTTCTGACCTTCGTCCACCGCCTTCGCGTAGTGTCCCAGAGCCTGGGATGTGAAGGCCGACAGGAGCCCGTGAGCCTCCACAGCCTCGGGATACCTCTGAACCCACGCTTCCAGGGTCTGTCGCGCCAGTTCCAGATCGCCCGTCAGCTGTCTGTGGTAATTGAACGTGATGAAGAAGTTCTCCCACTCGCTCACCTGGTCTCGCAGTTCATAAGCCTTCGCGACATTCACTGGCGCTGTCTCGATATCGCTTAGACCTAGCTGCGCATACGCCATCGCAAACTTCGCATCGATTTCGATCGCACGCCTCAAGAGGGACCGTGTCTCCGTTCCCAATGACTTCGTCTCGGCAGCCTTCATCGCGGCGCTGTAAGACCGCCATGCCTCCAACGATGGCGTGGTCACATCCACGTGCAAACTGGGATCGTTCGCCTCTTTGGGGAGCGATTTCCCCAGGCGCGCCCCGAACCGTCCGGCCATTTGCCCCAGCACCCTGGAGACCTCCGCCTTGGGGACGGCCGGCGAGTGCTCTTCATCCAGAATCTCTCCTGTCTGGCACTTGCGTGCGCGCATGTCCAGGGCGTACTCGCTTCCCACGCCGGTGACCGATCCCTCCACCACCGCGGCGCTGCCGCCGCGCTCGCAGACCTCGGCTGCAATCGCGGGCGTGAGCATCGTATCCGAGGGCGCGCATCATGAGGTGCAAGGTCTGGGTCACGCGTGCATCGGGAATCAGTGCCAGGCTGGGGGAATTCCCCAATTGAGCCGCCAGGATCTGGCGCAGCGCTCCATCGTATCCCGCATCGCGCGTGGTATTCCCAAACTCCGCCAAAACAATCGTGTGCTTGTCTTTCACTCCCGCTCCCACCGAAGGATCGTGGTGCGTAAATAACCAGATCGTCGCACCGCCCAAAGCGATGAATCCAAGCCCGGCAACCGCGCCGGCAGCCGCCAGCCTATGCCTCCGTAGGAATTTGCGCGTCCGGTACACGCGACCGGGCGGCGCCGCCAGCACCGGTCTGTGGTCCAGGTACTGTTGAAGATCTGCTGCAAGGTCCGCCACCGACCCATAGCGTAGCTCTCGTGTCTTCTCGAGGGCCTTCATGGCGACCGAGTTCAAATCACCGCTCACTTCGCGTTGCAGCGAAACCGGGTCGGTCCGGCGGCGCGCGGCAATTTCGGTTGCGGCCGCGCCGAGCGATGTGAGTTTCCTCGGCAGCGGCGGCGCTTTCTCCTCGCGAAGAATCCGCAGCATCTCCGCCAACCCGGCATTGCGCAGCGTGGCCGTCTCAAACGGCACCGCTCCGACCAGAAGTTCATACAGGATCACGCCCAGCGAGTAAACATCAGATTGCCCATCGATTTTTCCCGTTAGCGTATCCGCCTGCTCGGGACTGGTGTACTCCGGTGTGCCGATGATCTGTCCGAACTGCGTCAGCAGCGTGTTCTCTACCGCCCATTTATCCGTAGCCTTCGCGATGCCGAAGTCGATTACCTTGGGAACCGGACTGCCGTCCTGCTCACTCACCAGCACGTTTGATGGCTTGAGGTCCCGGTGGATTACCCCTTTTCGATGGGCATGCTGAACGGCGCGGCAGACCGCCAGCAGCAGCGAAAGCCGCTCCCGGGTCGCCATCCGCTTTGCATCGCAGTACTGAGTAATTGGCGCTCCGGCGATGTACTCCATGACGAAGTAAGGCCGCCCTTTGACAGTCGTGCCCGCATCGTAGATCCGCGCGATGTTCGGGTGATCCATAATGGCGAGCGCCTGACGCTCGTTATGGAAACGGGCCAGCACCTGCACCGTATCCATCCCGAGCTTGACAACCTTGAGAGCCACATGCCTCCGAATCGGCTCCTGCTGTTCCGCCAGGTACACGGTTCCCATGCCGCCTTCCCCCAGCGCTCGAAGTATTCGGTAACGGCCAAAGTCGTCCTCCGCACCACCTGCCGGAGAAATGGTCTCCGTACCCGACTCTCCTCCGCCCAAAGAGCTTTGGAAAGCGCCGAGAATCAGACATTGCGGGCAGAGCCCACCGGGATCGGTGGCATCTACCACCTTGCTGCATTGGGGGCACCAGATCATTTGGAAGTTGCAGAGACGATTCTACGACCTTCGCCCCAAGCCCTGTAACCTGCACCGGCGCGATTCCTTATTCGTGGCAGGTGGGACGGAATCGAACCGGCCCCCGACTAAACAGGAGATACGCCATGAAATGCAGTTCCATCGCTAAAACGTTCACGATCGCCGCCGTCGCGGCATTTGCTGTTATGGGTGCGCCCGCAGCAATGGCCGAGGAGAGGGCATGCTCAGTCGCCAGTCTGAAAGGTACCTTCACCTACACCGGCACGGGATTCAACGTGTCGGCCAGCGGCGCCGCGGCCCCGTTCGCCGAAGTCGGCACCCAGACCTTTGACGGTAAGGGCGCGACCAGCACCACCTTCACCGCGAGCGCCAACGGCAACATCTTCCACATTACCCTGTCGGGCACCTACACGGTCAATGCCGATTGCACCGGCACCATGACCCTGCTGACACCCGCCCCTAATCCCACCGTGACCCTCTTCTTCGCGATCGCTGACAACTTCAACGAGTTTCAGGCCATCGAGACCGTGCCCGGCACCGTCGTCACCCGAATCGGCCACAGGATCTCCACGGGCAGGGATTGAATTCCGAAAGATGTTTCAGCAGTTGAGAGTTTAGGGGCGGGAGGACGAATCCGTTCCGCCCCTCAGTGCCGTCGGCGGCCTCCGAGCCATTCTGGCGCACCACGTGCCGCGCGGTCGAGCCCAATCACGAATGAGGCTGCGCCAGGTCGGACAAGTGCCGACGCCTGTGATTGAAGGCGTAAGGCAGAGTTTGGTTGATTCTAATTGGCACCGGCCAAGGAGGCTGGGGCCATGTCGAAATCACGAACGATCAATCCTCGCCTCGCTGCGGTTCGCAGAGTCGCCTTCGAAGCAGCCGATTCCTGCGCACCGGCGCCAGGCTTTGTCATCTTGCGGGTGGAGAACTCGATCAAATCCAGTTTCTGTTGGGACACGTTTCGATCCAAACCACCGAGTACTATCTAGGATGCAAACAAAAGCTGCGGTACGCAGTCAATGACAAGCTGGGATTGAACCTTAAGAAACGGCTTACGGTTTCACGGGCGGCTAACTCGCCCCTTCCGGACTAATCGCGGGTACTTGTCAGGTTTACTTCGCAAACCCGACCTGCCGTGAAGTTTGAATGCGCTTGGTTCGTTGCCAATCTGCGGGGGCCGAACCGACCACAGGAATTTTGTAACCCGTGCCAATGGTGTCACACTACTCGGTAAAACGCCTCCGCCGCTTCAAGAGAGCGCAAATACTGATTCCAATTCCTCCGAACATGAAGGTGGCCGGCTCGGGCACTGGAGCAGTGATGTTATACGAGCTTAGAACCGGATCGAAGCCTTTCGCGCCGGAGACAAAAGTCGGTGCGTCCACTGAACCCATAAAAAGCTGATCACCCAAAATGTCCCATTCGGGTGAAACAGGTGAGTTCGGATTGCACGCTTGACTCAGGCAGACCGCGAGACCGCCTCCAAGGTCCGTGTCAAAGAATACAGCCTGGCTGTTAGGGAAGACGATACCGTTTAGTATCACGCTCGTTTCGAGTCCGAAAGCTCCAACGGGATCCGAGAAGTCTAAGAAGGATGGGGTCGTTGGGAGTGTGAATTTTAGCGAATAAGCGGTGTTCGGAGAGCTGTAGGCGGTAGTAGGCGTAGCAGGAGCGTACTTACCTGCAATTGTAAAGACGGTGTCTGGACCGCTAGGCGCCAGGACTAAGCTGTCAATTGCAGCGCCGTATATAACCGGTGCGGGAGAGACTGCCAATGCCACCATCAGGAAGTGCTGCCCTAGTTGTTTGTGCATTTTCTTTTTCCTCGAAACTGCTTATTGCAGCGGACGGCCGTTTCCGGCGTCAGCGGCTTACGTGACTTTAAATGGGTGGAGCACTCGTCGCAATGCCTTTTGGGTAGTCGCAAGGTAGGATGCGCCTCATCGCCTAACTACTTGATCCTTTTGCAGATATGCGCTCGCATCATCGCGCGGTGCCCATGCTAGAATTCGTTCCACGCGCTATTTATGGCGACCGATTACCCAAGCGCACGCAAAGTTTTCGGCCATTTCGAACTCGATGCCGAAGCGGGCGAACTGCGCAAGCATGGAGTTCGTCTCCGGATCTCAGGCCAACCTCTCCAAATTCTGCAGATCTTAATCGAATGTCCGGGCAAAGTGGTCACCAGGGAAGAGTTACGCAAACAGATTTGGGCTGATGGGACACTTGTTGATTTCGAACACGGTCTGAATGCCGCCATGAATAAACTGCGCCGGGCACTGTCAGATTCGGCGGAGAACTCCCGGTACATCGAGACTGTTCCTGGCCGCGGATACCGCTTCATCGGAACCATGGCCTCCGCTCCCACTCGGGCGCCGGAGGCCGGCCGGCTCGATATGCCGCGGCGACAGAGTCTCCGGGCTTCGTGGTGGCTTATCTCGGGGGCGGCCTGCTTGGCTGCTTTTGCGGCGGGTTGGCTCTTCCATATGCCGGCGTCTACGCCGCAGTGGAAGTTGGTCCGGCTTACCTCCGACGATGGTTACTCCGGTACGCCGGCGCTATCGCGCGACGGAAAGCTGTTAGCTTACTCTTCCGTTTCCGGGCTAGGCGATGCGCAAGACTTGTATCTCAGGCATGTGGGCGGAGGCCAGCCGATCCGTTTGACTTTGGATGGGACCGGCAACACCATGCCGGATTTTTCACCGGACGGCTCGAAGATCGTATTCCGTTCGGGCCGGGACGGCGGCGGTATCTATGTGATTTCCACCTTCGGGGGACCGGCCCGCCTGCTGGCAAGAGCCGGATTCGATCCCAAGTACTCACCTGACGGTTCACAAGTGGCGTATTGGGTGGGTGCGCAGAGCGTTGCGACCTCGGTGCCTGGCAGTGGAGCAGTGTGGGTGGTGCCTGCGGCGGGCGGAGTGCCGCGACGCGTCGGGGCAAAACTTGCCTCGGCACGAAATCCTATCTGGTCTCCAGATGGCAAGTACTTATTGGTCGTCGGATATGCAGCTCCAACCGCCTTCGAAAACGCGGGTATTGACTGGTGGGTAGTCGCGCCCGACGGGCACGAGTCGGTCAGAACGGGTGCCTACCGGGCGCTGCGCGGAGCCATGATGCCAATCACTCAAACTCGGTTAACACCTGTTCCCAACATCCCTATTCCTGGGTGCTGGTTGGCTGACGGTAATCAGGTTGTTTTCTCAAGGTCCAGTGGCGATGTGGCGGACCTTTGGCAAGTCGCGGTATCACCGCGAACCGGTGCGGTAAGCGGTTTGCTCAGAAGGCTCACGACTGGCTCCGGGAACGAAGTCGATCCGACCTGCGCCGACGGCAATGTTGTGTTCACAAGCATTGAAACCAGACAAGACATCTGGTTGCTGCCTTTGGACTTGAACCGGGGAATGTTCCGGGGCGGGATGGAACGGATCGGCGAGGACAGAGCCGTGCACAAAAATCCATCGCTCTCTGGCGATCGCCGCTATCTGGCGTATCTCTCCGACCTGTTCGGTCCGGGGAACATTCGCATGCGGGAACTGGCGACAGGGCAGGAAACAAGCGTTGCCCCCTCCCCGTTGGTGCAAGGCTACCCCGTGAGCAATGCATCCGGGAGCCGCGTGGCGTTTTCGGCTTACGAAAAGGACAAACGCGTGGTGTATGTTTCGGCCCTTGGGGGCGTGCCAGAGAGAGTCTGTGAAGGCTGCTTGCGAGCAACGGACTGGTCAGTCGATGAAAAATCAATATTGGTGTTCGGAGGCAATCCTTATGGGGTCGATAACCTCGACTTGGCTTCGCACCAGCGTACTCAGCTTCTTCGGCACCCCACCCACCATATAATTTATGCACGTTTTTCGCCCGACGGCCGGTGGGTGAGTTTCACGATTCGTACCGATCAGAATCGGGGCCGCATAGCGGTGGCGCCGCTGGACGGACAGAAGCCGGTTCCACAGGAGTCCTGGGTTCAGGTGGCGGAAGTGTCCCCGGACGACTATGCGCAATGGTCGCCGGACGGACAAAGCTTGTACTTCACTTCCGACGTGGATGGGTACTCTTGTGTCTGGGGCCGAAGGCTGGACCCAGTTTCCCGCCGCCCAACTGGAGATATTTTCTCCGTGCACCACTTTCACGGCCTGTTGTCTTTTGAGCACGGTGGCTGGTCAGCGAAGGCGGGACAAATTGCGGTGGCGCTTGTTGAGAGGACGGGCAATATTTGGATGATGTCGCATTAGGCACGCCGTTTTACACCCGCGTTTCCATTTGGCTTCCGGACTGAGAAGTACGCAACCTTGTAACCAAGAAAGCTCGATCTCATTTGCCTCGAATTCATAGGCTATCCAGGCTAGGCCCCGATTTAAGTTGAAGGAGACCCGCATGTCGCTGATCGGTCGGGACGCGGAACCTCGTAACAACATCGACGGCACTCGATTAACGGCGCGGCGTTTACGGTAGCGCCCGTAATGTCCCGCTTCGGGAATCTACCAGCCACGGTTTCCAGATTTCATTCCGCTAAATGCGGGCGCGGTTCGAAGTTCAGAATTCAGATACAATCCGCTGCTTTGATCAAAGCTTCGTACTCATCGCATTGCCCGGTCAAGAAGACGCTTCCCTCGCCCTTTGCGCAAGCAGTTCAATACACAACCCGCCGCGCAGATTCGGCATCGACACTCGAACGCAACGGCTTCGGAAAACTGTCCAGTCCCGTCGCCATCCTTGCCCCAACAGATAACAACCCCTACTGCAAACTCCGGGTCACGTGCGTCCCCACGGCAATAACTCCTGTCATTTCAACAAAGCAGGCTGCAGAGCGCCGGCTCCCCGCTTCACCCATGCCTCAAAATATCCCCGTAAGCTGCGCTTACCCACACTCATGCCAGAGAATCCCACCGACTGCCAAAAAGCCGCCTCCCGCGCCAACGGCCGCAAATCCCTCGGCGCCACCTCCAACGCCGGTCGCTATAACTCCGCCCGCAACAATCTAAAGCACGGCGTCCTCGCCGCCACCCTCCTCCTCCCCGGCGAAGATCCCGACGATTTCTCCGTCCTCTACCACTCTGTTGCCAACGAATTCGAACCCAGCACCGAAATCGAGCGCACCCTCGTTCAGGTCATGGTCGCCGCCCAATGGCGTCTCAAGCGCATCTGGTCTCTCGAACAGGCTGCCCTCCTGAAACAGTCCGCAGCTTCCGTCGAGCCCAGCACCGTTACCACCTCCGAAGGCACCTGGGAGATCCCCGCTGCCCGGAACGCGGCCGCCTTCCAGTCCGTCCACACCCGCTCGGGTACCGGAAGCATTATGCAACTCGCCGAATCCCGCTATCAGCGCCAACTAAATCAGGCACTCGATCAGTTCCGCGCCCTTCGCGCCAGCCATCCCGCCACCAGGAAACCCAAAAAATGCGATTCGACCCCGAGAAGCGCCTGATTTTGCTCGAAACTTTTCCGCCGGAACCCGAGGAATCGCGCAAATTCTCGGGTACCCCGACGCACCCAAATTCGGCCATACTAGACCCAATCGGATTCCAACCATGGCCCTCACCATCACCAACCTTTCCAAAACCTACCCCAACGGCGTGCGCGCCCTGCGCAATATCTCGCTCACCATCGGCAACAACATGTTCGGCCTCCTCGGCCCGAACGGGGCAGGGAAGAGCACCCTCATGCGTACCGTTGCCACCCTCCAGGACCCCGATTCCGGCTCCATCACCCTCGATGGCATCGACGTCCTCAAAGACAAGAATGCCGTCCGCAAAGTCCTCGGCTACCTCCCCCAGGAGTTCGGTGTCTATCCCAAAATCTCCGCTTCCGATATGCTCAGCCATCTCGCCGTCATGAAAGGAATCACCGCCCCCGGCGAGCGCAAGGAGATCGTTGACGCCCTCCTCAACCAGACCAACCTCTGGGACACCCGCAAGAAAGCCCTCTCCACTTATTCCGGCGGCATGAAGCAGCGCTTCGGCATCGCCCAGGCCCTCCTCGCGAATCCGCGCCTCATCATCGTGGACGAACCGACCGCCGGCCTGGACCCCGCCGAACGCAACCGCTTCTTGAACCTCCTCTCCTCCATCGGCCGCGAGGTCACTGTCATTCTCTCCACCCACATCGTCGAGGACGTCCGCGAACTCTGCCCGCGCATGGCCATCATCGCCGCCGGCGAGCTCCTCTTTGAAGGTGCTCCCGCCCAAGCCCTCCAGTCTCTTCACGGCAAAATCTGGTCGAAAGTCGTGTCCACCGATGACGAACTGCGCGCCCTTGAAGCGAGCATGCGCATCATCTCCACACACCTGGTGGCAGGCCTCCACGAGATTCGAGTCTACTCAGACCAAAGTCCAGGCGAAGGCTTCCGGCCTGTCGAATCCGGCCTCGAAGACGTCTATTTCCTCAACCTCTCAAACCAGGGCAAACAGCAGGCCGCCGCATGAGACTCTTCTGGGAATTTTTCACGTTTGAACTCAAGTTCCGCGCCAAGAGCCCGTCCACCTATATCTACTTTCTGCTTTGGTTTACGTTCAACTTCCTGAACGTAGCTTCGGAAAATTTCGGACCCGTCGGAAGCTCCAACGGAAAGGTTTTGCTGAACGGCCCGTACGCAAACTATTTCAACGCTCTCGGGGCTAGCTTCTTCGGCGTCATCATCATCGCCGCAATATTCGGCACCTCCATCCTTCGCGATTTTCAGCGCGATACCTATCAGATCCTCTTCACAAAACCCATCACGAAGCTCGCGTATCTCGGTGGACGATGGGCCGGCTCGTTCGTCACCTGTGTTTTCGCTTTTTCAGGTGTCCTGCTGGGAATATGGGCCGGAATGCTCGCGCCCTGGGCGGATCACACCCGCATCGCTCAGGCCCCTCTGAGTTGGTATTTTCAGCCGTTCTTCTCCATCCTCGTGGTTCAGATTTTCTTCCTCGGTTCCCTGTCCTTCGCCGTCGCCGCCCTGTCTCGCCGCATCTTTATCGTGTATCTGCAGGGCGTCACCCTGTTCATGCTTTATCTTGTCGGCATCACGGTCTTCCAGGCGACGCGCTCGCTCGAACGTTACTGGTCCACCATCTTCGATCCCGTCGGATTCATCTCCTTCAACAACATCACGAAATACTGGACCGTCGCGGAAAAGAATTCCCTCTTGATCGGGTGGGAGGGACCTTTCCTCTATAACCGCCTCCTCTGGCTTTCCGTTGGCCTGCTCTCGCTCCTGGGCCTGTGGGCGCTTTTCCCGATGTCCGTTGAAGCGCTCACCGCCCGGTCTCAAGGCCGCCGCGCCGCCCGCGCCAAGCAGAATGATGCTGAGGAGAAACGTCCAGTCCGCTCGCTCGTCGTTGCACGCCTTCCCCACGTTCATCAAGTCTTTACATCAGGCGCATCCTGGGCGCAGTTCGTCTCCCTCACCCGCCTCCGCATCTCGAACGTCGTTCATGAAATCCCTTTCTGGGCCATCCTCTTCCTTACTGGGGCCTTAGCCCTCACAAACGGCTATTATGCCGGACACCTCGCGGGACAGAACGTCTGGCCCGTCACACACCTCATGCTGCGCGTCATTGAAGGAAACTCCACGCTGTTCTCCTATATCGTCGTGGTTCTCTACGCAGCCGAACTCCTCTGGCGCGAACGCGACACGCACTTCGATGGCATCCATGACGCTCTGCCTCTTCGCGAAACTCCCGATTGGTTCTCGAAACTCGCCGCGCTCGCCTTCGTCAGCCTGATGGTACTCACCACCGCCATGATCTGCGGCGTCATCATGCAGACTTTCGCCGGCTATTACCACTATGAATTCGGCCAGTACTTCAAGGAACTCTATCTCATCACCTTCCCGCAGGTCATGATTTTTGCTCTGCTCTCGCTTTTCGTTCAGACAATGGTTCCGAACAAGTTCATCGGGCACGCGATCGTTATCGGCGTTGTTTTAATCGTCCCTATCCTCACCAGCTTTGGATGGGAGAACACGCTCTATCTCTTTGGCAACACACCCGCCTATACCTATTCCGATATGAACGGCTACGGCCACTTTGTGCCCGCGCTTTTTTGGTCGATCGTGTATTGGGTGGCGATCGCTTCACTTTTGGGAATCGCCTCCATTGCCTTCGCCCGCAGAGGTACCGAGACCTCCTGGTCCCGCCGGATGCATCTCGCGTCCGCCCGCCTTCCTGGCCTCGTCCCCGCGGCACTTGCCTGTATCGCCATTGCCATCGGTTCCGGAAGCTGGTATTTCTACAATGCTCACGTCTTAAACGAATACGTCCCCGCCCCCAAGCGCCGCCAGATCCAAGCCGATTACGAACGCCAATTCAAGCGCTATGAAAGAGCCACGCTGCCGAAAGTTACTTCCCTCGATGCCGCTATCGACATCTTTCCCGAGCGCCGTTCTTTCAGCGGTCTGATTCGCGAAACCATCCAGAACAAGTCCACAACCCCGATTGCGGAAATTTACATCTCAGACCCAAACAAATCGGTATCCAACCTGAAATTCGATCGCCCGTTTCACCTGGTCAGCCAGTCCCCCCGCAATCTCTTCAGCATCTATACATTCGATACGCCCCTTCAGCCCGGTGAAACCACAACGCTCACCTGCAAGGTCGGCCATGAATCGAAGGGCTTCCGCGACGGCAACGAACTCGCTGAATTTGCCTATAACGGAACATTCTTCGATGCCGACTATCTCCCGCAGATCGGCTACCAGCGCGGCTTTGAGTTGAGTGATCCGCGCCGCCGCCGAGAAGAACATCTGCCCGCTCTCGAAGAGATGGCTCCCCGTGGCGACGCGCGCTATTCGCGTATGAATCTCTTCAGCGAACAAGCCGATTGGATCACCTATCACACCGTGGTCAGCACCTCGCCGGACCAAATCGCCATCAGCCCCGGCTATCTCCAGAAAGAGTGGACCAAAGACAATCGCCGCTACTTCGAATACAACATGGGCGGTACCCACATCCAGGATTTCGCGTCCTGGGTCTCGGGACGCTATCAGGTCAAGCGCGAGCCGTACAAGGGCATCGCGATCGAGGTCTATTACGACACCGCGCACCAATACAACATCGGCGACATGATCTCCGCCACGAAATCCGGCCTCGATTACGACCAGTCAAACTACAGCCCCTATCAGTTCACGCAATACCGGATTCTCGAGTTCCCCCGCTACCGTGAGTTCGCGCAGTCCTTCCCGAACACCGTCCCGTTTTCCGAAGGCATTGGCTTCATCGGCCGCGTGAAAGACAAGAAAGACATCGACTTCGCCTACTTCGTCACCGCCCATGAGCTCGGCCATCAGTGGTGGGGCCATCAACTGATCGGCGGCGAAGTGGAAGGCTCCAACATGATGTCCGAAAGCCTCGCCGAATACTCCGCGCTCCGCATCATGGAGAAGAAATATGGCGAAGCGAACATGCGCAAGTTCCTCAAGTACGAGCTCGATGGCTACCTGCGCGGCCGCTCCGGCGAAGTCCGCCACGAACCGCCGTTGGCCCTGGTGCAACGCGAAGGTTACGTCTGGTATCAGAAAGGTTCGGTGATCCTCTACGCGCTTTCCGATTACATCGGAGAAGACAAATTGAACCAGGCTTTAGGCACGTTCCTGCGCCAGTACCGCTACGCTAACGCCGAAACATCGCAGGACCAGCCCTATCCCGATACCCGCCAGTTCGTCGCTGCTCTGCGTTCCGTCACCCCTCCCGAGCTGCAGTACTACATCACCGATGGCCTCGAAAAAATCACCCTTTACGACAACAAGGCCGTTTCCGCCACGTCTCAGAAAACACCAGACGGCAAATACAAAGTCACGCTCACCGTCCAGGCTTCGAAGCTTCACGCCGATGGCAGCGGCAAAGAAACGCCCGCTTCCATGAACGACCTCATCGACATCGGCGTCTTCAACGGCAAGCACGAAGAAGAGAAACCGCTCTCCGTCGAAAAGCACCGGATCACCGGCGGCCGGCAGGTCTTTGAAATCCTAGTCGCGCAACAACCCACCCGCGCCGGAATCGATCCCTTCAACAAGCTGATCGACCGCAACTCCGAAGACAACCTGATCGACGTTACGCAGCAATAGTCTTCTTGTGAAACACGAACTGGTTACACCCGAGCGAGCCATTCGCCGTAGCCAGTTTCTCGAGCGAGTACCCGCGCGCTTTGTAGAATTCAAAAATCTGTTCGGGGCTGGCAACCTCGAAGGGATAACCGCCCACCCAATCCACGACATCGCGCCAAGCGCTCATCCCGCGGTCGCCGCCGTAATTTTTCCAGCTCTCAAAGGGCTTGCCCTTCAGAATGTCGCGTATCCAGGGCCGCCACCACATTGCCCAAGTCGACCCGTACAACACCGCATACTTCCCGATGCCGCCACGATTGTAAGTCTGCTTCACCCAAAGCCATCGCTTGCTGTGGTTCCCCTGGTCGTTATAGATCGCGATAAACAACAGCCCGTCCGGCTTCACGAGCGGATCGACATTCGCCAGTGCGTCCCACATATGCCCTGTGTGGTGCAGCACGCCCCAGCTATACACAATGTCAAACGTCCCCAGCGTGGATAAGTGAGCCGGATCCAGCACGGATGCTTCTTCAACAACCCACTCCGGATCATCGGGAAAATACCGCCGCCGCAGCTCGCGCGTGCAATTCACGGAGGCAGGATCGTAATCGAACGAATGTACCCGGGCGCCCAAACGCCGCGCCGCCAGACTAAACAAGCCGCTACCCGAACCGGCATCGAGGAAAGTCTTTCCCGCGAGAGTCGTCACCCCCAGCATCTCGCCTAGGCTCTTCTCCGCTTGAGCAATCCTTTTGTCATTCAACAATGACAGAAACTGGCGCCAGTTCTCTCCAAATTCAAATCGCTGCCCTGCGGCTACTTCGGCCTGATGCAAATCCATTTACTCCTTAAACTAATAATTGTATGCAACCCGATAGAAAAGCGGAGCGCGTCTGCGCGGTCCTGGTCACCTTTAATAGAAAAAACTTGCTCCGGACCTGTTTGAATTCTCTTCTGAAACAAACGCGCCCGATCGACCAGATCCTGATCGTCGATAACGCCAGCTCAGACGGCACCCCTGAGCTTCTGCGCCAGGAATTTCCGCAACTCCCCCTGCTGCGTCTGGAGCGAAACACGGGGGGCGCCGGCGGCTTTTCCGCGGGCATGAAGCGCGCCTTTGAAGAAGGGTTCGATTGGATCTGGGTAATGGACGACGATATTGAGATGGTACCTACCGCGCTCGAAGGCCTTCTCAGCTTCGGGGATGTAGGCGACCTGATTACTCCGCGCAAAACGCAGTCCGATGGTCCGCTGACGTGGGAAGCAGTCTGGAATACAGCCTCTTGCTATCCCATGACGCTGAAGCGCAATGAATCGTTTGTCAACGGCAAGCCCTGGACGCCGGTGGCTTTCAGCAATTTCGAAGGCGCCTTGATCCGGCGCACGGTCATCGAGCGCGCCGGCCTTCCCGATACCCGCTACTTCATTGGCGGCGACGACACCATGTACGGCATGCGGGCTCATTTTCATGCCAGAGTGATTTACGCCGACACGCTTGCGGTAGTGAAACATCTGCACTCACTCACGCCCCGGTCCAAAATGGGCTTTTACCTCCAAATCCGAAACCGCTTTCTCAACTTCGAACACTTCCGATCCTTAGGAATCCCGGTATCGCGCACGGAATTCCTTCTTCACACCATCAAAGATGGCGTCCGGGATTGGGCGCAAATCCTGACCCACAAAAATCTCCGTACCAAGGCCAATTTCTTCGCCGTCTGGGAAGGCTTCTTCGCCGGCCTGCACGGCAATTTCGGCCCTCCACCTTGGTTACGGTGAGAGCTGCGTTAGCAATACCGCTTCACCATCCGCGCACAGAACTCGGCGAACAAGTCCGGTTCTTGAGGCGGACTTGTATGGTCCGCGCGAACTCCCAAGTCGTTCGGCGTGTAACAAAATGTGACTGTCAGATCGAACTCATCGAGCAACCGCATCTGTTTGTCATAAAATGCCTCCGCGCCCGGACGCAGACTGTCGGACCAACTCAGACCGGTTCTTAGCTTTTTCACTCCAAGTTTCCGAAGCTCTTGGATTGCTGCCTCCAACCGATGGTCCTCAAAGTGAAACCACTGGCAGATCCCCATCTCCGGAGCGAACTGCGCAAAGTGTTTCGCAGCCAGCTTGGGCGATCCGTCTTCATGCAGCAGACCCATATAAAAATGGCGGTAATAGCTCGACCCCTCAGCCTCCCGATGTCGCGTCGTGGCAGGCCACGCCCTGGGCAGGTCATACAAGCTGTACCAATGCACCCGGTCCACTTTCCCCAGTAACAACTCCGCCGTCCGCTGCAAGCCAAATACCTGCACTTCTTCAGCCCCGAACGTGGAAACGCCCACTTCGCTCACCCATAGCGGCAGGTCCGTCACGGCGCGAATCTCCGCCAGCTTATCCGGCCACTCACCGATCTGCCAATGGTTCCAGTCAAGCGGAAAGCCATGCACCGCGGCTGCGTCCATCTTTGCCAATACGCCTTGTTCTTTCATCCGCTTGGCAAAAGCCGCGTCGATCGGCGACATCCCGCCCAGGACCTGAGTCAATGTAGAATTCTGCGAGCGAACCGCATCGGACGCCTCACGAACCATCGAGGAGAAAATCTTCCATTCCGGGTCCAACTGGAAGTCCCAGTGCGACAAATTGTTCGGCTCGTTCCAGAACATTACGGCTTCCGTCGGCAGATGAAAACCTCCTGTTCGGCGCGCTCCTGAATCTCGAATCCCGCGCTCCGCAGCATTGCTTCCACGCACGCGCGATTGGGAAACCACCAGTTTGTTGGGTCCTGCGAGTAACTCTTCTCGATGAAGTACATCAGAGGAAATCCCTCCTGCTCAAAAATGCCCGTTTCCGCGAACGGATAGTCCTCTTCAACCTCAAAAACCTTCTCTGTCCCGCGCTGCAAAGACTGAAAAATCAGAAGATCCTTCGTTACATGCTCATGCAAGAGATCGAGCGCCAGCAACGGATGCCGCAGGTGATACAGCACGCCCATGAAGATCACGACATCGAAGCGCTCACCCAATTGAGCGACATCATAGACGGACAAATTTCGAAACTCGATGTCGTAGCCTAAAACTTCTGTTGCGAACCGCGCCTGCCGCAGATAGTCTTCATCGGAATCGATACCCACCACGCGCGCGGCACCGCGCCGTTTCATCTCAATCGAATAGAAGCCGCCGTTGCAACCGATATCGAGCACGCTCTTGCCCGACAGATCCTGCGGGATGGCATGGGCGAAATTGCGAAATTTGAAGCTGGGATAGTCGCCCAGGAAATGATGGGGCGCTGTGTGTACACCTTTTAGATCAATGTTGTGGAACCAGGGTCCCAACTCTTCCACGCGCGTCCGAATCTCCTGCTCCGTCAAGCCGGCACCTCCAATGCCTTCAATGCCTCGCGATATCCGTGTAAGGTCCCGACATCCAGATACGATGTTCCTGCGCGAATCCCCGAAGCCACGCCGCCGCGGCGCAGGAATTCATTCACCAGGGTGCCGATATACTCATCCCGCCGCTCGCGCTCCAGCCACAGCCTGTGCAGCTCATGGTAGACACGACCCGGCATTTGGAACGCACCCCAAATCCAATGAGTCGCCGCATTGGCGCTCTTTACCTGAACCTCCAATACCGCGCCGTTGCCGTCTGTCACGACGGCGTCGAAGTGCCGGGGCTCATCCACGGGAAACAACAGGAACGACAGGCGGTCCCGATCGAGCGCGCTGAACCCATTCACCGGAAACCAAACGGTATCGGGCAGCCCGATCAACACCGGCTCATCATCTTGAGCAATCAACGGCACAGGCTGAAACACTGCATCGCACAAACCGGCTGGGCGAGGCTGCACCACAAAGCACGTATGCGCGCCTTCGACGCGGCTTCCGTAGTACTCCAGAATGTCGCTCTTGCGCGGCGAGATCACGAAACAGATCTTGTCCGCGCCTCCTGCCCGCAACCGCTCCACCAGGTAATCGCTCACCGCGCGTGGCCGTTCCGTCAAGCCGTCCTGCAAGGGCAGCAGTTCTTTTGAAAACGCCAGCGGCTGAATCCTGCTTCCCACACCGGCGGCCGGAATTATGCCCCACATAAAGCACGCTCCAGATCCGCGACGCGGCACTCCGCTGTATGCTCGGCCAAAGTCCGCTCGCGCGCCGCATTGGCGACGGCTTGCAGCTTTGATTGATTCGAAGTAATCGCAGCTATGGCTTCGCCAGTATTGTCAGCCGTCAGAATCTCCTGGCCCGGCACAAAGAATTGATTCAATCCCTCCCACAAGTCCGTCAGGATCGGCACGCCACAAGCCGCCGCTTCGAACAACCGGCCGGAAGGACAATAGCCCATGTGCTTCATGGCAAGTCGCGTTACATTCAACGTCAAGTTCGACGAGCAATAGAAACCGGCGTGTTCAGCGGGAGGCAGGTGCTGCTTGAAATAAACATTGGTTCCCCACGGGAAATTTGCCCCATATTGCGCGCCGCCCAAGAGGAACTTGTAATCCGGCAGCTTTCGCGCAGGCTCCAGAAACAAAGCCTGTAATGCCTCCTGCCGATCCTGGGCGAATGTGCCCATGTACGACAAATCGAACTCACGGGCCCGCTCGACGGGCCGATGAATCTCAGGATCAACGCTTCCATAGAGAGGCGCGACACGTCTGGCGCCCAACTGAGTGCGCAAGCGGTCCAAAGCTTGCCCGCCCGTATAACTCAACACCAGATCGAAGCCGCCCAAGCCCTCACGAGGCAGATAAGGCACCGTTTCGCCCTGGTCGAGAGCGGCCAACGTCACCGGCGTATCCAAATCATAGAAACACCTGGCCTCTACGTTACTCCCCAGTACCATCTCCGAAGCCCGATTCGCGTCCGCGCAATAGGAAGTTACCATCCCCACATCCGCATCCCTCAACTCACGCTCGGCCTGCTCCTTGACTTCCTCCCACGACGCGTAAACGCAGATTTTTGCGCCGTCCACCTCGGTCAGGTCCCGATGCGCTCTGTAGTAATCCGTATCGCGTTCAAAGAATACTGGCTTGTGCCCCCGCTTCACCATGGCACGAAACAAGCCGCGCCAAAGAGTTGCGTGACCGTTGCCCCAACTGGAGGTTATCGAAAGCCCGAACACCACCAGCTTCATACCCAAACCACCAGGTTCACGGAAGCCGTCTCAATCTGCACTTCCCAAAATGAGTCAAGATCCATCCTCCGCTCGTGTAACACCACGCTGCGAATCCACTCCGCGTGGCTGACCACGGCAAGAGTCGCATCTTTATGCAACCGGCTAAGCGAATCCAATTCTTTCACCGCGCGCACCTGGAGGTCGAGCATCGATTCCCCACCCGGCACCCGTACCGAACCTCTATGCTCATTGAACGCTCTCCACTGGGGGTCTTGTTCCAGGTCATGAAAGCTGCGTCCCGTCCACTCGCCGTAATCGAGCTCCGCGAGCGCCCCCCGCACTTCCACCACCAGGCCCCGCTCCCGCGCCAGAGGCTCCGCTGTTTCCTGGGCGCGTTGCAGAGGACTGCTGTACACCGCTGCCAGCTCCGTTTCGGGAAGCAGCCCCCGCAGTACTTCCGGCAACTGCTCCGCCTGCTCCCGCCCCTTCGCGTTCAAGGGGACGCCCGGCATGCGTCCCGAGAGCCTGCTTCCCACCATGTCCGTTTCGCCGTGCCTTATCAAAAGAAACCTGGTTGACATAGTTCTCGAGTTCCGTCGCCCTGCAAGCGGCCGTATGTTTCCGCAACACCACATCCCGGGCCCGCAATCCAATCGCACGCCGGTCGCCCTCGCCAATACACGCCAGCGCGCCCGCGGCATCGTCCAAAATAATTTCCTTCCCGGGCTTAAAAAATTCCTCCAGCCCCGGCCAGTAATCGGAAAGTATCGGTACCCCACACGCTGCCGCTTCAAACAACCGCACGCTCGGCGACCAACCCGCCTCCACCATCTCTCTACGCGTTACGTTCAGAGTGAAGCGCTGGGAGTTGTAGAACTCCCTGTGATCTGCCGGCCCCAAGTGCTCAATGCGCTGCACGTTCTCAGGCCACTGGATCGCGTCCGGATACTGGGGCCCTGCCACCACAAAGCGCTTCTTGCTGAACTTTCGCGCAGGCTCAATCAGCATGCGTTCGAGCGCGGGTTGCCGGTCGTCGCTATAGGTTCCCAGGTACCCCAAGTCCCATTCCATTGCAAACTCCTGCGGACGGTAAACCTCGGGGTCCACGGAACAATAGAGCGCGCAAGGGTGCTTCGCGCCGTACGTTTTTCGAATCCTCTCCAACGTAGGCCCACCCGTAAAGGAAAGATACAGATCGTAGCGCCCCGCCAACTCCGGCGTCAGATACTCGAAGTCGCCTCGATCGAGCTTTCCCAGCGTCACCGGCGTATCGATATCGTAGAACGCAGTCACGCCCTTGGCAGTTCGCAACACCCACTCGCCCACTGCGACGCCCTGCGGGACATAGCTCCCCACGATGCTCAAATCCGCGCGCGCAATGTCCCTCGCGAACCGGTCCTTCAACTCCTCCAGGGATCCGTACAGCTCCGTGTGTCCAAACGGCGGATTCCGCAGGTCGCGATTGTCCGCATACCAGGGCACATCGCGCTCCAGAAACAACACGTCATGCCCGCGCTCCGCCAGACCCCGCATAAGGCCGCGATATGTTGTCGCATGACCATTGCCCCACGAGGAGGTCACCGACAATCCCAGAATCACAATCCTCATTGCGCGCCCAGGACCTCTTCGAATAGCTCGGCACGATGCGCATACGTATGCTCAGCAAGCACGTGCTCCAGCGCCGCTGCCCCAATTTCGTGAGCGCGCTGCGGAGAGGTTCGAACGACATGGTCCGAGACTTCCGCTCCGTCGCGAGCCACCAGAATTTCTTTACCCGGCTCCAGGAACAATTCAATTCCCTCCCAAGTATCTGTAATCAGACAGGCCCCAGCTCCCGCTGCTTCGAAGACGCGCGTGGCCGGTGAAAACCCATATCGCGCCATGCTTTCGCGCGAGACATTTAGCACCGTCTTCGCCGATACGTTCAGCGCATTATGATCTCGCGTATAAACATGATCCAGATACCGCGTGTTACTCGACAGGGGTTTATCGGCCCACCCACTTCCGCCAAATAAGAATTGGTCTTGAGGGCTCAATTTCGCCGCCCGAAAGAAGAACTCATCGACGCGAGCCTCCCGGTCCGGCAACCGATTTCCCAGGAAGGCCAGGTCGCAGGCAAATCGCTCCTCCGGCGGTACCGGATAATGCGTCGTCGGATCGAGCGCGTTATAGATAGGGACACAGACCCGCGCCCCCAGAGCCTTATACGCGTTCACGACTGGATCGCCGCCGCCGTAAGTCAAAATCAGGTCGTACTTCGGAATCAGTTCGGCAAACGGATCCTTTGGATTCGCGCGCACCCGGTCCAGTGTCGCCGGCGCATCCACGTCCCAAAAGGCCTTTATCGTGCCAAGCTCCGCCACGGCTCGCTCCAGCAATTCATCGAACACGCCGACGCCGCTCGCCTTCACTACCAGATCTGCGCGACGCGCTTGTTCGAGAGCCTGCTCCGGTTGGTCGTACACCACCACGCGCGCCCAGGGCGGATCTTCGATATCGCGATGTTTCTGCCGATCATACGCATCCGGTTCAAAAAACGTGACCCGATGACCGCGTTCATCAAGCGCGCGAATCATGCCCCGATAATATGTTGCCGCTCCGTTCCAATATGCCGAAACCAGGCTCGACCCGAAGAACGCAATCTTCAACCCCAACTATTCGGCCTCCAACGTCCGAAAGATTTCGAGCAATTCGTCCACGCGATGTGCGCAGGTATGCCGCCTCTGCACCATCTCAAAGCCACAACGCGCTCGCGATTGTCCGCGCTCCGGATGAGCCAGCACCTGCTCGATCATGCCTGTCATTTCTACGCCGTTCCGCGCCATCCAGTACTCTTCCCCTGGCTCGAACAACCGCTCCGAATCCTGCCAAGGCGCACTGAATAACGGAATTGCACAAGCCATTGCCTCAAAAACGCGGATGGTGGGAATTCCCGGCAACGCGCGCGCATAAGGCCCGCGCGGCACATGAACCGTACAACGATATTGTCCGTAGATTTGCGGAGCAAGGAAGTTCGGGAGATATCCGCCGTATTCAATTCCCAAGTCTTGCAGTTTCCCCAGCGCCTCCAGAGGATAGCGGACGCCATACACCTTCGCCTTCAGACCTAACGCATTTACAGGCTCAAAGAGGAACTCGTTCAACTCCCGGGTGCGCTCGTCGTCGCCCCAGTTGCCGATCCATACCAAGTCGCCAATCGTCCCCCCACTCGCCACTGGATGAAAGACCCGCGTATCGGCGGCCTCATGCCAGGTCCACGCCCGCTTGGCCCAACCGCGTTCCAGATATACATCCCGAATTACGCTACCAAACGCCAGCACGCCATCGTAATGCCGTAGATCGAACCTCGCCATCTCCGCCGGAGCAGTGACGCTCCTGTGGTGCGAATCATGGAAGAACAGCCGATACCCCGGATGGGATGCGTGATGCTCTCCTACTAAACGAATTAGCTCCGGATCATTCCATTCATGCACAATCACCAAATCGGTGCCCCGTAGGAGGCGAGGAAGATCGAGCGCCGCTGGCTGATATCTTTCAGAATGGATTGTCGGATAGGCTGACCGGAATCGCTCGAGCGCTTCTACGCCCTGGTCCTTCAATAGGTTTTGAATGCTCCAGGCGTCCTCTGGCTCCATCACCCGCACATCGTGCCCGCGCGCGATTAGCTCAGAGGTCACTCCACGCAGAAAATGAGCGTTGCCGTGGTTCCAATCCGAAAGAATCGAGTGGCAAAAGATTACGACGCGCACAAGGCTCCTGAGAGAACCTGCTGATACGCCGCACTATACGCTTTGGCCGTCGACATTTCACTAAATCGCCCGGAGCGCTGTTTCGCCCGCTCGCTGTACTCACGTCGCAATTCAGCATCCGCTATCAACAGTTCGATGGTGGAAACGAGACCTTCGCCGGTACTGACGAAATGAGCCGCCCCGTCCCAGTTCTCGCGAAGGCTGGGGATATCTCCCAGCACCAGACAGCACCCATGCTGCGCCGCTTCCAGCACCGAAAGTCCAAACGGCTCGTACTTGGCAGGCCAAGCATAAATGGCCGCCCGTGCATACCACCGGTCCATCTCAGCCGCGCTCAGATGCCCCAATTCGCTTCCCTCACCCGCGATATGAACCGGCCAACTCAATTTCGGCATCAAATCAACGAGGGCATTCAGATTTTTTGCCTCGTCCCAAGCGCGTCCCGCGGCAAAAATCAAAGGCTCCTTTACGCAAGGCAACGAACTTCTCTTGGCAAAATTAGGAATTACGCTGGCTTTCACGCCATACCAGCGCTGCACGGCAGCCTGCATTGTTGCGGAAGGAGTAATTACCTGATCAGCAGCCCGCAAGCTTCGTGTGACGCGGGTGCGATATTCGTCCCACTCTGCCGGCGCGGAGCCACCTTTTACGGCTTCCCACCAAGACCAAACACACGAGTGCACCGTCACAATACCAGGAGCGGCAAAGGGTAAATGCGCGAGCGGCAAAGTATTGTGATGGATCAGGTCCGGCTGGATCTCTTTCTCGAGCCACAGCAGCCACTCGCCCGCTCGTTCGACCCCTCTCCACGGGTTCGGCATCCACTCCAGTGGGAACTCGCTCTCATAGAACGCGAAATCCGCAATTTCGAGACGTTGAGCCGCACTCAATTTCCGCCCCATCGTCGCGATGTGGACTTCAAACGGTAAAGCCCGGGCCAAAGTTAACGTGAAGTTCCAAACGCCGCCGACTGTATCGGTGGTCATTAGGACCTTCATCTCTCAATTTCGACCAGCGGTGCCGGCCTCTGCTCCTGAACGTCGCTGAATCGATCGTATACGCCTAAATAAAACTCGTGCGCGCGCTCCCATGCGCGGTCATCCGCGGCGCCCCACCGATTCGTGTAATCGGGCGATCCAGGGTACGGGAACATCGGCACCGGCTCGTTTGACCACACTCCATTCGCGATCAGGTGCTCCCGCCAAGCCCGAACCTCAGTGGGATCGTCATGCTTCGATTCGAGCAGATTGGCTTGAACGAAGGGCACGCGTCCCTTTGCGTAGATCAGCCGCGAAGCCAGATCGTCGGTGGACATCTTGCACTTCTTGTCCAGAATCTTCCGCCCCTCGACCGTGATGCTCTCGACTCCGGCTTCTATCGAAACGCATCCGGCCGCGCCCAACAGGTCCAGTTGTTTCTCGCTCCACAAATCGATGCGGGTTTGCACACCTAATTTGAACCGCCGCTCCGCGAAGGCTTGCAACATGGGCTCGCTCGGCAGAAAGATTTCATCAATGAAGTACACATACTCCACGCCCTGCGCCAGCAATCCATCAAGCTCTTCGAGGATCACGGACAGAGGCCGTTTGCGAAACGTGTTGCGAAAGTTGTCTTTGGCGCAAAACGTACAGTGGTAGGGGCATCCCCGCGAGGTCTCCATCTCCGCTCCCGGCCCTTCCGGCTCGCGGTCGAAGCGGTGATGATGATGCACATGCCGCGCGATCGTGGAATCCGGCCAGTGCAAGGCGGGAAGCGCAGACATATCTGACTGGTGCGGCGCGACAGGCAAGCTGTCCAAGGCGCGTCAGCAACTCTTCGCATTCGCCGCGCACCACATAGTCCACCTGCAACTTCCTCATCGTTGCATGGGGAGTGGTAGAAGCATGGGGGCCTACACAAATCGTTTTCCCTGCCCACTGCCGTAGGGAACGCAAGGTTTCAAGCGGGATGCGCAATTCGGGGGGCGCGCACCGCCAGAACAAATAACTGGGTGCCGTCGTGATCACCGTAAAGTCCGGATGGTAGTCCCGTACCTGCTTCCCGATCTCATCCAAACTCAAGCCATCCATCAGCCCATCGACAATCAGCGCCTCATGTCCGGCCCGCTCCAGCAGAGCTTTCGAGTACCCAAACTCGAGTGGCAGATGCGCTTCGCGGCAGCCGAAGTAAATACTGCCTTCGAAACTCCAGTTAGGATTGAGCAGTAAGTAACGCATGGGAATGGTTCCTTGACAGCCAATGGTGGAGCTGCGAAACGCCTTCGCGCACCGAAAAACTAGGCCGCCAGCCGGTCGCTTGCCGGAATTTGCCCGTATCCGACACGTAATATTTCTGGTCGCCCTGCCGCCAATCGGCAAAGTGCAAGCGGGGCTTGCGCCCGGTAATTTCCGCGATCAAATTCAGGACCTCAATCAAACTGACCGTGTGGGAGATTCCGCCCCCGATGTTGAATGCCTGCCCCGCCAGCCGCGGCAGATTCTCCATTGCCAGCCGGAACGCATCAAGCAGGTCTTCCACATACAATACGTCCCGCACCTGCATCCCGTCGCCGAAGATCGTGATCGGCTCTTCCGCCAACGCGCGCATCAGGAAGTGCGCTACCCAGCCTTGATCTTCCGTCCCGCACTGCCGCGGGCCGTAGATACAACTCATCCGGAACACTGCGGTCGGAACCCCGTACGACCGGGACCAATCGAGCACATACTGGTCCGCCGCGCCTTTCGAGCATCCATAAGGTGTATGAAAATCTAGCGGACGTGCTTCGGAAACTCCCGCCCGGTAATCCGGGTCGGCTGGCTCATACCTGTCCCCGACGCGGCGCATCGCAATATCCTCAAGAGATCCGTAAACTTTATTCGTCGAAGTGAACAGCAACTTCGGAGGGGTTACCTGCCCCCGCACGGCTTCCAGCAGGCGAACTGTCCCGCGGACATTTGTCTCGAAATCGAGCGTTGGATCTTCCAAGCTGGTCGTTACCGCTACCTGAGCCGAGAAATGGTAAACTTCGCCGACGTCGCGAACCAGGCGCTGTAAACTGGCTTGCGCGATATCTTGCCGTTCGAAGTCCAGGAGCCCGCCAAATTCATTCGCAAGACGCTCTAAATTCCGCTCGACGCCCGGCCGCGCCAGATTATCCAAAATGCGTACGCGACGCCCTTCCGACATCAAACGAAAAGCCAGATTCGATCCGATGAATCCCGCGCCGCCCGTAATCAGCGCGTTGTCCGTCATACCATCAAGCCCCGCGCCGCCAGTTCCGCCCGGGCCTCACCCCCCCGGTCGATCGCTACCTGTCCATCTAGCCACACCGCCAGATCCTTAATTCCTTCTTCCAAAGTCACAGTCGGCTCAAAACCAAGCACTTTCCTGGCCAGCGAAATATCGCCGAAGCAATGCCGGATATCGCCCGCACGATATTTGCCCTTGATCTCAGGCGTGAGCGAAGGCTTGCCCAAGACCTTGGCGATTCGCTCCGCCACATCCCGGATCTTATAGGGCTCGCCGTTGCCGACATTGAACACTTGCCCCGCGGCTTGAGGCGTTTCGAAAGCCAACCGGCACGCCCTCGCCACATCGCGAACACTAATCAGGTCGCGCATCTGGTTGCCATCTTCGAAGATCACCGGGGGCTGTCCGTTCATCAGCCGTGAAGCGAAATTACTCAACACTCCCGTGTAAGGGTTCGAAAGCGCTTGATGCGGTCCATAAACATTGAAAAATCGAAGCGCGACAGCAGGGATTCCGTAGGCGCGTCCCATCATCAGGCAAAGCCTTTCCTGGTCGTACTTGCCTAATGCATAAACAGAGGTCAGGCAGGGCGTCTTCCACTCTGGCGTAGGCACCGGAACTAAAGGCTGGCCTTGCTCATCCCGAACTTCCCAATCCCCGGCCTTCAGTTGCTCCGCGCTTCGAGCCACCGCCGCCCGTACCTCTCCATCGGCGCCGCGATAGAGGCCCTCGCCGTAGATGCTCATGCTCGAAGCCACAATCAACCGCTGCACTGGCCGATCAATCAGAACCTGGAGCAGCGTCGCCGTGCCCAGGTTGTTCACGCTGGTGTAATCGGCAATTTGGTACATGCTTTGGCCCACGCCCACCGAAGCCGCGAAATGGAATACGGCATCAATCCCGTCGAGCGCCCGCTCCACCGCCTCAGCATCCCGAACGTCGCCTTGGATAAGCTCCACGTCCTTCGGTAGATAATCCGGACGGTTCCGCCCGGCGCCATGTACCTGAGGAGTTAAGTTATCGAAAGCCCGGACCCGGTACCCCGCCGTTAATAGTTCGCGGGCTAGATGAGAACCAATGAAGCCGGCTCCGCCCGTGATTAGCAGATGAGGCTTCATGCGAGTAACGATTTCGTCATCACATTCTTAGAACAACATACCTTGCGGGAACAAAGAAGCTGACATCCCAAAAAACGGTCGAGTAATGTTAGATGCTTAACATTCGCTCGCTTTTGGCCCTAGGAAGGACCCTGTACAGCCACCGGGCCGGCCGTTGAAATGTTGGCAATGAGTTAGGAATATTACTTTAAAAGTTTCAAGTACACTTCCCGCGCCGCATCATAAGCACGTTGTGCTTCTCCACGCTCGTTCAAGCGGATATTTTCGAGTTTCTGGCTCTTACACTGGTCCACGGCTTTCAAACACCACTCGATACTGCGCTTCACCCGAACGGGCTCATTATTCACCGTCACCCAGATGGGATTTGTATGAGAGGAGGGGAGGATTCGCAGCGCAATCCAGGCGCTTGCTGTTACAGGGACCTGAAACGTTATCTGCCTGAGTTGCCCGTCGGCTTCTATCACCCGCCTGTCAATCGCTTCGCCATTCACAATCAACTCCACAGGTACTTTTCGCGATTCCCCGATCCGCGCCTTTTCCAAAGACCAGAACGGAGCCTTATCGTAAGCAATCGCAGGTTGCGCCTTGCTGTTCAGCAGAGCGGCCACGTCCGCCGTCACCGTCACTGTCTTCGGCCCTGCGAGCTTCAACTCACTTCCGCGTACTCCCATCTCGACATCGTCGACTCGAAAATTCATCAAATGGCTCAACCCGTCCGAGACATACGCCCGCCCGTCCCGGATCCCGGCCGTCCAATCCTGATAGTTCAGCGGACCGCGCTCCCTGACATAGCTCCGGCCCTGCCCCACGCGATTATCGGTGATACAAGGAAAGTCCGTCTCGCCGCTGACTCTCGTCCGAAACCCTGCATTCAGGGTGTGATACCAGATGTTCAATTCCCACGGATACGGCGTGTCCATCGTGGAGATGAAATCAGGAAGTCCCTTTGTCACCGACACAATATATTCGTTCGCACCGATGCCATCGAACGGCGGAATTTCATCGCTCAGTAATTTGCTGCTCTTTGTCTGCAGCCCCCACCCGGAATGCGCATACCCCACCACAGCGCCCTGCGCTCTTGCCCATTTGAGAACCGGCACGCCCCAACTCGGCCAATCCTCAATCCGCTTCGTCCCGGGATAGTCTTCTTCCTTCAACCCCAGCAGCACCAAATGACCGGTGTGGCTCGAAGGAAAGCCTGAAACTTCCACGTCATAGTGCATTTTCGCGGCGGCTGTGGAAAGCGGGTTGTCTTTCGCCTCGAAGAAGGTCTTCTGGAAATACCATCCGGGCCCCCAGCTCAAGACAGCGCCCACCTTTAAATCCTCTCCCAAAATGTGCCGCATCATGTCTTGCGGAAACACGCCCTCGGTCGGCTTATCGTAGTGCGCGCATCCGGCAGCGTGGATGTGATGGTCTCCTGAATACCACCCCAACTTTGCTGGATCGATCCATCGCTCCAGCTGAAACTCCCACTCCCCGGAAGCCTTTAGAGCGCGTGTTTGCTTCCGATATTCCGGCCCTCGGCCAGTCTCCACGGTGTACTCCCCGGGCGGCAGTCGCAAGACTTCCCCGTCCTCCCGATACACTTGCGGCTGGAAGAAAAAATCCGGAGCTAAACGCTTCGAAAGCGCGGGATAAATGCGCCCCAGCCTATCGCGAATCAGCAGCGACGCCATTGCGGGCTTCCCATTTTCATCCCGGATTCGCAACCGCACAGCCTGGGCCGCCACAATGTGAAAGAGGATATCCGCCTCCGCTCGGAAGCCCAAGTCCGCCGACCCCGGTCCGATGCTGAAGATCAGCTTTGCTTCTCTTTCGCCCTTGTCCCGCGAGTAAATCTGCAGCACCGCATACTCCACCCCAAGACCCGACAAGCGCTCTTTCAAGCGGGGCCTTCGTATAGAGATCCAGATCGAGAAACCGCCGCGGAATCGCATATTCCGTCCGTGTCGGCACCTGCCCCGCATTCGGGCTGTCCACCTGCAAGGCCGGAGTAATGCCCGCCTGGTTTACCACTTTGACCAGGAACACGCGCCACCCCTGCTCCACCAACTCCGGCTTTCGCGCGCCCAGCATCACCCTCACCCGCGACTCCGGATTGATTTCCACACCCGCCAAACACCACGGATCCAGGAGTTGCTGAACCCGTTCCGCACTGGCACCACGCCGCAACTCCGATTCAACTTCCGCCGGCAAAGCCTCGCCCAAAGCCTTCAGCGCCTCGGCTACGCGGACCGCATTTGCACCAAGGGGTTGCGCGGTTATATTGGTCACTTCTGGCAGCGCCTGCCCCATGACAAAACGAAGACAAAGCAGAAAAGGAAGTGATATCCTCATGAAATTCAGGACCCCCTATTGTTCGTCCTGGCCCGGGGCCGGACGGAAAGAAGGATTATGACACCAAGACGTGTAGTGTTCCTATTCGCCCTCACCTGCTTCACTGCTTCCTCCCAGGATTTTCGCGCCACGATCAACGGCCGCGTTACGGACCCTACCGGCAACGGAGTGCCCAACGCGAAAGTGACCGTTCACGCCGAAGCCACGGGCGAAGATTCCACTCAAAACTCAAGCGCTGAAGGTGACTATACCGTTCCGTTTCTGAACCCCGGAAACTATGCACTCTCGGTCGAAGCCGCTGGATTCAAGAAAGCTATTAAGGAACACGTTGAGCTTCACGTTAACGACAAAATCACCGTCAACTTCGCGATGGAGCTCGGCTCAGTTCAGGACACGCTCACGGTCAGCGCCACCGCGCCGCTTCTCGACGAAGCCACGGCGACTCGTGGCAGCCTCATCGAAAATCTTCGAGTCACCGAACTTCCCCTGAACGGCCGCAATCCGTTCGCCCTCACCAATCTGGCCACCGGTGTTCTTTTTGCCGGAAACCCGCAGTTCACGCGCCCCTTCGACAACGGCGACAACATCAACTTTTCCATCAACGGCGGTCTGCGTCAGACTAACTCCTACTTTCTCGACGGAGTCCCGGACGATTCCGTAACCGATGCGGATACCAGCCGCACTCGGAGCAACGAAAACATAGCCTACATTCCAACTGTGGATGCCACGCAGGAATTCAAGATCGTCACCAATTTCTATGACGCTCAATACGGCCGCACCGGCGGAGGCATCATCAATGTGACCACCAAGAGCGGTTCAAACGCCTTCCACGGCACCGGTTACGAATTCCTCAGGCGCTACCAGCTGGACGCCAACTCGATCCAGAACAACAGCGCGGGCCGTCCCCGCTATGGCGTGGACCCGGTAACGGGCAAGAATCTGGGCGGCCACACGCTCGATCAGTACGGTACTGAAATCACAGGGCCTCTCTATATTCCCAAGGTCTATAACGGCCGGGAGAAAACATTCTTCGCTTTCGGCTTTGAAAACTATAACGAAGGCACTCCCTCGCCCATACTCAACTCCGTTCCTTCACTGGCCGAGCGTAACGGAGACTTCTCGCAAGCCGGCGTCAACATCTACGACCCCGCGACCACGCGCCTGAATCCGAACTTCAACCCCGCGCTTTCCGACAGCTCTTCCAATCCTCAATACATTCGCGATCAGTTCCCCGGCAATATCATCCCCGCAAGCCGCTTCAACACTGTCGGCAAGAACATCATTAACGCCTATCCCGCTCCCAACGTCGGCGGCCCAAACGCGGTCTCGAACAACTTCATCGCCAGCCCAAACCTGAGCTCGGATCATTTTCGCAATTACATCGGACGCGTCGACCAGACATTCTCCGAAAAAGAGCGCATCTTCGTCCGGTACGCCCACAATCGACGGAACCAAATCGATAACGGCGCAAACGGCTTCACCGGCATCGGCAGGGACGCGCAGGACCCGCTGACGCGCATCAACGACAACGCCGTCTTCGATTCGCTCACCGTCCTGAATCCGAATACGCTCCTCGATTTCCGCGCTGGTTACACACGTTTTATCCAGGCCGCCTTCCGCACCACGGTCAGCGGCTTTGACGCGACCAGCATCGGGTTCCCGGCCAGTTTTTCGAACGCGCGTTTCACGCAACTGCCTCCGCGCATCGAGGTCGATCAATACCCCACTTTCGGCACGCGCAATCCAAACCAGAACACCACCAATCTCCTCAGCTTCGCCCCCAGCATCTCGCTTATCCGGGGCATCCATTCGATCAAGATCGGAGCGGATATCCGCGACATCCGTGCCAATGTTCGCGGCGGCAGCTTCCTCTATGGCGCCGGCGATTTCCAGTTCACCCGCAACTTTACCCAGCGACTTCCCGCGTTCGGTGATTCCAGTTCCGGCAACGCGCTTGCCGCGCTGCTGCTGGGCGACCCCTCCGGCGGCATCATTCAGAACACGCCCATCCTGGCCTACCGCTGGGGTTATTACGGTTTTTATTTCCAGGACGACGTTAAAGTTTCCCGGAAGCTCACGCTCAACATGGGCCTGCGCTATGACATCGAAGGTTCGCCGACGGAGCGCTACAACCGCATGAATCGCGGCTTCAGCAACGGCCCCAGTCCGCTCGCAGGCGCGGTCGCGAACGCGAATACGGCCAACTGCCCTGCCTGCGCGAATCTGATTGGCGGGCTGCTCTTCGTCAATGGAAGCAACCGCAGCGCCTTCGCGACGGAGTTCACGCACTTCCAGCCGAGATTCGGCGCAGCCTACGCGATGAATAGTAAGACGGTCATTCGCGGCGGCGTAGGCGTCTTCTATCTCCCTGAAGCCGCATACGGGGGCAGCGCCGGCTTCGCGGCCGACACGAACTTGGTCTCTACTATCGGAGGCGGCGTAAACAACTTTATTCCCGCCACCACGCTTTCGAACCCGTTCCCCAACGGCTTGGTCCAGCCCACCGGCTCCTCGCTTGGCACCGGCACCTTCCTGGGAAACAACATCATCTTTAGTAACCCGAATCGCAGCATTCCGCACACGGTCCAATACTCGTTCGGAATTCAACGCCAGCTTCCCAGCAATGTGCGGGTGGATGCTTCCTATGTCGGCAGCCGCACCTATGACATCAACACCAACGACAATAACGCCGGTGCCGCGCGCAACCTGAACGTCAACACGCCGGCCCAACTGGCGCTGGCCCGTCAGGATTCCACGTATTTTACGGCCTCCGTTCCCAATCCGTTCGCGGGATTGCTGCCCAATAACGCGGGGCTGAATGGCGCCACCATCAGCCGTCAAAGGCTGCTGCTTCCGTTCCCGCAATTCGGCAGCGTGCTGGAAGCTCAGGAATCGGTCGGCAAGATCTGGTACGACTCGTTCCAGCTGAATGTGGAGAAGCGTTACAGCACGCACCTGGTCCTGGTAGCGGCCTACACCTTCTCGAAGAATCTGGAGTCGGTCCAGTACCTGAACGACCAGGACACCCGCACCACCAAGAACCTGACTGCACAGGATCGCCCGCAGCGTCTGGTCCTGAGCGGAGTGTATGGCCTGCCCTTCGGCAAAGGCCGGAAATTTCTGGGCAACGTCAATCGCGGATGGGAGCAGTTGGTCGGGGGTTGGGAATATAACTTCATTGGGACGCTGCAATCCGGCACGCCGCTCGGCTATCCCAGCAATGTGGACCTTGTCGGAAACCCGCAGATCAGTGGCAGCAATTTCAATAACTACTTCAATGAGTGCGTGCAGCAGTTGAACGGCACGGCTCTGATGCCCGACCCCGCCAGGAATGGCAAGTTCGTCTCCTGCAGCAGCCCTGCCTGGGCCATTCGGGGACCGAATACGCTCCGGACGATTCCCTTCCGCAGCGGCCAACTCCGCAACCCTTGGGCGAAGCAGTGGGACATGTCGCTCAACAAGCGGTTCAATGTCACGGAAAGCATCAACGCGCAGTTCCGGCTGGAGGCATTCAACGTCTTTAACACTCCCATTCTGGGCGGTCCCAATACCAGTCCAACAGACCCAAACTTCGGCCTGGTGACCCGGAACCAGAGCAACTTCCCGAGGAATGTGCAGCTAGGTTTCAAACTAAACTTCTAGAGTGACCCTGGAAGACCACCGCCTCCAAGCAGCTGAAGCGAGCGGCGGCAAAAGCGATGACGCAATTCTCGATCGCATCCTCCAACTGCTCGCAGAAAAGAACTTCTCCGGCGAAGCGCTGGATTTCGGCGCGGGCGTAGGCAATCTCACCCGAAGACTCACTGGCTTTACACAAGTCACCGGAGCGGACATTCTACCCCGTCCCGAGAACCTGCCTGCTCAAATCCGCTGGCATCAGGTCGATTTGAACGGCAACGCCCAGCTTGCTGCCGCCACTTTCGACAGCATCATCGCAGCCGAAGTCATTGAGCACTTGGAGAATCCCAGGGAAGTCGCCCGGGAGTGGTACCGCCTGCTCAAACCCGGTGGCCAACTCCTGCTTTCCACCCCCAACAACGAGAGTATCCGTGCCCTGATTTCGCTGGTGGTCCGGGGCCACTACAGCGCGTTCGATGACGCCTGCTACCCCGCCCATATCACCGCACTCCTCCGCAAGGACATACAGCGCATCCTCCACGAAGCCGGCTTCCACCAAGTTGAGTTCCACTACACCAATTCGGGAGGCATTCCCAAGATGCCCCTGGTGACCTGGCAACAAGTCTCTGGCAGCCTCTTAACAGGCGCAAGATTTAGCGACAACGTGATTGTAACCGCCTCCAAATGAGAACTCGGACCTAAATGGTCGTATACTGAAATTTGCTCCAGACATTCATCATTGCGCTTCGGGAAGGCGTTGAAGCCGCGCTCGTCATCGCTATCGCTATCGCCTATCTTAAAAAGACCGGCCGCGAGCAACTCCTGCCGATGGTGTACCGCGCCATCCTCGCCGGTGTTGCCGCGAGTTGCCTTTTCGCCTGGATCTTCACGAAATTCAAAGTGACCGAAGAGGCTTATCAGGGTTGGACTCTCCTGGTGAGCGCCGCTTTTGTGCTCAGCATGGTGATGTGGATGAACCGCAGCGCCAAAGGTATGAAGGGCGATATCGAAACAGGCCTAAATGCGAAGTCCGGCAACGGTTGGGGTGTTTTCGCGTTCGTCTTCCTGATGATCTTCCGCGAAGGCGTTGAAACCGTGCTCCTCCTGGCCGCCGTCCGTCTCGATACCTCCGGCATCCTCGAGCTGACTGGCACGCTGCTCGGCCTCGGGCTGGCTGTGCTGTTTGGCGTCAGCTTCGTTCGAGGCACCATCCGCGTCAATCTCCGCTCATTTTTCCGTATTACCACCGTTATTCTGATGGTCGTCGTCTTCCAGCTCACCATCACGGGCCTCCACGAATTGAGCGAAGGCCAGATTCTTCCCAGCAGCGCGCGTGAAATGGCCCTGATCGGCCCCATTGTTCGCGATGAGGTGTTTTTCTTTATCGCTATCCTGGCTTTAGCGGGCGCTATGCTCCTCTTTGAATGGAGGAATCGCGCTCAACCGGCCGCTGTTCCGTTGGAAGGGGCCGCGCTTCGTAAAGCCCGCTGGTCCGCCCGCCGGGAGAGGCTCTGGATGATCGGCAGTTGCTCTGCCGCCGGACTCTTCATGCTCATGATTACCGCGGAGTTCCTTTACGCGAAATCCACGACCGAGCTTTCGGCACCGACGCCCATCACTGTCACCGACGGCTTCGCCCACATCCCGGTCGCATCCGTAAGCGACGGCAATCTGCACCGCTTCTCCGCGGAATCCGACGGTATCTCCGTTCGCTTGATCGTCATCCAGCGTCCCGATAAGAGCCTCGCTACCGCTTTCGACGCCTGCGAAATCTGCGGTTCCAAGGGCTACTTCCAGAAAGGCCCGAACGTGGTTTGCCGCAACTGCGCTTCCGCAATCTTCATTCCCACAATCGGTGTTCGCGGCGGCTGTAACCCCATCCCGCTCGAATCGAAAATAGAAGGCGCGGACCTCCTCATCCCCGCCGATAAGCTCTTTAAGGGAGCGCGGTACTTCCGCACCGCGAGCTGAATGTTTCTTCGGTTTGTCGTCGAAGGCATGCGGCGTTCCCCGCGCCGCAAGGTGATGACCGTGCTCGCCGTCGCGTTGGGAACCGCCGTCGCGACCGCCATGCTCGGAGTAATGCTCGATGTCGGCGACAAAATCAACCTCGAACTCCGCAGCTTGGGCGCCAACATTCTCGTTACGCCCAAAAACGCGGGGAGCTTCATCCCCGAATCGCAAATCCCCAAACTGAAGACCATCTTCTGGCAGCTGAATCTCACCGGTTTCATGCCGTCGCTTACGCAGATCGCGCAGTTCAAAGGAGCACCCGTCCCCGTCCGAGGCGTCTGGTTTGACCAACCTTACCGTACCCCAGATGGGCGCCTCCTCCGCACCGGTGCGCGCGCGGTAAACCCGGAATGGCAGGTTGACGGGCGGTGGCCCCAAGCGCCGAACGAAGCCCTTGCGGGCGCGGCACTGCACCTTAGTAAAAACTCCACGGTCACCCTCTTCGGCCAGCCTTTTCAAATTACCGGCATCCTCCACACCGGAGCCGCCGAAGACGACCAGATCCTGACCAACCTCGCCGATCTTCAACGCCTTACCGGCCATGCTGACCAGGCCGACTCTATCCAAGTCGCCGCTCTGACCAAGCCAGAAGACGATTTCGCCCGCAAAGATCCTGACCGCATGTCGCCCCGGGAACTCGAGCGTTGGAACTGCACCAATTACGTCCGCAGCATCACGCACCAAATCGAAGGCGTACTGCCGATGGCCAGTGCGCGCCCCGTGTGGCGGGTGGCCGACAGCGAAGGTCGCGTGCTGTCGAAGATCAGTGGCCTTATGCTGCTCGTCGCCCTGGCCGCTCTGATTGCCGCCGCGCTCACCGTCTGGAGCGTCATGGCGACCACCGTTCTTGAACGCCGGGGCGAGATCGCCATCATGCAAGCCACGGGTGCAACCGATCGCCTGATTGCCATGCTCTTCGGAGCCGAAGTCGCTCTTGAGGGTCTGGTAGGCGGCGCGCTTGGTGTGCTGCTCGGCCTGGTACTGGCGAAGTGGGTCGGGAGCACTGTTTTCCGAACCGGCATTGAAGTACCCGGAATCCTTGCGCCGATCTCGATCTTTGTCGCCATCCTGATCTCGCTCTTAGGCGCTTACCCGCCACTTCGCCGCTCTCTCTTGCGCGAACCCGGCATGGTCCTTCGGGAGCGCATCTGAATGTACTGGCGATTCGTCAGCGGGGCTATGCGGCTGCGCGCGGCCAGGCTGTCCCTCGCTTTCACCGCGCTAGGAGTCGCGGCTGCACTCGCCACGGCGCTGTTCAGCATTTATTCCGACGTCGAACGCCGTGTCAGCGCTGAGTTCGTTTCGTATGGAGCGAACCTTACCGTCTCCGCTCCAAACCTCCCCGTCGCCCTAATTGCGAAAGCCCGTGCTGCCGGTGCGGCCGAAGCCGCAGCTTTTCTCTATACCTCCGGCAAATTGAACGGCGAACCTGTCGAAATCGTTCGCATCGATCTCGCCGCCGCCCGTCCGCTTACCGCGTACTGGCACATCGAAGGCGCGCGCGGCGACTGTCTGGTTGGCACAAATCTCGCCAAGCGGTTCCATCTCACGCCTGGCGCCGTTACTACGCAATGCCGCATTGACGGCATCGTCAGCACCGGCGGGGCCGAAGACAACGAACTCATCCTTCCGCTTGGGGACTCTCTGACCGCCAGCGTCATCGCAATCCGCGCTCCCGCCGACCGTCTGGACGCCCTTCAAGCAAAGCTGCACCAGCAGTTTCCGCAGGCCGATATTCGCCAAATCCGCGCTGTGGCCGCCACGGAAACTAATGTGATCGCGAAAGTCCGCGTCACTCTGTTTTTGCTGCTCGCGCTGATTCTGGTGATCACCACCATGTCGGTCTCGAGCAACTTCAGTGAACTGGTGATGGAACGGCGCGGCGAAATCGGCATTCTAAAAGCCATCGGCGCGGCGGAAGCTAAGATCGCTTCGCTCTTCTTCGCGGAAAGCGTCATCCTCGCGCTCGCCGCCGCCCTCGCCGGCTATCTCTTGGGCATCGTTCTCGCTGCAGTGATCGGCCAGAGCGTCTTCGAAATCCCGTTCGCTCTGCACGTGCAGCCTACGGTCCTTCTGCTCTCCGCCGCTCTGACTGTCACCGTCGCGCTCGCCGCTACGGCGCTTTCGGCCGGTTCCATCTGGCGTATTCAACCGGCGCGAATCTTGAGGGGCGAATGAACCGGCCCTTCCTCCAACTCACCGACGTTTCGAAATTCTACACCTCCGAAGGCAATAAGAAGGTCTGCGCGCTTGACCATGTCAGCTTTAGCGCCAACGCCGGTGAATGGATCGCGATCATGGGCCCTTCCGGTTCCGGGAAAACGACTCTTCTCAACATTCTGGGCTGCCTCGATCAAGCTTCTGAAGGCCAAGTCCTGATCGGCGAAACGGACACATCCTCCCTCAGCCGCGCGCAACTCGCCCGTTTCCGCTGTGAGACCGTCGGCTTTGTATTTCAACAGTTTCACCTGATCCCCCATTTGAACGCGCTAGAAAATGTAATGCTGGCGCAATATTTCCACAGCATGCCGGAGCGCGAGGAAGCACAAAGCGCCCTTGAACAGGTCGGCCTGGCAACCCGCGCCCATCACCTGCCAAGCCAACTCTCCGGCGGCGAACAGCAGCGCGTCGCCATCGCCCGCGCGCTGGTTAACGATCCTAAAATCATCCTCGCCGACGAGCCCACCGGTAATCTGGACGCGGATAACCAGGCGAAAGTCCTCAACATACTCTCCGGCCTACACGCCCAAGGCCGCACGATCCTGATGGTCACCCACGATGACAACGTAGGCCGCCGCGCCGACCGGCGCCTGAACCTGGAACACGGCCGCATCCTGGCGCCAAAGCATTTCTCCGCCGAAGAAAATCAACATTTCGACGAAGTTCTCGAAGAAATCTGGATGGAACGGGAACGCGCCCAGGGCGAAGCCGCCCACGTGGAGGGCACTCATTTCACTACTTCGCAACACCGCAAGCTCACCGCCACCATGGCGCAGATGGGGCTGGTCACAGTGAAAGGCTGGAATGTGTCATTCACGGCGGCGGGCGAAGCGCGGGCCCGTAGCGTTATCCGCCGCCACCGCCTTGCAGAACGCCTTTTTACCGACGTGCTCGCCATCAGGGACGACGCTTCGGTGGAAAGCCACGCCTGCACCTTCGAACACATTCTGAGCCCCGAACTCACCGACCGGATTTGCACCTTTCTCGGGCACCCCGAAACCTGCCCCCACGGCAGCCCCATCCCGCGCGGGATCTGCTGTGAAGGGAAGCTTTCCGCCGTGGCGAGCATCTAGAATAAACGAATGAGAAATGTCGTTATTATCGGATCCGGTTGTGCCGGAAACACCGCCGCGATTTACTCCGCGCGCGCCGGGCTCGATCCTCTGGTCGTCAAAGGCGTTGACGCCGGAGGCCAACTCTCCTGGACCACGGAGGTTGAAAACTTCCCCGGTTTCCCAGAAGGGATTAACGGCCCCGAATTGGTAGACGCCATGAAGCGCCAGGCCGAACGTTTCGGCGCGTATTTCATGGACGGCTCCGTCGTTGAAGCAGATCTCTCCAAGCGCCCCTTCAAGCTCAACATCGAAGGCCATTGGATTGAGACGCGCACGTTGATTATCGCCTCTGGCGCTTCCGCCCGCTGGCTGGGACTGCCCTCCGAACAAGCATTGATCGGTCACGGCGTCAGCAGTTGCGCCACCTGTGACGGCTTCTTTTATAAGGGCAAAAAGATCATGGTCATCGGAGGCGGCGATTCCGCGATGGAGGAAGCCAACTTCCTGACCCGCTTCGGATCTGAAGTCACTCTGGTCCATCGCAACGATTCGTTCCGCGCCTCGAAGATCATGCTCGACCGCGCTACCGCTAATCCCAAGATCAAGTTTCTCACCAGTACGGTCGTCGAAGAAGTTCACGACGTCAGCCAAAACTCTGTCACAGGGGTGCGCCTCCGTAACACCCAGACGGACACCACTTGGGACCAGGATGTCGACGGCTTCTTCGTCGCCATCGGCCATATCCCAAATACCAAGGTCTTTCGCGGCCAGATTGAGACCGATCACGATGGCTATATTCTCTCGAAGGGCGGTGCTCGAACCAGCGTGGAAGGCGTCTTCCACGCCGGCGATGTCGAGGATCGCGTCTATCGCCAGGCCATCACCGCTTCCGCAGCAGGTTGCAAAGCGGCTATCGAAGCAGAGAAAATGCTCGAAGCCGAAGGACACTAATTGAAAATGATCGAACGCCTCTCTCCTCCCGGAGTTCCCGCCCCCCGTGGCCCGTATTCCCCAGCCGTCCGCGCCGGCGACTTCATCTATGTTTCGGGCCAGGTCCCGCAGGAGACGGGCGACATCCAACATGAAACTCGCCAAGTCCTGAATAATGTGAAGTCGGTCCTGGAAGGAGCGGGCGCAAGTCTGGCCGATGTGGTGAAATGCAGCGTCTTCATCGGGCAACGCGCCGATTTTGCCCCCATGAACGAGGTCTACGCTGAATTTTTCGGCAATGACAAGCCCGCCAGAAGCACCATTGTCACCAACTTCGCGGCGGACATCAAGGTCGAGATCGACTGCATCGCTTACAAGCCCAAATAGCCTTAGCGCTCAATAGAAATTTTTGATTTCGCTTGGGAGTTTCCCAGTGGGATACTAAGCGATTCATGATTTTGCAATTTGCCTTTCTCCTTTTCCAAACGGTAGATCAGCGTCTGGCAGCAGCTGAAGCAGCCACAAAAGCCGCGCAATCGGCCGGCGACAACGCGTGGATGCTGGTCAGCGCCGCCCTGGTTCTGATGATGACCGGCCCTGGTCTCGCCCTCTTCTACGGCGGTTTGGTGCGGCGGAAAAATGTGCTCTCCACGATGATGCACTCATTCGTGCTGATGGCTGTGGTTACCGTGCTCTGGGCGCTTGTGGGTTACAGCCTGGCATTCGCGGAAGGCAATCCTTTTATTGGCGACTTACGATACGCGTTGTTGAACGGCGTCGGTGCGGCCCCGCAACCCGATTACGCGCCGACGATACCACATCAGACTTACATGGTTTACCAGTTGATGTTCGCCATCATCACCCCCGCGCTGATTTCGGGTGCTTATGCCGAGCGTATGCGTTTTAGCGCCATGCTGATCTTTACGACGCTCTGGATGTTTCTGGTCTATTTCCCCATGGCCCACATGGTTTGGGGCAAAGGCGGATTTCTCAATGCCTTTCTGGGCGGCAAGTTTGGATGTCTGGATTTCGCGGGCGGGACCGTGGTGCATATCACCTCCGGCGTCTCCGCGCTGGTTTGTGCGCTGTATCTCAAGAAGCGAATTGGCTATCCGCAGGAACCGATCCGGCCGCACAGCATCGTGATCAGCGTAATTGGCGCAAGCCTCCTCTGGGTGGGTTGGTTTGGTTTCAATGCCGGGAGCGCTCTGGCGGCATCGGGATTGGCGGCCAGCGCGTTTGTCGCGACGCATTTTGCCGCGGCATCAGCGGCGCTTTCGTGGATGTTTGCCGAGTGGCTCCAGCACGGGAAACCCAGTATTCTTGGTGCAATTTCAGGGGCTGTGGCGGGCCTGGTCGCCATCACTCCCGCCTCCGGTTTCGTGCAACCCATGCCCGCGCTGCTGATCGGCGTGGCGGCGGGGCTGCTTTGCTACTTCATGGCCACCGCCGTCAAGCGGAGGTTCGGTTATGACGACGCGCTCGACGCGTTCGGAGTCCATGGCGCGGGTGGCACCATTGGCGCGATTCTGACCGGCGTCTTCGCAACCAGCGCGGTTAACGATGGCCTGAAGGATGCCGCGGGCAAGGTGCTTCCCCTTGGGCTGGTGGATGGACACGGGGGGCAACTGCTCAATCAGGCAGTCGGGATCGGCATCTCCTGGGTGATCGCAATCGTAGGGACGCTGATCGCGTTGAAGATCGCGGATCTGCTCACCGGAACGCGGGTCACGGTGGAAGAAGAGCGCGACGGGCTGGATTTGTCGCAACATGGAGAAGAAGGATACTTACTGGAGTCCTAACTTCCATGAAGAAGATTGAAGCGATCGTACAGCCGTTCAAGACCGACGAAGTCAAAGAGGCGCTGAAAGCCGCCGGAATCGATGGGATGACCATCACCGAAGTCCGCGGCCACGGCCGTCAGAAAGGCCACAAGGAGGTTTACCGGGGCCAGGAATACGCGGTGGACTTGCTCCCGAAGGTGAAGTTCGAACTGGTGGTCACAGACGGGCGCGCCGAGGAGGTGATCGAGACGATTACCCGTTCCGCGCGCACGGGAAAAATCGGAGACGGGAAGATCTTTGTTTCCGATGTGATCGAGGTGATCCGCATCCGCAACGGCGACCGCGGGGATGCCGCGCTCTAACGAAGTCGACGCGCTGATTCTCAGCATTGTTCCTCAGGTACCTGGGGCCGCCCTGATCGCGGTCGGCGGGTACGGCAGGCATGAACTGTTCCCCTATTCCGATATCGACCTGCTGCTTTTGGGCAAGCCCGACAAGGCCGCCGCGTTCTCCCCGTTCTTTCGCCAGCTTTGGGACAGAGGCCTGCGGGTCAGCCACAGTGTGCACACCGTCCCGGACTGTCTGAAGCTTCGTCCCGGCAACGTGGAACTGACCCTGAGCCTCATCGACAGGCGGTACCTTTCGGGCGACCTTTCGCTTTGGGAAGAACTGGACGCGGGATTCCGGAAGCTGTTTTCGAAGAAGAGGGCGCAATTGGAATCGGCGGCGGCGGAGCTTACCCGGGAGCGTCACTCGCGGTATCAAAACACCATTTACCATTTGGAACCAAACGTAAAAGACGGTCCCGGTGGTTTGCGCGATCTACACATTCTGCGCTGGTTCGATGGAGCCGAAGGGCTGTCCGAAGCAGAAGCGACGCTCACCGGTCTGCGCCGTAAGCTGCACGGCTTCTTTGGCCGCGACGGCAATGTGCTGACATTTGCCGCGCAGGACGCGATCGGTCCCTCACCCGAAGCGGTGATGGCTTCCTATTTCCGTGCGGCGCGCGAGGTTCTATCGCGGTTCAAGAGTTCGCCGGCACCTCCGCTTCCCGCCGTTTCGAATTGGCAGGAGTTTGAACCGGTGTTGGTGCATCCCGACAAATTGCGCTCCATGCATGTTTCGGGCGCGCTCGGCAGGATGCTGCCCAGTTGGGCAGGCATAGAAGGCCTGGCTTTGCGCGACTACTACCACCAATACACGGTGGACGAACACTCGCTCGTCGCGATTGAAAATATACTTCACTTGCGTTCGGGCCCTGCAGGAGCGTTCGCAGACCTGGCCCGCGATACGCGCCGATACCCATTGCTCTTGATGGCGCTGCTGCTGCACGATACCGGAAAGGGCAGGCAGACTGATTCTCACAGCCGGGCCTCGGTGGAGGCGGCGGCCCCGGATCTGGAGGCGATCGGCATGCCTTCGGCGGACCGCGAACTGGTTTTGTTCCTGATCGGCGCGCATCTGGAGATGTCGCGCACCATGACCACACGCGACTTGAGCGATCCGCAGACCGCCCGGTACATTGGGGAGCTAACGCAGACACAGGAGCGGTTGGCTTTGCTCACTCTCATGACGTACGCCGATATCAGCGCTGTAAATCCGCGCGCGCTCACACCGTGGCGAACTACACTGCTTTGGCAACTCTACGCGGCTACCGCCGATCTTCCCGCGGGGGAACTCAGCTTGCCGGTTGGACCGGGCGTAACCCTGGAGCGAGGTGAAGGAGTTTGGATGCTGGCGCTTGTTGCGCCGGATCGTCCCTATCTTCTGGCTTCGGTGGCAGGCGCGATCTCCAGCTTTGGCATGGATATTGTGCGGGCCGAAGCTTACCCCTTGGACGAGCGCACCGCTTGTGAGCGGTTCACGTTCACAGATCCGTTCCATACACTGGATCTGAACCCGGAGGAGACACGAGTGGTTACCTCCACCGTCGAACGCGCGGCGAAAGGATTGGAGGATGTACCGCGGCTGCTTTCCCGCCGAATGCGGCCCAAAGCGCGCGCCCATGAGATAGACATCGGCTTCGACCATCAAGTGTCCCAGACGGCTACTGTGCTTACGGTGACGACAGAGGACCGGCCAGGCCTGCTCTACGAGCTTTCGCTGGCGATTTCCTCAGAAGGTTGCAACATCGAAAAGGTCCTCATCAATACGGAAGGCCGGAGAGCGATTGACGTATTTTACGTCACCGCCTCCGGCCTGAAGTTAAGTGCGGCGAGAGAGGAACAGCTGAGCGCTAAAATTCGTAGCGCAAGCTGAACTGGAACACGCGGGGCGTAGTGAGCGCCGCCGTGTACTTGCCGAAAAGAGCGGGGCTCAGGATGTTCGAGTTCGCTGATTGCGGATCGAACCGAACGGTGTTCGAGATGTTGAACGACTCCGCACGGAACTGCAGCGTGTGGGGCTGGTCACGATAGGTGAACAGAGAGAAGCGCTTGCTGAGGCCCATGTCGATGCCGAAGTAGCCATCGCCGCGGATGCCGTTGCGCTGGCCTGCGTCGCCGGGGAGTGGGATGTCGTATGCGTTGAGAACAGCCTTGGGGTCGCGGAACAGGTTCGGTCCGCTAGAGCCGTTCGGGGTTGCCACATTCTTCGAGGTTTGGGGAGCCGGTACGATGCCGGTCTGAATGGCGTAGCTGCCCACTTCCCAGTTGGTGGGCCAGATTCCTCCGGCACTAATGCCGGTGGGAAGGCCGCTGGAGTTGCGGAAAGTTCCGCTCAACTGCCAACCGCCGATAATGCCATTCACGATGGGGTTTGCGTTGCCGGCGAACTTCTTGCCTTTACCGAAGGGAAGCTCGGCAACCCAAAACGCGCTGAAGAGGTGCTGGACATCGTAATCGGAAACGGCGCGTTGCAGGTTGGGGAACCAGGAGTTGATGAGCTGGCCAGCAGTCGCGCCCGCGCTCTCGCGATTGGAGGCAAGATCGATCGACTTCGAGTACGTGTAGTTGAAATCGAACTGTACCCCGGAGCTAAAACGCTTGCGAACCGTGAATTGCGCGGCGTGGTAGTTTCCGTTTCCACGGGAGCGGAAGGCGGCGAGGGACGAATACTGGCTGTTGAAGATGGCGTTTGGCCCAAAGATGGAGCAGGAGGGAGAACAACTGCCCGTATCGCCGCCATCAATGGTGTCGAGAGCCGTCGTCGCATCGCCGCCGGCGGATTTATAAACGTTGTAGATTCCCTGCGTGGCGCTGAGTCCCTTGCCGGGCTGAGCGGCACCAGGCCACAGGTTTTCCCAGTACGCGACTGGCTTCACGTTTGCGGTAGGTACACCGGCGTTTGCCTGAGACTGCAGGATACTGGCAGCCTGGAAGTAGGTCATGCCGCTCTTGGTGTCCTTCAGATTCGTGGGCATCGCAAGATCGTCACGAATGAGCGACCGGCGGGAGAGGCGTCCAACGTAGGCACCTTGGAACAGGAAGCCGTGTCCGAATTCGCGCTGCACGCTGAAGTTGATGTTCATCGTGTAGGGAGCTTTCAGCTTGTCGTCGATCCCGTTGGTGATCTGAAAGATATCCGGCTGTACCTGGGGGAAGCCGCCGGGGGGCGGCGGGGGGAGAATGCTCGCCGGAACGTTATAGTAACCAGTGAAACGGGGCGCCGTAGTCACTTTCTCATTGGCGGGATTTTGCAGTGAGGTAGAGAAGCCGAGCGCGGTGGCATCGGCTGAGCGAATCAGACCCTGACCGAACAGGTCATAAAACATGCCAAAGCCGGCGCGAATAGAGGACTTGCCCCGTCCACCGAAGAAGAATTTTGATAGGCCGCTGTCGCCATCGGGAGCGTACGCTAGCCCAAAGCGGGGCGCGGGATTGTAATGCGTCGGATACAGCGGCCGAGAGCCGGCCGCGCCGATCAAGTTATAGGAAATTCTCGGAGCAAGCGATTGCGGCTTACCTTGATCCGCCAAGGTGCCCCGCTGGTTATACCAATCTTCAAGAGAAACGTTCGTGAATGTCTGCACCCCGTTTACTTCGTACACGGGCGGCATGACGGAGAACCGGATGCCATAGCTTACTGTGAGCTTGCGAGTCGCTTTCCAGTTGTCCTGCGCATAAAACTCATACTCTTCTTCACCAAAGTTGCGCTTCACAGGCGCACCAGCGGGAAGTACGTTCCCTTTGATGTCGTAATTGTACTGGCCCGTGCGTTGCGTAAGGAGCCCCAGCAAGTTTGAGAACTGGCGCTTATAAACGGTGGTGTTCTTGGCATCCGCAACCAACAGATCCGAACCGCTCGTAGAAAGGAAACTCGAATTGACAAGAGCGTCGCTGAACGCAGTTCCGTAGTTCAACCGATTGTTCCGCGTTACGCGAATTTGAACTCCGCCGCTAATGCTGTGGGAGCCTTTGGTCCACGCGAGATCCTCAGAAAATTGGTGCAGCGGAATGATGCTGGTGAGCCCTTTGTAAGTGGAAAAGAGCGTGTCGATATCGCGGAATCGGGCGGCGGCCGCGGTTTGCACGGTAGTGGATTGAGTGCCTTGCCGCGTGTAGCCGTAGCGGAAATTGCTGATCAGGTTCGGCGAGATGAGCCACGTATAGCCGATGCCGTAACCCTTGCTGTTATCCAGAATCAGACTTCCGGGCTGCCCGGGAAATTCGGTGGAGCCGGTGGCGGCGTTGGTGAAATGATCGTTATCCAAGTTGCCGCGCCAGAAAATCTGGTGTTTTCCATTCTGATCGATCTGGTAGTCGAATTTCGCGATGTAGGTATTGAAGCGAAGCGGCTTGGCATAGTTGAAACGGAAGCCGGAGGTATTCAGACCGTCGCCCTGCGTCGAATCGTTCGGGTGCGGGTACGCCTGCAGAGTGGAAAGCACGGCTTGGGACGCGCCGATTCCAAGCGGGTCTTTCGCTGCAACCTGAGCCGGGCTTAGTTGCGCGGTTGTATTGGAAGTGGTGGTGTAAGTAAAAATTCCTTGGCGAAAAGTGTCGTTCGGGACCAGGCGGACGGCGCTGGCTTCGCTTTTATCCTGACGGCCTTCGTAGTTCAGAAAGTAGAACAGCCGGTTTTTCTTGATGGGGCCGCCTACGGAGGCGCCGTAAACGTTGCGGTTCAGCTTGGCGCGCGCTACGCCGGACTGGTTGCTAAAGAAATCGTTGGCGCTAGTGGCGGTATTGCGGAGGTACTCGTACAACGACCCGTGAACCAGGTTGGTGCCACTCTTTGTGATCAGTGTGACCTGCGCGCCGGAAGTGCGGCCAAAATCGGCGCCAGCGTTGGTGGTGATCGTACGGAATTCCTGGACGGAATCGAGCGTAACGCGCAGGACACTCGCGAAGGCGTTGCGATTTTGCTGATCGTTCACATCGACGCCGTCCAGCGTTACGTTGCCCTGATCGCTTTTACCGCCATTAACCGCGCCGGAGCGGTAGTCGGGCGTAACGCCAGGTTCGGGCTCCTTAATGTAGAACACGCCGGGCTGCAAGGAGAGCAGGCCCACAGGGTTGCGCGCTTCAAAGGGAAGCTGCGTAATGGGCTTGACGCCGATGGCATTGCCGAGAGACGCGTCGGTGGTGTTGATGGCGGCGGCATCGGCTTCGATAGAAACCGAGGTCGTGGTGCTGCCGACCTTTTCGAACGTGAGCGCAATCGTGGCGGGCGTGCTGACCTGGAGCTGAACTTCGGGAATGATGATTTCGGCAAAGCCGGCCGCGGCCGCAGTCACCTTGTAAGCGCCGGGCACTAATTGCTGGAAGTTATAGCGGCCAGAGCCATCGCTCTTATCGATGCGCTGAGCGCCGGTGCCGTTATTGACGATAGTGATGGTGGCATTCGGAATCACCGCCCCCGAAGGATCGGTAACAACGCCATTCAGACTGGTGGTGCCCTGAGCGAAAGCGGCTACGGCGGCCAGCAGATACACTGCGGCCACATTGAACAATTTCGACATTTACTGCCCCCTGTAAGAAGAAAACAAAAACGAGCGGATTGATACGGTTTAACAGATTCTTGACACAACTGTCAATCCATAGCCGCAGAACTGGCTTAGCCTTCCGCGGCCCGTGCCTTCATTTCGCGGTTTGATAGTTCAAAACCGAACGTTGCAGTTCATAGTCGTACCTTGCCGTGGCGCTGGCGATATCGGCGGAGGTTTTGCTGAGCTGCGCTTGCGTGAGTTCTACGATGGAACTCAGGCCCAAGTCGTAGCGGGCTTGCGCCAGATCAAGGCCCCTGGCGGCTTGGGCGACCAGTTCATCGGTCAGCGCGATTCTGCGGTAGGCGGCAGCGGAGTTTAAGTACGCGATTTGAACGTCGCGGCTGATGTTGTTTTCCAGGCTTTTCACCTGTTGCTGAGTTTCCTGATAGCGCAGTTCTGCCTCAGCGGCACGGGCCGCATAGAGGTGACCGTTGAAGATCGGAATGTTCATGTTCACGCCCGCCGCCGCATAGCGGGAGCGCTCCGGGGCTTCACGCAGTGGAACGTAACCGAACGCGCCTAAGGCGCTGAATGTCGGGTTCCGCAGAGAGTGTTCGGCGCGCGCGAATTCTTCGGCTGCCGCTCTATCGGCCCGGAGGCTTTTCAGCTCCGGGCGCCCGGTGAGCGATTGTTGGATCAGATCGGTTACGTTTACCGGGGGTGCGGCTTCCGCGGGCGGGTCGGCTAGGGCGTAGGTCTGCCCTGGGGGTACGCCCATGGCGGCGGCCAACTCTGCTTGCGCGGCGTTCAAGTCGCTTTCCGCGTTTACCAGCAGCAGCTTCGCTTCGGAAAGATTGACTGCGGCGAAGCTGACGTCCAGGCCGCTCTTGAGTTGCACCCTTGCTAGCGCATCGATTTGGTCGAAGACGGTTTGGCGCGCGCCTATGGTTTGTCTTGCGACCCCTAGAAGCGCGGTAGCCCGGAGCGCTGAGTAGTAGGCGCGGTCTACTTGCAGGATGACTTCGGCCCTGACCGCTTTCGCGGATTCGGATCTCGCCTGCGCGCGGTAACGGGCGCTGTTGGTAAGTTGGCGCGTGCGTCCGAAGTCAGTGATAAGCTGGCTGGCCGTGACGCCGGTCGCGGCACGGTTGGAGATTGTGGAATCGTTCAGATTACCGGCCGAAAGGCGGCTCCCCGGGACTCCTCCCGCGGCGGTCAGATTGGCCGCCGCAGTGGGGAAGAAGGCCGCGCGAATTTCGAGCGTTACCTGGTTTGCGGCTGCGGCGTTGAGGAGCGCTCCGGTCACGTCCGGGTTGTTCTTAACCGCGATGGATTCGGCCTGATCCAAAGTCAGGGTGGTTTGAGCGCAGAGCGGGAGCGCCAGGATGAGAATTTTCAGGAGTTTCATGCTGCCGCCTTATTGCGGTACGCGATCAGGTATGCCGAGGGGACGACAAAGACCGTGAGGAGCATGGAAAGGAAGACGCCTCCGCAAAGCGCTCTGGCCAGCGGCGCATAGGATTCGCTGCCTTCGCCCAGCTTCAACGCCATGGGGAGCAGACCGATCAACGTAGCGATGGTGGTCATCAGAACCGGTCGCAGGCGGACTCTTGCAGCCATTCGGACCGCGTCAATGACGGGCATCCCTTCCGCGCGCAGGCGGTTTGTGAATTCGACGATCAGGATGCTGTCAGAGACAGAGATCCCGACCATCATGACGATACCCATCAGAGACATGACGTTCAACGTTGTATGAGTAAGGAGCAGAGTGAGCAGCGCTCCCGTCAGGCCGGGTGGGAGAGCCAGCAGAATGAGTACGGGGTCGAGAAACGAGCGGAACTGCGCTACCAGAACCAGGAAGAGCAGCACCACCGCCATCAGCAGTCCGATGCCGAAGCTGTGGAAAGATACGCGCATCCCTTGCACCATTCCTCGCAGTGTGACTTGAATACCCGGCGGAATTTTGGTCTGCGCGATGAGTTCGTCGATGCGGTTGGCCACGCGTCCCAGATCTTCTCCGGCAGTTTGTACGTAGACATCGGTGACGCGCCGGAGCTGATAATGATCGACCTCGGTGGGGGATTCGGTACGAGCGATGTCGCTGACCATGTCGAGCCGGGTGGGTGAAGACTGGTTGGTGCCGCGAAGAGGGATGGCACGCAGGTCGGGCAGGCTTTGGACGTGGCGCTCGGGGTATTGCACGGTCAGCATGTAATCGTTGCCGGTTTTGGGGTCGATCCAGTAACTGGGGGCAATCATGGCATCGGAACTGAGGGCCGTGATCACGTTATCGACTACTTCCTTTTGTGAAAGGCCTAATTGGCTGGCGCGTTCGCGGGAGATGTTGAGACGCAGCGAAGGATAGTCATTGTCTTGCGGGATGAAGGTGTCGCTGACGTTGGGCAGAGCATGGATTTTCCTGGCAAGTTCCACAGCAATGGCGTGGCCCCGGTCGATGTTGGAGCCGGAGACCTGAAGGTCGATGGGAGCGGGTAAGCCTAGGTTAAGGACGGCGTCAACTAAGCCGCCCGATTGAAAGTAGGTGGTCAGTTGCGGGAGTTGCACGCGAAGCTTTTCGCGAACCTGCGCCATGTATTCATAGCTGCCGGTTTTGTGCTCTTCTTTCAAGCTGACTTGCACAAAGGCAGTATGCGGGGCAGCGTTGGTCGTGTAGATGGCGGAGATGTCGGGGTTGGTGCCGATATTGGAAACGATACGGTCCAGATCTTCTTTCGAGACCGTATTACGGATGATGTCCTCGGTCTTTGCGATCAGGTCCTCAGTGAGTTCGATGCGTGTGCCGGAGGGAGCCTTAAGGTTGATCAGAAACTGGCCGGCATCGGTCCGCGGAAAGAAGGAGACGTCCAGCAGGGGAAAAACCGCGATGCCGGCGGCAGCTACGCCGGCCAAGCCGAGCATCATGAGGGAGGGCGCTTTGAGGAGAGTGCCGATGATGCGGTCATAGGTGCTGAGGAACTTCGAGAATTGGCGGTCGAACCATTTATTGAACGCGCCTGAGGCGTGCGCGGTTTTGATGTACCGAGCACAGAACAAAGGCACGACAGTCATCGCAACGACGTACGATGCCATCAGCGAGATGACCACGGCTAAGGCGAGCGCGCCGAACAGGAACTTGCTGACGCCAAACAGGAATGTGACCGGGAAGAAAACGATGATCGTGGTAAGCGTTGCGGCGAGCACAGGCAGGGCGACCTCGCGGCCTCCATGTTCGGCGGCATCTGCCGGAGATTCACCCATTTCCAGATGGCGGTAAATGTTTTCGAGCACGACCACTGAGTTATCGATCAGCCGGGAGAAGGCAAGCGCAAGGCCGCCCAGGATCATGCTGTTGATGGTGTTGCCGCCGAAGTAGAGGATGAGCAGCGTGGCGGTTGCGGAAAGCGGGATGGAGAAGAGCACGGCGAGCGTGGCGCGGAAGCTGCCGAGAAAGATCAGGATCATGACCGACGTGAGAAACAGGCCGAGCGCGCCTTCATGAATCAGCGTCTGTATGGCGTTCTTGATGAATACAGATTGATCGAAGACGACCGCGGTGATCAGCTCTTTGGGGATATCGGTAAGCTTTTTCAGAATGGCGCGAACGCCATCTACGATTTCAATTGTGTTGGTCTCGCCCCCCTGTTTGAGAACGGGGACATACACGGAGCGTTGGCCATCGACGCGCACGATGTTGGTCTGGATAGTTTGCGCGTCCTTGACGGTAGCTACGTCGTTCACTGTAACGGACGCTTGCCCTACCGTACGCAACGGAATAGTGCCGATGGAGGCGAGGTCCGGCACTTGCGAGTTGGTATAGATGTTGTAGTCGAACTGGCCGATGGGCACGTCGCCGGCGGGCAGGATGAGGTTCGATTCGTTGACGCCGCGTACGACGTCCATCAGCGACATGCCGTGCGACTCGAGCTTATAGGGGTCGGTATAGACCATGATCTGCCGAGGCGCACCGCCGAAGGGCTGCGGCACAGACGCGCCGGAGACGGTGGCGATCTGGTTGCGGACCTGATATTGGGCGAAATCGCGCAGGGTAGTTTCATTCATTCCCTGTCCCTGGAAGGTCACGAGGGCGACCGGAAGACTGGAAGCGTCGAACTTCAGGACGATGGGGGGAAGCGTGCCAGGGGGAAGACGGCGCAGATTTGCCATGGCCAGATTGGAAATGCCACTCACGGCCGAATCCGGATTGAAGCCGGCTTGAAAATAGACGCGGATCAGGCTGACACCGGGAAGGGAGCGGCTTTCGATATGGTCGATGCCGCTCGATAGAGTGAAAAATCGCTCGAAGCGGGAGGTGATATCGGTTTCGATCTGTTCTGGGGGCATTCCCGAGAAAAAAGTGGCGACCACCACGACCGGGATGTTGATAGACGGGAACATGTCAACCGGCATCCGGGCGATGCCGTTGATGCCGATGACCATCAAAACCAGGCAGAGGACGACGATAAAGTAGGGGTTGTAGACAGCAAAGCGCGACATTAGCGGGCCGCTCCTTCGGTGATCTTAGGCTGTACTTTCTGCCCGGGTGTCAGCGAGCCCCGGGGACCGATGACGACTAGCGCTCCGGCATCGAGGCCGGAGACTACCTGGATACGGTTTGGCGTTTCGAGACCGGTGCGGATGCGCTGCACGCGAATTTGGCTGTTTCCATCAAGCATGTAAACCGTGCGGTTTTCGCCGTCACCAGAGACCGCGGCGAGCGGGATAGCGACGACGTTTTGGCGTTTTTCAGTTACAAGGATGGCTTGCGCGTACATCCCGGGGATCAGTTCAAGGGAGGGGTTTGGGACATCGACTTCGGTGTCCATGGTACGGGTGCTGGTGGAGAGGGAATCGGACATGCGGGTGACGCGGCCGGAGAACGCGCGCCCCAGGGCAGGGACACGGACATTCACTGTATCGCCGCGGTGAACATGGGCGCTGATGGATTCCGGGACGGGAAGAATCAACCGCAGTTCGGAGTTCTGGCTCAGCTTAACGATGGGCATGGCGGAAGCTGAATTCGAGGTGCCGGCCGGAACCATCGCGCCCGTGTCGGCATAGCGATGCGTGATCACGCCCGCGAACGGAGCTGTGATGGTGCCATAGGCAGCCATGGTTTGCGTTTTCTGAATGTCAGCTTGGCCGATATCCACTTGTTGCCGCGCGCTATCCAGCGCGGCGCGAGCGGCGGAGACTTGCGCGGCGGCGGATTGATCTCTCGCCCGGGCGTCGTCGATCTCCTGCGCGGCGATCAGATTCGGGCGCGACTTCGAGACGCTTTCAAGCCGTTGGTAGGTGAGGTGAGCTGCTTGCGCGGCGGCCTCCGCGCGCGTGATTTCGTCCTGCATTCGGTTAACTTCGGATGCGCTGCGGCTCTTGGTGGCGCGGGCCCGCACCAGTTCGTCCTCCGCCTCGGGGATTTCGAGAACGGCGAGGGTTTGCCCTTGTTTGACGCGGTCGCCCACATCGACATAGATCTTCTTTACGTAGCCGGCGACTTTGGCGTGAACGTCGATTTCCTGGAAGGGGCGGAATTCGGCCGCGAGTGTCTGCTCCTGTTGTAAATCCTGAAGCGCGGCGCGCGCGACGGAGACGATAGGAACTTCCGCCGCGCTGGCTGAGTCTTTGGGCGCTGGGCGGGCGCAGGAGAACAGAAAAAGAGCGGCTAATGTGGGTGCGACAACCATCGCGGCAATGCGCATGAACAACTCCTGAAAAATGATCTCGAAAAAAAGGGAACGCTGGTAGAGGCGCGCGCGGGCGCTAAATCAAGAGGGGAGAGGGTACAGGGGACGCGATGCGAATGGGCGCGGGCTCTGGAGGCGTGGGAGCCATAACGCTTGCTTCAAAAATGAGATGAGCGGTTTCTACAGGTGCTTCGACCACTGGTTGGTAAGTACCGGAAACCATCTTTACGCTCTGCTTGAGATAGTGCGTGGAATGGAACGGGCTTTCGAACTGGCTATGTTTCGCGGCGGCGCCGAGTGCGACCACCATCAGGGCGAGGCAGATCACTGCTATCAGGTAGCCGCGCTTGGAATTGAACCGAATCACAGAATTCGGCACCATTATAGCGACTTCCAATACGTGATTACATTCTTTACGACTTCCTTCTTATACGTGAGCCGAAAACGGCATGCAATGGTGTTTGCTCCATCGGTAACGGAGAGTTGCATGCGGTCTCGCTGGAATTGCGCGGGAGCGCTCAAGGACTGTAGATGAATCGGGTGAGCGGCGCCATCTAACAGGAGTTCGTCGAACGTGAAATCAATGTTATAAGAATCGCGGCTACCGGCCACGGTCTCGGCCCGAAGGATGTGGCCTGTGACTTTGTCGCCCTTCCGGGCAACCCCTGGGATATTGTTGAGCAGCATGCCTTCCACAGGGTCGCCGGCCCAGGCGGTTACGGGTCCAAGGCTGGTGAGGAGGCGAATCGAAAAAGTGTGGCCCCCGGGGAAAGTGAACGGGACAGCGGCTTGCTTTGCTGCGCCTTCTTCTTTGGGTGAGACCTCTTCGAAGTGGATGGTGGACTCTCCCAGAAACTGGTGACAGTTCTTGTATGTGGTGACGCTGCGGGTGCGATCGTGCTTGAGGTCGCTCACGTCCATGGTGACGGTGGCGGGGAGTTCGACTTCGGTCTCGCCCAGTTTTGCTTCTATGTAGGACACTCGCATGTCGAGCGCGGCCATATATGTTTCGCGGGGGAGCGTATCGGAGTGGATCTGCAGGCTGGTGAGTTTGCCGGACTCAGGGTCAGCGGCGAAGGAACCGTCATAAGCGGAGGGTATCTTGCCCGAGGGTGTGCCGACCACAAAGGAGCTCCGGTCGAGCGGCATGGCATAGGTGAAGCGGCCTTCGCCTCGGAATTTGATCTGGGCTTTGCCGGGGGAAAAGATGTTGTTTAGGAATGAGGAGAAAGTGCCGGAGCTGATCGGGCCGTTTTGAACGAGTTCGTCGATCGCGCCGGAGCGGAAGCTGCGGTCGCCGTGCCACGTAAACATTTCGCCCGAATCGCCGACGGCGACGTCAAGCCGAATTCGGTCGGTGCGGCTCAGCGAGGTTGTTGACGAACCAGGAGCGCTCGATAGTTTCTTCGCAGGTGTAGCGGGGCATGTTGCGGACATTCGCGGAGACGCGGCGGCTGATGCGGTCGAGAATTTGCTGGCCTTCGGAGCCAACAAGCGGCAGGGCAGCGATGAATACCATCAACCACTTCATAGCTGTTGCGGATGGAAGGTGGCGCGCATCAGGCGGAGCACCGTCCTCGTCATAAGCGGAACACGGAGTTTATCAATCCGAAGCATCGAATGCATTGTAATGATATGCTTCCCCCAGTAGCTCCCCCAAATTCATGTTCCAAATTCAGCGCACCACAACTCCCGCCGATGTCGTCGTGATCGGCTCCGGCGCGGGTGGCGGCACCGTCGTCAAAGTGCTTACCGATCTAGGCATCAACGTCACACTCCTCGAAGCCGGACCCATGCTCAACCCTTACAAGGATTTCAAAGAGCACGTCCTGCCCTACCAGGTGGACCATCGCGGTGCCGGCGAACATGCCGAACAGTACTTCGGCCAGCAGCAGTGGGGTTATTTCGCGGCGCCCAACGGCTACTGGGACATCCCCGGCGAGCCTTACTCCATTGCCCCCGATTCTGAATTTCGCTGGTTTCGCTCACGCATTATGGGCGGGCGCACAAACCACTACGGGCGCATTTCGCTGCGGTTCTCCGATTACGATTTCAAGTCCTACTCCTTCGATGGCCTGGGAACGGATTGGCCCGTCACCTACGAGGAGATGGCACCCTGGTACGACAAAGCCGAAGGCTTCATCGGCGTCACCGGCACCAAGGAAGGCCTGCGCACCGCGCCTGACGGAAATTTCCTCCCGCCGCTCAATCCGCGGGTTCACGAAACGCTGATCCAGCGCGCCGGCAAGAAGCTCAATATTCCGGTGATTCCCTCCCGCATGGCGATGTTGACCAAATCCATTCACGGCCGCGCCGCCTGCCACTATTGCGGCCAGTGCGGACGCGGATGTCAGACCGCTTCTGCCTTTTCATCCTCACAGGCCATGATCTTCCCCGCGATGAAGACTGGCAAGCTCACGGTGATCACGAACGCCATGGCGCGCGAACTGATCGTCGATAAATCGGGGCTGGTGAGCGCGGTTTCTTACGTCGACAAGAATACGCGCACCGAACAGCAGATCCGGTGCAAGCGCGTTGTGGTCGCGGCGAGTGCCTGCGAATCTGCGCGACTGTTACTCAATTCCAAGTCCGCGCTTTTCCCTGACGGTTTGGCAAACTCGAGCGGGATGGTAGGACGAAATTTAACCGATTCGACGGGTTTCGGGCTCGCCGGGCATATTCCCGCGCTTGAAGGCCTGCCCCGGCACAATTCGGATGGAATCGGCGGCATGCATCTCTACATCCCCTGGTGGGAGCTCGACAAAAAGAATAAGGATTTCCCGCGCGGCTATCACGTTGAGCTGGGCGGCGGCTTCGGGATGCCGGGAGTCGGGTCTTTTCATGGGCGCGAGGGTTACGGGCAATCGCTGAAGGACTCGCTCTACAAGAATTACGGCTCCACAATTTCGTTGGCGGGCCGGGGAGAGATGATCCCGAACGAGCATTCGTATTGCGAAATCGATCCCTCGCTTGTGGACCAATTCGGGATACCCACGCTGAAGTTCCACTTCCGCTGGAGTGACCACGAAATCAAACAGGCCAAACACATGAACGATACGTTCACCGCGATTATCGAGGCCATGGGCGGCAAGGTCACGGGTCTGGCGAACCCAGAGCGCGAGGCAAAGGGCGTTTCGGTGGGCGGGACGATCATTCACGAGGCTGGTACGGTCCGGATGGGCGACGATCCAAAGAGTTCCGTTCTGGACCGCTACTGCCGCGCGCATGAAGTGAAGAACTTGTATGTCGCCGATGCGGCCCCGTTCCTGGGAAATCCGGATAAGAACGTGACGCTCACCATTGTGGCGCTTGCATGGAGAACCGCCGAGCATCTCGCGAAAGATATGAACAGTTAGAACAAAGTAGTTGGTGTACCATATTTCCTTGCAGCGGCTTCTTTCCATTTTGCTCGTGGTTCTCACGGCGTCTTCCGCCGTTAGCCCACTTGCCCTGGCTGCTGCCCAACCGGATCGGCCGGCATGCTGCCGCAAGGATGGCCAACATCACTGTGCGCTGTCCAATCCTTCTTCGCACGGTCCTTCCGTTTCGCTGGACGCGAAATGTCCGTTCTCTCCCGCGTCTGTGCCCTCCAGTCTCCGGCTCTTCAGCGGCGCGTGGACGGCGACGGGCTCGGTTTCTGCCATTCTCACGAGCGCCTCGGTCCCTGTCGGCCAAACCGAAGATCGTCTGCAAACCGTGCTTTCGCGTGGCTGGCCGAAGCGCGGGCCTCCCGCAATTCTCCCCAACTAACAACTGCATCGCGGCGCAGCCGCACCAGCTTTGTCTTGTTCAGGAGAATACATGCGTCTACTCGTTGTTTCCTTTGTTTTGTATTCCGTTGCCGCCCGCATTTACGCGCAGGAGTCGATCAACTCCGCTAGCGTTAGCGGACGAATTACCGACCCAGCCAACGCGCCCATCGAAAACGCGGAAGTTCTCGCTCGCCAGATGGATACCAATTTGGTAACCTCTCTCCGCACGGACCGGGAAGGCCGCTTCCGCTTCCCTTATCTGCGCATCGGGACGTACCAGATTTCCGTTCAGCGCACGGGCTTTGCGGAGGCCACGCGCTCTCTGACGCTTACCGTAGGCGCGGCGTTTGAAGTGGCGATCGTTCTCAACATGGGGACAGTTGACCAACGGGTTGACATTACCAGTGAGGCGACTCTGCTCGAAGCCGCGCGCAGCGAAATTGCCGGAACCGTGATGCAAACCGAAGTCCGCTCACTCCCGCTTAATGGCCGCAATTTTCTGGATCTGGCGCTGCTGATCCCCGGCGTCTCGCCCACCAATACCGCAAGCAATCAACTTTTCGCGGAGACATCCGCCGTGCCGGGCCAGGGCATCTCGGTGGGCAGCCAGCGCAATTTTTCGAACAACTTCATTGTCGATGGACTCTCCGCGAATGACGATGCCGCCGGGTTGAGCGGCATCTTCTACGGGCTCGACGTGATCAATGAGTTCCAGGTGGTGACTTCGGGCGGACATGCCGAGTTTGGCCGAGCGCTGGGCGGCTATATCAATGTCGCAACAAAAAGCGGCACCAACGCCATCCATGGTGACATCTACGGCTATTTCCGCAACCAGCGTTTCAACGCCGCGAACCCGCTCTCCAGCACGAAGCCTCCCGCCACGCAAGCGCAGGACGGCGCAAGTCTCGGGGGGCCCCTCCGGCACGACCGCACGTTTTACTTCGGCAACTACGAACGACGCGATCTGAACCAGAGCGGCCTGATTACGATTTCACCCGCGAATGTGAATGCAATCAATTCCCGCCTGCTTGCCTCAAGCTATCAGGGCGCGGCCCTCACTACCGGCATTTATCCCAATCCGGTTCACAGCACCAACTTTCTCGCCAAGCTGGATCATCAACTTGCCGCGAAAGACAGCTTCTCCGTCCGTTACAGCTTGTACGATGTTCACAGCCGCAACTCGCGCGGCGCGGGCGCGCTGAGCGCGGTGTCCGCGTCGGCAGGACTTGACGATACGGACCAGACTATAGCCGCCACCAACATCCTGACCATTTCGCCGCGCACGGTGAATGAAACGCGCGCGCAGTTTACCCGGAGCAATCTGTCCGCGCTGCCCACGGATCCCTTCGGGCCGGCCGTCTCAATTTCCGGCATCGCGACGTTCGGAACTCTCTCCGGGTCGCCTACAGGACGCGTAGACAATCTGTTTGAAATCGTCAACAACATTTCCCATCAAGCGGGAGCCCACGCTCTTCGAGCGGGCGTGGACTTCCTTTACAACGATCTCACCATCACGTTTCCTCGTTCCGTTCGCGGCAGCTATACGTTTTCTTCGCTGAACAACTTCCTGCAGGGCACCTACAACAACGCGGGCTACACGCAAACATTTGGCAACACGATTGTGCCCCAGACGAATCCCAATATCGGCTTTTTCGCGCAGGATGAATGGCGCGTCAACCCGTCCTTCACCGTCAACGCGGGTGTCCGCTACGACCTTCAGTTCCTGAAAAGCATCGCGACCGATACCAACAATATTTCGCCACGTGCAGGCTTTGCCTGGTCGCCGTCGCGATCACGGAAGACGTTGGTGCGCGGTGGTTATGGCCTTTTCTATGACCGCATTCCTTTGCGAGCGCTGGCCAACGCTCTGCTTTCCAGCGGAAACACCACGTCGATCAATGCAGCAAGCCAGTTGAGCGTGAGTCTCTCACCCACGCAAGCCGGCGCGCCCACTTTTCCCAATATTCTTCCCGCCGGCGCTTTGCCCGCGGGCGTTCTCTTCAACTTCACCACCATGAACCGCCATATTCAAAATGCGTATTCGGAACAGGGGAACTTGGAAATTGAGCAACAACTGGGAAGCCGCGCGACCCTGAGCGTTGCTTACGAGCACCTTCGCGGGCTCCACCTGATTGCCTCAGTGAACCAGAACGTTCCCTCTTGCGTAGCCGCCGGTACAAATAATGGATGCCGCCCGAATGCCGCATTCGGCAACGACAGTGAGTACTCTTCGCTGGCGGATTCGCACTACGATGGCCTGCACCTTTCGTTCGTGCAGCGACCCGTGAAGTGGGGCAACTATCGCGTGTCCTACACCTATTCGAAGGCGCTCGACAACATCGGCGAGTTCTTCTTCAGTGCCCCGATCGACAACTTCAACATCTGGCGCGATTATGGCCGTTCCGATGACGATCAGCGCCATCGTTTTGTTTTCGACGGCGTGGTTCACGCGAAAGGCTTTGAGCTCAGCGGAATCCTTCAATACTACTCGGCCTTCCCGCTCAACATTGTCTCCGGAGTGACCACCATACAAGGCACTGCGGGACGCCCCCTTGTGAATGGCGGCTTTATCGGGAGGAATACAGGCACCGGTAACGATCTTTTCACTCTAAACATGCGAGCCAGTAAAACGTTTCCGATCCAGGAACGTCTCCGGCTACAGGTCCTTGTGGAGGCTTTCAACGCCCTCAATCACCGCAACAATCTTACAAAGAATGGAACGTTCGGAGCGGGACTGTACCCGTCGGCACCTTCCCCCAGCTTCGGCCAGGTAACCGCGGTCAATGATCCGCGCGTGCTTCAGTTAGCGCTGCGAATCTCGTTCTAATTGACTTTTCTCTATCATGCGGCCATCAGATACCGCGCAAGCCCGTCTGAGATTGGCTGCCCCGCATTCCCTTCGTAGTAACTGAACGCAGGGCACGGATTCACTTCGAAGCAGTACACTTCATCATCGGGCGTCACCTTCAAATCGATCCCCGCAAATTCCAGCCCCAGCGACTGCGCCAACCGAATGCAACGCTCCGCCAGTTCCGGCGCCAGTTCCGCTTCCTGCAGGTCCGCCGATGCCCCAGTCTGTCGCGCGGCGTACCGGTAGTCAGTCGCATCCGTGCAAGCCGCCGTTGGCGTAAACTTCGCCGCCTACGGTATGCACCCGGATGTTCGTTCCTTCCACGAAGGCCTGAAACTGCGCCGGACACCACCGCAAATTCTCCAGGCGCTCATCGTCCGCATCTTCCAGAGTTTGAACGATCGATCTCACCGAACTGATCGACTTGTAGATAATTCGCCCGTGCCGCGATCGGAACTCGCGCACCAGGTCCGGATCGTTGGTTACGAGCGTCTCTGGAACCAGAAATCCTTGGTCGCGAATCAGTTGGATCTGGTAGGGCTTCGAACCGTTGCTCGACATCGGCCCACAGCGGTTAACGACGCGCGCCGGGCTGATCTCCAACCACCTGGTCAACGTGTCGTGAAAAGCGCGGCAACGAACGCGCAACGGCGAATTTTCCGGCTCCCCGGCAATTTCCGGCAGGCTGCGGTCATCCATCAGCCGTGAGTAAGCCGCCCGAAAATCCTCCAGCTTGTAACGCGCGTCGCCGACCCTCAACTCCCCGGTAACTGCGCCTTTCACCACTTCAAAGTCGATGGAGCACTCGGCATGGTTTCGCTGATTCAAGAGAAGGAAGTCCGCATTGCGATTCTCCAGCCTTTCGGTAACCATGCGAAGAGGCGTTTCGGAAGGGATTCCGCAGAGCAAAATCATTGTGTGTCTCCTTTTGTCAATAGCGTCCGAAGCCCATCCAGCAGAGGTTCGCCACCGGGCGGCAGCCACGGTGTGGGCGTTGCCCCGGCGAACAACCACTCACCCGTCGTGTCCTGGTAGACATCCACTCCCAGCATCCCGTTCTTTTCGTGCCGGGCCAGCGCCTGGCAGCATTCCTCAATATGTTGAGGTACTCGCGCGCCATATACGCCGGCGCCGCTCAACACAACCAGATTGCTAACTCGCGAACCCACCGGGGCAAGGGAAGCGTAACCGCGCTCCATCGGATCGAGATCCGTCTGCCGGTATCGCGGAACCTTGAAACCGCAACGGTGCGCAATCATTGCCCACTCGGAAACATGGCGCCAAGTTCCGCACAGGCCCTGGGGCGTCGGCCGATTCACAACAGTACCCGCAACCGCGTTAAGCCAACTCAAATAAAAGGCCTGCATTTCGGAGGCGGCATACTCGCGGTCCGTCTCCACCGCATGCTGGAGCAGCGCGTTACAAGGTGCGGCAACCCGATTCAAAACGCCTGAAATCCGCGAACTGCAAAGAGTGCGGCCGTCCTGAAGACCGATCTTCAAGTGGGCACCGCCCGCCCCTACTCGATGTTCCCAAAAACGCGCGACACCCAGGCTTTCCGTAGTCACCAGTTCGAGCGGAGCAAGCCCCCGGCGCCCTAAGCCTTCGAACGCCCACAGGGCGCTATGGTCTGAGGAAGAACAAAAAATGATCCACATATGTGACCCTTGGCAAGGAAAGGAGGCCCGCGCCGCGGACCTCCCTTGACCCTGCTACTTCTTCTTGTCGTCCTTCTTCGCCGGGTCTTTGGCCTCTTCAGGGGTATGCTCCTCAGCCGGCGGGGCTTGGGGTGCATCCGCCTCCTGCTTCAGCGCGCCCTGGCTTAGATCGGGCCGCAGATTCGCGGGGATGAAATGCATTAGCTGCGCAATGTTCGCTTCCATGGCTGCCAGGCGAGCTTCCACAGGTCCGCCGGGATCTATCGGGCCTTCAAAGAGTTTCTCAATTTCCTTGAAGTCCTTGAACTCAAACTTCTCGTGCTTGTGGAACTTCTCGAAGATCTCGATCTTGTCCTTGTGGAACTTGTGCTCGATGATTTTCGTGATCCCCGTTTCAGAGGCTACGGATTTCTGCTGTCCCATCGCCGCCAGAGCTTCCAGATCCGGTTGAGCGGTCTGCTGGGCTTCCGGCAGCTTCTCCAGACTGTCCTTGATCGCTTCTTTGGCTAGCTGTTCCTTCGCAAGATTTTCCTTGTGATGGTCCTTGCTCTCTTTCTCGTGCTTCTCTTTTTCCTGCTTCTCCTTGTGCTCGTTCTTTCCTTCTTTTTCCAGCTTGTCTTTGTGCTCTTTCTGTTCTTTCTGTTCTTTCTGCTCCTTGCTGTCCTTGGTGTCCTTCTGGTCTTTATGGACCTTGGTGTCGTTGTTGTCCTTGGCCTCGTTCTTTTCGTGCTTTTCGTTCTTTTCCTTGTTTTCGGGTTTTTCCTTGATCTCTTTGCTGATTTGCTTTTCGATCGCCTGCTTATCCGGTTGTTTCAATTGGAATGGTTTCGTCATGGAAGGGCTCCTTGTCGATTGCGGCCGTTCTGGAGCACTTGCGCGCCGTCACTGCCGTGTTCTGATCTCGTTGTGAAATGATTCCGGGAAACGTGACGAAAATCCCGCATCGGCGACGGAGACACGTGAAGCGATCGTGAGGAAAACTACAATCTCTTCGGGGCAGCCGACCCTAGCGCTTGCCGCGGGAATCGTACTGGAAACATTGCTCGAGCGTCACGCCCAGCGCCAGCGCTACTTTGAACGCGGTCTCGAGCGAAGGCGAATACTTGTCCTGTTCGATCGCGATCACGGTCTGCCGTGTCACACCCACTCTGTCCGCCAGTTCCTGCTGGGTCATCTCCCGGACCGCCCGCAGGTCCCGGATCTGATTCTTGATAACAGGCATCAGAGCGCCTTTCGGTAAGCCACGATTTGGGTCACCGTTTTCGTCATGTCGGAAAGCGCCAACATTCCGAAGAAGACGCTGAGAAAATGAAGCCCCGCCACCCGGTTGTCCAACCGAAGATGGCCCATGGTTACGTGAAACCAAAGCATACCGAGGCCGAGGACCATCAGCGAGACCAGGGCGAGATACCCGGCCCGGTACCCACGCAGTTCGATCAAACGGTCGCGCTCATCCACTAGGCGGTTTCGAGTCACGGCGGCGATCACCCCTTGAAGAATGATCTGCACCACGATGATTGCGGTAATCATGCCCGCCACCGCATTGAAGGAATTTTGCCGGTGCGCAAAGAAGTACGGGCCGTACACAATCAGCTCCGCGAAAAGCGAAGCATAGAGACTCTTTTCCCGGTAAGAAATGCCTGAAAACATACCGCTCCGTGAAGTCAAAAATGTTTGACATTCCGGAGTGTAGCGGCAGCGTCGGTCTATGTCAAATATTTTTTACTTCGGTGTCACGTGGATCAGCGCGCCGGGGCTGGCGTCTTCGAGCATCCACAGCGAGCCGTCCGGACCTTCTTCCACGTCTCGAACACGATGCCCCACCTCCCAGCGTTCGGCAGTTTTCGCCCCGCCGTGCCCATCGAAGAGCATGCGGATGAGCGTTCTGCTCCCCAATCCGCTCACGAACCCACTGCCATCCCACTGCGGGAATGTCTGCTTGCCGCGATAAAACATCAGATTGCCCGGTGCAATTACGGGCAACCAATAAAGCACCGGCTTCGCCAAGTCAGGCCGGGTGTCTGGCTTGGGAATGGGAACGTGGTTGTAGTTGTCGCCGTAAGAGACTAACGGCCAGCCGTAATTCTTGCCGCGTTCAATCAGGTTCAACTCATCACCGCCGAGCGGGCCATGCTCCACTTCCCAGAGTTCACCTGCCGGCGAAAACGCCAATCCATAAGGTGTTCGGACGCCGCTGGCCCAGGTTTCGGCGGGCGTTAAGTTGGGTCTAGGAAACGTGTAAGTGCTGATGACCTTAGCGGTTTTTGCCGCTTCGGTGTCGCGAGGAGGATCGATTAGAGGAATCGTGCTTGCGCCGCTCTTGCCGAAGTTTGGATTGCCGGGTGCCGGTTTGCCATCCAGTGTCAAGCGCAGAATCTTGCCTTCAGGCTGGTCTGGATCCTGGGCAGGAGTCATCCGCTGCCGGTCGCCGACGGCTAGAAACAGGTACTTGCCATCGGGTGAGAATGCCACCTGCGCACCTTCCTGCCCGCCTTTCCCCTTGGGCATCTGGCTCCACAGCACCTCGAAATTTTCGAGCTTCGCCGTAGTAGCAGTAGCGTTCAGCTTGGCGCGCGCAAGGGCAAGGCCCCCGCCGTAGTCACCCGGTTCGGAATAGGTAAGGTAAATACTGTGGTCTTTCGAGTAATTCGGCGAGAGGAACACGCCATGCATGCCACTCTGGCCCCTGAAATAAACGGGCGGCGTATTGCCCACTTCAATTTTCTCGGCGGTCTGATCGCCTTTAAGGGTTACCAGCCAAATCGGCCCGGGTTTCTCGGTGACCAACATGCGACCATCCGGCAGGAAGGCTAACCTCCAAGGCAACCGAAAATTCGACACCGTGGTCATAGTGAACGGCAGGCCAGCTTCGGCTTTCTGTTCGCCGACGTTCACCTGGGCCCAGCTAGTTATGGGCGCAAGCAGCAGAATCCATCCCGCTCTAAATTGTGATCTCGACATGTTTTTCTTTTAGTTCCCCCAAACGCGGACCGTTAGCTTGATCGTACATCAGAGCGGGTGGACGAATGAATACAGGGCAAAGGAACGCGCCTCTCCGAGACAGAGCCGTCTGGGGGTGGCCGGTAAACATATTCAGCCATTCAATTTGAGGTCTCGGCAAAATCATCTCCGGATACCGGGTGGCGACCTTCTGATACTCGTCTCTCGAATCGGCGAAACGCCACTCGATGAGCCGGCCGAAGGCTCGCGCCGCCTCCCGACAGAGAAACGGCTACTTCAGATCCATGATCTGCATCACATTGAGCAAATCCGCAGTCTCGAACGGATAGCGCTTCTGGCCTAACGTCTTCATCAGCCACGAACCCACATCGGCCAGCAATCCGTGCATCTCCGGCCAGGTAACCTGTTTGCCGGGCACGTTGACGAATCCCACAAACAGGTTGAGATAGTCCCAAATTTTCTGGAGATGAGCGCCCGGCAGAAGTTGTTCGATCGCGGTTCGGTAATTCGCTTCGTTGAAGAACACCAGCAGAGGATAGAGAGCGGCGGGAGAAGTCGAACTCCCATTCAGCTTCAGTCCGAATTGCGGTAGTGGTTTTCCCAACTCCATGAACTTTTGGAAGCGCTGCCGCAGTATCTCCGGCTGCAGGCCGTCGGCGAAGATGATGGGTAGCAAAATGGGCGTTCCGACTTTCACCTGGAAAGCGACCAAGTCCGCAAGCGGCAGGAACGGTATTAGTACCGGAAACGTTTCCGCCGAACTTGCGCCTCCGGATACGAACATTGGCATTCCGGATCCGAGTAGCTGAGCGCCCAGCGAAACCAGATGCTTCGCCCACTTCACTTCTTTTGCCGCATGAAAGTCTTTCGGATCGAGACCAATCTGGAACTTCATGTTTTTGAGCCAGACCGTGAGGGCGTGCGCAAAATCATCACGAAACAGCAGCGTTCCAAGATCCGCGCCGGCGGCGTGGCTGCTTCTTATCTTCTCGAATTCAGGGTCCGAGCCCGGCATTGCTTGCGCAATCGCCGCGAGCAGATCGGCCTCGAGATCGTGCTTGGATTTTGGCGGTTTTGCCGCAGCCGGCTGCTTCCTGGTTCTCCGAACGCGCGGAGCTTTCCCTACGACAGATTCGACAGGGGCATCGGACGATTCAACACTCGGGCTAATTGGGGGCTGAGCTTTTCGAGGCATTCGTCGGCTAATTCTACAACGCGCAAAGCACTCAAGTTGCTAGACTCCTCACCCTGCGCCGGTACGTTACAAAGCTCCTATCAAACGCGCAATTTCGTCCGGGTCTTTCGCCACAACGATCGGCTTATTTCCAAACCTCGGGTTGATGGCATGCCCGCCCGGAGCCTCCAGCGTCCCCGTGTGATACCGGTAAATGTAGTCGGAGTCCTTCAAGACATGCCCCGTCAGCACCGCCACCACATCGTCCTGCGCTTTGATGACGCCAGAAGCCGTCAGCTTACGAATCCCGGCCAGTGTCGCGGCTGAAGCAGGCTCGCACCCAATCCCGCAGAGCCCGATCATAGCCTTGGCATCCGCGATTTCCTGCTCCGTTACGCGCTCAACCACCCCGTCCGTCTCCTCCAGTTCGAAGCGCGCCTTCGGCCAGCTTACCGGATCCCCAATCTTGATAGCCGTCGCCAGCGTCTCCGGATGCAGCGTCGCATGGAACTCGCCCTTGTGTTGCATGTACTCGTAAAACGGGGACGAACCCTCCGCCTGCACTACCGCCAGCCGGGGCATTTTCGCGATGAAGCCTGCCTGAAACATCTCGCGCACGCCCTTTCCGAAGGCTGAGATGTTGCCCAGATTACCGCCAGGCAGGACGATCCAATCGGGCGGAGTCCAGTCGCGCTGGTCCATCATTTCGATAGAAATCGTTTTCTGCCCTTCTATCCGGAACGGGTTAATTGAGTTCAACAGATAGATGCCCAGCTTCTCCGCCAGCGTCCTCACCAACGCTAGAATCTGGTCGAAGTTTGCTTCCACCTGAAACGTCTTCGCGCCATACTCCAGCGCTTGCGCCAGCTTGCCATAAGAGATGTTCCCATTCGGAATGAAGATCAGGGGATCCAGACCCGCGGCTGCCGCGTACGCCGCCATGGACGCTGACGTATTGCCCGTCGAAACGCACGCCACGCGCTTCCGCCCCAACCGAAGAGCCTGGGCGACGCCGCACGTCATACCGTTATCTTTGAACGAAGCCGTGGGATTGAAGCCTTGATGCTTAAACACTAGCGTGTCCAGGCCGCCATATTGCGCCGCTTTCGGAGCCGGAAGCAGCGGCGTACAACCCTCACGCAAAGTGACTGCGTGTTTCAGATCGTCCAAAAAGGGAATGGCCTCCCGATAACGCCAGACCCCACTCTGATCGAGCGTATGATTGCTCATCCGCCGTTCCCGCCATGTCCGTTTCAGCGCTACCTGTGGCTGCTCACTGTATTGCACTTCGAGCAACCCGCCGCACCGCGGACAGTTATAAATCAGCGTGTCCGTGGGGAATTGCTCACGGCAGCCCCGTTCGAAACAAATCAATTTCGCGGACATTACCTAGGTATCCATGACGCACGAGTAAAGTAAGCAGCTGCCCCCAGCACAAACACTATGAACCCTAATGCCAGCCAGAGAAAGTCACGCGGCTTCACTGGCCCAGGCTCCTGCAAAAAGACTGGCGGCACCAGCTCCCTCTGTACAGGAACCGCGGCGGGATTCGGCCCGGGAACTGGCGCAGGAGTTTCCAAAGTTTCGTCGGAAACTCCGGTGATGCTATTTTCAATGGGATCCTCCTCCGGAGCGAGCTTGCCCTTCGTCGGTTCCACCACAAACGGGTTTTTTCCGCTGATGATCTCGGCCCTCGGTCCACGGAAAAAATAATTCGCTTTCGGCGCTTGGCTGTTTACAGGACGAACCACCATGGCGATGTGCGCAGCCTTTGGGAAGAAACGGTTGTGGATTTCCACGTCAAGCGGAGAGAAATGAAGGTCGCTCCGCGTATGCGAATGGAACCATCCCACTACCTGACCGTCCAGACTTGCGAGTTGCCGTTCCAGGGCGGCCTGATCTTTGGGCGAGAGAACGAACGAAGGACCAGTAAGGTGCTCACATTCCATCGGCGCGAAGTTCTCGATGTGAATTACCTTTCCCTCAAAGCGGCCCAGTAACAAGCCGCCAATCTCAATCCCTCCGCGTGGCAATGCGTAAAATGCATCCACCACGGCCTTCCGCATCTGGTTCAGTTTGCCGGGATCCCATTCCACCCGGAATGGGCAGTGCGGGTCCTCCCAAACGGAGGCCGTGTTTTCCATGTCTTTCTGATTTTAGGGCAATAATGAAGCGTGGCGAAGACGAAAGATCTGGAGTTGCGCCTCCAACGTACTGAAGACCAGCTCAGGCTGTTTCAAAAAGTGAGCCGCTTCATGGTCCGGGACATGAGCCTGCAGGAGGTTTTGCAGGGTGTAGTTGGGCTGGTGGTGGAGTTCATGGAGTGCGATTCCTGCCTGATGTATCTGATTGACGAGGGCGAACTGGTGCTCTGCGCGACCGATACGCCACACCCCTCCACCATCGGGAAAGTACGCCTGAAAATGAGCGAAGGTCTCACTGGCTGGGTAGCACGCGAACGGCGCATGGTTTCCATTCCGCGCGAAGCCTATAAGGATGCCCGCTTTAAGTACTTTGGAGAGCTGCGGGAAGATACTTACGAAGCTTTCCTTTCCGCGCCTGTGATCGCTCGCAACAAGGTGGTTGGCGTCATCAACGTGCAACACCGCGCGCCGCACCAGCATACCGGCGACGAAATGGAAGTGCTTACAACCTTGGGCGAGCAGGTTGGTTGCGTCTTGGAATTGGCTCGCATCTCGTCAGCTCCGGCGGGCCGGCATGTCGATCTGATCATGGCTTCGGTCCCGGTTCGGCCTGTAATTTAAATGCGTTCACGCCTCCTTCTTCTAAGCGCGGCCTTCGTTCTTACCGCCGCCGCGCCTCCCTATAAGGAACGAATGGTGACGAAGTACTTCTTCGACGAAGAGGCAACGTCGCTCACGCTTACCGATTTCCAGTTTCCTTCCGCAAAAAGAGGCATCGCGAGCGGCTACACGCAAAAAGGAAGAGACAAACCGAAGCCTGTGATGCTGTTGACCAGCGACGCCGGGGAACATTGGACGTTCGTTCCGGTAAAGGAACTTGCGAGTTCCATCTTTTTTCTGGACGATGGCACGGGATGGATGGTCGGCGAAAAGAGCATATGGAAGACGGAAGAATCGGGCCGCAGTTGGACCAAAATTCCCAAGACTCCGCAGGATATTATCCGCGTCTGGTTTATTAGCCGCGACCACGGATGGGCTGTCGCGGCGCAGAAGCAAATCTTTGAGACGGTGAACGGCGGCGAGACATGGACACCGCTTGCGGCCGCCGCGCTTCCGAAGGTAAACCCCGACTTCACGAACTATGACGTAATTACCTTCGCTGAAAACAAGTACGGCATTATAACGGGCTGGAATAATCCGCCTCGCAAGGGCGATTTACCAAGCTGGATGGATCCGAAGAAAGCTCACGACAGGCCGCAATGGCCCACCGCCACTGCTTTTCTGCAGACCTTGGACGCAGGCAAGACCTGGACCGAATCCACTGCATCTTTGTTCGGTCATGTTACCCGGATCAGCATGGGCTCCACTGGGGATTCGCTGGCGCTTCTGGAGTTCAACGACAACTTTGCCTACCCCTCGGAAGTTTTTCTGGCCGGCCGCCGTTCACAGGGCAAGAGCGAGCGCGTGTTTCGCGAAGCAAATCGATTTATCACCGATGTTCTGCTGACATCCAATGGCGGCGGCTATCTGGGCGGGGTAGAAGCTGTCGGGACCGTCCGAAATAGCCCTGTTCCCGCCAAGGTCAAAGTGCTGAGGAGTAGCGATCTGAAAGAATGGACCGAAATTCCTGTGGATTACCGGGCCGATGCGCATCGCGTGATGCTGGCGTCCCCTGACGCAGACAATGTTTGGGCCGCCACCGATACGGGAATGATCCTTAAGCTGGTCCGGCAGCCGTAGCCCGATAGGCGCGATCCAGCCATTCTTCCAGTTCGCGGTCAATCTCATCGACGGCAGACACCGGAATGCGATAGGAGATCCGATCCCCTTTTTCCAGGCCGCCTGTAGAAATGAGTCGCTTTGGATCGACAATCCGCGGCAGGGCCAAGCCGAAATCGATGCGCATCCTGCCGGCGGGTTTGATTTGCGCGAAGACGTGCTTGCGCCGGAATGTGACCATCGTTTTACCGATGCTTGTAGTGACATCCGCGCCCTGCTGCATCGTCAACTCGGTGAGTGAATCGTGAATCGGACGGAGATTCTCGCGGTTCCGATACATGGCCTCAATTAATCCAGCCGGGTCGGAGTAATCGGGACGGGTCTCATCGGCATGCGATGCCAGGAGATACGCGAGCCGGTAAGGCAGAGAGTGTTCGGTCTGGAGAAAGTTCAGACGGTCGCTGTGACGTTGAAGGGCTTCCGCCTGCAGCAAAGCTTTCCACTGTTCCGCGGTTTTTCCCGTCTGTTGCGGAACTTCGGAAAGGAAGCGGCGGTAGAGTTCCGTTGCGGAGTTCATCGATTCCACCGGTTAAAGCTGAAGTTCTCTTTCCGTCGGCGCATGCTTACGAAGTTGATTCGGCAATATTCACAGCGAAATCGCCTTCCACCGAGCAGAATCTTGAAGGCCATCCAGCCTCGCGCTCGCAGGTGTTCTGCCATCCAGATGTTGAGATCCATCCGATAACACGAAGGACACTTGGCAAACAGCAGGTCCTCCCATTCAAAAGTCCCCCCAATGAAGCGCGTCTTGCAATCTTTGCAGCGTAACGGCCGCTCGCCAAGCAAGGCGTTGATGCGCTCGGTATACGAACGGAAACGAGCTAGATTCAAGAAGCGGCTGCCGCATTTAGGACAGCTGGCAGACATGTTAATAATCGTACACGTTTCTTCCGGTACCGTTGGATAGTGCGCGCAATTATAGTGGGAGGCGGGCTGATCGGGCTATCGGCTGCTTGGAGATTACGGCAAAGCGGGCTCGATGTCGCGCTGTGGGAGGCGGGCCGCGTTGGGACGGAGGCGAGTTGGTCCGGTGCGGGCATGCTGGCTCCGGGTGGGGAGATGGACCAGCGCACCTGGTGGGGAGACCTGGCGCAGGACAGCTTGAGGCTGTATCCGGAATTTGTGCGGGAACTGCAAGCGGAGTCCGGAATTTCGATTGACTATCGCCGCTGCGGAGCTTTCGAATTTGCTCGTGATGACAGCGAGTGGGAAGCTCTTCAGCAAAGGGCAGCGAGGCAACGGGAGTGGGGAATCGTTTCGCAATTAGCAGGCAGCCGCAAGTTGTTCTATCCGGAGGACGCTGCCGTGGATCCGCGTCATTTGCTCCGGGCCCTTCACATTGCTTGCGAACGCGTAGGAGTGACGATTTATCAGGGGAGGGAAGTACAGCGCATTGTTGTGGAGCGGGGCCGCATCGTGGAGCCGGAACCGGCTGACGTGGCGATTGTGGCTGCGGGCGCCTGGAGCAGCACGATTCCGATCCTTGCGGAGGGGTCCGCCGTTTCGGTGGAACCCGCCGTGCCTGTCCGCGGACATCTGGTTTCGTTCTTGCCGGATGGGCAAGTTCCCGGCCCTATCTGGCGCGACGCCCACACTTACATTTTGGAGCGTTCGGATGGCGTCACCATCGCCGGAAGCACCACGGAAGAGGTCGGCTTTGACCGCAAGCCCAACCCCACGCTATTTACGCAGATCATTCTTAGAGCGCAACAGCTGATGCCGCGCCTGGAGCGCGCCAGGGTACTGGATCAATGGATCGGCTTCCGGCCGGGAACGCGATCCGGGGAACCGCAGTTGGGGTTCGTCAACGATCTGCCTGTGTTCCTTGCCTACGGACACTACAGAAACGGAATCCTGATGGCTCCCGCAACAGCGAACTTCATCGTTTCCAGTTTGCGAATGGGTTCGTTTGGGCAAGTTGTGCGTCCTTGATCAAATCGGCCACCCTGCGGCACCGGCGGAGCAGTTTTTCAAGTAGCCGTTCCAGTTGCTCCTCCTCGCCCTCGGTCCAACGCGCGGGGATCTGCCGCAATGCTTTATCGATCACCTGTTCCGGAAAATGCGTCACGCGGTCCAGCCACGGCTGAAAGCTCTCGATTGAAGTAACGTTGTCGTAAACGGCTCTGCGGGGATAAACGCCCTGAACCGCGCTTTCTGGAAAATCCCAATGGGGCCCGTTGAACACGAACCCGTGATCAATCATGAGCGCGCGAAAGCCCATGCGCCGCTTTGAAGTACCGATGCTCAGCGCTTTCAGTTCCGCGCGGTGGAACACCGATTGGCGGCCATCGGCGTTCCCCATCCACTTATCGAAAACGAAGCAGCCGGCGAAATCCGGAAGGTTTTGAATCTGCGGCAACAGGGCGTCTGGCACAAAGTCGTAGACGGCGGTGGTTGCAGGGTCGCCCGGGTAGAGCGATCCGAAATGCCAACCGGCCTCTACCGGAATGCGCCGCTGGCCTAATTGCAAACCGACTTCGGTGTTCGCAGCCAGAAACTCTGGCGTGATCTCGATTAGCGAAACTTCAGGCGAGGCAATCTGCAGATAGCGCAACACCACGGAGGCGATCCATTCGTTCACAAGGATGCGCCGGTGCTGCGGGTTTTCCAGAAATTTGACGACGTAGAAGGCGCTGTCTTCGGTCTCGAGCAGATGCGCCTGCGCACCGCCTCGCATCTTTCGAATCATCCGCTTGGCGCGAATCGGCAAGTTGGTAAGCTCGTCCTAAAACAACGTAGCGCAATTGAAAACCCTAATCCACCACAACGGGTTGGGCCATTCTGCTTCGCCCGGGGCAGCTTGAGCCAGTTCTGGTCCTAAGAGATTCCACAGGTTTGAGCGTAAAATACTCAAAGTGGCTAGCGCGGATGAATTGTTGAAGCTGAAAAGGCTCGTGAAAGCCCAGGACTTGACGGCAAAGCAACTTCGTTCGGAGATAGAACGAAAAGACACGAAAATTCGGAACCTGGAAGTTCAACTCTCAGCCGCAAGGTGCAAGCTTCTGGTCTGCGATGCCCCGCGCCCAAGTCCACAGGCCGAGGTGGAAGTGCTTCGGAATGCGTTAAAAGCGGCCGAGGGAAGAGTCAGGGAGCTTGAGCGGTCTCTCTCCTGGCGGATTACGGAGCCGTTGCGCGTGATCGGGAAGACGTTTCGCTAAACGAACACATGCCCTTTACCGGACAGATCCACGAGGCTACGCAATTCTCATTGCGCGGGTCTCTCACCAGCGAAACCTTTCCCACGCTGACCCCATTCGTCGATATCGTGGTGAACCGGCGATTTGTGGCGCGTGTGGCGGCTCGAGAGTTCTCATTCAATCCCTTCGAAGCGCTTGCGCCAGGAACGAACATCGTTGAATTGTTTATTGCCGGTTCCGATCAACTCCTCCAAGGTGGATCTCAAACAATTTCGGGAGACTTACCGGCAGACGTGTTCGAGGCGCGGGAAAGCGATGCGCCCATCGACTGCTTCATGGACGAAGTGACTGTACTAGCTGAGGCCGAGTTGCGTGGGAGAGTATGGGCTATTGGCGAAAAGACAGTCAAAGCCGTGTTGGACCGTGGCAGCGAGTGCGAACGGGAGCGAACGGAAGAAAACGACTTCGATCTAGTGCTTGCCGCAAACGTATGCGAGCACTGGTTTCCTTCAATCGCGAAGGAACTTGTTCACATTTACAATGCGCTCCGGCCTGGTGGACTGGTTTGTCTTGACTTCCCACGCGAAGATCCCGGCCTCACAGTCTCCCGTGGAGTTTACAAACCGGGCAAGGCTTTCTATCGTGTCTATTCGGAGCCGGAGCTAAGGAGCTTCCTCCTGGACGCCGGTCTCGAAGTGATAGGAATCGTGATGTGTGAAAACGAGCGCGTCGTTGTGTCCGCGCGAAAGCCGGAGGTGACTTTCTGATGTCTACCGCGCCCCAATTCGATCCCTATCGCCACCCCGTTCAACAGCCTGCGTTTCGCAGCAGATTCGGGGGATGCTGGACCGATCTTTCGAACGCTCCGGACATTCTTGCGGGCAAATTGGCCTTGGGCGAAGTTACAGAAGAAGAAGCCGCGCTGCTCGCCGCATTTATCGAGAATGGCTACGTCATCCTGCGTGGCGCGGTGGAACCGGACGTAATTGCGGATCTGCAAGCCGATGTGGCGAGGCTTACCGCCGAGGGGCACGAGCAAGCCTGGGTGGATTGCATGGAGGGGGGCCGATCCACGGTTCGCCATCTGGCGCCAGGCGACGGCGCAGCGCACGGTAAGATGCTGAAACTTTTGGATTTATACTCGTTTCTTCCCTCGGCACGTGCCGTGATTTTTGCGCCTGCGACTTTACGGTTTCTGCAGTTGGTGTTCGGCCGTCCGCCGGTGGCGTTTCAAAGCCTTTATTTTTATAACGGTTCACAGCAGCCGGTGCACCGCGATACGGCTTTCGTAAGGGTAAGTTCGCCTATGGAGTTCTGTGCATCCTGGACGGCGCTTGAGGATATTCAGCAGGGCAGCGGCGAGTTAATCTACTACCCCGGAAGCCAGAATTATCCGGAGTATCTGTTCGAAGGACAGTATAAGTGGATCGCGCCGGGTGTGCCCGAGATTCCGAAGTTTTACGATCACTTGAACCAGAACAACGCCCAAAATCCAAGTGGCGAGCGAAAGTTTCTTGCCAACAAGGGCGATACGCTGATCTGGAGTTCGGACTTAGCCCACGGGGGCGGCCCCGTGGACGATCCTGGGAAAACGCGGCGCAGCCTGGTAGCCCACTATTGTCCTGCGAATACTCACCCCATGTATCGATACTACGAGGGGTCGAGTGATACCTTCGAGTACACAAAAGGCGCTTATTATTGCTTCGCCAATCGAAGCTTCTGGCAAGCGGGTGATTAGTTGAAGGTCCGGGAAAGTAAAAAAAAGGGGCGCACTAATACAGTGCACCCCGCCCCAATACAACAGGACTACTACTGAACAGCGATCGTTACGTTTTGTTGTGTAGTGGCGCTCCCAATAGTCAAGACGACTGGAACTGAAGCTCCACTGGGTGTTCCAGCGGGTACAACGGCGTTAATTTGTAACACGCCACTTACCAGGTTAGGAGCCGACCCTGCGTAAGCCACAGTAGCCGGTACGCCCCCGATGGTGACAGTCACTGGAGCGTTCGGCGTCTTCAGCGTTCCGCCTGTCACGCTACCGGTCACCCCGAGCGGGCTAGTTTGACCCTCACCCGTCGCGAAAAGAACCACGGTCTGACCCTTAGGTATGGGATTCGCCGCAGTATTGATCGTCCCGTTCTGATTCAGGGCTGCGGCCTGCCCCACGCCGCTCATCGCAAAGATGCCCGGAGCGGTTGCTACAACATTCAACGGCAGGGCTGCAGTACTTACGCCATTGAAGTTCACCACCAGGTTTGTCGTAGCCCTGCCAAATACCTCGTAGGGTACAACCGCGTTAATTTGCGTGGCCGACACGTAGGTCAGCGGAGCGGGAATGCCGTCAAACAACACCTGCACATTGCTTAGGGTTGTCGCGACAGCGCCTTGCGCATTCAGGGTGAGATAACCAGGCGCCACCGGTCCCAGATTGGTCCCAAACAGCGAGATGATCTCCCCTGGAGCAATCGGGCCAGTGGCTCCGCTTGCTGCGTTGATCACCTGAGAAAGCGCGGGACTTGCCTGACCACCGACGGTGAGCGAAACGGGGATGGTAAGCGGTACAGCGCCAGCCGCCGTTGAGGTAACGGTTACGGTTCCGGTATAAGTACCGGCATTCAGACCAGATTGATTGACCGTAACGGTAATAGCCTGGGGAGTGGTTCCGGTTGCAGGGGTCACTGTCAGCCAGCCTCCGCCACTCGCTGTCGTAGAACTTGTAGTGAAAGCGACGGGAGTACCAGAAGTAGAGGTGATATTTACGCTCTGACTGGCCGGAACGGTGCCTTGGACAGCAGCGTTAAACGTTAGAGAGTTCGGGGATGCTGCCAGGGTTTGGGCGGAAACCGTAAGTGTAACCGGGATCGTGAGCGAAGAATTGGACGCGCCCACTGACGTAATCACAACGGAGCCGGTGTAAGTCCCCGGAGTCAATTGTGCTCCGTTTACCGCCACGGTGAATGTGCCCGGTGCGTTGCCCTGAAATACGGCTGTAGAGCCATTTACGGTGAGCCAATTCCCGCCCGAAGCAGTCGTAGCTGTAGCGGAGTAGGCAAGCGCTGTGTTGTTCGTACTGCCAACCGTAACCGTTTGGGCCGCCGGAGCGGGTCCGTTCGCGCCCTGCGTAAAGGAAAGCGAAGTGGGTGTCGCGGACAGGCTGATACCGTTGTTTACGGTGATCAACACTGGAACAATCTGGCTTTGCGTACCTGAGGTGACTGTGATCTGAGCGTTATAAGTTCCAACGGCCAGACCGGGCGCGACCGCGACATTCACTGTGCTGGGCGTGCTGGTGGTTCCACCTGCTACCAGAACATAAGACTGGTTTGAGGAGAACGTAACCGGCAGAGCGGAGCCGTTCGTGCTTGTGACGGATAGCGACTGTTGAGGTGGTGCCTGTCCGCCAGCCGCATACGTAAAGATCAATTGCTGCGGACTCACGTTTACCAGCGGCGTACTGCTTACGTTCAGGTTCACCGTCAGTGTCTGTGTGTTACCTCCGGCGGTAACCTGCACTTGATTCTGATAAGCCCCAGGAGGAAGATTGATCACTGCCGAGGGGATTAAGGTCAGCAGCAAGGGAGTAGCGGTAGTTGTTGCGGTGCCCGATGCCGGCGAGAATGACACAAACTGAGTACTGCTGGTGGTGGGTACCGAAATCGTATACGGGACCGTGCCCATCGTGCTGGCGAGATTAACGGACAGCGCTGAAGGGATATTCTGTCCGGTTTGATAGTTGAACGTAACAAAGTTGGGCGATAGCGTAACCAAGGCGTTGTTACTGATAGTCAGCGTGACGGGGATATTTTGAGGAGAGTTTCCCGCACCCAGAGCGCTCACAGCGATGGTTCCTTGATAAGTTCCCGGATTCATCATGGCCAGAGCCACTGGATTCAAGGAAACAGTAAAAGAGTTCGTTGTAAAACCGCTGGGCGGGGTGGCGGGAAGAGCAAGCCACGGCACCGAAGCGGAGACTCCGTAATTCAGGAAAGTGGCACCCGAGTTGGAAACTGTGAACGTTTGAGCGGGAGGTAAAGAGCCACCGACGGAGTAATTGAAACTCGTGGAGGTCGGACTTACCGAGATTAGCGGCAGGGGACTGGATTGAAAAGTGACAGGGACAATAGCAGTGCGGCTATTCATATCAGTAAGCGTGATGCTGCCCGCGCATGACTGAAGCGTCCCAATAGCACTCAGATTAGCCGTTAGGGTAAGAGTCGTATTTGTAGTTCCGGCCAAGCCACTATTGACGGTAAAGAAGCCCGGACAGGATGTAAACGCTACTGTTCCGGTGTAAGTAAGCGGCGATATCGTAGAGAGGACCTGAACTGTAGCGGTGGGCGCGGCCGCTCCCACACCAGATTGATAGAGCAGTGTGATTGGATTCGGCGTCACAACCAAAATCGGCTGCCCGCTGACAACCAGAGTGACGTTGATTACTTGTGGCGCAATCAGGTCCGAACTGACGGTCACCGTACCGGTGTAAGTGCCAGCGGCCAAATTTCCAGGGTTCGCCGTAATTACCAGCGACGCAGGTACCGCTGTTCCCGTTTGTGCCGCGGAGAGCCACCCGCCACCGGTTGCAGTTGCAACGGAGACGGTAAACGGAATTCCCGGAACGGAACCAGTGATGTTTACCGTCTGGCTCTGGGGTGGCGTACCGCCTGTAGAACCGCTAAAAGTAAGCGAGTTCGTACTGAGCGTCAGCGTATTCGCGCTGTAGACCGTGAGTGTAACAGGAAGAGAAGCAAGCTGGCCGTTAGCATTGACGTTGATGGTCCCGGTATAGGTACCCGCCTGCATATTCGTGTTCGCGATTACCGTTAAATAGCTTTGGTTGGCATTGATCGTCGGAATAACGGATAGAAAGTTTCCCGGAGAAGATGCCGTGGTCTTACTGAGGTCAGTAGCGGGTTGACCGTTCACAGTAACGGTCACAACAGCGGTTTGAGTTCCCGTATTGTTCGAGTTCGACGCAGTCAGAAAAACAGCGTTTGGAGAGAAGGCTATGGCGTTCTGGGCCTGAGCTGTGTCAGGATGACCCACAAGGGCCACCAGGGCTGCAGACAGAAGCACCAGATACCTGCTGAATGTATGTTTCATGGATTGCATATATAAGGAAGAGCCTCGCGCCCCGAGGAGCAATTCTTCATCCATAGCTTCTATTTTGTTGCCCCATTAGAAATCTTTAACTTCCCGCTAAAATAAGGAACGACCTATGGGAGCGATTGACGCCGGCAACCATCATGGACAACCGGAAGAGTTAATAACAGCTTTGGAGCAGGGAAACATCCTGCTGTTTCCACGCACACCTTTTCCGATCTCCCAGGAACATAGAGCCACGCTTCTTAACGTGGGCCAGGCGGATGGCAACTTTCACAAGAACATCTCTTATAAGCCAGCTTCCGACGCGATTTCCGGACTGGGAAAAGCATCGACGGACGAAGAAGAACGGGTGCGAACCGCCCTTCGAGAGTATTCCCGGAATGCCATCCGTTTCTTGGAACGAACGCTGGCGCCGTATAAGCCATCCTGGAAGCCCGATTACGCAAGCTTCCGCTCCATCGAAGAGGAGGGGCGGGACCTGCCCTGGAAGAAGCGCAACGATCTTCTCCACACAGATGCATTTCCCACGCGTCCTACCAACGGAGGTCTGATCCTCAGGATTTTTACCAACATCCACCCTACGAAGGACCGTGTCTGGGTCACAAGCGATCCGTTTGCCGCAGCCGCCACGAAATACGCCGAAGCCGCTGGTCTTTACCGGAACAACGTCTCCTCTCTCCAGCGGAAAGCCATGCGTCTCCTGCGATCCTGCAAGGTTCCCGTGGTAGACCGGTCCCCTTACGATACCTTCATGCTCGGGTTTCATGACTTCTTGAAGAGCAACGCTGAATACCAGGAAGCGACCGCGAAGTATCGTACTTCTTTTCCGCCCGACTCTACGTGGATTGTCTTCACGGACGTGGTGCCGCATTCGGTTCTTTCTGGCCGTTTTGCTCTGGAGCAGACGATGATCATCGCGCGCGAATCGCTGTTGCAACCGGAGTGCGCGCCTGCCGCGATCCTGGAGAAACTCGCGGGACGCAAGCTGACCGATTAGCGATGGAGGATGGACCGGTAGTCGATGGAAACCTTGGTCGGCTGCGCGGGTAGAGGTAAATCGAAAGCAACGGGCTCGGAAGCCGCGGTGACAGTTCGGGCAATAGTTCGGCCTTTGCCCATTTGGATTTCGAGCGGCACCTCGGCGGCGAACTCCGGGTCTGTTTCGGTCTGTGTAAGTATGCCGGTCGCGCGGCGCGGCTTCAGGGAAGAAGTAAGTTTCAAAGCCGGAATCCCTGTGCCGTAAACCCACTGATCGAAGAATGTCTCTAGCTTCGGATCGGTCGCGCGCGGCGGCAGAAAGCGCGCGCAGAAAATGCGGAACTCTTCCGTGCCGATGCTCTTGTCTTCGTACTCTCGACGCAGTGCGCTCAACATCCGTAAGAATGCTTCATCGCCCAATTGGCGGCGCAGCATGTGCAAGATCCACGTCCCTTTTCCGTAGATCACCGGAATCCATGCGCCTTCGAGTCGCGTTCCCTGCACGACCGGTCCCGCGGATTCCAGGGTGTTGCCCTCTTCGTCTTTCTCGAGCAGCTTTTGGCGGTAATCCTCGAGAATCGAATCTACAACTCTCGCGCCTTTTCGCTTTTCCAAATACAGCAGAGCGGAATAATTTGCGAGCGACTCCATCAGCCAGTCGTCATGGTATTCGGCCGGGGTGACAATGTTGCCCCACCACTGGTGAGCGGCTTCGTGCGCGTGCAGAAGATCCGAAAAAAATGTCTGCTGCCTGTGGCCGAGCGAGGCGACAGCCTTTTCATCGGGATTCAGGTAAGAGAGCGTGGAGAGATAAATCATGCCGGGAAAGCCCTGGCCAAAACGGCCCGGGACAGGCGTTACCTCCAGTCGTTTAAATCGAGCGGACCGAAGCGCGCGGTGAAGAAGGCCATCACGTCTCCCATCTCCGCGGCCAGCGCCTGCAGCCGCATCTTGGGTGTCACTACGGCCGGCGGCGTGGCCGCGAGTTCATCCACCTGAGAGCGGCGCATGCCGCGGCTCTGAGGAAGGGGGGGAAAACGGACCGGTGGTTCTTGTGAACGCGCCGCCAGACTGGTCTCTGCGGACTTGTTTGCGCAAACTTCAATCGTCAGATCGCCGGATGTGATTCGTACGCGATCATAAACACCCAGATTGAATCCCGCAAGCCGAATCGGGACCGAAGTCTTCCATCGGGAGATCCGTTCACTGCCCTCGATTCGGTCTTCAGTCAGGTCGCCGGCCGCGACCAGATTCAGATCTTTTGGAACGTGAAACGAAAGGTCGAACCGTGCGAATTGCCTTCCACGGTTCGGATACCAACTCCCCCGCGATTGGACGGAGAAGACGTGATTGCCGGCATCCTCAATCACCTTGCCTTCGTGCTGCACCGCTACCTCCACTGGTTCGCCCGCACGCAAAGGAACGGAGGGAATCACCACGAAGAAGCCCGTGTGACCGGCGGTAAGCACTTCCGCCGGCGCGCCATTTACGGTAGCGGAGGTGGCGTGCATCTTCTCCGTCATCTCAAAGGGCAGGTTGCGTTCGTCAAGCACGGGTTTGACGGTCACGCGAGTAGTGGCGTGCAGGGTGAGATCGGGATCAAGTTTCGCTTCGATACGATAATCCGACACGGTGAATTCCGGAACATAGGCACGGCCGCGGAAGGAGCGCGAGATAAAGCTGCTCCAGACTTCGAATCCGTTTGCGCCGGTAGTCCCGATCAGGAGTTGCTCGGCGGCGCGAGGATCGTAGACCAGATTGAAAGCGCCCAGCTTGGTACCGGCAAGGCGCGGCCGCAAAGAATCCTTTCCGGTTGGCGGGCGGCGAAAGAAGATCTGATGCCAGGCGAAGCCCGAAATTTGCGCCGAGCCCTTTAATGAGGGGCGACCAACGCTGCGCCAGAAGAGTCCCCATCTCCGGCACTTTCTTCACCGGGCCGCTTCGCTCAACTTCGTCCATCAGTTCGCGGTAGGCGTTGCCGGAAAAGACGAGCGCTGCTTGCGAGAAGTGTTCCTCCAGATTCGGACTCCCGGTATGGGCGCTGAGCGCGCGGCGCTCCCCACGCAACGGCGGCAGCAGCAGAATTTCGGCGTCTCCACCTTCCACATCAGTGGTGAAATACGCCGCGGTGGGCGCGCCGCCGACGCTCTTTGCGAAGATCAGATAGCCGTCCGTAAAGAAGAGCTGCGCTTCATCTCGCGCCAGATGCACTTCGCGGATCCGATAACATTCGGCGGGGTCAAGCGGCGTGTTGGCGAGTTGGTCCAGAAGGTCCTGGCCTGTTGCGCCATGCAAACAGGCCGAAACACACAAAAGCAACAGCGGGGAGCGCACTTCCCCCAGTGTATTCCTGCGAACATGAGAACGTGAATTCAGACGAACACTTCATGCAGCTTGCGCTGGAGCAGGCCCGCATTGGAGACCAGACGCCGGGTGCGGGCGAAGTAGGTTGTGTGATTGTGCGCGGGGGTGAGGTGCTGGCCCGTGGGCACAACGAAGCGGAAGGGCAATTTGATCCCACCGCGCACGCCGAAATCGTGACATTGCGGAAAGCGGGCAAACTGCTGCGAAGTACTGATTTTTCGGGCTGCACCATTTACTGCACTCTGCAGTGCTGCGGCATGTGCACTATGGCCTGCCTGTGGGCGAAAGTGAGCCGTATTGTTTACGGCGCATCTCGCAATGACGTGCACAGCATGTACTTCGAAGCCCGCCACTTCAACACGGCCGACTTCATTCGCGACGCATTCCGGAGCGATATCGAGGTGGTGGGTGGCGTACTGGCTGGTGAGTGCGCTGAGCTGTATTACCGTCCCGATGACCAGCCGCCCCCGGAAGCCAACAAACGCTGAACCGATGCTAGACTGATGGTTCTTCCCCCATGAAATTAGTCACCTTCGAACACCATAATCATGCCCATCCCGGTGTCGCAATCAGCGACCAGGTAATCAGCCTGTCAGGGGCCGGCTTTCAGAGCGTTCTTGAAATCGTGGAAGGGGGCAAAGAGGCCCTGCACGTAGCGAAGAACTTCGCCGAAACAGGAGCGGAAGGCACCATGTTTCCCCTAGCTTCGGTAAAGTTGCTGGCGCCCATTCCGCGGCCTCCCAAGATCATTTGCATCGGCTTGAATTACCGTGACCACGCAATTGAATCGAAGATGGAGATCCCGAAGACGCCCGTCGTGTTTTCGAAGTACCCTTCAACGGTGATCGCCACGGGCGACAATATCGTACTTCCGAAGAACTCCACCAAACCCGATTACGAAGCTGAACTGGCGGTAGTGATCGGGAAGAACGGGCGTTACATCAAAGCCGCGGATTGGGAAGAGTACGTTTTTGGCTACACGATACTGAACGATGTAAGCGCGCGCGACTTTCAGATGGCGACCAGCCAGTGGATGATCGGCAAGACGTTTGATACGTTTGCGCCGATGGGACCTTATCTGGTGACCGCGGATGAGGTGGGCGATGCGCACAACCTGAACATCAGTCTGAGCATCGATGGCGAAACGCTGCAGAATTCAAACACGCGGGAGTTGATTTTCCGCATTCCACAGTTGATTGAGTATCTGTCGAGCGTGTTTACGCTGGAACCGGGCGACGTGATTTCCACGGGTACGCCTTCGGGCGTGGGGCTCTCGTTCAACCCGCCGCGGTGGTTACGTCCGGGCAATATGGTGACGGTCAAAATCGACGGATTGGGCGAACTCACCAACCCGTGTGTTGCCGAAGCTTAACGCTATTCAACGCGATAATTCGGCGCTTCCTTCGTGATAATCACGTCATGAACGTGGCCTTCCCGAAGGCCTGCCGGGCTGACCCTTAAGAACTGCGCGTTCTCCTGCAAATGCGCGATGTCATGCGCGCCGCAATATCCCATTCCGGCTTTCAGGCCGCCGACTAACTGATAGACCAGATCGGCCAGAGGGCCTTTCGAAGCCACGCGTCCCTCGATGCCTTCAGGAACCAGCTTTGCGTTTGGATCGAGAGAATAGCGATCGGTGTTGCCCTTCGCCATCGCGCCCAGGGAACCCATGCCGCGATAAGTCTTAAACGTGCGGCCCTGATAAAGGATCGTCTCACCGGGGCTCTCATCGGTGCCTGCGAGCAAGCTACCGATCATCACGGTATTGGCGCCGCTGGCGATGGCCTTCGTAATATCGCCCGAAAACTTGATGCCGCCATCGGCAATCAATGGAATGCCGGATTGGCGCGCGGCGCGGGCGCATTCGGAAATGGCGGTGATCTGGGGAACGCCCGTGCCCGAAACCACGCGTGTGGTGCAGATAGAACCGGGCCCGATGCCCACCTTAATGCCGTCCACACCTAGATCGATCAGATCGCGAGCCGCTTGATATGTCGCGATGTTGCCGGTGATCAACTGTACGTCGGGAAGGTGCTTCTTGATAGTCTGGACGGCATCCATCACACGCTGGCTGTGCCCGTGCGCCGTATCGATCGCGATAACGTCCACCTTCCGGCTGACCAGTTCCTGGGCGCGTTCGAGAAAATCTCCCGTGGCGCCAACCGCGGCACCGACACGCAGCCTGCCTTGTTCGTCCTTCGCGGCATTGGGGTACTTCAGTTTCTTCTGGATGTCCTTTACTGTGATCAGGCCTTTCAAATAATACTGATCGTCCACCACCAAGAGCTTTTCCACGCGGTGACGATGCAGGATTGCTTCGGCTTGTTCAAGCGTGGTGCCAACCGGAACCGTGATCAGGTTCTCCTTCGTCATCACATCCGAGATCGGGACGTCGGAACGCGATTCAAACCGCAAATCGCGATTGGTCAGAATGCCGACCAGCTTGCCTTCGAGAGTCACGGGAACGCCGGAAATCCTGAAGCGCTCCATCAAGTGCGAGCGCGTCACCGATCTTCTTGTGCGGTTCGATGGTGACAGGATCCACAATCATGCCGCTCTCACTGCGCTTCACGCGATCGATCTCTTCGCGCTGGCGCTCAATAGGCATGTTGCGGTGAATAAAACCAATGCCGCCCTGCTGAGCCAGCGCAATCGCAAGCTGCGATTCCGTCACCGTATCCATGGCGGCGCTGACGATCGGAATGTTGAGCGGGATCTTACGGGTGAGCAGCGTGCGCGTATCGACATCGGCGGGAACCACATCGCTGTGCGCGGGCACGAGCAGGATATCGTCGAACGTCAACCCTTCGGGGATGGTGCTCTGGATCATGTCAATCTTCGCTTAATTGGTGATGTCGTGCGTGGTGCTTTGTTCGTGAATCGGGTCGTACAGCTTCTTCCATTCAGCGTGGGCGGGAGCCTGAACGTAATCTTCAAAAGCCTTGCGGTCGGCGAACTCCATAACGAGGGCGGCGTTGTAATCTTCGGGCTGCACCTTGAAAGACTTAAGCCAGACGCGCTTGATGCCGGGATAGCTCTGCGCCATGGTCTTAACTCCATCGAGGGCGGCTTGGCGCTGCGCGGCTGTGGAGTCCTTCGTCCAGCGAACGGTGATGACGTGGAGAACGGTGGAAGGCGTGGCGACGGTAGCTTGGCCGATCAGATATCCGGCACCGAGAAGTACAGCAGCGAGCAGGGCTTTTTTCATTCCTCAGTTTAACGCGAGGAAGGACACGTGGGCTCTAAACTTTGCGGGTGGCGGACCGAATTCCGGACCATTTCTCGGAGATGATGATGGAGTTGGCCGGATTTCGCGGGTCATATTTGACAGTGGCGGGGCCCATCATCCGCCAAGTGTCTTCGGGAACATTGACAGCGATTTTCGAAAAATCCTGTGCCGCCGTGTACTCCACTCCACGCACCTCGTAGGAGTAGATCGCGATGGTCCCCTGAATTTCTATCACGGAGGCATCGCCCATTTTGCCGTGGGCGTTCAGCATCGCCCGCCTGCGGCGTTCCAACTGCGCGGGCGTGGGCTTGTTCTTGTAATGCGAACGCATCCCCCAACCGAGCGCGCCGGCAACAAGAAGGCCCCCGGCAAACAGTATGGCTTCATCACTGACCAGGGCACTGAATTGCACGGAACCTATATTGTATCAATGGCTTGGATTGGCGGCTGCTTCTTTAACTGCGTGAATCTCCTGTAAGCTCCAGACGCGGATGGGATCCCGGCGGCGGGACGCGACCGCTTCAGCTGCTGCGCGCGCGCCACTCAGCGTGGTGATGCAGGGGACGCGGTAGAGCACCGCACCGCGGCGAATGGCCTTCTCATCGGAAAAAGAGAGCGCTCCTGTCGCAGTATAAATGACGAGCTGCAGGCTGCCCCCTTTTAGAAGATCGACTGCGTTGGGCCGGCCTTCGTTCACCTTGAAAACGGTCTTGCATTGCATGCCGGCGGCGCGGATGGCGCTGGCGGTGCCGCGTGTTGCCACAAGCTCGAAGTTCAGCTCCGCGAACTTTCGCGCCACCTCCACGGCTTCGTGCTTGAAGCGGTCATTGACGCTGATGAAGATGGTGCCGCTGTCGGGCAGGGGAGTGCCCGCGCTGAGCTGGGCCTTTGCAAAGGCCTCTCCAAAGCTTTCGCCCACACCCATTACCTCGCCGGTGGAGCGCATCTCTGGACCAAGCGCGGGATCAACTCCTGGAAACTTATTGAAGGGGAAAACGGGGCTCTTCACGAAGCACTGCGGCACGGGCAGCACGCCGGTATGTTGAGTAACCTCACGCAGCTTTTGTCCCAGCATGAGTGCGACAGCCAGCCGCGCCAACGGGACCCCCGTAGCTTTACTCACGAACGGCACGGTGCGGCTGGCGCGAGGATTCACTTCAATCACGTACACCACGCCATCTTTGACGGCGTATTGCACATTCATCAGGCCGATCACCTTGAGCGCGCGCGCCATTCGGACGGTGTAGTCCTGTATGGTCGCGAGCACTTCTGCCGAGAGCGAATGGGGCGGCAGCACACAGGAACTGTCGCCCGAATGGACGCCCGCTTCCTCCACGTGTTCCATGATGCCCGCGATCAGCACGTCTTCGCCATCAGAGAGCGCGTCCACGTCTACCTCAGTGGCTTCTTCTAAGAACCGATCCACCAAAACCGGGCGGTCTTGTGAGAACGTGACTGCTTCGCGCATGTATCGTTCCACAGTGGCCTCTTCGTAGGCGATCACCATGGCGCGGCCGCCTAAAACATAGCTTGGCCGCACCAGCACCGGATAGCCGATGCGGCGCGCGACTTCGACAGCCTGCTCGACACTGGTAGCCGAACCGTTTTCAGGCGACGGAATCTTCAAATCTTCCAGAAGCTTGCCAAAGAGTTTCCGGTCCTCTGCCAGATCGATATTCTCAGGATCGGTCCCGATGATCGGCACGCCGAGCCGCTTCAGTGGCAACGCCAGATTCAGCGGTGTCTGGCCGCCGAACTGTACGATCACCCCATCGGGCTTTTCGGTGTCGCAGATATTCAGGACGTTCTCGAGCGTTAGCGGTTCGAAATAAAGGCGGCTCGAGGTGTCGTAATCGGTCGAAACTGTCTCCGGATTGCAGTTGACCATGATCGACTCGATCTCCTGATCACGCAACGCGAAAGCGGCGTGGCAACAGCAGTAATCGAACTCAATTCCTTGGCCAATCCGGTTCGGGCCGCTGCCCAGGATCAGGATCTTCGGCTTGTCAGTCGGGTCCGCTTCGCAGTATTGTTCATAGCTCGAGTAAAGATAAGGCGTGAAGCTCTCGAATTCCGCCGAGCAGGTGTCCACGCGATTGAAGACGGCCTTTACTCCAAGCGATTTGCGCTTTTCTCTTACCTGTTGTTCAGGCGTGTTCCACATACGGGCCAACGCCGAATCCGAAACGCCGGCGCGTTTCACGCGACGGAAAAGATCGGTGCCGGCCGCTTCAAACGAAGTTGCGCGTGCCTCGCCTTCGAGCTCCACCACCTGTCGCAACTGTTCGAGGAACCAGGGATCAATCGCGGTCATGCCGTGGATGTCTTGCAAGGAATAGCCCTGCTCAAACGCAAATAACAGGTACGCCAGCCGGTCAGGCGTGGGCGTAATCAGCTTGTTCGCGATGAGCGCGGGGTCCAGCTTATCGCTTCCGAAAGCCTTGCCGGTTTCAAGCGACCGAATAGCCTTCCACATTGCCTGCTTAAACGTGCGGCCGATCGACATCACTTCGCCAACTGACTTCATCTGCGTGCCGAGCGTAGTGTCAGCGCCGGGAAACTTCTCGAACTGCCACTTCGGAATCTTGACCACAACGTAATCGATCGTCGGCTCGAAGCTGGCGGGCGTGGTCTTCGTAATATCGTTCGCGATTTCATCGAGACGGTAGCCCACGGCCAGCTTGGCGGCGACCTTCGCGATGGGATAACCGGTAGCTTTCGATGCCAGCGCCGAACTGCGCGACACGCGCGGATTCATCTCGATGACTACCATGCGGCCGTTGGCGGGATTGATCGCGAACTGCACGTTCGAGCCGCCAGTATCGACCCCGATCTCGCGCAAACAACGGATCGCGCCATCCCGCATCATCTGATATTCGCGATCCGTGAGAGTCTGCGCGGGAGCGACCGTGATGGAGTCGCCCGTATGTACGCCCATAGGATCGAAATTCTCGATCGAGCAGACGATGATCACGTTGTCGGCAAGATCGCGGATCACTTCGAGCTCGTATTCTTTCCAGCCAAGCGCGCTCTCTTCGATCAGCACCTCGTGAACAGGAGATAGCGCGAGACCCCTTTCCAGAATGGCCGTGCAATCTTCGCGGTTGTAAGCGATTCCGCCGCCTGACCCACCCATGGTGAAGCTGGCGCGCAGAATGCACGGGTAGCCGTTCTTGGCCGCGAATGCGAGGCCATCGTCCACATTGTTGACTAGCTGCGAAACCGGAGTTTCGAGCCCGATCTTGCGCATGGCGTCTTTGAACAACAGACGATCTTCGGCTTTCTTGATGGCGTCGATTTTCGCGCCAATCAGTTCCACGCCATATTTCTCGAGCACACCCGCTTCGGCCAGTTCCACGGAAAGGTTCAGACCAGTCTGGCCGCCAACCGTGGAAAGCAGCGCGTCCGGTCGCTCCTTGCGGATAATTTCTTCAAGGTAAGCAACGCTCAACGGCTCTACGTAGGTGCACGTCCGCCAGATTTGGATCCGTCATGATGGTGGCGGGATTTGAGTTCACCAGGATGACTTCAAATCCATCGGCGCGGAGAGCCTTTGCGGCTTGCGTGCCCGAGTAATCGAACTCGCAGGCTTGACCGATGATGATGGGGCCGGAGCCGATAATCAGGATGCGGTGGAGATCGTTTCGGCGCGGCACTAGCGGTTCTCCGCCATCATCTTCGTAAATTCGGAAAACAGGTAGTGCGAATCGTGCGGGCCGGGCGCGGCTTCGGGATGATACTGGACGCAAAATGCCGGTTCGCGCCTATGGCGAAAACCTTCGAGGGTGTGGTCGTTCAGATTGATGTGCGTGATCTCGATATCGCTGGCGTTGAGCGACTCGGGATCGACGGTGAAGCCGTGATTTTGGGAGGTGATCTCTACGCGGCCCGTGGCGTGGTTGAGGACGGGATGGTTCGCGCCATGGTGGCCGAACTTCAACTTGTAAGTCTTCGCTCCGAGCGCGAGGCCAAGCAACTGATGCCCCAGGCAGATTCCGAACACGGGCGTCTTGCCGATCAGCTTGCGAATGTTTTCGATCTGCGAAGTGAGCGGTTGCGGATCGCCGGGGCCGTTCGAGAGAAACACGCCTTGGGGCTTAAGTGCCAGGACATCTTCCGCGGAAGTCATCGCGGGCACCACGGTCACGCGGCAGCCGGAATACACCAGCCGGCGAAGAATATTGTGCTTGATGCCATAGTCGTAAGCCACAACGTGATGCAGCGGCTCACCTGATACGGCCATCACTTCAGAGGGCGAACAGGGCTCAACTGTTTGGTTCCATTGATAAGGGGCGGCGCAGGAAACACGGCTGGCCAGATCGAGTCCAGACATGGAAGGGATCGCTCGCGCACGTTCCACAAGGACCGCGGCGGAGGATTCCGTTGCGGACAAAACTGCGCGCATGGTCCCGCGACTGCGCAAGTGCCGCACCAGTGCCCGGGTATCGAGTTCAGAAGCAATCGGAATCTGATGCTTCTCAAGGAACGGCCGTGCGCCTTCATCCGAGCGCCAATTGCTGGTCACGCCAGAGAACTCGCGCACCACAAGCCCCTCAATGTACGGCTTCGCGGATTCGTTGTCGCCGATACTGGTTCCGTAGTTGCCGATTTGCGGATTCGTCAGCACCACAATCTGGCCGGAATAGGAAGGGTCTGTAAAGATTTCCTGGTAACCGGTGAGAGCGGTGTTGAACACCACCTCACCGGACCGTTCAGCGGACGCACCAAAGCTTCTGCCCTCAAAGACTGTTCCGTCTTCTAAGGCCAGAATCGCGGATTCCAATTTGGGTATTTCTCCTGGAGAAGGGTCTTGCTCCAGTGTACCGGAATCCGCTGTTTAGGGCGCTGTTTGTTGCCTTTCCAGCCGGATCGAAAACCAATTTCGTCCTTGTGCCACCCAGCCGGATTTCGCCCATATTGTAAGCGGTTTCTTTTAGCTTCTAAATCGACTTACTCGATCCAAGCTAGGGAATCACGCCAGAAGTACTTACAAGCCGGAGCTGGGAGGCTTAACGGAATCGAAAATCAGCTTCGTTCGAGTGCCTCCGATGCTAACTTGCGACATGTTGTAATGTTCTCCGTCCGTTTTTACATAACGGACGCTGGTTGAGGCGAACTTCTGGTCCGCAGTTTCCGTATGCACTTTCGTTGAAACCTTCTGCTTTCCTTTCTGCAGGACAGCAGTATCGTTGTCAACTTCAACGCGGTAATCGCCCGGCTGCAGCTCATGCCCGTCGAGTACAACCGCGACAGGGATGGTGACTTTATAAGTGGCTGCCGCGGCAATCGCACTTGCCGCAACGGAGAGGACTGCGATTTTGAGTGTGTGGTTCATGCCCACTAAGACGAAAGTAAATTAAAAAGGTTCGTAAGTTCATTGAATATTTATTGATAAGTGGAAAGGAGAGACAAACTCGCGAATGCCCTTAGTTACCTGAACGCGATCGGCTTATCATAACCAGTCATCTCCAGGTACCCACGGCCCTGCTGGTTAGCCGCTATACACCACAGCGCCTTCCCAATAGTTATTGCCGCCCTTCGCGGACGCCAGTTCCTGGTTCGAAAACGCCGCGCGGCAAGTCACGTCGATTCCAAACTGCGGCACCCGCACCCGCCACTCCACTGGATAAACGCCTCCGCTCTTGTCACTTTTCCAAGTGGCCAGCGGTTTCAAGTTCAAAATCCCGTACGGTCAAGTGATGCGATTTTCCCGCGCGATCTACAAACGTCCCGGCTGAGTACAGGTCCTTGGTTCCATCCGTACGCCTGAGATCGAAAAGCATTAACTCCGTCCCATCATCAAACTGAGCGCTGAACCAGTCCCAGCCCCGCTGACCCGGGTCCAGTTGCTGTGTGAACCACTCATGGTCCATCCACGCCACGCCCTTTACTTGCCCGCCATCCAGCGTCCCCGTCACCGCCAGCCTCGGAAAGCTCACGTAATGCGAAGCCCTTCCCACCCCTGCGGCTTTCTGGCTCACGCCGTTCAACCCATGAATGACGAATGGCTTCTCAGGCACAAGGTCCAGGTCGAATCGGAATTCGTCGGCGATTACTCTAAGCGTCTGCCGTTCTCCCTTCCACTGCGTCTGCCAATTTCCGTTCCAAATCCGTTGTTTCTCAAAACTCGCGCCCGCAATCCCCGGACCCGCGCGATTCAAACGCTCCTCATACCGGAACTCACCCTTGTCGATCCGCGTTACGGCCGCATGCGCCAGGTACAGGTCGTCGATTTGCCAAGCCGATTCGCTTCTTGGCCCGCTCTCCGCGCACGCCCTGCCGAAAGAACACTAACTCAAAACCGTAGTGCTTGCCCTGCGTATCCTGCAAATTGCCCGTGTAATACCACCACTCCGTACGGTAATCTTCATGTTCGAAGTGATCGCGCGGAAAATCGTAACGCCCTCCGGGCAGCACTTCTTTATAAGGAAAGCTTCCGGCGAGCACCAAGGCGAAAAGAATCTTCAGCAATGCCCGTAAGTTACCATGTGAGTGGCGATGATTGTCCAGACGCAATCCGCCCGCTTCGCGACAATTTCGCTCGAGAGCGGCGCGGTGCTATCCCCAGTTGAGATAGCCTACGAAACTTACGGAACCTTGAATGACGCGCGCTCAAACGCCATCCTGATTCTGCACGCCTTTTCGGGTGACGCCCACGCCGCGGGACTGAGCGCGGAAGGCGAAAAGCCAGGCTGGTGGGATGGAACAATCGGGCCCGGCAAGGCCTTCGACACCAACACCTATTTCGTCATTTGCTCCAACGTCCTGGGCGGCTGCCGGGGCACTACGGGGCCGCAGTCCATCAACCCGCAAACCGGAGCGCCTTACGCCATGACGTTCCCCGTCATCACCATCGCGGATATGGTCCGGCTGCAAAAAATGCTGATCGATTTCCTCGGGATTCCGAAGTTGCTCGCAGTCGCCGGCGGTTCCATGGGGGGGATGCAGGCTTTGCAGTGGGCTGCTTCCTATCCGGAAATGACGCGCGCCGTCATCCCGATCGCGACCACCGCCCGGCACAGTGCGCAGCAAATTGCATTCAATGAAGTGGCGCGCCAATCCATCATGGCCGACCCCGATTGGAACGGCGGCGATTACTATTCCGGCAAGCCACCGGCCCGCGGTCTCGCCATTGCCCGCATGGTGGGGCACATCACCTATATGAGTGATGAATCCATGCGCGAGAAGTTCGGCCGCCGCCTTCGCGAGAAGGAAAAATTTGGCTTCGATTTTTCAGTCGATTTCGAAGTGGAAAGTTATCTTCGCTATCGCGGTTCTCAGTTTGTCGGCCGGTTTGACGCGAACTCGTACCTTTACATCACCAAGGCCGAGGATTACTTCGACCTCCTCAGTACTCCCCGCTTCGCGCCCGAAACCGAAGATGTTCGCTTCCTGGTGATCAGCTTTACCTCGGACTGGCTTTACCCCAGCTACCAATCTCAGGAAATTGTCCGTGTCCTGCGCCGCCGCAATCTGGATGTCGCTTATTGCGATCTGCCTTCCACTTACGGGCACGATGCCTTCCTGGTGGATGTCGCCGAACAGACGGACGTGATCCGCGGCTTTCTCGCCAGCGCAGCGAAGGAGAAGCCCGCGGTTGCCGCCGGAGTCTGAACTGAAGGGCCGCAGCGACTTCGCCATCATTAGCGAAATCATCGAACCCGGCTCCCGAGTCCTCGACCTCGGTTGTGGCGAAGCCGAACTTCTGGCGTGGTTGGTCGAAAACAAGAACGTGCAGGCCCGGGGCGTTGAAATCGAGCCCGCGAAACTGCGCAGAGCGATCGCGCGGGGCGTGTCCGCATACCAAGGGGATATCGATGAAGGCCTTGCGGACTATCCGGATCATGCCTTTGACTACGTCATTCTGAGCCAGACCTTGCAGGAAACGCGCGCGCCGTTGAAAGTCTTACGGGAAATGCTGCGAGTCGGCCGGAAAGCCGTGATTGCGTTCCCGAATTTTGGACATTGGAGCGTACGGTTCTCCATGTTGTTTTCAGGCCAGGCGCCCCGCACAAAACTGTTTCCTTATGAGTGGTACGAATCGCCCAACATCCACTTCCTGACGGTCCATGACTTCGAACGCCTGGTGGAACGCCAAGGCTTTTCGATCGAACGCCGCTATTTTCTGGCCGGCTCGCGGCGCATCACGAAAGTCCCGAATCTTATGGCCGAAGTCGCAGTCTTTCTGGTAGGCAAATGACATTCATTCATCTCAATTCCGCAAACCCAGCTGCCCAGGTGCATTTCTGGTGCAACATTCTGGAGGGAACACAAACGGCCGAAGGCGCCCAAATTCCGGGTGCTGCCTTGGTTATCGTTGCGCAAGCCCCTTCAGGCGGAACAGCCGGTTGTTCACTCGATCATCTCGGTCTTCAAGTGAGAGATCTGGCCGTTATGAAACAACGTCTGGCCGAAGCGGGGCTGCCGTTCGACGTCAATCCAAACGGCATGCAGGTTATGGCTACAGCTCCCGATGGCGTGCGCGTGGAGCTTACCGGCAATCCTGCCCTCGCCACCCCAGCCGCTTTCCATCACTATCACTACTATGTGAAGGACATCCCCGCCATGCAGCGGTGGTACGCCGAAACGTTGGGCGCCGTTCCCGGTAAACGCGCGCACTTCGACGCGGCGGATCTTCCCGGCGTCAACTTTACCTTCTCCCCCTCCGACGTGGATCGTGAACCCACAAAAGGCCGCGCCCTGGACCACATTGGCTTTTACTCAGACGATGCGGCGACCCTGACCGATCCCGCCGGAACTGCAATTCTATTGAGAACTTAGCCGACCACCCGCCACTACCAGGGCGATGAAATTCGCCACACTCCTTTTCGCCGCCCTTTCTCTCATCGCCGCGACTCCGACCAAAACAGCCGCGCCGAAACCCAAAGCCGCCGCTGCCGCCCCCAGAATCAGCGATGCCGAAATTGAACGTGCCATTCGCGGCCGCTTTGCCGAATCGAAAATTTCGGAGGACAAGTTCACTGTTCATGTCCAGAGCAGCATAGCCACCATCACCGGACATACCGATGTAATTCAGCACAAGGGTGTAGCCACCCGTCTGGCGAAAAGCTGTGGCGCGCTGGCAGTTGTCAACAATATCCAGATCAGCCAGGCCGCTAAGGACAAGGCTGCAAAGAACCTCGCCTCCGGCCGCCGCCGCGCCCAGATTAAACGAACTGACACGGTGGCTCGTTCCGAAGCAAGGTAATCCCAGGCGAGTTTCTACATGATAAATTAAGGGCTTGAAGCGTAGAATTCTTCTTCCAGCCCTTTTTTGCGGTTCCCTCAGTGCCCAGCAGGCCCCACCCGCTCCATCGTTCAAACCCGATACCTTGATTGCCACAATTGACGGCAACCGCAAGGTTACCTATGGCGAGCTAGAGAGCTACCTGGATGCCCTGGGTCCTCAAAAGAAGGCCGCCGCCCTCGCTCAGCCGCAGCAACTGATCCAACAGTACGCCAGTTCTCTGAAATTGGTGGAGCTTGCCGAAAAGGAGAAGCTGGATCAGACCAGCCCCTATAAAGAGGCAATCGAAATCAGCCGCCGCGACATCTTGAGCCAGGCGGAATTCAACTACCAGTCGCTGCATCTGCCCGTCTCCGCCGAAGAACAAAAAAAATACTACGACGATCACAAGGACAAGTACACCGAGGTAAAACTGCAGGAGATCTACCTGCCGTTTACCAGCGATGAAGTAGCGAAAGAAAACCCGAAGAAGTATCGCAACGAAGACCAGACGAAAGCTCTTGCTGCCAAACTTCGGACCGAAGCGAAAACCAGCGAGGATTTCGTTCGTTTGGTAAAGCAGTACTCCGAAGACGAAGCCTCAAAGGCCAAAAATGGGGAATTTGGCACCATGAAAATGGCCGACAACGTCCCGCCTTCCATCAAAGAAGTAGTCTTTGCGCTCAAAGAGGGCGAGGTGAGCCACCCCATTCAGCAGCAGAACGGGTACTATCTGTTCCGCGCTCAAAAGGTGGGGCTCCGGCCCTATCTTGAGGTGAAAGACGAAATCTATGGCGAGCTGAAAACCCTGGCAGTTCAAAAGTGGTTCGAAACTCTCCAGAAGAGTATCAACATCAAACTCGAAAACCAGCTTTTTTTCGCCCCGGCTGACGTCCCCAAGTAGGGTCTTCGCTTTTTATTCTCCTCCAATCACAACTTATAGCGTCCTCGGCCTGGACCGCTAGCCTTGGCTGTATCCCTCTAACTCTCTAGAAACAGTAAAGTTCCCCAAAAAAATAGTTGCAACAAACCTGGACTCGTGACTACTATCTGTTGTGGGTGGACCGTTGAGGATAAATCGAGGCTAATTTGTGGACGAACTCCCCCAAATTACGGCTCCAAAGTTCGATCCGCCCCGTGGCATGCACAACGGGAAGCTCGATGATAAGGGCCGCCTTAAACTTCCTTCCCAAATCCAGGCATTCCTGGAAGAGTTCCCGGACAAGAGATATTTCGTGACCAGCACTAACGGCATAACCGCTCAAATATACCCGATTGCGGCTTGGCGCGAAAACGAACGGAAGCTGACGTCTGGGCGAAATTCCTCCCGCCATTGCTCGAGACGTCCTGTTTACGGCCAACGACCTGGGCCAGGACACCACCATGGATGTCCAGGGCCGGATTACCTTCAACTCCGAGTTGCGGGAAGAACTCGGGATGAACGGCTCGCCCCTGCGCCTCTTCAGCGAACTGAACCACATCGAAATTCTTACCGACAGCGTTTACCAGAAGCGCCGGAAGGAAGCGCTCGCCACCGCGGTTGCAAAACGCGAGGCGGCGGAAGGGTACGGGCTCAAGTAATGCATGTCCGAAACTCCCACGCACTTCCCGGTTCTGTTAGCGGAAACGCTGGAGTATCTCAACCTCAAGCCGGACGGGATTTACCTCGATTGCACAGCCGGGTTGGGTGGGCATACAGCAGCCATTGCGCGGCGGCTCACCACGGGCAAAGTGATCTCCTGCGATCGGGATGCAGTTTCGTTGGCGCTAGCCCGCGCCAACACATTGGAAGTCAGGGACCGGATTCAGTTCTTCCATTCCAGCTTTTCGCGGCTCCCGCAGACGGTGGAGCAGGCGGGGCTGGGGCCGCTGGACGGGTTGTTGGCCGACCTGGGTGTGAGCCGTTATCAGCTCACGACGGCGGAACGGGGTTTTTCATTTATGGCCGATGGGCCGCTCGACATGCGCATGGATCAGAGCGCGGAACTGACGGCGGACACATTGGTAAACGAGAGTACCGAACAGGTGCTCGCCGACTGGATCCACCAGTTCGGCGAAGAAAGGAGGGCGCGGAGAATAGCCAGAGCACTCGTACGATCACGGCCCATTCGGAGCACATCACACCTGGCTGGTGTGGTGGAGCGGGCCGTGCATCGGACGGGACCAACGCATCCCGCAACCCGTACTTTTATGGCACTTCGGATCGTAGTCAACCGCGAGCCGGAAGAGCTGGATGCTCTCCTCGATGCCGCGCCCGCCGTGGTGAAACCTGGCGGAAGGATCGTGATCATCTCCTTCATGTCGTCGGAGGATCGCAAGGTCAAGGAACAATTTCGAACATTGCAGCAAGTGGGGCGCGGGCGCATTCTTACCAAGAAGCCGCTTGAGCCAACTGAGGAAGAAGTCCGGCGGAATCCGCCGTCCCGAAGTGCGAAGCTTCGAGCGGTGGAAATAGTGGAAGCAAGTTTATAGAGGGTGAATCGAGATGGGCACACTGGCAACATTTTTTCGCAAACCTGAATTTTTCCCCGTGGCGGATGCGTTCTCCATGGATCGTAAAGCTGAAGTAAAGGCGCGGGCATCGGCCGCCGCCGATCAATACAAGCTGCGCGCTCTCCCGAACGACGACGTCTACTTTTACGTCAAGCGCATCGACAATTCGCGCGTCGTGCGCCAGGCGGACCCGCGCGCCAAAGGCCAGTGCGTTTCCGCCATCGCCGCCACCTGCGTTCTCGCACTGCTCGCAGGCAGCGTCATGGCGCCCAAGTTGGGTTCCGTGCTCGCCGGCTACAAAATCCAGCAACTCCGCCAGGAGCGGGCGACTCTGCATGAGGAGAAGCGCGCGCTCGAAGTGGAAGAAGCTGTTTTAATTAGTCCTTCGCGCCTCGATGAGCTTGCACAAAAGCAGAAGCTGAACCGGCCCGGTTACGGCCAGGTGGTTCACCTTCAGCCCAGCGGTGAAGGTGCGTACGCTTCTCTCAAAGTTCACTAAAGAAGCGTCGTATGGAAGAAGGGTTCCGCAGATCGAAGGCTAACCGGCGCATCACGGCCCTTGTGGTGCTGCTGCTGATCTGGGGCTTCGCGATTTTTGCCAAGCTTATCGATATCCAGGTCTTCCGCCATCAACGTTACGTCGCCACCGCGCATAAGCAGCAGGACCTGAAGATTGAAGTGCCCGCCGTGCGCGGCAACATTTACGATCGCAATGGCCATCCCATGGCGATGAGCATCTCGGTTGACTCAGTCTCCATCAACCCGCTGAATGTTCCCGATCCCTCAGTCGCGGCCGAAGTGCTTTCCGTCAATCTCAATCTGAACCAAAAAGAGCTTCTCGACAAAATTCAATGGTGCCGCGCCAATAAGCGTGGTTACCTCGTTGTAAAGCATAAGCTCACGCATGTGGAAAGCGAACGCCTGCGAAGCTTGCCCGTGAACTGGATTGATTTCAAGACGGAGGCGCGTCGGCACTATCCTAACGGCCAGATCGCGGCGCATGTGCTTGGCGCCGTGTTCCAACAACAGAAAGGCGCAGCCGGCGTCGAAAGAGGCATGGATGCCGTGCTCCGCGGACAAGGCGGCACGGAGCGCCTGCTGACGGACGTGAAACGGCGCGCTATCGAAACTGAAACGGAAAGCGCGGCCGTGGCCGGCAAGCCGCTGGTGCTCACCATCGATGAGCGCATTCAGTTCATTGCCGAAAGGGAGCTTGCCGCCGCCGTTGCGAAGCACCATTGCAAGAACGGCTCAGTGGTCGTGATGAATCCTTACAACGGCGAAATCCTTGCGCTGGCGAACTTCCCCACTTACGATCCCAACAATGCCCCGAAACACGGGGATGACCCGCTCGCCCGCTTCAACCTCGGGGTTTCGTTTCCCTTTGAACCGGGTTCCGTGTTTAAGGTGATCACACTCTCCGCCGCGCTGGAAACGACGAACCTGAAACCCGATTCGCTGATCGCGACCGGCAACGGAGCGCTTGCGCTTCCCGGCCGCGTGGTTCACGATACACATGCTCACGGTACGCTCACCATGGCGGGCGTACTGGAACAATCGAGCAACATCGGCGCCATCAAGATCGGGATGCAGGTAGGCCGGGAGAACATGAATGAATATGTGCGGCGCTTCGGCTTCGGCTCGCGTTCGGGTGTGCCGTTGCCGGCGGAATCGGGCGGCTTGTTGCGCAAGCTGGATCACTGGGGCACCACCTCCCTCGCCTCTATTGCCATGGGGCAGGAAGTGAGCGCCACTTCCCTTCAACTCGCGCGCGCCGCTTGCGTGATCGCTAACGGCGGCCTGCTGGTGAAACCCAAATTGGTGCTTAAAGAGGGCGATAAAGCCACCCCTGTCGAAACTCCGGTTCGCATTCTGAAACCCCAGACCGCTATCACCATGCGCCAGCTTATGGAAGGCGTGGTCCTCCGCGGCACCGGCCATCAATGCTGCCGCCTGGAAGGCTACACCTCAGGCGGGAAGACGGGTTCCGCGCAGATTTTTGACCGCGCGACCAAGCACTACACTCATACTTATAATGCCTCTTTCATGGGCTTTGCTCCTGTCACCAACCCGGCGCTGGTAGTCATGGTCACGCTCACGGGAACCACGGGAACCGCGGGCTTCGGTGGCCCCTCAGCCGGACCGGTTTTCAACGCTGTAGCCACGGAAGCTCTCCGCATCCTCGACGTGCCCAAAGATCTCCCCGAGGAAGCCCCGAAAGGTTACCTGGCCGCCTCCACGCCCGTCGACGAAAACGATGTCTCGATCGCCGGTCTCGACGACGGCTTAAACATCCTGGAAGAAGATCCCACCACGCAACCATCCGCTGAGATGCTTGCCGCCGCCACGCCTGAAGACGACCCGAACGCAATGCCCACTCTGCTTGCGATGTACACAGGCCCGGCTACTCCGGATTTCCGCGGCAAAACGGTTCGCCAGGTAATCGAAGAAAGCTCCGAATCCGGCGTAGCTGTTTCCATGAAGGGTCGCGGAGTCGCCCGCGCGCAATGGCCTAAGCCAGGCGCGCCTTTGCGCGAGGGCATCAAAGTCAGGGTCGAGTTTCGGAGATGACCATGGCGGAAGTACTGGAAGGCGTCCCTGTCCATCCCGAGGTTCCGCCGGGCCGCGCGCAAGATCAAATCACAGGGCTCGATTATGACTCCCGGCGCATCCAGCCGGGTTTTCTGTTTTTTGCCTTTCCCGGTACCCGCGCCGATGGCCGCGCTTTCGCTGAGGCTGCGATGGCGCGCGGGGCAGTGGCCGTGGTGAGCGATACGTCCGCTCCGGAAGGCTTCAACGGCACTTGGCTTCGTGTTCCCCATGGCAGGCAGGCTCTGGCGACGGCGGCCCGAAACTTCTATGGACAACATGTGGCGCTTACCGGCATCACCGGAACCAATGGCAAGACCACTACGGGCTTTCTCGTCGATTCCGTCCTGCGCGCGGCCGGCAAAATCACCGCGCTGATCGGCACCATTGAGTATCACTTAGGCTCCGAAGTCCTGCCTGCGGTGAACACCACGCCCGAATCCGTCGACCTTTACCGCTTGTTCAATCGCCTTCACGAGATGGGCGGAACGCACGCCACCATGGAGGTCTCCTCGCATGCTCTCGCGCTCGGGCGCGTTCATGGACTCAAATTTCACACTGCTGTCTTCACCAATCTCACGCGTGATCATCTGGATTTTCACCACACCATGGAGGAGTACTTGGCCGCCAAGCAACTCCTGTTCACTTCCGCGCCCCGATATGCCAGCGTAAATCAGGATGACGATTACAGCCGCAAAATTGTTCTTGATCGCGCCACAGAATCGATCAGCTACGCACTCGATCGCGAAGCCGCCGTCCGCGCCCGTAACATTACTTCCAGCTTTTCCGGCCTGCGCTTTGATGTCCACTTCGGCAAGCTGAGAATGCCGGTCGAATCCGCCCTCATCGGACGCATCAACGTTTACAACATTCTCGCGGCTTGCTGCGTCGGGTTCAGCTACGGTCTTGCTCCCGAAGCCATTGCACAAGGCATCGCACAATGCCACGGCGTTCCCGGCCGCTTCGAACGAGTAGATGAAGGCCAGCCGTTTGCCGTGGTGGTCGACTATTCCCACACCGACGATGCTCTTCGGAATGCCATTCTGGTTGCGCGCGGTCTCTCCCCCAAGCGGGTGATCACCGTCTTCGGCTGCGGCGGCGATCGTGACCGCACCAAGCGTCCCATCATGGGCCAGGTGGCCGCGGAACTGAGCGATATGGTCGTGCTCACCAGCGATAATCCGCGCTCGGAGGATCCGTTGCTCATCATGAACGACGTTCTGGTCGGACTGCGCCGCAAAGATACACCGCTAATCGTGGAACCGGACCGCGCCATAGCCATTCAGCGCGCCATCAAGGAAGCGCGCTCGGGCGATCTCGTCCTTCTGGCCGGCAAGGGCCACGAGACTTATCAGATCCTGAAAGAACAAGACCATTCCCTTTGACGACCGTGAGGTTGCGCGCCAGGTTCTTCATGGTTTCGGGTTTCACAAGACCTAAATGGAACTGTCTCTCGGCCAGGTGGCGCAGTGTCTCGGCCTTGCCCCGCAAAGCGGTGTAGCGGCAGGTTGGAGCATCGACACGCGAACTCTCACTCCCGGCGACGTTTTCTTTGCGCTTAGCGGCAAAGAGTTCATCGAAGCCGCTTACACTGCCGGCGCTGTTGCCGTGATTGAGGGCCTGTCCAATCTTCAGCAACTCGCATCCTGCGCCCGCCAACACTGGGGCGGTACTGTCATCGGTGTCACCGGCAGCGCTGGCAAGACCTCCACAAAGGACGCCATCGCTCATCTGCTCGAAGAGCATATGCCTGTCGGCCGCACCGTAGGCAATCTGAACAACCATATCGGCCTGCCGCTTTCCATCCTCCGCATCCCCGATGGCGCGAAAGCCGCGGTGCTCGAAATGGGCATGAACCATTCGGGCGAGATCCGCGCACTGGCCGAAATTGCCAAGCCCGATATCGGCGTTGTCACGAACGTGGGTCACGCGCACATCGAGTTCTTTGACTCCATCGAGGGCATCGCGCTTGCCAAGCGCGAACTGATCGAAGCGCTTCCCGAAACAGGCACCGCCATACTGAATGCTGACGACGATCGGGTGGTCAAATTCGCCGAAGTCCACCACGGCCCAACTCTTACGTACGGTTTCCATCCCGATGCGCGGATACGTGCTGAACTGCTCTCCGCGAACCGCTTCCGGTGTCTCTCGACCGAATTCGAGACCCAACTCAGCGGCCGCCATGCCATTTCAAACATCCTCGCCGCCATAGCCGTTGCGCAGGTCTTCGGCATTGCCCCGAAACGCCTCACCGAAGCCGTCTACTCGCTCACTCCCGGCGCGATGCGGGGTGAACGGCTTACAATCGACGGCATTACCATATTCAACGATTGCTACAACTCCAACCCGGCCGCCGCCCGCGCCATGATCGATGTGCTGGCCGAAACGCCAGCCTTGCGCCGCATCGCGGTTCTGGGAGAGATGCTCGAACTCGGCGGTAGAACCGAGCCATTGCACCGCAACGTGGGTCGTCACGCGGCGGAAAGCGGGATGAATGTGCTTCTCACTGTGCGCGGCGCCGCACGCTTCATGGCTGACGAAGCCATGCGGGCGGGAATGTCGGGTGACGCCGCGTACTTTTTTGAAGATCCCGAAATGGCTGGTCTGGCGCTAAAGGAAATCGCGCAACCGGGTGATGCTGTTCTCTTCAAAGGCTCGCGGGGCGTTCACATGGAGCGCGCGCTCGCGGCATTCACAGCGAAGGAGAACGCCGCCTAGATGTTTTACTACCTGCTTTACGACCGGCTCTACCCGGCGGTGATCCATTTCCCCCTGTTCCGGTACGTCACTATCCGGACCACTTTCGCCAGCATCACATCGTTTCTGTTGTGTCTCATCCTCGGGCCCCTGCTGATTCGCAAGTTGCGCGAATTCCAAATCGGCCAGTACATCCGCGAGGAAGGCCCCAAGAGTCACCAGAAGAAGGCCGGCACCCCCACCATGGGCGGCGTATTGATTGTGATCTCGATCGTCGCCTCCACGCTGCTTTGGGCCGACTTGCGCTATCTCTACGTCTGGATCGCGCTCCTGTCTCTGATTATCTTTGCGGCTATCGGCTTCATCGACGACTATGCAAAGGTGAAGAAGCAGCGCAACCTCGGACTTAAGCAGCCGCGGCAAGTTCCTGCTGCAACTGCTGGTCTCTGGACTCCTTACCGCCGGGCCTGGCCGCCATGGCGTCCTACAACAACTACTCCACCAGCATCAACGTCCCGTTCTTTAAGACCTGGCAGCCGGATCTTGTCATTCGGTCGCTGCTCGATAACCCGCTCACATACCCTTTTGCGTTCATCGTGTTCTTCCTCTTCATCACGCTCGTCGTGGTCGGCTCCTCGAACGGAGTGAACCTGACCGATGGTCTCGATGGTCTTGCGATCGGCCTGATGGTCATCGCCGCCGCGGCTCTCACGGTACTCGCTTACGCGGGCGGCCATCGCGAGTTCGCCACTTATCTGGGTTTGGCCCGCAATCCGCGTACGGCGGAACTCACCATTTTCTGCGGCTCCATGACCGGCGCCTGTCTCGGCTTCCTTTGGTACAACGCGCACCCCGCCGATATCTTCATGGGTGACGTCGGTTCGCTCTCGCTCGGCGGCGCCATGGGCGTGGTCGCGATTTTGATCAAGCAGGAGATCCTGCTGCTCTTTATCGGGGGCGTCTTTGCGCTGGAAACGATTTCGGTCATCCTCCAGGTGGGCAGTTATAAGCTTCGCAAGAAGCGCATTTTCAAAATGGCGCCTCTGCATCACCACTTCGAAGCGCTCGGATGGCAGGAATCGAAGATCATCGCCCGCTTCTGGATCGTCGGGCTCGTCCTGGCTCTCTTCGCGCTCACCACCCTCAAACTCCGATGACCGATCTTCTCAATCAGCGCGTTCTGGTCGTCGGAATGGAAAAATCCGGCTTAGCGTCAGTTGCGTTCCTGCGCGAACGCGGGGCGGAAGTTACGGCTACCGACATGCGCCCCCATGCAGTCGAAGGCGCGCCCTTCGTTCTTCAGGAGGATGCCGACTTCACCGCTTACGAACTCATTGTGACCTCGCCCGGCGTGCCGAACGACCTGCCGCAGTTGGAGAGAGCGCGCTCCCAAGGCATCCCGGTTATGGGCGAGGTGGAACTCGCCGCGCCGTACCTGCTCGGCAAGACCATCGGCATCACGGGATCGAACGGCAAAACCACAACGACCGCGATGGTCGGCCACATCTTGGAATCGGCCGGCATCCCCTGCCAGATCGGCGGCAACATCGGAACCCCCGTGACTGCTCTGGTTGGCAACTCCCGCCAAGACCTTTGGAACGTGCTCGAACTCTCCAGTTTCCAGCTCGAAACCGTGCAGCGCTTCCGAGCCGACATCGCCGTTTGTCTGAACGTCACGCAGAATCATCTGGATCGCCATCACACCTTCGGCGCGTATGCCGCTGCCAAGGGCAACCTCTTTCGGTCTCAAAGGGCCACGGATTACGCCGTGCTTAATCAGGACGACCCGCAATGCCGCTCCTTCGCAACGATAACGCCCGCGGCAAAAGTGTGGTTCGGTTCCGCGTGGCTGAAAGAAGGCGAAATCTACATAGGAGAAGAGCGCCTGATGCGCGCCGCCGAACTGCCGATTCGCGGCCGTCACAATATTGAGAACACCATGGCCGCCGCAAATGCCGCTCATCTGGCCGGCGTCCCCATGAAAGAGATTGCCCAAGCCGTGCTCACCTTTGAAGCCGTGGAACATCGGCTGGAATTCGTGCGCCAGATCCGCGGCGTCGATTACTACAACGATTCAAAAGCCACCAGCGTCGATGCCACCCGAAAGGCGCTTGAGTCCTTCGATGGCAACCTCTGGGTCATCTTGGGCGGCAAAGACAAGGGCAGTGACTACACTCTGCTCGAACCCCTGCTGCGTGCGAAAGCCAAGGGCGTGCTGTTGATCGGCGCGGCTACCTCGATCATTGAAGCGCAATTGAAGATCCCCACCACCAACGCTGGAACGCTGGAGCAGGCAGTCCGACTTGCCTCAAACAGCGCCCAGCCCGGCGACACCGTTCTGCTCGCGCCCGCTTGCGCCAGCTTTGACCAATTCACCAGTTACGAACACCGCGGACAGGTCTTCAAACAGCTTGTCCAGGCATTGGAAACCAAGTAAATGGCACTTCGTCTCAAAACCGATTGGATTCTCTTCACCACCGTCATCTGTATCGTCTTCTTCGGCGCGGTGATGATTTATAGCGCGTCCTCCATCATGGCCGAATTGAAGTTCGGGTCCAGCACTTACTTTGTCATTCGCCAGATGTTCTGGGTCGCGGCCGGTCTCGGCGTCTTCATGCTGATGAAGCGCCTTCACTATCGCAAGCTGCAACAATCCGGAGTTGCGTTCACCGCGCTCAGCGTTACGGTGCTGCTGCTGGCGGCGGTATACGTGATTGATAGCCATCAGCACCGCTGGATCCGGTTCGGCTTTATCGGCCTTCAACCCTCGGAGCTTGCGAAACCCGCGCTGGTCATTTTCCTTGCCTTCTTCATCGCACTTCGCGGCCGCGCGATCAATAACCGGCACACCTTGCTGCCGGCAGCGCTTGCCGTGGGCTTCGTTGCGGTTGGCGTGGTTATTGCCGATCTCGGAACCGCCGTCGTTTTAGGCATCACCGCCGCTACGCTGTTCTTCGTCGCCGGCCTGGAACTGCGCTACTTCGTCATCGCGGGGCTAATCGCAATGTGCGGCGTCACTTACACCGTCTATCAAAAGCCGTACCGTTTGCGGCGTGTCGTCGAGTATGTCGATCCCGGCTACAAACGCCTTTCTGTGTGGGATAAACAGGGCATTATCAAGTCGCGCCTTGAGAAATCGTTTACCACCAAGGACACCAACTACCAATCGGAGCAGGCCAAAATCGCGGTTGGCGTGGGCGGCGTTGTGGGTCAGGGCCTGATGCAGGGCCGTCAAAAGCTGCTCTATCTCCCTGAAGCGCACACTGATGAAATCTACGCCGTGATCGGCGAAGAGTTGGGCCTGCTAGGCTGCGCGGGAGTCCTGGTCGGCTTCGTCCTGATCCTCTGGCGAGGGATTCGCGCCACTATACTGATCCCCGATGATTTCGGCCGTTATCTCGCGCTCGGCATCACGACCATGATCGTCGTGCAGGCCTTCATGAACATGACCGTGGTGCTCGGCATGGCACCCACCAAAGGCATTCCGCTGCCGATGATCAGCTTTGGCGGCAGTTCTCTTCTAAGCACCATGGCCTCATTGGGCCTGTTGCTCAACATCTCGGAGCATGCCGGATAGCCGGCTCTACTATATGGCGGGCGGCGGCACCGGAGGACATGTGATTCCCGCGCTGGCGGTTGCACGCGAACTGCGTGATCGCGGCCACCGCGTGGAGTTCATTGGAACTCAGCGCGGAGTTGAATCGCGATTAGTCCCGCAAGCAGGGTTCGCGCTTCACCTCATCCGCATTGGCGGCTTGAAGGGTATCGGCCCTTTGGGCAAGGTCACCAGTGTGGCGCAGCTCCTGCTCAGCACAGCTGGGCAGTTGCGCATGAAACGTCCCGCCGCGGTCTTCAGTATGGGCGGTTATGTCGCAGGTCCGCCCGTTATGGCTGCACTTCTGCGCGGGATTCCGGTGGTCGCGATGGAGCCGAACGCCGTGCCGGGAATCATGAACCGATATAGCGCCCGCTGGGTAAGGCGCGCGCTCATCACGTTCCCCGAAACCGCCCGGTACTTTCCCGCGGACCGAACGGAAGTTACCGGCCTGCCCGTACGCGAAGCGTTCTTTCATCTCCCCGAACCCCAGGGCAAATTCACCGTCCTGATCACCGGCGGAAGCCAGGGTTCCCGCACGCTCAACTTTGCGGCACGCGACAGCTGGCCGCTTTTCCAAAAAGCGGAGTTGCCCATCCGGTTTCTGCATCAGACCGGAACGCATTACTCGAACGTTCTGAGCCGCGAGTTCGCGGCTACGGGTCTTGATGGCCAGGTCAGCGGCTTTTTCGACGACATGCCGGCCATGTTCGCGCAAGCGCACCTGGTTATCTGTCGCTCAGGAGCGGGAGCGGTTTCCGAACTGGCCGCCGCCGGTAAACCTTCCGTTCTGATTCCGTTTCCGTTCGCCGCCGACGATCATCAGCGCAAGAACGCCGAATCTTTCGCAAATGCAGGAGCGGCGCGCCTGTTCCTGGACAAGAATTGGACCGGACAGCAATTCTTCGATACGGTTTGCGCGCTGATCAGCGATCCGTCAACGCTTCGTAACATGGCTCAACGGGCGAAATCGCTCGCCAGATTTGGTGCCGCGGCACGCGCCGCCGACATACTCGAAAATATCCATTGACAGCCGCAAAAGCAGCCGGAACAATAGCTCAAGGAAATGTTTTTTAACAAGCAGCATCTACACTTCACCGGGATCGGCGGCATCGGTATGAGCGGCATCGCCGAGGTGCTGCTCAACCTCGGTTACACCATTTCCGGTTCGGACCAGAAGCTTTCGCCCACCACGGAACGCTTGTCCTCGCTCGGCGCAACCGTGTTCGCCGGCCACGCCGCGCAGAACATCGCAGGGGCGCGCGCTCTCGTCGTCACCTCCGCCGTGGATGAGACGAACCCTGAAATCCAGGAAGCCCGCCGCGTTCAGATTCCCGTCATCCCGCGCGGCGAATTGCTGGCCGAACTGATGCGCCTCAAGTATGGCATCGCCATCGGCGGCAGCCACGGCAAAACCACCACCACCTCACTGTTAGCCACTGTGATGAACCACGCCGGGCTTGACCCAACCGTGGTCGTCGGCGGCAAAGTGGCAACCATGGGCGGGACCATGGGTATATCGAACGCCCGCGTCGGCCACAGCGATTTCCTGCTGGTCGAATCCGACGAAAGCGACCGCTCTTTCCTGAAGCTCGCCCCCATTCTCGCAGTGGTTACCAATATCGATCGCGAGCATCTGGATACCTACACATCTCTTGACGACATACGCGACTCCTTTACCGAGTTCGTGAACAAGGTTCCCTTCTACGGAGCGGCTATCCTATGTATCGACGACGAGAACGTGCAGACCATCCTGCCCCGGGTACGCCGCCGTACCGTCACTTACGGCAGAAGCGCGCAAGCGGACTACGAAGCATCGGACTTCACCTGCGGCCAGTTCCACTCCGAGTTCACGGTACGCGGCCACGGGGAGGATCTCGGAAGATTCCAACTCCAGGTGCCTGGGGAGCATAACGTCCTGAATGCGACGGCCGCCATCGCGGTCGCGCGAGAACTGGGCGTCGACACTGACAAGATCCGGGCGGGCCTCGCCATGTTCAGCGGGGTGCAGCGGCGGTTCGAAAAGCGGGGAGAAGCGAATGGCGTGATCGTGATCGACGACTACGGCCACCATCCCACGGAGATCAAAGCAACGCTCGCAGCCGCACGCGTCTGCTGCGCCAAACGCGTCCATGTTCTGTTCCAGCCGCATCGGTTCACGCGAACCGATGCCCTGATGGACGATTTTGCACGCTCGTTCAATCAGGCCGACCGGGTGTTCTTTCTCGATATCTATGCGGCTTCGGAAAAGCCGATCCCCGGCGTGACCGCCGAAGCTCTAGCGGAACGAACGCGCCAGTTCGGACATCGCTCGGCAGAATACGTGGGCACCATCGACGCCGGGGTCAAAGCGATCACCGAAGGCCTGGAGCCGGAAGATCTGGTCATTACTCTTAGGCGCCGGCAGCGTAACCCAAGCCGCCGACCTCATTTTGGAGAAGCTGCGCCATGCCTAAAGTCATCCCGGCCAAACGCTTCCCCTGGAAGCTGGTCTTCACGCTCTCTGCATGGGCTGGCCTTGGGGCAACCGCTCTCTACGCCGGAAAGCGCATTCAGGATTTCGTGCTCACGGACAGCCACTTTGCCCTACGCAGTGGCATCACCGTGGAAGGCGCGCGCTTCGCATCCAAGAGCCGCCTTCTGCAAGTCTTCGCGAACGACTATGGCCGCAGTACTTTCCGCACGCCCATGGCTGAACGCCGCCGCCGCCTGCTTGCCATTGATTGGGTGGAAGAAGCCTCGATAGCTCGGCTGTGGCCGAACCGGCTGCTGGTCCACGTCAAGGAGCGCAAGCCGGTAGCCTTCGTGAATTTGCCGAGTCAGCAGTACGTCCTTATGGATGCGGCGGGCGTATTCCTTTCGCCGCCGCCGCGCGTTCGTTTCAGCCTTCCCGTTCTTACCGGCATCACCGAAGATCAATCGGAAGAGGAACGCAGTGTGCGCGCGGGCGCCATGAGTTCACTGGTTCGCCAACTTGGCTCCGAAGCCTCGAAGCTGTCCGAAATCAATGCCCAGAATCTGCAGGACCTTCGCGTAACCGTCCAGTTAAGCGGCCGCGCCGCGGAACTCTGGATGGGTGATCGAAACTTCCTTCCCCGCTTTCAAAACTTCATGAACCATTACCCGGAGATTGCGCGCAACTCGCCCGAGGCGCAAGTGTTCGATCTCCGGCTCGATGACCGGATCACCACCAAATGAGCACTCAACCGAATCTCGCTGTCGGACTCGATGCCGGTTCGCGGTATACGCGCGCCGTCATCTGCAAGGTGGACCACGACCGCATCCGCTTCCTCGGCTGCGGGATGGTGGAATCGCAAGGCTGGCAGAAGAGCCGCATTGCCGATCAGCAAGCCGTTTCACGCTGCATCCTTGAGGCGGTGCAGCAGGCCGAAGCCATGGCGCACACGCTCGTTGAAAGCGTTACCGCCAGTTTCGGCGGTCTGACGGTGCGCGGAGCCAGCACTCGCAGCAAGTTCGAACTCGGCCGTCCTCGCGAAATCGGCCAGCCCGACGTCAACACCTGCCTCAAGCGCGCCTCCCGCGTGCAACTCACCGACGACCGCATGATCCTGCAGATGTTCCCGCAGGATTTCGTGGTGGACGACCACCCCGGATACCGCGATCCCCGCAAGATGCTGGCCTACTCGCTTGAAGCCAACGTGCATCTGATTACTGCCTCTGACACGGAGCACAACGCCTTGATCGGCGCCATCAACCAGGCGCACCTCAGCGTGGACGAAACCGTGTTCGACGGCATTGCCAGCTTCTACGCTTCCGTTCTGCCGGAGGACCGGCATGAAGGGATTGCCTGTCTCGATATCGGTTCGCAGTCCTCAGAACTGGTCGTCTACTACGACGAGGCATTGCAGCTCGCCGCCACCATTCCGATCTGCGGCGACCACTTCACCCGCGACATCGCGCACGTACTTCGCGTCAGCGCCGAACACGCCGAAATCGTGAAGGAAGAGTACGGAAGCGCCTTCGCCAGTTGGACCGCAAACAACAGCTACATCGAAATCCCGGTGCCGGAGGGCAGGGAACCGCGGGAAGCCTCACGCAAGCGGCTGAACGAGATCATCGAAGCTCGGGCCGAGGAGCTTTTCCAGATGGTGAAGAAGGAACTGACGCGCGTGGGCATGCAGCGCGGGCTGACCAGCGGCCTGGTGCTCACCGGTGGCGGCGCGCACTTGCAAGGGATGTGCGACGTTGGCGAACACGTGCTCGGGTGCCAAGTGCGTTTGGGATTAGGAATCGGTCTGCAGGATTGGCCGGCCGACCTCGATGAGCCGTCCTGGAGTACCGCGATCGGGCTCGCGATGTACTCGGGGCGTCTGAATACACAAGTGGACTTGGACCGGCGATCGATCGGTCTGCTGGGAAGAATTCTAAGGTAAGGGAGCAATATGGAAGACATACGGTTTGAACTTCAGGACGAGGTACGCAAAGGTGCCCGCATCAAGGTGATCGGCGTGGGCGGCGCCGGCTTGAACGCGGTGGGGCGCATGATGGAACAGGGTCTCGATGGGCCGGAGTTCTACGTCATGAACACGGACATCCAATCGCTTGAAAATTCACGGGTGCCCAACAAGATTCAGATTGGGACCAAGATCACGAAGGGGCTGGGCGTCGGGTCTGATCCCGCAATCGGCCGCCAAGCCGCGCTCGAAGATACCGAGCGAATCCTCGAACTGCTTGCACGGCGCGGATATGGTGTTCGTGACCGCGGGGCTGGGCGGCGGCACGGGCGCGGGAGCGGCCCCCGTTGTCGCATCGCTTGCCAAAGAACTGGACGCGCTGACCGTTGCCGTGGTCACCAAGCCTTTCAGCTTCGAAGGACCGAAGCGGATGAAGGCGGCGGAGAAGAGCCTGGTGGAGCTAACCGGCAGTTGCGACACGCTGATCACCATTCCGAACGACCGCCTTCTCTCCATCCTTCCGCGCGGCACCAGCATGACTGACGCGTTCAAGCTTGCCGACGACATTCTGCGGCAAGCCGTGCAAGGCATCAGCGACATCATTCTCACACCCGGCATCATCAATCTCGACTTCTCCGATATTCGCGCCACCATGATGGGGATGGGCCACGCCATGATGGGCACCGCGACCGCGACCGGCGAGAACGCCGTGATTCAAGCCGCCAAGCTCGCCATTGCGTGTCCGCTGCTCGAAGACACGAAGATCGCCGGCTCCCGCCGCATTCTGATCAACGTCACCGGCTCTTCCGCTCTCGGTCTGCATGAGATGACGGAAGCTTGCAACATCGTGCGCGACGCCGCGAATTGCGACGATGCCCAAATCAGCTTCGGCCTGATCACCAATGACGGAATGGGTGACGCCGTTAAGGTGACCGTAATCGCCACCGGCTTCTTTGTTCCCGAACTGGTCAAAGAGGAGCCCTTCTTCATTCCGGTTACTGTGCGGGCAGCCGGAGCCGGAACCCGCTCCGTTTGTGGAGGCGACCGCTCCCGTCGCGGAAGAAGAGGAGATTCCGGTGTTCCTCGATCCGGACGATCTCGATGTTCCCGCTTACCTTCGCAACAGCAATAAGATGCTGAACTAATCGATCTCGAGCGAGTGTACGATAATGCCTCGCTCGCGGTTGTCCCGCTCATCCGGGGGAGTGGCCCGATCGAGTTCGAACCGGGTCTCCCCCTTTGTAACATAGACAGCTTCGTGGTAACCCGGTTCCGTGTAGGTTACGCTCGGGCCGGCTGTCGATTTCAGCGTCACCGGATGGAGCAGATACAGCTTCATCTTCACTGTTCCTTCCGCCCGAATCGCGAATGTGCGCTTCGTCCATCGCCAGCCTTCGCCCTCTGCTTCGTGCCAGCCATCGAGCAACTCCACATTCGCCAGCGCGTAACGGCTTCGCGCGAAGCAGAACACCCGTTCGTCGTGACCGGCGTCGATCGGGTTGCTAGCTTCGGTGTCGCCGAACGTCTGGAGAGCTTCGATTTGCCAGTTGGTGCGTTTCAGCATCTGGCGGAAGGCGGCTTCTGTGAAAATCCAGAAGTTGCTGTTGTCCTGATTGAGTTCGGTATCGGTGAGCAGGTAGGCTGCGCTGACTTGCCGGAGATCAGAGGCCACGTTGGGAAAGCGTCTCGCAATCCTGGTGCTGACGATCATCTGCTTTGCCTGCTTCGAGACGGTTTCGAGCAGGTACATCGGGTTCTTGAGGTGGTAAAGCGCACCGAGGATCAGGGCGACACCGTAGTCTTGTTTGGGAAGGGTGAACTGGGTGTCGATGTCCATCTGCAGGATCTCGACGCTTGAGTTGAGGGCTTGCTTGAGGTAGCGGATTCCCGCCATGTGGTTGTGATTGGTCGGCGGGTAATCGATTGCCGTGACTTGATAACCCATGGATTCGAGGAAGAAGGCGAGATCGCCATCCGCGGCTCCGATATCGAGGATGGGTTTGTCCTTCGGCAGTTCGGGGACGAGCTTCTCGATGTAAGTCCAGTTGGCGAGGGAGTCGTAACGGTACCACTCGAAATCCTGCTTCGTCTTGAGCCGGTCCAGCTTTTGGCGGAACTCGATCATATATGGAAGACGACGCGGCGCTGGTGAGGGATAGCGCGATGCTCGAAGACGAACAGGCCTTGCCATGTGCCGAAGGCGAGGCGCCCTTCGTGCACGGGGATTGAGATCGAGGTTTGCGTGAGGGCGGAACGGATGTGACTGGTCATATCGTCGGGCCCTTCGTCGCGATGTCGATACCACGTGTCAGACTCTTTGACGAGGCGGCCGAAGAAGTCGTTCAGGTCGGCAACGACATCGGGGTCGGCGTTTTCCTGGATGACCAGTGATGCGCTTGTGTGGCGAATGAACGCTGTTAGCAGGCCGGAGGTGACTTTGGAATCCCGGACGAAGGACGTTGCCTGCGAAGTGATTTCATAAAGGCCTTTGCCGCGGGTTGCAACCGTAATCTCCTTCGTCACTCGACCGTTACGCTTTTGGCGAGGTTGCGGGGCTGATCGACATCGCAGCCCCGGCGGACAGCGATGTGATAGGCCAGGAGCTGCAGCGGGACTACTTCGAGGATGGGAAGCAGCAGTTCGCTGGTGGAAGGAATCTCGATCACGTGATTCGAAACAGTGGAAGCTTCCTTGTCGCCCTCCGACACCACGCTGACTACGATACCTTCACGCGCTTTCACTTCCTGGATATTCGAGACCGTCTTTTCATAGAGCGTGCGGCTCGCTTCATCTTCGGTATCGCGCGCGGCCAGTACGACCACGGGCAACTTCTCATCGATCAGGGCATTGGGGCCGTGCTTCATTTCGCCCGCCGGATACCCTTCCGCGTGAATATAGGAGATTTCCTTGAGCTTCAAGGCTCCCTCAAGCGCAATGGGAAAATGGACGCCGCGCCCCAGGAATAAGAAATCTGTCGAGCGAAACAGCTTCCGCGCCAACTCCTCGAAAAGTGAATTCTGCGCCAGCACAGCTTCCAGTTTGCCGGGCAGCTTCGTCAGTTCCTGAACGTAATGCACGGACTGTTCCTGCGAGAGTGCGCCGCGCTTCTGGCCCAGATACATCGCCAGCAGGAACAGAGCGGTCAACTGGCAGGTAAACGCCTTTGTGGACGCAACGCCAATCTCCGGACCCGCGTGCGTGTAAATCGCCCCCGAAGCTTCGCGCGTGATCATGGAACCCACCACGTTGCAGATCGCGAGGGTTTTCGAGCCCTTGCCTTTCGCTTCACGCTGAGCCGCGAGGGTGTCGGCAGTCTCGCCCGATTGCGAAATCACGACCGTCAGCGTATTCGGACGCAGAATGGGATCGCGGTAACGGAACTCGCTCCCGTAATCCACCTCGACCGGCAAGCGCGCCAGTTTTTCGATCATGAACTTGCCCGCCAGCGCGGCGTGCCAACTGGTGCCGCAGGCAATAATCTTGACCTGTTCAAAGCCGCGGAACTCTTCGGGCGAGATATCCATTTCGCCCAGATAGATCTCTCCGGTTTCCTGGCTGACACGGCCGAGCGTCGTGTCCTTTACGGCGCGCGGCTGCTCGAAGATTTCCTTGAGCATGAAATGCTTGTAGCCGCCCTTTTCCGCCATGATCGGGTCCCAAGTGACGTGCTGGATCTCGCGATGAATGGGGTTGCCGTCGATATCGGTTAGCGTGACGCCGGCTTGCGTGAGAATGGCAAAATCGCCGTCCGCAAGGAAAAACATGTTGCGTGTGTGGCTCAGGATGGCGGGAACATCGGAAGCCACGAAGAACTCACCTTCTCCGATGCCAATCACCACCGGGGGACCGGAACGTGCAGCCACGATTTTGTCCGGATCCTTGCGTGACAGAGCGGCCAGGGCGAACACACCGGTAATTTCGCGGACAGCGGCCCGAGTAGCGTCCTCCAAATTGCCCTTGAAATTTTTCTCGATCAGGTGCGCGATGATCTCGGTATCGGTTTCCGTTTTGAAGGTGTGGCCTTCCCGCTCCAGTTGGGCCTTCAGCGGAATGAAGTTCTCCACGATCCCGTTATGCACCACTACGATATCGCCCGAACAATCGCGATGGGGATGCGCGTTTTCTTCGGTGGGGCGGCCGTGGGTGGCCCAGCGCGTGTGCCCGATTCCGTAGCGGCCGTCTACCGGATCGAGCTTCACAGCCTCTTCCAGATTCCGCAGCTTCCCGGGGGCCCGGCGGATGCCTAACGAATCGTCATCGCAATAAACCGCAATGCCTGCCGAATCATAGCCCCGATATTCCAGCTTTTTGAGACCTTCGAGAATGACGGGAACCGCTCGCTTTTGGCCGATGTAACCGACAATGCCGCACATCGCTAAAGGTACTCGATCCGATATTCTTCGATCACCGGGTTGGTCAACACTTCCCGGGCAATCGTCTCAAGGTCGGTGGAGGGTTCGACGTCCATCTCAAAGACCTTGCCCTGGCGCACATCCTGCACATGGTGCCCTTGTGTGGCGAGAGCATTTCGGATCGCTTGTCCTTGCGGATCCAAGACCGTTCGTTTCAGCGAAACGGTAACGCGAGCTTTCATGGGTTCATCTTACTGTGAACCAAAGCACTTTGAGCGGCGGCTTTTCTCTCCAGGGCTGCCAGCAAGCGCTCATGAACTGCTTCAGGAATCGAGCACGCTTGCATCCCTTTGTATACCTTAATCGTCTTCTTGGTTGTGTCGTGGATCACCCAGCAGTTTGGGCATTCGGTGACGTGGCGCTGCAGCTTCTCTTTGATCTCAAGATCTGTTTCTTCGTCGAGAAAATCGCTGAGCCCGGCTAAAAATTCTTTACATGTAAGCAAAGGTGCCCTCCGCTCTATGTTTGAAGAACTTCGAAAGCTTATCACGTAGCTGCAGGCGGGCGCGAAGCAGGCGGCTCTTCACCGCTGGGATAGATAGATCGAGCGCTTCAGCCGTTTCTTCCGTGGAAAGCTCCTCAACGTCGCGGAGCACGAAAACTGTGCGGTACGCGGGAGCAAGGCTGTCGACAGCGTTAGTTAGAATCTCATTCATTTCGTCACGGGAGTAACGCTGTTCCGGATTTTCATCCCAGGCCGCGATTTCGCGAACCATGATATCTTCCCCGGTGTCGATCCCTTCATCCATGGAAACTGTCCGGTCCGTCTTGCGTTTCCGCAGTTTCATTAACGCCTGGTTTACCGCGATGCGGACAATCCAGGTATAAAACTTCGAGTTGCCTTGAAATTGATCTAAATGCTCGTAAGCTTTTAAAAAAGTTTCCTGGAGAACATCTTCCGCATCCTCGCGGTTCTGCGTTATATGTTGAGCCAGGCGAAAAATCTTTCGTTCATACCGTTCTAGCAGAGTGCTAAATGCGCGCGCGTTCCCGGTTCGCGCCTGCGCTATTAGTTCTACTTCCTCGGCAACTTCTGGATTACTGCTTTCCGTTGGGGCCATACCCTTGGTTCCAGGATAGGACAGGCTTTGCGGGCCTGTCCACCCGGAAACTCGGGTAGGTGCGTTAGCGGCGGCCGCTGGCGTGGCTGCCTCCCGCGAATGTAGCACCATGGCTGAAGCCAGCGGAAGACCGTCCGAAAGGAACGCTCGTGGTATTGTATGCCGGCCGAGCCGCACTTCGCCCGAAGTTACCGCTTCGGTCGCCGCCGTGATAAACGACGCCGCCCCCATAATAGCCGCCCCCAAAGTAATTGCGATAACCCAGTGGGGAATAGAATCCATAACCAAACGGGCTATAAAGGAATCCATCACCGGGCAAGTAAGAATAGAAGCTATAGTATGGATTCCAATACCAGCCTCCACCTAACCACCCGCTGCCGCCTACAAAATAAGTGCGGGCGGAGGAAGCGCTGGCCTGAGATAGATACTGGGAACGGAGATCACTCCAGCGGTAAAGGTCGTCCGAATTATCTTTGCGGTCAAACTTTTCGGGCTGCAGTACCGCGACCTCAGTCCTCTTACCTTTCTTTAGATCGATTGTGCGATCGTTCTCACGAACTTGCGCCTTACCGTCGTACACCTCAACGTTTCCTTGATTGGCATCGAATCCATACAGTCCGTTCTTTTCGAGCGTAGTGACCGAACCGCGGTCCGCGATCTGTATATTGTTGTGCTCCTTCAAGTCGGTTGCTTCTACCATCGCCTTGCCGTGGACGACTTCCACTTGAGTACTCGCGAGGCCTTCATTATCGAAACGGACGGCGCTATTGTTTCCCAAACGAAGGAAAACGCCAGGCGTAAGTAATACTTCCGCCTTGCCGGAACCTGTTTCGATGGTTTGCCCCTGTTCCACTTCAGCCGTGCCGACCTGCTTCGATGTTACCTGCTGCCCATTAATACTGGCCTGACCTTCTACATAATTCAGCATTCCCGGATGCGCCGGAATGGCACCCCAGGCCTGGGCGGAAATCAGTGCCGCCAAACCAAATTTGATAACTGATGAATTAGCCATATTTTTATCTTCTTCACTACATAAGATGCAACCAGACTGCACTACGTTGCGACTCCTGGCGCGCCGTGGTCGCAGCGGCTTATCTGGACTCAACCTCAGTATTCAGCGTGGGCTTATCCGTAGGTGATTTGGAATACAAGAACGGTTTTCTTGGATGCGCGAGTACGTGTTGCCGCTTCAATTCAGCGTCAATTTCCGCTTGCGTAAAAACGAAGCCAAGTTCGGCGGGGTCAAACGGTAAGTTGTTGGAAACATGGTGAATTTTGGTGCAAGCGGCCTGGTCCAGCAGGCGCGCCGCCTCCTGTTCACGCATTAGTTGAAGCGCCTTCAGTTCGGCTAGCGTTTTCAGCAGTATCCGTTGAAGTCTGGCCTCATGGTGTTGCAGGTTTCTGAGCACGCGCTCGTACTTGAGGTATGCGTGGGCGCTGGCAAGGGCCTGACGCTTTTCGGCGTCTTCCACGGAATCGATGTTGGCTGGGAGGCCTTCAAACTGGGCGAGCGCGAGGATGTTGGTTTCGGTGTTGCGAGCGCGCTCCAGACGCCAGTGGGTGTCGCACACGGTGTTGGCCAGTAGGGATTCCGTTGTACCTTGCGGTTTGAGGTCGGCCAGCAGTTCGGCCCGAAAACGGGTGTACTCCGCATGATCTTCGGTGGGGAGAACAACCAGCTGACTGGTGAGGCCATGGCGCAGAGCATTGAGAGAGGACTTCTGCTTGCCTTCTTTGGTGCGGGGTCCAGTGGAGTGTTGCGCGTTTTCCTGGTTGCGTAGAGCGATTGCCGGTGCGGACATGGGGGGATCTCCGGTCTCAGCAGAGCATAGCGATGGAGCGCCGGCCTGCGGCGCGCGGCTGAAGGAGCGGGCCTGCCTGAGAAAAGAAATTTCTGTTTTCTGTGACCGGAGATTGAGCGAGGCTGGTTCGCGAAGCCGGTTGCGATACTGAAGCAGGATGAAGCTGGTGTTAACGAATGACGACGGGATTGAAGCGCCGGGATTGGCTGCGCTCACAAAGGCATGCCAGGCGCTGGGCGAAACCACGCTGGTGGCGCCGGACCGGTGCCATTCGTCCATGAGCCACCACGTTACGACCGATCACCCGATTCCGGTCCGCGAAGTCGGCCCAAACCGCTTCTCTGTTGAGGGCGGACCGGCCGATTGCGCACGGCTGGCGCGCGCCTGCCTGGCAGTGGACGCCACGTGGCTAATCTCCGGAATTAACCGCGGAGGCAACCTCGGCATGGATACCTGCTACTCCGGAACGGTTGCGGCGGCCCGCGAAGCGGCTTTGCTCGGTTGGCCGGCCATTGCTATCTCTCATTTCATCGCGAAAGGTAAAGAAGTGGATTGGGATCTGGCCGCGGTTCGTGCCGCAGCAGTGTTGCGGGAACTAATTAAGAAGGAGCTGGCGCCGGGAGAGTTCTGGAACGTCAATCTGCCGCACGGCAGTGAAAGCCAACCGCAAACCGTTTTCTGCGACCTGGACCACTCGGCTCTTCCTGTCAATTATTCCGTGGAAAACGGCGCCTACAAGTATTCGGGCCAGTATTCGTCCCGCGCTCGCGTTCCCGGCCGAGATGTGGAATTGTGTTTCTCGGGGGCGATCACGATCAGCCGGCTCAGGTGCGGGTTCTAGACTTTCCGGCCGAACATTAGGGCATTCCTCGCTTGCCGCTTTTCTCTTTAGGTACGCAACATAGGTACGCAACGCGCAAACGTACTCGCGCCTGTCCGACTAATAGTGGAACCTGCACGCCAGAATTCGGATGGTCTTCTCCGTAACTTGGTATACAAGCCGGTGTTCTTGATCTATACGTCTGGACCAGCAACCCGCCAAGTCATGCTTCAGCGGCTCTGGTTTGCCCAATCCGCTTATCGGGCTGCGATGCGTTTCCCGGATCAGTCGAATGATGCGAAGTGCTCGCGCCTTATCATGTTCAACCCACCACGCCAGATCTTCAAACGCAGTGGAGTCAAACTCCAAGCTTCGCAACAACTTCCTCGAACGACATTCCGCCTTCACGATCCTTGGCGGCCAATAAACGCGCTTTCATGGTTGCAGAGCTGAGCAGGTACGCGGTTTCTCTTTCGGAGGCAATTTCTCGCCAAAGCTCGATCGGGACGATCACGCCCGTGGGCTCACCTTGCTCGTTGGACACCACCTGAATTTCTTGGCTGACCATCATCCAAGTTTATCTCCGCCTGACGCCGCCGCGTAGAAGGTCAGCGCATTTTCCCCTTGCCGTAGCTCCCGATACTTGCGCATTCCCCCATACTCATCTTCAAGCTTGGTACGCACGGAATGCTGCGCGACAACGATCCGGGCCCGCTCATCGCCTCCTAAAAGACCGAGGGACACAGCATACTCACTTTCCAAGGGATAGGGCGGATCCAAAAAGACGAGATCCGCCAACCCCGGCTCCAGCTTCTTTCGCGCCGTCCCTTTCAGAACCAGGGACCGCTTCTCCAGCCCCAGCGACTTCAGGTTTCTCTCAAGGACGGCAATCGCCGCCTTCGAATTTTCGATAAACACCGAGCGTGCCGCGCCCCGGCTTAACGCCTCAATTCCCACGGCGCCGCTGCCCGCGTACACATCCAGAAAGACCGTGCCCGCAATTTCCGGAGCCAGAATATTGAACAGCGTCTCCCGCAGCCGGTCCGGCGTGGGCCGAACCTCCGAACCAGCCACGGATTGCAGCAAACGGCTGCGAAATTCTCCCGCGATCACCCGCACCTTTCCTTTATCACATGTACTGAAACTTTCTGTTAGCCCTCGCCATCCAAGGACTTAGCAAGGGTTGGATTTGCATCTTTGCAAATTGGTCTGATACTATCTAGCAGGCAATAGATCGGCTTCCTCCCTTTGAACTGCCTCACACCCACCAACGGAGTTAACACAATCACTGAATGAGCTTTACTGTATTTTTGGGTAATTTACCTATCTGGGTAACCGCGGACGAGATCAAGCAATGGCTTTCCGCCGAAGACCTGGTAGCGGATTCGGTAAAAGTAATCCGCAACCACGAAACACAGGAATCGAAAGGTTTCGCGTTCGTGGAGGCGCCCACGGCAGATGAGATGCAGGCGATTATTCGCCGCTTCGATCGGGCCCCGCTGGAAGACAAACTTCTACGCGCGAATCCCGCTCAGCCGTCCAAGGGCAAAGGACAACCTGGCAACGCAACCACACAACCGTCGGCTCGCGACGCACGCGGCGGAGCACCCGCTCCTAACGGACGCAGAGTTCGTACCGGCAAGCGCGATCGGGAGAATGAACCCAAGAGCGCCTTCGCCACCGAATTGGCTAAAGCACTGTAACGGGGTTGGTCTTGCAGCCAACCCCTGCACACTCTTAACCTTCCGGATACACCTGCTTGACACACCTGTGCTAAACGCGCACGTTCCGTTATTCTAAAAGCAGCGTTTTCCGGTGTATCCACGCCACTGGCATCGGCGTTGCCAACAACCGACCTATGATTTCCTTCCGGACGGCTTTCGCGGCGCTCTTCCTCTTCCCCGTGAGCCTCTACGCAGGCGGCCAGTCCTCTCTCGCTTCGGCGGTTAACGTCAATTCCCGCTACATCGTCGAGCAGGTGGAGATTGAAGGTTATCCTTCGGCCAAGCTTTCCGATTCCCTCCGGCTACGGCTCGGCAGGCTTCCCGGAACCGCCTACGACACCGAAATCTTAGACCAGCTCTCCTCCGTAATCCGAAAGGACCTCCACGCCAAAGCCGTTACACAGCACTTAGCCCGGGGCTCCTCGCCGGAGCGGGTCAAGGTGATTTTCGAAGTTGAACGGCGCTCTGTAGGGCTTGACGTTTCCGTCCCCAAATTCCTTTACCACTCAAAGCAGGGCTTCAGCGCACAGGTGGTTGCCTCGACCACCATCTCCCGGAACCATACCATTGTCTTCGGACTGGTGAGTGATGGAGACGAGCATATTGAACGCTTCACCGGGATTCAGACGGGCTACGAAAACACGCACGTGGGTACAGACAGGCTGCGGTTCCGCTTTACCGTGGAGGACTACCATCTGCAGTGGAATCGAACCACGGTCAGCACCGATGTGTATCGCACACGGCAGAACTACGAGCCTGCCCTCACGTTCGCGCTGACCCCTAATCTCTTCGTCACCTCAGGACTTAGTTTTGAGCGAATGAATCTGGCCCTTCCCATGGAACGCGTGGAGGGCGCGAATGCGTTCACGGCCGGCCTTCTCTACAGGCAGAAATTTCCCGATGAGAACGGGAGCCGCGCGGCGGAGGCTGCCTATAACGTCCGGATTGCCAGCCACGCTCTCGGCAGCGACTACCTGTACACGCGCCACCACTGGACAGCCGGTTACAACATCACCCGCGGGCGCCACTCCGTTTCCGACCAGGTCACGGCTGGCTATATCGCGGGCCGTGCACCGCTCTTCGAGCGCTTTGTTCTGGGCACAAGTTCGTTGCTGCGAGGCTGGAACCGCTACGACATTGATCCGCTTGGCGGCAATCGGCTGGTCCACAATTCCGTCGAATATCGCTACAGGATGACCAACGTTTTTTACGATACGGGCTCGCTTTGGAGCTTCGGCAAGGTGCCCAGCCTTAAACATTCCTTGGGGGCCGGCATCCGTTACAGCATTTTCTCCGTTGCTCTCGCTTTCCCGCTTCGCCAGGGGCGGGTGGAACCCCTCTTTATGGTGGGCATGAATTATTGATGCGGGGAACCGGGCGGGGAACAACGCGAAGAGTGTGGCTGCTGGCTGGCCTGGGATGCCCCTTAGCGGCAGCGCTCAGCGCGCAGGAACTGACCGTTCGCCTGGATACCGCCGCGAATCTGCTCCACATCTCCGCCCCCGGGATTCACTTTCTTAAGCGGCAAGCCGCTGGAACGCCTGAAGGACGGAGCCACGGTCGCGTTCCTGGGCCAACTTACTCTTTCACTCGATGCCAATGCCACCGTAGCCGTGCGCTCCGTCGCTCGATTTGCCTTGAGCTACGACATTTGGGAAGAGCGTTTCTCCGTTACCCGCTTTGGGATTACGCGGAATGAGGTGATTACGCGAAATGCTTCTCACTTGGCAACGCAAGCGGCGGAGACGTGGTGTTTCGACCAGATGACCGCGGACGTATCGCAGCTTCCGCCGGGACGTCCCTTCTGGGTTCGGTTTGAACTGCATGGTGAGGAGGGCCGCGAGGGGGCGCAGGTGATCGGCGAACCGGGCATCAACATCACGCGCCTGATTGAACTTTTTAGCCGCCCGGCCCGCGCCCAGCAGCCGCGCTGGCAAGTGGATGCCGGTCCATTTCTGTTGAATGATTTACGCGGGGGCCGTTCATGAGAGCGACCCTGCGGAACAAGCTGCTGCTGGTCTTTATGGCGGCTACACTAGTGCCGTTCCTGGCCACGCTGTGGGTGAGTACCTCGCTTCTGGAACGGAGCTTGAGCTATGCCTCGACAGGCGAGATGGATGAACTCTCCCGGTCGCTGGAAAACACAGGACGGGAGTTTTATCTCGCCGCGCGCCAGCAGTTAAAGTCCGATGCCGGCGCGGGCCGGGTGGAAGCGCAGCGTCCGTCGCAACTTAGTGAGCCGTTGAAGGAGTTCCTGGCCTCCGGAGAACCCGAACGCTTCCGGCTGGAAGGCGCACGCCAGGATCGTTTGGAATATCTGGTGCGCGAAGGGTCGGGCGTCGCTGTTTACTCTCGGCCGCTCGGTCTGGAAATGGCGGACATTTCCGAACAGTATCGCCGGGCACGGCAAACGATTGCCGATAATCGTGCTCGCGACCTGCGACGCGGCTTCAACTACACCTATCTCTTTCTCACCTTTGCCATCTGGATGGCATCGCTCCTGGTGCTCATTTATTTTGCCAATCGCATCAGCCGCCCGATCCAGCAGCTTACCGGCGGCCTTTCGGAGCTTGCGAAGGGTAACTTCTCCGCGCGCCTTGATTCCGGGGATCGCGATGAGGTCGGGCTCGCGACCAGCGCTTTCAATGAAACCGCGGCGCAACTGCAATCGAGCCGCGACCGCCTCATCTACCTGACGCAACTGGCCAGCTGGCAGGTGCTGGCGCGCAAGATGGCCCACGAAGTCAAAAATTCGCTGACGCCCATTCGGCTCACCGTTGAAGAGATGGTCGCGCGCCATCAGGAGAGCGACCGCACGTTCCTCGAGCAAGCCGCCGCGATTGTTGTGGACGAAGTGGAATCGCTCGAGCGCCGGGTTCGTGCCTTCTCCGAGTTCTCCGCCGAACCCGAAGTGTTCGCCGAGCCGATCGATGTGAATCAGGTTGTTGAAGAGCGCATTGCGTTTCTGAAAAATGCGCATCCCGAAGTGAACTACGCCGTGCGGCTCTCCACTTCGGTCCCCAGCGCCATGGCCGACGCGGACCTGGTGAAAGGCATTCTCGTCAACCTTCTGGAAAATGCCGCCGAAGCCGCGGGAACGGGAGGACGCATTTTGACTTCTACTTCGATTTCCCCGGAACGAGTCCTGATTGAAGTTCACGATTCCGGCCCGGGCTTAAGCGAACAGGCCCGCAACTCTCTCTTCCAGCCGACGATTTCGTTCAAGAAGCGCGGCATGGGCTTGGGTCTTTCAATCGCCAGAAAGAGCGCGCTGATTTTAGGCGGCGATATTCTGCTGGTGGCAGGCGAATTAGGCGGCGCGGGGTTTCGCGTGACGCTGCCGGTGGCCCATGATCACTAGGCGCGTCCTGATTGTCGACGATGAAGAGAACATCGGGCGCTCGCTGCGCATGATCCTCGAGCGCGAAGGCTATGCCGTCAATGTTTTTCGCTCCCTGGCCGAATTCCGCAAGTTTCCCGACCCCCAGCGCATCGACGTGTTCCTCTTCGACGTCCGGCTACCGGATGGAAGCGGCATCGACCTGCTCCGCGCCCTGCAGCAGCAGGAAGTGAAGAGCCCGGTGATTATGATTTCCGGCCACGCTACCATCGCCGACGCCGTAGAAGCCACAAGAGCAGGAGCGTTCGACTTCCTCGAAAAGCCGCTCAGCCGGGACCGGGTTCTGGTGGCGCTGAAAAATGCGCTCTCCCAGGCCACCCTCACCAAGGAAAACGAGAAGCTGAAAGAGATGGTGGGGCAAGGGCCCAAAATGATCGGCAGCAGTCCCGCTTTCGAGCGCGCCGTTTCGCAAGCCACCATGGCCGCCAAATCCGACGCGCGCGTGCTCCTGATCGGCGAATCCGGCACAGGCAAGGAACTCTTAGCGGCCCACATTCACCAGAACAGCCCTTTTTCCTCAGGCCCGTTCGTGAAAGTGAACTGCGCCGCCATCCCTACGGAACTGATGGAAAGCGAACTTTTCGGCCATGAAAAGGGAGCCTTCACGGGAGCCACCGCACTGCGCCGCGGTAAGTTCGAACTGGCCGATAACGGCACGCTTTTCCTCGATGAAGTGGGCGACCTTCACTCCGCGTCGCAGGCAAAACTCCTCCGCGTGCTCCAGGAAGGCGAGTTTCACCGCGTGGGCGGAGAGCAAAATATCCGCGTCTCCGTGCGCGTTCTTTCCGCTACCAACCGGGATCTTCAGGCCATGGTGGGGCAAGGCAAATTCCGCGAAGACTTGTACTACCGCGTGAGCGTGGTGCCAATTCAGGTGCCGCCTTTGCGTGAGCGCCCGCAGGACATACGCCAACTCGCGCTCTACTTTCTCGACGAGTTCTGTTCCCGCAACAACTTTCGCGCCAAGCGCCTGGACGAGCAAGTGTTTGAACTCCTGGAAGGCTACACCTGGCCCGGAAATGCGCGCGAACTCCGCAACGTGGTTGAGCGGATGGCGATTCTGACCCCTGAAGAACGGATCGGCGCCGCCTCCATCCCCGTCGAAATCCGGGTACAACGCGAAGCCGGCCCGCGCTCCACGGTGCAGGAAGCGCGTGAATCCGCGGAGCGCGAACACCTGATGCGCGCGCTCGATTCCGCCGCCTGGAACGTCTCCGCCGCCGCGCGCGTGTTGGGCATTGAGCGCACCAATTTGCATAAGCGCATCCGTGCGCTAGGATTGACCCGTGCTCATTAATCTTCCGCTTCTGTGGCTGGCGGCATCGCCCTTTTTCATTCAGGGTTCGGACCCGCAATTCGGCATGTATTCGAAGGACAAAGACTTCGTCCATGAGACCGCGAACTTCGAGTTCTTCATCGCCAATGTGAACCGGCTCAAGCCCGCGTTCACCATCATCTGCGGCGACCTTACGAACCAGAACACGCCGGCTGAAATCGCTGAGTACCATCGCATCGCGAAGAAGCTCGATCCGGCGGTGAAGCTTTACAGCGTCGCCGGTAATCACGATGTGGGCAACGACCCCACTCCCGAAAGCCTCGCGCTCTACCGGAAGAATTACGGCCCCGATTGGTACAGCTTTCAAGCGCCGGGAGTTTACGGCATCGTGCTCGACACCATCATCATCAAGTCGCCCGAAAAGGTGCAGGATGACGTGGCGAAGCAGGAGGCATGGCTCAAAGCCGAACTTGAGAAAGCAAAGCAGAGCCGAAGCGTTGTCACCGTGTTCCAGCACATCCCCTGGTATCTGGCGTCACCCGATGAGGCGGATCAGTATTTCAACATCCCCAAGCCCGCCCGCGAGCACTATCTTCGCCTGTTGAACGAAGGCGGCGTGCGAATACGTCTTCGCCGGGCATTATCACCGCAATGCTATCGGCACCTTGGCTCAACGGTATGGAGATGATCACGACCGGGCCCATCGGGATGCCGATCGGTCCCGACCCTTCCGGCTTCCGCATCGTGAGCGTCGAAGAGGGCAGGCTGAAGCAGGAATACATCGGCCTGGGCAATATCCCGAATACTTACCCGCCGCCCGCTCCCGAGAAGTAAACTGGTAGATTCGCATGAAATTGAACAGCTACACCATCACGCAAGGCCGCGACCGCGCGCCTGCCCGCAGCATGCTGAAGGCCATCGGCCTTACCGATGAAGACCTGAAGAAGCCGATCATCGGCATCGCCAATACGTGGACCGAAACGATGAACTGCAACTACAAATTGCGGGACCTGGCCGTCTATGTAAAGGAAGGCATTCGCGCGGCCGGCGGCACTCCGATGGAGTTCAACACCATCGCCATCAGCGACGGCATCACCATGGGCACAGAGGGCATGAAGGCCTCCCTGGTGAGCCGAGAAGTGATTGCGGATTCCATCGAACTCGTGGCGCGCGGCCACATGTTCGATGGGATTGTCGCGTTGGTGGCCTGCGACAAGACGATTCCCGGCGCCGCGATGGCGCTGCTTCGCCTGAACATTCCCGGCATCGTGATGTACGGCGGCTCCATCCTGCCCGGCAAGCACAAGGGGCAGGACATTACCATTCAGAACGTCTTCGAAGCCGTGGGTGCGAATGCCGCGGGCAAGATGAGCGACTTCGAACTGCTGGAAATCGAGAACCATGCCTGCCCTGGAGCCGGGCGCGTGCGGCGGCCAGTTCACCGCGAACACCATGGCGACGGTCATGGAGCTGATCGGTCTTTCCCCCATGGGCTCGGCGATGGTGCCCCAGGTGGACGTGCGCAAGGAAGACGTCGCGCGCCGTTGCGGCGAACTGATCATGCGTTGCGTTCACAAAGACCTGAAGCCCCGCGATATCGCCACGCGCAAAGCTTTTGAGAACGCCATTGCGGGAGTGGCCGCGACCGGTGGGTCCACCAACGCCGTGCTTCACCTGCTTGCCATGGCGAGCGAATGCGATGTCGAGCTCAAGATGGACGATTTCCAGCACATCAGCAATCGCACGCCGACGTTCGTCGACCTGAAACCGGGGGGCAAATATGTCGCGGTGGATGTCGATAAAGCCGGCGGCATTCCGGTGATCGCAAAGCGCATGGTGGAAGGGAACTACGTCGACTCGAGCCAGATTACCTGTACCGGACGCAGCTTCGGCGAAGAAGCGGCGGACGCGATCGAGACGACCGGCCAGCAGGTGATCCGCGCCTTGAGCGATCCCCTAAAGCCCACAGGAGGCCTTGCTATTCTTCGCGGGTCGCTTGCGCCCGAAGGTTGCGTGATCAAGCTCGCCGGACATAACAAGAAGCAGCATCACGGCCCGGCCCGCGTGTTCAATCGCGAAGAAGAGGCCATGGCGGCGGTGCAAGGCGGAAAGATCGTCGCAAACGATGTCGTGGTAATCCGCTACGAAGGACCGCGCGGCGGCCCGGGCATGCGCGAGATGCTGGGCGTCACGGGCGCCCTGGTGGGCGCGGGACTGTCCGATAGTGTCGCGCTGATCACGGATGGCCGCTTCAGCGGCGCAACTCACGGTTTCATGATCGCCCACGTCTCGCCTGAAGCGGCGAATGGCGGACCCATTGCCGCGGCTCACGAAGGCGATATGGTGCTGATTGATGTCGATGCGGGAGTCCTGAACCTGGAAGTCGCGCCGGAAGAGATGCACCGCCGTCTGGCTGCGTGGGAGGCGCCGGCGCCCCGCTACAAGTCGGGTGTGTTTGCCAAATATACGGCCCTGGTGGGCTCTGCTTCGGAAGGCGCGGTTACTTCGCGGTTCTAATCAGACACATTAGTGCGCATCCTCTTCATTGGCGACATCTTCGCCCACGCCGGCCGGATGTTGGTTGCCGACCATCTGGCCGACATCCGCGAAGCCCAAGCGATCGACCTGATTGTTGCGAATGCCGAGAACTCCGCCGGCGGCTTCGGTGTGACGCCTGCGACGGCCGAAGAACTCTTCGCGCTGGGAGTGGATGTGCTGACCGGGGGGAACCACAGCTTCGACAAGCGCGAGATCTACGACTACATGGCCACGCACCCGCGATTGCTGCGTCCGGCGAACTATCCGCCCGGTGCGCCCGGGGCCGGCATGGCCACAGTTACGGCGCGCAACGGAGTTACCTGCGCGGTTCTGAATCTGCAAGGCCGCGTCTACATGGCCAGCACCGATTGCCCCTTCCGCAAAGCAGACGAATTGCTGAATTCGCTTGACCCCGCGATTCGCGTCCGCTTCGTGGACTTTCACGCCGAAGTCACCAGCGAGAAGGTTGCCATGGGCTGGCATCTGGACGGGCGCGTATCCGCAATGATCGGTACCCATACCCATATCCCCACCGCCGATTCCCGAATCCTGCCCGGCGGAACCGCGTACCAAACCGATGCTGGAATGACGGGTCCTTATGACTCCGTGATCGGCGTCGAGAAGGACATGATTGTCCGCCGGTTTATCCACAGCATGCCGGTGAAAATGGAAGCTGCGAAGAGCATGGTGGAACTCCACTCCGTGATCATCGACGTCGATGAAGCGACGGGCCAGGCGAGCGCCATCCGCCGGCACGTGGTTCGAGCCGACTAAGTGCTCTTTCCCGTCACCCACATTATGGTCTGAAGCCGAGCGGGCCCGTTGCTGGCGATCCCGTTTACGATGAAAACCACGGGCGTAATGTTGTTCGTCAGCGATGTTGCGGCAACCGTGTCCGGAATCTTGACGTTCACCTGCCAGACACCGACCAACCCCGGCGCCAGGCCGGAATAAGTGATGTTGGCATCGTCGACCAAGCCGGTCCCGATGATTACCTGAGGTTTGGTTGCGGTAGAGACTGCTCCCGTGGCGGCCACTCCATCCGGAGGAGCACCGGGAACCATGCCTTCACCCGTTCCGAAGAACGCCACGATGGAACCGTTAATCGCCGGGTGATCTTTGCCGTTCACCGTGCCGTCCTGGTTGATCGCGGCAACCTGCCCCGCGCCGGGGACGGTCGAGTTGAGGACAAAAATCGCCGGGGAGGCGACGTTCAGGGGAATGGGGAAGTTGCCCAGGACCTGTCCCGTATCACTGCGGGCGACGAGCAGATCTCCCGACCCGTTGGTGGGCACGTTATTCGGGAGGACGAAGTTGATCTGGTCCGGACCCACATAGTAGAGCGGTACCGCAACATTGTTTAACAACACTTGAACATTCGCCAGTTGAGTAGGCAGCGGAGAACCACTCGCGGACGCCGTCACTGTTCCGAACTGGCCTTTAAACAGAGAGAAGATACTCGCGATGCTGCCTGGCGCAAATCCGGCGGAAGACTGAAGACTGGCAGCATTGACGGTGCTCAGCGCTGGATAGTTGATCTGCACGCGATTGCTGGAATCCGCCGTGTAGAGGTTCCCGTAAGCGTCTTGCGTGATCGCCAGCACTCCGCCATCGGGAATGGATGCATTCGCCTGTAATCCCGTAAGAGGCTGATCATTATATTTGGGGAAGCGGAGAATGGAGTTTCCGGCAGCCACCCAAACTTCACTGGTTGTGGGATTCAAATAGACTCCGCGCGCCCCGCCTAAGTTCATTAGAATCCGGGAGGAACGCGGGTCGATTTGCTGCGAGGGCGCCCGCTCGAAGATGACCACTCTCGCGTTTGCGGAATCCGCAACATACAGGCGGTCGTCGGAATCGGTTGCAATGCCGCGCGGACCGGCAAAGCGGTTATCCGCGGCCGAGTTGCCTGTTGCCGCGGAGGAGAAGAAATCCGGCTGCCCGAACACAATCGAAGCCGCCTGTCCATTCGTCAGGCTCGCCGGAGACCCGGAGAAAAACAGTACACGATTCAGAGCAGTGTCGGAGACGAGCAAACCGTTATTGCTAGCGAACGCGACGCCATAAGGCCCAGCCATCGTGGTGGGTGAAGCATCCTGAATTTTCGAAGTAAAGCTGCGCTGCCCGATCACCAAATTTGCCGCGGGTAGAATCCCCGGTTGCGCGAAGGGAGCGGCAAACCGCAGAACGCGGCCATTTCCGGTATCGGCCACGTAGAGGTTTCCGGACGGATCCAGAGTCAGGCCGGTTGGAGCGAACAGACCACTGGCGTTCGGCTGAGTCGCGTCATTCGTCGGGTAATTGGCTTCCGTATGGCCGAAATCGGGCTGGCCAATGACGATATCCGCACGATCGCCCGCTTTGATGGTGCGAAGGTCTCGAAAACCAAGAATCCGGTTGTTATAGGTGTCCGACACGTAAAGGTGCGGTGGATTTGAGGTAAGGTCCGCAACAATTCCGGCCTCAGCCGCACCCCCAGGGTTGCTGGTGAATCGAAACTCACGGCCTTCCACCAGATTCGGGGCATTTAAATTCAGGGCATCCTGCCCAAGCACGCGGCTTGCCTGTCCGATTGCAACCGTAGAATACGGAACGGCAATTACGCGATTGTTTCCCGCATCAGCGATGAAAAGTTCAGTCCCGGATACCGCGACCGACACCGGATTCAGCAAACGATCTGGTCCAGCCTCCGGCATTCCCTGGTTAGGCCGGTTACTGGAGAAATCGGTCTGTCCAAACAGATACTGGATTTGCGCCTGCTGTGTCAGCACGTTCGAGGTAAATTGATCGACCGGCTTGAAGCCTAACAGCCGGTTGTTTTGGGAATCCGTGACGCCCACTCCGTTGTTGATGATAAAGAGATCCCCTGTGGAACCGGAAAACTGTTGTTCACTGATACCGGGAGGCTGCGGCACTACATTGGACGGCACGACACCCAAGAGCCGGGTTGCGGCTTGTCCATTGCGCGCAAATGGCGGGGCATATATCAGGATGCGGGAACGGACGGAACCTTGCGATTCCGAAACAAACAACCGCCCCTGCTGATCGAAAGCGATCCCGGTAGGTACGTTCAGGAAAGTCAGGTTCGTCTGGTCGGAATTCGTCGTCGCCGTCGCAAAATCCAATTGCCCCAGAACTAAATCGGCGGCCGGCCCATTTTTTGCGGCGGGACCCAAAAGAGAAGCCGGAAACCGGAGCACCCGATTGTTTCCGGCGTCCGCCACCCAAAGATTTTGTGAAGCATCGAAAGCTACATAGGCCTGGAGCAATTGATTGTTTGAGCTGAAGCTCAGGGTTGACGCCGAAATGCCGTTAAAATTTGGGGCGTTACTGGAAAAGCTAGGTTGGCCGATCGCTAAATCGGGAAAGATCACACCTGTTTGGCCAAATGGCGCAGGAAAACGAAGCACACGGTTGTTTCCGCCATCCACAACATAAAGGTTGCTTGCGGAATCCACGGCAAGACCAATCGGGGCGGACAGACCGGTATTTCTGGCTCCATTGCCTCGCGGGCCCTGGCTGAAGGTACTCTGAAAATCGATTTGGCCAATTACGATGTCGGCTTTTTGTCCGTTGCGGAAGCTATTCGCGTTCCGATAACCGAGAACCCGGTTGTTTCCGGTATCCGCTATGTACAAAGCGGGAGGTGTGAGATTCAAATCCAATGCGACTCCCTCAGGAGAGGACAATTCGCGGCCTTCCACCAGATTCAAGGTACTCTGAGTCAAACTGTTCTGACCTACCTCACGGGTGGGCGCAGGATTTAACTGAATTTGGGAATAAATTAGACGAAGACTGCGATAGAAGAAGACAGAACTGCAGGGAACGAGGGAGAATTTTCATGGAGGACTTAGCGGGAACTTTAAATCCGCACCTCTAAAAATAACACGTGGCACCCTCCAAACTCATCTCTCTCTAGTGTGATGGAGAGTAGGGCATTCGATTGGCCCCTGCGTTGCACGCGTTTGTTCAGGCTTATGAAGAATATTGCCGCTTTTGGCCTTTATCGAACCAAATCCGAGATCGAAGACGCCCTGGAGGCGCTGAAGGAAGCGGGTTTCCGCAACACCGACATTTCTGTTCTGATGCCGGAAAACGCCGGGACAAGGGATCTGGGCGACGAGAAACACACCAAAGCGCCTGAAGGTGCCGTCGCCGGCGCGGCCTCCGGTGCGGTTCTTGGCGGCGCATTGGGGTGGCTGGCAGGGATAGGCGCGTTGGCGATTCCTGGTATTGGTCCGTTCTTAGCCGCTGGACCGATTATTGCCGCGCTGGCGGGAGTGGGTGCGGCCGGTGCGATAGGCGGAGTAAGCGGTGCACTGGTTGGATCGGGAATGCCCGAATATGAGGCGAAGCGGTACGAAGGCCGCCTGAAACATGGGGGTATCTTACTCTCTGTCCATTGCGATAGTGAGGAATGGGTGAGCCGGGCGAAGGCGGTGCTGATGCGGACCGGAGCAGAAGATGTCGCCAGCTCCAGCGAAGCCGCCGCCGACTATGGCGCAAGCGACAAGCCGATGCCGAGAACGCGCACTTCCATTTAGATTGACTGACGACCGATTGCCGCGAGTCAGCGCGGTGAGTTACCTGAACACGTGCCCGCTGGTTTGGGGTTTCCTTCACGGGCCTACGCGAGATTCAGTAGACCTTCGTTTCGAACTGCCCTCGGCCTGCGCCCGTTCCCTGGAAAGCGGCGAGGCGGATATTGGACTGGTTCCCGTGATTGAAATGTTCCGGCAAGGGCTGGAAGTGGTCTCCGACGTCTGCATCGCCTCAGATGGCCCGGTTCGCAGCATTTTCCTGTTATATCGGGGCGCGGTGAACCAGATCCGTTCTCTTGCGCTCGATTCCAGCTCAAGAACCTCGGTCGCGCTTACCAAGATCATTCTCGCGGAGCGTTATGGAATCCATGCGAGCGAGCACGAGATGTCGCCCGATCCGCAGGGTATGCTGTCCGGGGCGGACGCGGCCCTGATTATCGGAGACCCGGCGCTTCGGTTGGAACCAGCATCTGCGGACTATTCTGTCCTCGATTTGGGGCAAGAATGGCAAGCCCTTACCGGGTTGCCGATGGTCTACGCTGTCTGGGCTGGCAGAGGCGCTTCCGCGAATCCGGATCTGTTCCGGCAGTCTTATGATTATGGCCGGACGCGAATCTCTGAAATTGTGAAAAGTGAAGCTGCGCCGCGGCACATTCCCGAGGAACTTGCCGAACGATATCTCACCCGGAACATTCGCTACGAACTGTCACTGCGCGCATCGCAAGGTCTGAATGAGTTCAAGCGCCTGGCGCAGAAACACGGGCTGCTCCAAATTGACAGCATTCCACCCGAAATGGTGTAATGTGATTGCCCGCCTCTGTTCCTCAGTAGCTCAACGGTAGAGCATTCGGCTGTTAACCGAAGGGTTGTAGGTTCGAATCCTACCTGAGGAGCCAAATTTATCATAGACTTACAGGCTAAATCACCTTCCGAAAAAGCCCTTGTTTTTCAGGACTGTGGGGACTTTTGTGGGGATGCTCCTTCAATAGCGTGGGTACTCTGTAGCAAGTAGTGGCATAGCTCCGCGTAAAAACGCTTCTTTCTCGACCCGCGAGACATTGGGTACTCGCAGCTAAGTTTTAGGCTTAGTAGAGCATTCGCAAACAACCGCCTCTACCGCCCCACCGCCACTTTGAGGCGTCTTCCCTAGTCTCATCAACATCTTGCAAGACAAACAACCAGTGGCGGTCCGTTATCGTGCAGCCGCTGCCCCGACGTTTGGGCATAGCGATCGCCACCCCCCAACTGTGGCTTTATTATTCGGTTACGCCGCGCAAGGCCATCTGCCAACTTGCATTCTGGAGAAAACTCCCAGTGCATACTGAACGGATGGTGAATCCGCCGCTCAAAGAGATGGCTCCTCATCTCGCCTTCGAGGTGGAGCGATTAAGATTCGTCGCGAGTCATCAAGCCTTTATGGACGGAAGCCAACACGGTGGTGCTTTGGCCGAATGCTTTCTGCTTCACTATCGAAACCTTATCGACTTTCTGTATGCGCCGAGGAAGTTCAAAACTGATGCCGTCGCGGCCGATTATCTCGATGCTGGATCGACGTGGAAACCCAACTATCCTTCATGGTGGGAAGAGGACAAGGAGCGCTGCAATAAGCTGCTTCATCATCCGACGTATGAGCGGGTTGAATATGAGAGAGATGGTGGGCTGATATGGAGACGGAACTTTCGGCACCAAGCCGCGTACCTGCTAAACGACTGGAAA
>CAWCJC010000006.1:0-499673 GCA_963795835.1 Bryobacterales bacterium | reverse complement strand
CTCACATCGGCGATCACGGCTTCGTGTTCAACGGCCTGCGGGGCGCAACAAGTGACCAAAAAACCGAAACAAAAGTGAGATAGTTCCTGTTCCCGGCTTAACTGCCACATCGAAACACCTCTCGCGAAAGAAAGCTTCAAATCCCAGATGCCGTCTCAATAATAATTGTTCCGCTTGCTCCCTACCGTTGTCTCAGCTTCTGTAAGCCTTCCCGGCATACGGACTCCAAAGAGAGGGACGAACAAAGAAATGAGACAAACAACGAACAGGAATAAGTTTTTGGAAATTGCCTGGAGGCTGATCTTCGCGGGTACGCTCACGCTACCCGGCGTGGTTCAAGCGCAGACACCGGCGATTATCGGTTATCCGTCGAATTTTGACGCCTACAATAACACCGGTCAACCGACGTCCGGTTTCGAAATCGACGCCGACGGCATCACCACCGCCGATGTGACGCGGATCTTCGGTGGCACAGCGCCCTGTTACATAAGATATTGCCAAGGAACGGCAGTCGATTATCCAGGCGGTGTGAAGTTCACCTGGGCAAGCCCTTACGATCCATCAGCCCAGCAGTTCACGTTGAGTACTCCGACGCCAAATGGCACTGTTGCCAGTGGCGAGAGTTGCTGGACGTTTGGCCTTGGCCCGCGATACCCGGCCGCCGGATGCGAACATTTCGGAATCAGCACTCTTCGCAACCCGACCAAGATTGTCTACTACTGGCTGGTTCCCGACCCGCAGAACGCCAGCCAGCTCATTCGATACACGGGCAGCCCTCTTCCAGGCGCCGCTCCGATGCCGGTCTCAATCCCGCAACCTGTGATCAACGTCATTCCCGCCGCTGCGGTAGGAGCAGCTCCCGCAATCGCGTTCGATATTCAGGTTCCTCGCCCACCAGTCCCACAGTTTGGCGATGCACAGTGGGTGAAGGTGTACAAGCTGGAGGTGAACCGCCCCGTGGAGCTGGATGAATTGATGGGCGGCAATGCAGTGGTACCAGAGGCGGCCGCCCAAATGGAAACGGAATGGAAGCTTCTGCAATCCGATCCGAATAGCAACCGCAAAGGAGCCATGCGCAATGCTCAAGCATTAGGAAATGGAAGCCATGCCGTGGTCAGGCGCTATGAACACTATAAATATAGTGGCAATTATGATCCCATCACCCACGAAGCGCTCTGTGTGGTGGTCGGCTGCGCCACGCCGGCAAACGGTGAACTTGGTGTGATTATTGGTGCCCAGAACGCCGCGGCCAATGTGGATGTACCTTCTCTAAACGTTACGCTGGTGGGTGCTGGCACGGTAAATGGAGGTCCCATTCGATGTGGGAACGTCTGTTCCGCTTCGATGAACGCCGGAACTGTGGTGACGTTAACGGCAAGTGCACCGAGTAACGGGGAATTTCTGGGATGGTCGGGTGACTGCACTGGCTCTCAACCTTCCTGCACCGTCACGGTAAATCGCGTGATGAACACCACTGCCACGTTCAGTACTCTTTACAAACTGTCAGTCGGACGCACGTCCAACGGTACTGTCACAGGGACGCCAAACGGGGAATTTAACTCCTCCATCAACTGTGGGAATAGTTGTTCGGCAACATACCTTCAAGGAACCGTGGTTACGCTCACCGCCTCACCGGCTGCAGGCCGCACCTTCACCGGGTGGTCAGGAGTTTGCTCCGGTACAGCCCTAAGCTGTTCCTTCACAATGACCCGAGACTCCTCAGCTACAGCGAACTACAAATAGTAGCTTCGCTTAATTCGAAAAACACGGGAACGCCCAGGGCGCAGTCTGCACCCTGGGCGTTCCCTCTTTGCGTTTCTTTTTCTTGTTCCACTGTCCAATCTCAGCGGTCTTACTACATAGACGGCCCTTAAACTACCATGGAAAACTCACTGCACGCCTATAATCGGTTCCATGGCCGCTCAAAGCGACGAGGAACTGGTGCGGTGCTTCCTCGCGGAGAAGGGGTCCGGCCTGTCCGATGCCGCCGTCAACGAGCTCTTTGGCCGTTACACCGTGCGTGTGGCGTCATGGTGCTATCGCGCGACGGGCAACCGGGAAATGGCGAGCGACTTGGCGCAGGAAGTTTTCCTGCGGGCTTACAGGCACATGGAGTCCTTTCAGGGCAACGCCAAGTTCTCAACTTGGCTGTATGTGGTCGCGCGAAATCATTGCCTGAACTTTCTCAAAGCAAGAGCTTCCGAGCCGTCAGAGAGTGGAGCCGAGCTTTCTTTCGAGATGCCGGACCTGAATATCTGCGATCCGGCAGCAAGCATCGAAACAGAGCAGGCGATAGTTCAAATGCGCGCGATGCTTACCGAAACTCTCGACGCCACCGAAGTTCAGGTGATGACGCTTCATTTTGGCGAGGAGTTGCCGTTGAAGGCGATCACCAGGGTTTTGGGACTGACCAACTCGAGCGGCGCCAAAGCATACATCGTGAGCGCGAAACGCAAACTCGCCGTAGCGGTAAAGCGCTGGAATGCCCGCGACAAGCGTCAGCCGGTGAGCAAAGGACAGGGCGATGAACTTTGAGAAGAAGCCGGGAACTAATGATATGACTCTTCGTGACGCACTCGCAGTGACACCGGATTGCCCGCCGCTCTCAGCGTTACTCGACCAGGTTCTCAGCCCTGCGATGGAATCGCACGTCTCCCAATGCCCACGCTGCCGGACCGAGTTGGCCCTGTTCTCTGAGATGGGCCAGACTGCCGATCAGCCCGCCGTCCAGGCAATTAGCAAGCGCTTGGCGCAGGTGAATTGGGCAGAAGCGGGACGAACCGGCATTCCATCTCAGCCCGAATCCCTGTGGCAACGGCTTCTCCGTCCGCGATTTCTGGCGCCCGCCTCTCTGGCATTCGCTTCCGTGTTGGTGATGGTGGCATTGGTACAGGTGAACCGTCCTGTCAACCGGCCCGACCTTCGCGGGGAAGACGGGACCCGGCTTGAGTCGCAACAATATCGTTCTCAACAACTTCGGGGTCTGTCCCCCTTGGGGCCGGTTGATTCGGTTCCGAAGGACCTCCGCTGGGAAAAGGTTTCAGGAGCCGCGGAGTACGAAGTACGCCTGATGGAGGTAGATCACACCAATATCTGGCAGAGTCGAGTTTCGGAGGAGCGTGTCATGCTGCCTTCGGAGGCTGTTTCCAAAATCCTGCCCGGAAAGCGGCTGCTTTGGGACGTGAAAGCCTTCGGAAAAGACGGAAAAGAGATTTCTGGGTCCGAAACCTTCGAATTCACAACTTCTTTACGTTAGCCACACAACCGAAACGGTCTGGCTTCTTATCATCATCAGGTAAGCTCATATGACCAAATTCTTATTACTTGGCGCAATCTCAATTCAAATCATCAATGCCGGGGGGAAACAAGGGGGAGGCGCCGCGAATCCAGCGGCGCCGCCGGAAATCAGGATCCTCAGCGAAGTGCAGCCTGCGGGAGGAACCGTGCAAATCAAATTTTCTTTAACGGAGCCCAGGCCAATCTCGACAGGTTCTACGTCCACGATGTTTGACGCCGGGGCTTTCGACGCGATTTACGGAGTGGAATTATTCAGCGCTACAGGCGACGTATTTGGAACGGCTGTAGTGAACGGGACCGCCTTGCAAGTGAATTATTCTTCTCTGAGCGGAACGTTTGGAACTTCCGTCGACTATCCGGTCTTAACCGTCGCGGCCCACATTCGGGACGATGCACCCAAAGGGCATGTGGTTCAGCTTGGGACGGGAGTTTCCTTGACCGCATCCTACGGAACCCAAGCGTACGCCTTCGTTGTGAAACCGGGCACTCTTACCATTGGCGGTAGCGTTTCAATCAACAATGTGGTGCCGGGCGGCGGTTCATGGCCGGCGGGGACTCGGGTGCGTGTGACTGGCAGTGGATTTCAGCCAGGTACTTCGGTGGGAGCCACGGTGAAAATCGGCGCTGTATCTTTCGTGAGCGCTAACGAAATTGATTTCACGCTTGGGGAACCGGCTGTAATGGACGGACAACGGATCGACATGAAGAACCCGGACGGCTCTGCAGACAGCTATTACTCTTATCTTCGCGGCGTCGCACAAGGAACAAGCTCTATTCCTCTGGTAAATGCGACCTTGCCGATATTTTCTACTCTGAAGTACTCTTCGGCGCTGTTGACTCAAAACTCGGCAGGGATTCAGAACTCAATTCTTACCGCGTTGGCAATGCAGAACCCGGGCGACGTCATAGCGAACATACAGCTTGAAGCGTTCTCTCCGTTTGGCGCTTCAATGGGGAAGGTACAGGTGGCGCTCCCGTCACGAGGAAGAATGGTTCGGGAGCTCGGCGAATATTTCGGCCAATCACTTCCGGCAAATTCGACCGTGCGAGCGAGTTCCGATTGCCCTGTGCAGTTCTTGGGCATCAATGCGGACCAAGCGGCAGGGACTGCGGCGGCATTCGCGGTGGGACACTAACCGCGGGATTGTTTTTGCTTCAATGTAAAGCAAAGAGCGGCTAGCAAGAAGAAAAAACCCACAATGGCAGCCCACGGTACGGATCGAGGGATTCGAACCAGAGGGTTTCCATTCAGAATATAAAGACTCCAATAGGACGGGTGGGCGAGTGGCCCCGCCGAATTGTAAAATTCAAGCTTGACGGCGCGCAGGGCTTCGGCCACCGGTTCGCCCTTGGCGAGATGGGCGTACAGGCGATCTGAAAAGCGCTTACCTGTGACGTCTCCGACGCGCCACAACGTTGTTATAGAGGATTGTGCGCCGGCGGCAAGTAATGCGCGGCTAAGGCTCTGCACGCCTTCTCCTCGTATGGTGGTTCCACGCTCTGTATCGCACGCAGAAAGTAGGGCCAGGTCAACGCCCTTCAAATTTGCGCTGTAGAGCTCTCTGGCAAAAAGGTAGTCTGCGGGTGCACCTGGGGACAGAGGTGAAAATGCGAGGCGGGAGCGATCGGGATCGTCACTGTCCGCGATGGCATGAGTAGCCAGATGGAGCACGGGAGCATTGGGTATAGAACGATGAAGAAACGCCTCTTTCCGGTTCTCCGCACCGATATGCAGGCGCGACTTTCCCCCAAGCAAGCGCGAGGCCGACCTTAGCTCTTCGGCAGAAGACGTAAGAGGGACGAGCCGATCAGCCGAGAACATCGGATTCGCAGGCCCATCAACGCGTGTCCTAGGATCCGCAAAGCCTTCGAGCAATGCGGTCCAAGGGGCAATCCAACCCGCTCTTCTAGGCCGCGGATTTAAAAGGAGCGCTGCTGCCGGCAGATAGGATACGGTGTAGTCCTCAATCAGAAGTCTTCCAGCCTTGTTACCAGAAGCGCTCAGCACCTCAAAAGGTATGGACTGAAGCTGGCCATCGGGGATGACGATTAGCCGCTCGGCATCGGGTTTCGCGAAGGGGAGTATTTCACGGGAGAGTTGCGCAGCCTGGCTTCTCCAGTCTGAGGAAGCCCCAATAGAAATCACGTTGGAGAGATTCGTCAGCTGCAACTTTGTAGGTGCTCTGGATTGGGAGACTCCCCACGCGGAATTGCTCACCCAAATCACGGCAAGCTGGTCTTCTGAAAGCCAGTAATCCAAGAGAAGTGTTCTGGGCGGCAACCTTTCTTGAATGGACGAGAGTTTCAGGTCGCCCGTGCTGGGAAGAACATCCTGAAAGGAGCGCGCTTTGGCCTTCTCAAGCAAGTCAAAGATACTCGATACAGAAATCGGAGTTTCCAAGAGGAGCAGGCGAATTGCGGCATCATACACGTCGCGCTTGTCTGCAAGGAAGCCGGTGCGCTGAGCAGGCGGCCCGGCGTTGACGCGAATCTTCTCTATACAAACGATCGCCTGCTGATAATACCGAAGTGCAGCCGCACGGTCCGAAATCTCGGTAAGCTGCCCTAAGCCGTAAAGGGCTTTCCACTCGTCTTCACCGCTTCCTATTTTGCGTGAGACAGAGAGTGCTTCGCGGAACAATTCTGCAGCCGCTTCGGGCTTGCCGGACCGCCGCAGAGTCTCGGCCTCGTATAACGCCGCTTGCGCTATCTCGCGTTGATTCGCGAAACGGACTGCCAGATTCAGCGCCTGTTGAAACATAGGCACTGCTTCGTCCAGGTGACCCAGTCCTAAAGCGAGAGCAATGCCAGTGTTCTTTGCGATGGAGATCTGCCCGGCTATATCGTGAGCGGCTTCAAATAAGACTCCAGCCTGCGCGTAGAATTGCAGGGCTTTATACGGATCGCCTAATCGACGCAAGAGTGTTCCCGAGTTTTCCAGGACCTGGCCTTGTTCCCCGCTCGGTAGAGGCTGGGCGGAATCGCGGATCTGCGAATACATCCGCAAAGCCCTCTCATACTGGCCAAGACGTTGATAGAGCGTCGCTAAGTTTGCAAGTGTGACAGTGCGGCGCCGCGCGTACCAGGGCTGCCCAGTTGAAACGGCTAGCAAACCTTCCGCTTCCTTATACTTTCGGAATGCTTTGTCATAACGCCCGAGAAAAAGATCTATATTGCCCGAATTGTTGAGCAGGGAAACGTGCGCTTCAGCTAATCCTTTTGAGCGTGCAACGTCCAGCATCTTTTCGCCGGTCGCAGCGGCGTCGGCATACAATCCCGAGGCTGTTTGTGCTCTGCCAATCACCGTTCCACAACTGATTTCGTTGACGGCATCGTGCAATTCTTCAAATAGTTCAGAGCACTCTTTTGCATGCGCAACGGCAGCTGGATAGTCCGCTGCATTCAAATCCAACACGCTTAAGTGTTGAAGAACCGTCGCCAGTTCAATTGACCCGGGGGAACGTCGCACTTCCGGCAACAGCCGGGTGAAAGCTTGTCTTGCCGAATCCTTATTGTTTTTCTCCAGTTCGACTGCCTGGCGAAGCCGGTCTTGAGTAGCGTCCGTCTTCTGAGCGGACGATGGAGTTCCAAACAGGATGAGCGAAATCAGGAGTATCGCCGTTTTGATACTGCTCATCGTATGAATTCCCGAGGGATGACCACGAGCTCGTCCCTCTAGAGAATATTTGGAACTCGCACGGATTGTTTTCACCTCAGCTGATTCTATGATTACAAGCTATCCCGAAGTGGTTCCTCAGAACGTTGCCGAAATGTTAGCGGTTGGGTTCGTCGCAGACGCCTTACGTCCTCATTTCCATCCGAAAGAAAAAGGCCGTACCGTAGACACCAGTTGTACCGCTAGCGTGTTTTGATGGCGGTATTCGCCTTCTGTCGCACGCCTCGCCTCGTAATCAATTTTGACGGTCTGACTGGCGTTTAGATGGAAACCTGCCACGGTTTCAATGCTTTGACTGTTCCCGCCAGCGCTTGCGTTGAGATAACCAATGCGAGAAGCGAGGTACCATTTTGGGCTCAACACGCGCTTTACTTCGAAGTAGCCAGCGTGCTGACGAAAAGTCGGGATTGCACGATAAGGCATTCTAAATTTCTGGATTTCAGCCTGGGTACTCCATTGGCCCCTTGCCCATTGGACCTCAAGGCCGAGACCGGATGCAGGCAGTTTGCGGGGCGGCGCTTCTCCGGGGAAATAGTAAGGAGACTGTCTGTCTAAATACGGTCCATGGTAAGCAGAGCCCCCCACGCGAAAACCCTGCTTGATGGTATAGCCTGCCCCACCTGTCCAGTTTCCATATTGGTCGTGAGAGAAGATACTGCGCGGGTTTGCAGGCGAGGAGTTTGCAAGCTGCAATCGTCCGTCCCACTTGCTGTTGGCTACGTCCAGTTGCACTCCTGTAACCGGTAAGTCGGATACCGTGGCGTAGTAATAACCATACTGCATCGGCTGGTCAACAAAGGCGTTGGCCGCGTCGTCATAGTGCAACAAGAATGACCCAAACGCACTGGGGAGTTTGCCTGCCCGCAGGAGCAGCGACCGGTTTCGCTTTACGCGCGAGTAATTCAGCGTGGCCTGAAGTACGGAACCCTTGACGCCGTACCCCTGCGTCTCGAAACTCTCAGAGAAGTAGGGGCGCGACAAAAGCTGGTAAGCGCCGGAAACAGACCAGTGTTCATCGATCTTCAACGCGGGGTAAAGAACAGAGCGAAAGCCTGCGGTCCCGGGAACGCCAGAACGCGGGTCGTGCGTCAGCTCATCGGAAGTGAGGGCCAAGGCGCTTAGTGTGGCCCTGAGTTCGAAACCGGACTGAGCTTCCTGCGCGCGCAGCAACAGCCCCGCGAAGCAACAGAGTGTAATTGAACGAGCGATCATGCCGCCACCATACCCGCGTGCTCCTCGGTTTCAACCGCCATCAGTCGTCTCTTGGGTAAATTGGATGAAAAAGCTGCCACTACTTTTGGATCGAACTGGCTTCCCGCATTTGCCTTCAGAATGCCAATTGCCTGTTCATGAGTCATTCCATTTCTATATGGGCGATCGGATGTCATCGCATCATATGCGTCGGTCACGTGAATGATTCGCGCGTCAATAGGCGTTTGCTCCCCGCACTGTCCCAACGGATAACCCGTACCGTTCCAGTTCTCGTGGTGCGATTCCACCGCCGCCAGGAAAGGCGAAAAACCGTGAACAGCTTCAAGTATGCGTCGGCCGATTTGCGGATGTTCTTGAACCAGCGCGAACTCTTCGTCACTCAGTGGCGCCGGCTTTTGCAGCACACGGTCTGCAATGCCGATCTTGCCAATGTCGTGAAGAAGCGCCCCAACTCGGATGCGTTCCACCTGCTCCGGGTCCAGATTCAGAGCTTCAGCCGTGGAACAGGAAAGCTGGCTCACTCGCCAACTATGGCCCGCGGTGTAGGGGTCGCGGGCGTCGAGTGCATTTGCCAAGGACTCCACAAACTGTAAGTAGGCGGTCTGGAGCGAATCGCGCGCGGCCTGAATCGAAGCCGACGCACGGTCAAAGCTTTCCGCAAGCTCGTTGATCTCCCGGATCCGCTGCCCTGATTTCCCGAACTTAGGCAGGACGCCCGTCTGCTGCGCGTCTCGCAGACGAGCAATCATCGTCGTGATCGGACTCACAACCGTTTGCGACGTGGCGATGCTGCACGCCAGCGCAATGATGAGAGCGCAAAAAGAGACTCCAACGAACAATCTACGGATCGCAGTCAAGACCGGGGTTGTTGCTGCATCGACATTCTGGACGCTTCGAATTTCATATTCGCTGCCTCGTAGGGTTTCGCTTTGCATCGGTAGGGTCACGTAGTTCTCTCCTCGCAAATGGATAGTGCATTCCGTTTGGGCGTCACACCTGGCGAGAGCCTCTTCCACGTCCAGAGGGCGTACTCCGGGAATGCTCGTTTGTAATACTTTTCCCTTGCGAATGAGAACAGCGGAAGTTGTTAATTCGGAAAGATCAAATTGCTCACCCACCGTAAGCAACCCGATGTTTTCGTCGGCTTGATCGATTGGAACGGATGCGGTCTGAAACAGATGACCGTTCAACGCGAATAGACCGTGCTGGGTGGCTCCGAAATCAGTGGTGCTGAACGGGATCAGTTCTTTGTCTTGCCGAACTACCCCGGCGAGGGGAGTGCCGTTCGGAGCCGAGACAAGAAGCAAATCAAAATTCATGTGGGCGCACAGCTCATTCAACTGATCTTCGACCGTGTTCCGCGCCGCGTCACTCTCGCGAGCTCCTAGCAATAGCTGTATTCCCGCTTTGAGCGCGGAATTCTCTCCCACGATGCTCAGAAAGCGGCTGTTCTGCAACTCGCTTTTTGCGCGGACGCGCGCGATAGCGAGTTGACTGTCGCGCAAAGATGAGCGCACTCCCTCTCTAACCGTCAACTGAACAAGACTTTGAACAATGCCAAAGCTGAACCCCAGCAGAATAGCTACCGGGAGAAAACTGAAGAGAAAAACTTGAGTACGAAAGCGCATGTCACTTCCGGGCTCTCGCCTGTTCGGTTTCCAAAGCCGTGAACGGGATGAAGAAATCGATTTTCGTTTCTACGCCAGGCGCCACATTTACGCTCTTGCGAAAATAACCAGCGGCTTTGTGCCATGCGACCACCGTGTACTGGCCAGCAGGGACATCATGCAATCGGAAGAGACCTGCCCGGTCGGCCTTTGCGTTCCAATGGTTTGGGGTCACCACAATTGCGCCCGCCATATTGGGGTGCAAACGACAGTTCACGTAGACAATACCGGGTTTCGCGAACGTAACACTTCGGCTATCACCCTTAACGTAGTTTCCTAAATCGAAGCTCTTTGCTTGAGACAGGGAGAAAACGTTATGGAAAATGGGGTCGAGGTTGGGAAAAGAAACAATCGAACCAACCGGTACCACCAACATATCGGGTGCGAATCGTCGTTCAGCCTGCCGCATCGAGGCTTCCTCGCTCAATCCATCGCTGGGCCCCTCAATCCAAATGGCTACGCGGGACCGTTCATAAGATAGCGGGTCTTCTTCCACATCCTTGCCGAGTTCCACTGCGGGGCCGCGCTGATAGACGGGGATGGCTGCCGTAACACTCCGCTTAGTCAGCTTTCTTTCGATCCGAACGATACCTGATATATCTGCGGCCCTAACGATCCCGGGGAGGTTTGCGAAAACGACGAAAACAACTAGTAAAACGCGCATCTGTCTAGATCCTTATCGGCCCGTGCGCTTAAAACTTTAGTGAAGCTGAGACGGCTAGCGGTCCGGTACCGGCCAGAAGCAGCCGGAACTCTCCGCGGTGCGGGCACCACCTTGAACGGCTCAACGATTGCCGCTTCACAATTGCGGGCAACTTACCCGCAGTTCACAGGAGTTACACTTCAAAATGAAAATATCGGCAGCTCCTATTTTCAAATGCTGCAAACTCGAGTCTCGGCTGGCGGCAGAAAGGCAAATATGATGAAAGCACTTTTCTTAACGGCACTTGCCATCGGCTGCGCAAGCGGTCAGGAGTTCAGTTGCGACATGTCCGGCTACAAAGCGCAGGATGGTCTGAAGGCGCAGTTGCGGGCAGGATCGCTGGAACTGACGTGGCAGGGAGAAAGGCAGGAGCAATTGCGCGCTCAACTGTCTATCCATGCTGGCCAGCCAGTGGTTCAGGAACTGGCGGCGCGCAAGAACGGCGGCAACTGGACTGTTCTGGGCCAGAATCTGACCCCGGAATTTGAGATCACCAGCGGCGTCCGACGGCTGTCAGAACAGCAGATGGCGCCCCTACGAGACCTGAAGGTGGAACTCACGCCCGAAGTGGTGGAGCGGGAAAAGTGGAATGCGTTCTGGGATTCGCCGCTCATGGTTCCGGGGCGGAAAGGAACCAACCTCGGTCTGCCTCGAAAGCCCGAAGAGATCCGGAAGAGCTGGGCAACGTACAACTTGACCGGCTGTCAGGCCAAAACGGATGGCGCAAGAATTGAGGTTACCTTCCCCGGGTTTCAGGCCGGGGTCTTTTCCGGCGCGCTTCAATACACCGTATATCGCGGTTCCAATCTTTTGCGGCAGGAAGCTATCGCAAAGACCAGCGAGCCCTCGGTAGCGTACAAGTACGTCGCCGGATTGAAGGGATTTGGAATCAGCGATGACAGGAGGGTCGTCTGGCGGGACACGGCACGCGGTTGGCAACACTATGCCTTTGGCGGCGGGGTCAATCAGCAGCCCGTTGGTTTGAAGGCCCGCAACCGGCTGGGGATTCTGGAAACCAATGGCGGTTCGCTTGCGTTTTTTCCGCCATCGCATAAGTTCTTCTGGTCGCGCGAAGTGGAAACCAATCTTGGCTACGTCTACTATCGAAAAGACGCCGGCGATACGTTCTCGATCGGGGCGCGCCAGCCGGATCGCGAGATTGGCGCGAAGCCCTGGGGAGATTCTGATGAGGTGTGGAACCGCCGCGTGGGCGAAGCCCGGGGTGACCTGAATAACTTCGCGCTTTATAACGCTCCTCCCGGCACCATGCAGCGCATGGCCGTTTATTTTTATCTGAGTCCGGAAGATAGCGCGGCAACTCAGCAGCATGTGATGGCGTTCACCCATGACGATGTCTACAAACCGCTGCCCGGTTACAAGGTCTTAGTCAGCCATTTTCACTTCCACTTCAACGAGCAGCTTACCGATGCCGGAAACATGGATCAGGAGCCAACGTGGTTGCCCACCTTTCGATCTTTGGGAATCAACATGGCCATCCTGGCGGACTTTCACGGCGATTCTCACGCCACCGACACCGGCAAACTTCGTTTTGACGAGCAGCAGGTCTATTTCGAAGGGTGCCGGCGATTTTCAGATCGCGATATGCTCCTGATACCCGGAGAAGAGCCCGACGCCAATTTTGGCGGTCATTATATGTTCGTGTTCCCGAAGCCTCTCTATTTCAGCCATCTGAAAGAACCGGCTAAAGCTCCCGTCGGCCAACCTTTTGAGGAGAGCCTGGCGCCTTACGGGAAGGTGTTCCACACTTCCACCGCCGAGCATGAATTGGACTTGCTAAACCGGGAGCATGGACTGGTGTGGCAGACGCATCCAAGGACCAAAGGTTCTGCGGGATACCCGGATGCGACGCGAGAAACGAACTTCTTCAGAAGCGACCGGTTTCTTGGCGGATCCTTTCAGTCGCTACCGGTGGATCTGTCTCAAAAGCGCCTCTGCGAGGTCCGCTGCTTAGGCCTTCTCGACGATATGAATAACTGGGCGGGTCCGAAGTATATGATCGCGGAGGGCGACACTTACATGAAGTATCCCGATGATGAGACCTATCCCCAATTAGTCGTCAACTATGTAAAGCTAGACCGCGTCCCGAAGTTCGACGAGGGTTGGACGCCCGTGCTTGACGCCATGCGGGCGGGGAATTACTTTGTAACCAGCGGCGAGGTTTTGATCCGCAGTTCCGGGATCGAGGGTTCCGGCGCGAAACGCACTTACACCGCCGAAGCCGAATGGACGTTTCCTCCGGAATTTGCGGAGTTAGTCTGGAGCGATGGCAATACCGTCAATCGCCAGGTGATCAGCCTGTCCGACAAAGCGCCCTTTAGTTCCCAGAAGTTCCGTCTAGCCTTCGATGCCGCGGGCAAGAAATGGGTTCGTTTCGCAATTTGGGATTCCGCCGGTAACGGAGCATTTACTCAACCGGTGCATCTGAAATGAATCGATTTCTCCTTTTACTCACATTGGCGGCGCCGGCGGCCGCCCAGGAATGGCCCGTTTACGGGGGAGACGCGGGCGGCACCCGCTATTCCTCTCTGAAGCAAATCAATCGCGGTAACGTATCGCAGCTGAAGCCCGCCTGGACTTATCACACAACGGACTTGAGCGACGGTACCGAGTTTCCGGTAAAGAGCGCCTTTGAATCCACACCACTGATGATCGATGGCGTTCTTTACTTAGTTACGTCCTTTGACCGCCTGATTGCGCTGGAGCCCGAAACCGGCAAGGAACTCTGGGCATTTGATCCGAAGCTGGATAAGACGAAACCTCAAATGCTCTTTACGAGCCGAGGCGCGGCGTTCTGGACCGATGGCACCCAAAAGCGGCTGTTTTACGGAACGCTCGATGGCCAACTGTGGGGCATCGACGCGGGCACGGGTAAGCCGATCGACAGTTTCGGCACGGGCGGGTTCATCAACCTGCGCGAAGGCATGGTTGATTCCAGCGCAAAGGTGAGTTCCGACCGGGGATACGGCATGACCTCTCCCCCGGCCATTTACAAGAATGTGGTGATCTGCGGTTCGATTGTTCCGGACTCCGATCCGCTCGGCCCGAACGGAGACGTTCGGGCCTTCGACGCCAAGACAGGTAAACTCATCTGGCGCTTTCATACTGTGGCCCAACCGGGCGAGTTCGGCGGCGATACCTGGGAGGGTGGGTCTTCAAAGGGCCGCGGCGGTGCAAATCTCTGGTCCATTCCCACCATCGATACGGAACGGGGAATCGCCTTTCTGCCGCTCACTTCGCCTTCGTACGACTTCTATGGCGGAGACCGCAAAGGTGCCGGGCTCTTCGGTGATTCTCTGGTCGCGGTTGATGCGCTCACCGGCAAACGGATATGGCATTTCCAAACGGTCCACCATAATTTGTGGGATTACGATCTTCCCGCGCAACCGACACTGGTCACCGTGAAACGGGACGGAAAGATGATCGACGCCGTCGCTCAAGTGACAAAGACAGGCTTCACCTTCGTCTTCGAGCGCACCACCGGGAAGCCGCTGTTTGACATCGTGGAAAAGCCGGTTCCGGCCAGCGATGTTCCTGGAGAATCGGCCTATCCCACCCAGCCATTTCCCGTGAAACCCGCCCCGTTCACCCGTCAGAGTTTTCGCGCGGAAGACCTGACCGATGTGACGCCGGAGTCACGCGCCTATTGCGCCAAATTGATTGAAGGCGCGAACTTCGGAACGCTCTTCACACCCATCGGCTTGAAACCCACAGTGCTCTTTCCGGGTACCAATGGCGGGGCAAATTGGGGCGGCGCGTCTTACGATCCGGAGACGCACACGCTCTATGTCAACTCCATGGATGTCGGCATGATCTTCAAGATGGTGAAGATGCCGGAAACATCGAAGCTGCCCTATAGGACACGGGGGCTTGGCGCTTCCCGCTTTTGGGATACCAACCAGTATCCATGCCAGAAACCACCGTGGGGAAATCTCACGGCGATCAACCTCGACACCGGCGAATTCCGGTGGCGCAGTGTTCTTGGCGTTGTAGATGAGTTGCTCAACAAGAAATTGCCTCCCACAGGAACTTCGAATCTCGGCGGCTCCATAGTAACGGCAGGCGGTTTGGTATTCATTGGGGCAACCAATGACAGCCGGTTTCGCGCGTTCGATAAGGACACGGGAAAAGAGTTATGGACGGTTCGCTTGCCCGCAAGCGCGCATGCCACGCCAATGACTTTCATGTCCAAGACAACAAAGAAGCAGTACATCGTGATCGCCGCGGGAGGAGGTAACAAATACAACACAACATACTCGGATTCCTTGGTGGCCTACTCCTTGCCGTAACATTGCACGGCGCAGCGGCACCGGAGCCGTTCAATCATAGAAAGCACGCACCATTGAAGTTGAAGTGCGTATCATGCCATCAAACTGCTGTCAGTGGCGATCTGGCAAGCTTCCCAACGCTGAAACAGTGCCAGGCATGCCACGTGGATATGCCTGCAAGAACCATACCCCTGCTTCGAGTTTATGAAGTGCCTGACTTCGTGTTCTTTAGCCACGCCAAACATGCTGCGGCAAACGTAGAGTGCAAAACTTGCCATGGTGATGTTGCGCTGCAGGACGCGGTGGTTGCCCAGCAGCCGGTAAAGATGAAATGGTGCGTCGACTGCCATAAGAGTAATAAGGCCCTGGTTGCTTGCAATACGTGTCATGAGTTGGGCCAGTAAAGCGGGGCAATCAGATGCGGAAAATTAGGCTCGCTCTACTGCCTGACTTACTTACTCACATCTTAACTAGGAGCAATCACAGCTATCGCAGGGGCAGTCGCAGTCATCGCAATCGCAGCCGCTGCAACCACCGCACCAGGAGGAGTTTTGCCGTGGCGTCTTCCCGTCCGTCGTAACTGACGGCGGGACACCAGGTGACGAGGCGAAGACTGCGGCCACCGCCATCAGATTCATGCTCAGCCCCATACAATGCCTCCAGGACTCGGCTCCGCGCACGTGATGCGGGACCAGGAAGGCCATCAGAGCCGTGCTGGCAAATACCAACGACCCTTTGATAACGCCCGCGGGTTCCCGATCGCGTAAAGTGCGCGCGAAATCCAGCGCGTTCCGCCATCGGTCTTTCCTGCTAGCGCGGCACCTCTGTTGAAGAACTCGCGGGCGAAGTCCCATCCGCTCCTCCACATTAGTCCGCAGCCGCACAGCTAAGTGAGGCGGAAGTTCAAGTTCCAGTTGGTTGAGCAACTGCAGAATTTGAACTTTTCCATCGATTTCCGGAAATTTCAATAAGACGTTGAAGTCCCCACTTCGCGCGTCCGCGTTGCGGTCTTCATAAGCGTCCAGGGTATAGACCAGAAATCCGAAGTGGTGCCCCACGCGGTACATCTGTTCTGCTGCATCGCCACGCCCGGCTACACGCGCTCCGTGGGCGAAAAACATTGCAGTCGCAGTTGCCGTCGGCTCTGCAACATGATGTAACGATTGCGCGGCCGCCTCCAACCTGCTTTGTGCGGACAAGATTCGCGTCAAGTCATCAATGGGAAAATTCCATTTACTAAGACGACCTAAAGCACGCCGGTAAGTGGGTGACAGCAGCCGCTGCAGTCCAAGCCAGAATCGTTGCTTTGAATCCGAATAATGATCAATGATTCGGAAGTGAACCAGGATCACGTTTGCCGCTGCAACGAAATCCAGCACCGGCAAAATATCTGCTTCGCGCGGCGTAGTCAAGCAATTGAAGGAGCGATACTCCCAACACCCTTGCTGCTCCCCGGAGAGCCACTGGAGAACTTCGGCAAGAAACACCGTATCGTGGTTCAACAGCACGCGTGAGGGATGCCCATAGATGGCGCCCATGGTTTTGCACGTCCCGCAATATGCCACCCGATTTGCGCCTCTCATTAAGCCGAACATGCGGTCTATTCTAACCTCACGCCGACAGCGTTTCGCTACGTTTGCGGCGAATTCGCTCCCGCCAATCGGTCAGCTATTGAGAGCCATCGGTTGGCGCGTCTCTTGAGGTGATGTCGTTTCTGGCACGCGGACCACTAGGCTCGGGATCGCCAACTAAGGCTCAGATTTGGTGGGAGTGTACGAATCTTCTTACCCCCTATTTCGCGGATAGCTCAAGATGGTCGATATGAACTGGCAGAACTTTCGGAAGTTGATGGTCGATACCTACAAGTGTTGGGACGCTCACGAAGCGCCGCGGTTGGGTGCATCGCTGGCTTTCTACACCATTCTTTCGTTGTCGCCGCTGGTCATTCTTACCGTTGCCATTGTGGCTCTGGCATTTGGCAAAACCAACGCGCAATCCCAGATCATTGGACAAGTACAGGGAATGATCGGCGCCGAAGGGGGCCAGGCGGTAGAGCAGATGTTGCAGCATGCTCAGAAACCCTCCTCGGGGATCACGGCTTCCGTCGTCGCGATCATCACTTTGTTCTTTGGCGCATCGGGTGTCTTCGGGGAATTGCGTTCCGCATTAAACAAGATCTGGGAAGCGAAACCAGCGGCCACAGCCGGTCTCATGGGGATGATCCGGCAGAGATTCTTTTCGTTCGGTATGGTGCTTTCCATTGGCTTTCTGCTGATGGTTTCGCTGGTGCTCAGCGCAGGGTTAGCGGCGGTGGGGAAGTTCGCCGGGGGCTTGCTGCCATTGCCGGAGTTCGTGCTTACCGCTTTGAATTTGCTGATTTCCTTTCTGGGGATCGCGGGTCTGTTTGCCGTGATCTTTCGATTTGTGCCGGAGACCAGAACGCCTTGGCGAGACGTTCTGTACGGAGGGCTAGCCACGGCGTTCTTCTTCACCCTGGGAAAGTCTCTGATCGGGTTGTATCTGGGCAAAGCGGGGGTGGGGTCGGCTTACGGCGCGGCGGGGTCGCTGATTGTGGTAATCGTGTGGGTTTACTACTCGGCCCAGATCTTCTTTTTTGGTGCTGAGTTTACGCATATGCTCTCAAAGCGGCATGACGTCAACGCCGACGTGAAGAGTGTGCCGAGCGCCGCCTAAGACATAGCCCACGTGACCAAGTGTGCCGTCCTTTCTACACCTGTCACATGGGCTTTACAATATGGGGACACCATGAACACCGAGCTACCAGTCTTTGAACCTGAAGATGTGGCGTTGCTGATTAGCGCTGTCGAAAGAGCACTGGTCCACCTCCGGCAGGCCAACGAAAAGAGCGGCGGACATGACCCGGAGCTACTGGAGTATGGTCGGCGCTACGCACGCATCCTACAGAAGCTGAATGCTCTGCAAAGGTGAATGGTTTTCAATCCCCTTGCGGCGGTGTGAGGATCTTTTACTTTCCTGAAGAAAGAATACGATACCCTACTTCGCTGCCGGCAAGCCAAACTTCATCCAACTTCAAATAGGCCCCTACGTGGCGGAGAGTAACAGAACTTTCTGAAGCCACCGTTTGTTGCGCCTTTGTGATGGGCTCGGCAAGCACACTAATGTTGTCGCCGGATTCGGACCGAAACAGTAATACTTTGGTGGCCCGCGAACCACTCAATTCTTGAATGCGGTATTCCCCCGCTGGAAGTTCTCTGCCGCTGACGGTAACTTTCTGCGGGAGCATCACCCCCAAAGTGGTACTGATCTGGGCAGATGCTGAGGCCACGCCAAGCATCGCCGCTAAGCAAAGGCCGGGAAAGAAATACAATCTATTTGTCATCACGTTTCTCCATGAGTTACTGTTGTTCACTCAATAAGAGGAACGGTTTGCCCCACCTGGTTGTTACACCATTCGAGTTAAGGCTTCGTAAACTCTCGAAGCGCGACGAAGCTGATTGCTGTACCGGACACCCACACATAGTAGGTATCGAGTTCCTCGCAGCTTACACCAGGTCAGATGTCCAGCGATATCCAAGCCGGTGCGTGATCACTCGCGTTTTCTTCGCCCCGGACCCATCGGTCCACTCCGCCGTCCACAAGTCGCACGGAAAGACTTGGCGAAATAAGAAGGTGATCAAGGCGCATGCCTTTATCTGCTGGCCATCGCTCCCGTTTGTAATCCCAAAACGTCCAGAGAGGTCCCTCGGGTTGCAGTTTCCGCAGAGCATCGGTCCAACCCTGAGACAGCAACCGATCGAATGCTTCACGGCTCTGAGGCTGAATCAGCGCGTTGTCATCTAAGGACCGCGTTGGGTATATGTCTTGCGCTTTCGGCACTACGTTGTAGTCGCCTGCCAGAACGACAGGCGCGCCAGAGTTAGTGAGCTCAGCTCCATGCGCAATCAGCCTTTCGAACCATGCCAGCTTGTAGGCGAACTTAGGACCTGGCTGCGGGTTGCCATTTGGAAGATACAAGGACGCGATCAACACGCCGTTCACCGCTGCTTCAATGTAGCGAGACTGCTTGTCTTGGGGATCTCCAGGCAAGATTGAGCGTGTGAGCACCGGCTCTGTATCACGCGCAAGAATGGCCACGCCATTCCAGGAGCGCTCACCCTGCCAAACAGACTTATAGCCCTGCACTTCGAGCGCGGAAGCCGGGAACGCACCTTGTTCGGCCTTGAGTTCCTGAAGGCACACAACATCTGGTTTGGTTTTCAGAAGCCAAGCTAGTAAGTTCGCCAGGCGCTTGTTGATGTTGTTGATGTTGAAAGTGGCGATTCGCATTGCCCAGACCTGCTAATCACTTTCAATACTTGCAGAAATTGTCGGGTGGCGAACTGGGAAGCAGATCGGCGGAGAACAAGGATTCTGAAAGCCAAACCCACCGCTTTGTTGCCGCGCTCTTCTACTCGCCTCACTCATGTTCGAGCGGCTGGCTCTAGATCCCGTTTCGTTGCTCAGTCGTAATGCTGCCGCGAGGCCTCATTCCGAGCTAAGATCAGTTCCCTGGCGGTGACAAGAGGCGAACCAGCGTTGTCAACCCGCTCTGCACGCCGGAAAGCCCCTTTTCTGCGTGCATTCTACCGCTCGCTTCGAGAGCGATCAAGCCGTGCATTGTGGCAAATAATAGTCCAGCAACCGTGGTTGTCGGAACGTCGGGCAGTGACTGCGCTGCCTGACATTCCTGGACGATCAAGACAAATTCGGCGAATGCTGCGAAAGCATTTTTCTCCAGTTCACCCTTCTGTGCGGCGATGGCTGGATCGTGAAAGAGGAGCCTGTAGCGTGCCGGATGTTCTACGCTGAAATCCACCACCACCTTGAGCGCCTTCATCAATTTCGTGGCTGGCTTTGCGGAGCTCTTACCGACAGCTTTGAAAGCGTCCGCCATGATTACGAAGTCTCTGGTGGCAACGGCAGCCAACAACGCATCGCGACTTTCGAAATGCTTGTAAGGAGCGTTATGAGAGATTCCAGAGGCATGGCCCACCGCGCGTAGCGTCACGGCGTCTTCGCCACCGGAATCAAGCAGCGCGGTCGCAGCAAGAATCAGTTTCTGATCCGTCGTCACCTTAGCTGAACTGACTCTTCGCTTGGCTGCAGCCGGACGAGCGTTCTGGAATCGTTCCATAGTTTGGCTGCCCTCTGTTCGTCATAGGACATCTTAGAGGATCGCGTCTCGTTTAATGCGCCATCGTTCGATTGAAGATACTTACCGGATGCGTTTGCGTACCGGGGATCCACTGCAATTTGCGCGAGGGAGGCCCCAGAGAAACCGACTGAGCCTTGCGTTACGCCCATGCGCTTCATGACCGCCTTCATCAGGGAGGTCTTCGCAAGCCACTGCACAGGCTTGGGCATCGTTCTCAGCAGTCCCGTCTCAGGGATGGATCCAGGGTCGAAGGCAATCGACGCGATCGAGCTGCCGGCGCGCCGTAACCTGCGGTGTAATTCATACGCATAAAGAATGGTACAGAGCTTTGAGGTGGAGTAGCGTATCCCCGCAGACAGCGGTTTCTTGCCGTCTTTTCCATCATTCGCAAGTGCGATCGCGTCCGGCTCAACCACTTTGCCAACCATCTTTCCATCTGTTGTATCGGGGTCATGCGTCCCGCTTGCGGTGAACACGATGCGTCCTCCGTCCGCCATGCGATCCACGAGCAGCTCTACAAGAAGGAAATGCCCGAGACAGTTGGTCGCGAACGTCGTTTCGTAGCCATCGGGGCTGAAGGTTGTCGGCCCATTGTGTCTGCCACCGGCATTGCACAAAAGTGCATCGAACGAATCTACTTTGCCGCTGTCGATTAGCTCTCGGAGCTGCGCCGCGGCCTCTCTGACCGACGCGAGCGAGGATGTATCCAGCTTCAACGTCGTGACCTTTACGCCGTAGCTCGTCCGGAGCTGCTGTGCCGCGGGCTCCATCCGATCTACACTTCGTCCGGCAAGGACCAGGTTGCAGCGCGAACGGGAAGCCAGTTGCCTCGCGCACTCAAACCCGATACCGGCGTGACCCCCTGTGATTAGAACTGTGGGCATATCGAACCTCCTGTAGGTTGACACTGTCAACTATAGTTAAATAAGTGTACAGTGTCAACCAACCAGCGTGAGGCGTCTGGGACAAAAGATCCAGGCCGATCACTCCCCATAAAAGTCCATGGAGCGCTGAAGATCGGACACGATGAATCCCATCCGCCCCACGCTTGCGGCTTCCAAAACTAGAGATGGTCGCGCACCTTCCGATATCGGTGTGCCTAAAACCCGTGTGCTAATCACGATGTGATCGGCAGCGAGCAGCTCGTCAACCATTTCATTAGACAGGATCAGCAAGTCCTTCATCTCGGGCGTGTGCTTCTCAACTGGCGTGAGACTCGCTCCCAGCCAAGGCAGATTAACGTATGGCAGCTCCATTTGGGCCAGGTCGCGCTCGACTACCTACCATATATTCGGTCAGCGCTGGTACCACACGACAACTCGACAATGTCCGACGCCATCATCAGAAAGCGAAGTCAGACTTCGCTGATCTTCCCTCCCGTGAGGATTTGGGGCAGTTCTTTACCGCTGGTTGCGCAGCGCATCGGGTAGCGCAACAGTGTTCATCCCTACCCTCCGGAATAGCGCTTGCATCTGCTCAGGGGTCCCCGGCGACTTCACGTCCGGTGGCGGAATCACGCGCGACTTCGCCGGTACGCCGAACTCTGTGATGACCTGTTCAAATCCCCCGGGCAGGTAGAAGTTGAGCAGCCGCGCTTGGTCCGAATCGATCCGAAAGCTGTGCACACATCGAGCGGGAATATACGCAAGCGCTCCAGACTTCGCACGGATCTCTGCGGCGCCAAGGATCATCGTAAGCTCCCCGTCTATCACATAGATCGCCTCATCCTGTTCATGCGTGTGAGGCGGCGGTCCGGAATGTTTGGGACAGAGTTCCTCCATCAGTGAATACGAGCCACCCGTTTGCTCGGCACTCGCCAGAATGGTCCATAGAATTCCTTGCGACCAGTAGGCCGGAGCCTCGTTTGTGCTGATCCCGAAAGGCTTGACTGGATTCACGGTACTCGGCCTTGTCGCCCTGTTTTCCTTCGTGGGCGGATCTGCAAACGGAAGCGATGGACCGGGGATCTGGCCGAACTCTCGAGAGCACTCTTCGACCATCCAACGTGGAGGCATCGGAATAGAGCCCGGAACGGGCGGTTTGCGCTCCTCCGCGGGGGTTGCCAGACTCATGAGCAGCATCTCGAAGCCACCTGGCGAATAGAAATTCAGGAGCCGTGAATTTGGGGTATCCACGGTGAAGCTGTGTTCCACGAACCGGGGCACGGAAACCAGAGTGCCCGGTCCGGCTTCGACGGTTTCGCCTCCAGCGTGGAAAGTGCAACGGCCCTCCAGTATGTACAGGCCCTCGTCAGAAGGGTGGCTATGGGTTGGCGGCCCACCGATGCCGGTTCCGCAGACCTGCTCGATGAAGCAGAGGTTCCCGTTCGTAAGGAAGCTACCGGCCAAAGGCATCCAGAGATTGTCGTTCAGCCAGAACGCCGGACTATTCTCGTTTGTAAGGACGTAAGGAGAAACGCGCTCATTCATATCTCATTGTTAAATCACAATGGGTCTTGCGTGTGCGGCGATGTTAGCGAATTGAATGGCGGTCAAGGGTTCCGGAACAGAGAACTACTCGATTGGAGTTCCCTGCGTTATGACCCGGCTAAGCCATTCCCGCAGCAGCGCCCCTTCGGCCTCTGAGAACAACTCCCCCCGGTCCAGCACAGCGCGAAGCGTAATGGCCGCCTTCAGCCCGGGCGACTCCGGCAATCGATCCTCCGCCTGTGTGGTGATTGCCGCGAGAGCAGCTTCGCGCATCATCTTGGAGACCGTGAGGTCCCTCGCATTCTCCGGAGAGTTGAGCAGGAACAGAACGACCCCGACTGCGGCAGCATGGTAGAGGCTGACGGCACGCTCCTCCGCGACCTTAAGGCGCCCTGCTACAGCGACCAGCGCCATGCTTTTCCGTAGCATCGAGAACGCGAGAGCCGCCGCCCCGGATTGATTCCCGTCGCGCGGCTCTGCATACATCAAAAGGTAGAGCATGGGATGCTGCAGACCGAACTCGACGTGTTGATCCCACCCTCGGCGTAGTGCCTCTACCGGATCTCCTTGGATACGTCTATGTCGCTTCCGGGCAAGATAGCGCGCGAAACCGTGTTCGGCCAGCGCTTCGAGCATGCCTTCCTTGTCGCGAAACATTCAGCGGCTGCACTCCGGCTGCTTCTGCAACAGCCCGCGTCGTCAGCGCATCGCGCCCGCCTGTATTGAGCAGGTCCAGGGCAGCGGCCAGGATGCGCTCCCGCATGCCCTCCACGACTTTCTCTTTGCCCTCGATTGAGGTCGTGGCTCCCATTGGCTATCCTTTTCCTGGATATCGTGTTAGCGTAGGTAACATAAAGCTGTTTCAGCGGTAACACAGACTCGCGTGCAGAGGAGAAACCCATGATCGTCATCACAGGTGCTACCGGAGCGTTGGGCCGGCTCGTCGTGAAGAATCTTCTCAAGAGGCTTCCCGGCGCTCAGATCGGCATCAGCGTGCGGGAACCGGAGAAAGCGGAAGACCTCAAGCAGCAGGGCATTCGTGTGTCTAAGGGTGACTTCTCAGATCCCGCCGGCTTGCTTCAGGCTTTCGAGGGGGCTGAACAGGTGCTCATTGTTTCCGTGAACAAGATGGGGGAAGAGGCGGTCCGGCAGCATCAGAACGCGATTGGGGCGGCCAGGAGCGCCGGTGTCAAACGCATTCTCTACACCAGTCACCAGGGAGCGAATCCGTCGTCCGCCTTTGCGCCCTGCCGGGATCACGCCGCGACGGAAGCGCTGCTCGAATCGTCTGGCGTGCCCTACCTATCCCTGCGAAACGGCTTCTATGCGGAATCGGCGCTCCCGCAAATGGGAGGCATCAGAGAGACGGGAAAGATCGCGCTGCCTGCTGATGGACCGGTCTCCTGGACGGCGCGCGCCGATCTGGCGGAAGTGGCTGCCGCGGCGCTCACTGAGCCAGGCTTGTTCGATGGCATCTCGCCGCCCTTGACTAGCTCGCAAGCCCTGGATTTCGCCGCTATCGCCAAAATCGCCACGAACATTCTTGGCCGTACCGTGGAAAGGGAAACGATTAGCGATGAAGAGTACCTCACCCGGCTGTTATCACATGGTGTCTCCGAGTCGTTGGCCAAAGGAATTGGAAGTCTATACAGCGCGAGCCGTGCGGGCGAGTTCGCAGTGATCGACCCAACTCTGGAGCGTCTGCTTGGCCGCTCTCCCACCGGGATGCAGGAACTCTTGACCGGCTTTCTCAGATGAAAGCGCGACAAAATCTAACTAGGAGATGAACATGCAAGAAACAACGAAAGTGGCGCTGATTACAGGTGCCAACAAAGGCATCGGTTTCGAGGTAGCTCGCCAGATCGCGAAGGCCGGGTGGACAGTTCTCGCCGCCGCGCGAAACGAAGAGCTTGGCAGGCAGGCAGTCGCAAGACTCCAGGCCGAAGGTCTCGATGTGCAGTTCCTTCACATTGACCTCGACCTGCCAGAGACCGCGGTCACTGCCGCAGAAACGATTCGGAACCAGTTCAGGAAACTCGACCTCCTCATCAATAACGCTGCCATAGTAGCTCAGGGCGATGGGCCGCCCAGCAAGGTCCATCCTGAGGCCGTGAGTAAAATCATGCAGACCAACTTCGTAGGCACTGTTGCGGTCACACAGGCGATGCTTCCGCTTCTCTTGGCTGCGCCGCAGGCTCAAATCATAAACGTCTCGAGCGAACTCGGCTCTATCAGTCAACAGACCGATACGAAATGGAAGTATGCGCCGGTCAAAGTGCTGGGCTACTGCGCTTCAAAGGCTGCATTGAATATGTTAACCGTTCAATTGGCCTACGAATTCCGCGACGGTAAGATCGCCGTAAACTCCGTCAATCCGGGTTACACAGCCACGGATTTGAACGGGAACAGCGGTTCTCAGACAATAGAAGAAGGAGCCGCGGAGATCGTCCGTGTCGCCCTTCTCGATCCGCCCGTCACGGGCAAGTTCCTCGAAACCGGGGGAGAGATCCCCTGGTAAGAGTGCCTTGAACGGCTAAGCCCTGACCGCAGCCGGCAGCATCTTCACCATCTGCCCAAAAGGAACCCGCGGAGCAACCCGGCTCAAGACGTACAGCACATTGCTAATCCCGGGACGAATCTCTTTCTTGCCCGATTCGATCCCTGATATCGCTTTCGTAACAAGAGCCCGCACATCCATGCCTTTTTGGCCCTTCATCTCTTTCTTGAATTCGCCGCGGAGCAACGGGGTCTCCGTACCGGGAGGCGCCAGCTCCACCACCCGGACGCTGGTGTGCGCCAACTGCGCACGAAGGCAGCGGGTATAAGCGTGCAGGCCGGCTTTAGCCGCGCTGTAAACGGGCGATAGCGGAAAGGGGACAAAGGCCAAGCCTGAGGACACATTCACAATCAAAGCGTCCGGGCAGGTCTTAAGCTGCGGCAGAAACGCCTGGACCATCTGAACGGGCCCACACAGATTAATCGCGAGTTCCAGAGTAACGTCCTTCAGTTCGTGCGGCTGGTTGAGGTTCAGGTTGCGCATAATCCCGGCGTTGTTGATCAGCGTGTCGAGCTTGGGAAATTCTGCAGCGATCGTACTCTGCAAGTTTCGAATGTCGGCCGGATTCCCTGCGTCGCAGACGTAAGTCTGAACAGGTAGCTTCGCTTTCGTCGCGGCCAGCCGTTCTGCATCTCGGCCTGTGATCAGGACCGTGTTTCGTTGCGCGATGAGTTGCTTCGCGAGTTCAAGTCCGATCCCGCTTGTGCCGCCGGTGATCAGAATCGTTCTTCCAGTCAGTCTCATGGTTGTTCCTTTCCGGGTCAAGCTATGCCGGCCAGTTGCCGAAGACGGTCATTCGCGAAATATTGAGCCTGCCCTTCTTCGATGGCTTGGAGAACAAGACTGGCGACGAATTCAGGCGTGTCACCTTGGGCATAATTGGCAGCCGGGCCACCACCTGTCGGATTCCCCATCCTGTTCTTACCGAAGTTTGTCGCGGTAATGAATGGGTACACCTCACTCACCACGATGCCATCTTTCTCCAACTCGCCACGCGCGGTAAGACTGAATCCAAGCAGCGCCCGCTTCGAAGCTGAGTACACGCTGTATTGCGGAACGGTCATGAACGCGGTTCCCGAATTAATGTTCACGATGCTGCCGCCACCCTGAGCCCGCATCAGCGGAATTGCAGCTTGCATCGCGATAATTGGGCCCAAAACGTTCAGATGGAAGATTTCATCAAAGAGCGCCGGCTCAATCTCTTCTACGGAAGCAGCGTAGCTGCGCCCCGCATTGTTTACAAGCCCGTCAATGCGGCCATAGTGCTGATGCACGGCGCGGATCGCTTCCCGCACGCGATCAAACTCCGTCATATCCACCGTGACAGCCAAGCTGCCCGGAAGCTGTTGCTCTAATTTTTGCAGGGCCTCGTTATTCCGAGCGAATAAGGCGACCTTTGCACCGCGTTCAGAAAGAGCAATTGCTGTTGCCAGCCCGATTCCCGACGAAGCGCCGGTAACGATTACTACGCGATCTTGGACTTTCATGGTGTTTCTCCTCGTTTAGGACTCGCTGCCTTGCGGCGAAGTCGTCCTATATGGCATTATGGCGCTGTCACTCTCTCATGGGAAGAGGGCACTTAATAGTTTTATATGAACCAAAAGGAGAGTAACAAGGTGGCGCTGAAAACCAAGAATCCAAAGAGGGCTGCCGTTCCAACTCTCCCGCAGTGCGAAACCCAGGAGCAGACTGATCCGAGGGTGGAAGCTTTGGTGACGGAGCTAATCGGCCGCGTGGCCGATAAGTGGACGATGATGATCATCGAGGTGCTCACCGAGCGGGGCGAAGTCCGATTCACCCGGCTCAGTGAAATGGTTCCCGGCATCAGCTACAAGATGCTCACGCAGACCCTTCGCCAGATGGAGCGCGAGGGCCTGGTGGCACGAACCGTCTATCCGGTAATTCCCCCCAAGGTGGAGTACCGCCTGACGGATTTAGGCCTGAGCCTCAGTGCGGCTTTCTGCGGCGTTTGGCTATGGGCGGAGGAACATCTCGAAGAGGTAGAGACCGCGCGTGCCGCCTTCGACAGCAAGCGCAATCCTGTGCCGGCGGAGACGAGAACGAGCTTGCCTGGCCGGCAAGCAGACGTCCGATTCCCGCCATCAAAGCGCTGAACCTCAACCGGTAAGTTATCTATGATAACCTTTTAGTTATGATTAATAACCAAACTAGTCTAGCCGGATTTCTCGACGTCGCCGGCGGGCGCATCGCTTACGATGTGGCCGGAGATGGGCCGCTGGTCGTGTTGTCTCCGGGAATGGGCGATACTCGGAGCACCTACCGTTTCCTCGCGCCGCTGATCGTCAACGCGGGCTATCGCGTCGCCAGTGTCGACCTGCGGGGACATGGCGAGTCCAGCACCGGCTGGCGCACCTACAGTCGGGCCGATACTGCCAGTGATCTGATTCAGGTCATCCGTAAGCTGGGCGGCCCGGCTGCCATCGTAGGGCAGTCCTTTTCGGGCGGGTCCGCGACGATCGCGGCCGCTACCAATCCGGATCTGGTGAGAGCAATCGTTGAGATTGACCCGTTCACCCGCCCACCGAAAATCAGCTTGACTGCGCTTCTGCGCAACGCGCCTTATCGTCGCGGTATGCTCCTGCTGGCGCGCTTCATCTTCGGCGGAAGCTTGGAGGCCTGGTCGAAGTACCTCGATTTAGCGTATCCAGGACGCAAGCCCGTGGACTGGGACGCATGGCTGGCGGCTCTCAAGATGAACCTGCGCGAATCCGGACGCGCGGAGGCGGCCCGGAAGATGGGTAGCTCGAAGCCGGTCGACGCCGCCGCACAACTGGCCAACGTCCGTTGCCCAGCTCTGGTGATCATGGGCAGTCATGATTCAGATTTCCCGGACCCGGAGGCCGAAGCCGCTGCGATTGTCGCGCTATTGCCGGCCGGGCTGGGCCGCTACCAGATGATCGAAAACGCGGGTCACTACCCGCACGGGCAGTACCCGGGGGAAGTAGCGGCCGCCCTTTTGCCATTCCTCGCTGAACACCACCATGCCTAGAGCGGGATTGAACACGGTCCAGGTGGTGGCCTCAGGAGCTGAACTTGCCGACGAGGCGGGCATCGGAGCCGTGAGCTTCGCGGCGCTTGCCGAACGGCTGGGCGTGAAGGCGCCCGCGCTCTACAAGCACGTCGACAGTATTGGAAATCTTCAGCACCGCATCGCGACGCTGGCGATGACCGAGTTGGGCGATGCTCTGCGGGAGGCGCTCCAGGGCAAGTCAGGGGCGAACGCGATTGAAGCGCTATTCACGGCGGTTCAGTCCTACATCGACGAGCACCCGGGGCGCTACTCCGCTACGATCGGGGCGCAGTTCCAAGGGCCCGACGACCCGCTGTTCGCTGCCGCCGCCCGGGTGATCGACTCGGTTCGGGCGGTCTTGTCCAGCTACGGCATCCAGCCCGACGAACTCGACCACGCAATCCGTATGCTGCGCTGTACCATGCACGGCTACGCAGTGCTCAAGGCCGGCAACGCCTTTCAGTGGAACAACGATCCGGATGAGAGCCTCGCCTGGATGATCCGGTTTATGGATGCCGGGCTGACGAAAGTGGCAAAGCTTCCGCGCTCCTCAAGCAGTGAATCCCCTCAAACAGGTTCGCGAAGCGACCGCAAATAGAGCGTCGGAGAGTAACCCGTCTCCCGCTTGAATGCCGTGCTAAATGCACTCACGGATTGATAACCCGCCATCTCAGCAATGTCGGTCATGGGCACGTCTGATGATGCTAATGCGCTTTTCGCAAGCGTCATCCGCCAGTTGGCCAGGTATTCGATTGGGGGAACACCGACGATTCGTGCGAAGCGCGAGGCGAAAGCGGATCGAGACATGCCCACCTCGCGGGCGAGTTCGGCGAGCGTCCATGGCCGCTTGGTGTCGGCGTGCATGATGCGAAGCGCCCGCCCGATGTTCGGGTCCGCCAGGCCAGCCAGAAGTCCACGGCCACCTTCACCAATCTGGGGAGAACGGTAGCGTAACGCTTCAATCAGCATCACCTCCAGCAGACGATCCAGCACCAGCGAACGCCCAGGCCGATCGGTCAGCGCCTCCTCACCCAGGGTCGCCAGCAATGTCGCTAACCGGCCAGCCACAACTTCAGTTCCGCGCACGTGAATAATGGGCAGCATCAGGCTCGAGATAAGATCGGCATTGGCGGGAGCGAATTGAAAGTTCCCAGCGATAAACCGCGTGATGTGCGCCGGGGGCGCGGAGGAGAGAAGCAGCCCGGGGTCCTCGGTAGCCGCTAAGAAATCAACCGCAGGGCCTCCACCCAGCGCCGACAACGTCCAGTTCGGCGGCGCGGCCATCAGCATGAAGTCACCGGCCTCAGCATCGAAACTGATGCCGTCGTCCCTTTCGACGTGACAGGCTCCTTCAATCATCTGGCCGAAGACCACAACATTGAACGGGCCGAAAACTGATTGTGAAGGCGTTGTGCGCCTCCACTACGCGCCAGCCGACGGCTTGCGGCTTCAAAAGTCCGATGATCTGAGATAACGGGTCCAGTTGGACTCCCAATAAACAGAAATAGTACTCTCGATTATAGACCGTCTCCTATCCTGCGGCTAGAGTTGATTCAGCGGACCGGAACAGCCTTCGGACCAGGCCGCCCCGCTGGAAAAAAGGAGAAGCCATATGCGAGTTTTTGTAACCGGTGCAACAGGATTCATCGGATCGGCAGTCACCGAAGAACTGATAGCGGCCGGACATTCTGTTACCGCGCTCGCGCGTTCCGAAGCGGCGGCAAAATCACTGTCGGCCAAAGGGGTACAGCCACATCCCGGCAGCCTTGATGACAGCGAAAGCCTGCGCAGCGCGGCCGCGGCTACGGATGGAGTGATTCACCTCGCTTTCATGCATAAGCTGTCACAGATCCCATTGGCGCAGCGTCTGCGGATTCTCTTCGGCGGACTTCCAACCGGCATCGTCTCGCGGTTCCTGGCCGCCTCCGCCGGGGCAGACCGGCGCGCCATCGACGCGATGGGCGCCGCCCTGAAGGGATCAGGCAGACCGCTGGTTACGACCTTTGGCACAATCGGCCTCTCGCATGTTGGGTTTCGCGCCCGGAAGCCGGCGACGGAAGAGGATGAGCCCGATCCCCTCTCGCCTGGCATCGCCCGCGCGAAGACGGAGGAGAAGGTCGAAGCCTGGGCTTCTTTGGGAGTGCGCGCAACGATGGTCCGGCTTGCCCCAACGGTTCATGGCGAAGGAGACACCGGATTCGTGCCGCTGCTGATCAAAATCGCGCGCAAGAAAGGCAACGCGGGCTATATCGGTGATGGTCAAAACCGCTGGCCCGCGGTGCATCGAAGGGATGCGGCCCGCCTCTTCAGGCTGGCGCTCGAAAACGGTGTCGCAGGGGCGCGCTATCACGGCGTGGCGGAGCAGGGAATCGCGTTTCGTTCCGTAGCCGAAGCGATTAGCCGCCAACTCAACATCCCGGCCAGCTCCGTATCTCCCAGGAAGGCCGCAAAGCAATTCAGTTTTCTCGCGGCAATCGCGGCAACGGACAATCCTTCTTCCAGTAACCGCACGCGTGAGCAGCTCGGCTGGGAGCCCACCGGCCCTGGGTTGCTCGCCGACCTTAACGGGCCTGGCTATTTCGAGGCCCGCTAACAATAAGTTCAGGAGAGAAGAATCATGAAGACAGTTCTGGTGATCGGTGCGTCCGGATTCGTCGGCAGACATCTTACGAAGGCCCTCCTCACGAACGGCTATGCCATACGCTGTCTGGCGAGAAATCCGGCCAAGCTCGCGGACTTGGCCGCTGCCGGGTGCGAGATTGTCCCGGGGGACATTGCCGACCTCTCCTCAGTTCAGCGCGCCATAGCGTCGGTCGAGGCAGTCTACATTGCCATCCACACACTGTCGCCTCAGCAAAGCAGCGCAGCGCGTCCCAGATTCATGGAAATTGAAAAGAACGGCGTGCAAAACGTGATCACGGCCTGCCGGTCATCGGGCGCGCGCCGCGTCGTGTACCTCACGTCCCTGGGAATCTCGCCTGATGAAAAAAGCGAGTGGCTGCGCGAACGTTGGAATGCCGAGCAACTGCTGCTAGGCAGCGGGCTGGATGCAACCGTGATTCAGCCTGGATACATCGTCGGCGTTGGTGGGCGCGGATTCGACACCGTGGTGAGCAACGCCGGGCGGCGAATCGCTCTTAGTCTCGGTGGCGACTCCCCGAAGATGCGCACAATCGCCATCGATGACCTGGTTTACTACATGCTCGGTGTGCTCGAAGATCCGCGCACATATGGCCAGTGTTATGACGTGGGTAACGATGAAATCCTGTCGGTCAATCAATTGATCGATATCACGGCAGACACCCTGGGCCATCGGCGGCCCATCAAGGTCCAGATCCCTCTTGCACTCTTGGGTGCGTTCGCCCCGCTCATTGACCGCATGGGGAAGCTCCCCGGAGGCGCGATGAAGGGCATGGTGGATAGCCTCAGTGTCGATATGAGCGGAAATCCCATGCCCATACGGGACATCCTGCCTCAACCGCTGCTGACCTTTCGACAGGCTCTAAAGCGTGCATTGGGTAGTGCGGAGAATCATGCCCGTGCCTAGGCGCGGGAACTCTGTTTCATCGCTGTGTTGTCGAGATACACGACGCCGTTTGGGGCCGGGCTACTGATGAATTCAGCGGCAAAAGCGCGCCCGATATCCTCCTGCTCAATGGTTCCCCACGGTCCCGGAATCAGACGCCCCAACCAGGCAGCATAGCCGGGCGTGTGAGCATTCCCTGCGATAATTCCTGGGCGGAAAATCGCCAAACGTTTGAAGCCGACACCTTGGACAGTTTCTTCTTTTAGCCCCATCACTCGCGCATAGCGAATCCTGCTTTTTGCATTGCTTCCCGCTGCTGAGAGCAGCGCAAACCGAGTAACTCCTCCCGCATGGCAGCCTCGAGCAAAACCACCGACCACCCCAATTTCGAGGGCCTTCAACTCCTCCTCGCTCCACTTCCTGCTGCCTTTACCGACGCCAACACAGGAGGCCCCATAGACAGGGTCGCCCAGCGCCCCCATGCTAAGCGCAAGCTTGGTCACTTCTGCGGGAAACTGCGCCGCTGCCGAATCCAGGATCACCTGACGCAAGCGAGTGGTGGCGGTCAGAGGAATCGTCTTGCGATTCACCATCACCACTTCTGCGCAGGACGGCTCGGCAGCCATCGCCCGTACCACCGCGGCTCCGACCTGCCCCGTGCCACCCATGATCAAAAGACGAAATGCCATTTTGGCCTAACAAATCTACCAGAACCGCTCGGATGATGCGGCAGAATTTCCGCAAATCAAATGGTCTGAGTGCGAATCAGAAGGTGGCATGCTCGAATCATGCCGCGTGCACCATCTCCTCCTGCTAACGCCATTCCTTCGCATATGATGAAGCAGTTATGCACCGTCGGCAATTCCTCAATCTCGCTTCCACCGCCGCCGCTTCCGCCCTCCTCCCCGCGGCCCCATCCAAAAAGCCCAACTTCCTCGTCATCCTCGCCGACGACATGGGCTTCTCCGATGCCCGCTGCTACGGTGGCGACATCGACACCCCGAATCTCGATCGCCTCGCCGCTAACGGACTCCGCTACACCGAAGCCTACTCCACCGCCCGTTGCGGACCCTCCCGAAGTTGCCTGCTAACCGGTCAGTACGCCCAGCAAACCGCCAGCGACATCATGACCCCTGGCAATATCCCCGCCTCCACCAAGTTCCTTCCCGAATACCTCACGCCTCTCGGCTACCGCAGCTATCACACCGGGAAGTGGCACATGAAACATGTGACCGGAGAGAAGGGCGTCGGCTTCCATCACTCCTACACCATGATGGATGAGCTCCGCTTCTTCACACAGAATGCGCACCTGCTTGATGGAGAACGCCTTCCCAAGCCCGATGCGGGCTACTACAGCACCACGGCCATCGCCGATTACGGCGTCCGCTTCCTTCAACAGCACGCCCGCGAATCTCCAGCCTCGCCCTTCTTCCTCTACGCTGCTTTCCACGCGCCGCACTTCCCTCTGCAAGCACCCCAAGAGGACATCGACCACTACCATGACCGCTTCAGCGAAGGCTGGGATACCGCCCGCGAGCGCAAGTGGCAGCGCATGACGCGCATGGGTCTGGTCAACTGCTCGCTCGCGCCGCTCGAACCGGACATGTGGACCCACTGGAACACACCCGATGCCGAACTGATCGCCAAGATCGGACCGGGCGAGGTCAGCCGCGCTGTCCCCTGGGCCACCCTCACGCCCGAGCAAAAGAAACTGCAGCGCACCAAGATGGCGATCCACGCCGCCATGATCACCCGCATGGATACCGAAATCGGCAAGCTGCTGAAACAGGTGGAAGCCATGAACGCGCTGGACGATACCGTGGTCCTTTTTCTCTCCGATAACGGCGCCAGCTCCGAGCAGCTCATCCGCGGCGATGGCCACGATGCCACCGCTCCGCTCGGCTCCGCCCGCACCCATCTCGGTCTCGGCCCCGGCTGGGCCAGTAACTCGAATGCGCCGTTTCGCCTTCACAAGTCCTGGGTCAATGAAGGCGGCATCGCTTCACCCCTCATCGTTCATTGGCCAAGGGGAATTCAGCAAGCGAACCAGCTGCGCCACAATCCGTGCCACTTCATCGACGTGCTTCCCACGCTGGTCGATCTCGCCGGGGGAAAGGCTGCCGGGCAAAGCCTGGCCCCCACTTTCGCCAAAGACAACATCATTCCGCGCGACTATCTTTACTTCAACCACAACCACAACCGCGCCCTGCGCCAGGGTGCGCTCAAGCTGATCGCGACCGGCGATGACGGGCCCTGGGAACTCTACAACCTGTCCCAGGATCGCTCCGAGCAGAAAAACTTAGCCGCCGCGCAACCCGAAAAAGCCGGCCAACTCGCCGCCCGGTGGAAAGTCATTGATCAGGGCTTCACGCAAACCCGCGAAGCGGCCCCACCCTCTACGAAAAAGCTGATGCCGGCGGTCCGATCAGCTTAGGAGTTCGGCGAGCGGCAGCGACACTCTGCCGTCCGTAGTACGAAGGACGCGATCGAGCGCTTCCAGATGCCCCGCTTCGGTAATCTGCCAGGCGCGGCCCGTGGTGGAATCGATCGCCCAGATGTTCTCAATTCCCATCGATAGATAATCGTCGAAACGTTCTTGCAATCGGGGGAATCTGTCGTCCGGCGACATCACCTCGATTGCGATATACGGAGCACCCGTGATCACTTGCTCCTCTGGTTGCGGAAGCGTGACTACACAAACGTCCGGGATGCGGTATCGGGTTTCAGACACTCGCATCCGAAGTTCAACGAAAGCTTCCAAATCCCATTGTTTTCGGCGCGCGTCAAACCACGACGCAATACGGGTTTGCAGTCTACTATGATCTTTCTGCCCCACGTTACGTTCCTCAAGTTCCCCATCAATAAAATCGCAGTCCGGGCGATACGATGTGGCGAGATATTCGTCAACGCTGATTTGCGTAAGAGTCATGTTTAACCCCGGGCTGCCGCCAGCAGATGGTCGCACCCCCGTGCACTCAAAGCCATCATGGTCAGCGTCGGATGTTTATCGCCAGTAGACGGAAACGCGTTACCGCCGAAAACGTAAAGGTTCGCAATATCGTGCGTCTGGCAATGGGAGTTGAGCACGCCCTCTTTCGGGCTCGCGCTCATCCGCGCCGTTCCCACTTCATGAATCGACCCGCCCAAACTTCGCCGTCCCGCACGCCCTCGCATTCTCAGAGTCTCGTCCGGCGAGCCAGGTCCACCGGGGAAGCCGGCCGGACCGCCCTCATTGAATCCAGGCATCTTCTCCCCGCCCGCTTTGCGGAACAATTCTTCGGCGCGCTGCTGAAAGTCCTCAATCAATTTGTAGTCATTGTCGTGATGCTCAAAGTGAATCTTCAGCACCGGAATGCCCCAGTGGTCTTTCACTTCCGGATCAAGCTCCACACGGTTGTCTTTCTGCGCCAGCATTTCGCCGCCGGCTATCCAGACTCTCGCCTGCGCCACATAGCGGCTCTTCACTTCACGCTTCCATTCAGAGCCATAGCCGGGCAGCGATGCGGCATACATCGGGTACTCGGATTGGCCGCCCGTCGCATTCATCACGTACCCGCGGATGAAATCCTTGCGCGCGGTCTTGGCGTCGATGTTCTGGAAATTCGGGATCGTAATGCCCGCCGATTTGCCGTCATCCAGGCGGCTCGGTCCGCCCTTCAGCTTCGGCAGGAATCCACTCACTCCCCCGCCGCCCACCTGATCGATCATGTAGTGGCCCAACAGACCGCTCGAGTTCGCCAGCCCGCCCTTCGCGGAAAGCAGCATCAGCCGCGTATTCTCCAGCGTCGAAGCCGCCAGCACCACGTACTTCGCATCCACTTCTACGGACTTGTTCGTGAATCGCTCGATATAGGTTACGCCCTGCGCGCGGTTCTCCTTGTTCATGCGGACCTGCGCCGCGACGCAGTCCGTCCTTACCTCCAGGTTGCCGGTTTTGAGCGCGGGCGGCAGCGTCACGGCCACCGTGTTGAACATGGCCCCCACGTCGCAGCCGTTCACGCAGTTGCCGCAATAGTGGCAAGGGGCGCGTTTGTTGTGAGCCTGTGTCAGCTGCGCCAGCCGGCGATGAGTGGACCGCCATCCCAGGCTCTTCGAAGCCGCCGTGAAGATTGTTTCAGCGCAGTTCAGCGGCATGACCGGAAGGAACACGCCATCGGGAAATTGCGCCAGGCCCTCTCTTGCGCCGCTTACGCCGATGAAGCCTTCCACGCGGTCGTAATAAGGCTTCATATCGGCATACGTCACATCCCAATCGAGCCCGAAGCCGTCGCGCGAAGCGGCTTTGAATTCGTAATCGGCCATCCGGTCCGTCGCGCGCGCCCAATGCAGCGTGCGGCCGCCCAGCACCCGCGATCGCGACCAGTGATAATTCGTGCCCGGAGCCGTTGTGTAAGGGTTCTCCGAGTTGTCGAGCATAATGCGGTAATTCCGTTCCGACCCCGAATAACGCCGCAAGCTGCCCGGCTTTCCCTGGCCGCGATAGTCCATCTGATACAGAAACGTGTGGTGAAAATCCTTCTTAGGATCCACCGGGCTGCCTGCTTCGAGCATCAGCACTTTCATTCCGGCTTCAGAAAGCTGCATGGCGGCCCATCCGCCGCAGGCTCCGGATCCAACTACGATGGCGTCGTATTGAGTGGGCATATTAAACCGTGTGATGCTCCGGGTGTTCGCAGGGCGGAAACGTGACGTTATAAGAATTGCCCCGGTAATCGAGCGCTTCAATCATCCCGGCCCGGGCCGTGTAAAAAGCGAAAGTGTTCTGTGTCTTGATCAGGCGATAAGCCGGAAAGAGTGCATGCTTGGCGGTTCGGTCACGCTCAGGCAAGGACATAGCTTCCAGAAGCTTCGCGCGTTGGGGGCCGGACGCGGTGTGAAAACCCGCTGTTTGCAGGGCCTTCATGGCATCGCGCCATTGCTCCTGAAGTTTGGGGTTCGCTTCCCTCGAAGCCTGCATCACAAAGTCGATATAGTGCGCGCAGTGGGCCTCGCGCGCGCCCGGAGTTTCATCGGTGGGGATCAGGAGTTCGGTCATCGCCTGCAAAGCGCTGAAGTCTTCGGCAGAAAAAAACTGCGGCTTGTAGTTCTGCAGCGTCGGCGGTTGGGGTGGGGCTTGGGCGCCCCCATGGTTGTGGTCTTCAGCGGCCTTGAGCCAGGCGGGGAAGAACTGCGCTGCGGCGGGAAGGGCCGCGGCACGAACCGCAAGCTCCAGAAGATCGCGGCGTGACGGAGGCTGGGAATTTGGCAAGAGTGGCATAACGAGCGGGTTGGGTGAATTATATCCCGGTGCGCCATTCACGTAGAAAATCCAGGAATTGTCGCAGTACCTCCAACAGCTTAGCCCGCCGCCTCTCTCGCACCCGCAAATCGTTTTGCTAAAACAAAGCCGTAAAAAGGATTCCCGTTATGCTTCCTCAACCGGCGCCAGAAAAGCGAAAGACAGCCACCGGCCCCCGCACGCAAGCGGGTAAGGCCATCTCTTCCAAGAATGCCATCCGCCACGGTCTGGCCTCCGGCACACTCATCATGCCCGGCGAAAGTCAGGCGGATTTCGATGCACTCCTGCAGGGTCTGCTCGAGGAATGGTCCCCCGCCACCCAAACCGAGCGCCTGCACGTGGAAAACATGGCGCGCCATCAATGGCTGGTCGAACGCGCCTGCCGCCTGCAAGGCGAACTGCTCGCCGTATCCGACGTCTCCGCTCTCCCGCCCAGCTTTGCCGTCCTGCTCCGCTACCAAACCGCCAATGAACGCGCCTTCGTCCGGGCCCAAAAAACCTTGGAAGCAATGCAGGATCTCCGCAAGCAGCAGTTCGTTTCGCAAAACGCCGAAATGCCAGCGCTTCCCTTCTTCGTCCCGCCCCCGCGTGATTACGCCAAAGATCTGGAAATGCTCCGCCAACTCCGCGAGGAACGCGCCCCAAAGGCCGCTCGACAGGGGGCCAGTTAGTGGCAACGATTTTAAACTGTAAAAACCCGGCCGCGCTAACATCAATCGATGGGGAAAGCTCACTAACCGGGCCCATGCTCCGCTGCGAGGGTGTTCGAAAAACTTACGTCTCCGGCGCCAAGCCCCTTACCGTCTTCGACAATCTGGAGCTTTCCGTCGAACCCGGGGAGCGTGTCGCCATCGTCGGCGAATCAGGGTGCGGTAAGTCAACGCTTCTCCATCTGCTCGGCGGCCTAGATCGAGCGACTTCGGGTCGCATTCTCTTCGACGGCGCCGATATCTCCCGCTACAGCGATGCCGAACTGGCCGACTATCGCAACCGGCGCATCGGCTTCGTCTGGCAGATTCATTACTTGCTGCCGGAATTTACCGCGGCGGAAAACGTCTCCATGCCGCTCCGGATCCGCGGAACGGTGCGCGCGGAAGCGGAACGCATCGCGCTCGCGAACTTGGCGGACGTCGGGCTTGCCGAGCGTGCTCACCATCGCGCGGGTGAACTTTCAGGCGGCGAACAGCAGCGCGTCGTGCTGGCCCGGGCCCTCGCGGGGTCGCCCGGATTGTTGCTGGCCGATGAGCCGACCGGCAACCTGGATAACCGGACCGGCGAACGAATCTTCGACCTGCTGGATTCCATTCACGCCACCCACAAGCTCACCACCGTGCTGGTCACGCACAACCTTCAGTTCGCCGCGCGCTGCGACCGGATCCTGCGTTTGGCGGACGGTAAATTGGTTCCGGGTTAATTCCCCCTGAAACCCGTGGCATGTCAGTCCCGGAAGCCATTCCAAGGCCCTCGCGCGCGCTCTCCGCACCTCCATTGCCCCCGTGGTACTGGCGTCTCGGGATTTGGTAGGACTAAACCTTCGATGCAGGTTTTGCAACCGATCCGGCGCGCAAGGTATCTTTAAAGAGAGACCAACCCAAGCTTATGTTCGAGCGATATACAGAAAAGGCGAGACGGGTCATCTTCTTTGCGCGTTATGAAGCCAGCCAGTTCGGCAGCCCTTATATAGAAACGGAACACCTGCTGCTCGGCCTGCTGCGGGAAGACAAGACCTTGGCCAACCGGTTTTTGCGTTCCCACGCGGCGGTTGAATCCATTAGAAAGCAGATCGAAGGACACACCACCATCCGCGAGAAGGTTTCGACCTCGGTCGACCTTCCGCTCAGCCACGAATGCAAGCGCGTGCTGGCCTATGGCGCGGAAGAGGCGGAGCGTCTGAGCCACAAGCACATCGGCACGGAGCATCTCCTGCTCGGGCTGCTGCGCGAAGAGAAATGTTTTGCCGCCGAGATCCTCCACGAGCGAGGTCTTCGGCTATCCACCATCCGCGAGGAGTTACAGCGCTCGCAATCGGAGAAAGTGTCCTCAAACCGCCCGAAGGAAAGTTCGCTTCTGGCGGAGTTCAGTCGCGATCTGACGCAGTCCGCCATGGACAACGCGCTCGATCCGTTGATCGGACGCGATTATGAGCTGGAACGCGTTGTGCAGATTCTCTGCCGGCGTACCAAGAACAATCCGGTCCTGATCGGGGAGCCCGGGGTAGGGAAGACGGCTATCGTCGAGGGCCTGGCGCAGCGCATTGCGGAAGGCGATGTTCCCAGCTTTCTGGCCGACAAACGCATTCTTGCGCTCGATCTCTCGTTGATCGTCGCCGGGACCAAGTACCGCGGCCAATTTGAAGAGCGGCTGAAGACCATCATGAAAGAGCTGATGGAAAATCAGAACGCCATCATCTTCATCGATGAGCTGCATACGCTTGTGGGCGCCGGTTCGGCTGAAGGTTCGCTCGATGCGGCAAATATTCTGAAGCCGGCTTTATCGCGCGGCGAAATTCAGTGTATCGGTGCCACCACTCCGGCTGAGTTTCGGAAATCGATCGAGAAAGATCGGTCGCTTGAGCGTCGTTTTCAGGCCGTCAAGGTCCCGCCGCCTTCCGAAGCCGATGCCGTCAAAGTGCTCTACGGCATCAAAGACCGCTATGAGAAGTTTCACGCGGTGGGCTATACGGATGAAGCCATCGAAGCGGCCGTCTATACCTCCAGCCGGTACATTCCGGATCGCTACCTTCCCGACAAAGCCATCGATCTGATCGATGAGGCCGGCGCTCGCGTAAAACTGCGGGCCACCACCCTGCCCAGCGATCTGGCGGACATTCAAAAGCGCATCAAGTTCATCGTGCACCGCATGGAGAACGCCATCGCGAATCACGAGTTCGAAAAGGCGCGCTTCTATTCCGATGAAGAACGCAAAGAGCGCGAGAACATGCGCCAGCTTCGCGAGAAGTACAATCTGGACGATACGTCGACCGGAGTGGTAACCAAGGACGATATTGAAGACGTCGTGGCGCGCTGGACCGGCGTCCCGATGACTTCCATCAAAGAAGAAGAAATCACCAAGCTTCTCCGCATTGAAGAAGAGCTTCACAAGCGCATCATCAGCCAGGAGAAAGCAATTTCGGTGCTCGCGCGAGCCATCCGCCGTTCGCGGGCGGGGCTCAAAGCGTCCAGCCGGCCTGCGGGCTCGTTCCTGTTCCTGGGGCCGACCGGTGTCGGTAAGACTGAAGTTGCGCGCGCTCTCGCTTCCTTCCTCTTCGGAAGTGAAAAGAGCTTGATCCGCTTCGATATGTCGGAGTTCATGGAGAAGCATTCGGTCTCGAAGCTGATCGGTTCGCCTCCCGGATACATCGGGTATGAAGAAGGCGGCCAGCTTACCGAACGCGTGAAGCGCAACCCGTACTCCATCATTCTTCTCGACGAAATCGAGAAGGCGCATCCGGATATCTTCAACATCCTGCTCCAGGTGTTTGAAGACGGCCAGTTAACCGATGGTCTCGGCAACACGGTCGATTTCAAGAACGCGATCATCATCATGACCTCGAACCTGGGGGCGCGCTTCCTGGAGAAGAAGGGACACCTGGGCTTCCAGGCGCCCGCCATCGAAGGCATTCCCGGAAAGTTGGAAGAGATGGTGCGCGGTGAAGTGAAACGCGCTTTCAACCCGGAGTTCCTGAACCGGCTTGACGACATCATCCTCTTCACCTCGCTCACCGATGAGGACCTGATTCGGATTATCGATTTGCTGGTCGGCCAGATCAACGTGAATCTGGTAGCCAAACAGATCAAGATTCGGCTCACCACCGAAGCCGCCAAGTACATTCTCGAGAAGACCGCTTCGGATCGCAGTTATGGCGCCCGGCCCGTTGCGGCGCGCGCTTCAGAAATATGTGGAAGATCCGCTCTCGGAAGCTTTGATCCAGGGCAACATCAAGCGCCCCGGCGAACTGGAGATCTTCCTGAGCGAAACCGGAATCGATTACCGTCCGATTGGGGATCTGGTCATCGACGTTCCGCCCGCACTGCCGGAGCCGCCCGCTACTCAACCCGAGTTGGCTTTAGAAGGTTCAAAGGCCTAAACCGCCCGCCACGGTCAGAATCTGACCCGTAATAAAATCAGGGGCCGTCAGAAAAAAACTGACGGCCTTTGCAATTTCATCGGCCTCCCCGCCGCGGCCCGCCGGCGTTTGGGCGATTAGGGATTTGATTCTCGCGTCCTCAGACCCGAACGGGATCACGCCGGGCGCCACGCTGTTTACCGTGATCTTGCGCGGTGCCCAGGCTTTCGCCAGTGCTTTGGTCAGCATGATCACTCCCGCCTTCGAAGCACAGTAGTGCGAGTGATCGGCCCAGGGGCGCAGGCCCCCCAGCGAGCTGAGGTTCACAATGCGTCCACCCTCCGGCATCCGCTTTGCGGCCTGCTGGCAGCAGAAGAAGACGGCTTTCAGGTTCACGGAATGGATGTGGTCCCAATCGGCTTCCGTAATGTCCAGCGGGTCGAACCTGGTGAACCGGGCGGCGTTGTTCACCAGAGCATCGATGCGGCCGAAGCGCTGGTAGATCCGTTCGAATAGCCCCTCGATTTCGCCCACCCGTTCCAGGTCGGCTGAGAACTCCTGGCCTGCGTGGGTATGGCGGACCACGGTCCAGCCTTCGTCGTCCAGGCGATTCGCGATCGCAAGGCCGATGCGCTTTGCTGCGCCTGTCACGACCGCGACCCTCATCCGCGCTCCGTCAGCAACACACCGGCAAAGATGACCGAGCCGCCCGCCACCAGCGGCAAGGTGATCTGTTCTCCGAGCCAGAAGACGGCCATCAACGAAGCAAGGAACGGCTGGAAGTACGACAGTGCGGAAACGCGCGAAGCAGACATGCGCTGGATGGCGAAGTAGTAGATCACGTAGCAGAGCACGCTCGAAAAGGCCGCCATATAGAACAGGCACAGCCAAACGGTAAGCGAGAATCCGCTGATCGGGATCGCCCGGGCTTGCCAAAGTGTCACGGGAAGCATTGCAATGGCTGAGCCCACATAGGCGAATGTGTTGACCGTAATCGCGTCGACTTGCGCTACGGACCGTTTGCCCATCACCGTGAAGATCGAGAACACCAAAGCGCCTAAGAAGACGAAGCAATCGCCCAGCACGCTGGGAGCCCCGCCGCGTGCCGATTGCAGAATCGCGACCCCCGCAATCGCGGTTGCCATGCCGGCAACCTTCGTCGAAGTGATCTTCTCCATGCCCAGCGATCCCGCAATCAGAAGCACCAGCACCGGAGTGAGCCCGATCATCAGCGCGGAGTGCGCCACCGTGGTGCGTGACATGCCGATGATGAAGAACAACTGATTGAGCGCCACGCCGAAGATCCCGAGCCCGACAAGCCGGACGATCTCACGCCTGCTCAGTTTCGCGCGGGATCTGGCAAGGTAAACCGGCACGATCACAAGTGCGGCAAGAATCATGCGAACGCCCATCAGCAGCAGCGGAGGCAGTTCCCGCAAGGCAATCTTCGCGACGATGTAGTTCCCGCTCCACAGCAGCACCATCAGCGCGATCAGCAGGTACAGTATCATCAGACGACTGCTTCCTGGCGGACTGTGACGGCTTTCAGGTAATCGTAGTCGATCGCGTATCCAAAACCGGGTTCATCGCGAATCGCGATGGTACCCTGGGGCGAAACGGTGACGGCCGGTTCGATAATGTCCCGCTTCCAGTAGCGAGAGCTGGCGGAAACATCGCCCGGCAGGACGAAGCCGGGAAGCGTGGCGAGCGCGATGTTGTGCGCGCGTCCAATGCCCGATTCGAGCATGCCCCCGCACCAGACAGGAACCGATGCGCGTTGAGCGGCATCGTGGACCAGTTTGGCTTCGCGAAAGCCGCCGACGCGTCCGAGCTTGATGTTGACGATCCGGCCCGCGCCCAGGCGCAGCGCTTGTTCCGTTTGGTGAGCCGAACGCAGGCATTCATCCAGGCAGATGGGTGTTTCGAGTTCGCGTTGCAGCGTCGCGTGGTCCAGGATTTCGTCATGCGCCAGCGGCTGCTCAATCATCATCAGGTGAAAGGCGTCCAGTTGCTTCAGCAGCGCGGTGTCGGCCAGCGTGAAGGCGGAATTGGCATCTACCATCAGGCGGATGTTGGGGAAGCGTTCGCGTACCTGGCGGACCACGTCGACATCCCAACCGGGTTTGATTTTCATCTTGATGCGCTGATATCCGTCGGCGAGTTCGGTTGAGATCTTCTCGAACAACTGTTCGACGCTGTCCTGAATTCCAATGGAGACGCCGCAGGGAATCTCGCGCCGCGCGCCGCCGCCGATATGCTTCCAAAGCGGCAGATTCAGCTGCCTTGCTTCCAGGTCCCAGACGGCGGCTTCCAGTCCTCCTCGCGCCATGTTGTGGCCGCGAATATGCGCGGTGAGCGGTGCGACCTCATTGGCGGATGCAAGCGTCCGCCGCAGCACCCTGGGCGCCGCGTAATCGCGCACAATGGGCCAGGCCGAACCGGTCCACTCTTCGTTGTAGAACGGGTTCTCGCCTGCGGTCACTTCGCCCCATCCGGAGATGCCGTCGGCTTGCGCTTCCACCAGGATGATGTCGCGCTTGTAGGTTCGGCCGAAGCTGGTCTCGAAGAAATGCACCAGCGGAAGCTGGATCTGATGAAGAACGACGCGTTCAATAGTTATGGCCATTGCGTTAAAAGATAGGTTCCTTGTCGGTCGCCGCGCTCGAAGCCCGTGACCGCCAGGCCGCGTTCGAAGAACTCACTGAACTGGTCGCTTACTCGCGACTGTTCGGCATGGGCGAGCTTCAGATCGAGCGGCACTGCGATGCGCGCTTCCACGGGAAAGCGTTGCGGCGTGCCTCCGTTCAGAACGCTTGTTACGCGTTCGGACTGGATCCACCATTCGGCCGTGCAGCGGTCCGTGGGCAGGCCGCGATGGAGATGGCTGCTGGTCATGCCATACTGATTGCGGACAAAACGGCGGACAATCGCGCCCAGCCGTTCGATATTGAAATAGGCGTTCTTGATTTCAAGAGGATCGAAGGTCCATTCCATCAGATCGAGCCCGCTCGAAATTGCGGCTTCGCGCTGCCGCAATTTGATCATGCGGCCCACGCCGGAGTTGCGATAAGCTGGCGCAACGCCCACGATGTGGCTGTGTAGATAGGGCCGCGCGCCGGGCTTGATCCCGGGGATCGCAAGGCTGAAGCCGATCATGGTGCGTCCGTCATAAGCCCCAAAGACTTGGCCGCCGATCTTGGTCGCGACAATGAACAGCCGCACGGGAAGGAGTTCGATATCGTCGAATCCCCAGATGGATTTTTGGAGCGCGACGGCGGTGCGCATCTCCTCTGGCGTGGTGAGCGCGCGCAGCTCTATCGAGCTGCCGGTTGCTATTTCGCTTGTTGCCAAAGTTCTTCCATTTGCTCGAGCGAGGTCTGTTCCCACTTCCCCGCAACGCCGGTTTCCACGTGCGCAAAGCGCTGGCGGAATTTTGCGTTGGTGCGGCGTAGTGCCTGTTCGGGGTCCACTTTCATGTGGCGCGCCAGGTTTACCACCGTGAAGAGCAGGTCGCCCAGTTCGCCCTCGATTTCGTCCGGAGTCGAGGCAGCTGCAAGCTCTCCGAGCTCTTCATGGAGTTTGTCCAGCACCTGGCTTTTGTCTTTCCAATCGAAGCCCTTCGCGGCGGCGCGCGAAGAGATCTGCTCGGCTTCTACAAGAGCGGGAAGTGAGCGTGGAACCGCATCGAGCATCGCCGCGGGCCGCTTCTTTTCAGTGGCCTTGATTTCATCCCAGCGCTTGCGGACATCCGCCTCGGTACGCGCACTCTCTTCACCGAAGATGTGCGGATGCCGGCGGATCAGCTTGGCGTTGATGGCGCTGAGGGGCTCGGAAATGTCGAAATGCCCCGCTTCTTTTGCCATCTGCGAGAAGAAGACTACCTGGAGCATAAGATCGCCCAGTTCGGAAGAGAGTTCAGACCAGTCCTCGCGATCGATTGCGTCGAGGACTTCATAAGTCTCCTGCAGCAAGAAGGGCTTGATGGTTTGAAACGTCTGCTCGCGATCCCAGGGACAGCCACCCTCACCGCGAAGGCGCTCCATAAGCGCGACCAGTTCGCCGAACTGTGATTCGGAATTCAAGTCTCAGTTTAGCCTTGAAACTTGGTCTCAACCTTGAACGCTTCAAGCGAGTTATACACAATAGGGCAGTAACACGCTCGATCCGTGAACTGCCACATGCGGCTCGCGATGGAGCCCTCGCCGCGGATCACATTGGGAAAGCGCTGGCACACGTCGGGGCGGTCCTCATAAACCAGGCAGGTGGTGCCATCGAGGAACGTGCAGCCCGCTTCGGTTCGCAGCAGGATCGTGCCTTCCTCTTCGGATTCCGTGGTGAAGCGCTTGAGGAACTCGGAACGCTTCAGGCGCATGGAGCTCGCCAGCCGCTCAACATCGCGCTCGGCCAGTTTGACGGTGGCCACGCGGCAGCAGTTCGCGCATGTGGTGCAATCAATCGCGTCCTCCACGTGCTCTGCCAGCTTGCGGAGAATGCGATCGGAATGGTCGCGGGACTTCAGGTGACGTCGGAAGCGTTCGTTCTCGGGCCGCTTCTTCTCACCGAGTATACGGATCTGGACAAGGTCGGTGATCACTTGCTTCCAGGTTAGCGCCAAAGTTGGTTCAAAAGCACCAGACTGGACGATTGGGGCCACGGAGCAACAATGTTAAATCGCTCAAATGATTGTACTTACGGTTTGGTTTCCTGTTTGCATTGGTGTCTGGCATGAAACCGCTCTACCTGTTTTGTATCGGCGTGAGCCTGTTGGCGCAGGATCCCGCGCCCGGCTGGCGCCACTTCGGTGACAATAATGGCGCGGCTCCCCCAGCGCCGGCTGCCCCCGCTCCGGCTCCTCCGGCTTACTCCTCCTCTGCGCCGGAGCCGTTCCCACAGAGTGCGCCGCCGCCTTCTTATCAGCCGGCACCGCCGCCTTCTTACCAGACCGCGCCGCGGCCCTATCAGCAGCCTTACCCGCAACAAGGCGCGATGGCGCCCGCGGGTCCCGTCGATCTTGACGATCGCTCCGGGCACCTGGCTGACCGCGCGGGTGAATGAGCCGCTTTCGAGCAATCATTCACAACCGGGCGATTCGTTTACGGCGACGCTGGCACAACCCATCATCGTGAACGGACTTGTGGTGGCCCGCTCCGGCCAACTGGTTTACGGGCGTATTGTGGACGTTGCCAAAGCCGGACGGGTGAAGGGCGTCTCGAGCATGGGCGTTGAGCTAACGCAGCTAAGTTTGGTGGACGGTCAGCAGATTCCGTTGAAGACGCAGTTGATCGAGCGCAGGGGCGACACCTCCGTGGGACAAGATGTTGCGGCCGTAGGAATTACGACCGGACTGGGCGCGGCTATCGGCGCGGCCGCCGGTGGTGGTTGGGGCGCGGGCATCGGTGCTCTTGCCGGCGCGGCTGTCGGGACAACGGGCGTTCTGTCCACGCGCGGTAGAGAGACGGTGCTGTTTCCTGAGCAGACCTTGACGTTCCGCGTGGAAGCACCGGTTCATATTGTGTCGCAGGCTTCTGCCGCCTTCCGGCCAAGTTCCCCTGGCGATTATCAACACACTCAGGTGGCACGAGCACCTCTGGCATCACGTCCCGCTTATTCTGTTTATCCTTACTACGAACCCTACCCATATTGGGGCGGCTTTGGTTTTGGTGGCTATAGCGGCTTCTATTATGGCGGCCCGGGGTACTTTTACGGACGTGGGTACTCCCGGCGCCGGTAGTTGTTCTTGAGGCTCCATCCTAGACTTGGGGAATGGCTTTTCTCGACGTCCTCTTTGGACGTCCCCTTCCGAGCGATGCCGACAATGCCGAGAAGATCGGGCCCGTCGCAGGGGTTCCGATCTTCGGGCTTGATGCGCTCGGTTCCGCCGCATATGGCCCGGAAGCCGCGCTTACTCTGCTCATTCCTCTCGGCGCTGCCGGAATCGGGTATATCGTTCCGATTAGCGGTCTGATTATCCTCCTTCTGGGGATCGTTTACTTCTCTTACCGGCAGACCATAGACGCTTATCCGAACGGTGGTGGCTCCTATACCGTTGCGTCAGAAAATCTCGGGTCGGCGGCGGGACTGTTTGCCGCCGCATCCCTAATCGTCGATTACATCCTGGTGGTAGCAGTGGGGATTTCTGCCGGGATCGGGGCGCTGGTTTCGGCGTTTCCCAACTTGCAGCGTTTGACTTTGCCACTGTGTTTGGCAAGTCTCCTCGATCCTGACGATCGTGAACCTTCGCGGCGTCCGCGAAACGGGCGTCGTGTTCATGATTCCGACGTATCTCTTTGTCTTAACTCTGGGCGGTGCGGTCCTATGGGGGCTTTTCCGAACGCTAGGGGCGGGTGGGCATCCCTCGCCCGTGATCGCGCCCCCGAAGATGGCCGCCGCCGCGGGAACAGCAACGCTTTGGTTGCTGGTGAAGGCCTTCTCGAGCGGTTGCACGGCGATGACCGGGGTCGAGGCGGTGAGCAACGGTGTCACGAGCTTTCGCGAGCCGGTATCGAAGACCGCGAACCTGACACTCACAGTGATCATTGCGATTCTGGGAGGCCTGCTGGCCGGGATTGCGTATCTTTGCCGGGCCTTCCAGATTGGAGCAACCGAGCCGGGCGGAAGTCACTATGAGAGCGTCCTTTCGCAACTGATTGGTGCGATCGCCGGAAAAGGCGCGTTCTACTACGTGACCATCGGCTCGGTGCTGCTGGTGCTGATTCTTTCAGCGAACACCGCGTTTGCTGGCTTTCCTCGCTTAGCGAAGGTGGTTGCGCAAAATGGCTACCTGCCGAACTTCTTCAGGCTTCGGGGAAGGCGGCTGGTCTATTCGCAAGGCGTGTATTTGTTGGCGCTGCTTTCTGGCGTGCTGCTGGTGATCTTCGGCGGAGTGACGGACCGGCTGATTCCTCTGTTCGCCATCGGAGCCCTGCTCTCGTTCACCATGAGTCAGGCTGGCATGGTGCTGCACTGGCGCAAAAAAGGCGGTGCGAGTTCGAAGGGGAGCATGGCCCTGAACTTCCTGGGCGCGGCCGCAACCGGAGTGACGGCCGTGATTGTTCTTGTGGCGAAGTTTACCGAAGGAGCTTGGGTAACGCTGATCCTGATTCCCGCGCTGATCCTGATGATGCTCGCGATCAAGCGGCACTATACGCAAGTTCGCCGGGAGATACAGAAGACCATCGCCTCCGCGAAACTAAGCCCGATCGTAGCGCCGCTGGTCGTCATTCCGCTGGAGCAATGGAACCGGATTGCGGAGAAAGCCATTCGCTTTGGGATGACTATGAGCAAAGATGTCCAGGCACTGCACGTGCAGTGCGAAGACACCGAAGACCTGCGCGCAAAATGGGAGGAGTTTGTCGCGGGACCCGCAAAGGTCGCGGGTTTGCAGGCACCGGAACTGGTGACCTTATCCTCGCCTTATCGCTTCGTAATGCAGCCCATTGTGGACCACGTGGTGGAACTGGAGCGCACAAATCCCGGCCGGCAGGTGGCAGTTCTGGTACCGGAGCTAGTAGAAAAACACTGGTGGCACCAACTGCTTCATAACCAGCGAAGCGAAATGTTGCGGGCGCTGCTGCTGTGGCATGGCGATAAGAGCATTGTGGTCGTCACGATTCCCTGGTTTCTGGCGAAATAGGTCTACGGTTGAGCGGCAAAGGTGTTGCAGCTGGCGATGGTTCCATTTTGAAAGCCGTTCTGAAACCACTTCATGCGTTGTGCGGAGCTTCCGTGCGTGAAGCTTTCCGGGCTTACCGTGCCGCGAGACATCTTCTGCAGCCGGTCGTCACCCACCGCGGCGGCGGCGCGCAGGCCGTCCTGGATATCGCTCTGGTTTAGTTTGATGCTCTGCGGATTTGCGGCCCAAACCCCCGCGAAGCAATCCGCCTGGAGTTCCACGCGGACCGAGTATTGGTTTTGCATGCCGGGATTCCGTTGCTCCGCCCGTTCCACTTGCGCTTCAATGCCAAGGATTTTCTGGACGTGATGGCCGATCTCGTGGGCCAGGACGTAAGCTTGTGCGAATTCGCCCGGCGCGCCGAAGCGGGTCTTCAGTTCATCGAAGAAGCCGAGATCGACGTAGACTTTCTCGTCGCCGGGGCAATAGAAGGGACCGGTAGCGGCCTGAGCGCCACCACAGGCAGTCGGGATGGAGTTGCGGAAGAGATCGAGTTTTGCGTGGCGGTAAGTCTTCTGGCCTTGTTCGGGCAATTTCTTGTCCCACGTTGCCTGCACGTCACGAAGAACGGCGCCGACAAAGGCGACCTTCGGATCGTCAGGTTGACCGCTGGATGTGTCCGGAACACGTTCCTCCACGCGGGAAGGTTCGGAAATGGGCCCACCGCCGCCTAAAAACTGGAACAGATTGGTTTTAAACAGGAAGCTGAGGACCAGAACGACCAGAGTGCCGCCAATGCCCAAGTGCATGCCGCCGAACCCGCCTCCCCCGAAGCCGCCGCCTCCAAAACCGCCACCACCGCCTTCGTTACGGCGGTCTTCCACATCTGGGTTACTGCCTCCGGGGGTCCATTCCATGCCGTGACGGAAAGCACGAACACTGCCATCCTGCTAAATTCCGAAGACTCGGCGCACGATTTCGACGACTGCCGGGCCTTCTGTTTCCCCCGACTGCCTCCGCAGTTCGGCGATGGGGGCATGCGCGATCTTGGCGACGATGGCGCGCGTGAGGGCATCGAGATCGCGCTCGCTAATCGGGCCCCCTTTCCGGAGGACCTTAGCAACTTCCGCTGAGCGAATGGCTTCAAGCTGCTCCTGCAGGCTCACGATCACAGGGGCGACCTGCTGGACTTTGAGGCGCGCGAGCATGCGATCCACTTCTTCGGCCACGATGGTTTCGGCGCGCGCGGCCTCTTTCTGGCGCTCGGCCAGATTGGAGTTGACTACGCCTTGAAGGTCATCGATGTCGTAAAGAAAAACGTTGTCCAGGGAGTTAACGGCGGGGTCAACATTCCGCGGGACGGCGATATCGATCACGAACATCGGCTTGTTCTTGCGGGTGGCGATGGCGCGCTGCATGTCTTCACGGCCCACCACATATTCTGGGGCGCCGCTGGAGGTGATGATGATGTCAGCTTCGGGAAGGATGGCTTTGAAGCGGGCATAATCGACCGCGGTTCCCCCGAAGAGCGTAGCCATTTCTTCGGCGCGCGAGAAGGTCCGGTTCGTGACCAGAATTTTCTTCGCCCCGGAGCGGCGGAGATGACGGGCTGCCAGTTCACTCATCTTGCCGCTGCCGATCAGGAGGACGGTCTTGCCGGAAAGACTGCCAAAGATTTTGCGGGCCAGCTCGACAGCGGCATAGCTAACGCTGACCGCCATCTGTCCAATGCCGGTTTCGGTGCGGACGCGCTTGGCGACGGAGAACGCGCGGCTCACCACGCCATCGAGCAGGCCGCTCATGGCGCCGGCTGTCTTCGCGAGCGCGTAAGCGTTCTTCATCTGGCCTAAAATTTGGGGTTCGCCCACCACCATCGCGTCGAGACTCGCGGCGACGCGGAAGAGATGCTCGATGGCTTGGCGGCCCTCGTAGCGGTACATTTCGGAATCGGCTGTGGCGCCGCGCATCACGGATTCGACGGCGCGGCGGGCATCGACATCGTCTTCGGAGGAGACGGTGATTTCGACGCGGTTGCAGGTGGAGAGAATCAGGGCTTCGGAGATGCCGGTGTTGTGGCGCAGGTGCTCGAGCGCGGGTCCGATGGCGGGTTCCGGGAAGGCGAGGCGTTCGCGAACTTCGACCGGCGCGGTCTTGTGATTCACGCCTGTGAGGAGCAGCTTCATCCGGCCAGGATTCCGATGTGAGTGACCCACGTGACTACGCTTCCGCAGAGGGCGGCGATGGCGAGGAAAGCGGCTTTGCGTCCGCGCCAACCGGCAGTCGCGCGGAAGAAGACCAACGCTAAATAGATGCCCCATGTGACGAAGGAGATGCCGATCCGGGGGTCCATAATCCAGCGGGTTCCGAATTCGACGAAGGCCCAGACGGCCCCGATGACGGTGCCGATGGTGATGGCGATGAAGCCGAGGCTGAGCGAGGACGAGATGAGTTCGTCAAGCGTTCCGAGCGGCGGGAGTTTGAGGGCAAGTCCGCGCGGGCTCTTGCGTTTCAGCTCGGCTTCCTGGAAGAGATAGGCGACAGCGGCGGTGGCCGTGAAGAGAAGGCCTGCATAACCGAGCAGGATGAAGACGATATGCGCGATCAGGGCGGCGCTGCGGACGGTGGGACTGCTCCAGCCGGGGAAGCTGCTGCTCAATCCAGCGACGACGGCGAGTACGAAGACCAGCGGGAAGATGATCACGCTGAGGGAAGCGGTGCGATAACGCCAGTAAACGAACTGGAAAGCGGCGGCGATCAGGAAGGCGCAGAGGGACAGAGTCTGGAAGACATCGTCGACGGGGAAGTGGCCTTGAGCCAACCCTTGTTCGGCTATGGAAACCAAGTGGAAGAGAGAGCCTATCCCGAACGCGAAGAAGGCAATGCGAAAGAGCGAATCGCGCTGGCTGGTGAGCCAGACAGCGGCGTGAACCAGGCCCACCGAATACAGCACGGCCGCGACGCGCAGCCACATCAGACTGCTTTCCGTCATTGCGTGAGGAACTTCTTGAACCACGCGATCGCGCGGGCTTGCCCGTCGCAAGCCGCTTCGGCGTTATAAGCGGGACCGGTGTCGTTGTGGAAGGCGTGACCCGCGCCTTGATAGACTACAAAGCCCATCGTTTTCTGCTGGCCGATCATGTTCTGCATCACGGGCGCCATCTGCATGGTGAGAGTGCGGTCCTGTTCGGCGTACAAGGCGAGCACCGGAGCTTTGATGAGCGGAATTTCATCGAGGGTAGGAACCGGAGTTCCATAGAACATGACGGCGGCTTTCAGTTCGTCGAGACCGACGGCGAACTGCCAGACATTTCCGCCGCCCGCGCAAAATCCCATTGCCCCTATATGGTCATAGATGATGTTCGGCTGGGTTTTGATGTAGGTGAGAGTGGCGTAAAGATCGGAAAGGCGCTGATCGCGCGTTGTGCGGGAATAAGCCGCGGCTTGCGCAGTGGGGTCAGTGAACTGTTGCGTGCCCCCCTGGCGGGAGAGCAGATCGGGGGCAAGCGCGACAAAGCCGGCTCGGGCCATACGGCGGGTGACGTCTTTGATGTAGTCGGTAAGGCCGCGGTTTTCGTGGACGACAATTACGCCGGGCGCAAGTGTGCCCTTAAGCGCGGAGGGATAGGCGAGATAGCCGTACATAGTGCTTGCTTCGCCGGTGTATTGCACATCGATGCCGGTAAGGTCGGGGGCATCGGCTGGCACTTGGACGTTCGCGGGGCAGGCGGTCGCGGCTTGTCCGAAAACCTCATAGCCGCTGAGCGTGGTGAGCGCGGCGGCGGTGCCTCCGGCCAGCTTGGCAACTCGGCGGACCAGTTCGCGGCGGTCGAATGCGCCGTCTACGTAGAGGTGAACTAAGCTATCGACCGGGGATTCGCTGTTCGTCGAACATACTTCTATTCTATGCCGCGTTATGTTTAGACCATGCGTCCGCCGCAGGTGGTCTGGCTTGAACTGACATCGAAGTGTCCTTTCGATTGCACGTTTTGTTCGCGCCGGAATCGCCGGGGCGCGGGGCTGCATATGCCCATCGCGAAGGTGGCGCAGGTGTGTTCGGAACTGCGGGGAGCCAGCGTGATCCGGCTCAATTACTCAGGCGAATCGGTAAACCATCCGGAATTCGACCATGCGTTATGGCTGGCCGCGCAGACAGGCGCGCAGACCGAGTTGGTGACTGCGTTGGCAAGCACTCCGACATCACATTTGCGGGCCTTCGTCGACCATGGGCTCGACCGGGTAAGCATCTCTCTGCATACGCTTGATGCGGAACAGTTCCAGCGGATCTACAGGTTCTCTTCGCTGGAGCAATTGCGTGGAAAAGTCGCCGAGTTGGTGGAATATAAGCGCGAGCGCGGGGCGGCGAAGCCGGTGCTCGATTTTTCCGTGGTGGCGATGCGGGAGAATCTGGGGCAGCTTCCGGCGCTGGCAGGCTATGCGCGGGAGTTAGGCATTCGGACCGTTACGGTGCATCCGGTAATCCGGCGCGACCCGGCGGACGCGGACGTGAGCTGGGAGTTAGCGGGTCCGCAACAGCTAAGCGAGGCTTTCGCGCATGAGTTGAGGGCAGCATTGGACAGCGTGAGCACCGCGATTCCGGAGGTGGCTGTCACTGTAAGCCGGCCCGCCGCTGCCACAACTGGCGCGGGGCCGTTTACCTGCGAGCAGAATCCCTTTGAGACGACGCACATTCTGGCAGACGGGACCGTGGTGCCTTGCGAGGTGTTGGATTGCAAGAGCCTGGGCGATTTGAACCGCAATGCATTCGGGCAGATTTGGGGCGGCGAGGCGTATCGGGCGTTTCGGTCGGACTATCTGGCGAACCGGGTTGAAGCTTGCGCGAAGTGCGAGTTCCGCAAGCCGACGGCGCTGGTGGGTCCGCTGCTGCCCCTTTATGGATGGCACGATCGCGATCCTTCGGGCACGCTTTGGAGCCGTGGCGCGGCGGAGGCGCTGGTTCAGGAGGAAGGCGAGGGATTGCTCAAAATCGATGGCATTCTTCCACCGGCGACGATGGGCGCGAACTATTTAGAGATTCAGTACCGGGGCGTAATCGTGGGCCGGGCGTATAACGGCGCTGGAGGAAATCAGGCGTTCAGTATCGAGTGGCCGGCGCGGTTTGAGGCGGGGCACACACGGCTGAGTTTCATGGTGAAGCAGCCGTATCGGGACAGCTTGGATATGAGGGAGTTGGGATTCGCGTTGACGGGGGCGGAGTGGACCACGGCATCCATGGCGAGGCCCGCGGTATTGGTCTCCAAGCGCCGTAAGCTCGCCGTTGCGGGTTTGCTCAAGATGCTTTGCGCTGCCGACAAAAGGCCTTTAGCGCCAGTGGTCCCGAAGGCTGCTTGGAACGGCGCGCCGGGTGTCGCGGTGCTGATTCCGGCCAGGGGACCGGTTGAGGTCCTGCAGCCTTGTTTGGAGTCGCTGCAAGAGCAGCAGACGGAAGAGATTGTAGTGCTGGTGAACGGGTCAGACCGCGAGGAGTATCGGGGCGTAGAACGCGCCTTTCCTGCGGCGGCGTTTTACTTTGTGGACGAACCGCTCGGGTTTTCTCGGGCCATCGAGCGGGGGCTTAAATTGATTCATCAGCCTTGGGTGTATCTGATGAACAGCGACATGGTGGCGAACCCGGGCGCGATTGCGGCACTGAAGAAGTACCGCGCGCCGCATGTATTCGGAGTGGCGTCGCGAATCCGGTTGGCGGGCGGACGGAGTGCCGAGACCGGATACACGCGGCTGCGGATGGCTTACGGACGCGCGGAAGTGGAGGACGTGGAGCCAACGAGGGAGACCGGGAACTTGTACTGCGGAGGCGGCTCGTCGCTGTTTCAGACCGGGCTGCTTCGGGAACTCGTGAGAGAGACGCGCTGCTATGACCCATTCTATTGGGAAGATGTCGAGTGGGGCGTGACGGCCAGGCGTTGGGGTTTGGCTTCTTTGTTTTGTGGGGAGTCAGAGGTAGTGCACCAGAGGCGCTCGACAGTGAACCGCTTCTATCAAGCATTGGAGACGGAGCGGATCTTTGAGCGGAACCGGCTGTTGTTCGAGCTGCGGTGTCTGCCTTCGCTGGTTTCGCATGCCAGTTTAGGCTATGCGCTGGAACAAGCCTGTGAGAAGACCGCGCGCGAGCTTTTTAGCGCGCGAATACTGGTGGCGATGATTCAGAAACGGCGGCGGATGCTATAGAGACCGCGCGACGCGGAAGCCGATCATGCGGTGCGATTGCACGCTGGGCCAGGCGGCGGTGCGGGCGTAGCTGCGCAGGTCGAAGCCGTCTTCGAAGAATGTGCCGCCTCGCAGCACGCGGTAGGCGCCGGTATCGGGCCCTTTCGGGTTCTTCTTGGGAGATACGGAATAGTAATCGCGCGCGTACCAATCCTGGCACCATTCCATTACGTTGCCCGCCATATCCATCGCGCCGTAGGGAGATGCTCCTTTCGGGTAGTGGCCGACAACTTCGCCGGTGTCGAAAGGCTTGGAACCGGTGTAGTTCGCGTAAGAGCGGTCGATCTGGTTGCCCCACGGATAGCGGCGCTGGTCGGTACCGCGCGCGGCCTTTTCCCACTCGGCTTCGGTGGGCAGCCGATAGTTCTGGCCGGTCTTCGCGCTCAGCCATTTGCAGTAGGCGGTAGCGCCATCCCAATTGATGCCGAGTACGGGGTAATTGTCGGAATCGGGAGTGCCGCCGCCGTGGTTCTTAGCGTCGTTCCAATAAGGGACCTGGTCTTTGGGGAGAACGGATTCGGGGTAGGCGGGGTCGTCACGGAAGGCGCGCCACTGAGCATTGGTGACCTCATACTTGCCGATGTAGAAGGCATCGACGTAAACGGTGTGGACGGGACGTTCGCGGGATTCACCATCACCGAAGTTGTCGCCCATCTTAAAGTCGCCGGCCGGGACAAGAACCATCTCGGGAACTGGTACAGCTGTCGCGAGAAGGAATAGGAGCAGCAGAATCATTCGACGCCGCCTCCAGGGAGGAAGCCGTCGTAGCGGAGAAAGTGTTCCAGGCGGCCCATCCAGTCGCTCATATTGGCGCTGGCGAATCCGGTGCCGAAACCGTGCCGGCCTTTCTGATAGACGTGGATTTCCGCGACAGCGCCGGCTTTCGTGAGGTCGGCAAACAGAAGGGCGGAACCGATGGATGCGCCTTTGTCAAACTCAGCGGCAAGCAGAAAGGTGGGCGGAAAGTCCTTCAGTTGTTCGCCTTCACTGGGGCGGCCGGCGGAGTAGACCATGCCGAGATAATCGGGCCGTTCCTCGCCAGGGTGGGAGGCTGTGGCGCCGCCCACCGCGCGGGCAAGGGACGAACCTGCAGAGAAGCCGATGAAGCCGACTTTTTGAGGATCAAGGCCGAATTCGCGCGCGTGTTGCCTGACGATCTGAACGGCGCGCTTGCCATCGAGAACGCGGGCATCGTCGCCGTAGCGCGGGGAGAGCCGGTAGGTGAGGACGAAGGCTGTGACGCCCCAGTCGTTGTAGTGTTCGGCGACCTCCATCCCTTCGCACCCGTACATCAGCATAATGTTGGAGCCGCCAGGGGCAATGACCACCGAAGCGCCATTCGGTTTGGCCGGTTTAAAGACGGTGAGAAAGGGTTTGTCCAACGGCCCGGAGCCTTTTGCCAGGGGTACCTGGCCTTCGTCCCAAAGCGGGAGGTTGTAGGGCGCCGGGGTAAGGCCAGCGAGAGCTACGTTGACAAAGACACACGTAAGACCTAATCTCGATAGGGTAATGGGTATTCGCATAATTGCCACAGCCATGCTGCTGGTTATATCAGCTTTCGCAGAGAAGTGGGATGCGACGGTGGAGGTGAATAAGCTGAGCATCCCGTTCGCCTTTGAGTTAGGTGGTACACAAGCGGCCCCGCAGGGTTGGTTTTTCAACGGACCGGAGCGGATTGTGTCTACCAGTGGCGCATGGGACAGAGAGACTTTGACACTCCGTTTCGCGCAATACCAATCGGTGCTCCGGGTGAAGAAGGCTGGTAACACGCTGGAAGGCACTTACGATCGCGGGGTTCGTGGGTTGTATCCTTTTCATGCGACGAAGGCTGACGCTCCCGATATTTCAGGAACCTGGGATTTCCCGGTCAAGAATGCTCGCGGGGAACTGGCCTGGCGCCTCGTCGTGAATCAACACGGAAACAGCGTGTCGGGAGCGATTTTGCGTGTCGACGGGGACACTGGAACACTGTCCGGGGTTTATCGCGAGGGTGTTTTTCGCATGAGCCATTTCTCCGGTGCGCGTCCGATTCTGGTGGATGCGAAACTGCAAAGCGACGGGTCGTTAGACCTGCTGATCAACGGCCAGGACCATTACAGTGCTTTGCGAACAAAAGAAGCTCGGGAGAGAAACGCAGCCGAGCCGGCAGACTCCTTTCACCATACGACTTTTCTAAACACTACTGACCCGTTTCCCTTTGCTTTTCCGGACCTGGGAGGGAGGATGGTGCGGAATACGGACGCTCGTTTTCAGGGAAAAGTGGTGATACTGGCGATCGGCGGGAGTTGGTGTGGGAACTGTCATGACGAAGCGCCTTTTCTGGAGACCTTGTATAAGAAGTACAAGGCGCGCGGGTTGGAAGTGGTGGCGCTCTCATTTGAGGAGGGTGAAGGCGCAAAGAGTCTGGAGCCGCTGCGGGCGTTCAATCAGCTATACGGGGTGACGTACACGACGCTTGTGGCAGGCGAGCCGGATCAATTGCAGGCGAAGATGCCAGCGGCGACGAATCTGGATTCGTTTCCGACGACTGTTTTCCTGGGGCGGGACGGCAGGGTGCGCGCGGTGCATTCCGGGTTTTCGAGTAAGGCGACCGGGCGCTTCTACGATGAGCAGGCAAGAGAGATTGAGACTTTGGTGGAAAGGCTGCTTCAATAGCGCTATGGCGAAGACAACCGTCGGGGTGTTTGCGAATTATCGAGAGGCGGAGCGGGCCGCGCAGGAGTTGATGGGGCACGGGTATTCCAAGTCTGACATTAGCGTGCTGGCGAACGATGAGCAGGTTCATGATTCGCAGGCGATTGGAGAGGGCAGCGCAGCGGCGGTGGATGCCGGGGCGGGAGCAGCGATTGGGGGCTTCGCGGGGCTTGCCTTAGGGTTAGTGGCGCTGGCTATTCCGGGGATTGGGCCAGTAGTGGCATTAGGGCCGATTGCGGCGGCGTTGACGGGGGCGGGAATTGGAGCTGTGGCGGGTGGAGTGATTGGCGCCATGACGGCTCTAGGCGTGCCGGAAGAGGATGCGGAGCATTTCGCCACGCACGTGAGAGAGGGCAGGGCAGTGTTGGCGGTGACAGGAGTGGAGGAGCGGGCTGACGAGACCGCGCGGTTCTTGCGGGAGTGCGGGGCAGTGCAGGTTTCCTGATTCTCCGGGCCGTGGCCAAGAGAGGAGATTACGGTTTCGCGGTTTGGGCTATGTCAGGGGTTTCTTCGGGCTGACGTGGAGTTTGCACTGCCAGGTGGGGCTTGAGGATTTGGAAGGCACCTTCCGGCGTTTCGGCGAACTCGAAGAGTTCCAGGTCTTCAGCCGAGATGGTGCCGTACTTCACCAGCGCTTCGAAATTGATGATCTCTTTCCAGAACTGTGTCCCGTAAAGAACGATCTTGATTTTATTGGTCAGCTTTTGTGTTTGGGCCAGCGTGAGAATCTCGAAGAGTTCGTCCATGGTGCCGAAGCCCCCGGGGAAGACCACCAGAGCCTTGGCCAGATACGCGAACCAGAACTTCCGCATGAAGAAATAGTGAAATTCCAAGCTCAGGTCCGGAGAGATATAAGGGTTTGGGAACTGTTCGAAGGGAAGACCGATGTTGAGGCCGACGGTCATGCCATCGCCATCGGATGCGCCTCGATTGGCGGCTTCCATGATGCCGGGTCCTCCGCCGGTGCAGACTACAAAACGGTGCGTCTCGCCGGACTGCGCTTCGGACCATTCCGTGACTAACCTTGCGAGCTCTCGAGCTTCTGTGTAGTACTTGCCCAGCACGCTCTCTTCGCGGATTCTGGCGGAGCCGAAGAAGACAACCGTGTCCTGAATTTTCTGCTGTTCGAAGTGAGAGAGCGGCTCCAGGTATTCGGCCAGGATGCGCAACGGACGGCCATCGGGACCGCCCATGAAGTCTTCATTGCGGTACGCGAGAGGAACTCGTTTCATTTCGGTTCTGTCTTCTCCAGACGGCGGAGGGTGCGGAGCATTTCGGGCAGCTTTTGGAATGCGGTGATGGCGCGCAGCCATTCCCCGGCCGAGAAGGCAGGGGAGCCGGACATTTTGGCGTTTGCGGGAACGTCGCCGCCGATGCCGCTTTGCGCGTAGATGATGGCGCCCTGGTGGATAGTGAGGTGGCCGGAGATCCCGACCTGTCCAGCGAGCAGAACGTCGCGTTCCAGGATGGAACTGCCGGCGAGGCCGGTTTGCGCGCAGATGATGTTGTCCTCGCCGACTACGCAGGCGTGGCCGATTTGGACGAGCGAATCGATCTTGGCGCCGCGACGAACACGGGTTTCGCCGACGGTGGCGCGATCGACCGAGGTGAGACTCTGGACCTCAACATCATCTTCGATCACTGTGATGCCGGATTGTACGATCTTGTGGTGCGAGCGATCAGAGCGGCGAGCGAAGCCGAACCCATCTCCGCCGATCACGACGCCGTTCTGGAGTGTGACGCGGTTGCCCACCTGGCAGAATTCGCGGACGGTGGAATGCGAATGTGCCGTGAAGTTGTCGCCGATCTTCGCGCCCTGATAGATGACCACGTGAGGATGGAGGACGCAATCGCGCCCGATGGTGACGTGTTCGCCGATGGCGCAGAAGGGGCCGATGGATGCGCCCTGGGCGATGGTGGCGGTCGCGGCGATGGAGGCGGTGGGGTGGATCCCCGCAGGCGGGACCGGGGGCTGGTAGAAGAGCTCGAGCGAGCGGGCGAAATCCAAATAGGGGTTCTGCGAAATAAGAGTCGCTAAGCGTTCGGCGGGACGCGCGGCGATGATGGCGCTCGCTTTTGTAGTGGCCACAAGGGCCGAGTACTTCGGGTTCGAAAGGAAGGTGAGTTCGCCTGGATTTGCGGCTTCCAGGCCCGCGACGCCGGTGATAGGTGTCCCGGGGTCGCCTGAAACGGTGCAGGATAAGGTGGTGGCTATTTCGCCGAGGGTCAACGTTCAGGTTACCAGTCTTGGTTCGGTGCGTCCGCAACCGCATTCGGCGCTGGTAACCATGACTGTGGGCGGTACTACATCGACGACATGGAGGCCGCAATGGCCTTCACACTCTTCCGCGATCACGCGGCCGTGGGAGCCCACGAGCTGTTCGAAGCAGGGAACTTGAAATTGCTCCCAGAGCCAATCCCGGTCGGGCGCAGTCAGCGGGGAGGAGGAGAAGATGACAACCGTTTTCAGGCCGGAAGGGGGAGTGGCGAGTTTGCGAAGAGAATCGAGCGTTCCGGCGAGCACGGCAGGTTGAAATTGCTGAAGTGCTTCGTCTTGCGCGGGCTCGAAGACCCGAAGGTTCTTGCCGGAAGCGCGCTGGTCGAGAACTGCGATGCGAGCCGGTTGGGGAAGGGGATTCCGAAATTTGATGTCCGCAGCGCGGGCGCGTTTTTCGCGCCCCCTGATGAGAAGAGGGAGTGTCATGGTGAGTTCCTGCGCTTTGGTATCAACGTGTGAACTGATACAGAAAGCTCTCACGAATCACTGGATTTCTCTGAGACCTTGTATGGCGTCGGAAAGGTCAGAATTCAAGTGTTTTAGCACCGCGACTACTTCGGCGGTCTGTTTCGAGGCCTCATCCACACGATCACCTTCCACCGCTTCGCGTATGCCAGGAAGGGTTTTGACTCCGTAGCCAGTGTAGGTTCCGGGAGCATAGATGCGGTGCTTGAACCAGTCCCTGCCTGGTAATCCGCTGGCGAGAGTGAGGGCACGTTCCGAGCGGAAGAGCAGCCGGTTGACCGCACCGAGCTTCGCGGCGGAGGTGGAGGTGGATCGCGGAAGAGCCTTGGCAAAGGCGGACTCAAAAGAAGCAGAGGTCTTACGGAGTTGTTCGATTTCAGCGCGGAGTTCCGTGAAGTTCGGCCGGCCTTTTTGCTTTTCCAGCTTCTCGATTTCGTCGACATAGCCGCTCACGGTAGATGTGAAGCGGCCGAACTCAAAGGGAAGGAGCGGCGCATCGGCCAGCCGGAGCATGATGGTTCCGGTGACTTGGGAAAGAGTCTTACCGTATAGAAAATTGGTGTCGGAAAAGTGACTGTACCAATAAAAGGAATCGTAATCGGAGTGGTAGACGCCGCCTCCGCTTTCGCCGCCGAAGCCTAAGTTGAGGCTGGCAATTCCCAGATGTTGAAGAAATGAGGTGTAGTCCGAGCCGGAGCCGAGCGCGGAGATCCGGTAGCGCGAGTCATCCGCCGGGGTGAGCGGTTTTCCCGTGATGGGATCTTTGGAATCGCGCGCGACTTCGCTCATAAACTCTTCGAGGGTGTGAGAACCTCCGACATTCAACCTGCCTTTGCCGTTGCTGTCGGAATTCATATAGACGACCAGGTTGCGGGTGAGTTCCTCCGCATGCTTCTCCACCCATTCCGTGGAGCCCATCAGGCCGAACTCTTCCCCATCCCAAAGAGCGAGGATCAGGGTGCGGCGGGGCTTCCAGCCTTGCTTCAGCAGCTCGGAGAGGGATCGCGCGGTTTCGAGAAGAGGAGCCGCGCCGCTGGCGGGGTCGCTGGCGCCATGGACCCAGGCGTCGTGATGATTCCCGTACAGCACCCATTCATCGGGAAGCTCCGTGCCGGGAATCCGGACAATCACGTCATACAGGGGATGCGTTGAGTTATCCATCTCAACCTTAAGGCGAGCTTTGGCGGGGCCGGGACCGATGTGATAAGTGAAGGGCAGCGAGCCGCGCCATTCGACGGGCGCGACGGGCCCCTCCAGATTTTCAAGGAAGGGCGTCGCATCGGCGTAAGAGATCGGGAGGACGGGGATCTTCATCAGCGTTTTGGCTTCGCTGAGGGGGAGACGCTTCGCGCCTTTCTCGGAGGCGAAACCGGGGGACAGCGGGTCGCCGGGATAGAGGGCCATATCGAGAACGCTGCCTCGCTGGACGCCTTCGGCGGGGCGGTAAGGACCTTTAGGGTAGACATCGCCTTGGAAGTAGCCATCGTCGCGGGGATCGGAATAGATCAGACAACCGACGGCTCCGTGTTCCTGGGCGACCTTGGGCTTGGTGCCTCGCCAGCTGCCCCCGTAGCGGGCGATGACGATCTTGCCCTTGACGTCGATGCCGAGTTTGGCGAGCACTTCGTAATCGGCGGGAACTCCGTAATTGACATAAACGACGGGGGCGGTGACATCGCCCGAGCCCGAGTAGGCGTTATAGCTGGGGACCTGGTTTTGATTGGAGGAGGACTTATCCTCTTTGACAACGGGCTCCTGGAGCTTCGCGCGAAAGGGTTTGGGGCCGCCGACCAGTTCCAAGCGGCGCGTGCCGGGCGTAGGAAGCAGAGCTTCGAATTCTTCGATCCGGGCGTCGAGTCCCCATTCGCGCAGAAGCCCAAGAACGTAGTCGGCAACGGCCTTTGATTGCGGCGTGCCCGCCAGATGGGGTTCGCGCGACATGCGTTCGATGTAACGGCCGACACGCGCGGCTTCAGGGAGGGCGCGGAATTTGTTCTCCCACTGCCGCTCTGTGGCGGCGGCTTCGGGCGGGAAGCCTCGCAGAGTCGGGTCGGCTCCGCTCAGGAGTGCGGAGGCCAGCACCAGGACAAGGATAGGTTTCATGAGTTAGTGATCGCGGTCGGTTACGAGATCTGTAACAGCGTACAACGCGTTTTGATAGGGAGAATCGGGGAACGCGCTGATGAGCTGCTGGGCTTTGCGGGTGAACTGGTGGGCGCGTTCCTGGACGCGTGCCACCGCGCCGTACTTATCGACGAGTTTGCGGATGGAATCGAACGGAACCGTTTCGTAATTGCGCTCGCGGAGGACGGTTTCGATGGAGGCGCGCTCCTGGGGAGTGGCGTGTTCGAGGACATAGACCATGGGTAGGGTGATTTTCCCTTCGCGAAGGTCGCCACCCACGGGCTTGCCCAGCGTCTTTTCCCGTGAAGTAAAGTCGAGGAGATCGTCAATCAGCTGGAAGGCCATGCCCAGGTTCCAGGCGTAGTCGCCAAGGCGTTCTTCGACATCGGAACTGGCGTTGGCGGCGACTGCCCCGAGCTTGGCGCAAACGCTAAACAGGCCAGCGGTTTTGCGGTCAACGAGCTCCATACAATCGGCTTCGGTGATGTTGATTTTGCCGATGCGTTCAAGCTGGATCAGTTCGCCTTCGACCATCAGTTGGGTAAGGCCGATCAGGAGATCGAGCAGGTGGAAGTTGCGTTCGCGAAGAGCAATCTGGAAGGCCTGCATGTACAGCCAATCGCCGGATAGGACGCAGGTGTGATTGCCGAACTGGACGTTCGTGGAAGGGCGGCCGCGGCGGGTCTGGGCTACGTCGATCACATCGTCATGGACGAGGGTGGCGGAGTGCAGGATTTCGACGACGGCCGCAAGACGGATGGCCATGAGACCAGAGTGTCCGGCGAGTTTGCAGCAGAGGAGTACGAGAGAAGGGCGCAGGCGTTTGCCGCCGCTTTCATGAAGATAATGCGCGATCGTGGTTACAGCCTCGACAGAGGCTACAGATTCAAGGCCGATTTCTTTTTCGACGAGTTTGAGGTCCTCGCGAACGAGCTCGGAGAGCTCGCGCACGGTGAACATCTGGCCCAATTTACTGGTTCCCATGGGAAACCTCAGTGTAGCGGAACAGGGTATCGAAGTTAGCGGTGGTGCGTTCGGCGATCTCGGTGACAGAACAGCCGCGGAGTTCGGCGAGTTTGTGGGCCGTCAGGGCGGTGAAGGCCGGTTCATTGCGCTTACCGCGGTGAGGCACCGGGGCAAGATACGGGGCGTCGGTTTCGAGCAGAAGACGTTCGAGCGGGACGGCGGCGGCGGCTTCGCGCACGGAATCGGATTTCGGAAAAGTAAGGACGCCGCCGAAGCCCAGATAAAAGCCGAGTTGGACGGCTTCCAGGGCTTCGGAGGCAGTGCCGGTGAAGCAATGAAAAATACCGGTAGCTGGGGAAGGTTGGGATCGCAGGATTTCGAGAGTATCGGACCAGGCTTCGCGAGTGTGAATGATTACGGGCTTGGCGGAGTTGCGCGCGATTTCGAGTTGCTGGACGAAAGACTTGTTTCTGGACATCACGCGGGGCGAAATCGTAATGGTAATCGAGGCCGATTTCGCCGACGGCGAGGCACTTGGAGTGGCGCGCAAATTCGGCGAGCCGGGTGAAGGTGGCAGGCATCGGTTTTCGCGGCGTCGTGCGGGTGGACGCCCGCAGTGGCGAAAACGTGCGCGTGCTGCGAGGCAATTTTCAAAGCGCAATCCATATCGTGCGGCCCTTCCCCTGTGCCAATGCTCAGCATTCGCTTGACGCCGGCTTGCGCCGCGCGCTCCATTACTGCTTCGAAATCAGCCGCGAACTTGGGATTATCCAAATGGCAGTGGGAGTCCACTAAGTTCACTTCAGGCGCGCCCCGACCGGCACTTCTTCGAGAAAGCCGGCGAGCACCGGGGACTGCCCTTCAAGAGAGGCCGCAACGATCATTCCATTCGATAGGATGCCGCGCAACTTGCGCGGCTCCAAATTAGCGACGATAACAACGCGACGGCCAATCAGTTGGTCTGGCGGGTAGGCAAGCGCTATGCCGGCAACGATGGTTCGGGGCTCGGGTTCGGCGATGTCGACTTTGAGGTGCAGGAGTTTATCGGAGCCTTTCACGCGCTCAGCGGAAAGAACCAGGCCGACGCGGAGATCGACTTTGGCGAAATCGTCGAAAGCGATTTTTTCGGAAGGGGGCGCGACTGAGGCAGTGCCGGGAGCAGGGGAGTCTTCAGAGGGCGGCTTGCCCAGAAGAGTGCGTTGGTCGGCCGAAACTTTTTCTTCCAGGAGGCGCATTTTGGCGATGGACTCCTTCAAATCAAGGCGGGGGAAGACGCCGGAAATTTCGCCAATTTTCTGGCCGCTGAGGGTTTCGGCAAAGGTGAGATGAAGGAGGCGAGCCTCAGATAGCGGGGCGGGCATGCCGAGCTGAGACCAGATTTTGGTGGTGGATTCGGGGAGGGCGGGATGGAGGGCGATACAGGCAATTCGGAGCACTTCGGCGGCTGTGGCGAGCGTATCGTTCAATTGCTGGGCGGCGGCAGGATCTTCCGATCGGGCGAGTTTCCAGGGGGCCTGTTCCACGATAAAGACATCCACGGCGGAGAGGAGGCTCCAGACGGATTCGAGCGCCTTGGAGAACTCAAAAGCTTCGTAGTGCGCCAGCGCGGCGCCAATGGCTTCGGCCGCCTTCGCTGCGATGGCTGGATTGGAGCCCGCGGGGACCAGGCCACCCCGGTATTGGTTGATCATGGTGAGCGTGCGGCTGACTAAGTTGCCGAGTCCGTTGGCGAGATCGGAGTTATAGCGGGTAATTAGAGCGTCATAACTGAAGCTGCCGTCCTGGCCGAATACGATTTCTCGGAGAAGGAAGTAACGCAGGGCATCGAAACCCAGTACTTCGCGGATAGGTTCGGCGCGAACGATGTTCCCGCGCGACTTACTCATTTTGTCGTTTTCGAAGAGTAACCAGCCGTGGGCGAAGATTTGCTTGGGAAGCGGAAGATCCGCGGCCATGAGGAAGGCGGGCCAGAAAATAGCGTGGAAGCGAACGATTTCTTTGCCGACCAGGTGGAGGTCGGCGGGCCAGAGATCGGTTTCCGAAACGGCGCTCATGTAGCCGATGAGAGCGTCAAACCAGACGTAGAAAACGTGCTGGCCTTCGACGGGGAGAGGGATGCCCCACTTAAGGTTGGAGCGGCTGATGGAGAGATCGTTGAGCCCGGAGCGGACGAAGCTTAGAACTTCGTTGCGCTTGGAATCCGGCTGAATGAAGGTGGGGTGCTGTTCATAGTGTTCTAGCAGGCGTTCGGTAAAGGCGGAGAGCTTGAAAAAGTAATTCTCTTCGGTAACGGTTTCAGTGGGACGGCCGCAATCGGGGCAATTATCGCCGGGCTTGGCGTCGTTGATATAAAGTTCGTCAAAAACGCAGTATTGTCCGGTGTAACTTCCTTTGTAGATAAAGCCGTTATCGAGGCAGCGTTGAAAGAGCCATTGGACCGTCTTGTGATGCTTAGGGTCTGTGGTGCGGATGAAGGCGTCATAGGGGATGCCGAGGGTGTCCCACTGGCGCCTGAATTCCTGAGACACGGCATCCGCGAAAGCTTCGGGCGTCTTACCCGCGGCTTGCGCGGAACGTTCTACTTTCTGACCGTGTTCGTCGGTGCCGGTAGTCAGAAAGACTTGGTCACCCTTAAGGATATGAAAGCGTTTGATGGTGTCGGCCGCAAGCGTGGTGTAAGTATGGCCGATATGAGGGGCCGCGTTGACGTAATAGAGCGGCGTGGTTAAGTAATATTTCATTTGATTCGTTGTAAGTAAGCCTGATTGGCGGCGGAGAGTACCTGGCGGAGCGGGATGTTCTTTGCGATCGCAAGGGTGCGGCAGTCTTCGTATTCGGGCGCAAACGAGTTATCGTGACTTACCTTGATTTTGACCGGGCCGTAACCGGTTTGTACTTCGATGAAGTGCCGAGGTTGCACGCGGCGTTCGGCCGAGTAAATCCGGAGGCCGAGGGTAGAGGTTTCGGCGAAGACGATTTGGGCGAGGTCTTCGCGAGTCTCTGGGGTGGTGATGACGCGCAGGAGCGAACCGGGGCGGCCTTTTTTCATTGCTAGCGGCTGGAGAGAGGCATCGAGCGCACCCGCGGAGAGGAGGCGTTCCACAGTATAGGCAAGGACTTGGGGCGTTTCATCGTCAATATTGGCTTCGATGATGGAGACGGTTGTTGACTCCGACGCGCCATTAGCCGTGCCGCAGATGATGCGAAGGACGTTGGCATGTTCGCGGAAATCGCGGTCTCCCGCACCGTAGCCGACGGACCCGATGGTAAGGGCGGGCATAGAGCCAAATTCCGTGGCAAGGGTGGCGGCGACCGCGGCTCCGGTGGGCGTGGTGAGTTCCAGCGCGGGGCCGCGAGAGTAGATGGGTTTGCCCTGAAGCAGGGCTGCAGTGGCAGGCGCAGGAACAGGGAGCAGACCGTGCTCAGTTTTGACTGTGCCGCTTCCAACGTTGATGGGCGAGCAGGCGATTCTTTGGATGTTGAGCAGATGGAAGCCGAGGCAGGCGCCGACAATATCCGCGATGGAATCGACCGCGCCGACTTCGTGGAAGTGGACGCGTTCGAGCGACTGCTGATGGACGGCGGCTTCGGCTTCGGCAAGCTTTTGAAAAACTGCGGCGGCCGTGGTTTTGACGGGAGCGGGAAGATCCGCTGCGTCAATCAGTTCGAGAATGTGGGTGAGGTGGCGATGCTGAGGCTCGGTTTGGACGGCGACGCGGAATTTGGTTGCGCCGATTTCGCGGCGGCGGGTTTTTTCAAACGAAATCTGTGCGTGGGGATCGAGCGAACGGAGGGATTCTGTAAGGATCGCGGGGTCCGCGCCAGCGTCGGCCAGAGCGCCTACGAGCATATCGCCGCTGAGGCCGGAGAAGGCGTCGAGATAGCAGATTCGCGTCAACTTTCAGTATAGGGGTGCCCACTCGAACCCTGGGTTTTTCGGCTCTTGGCTTGGGGTACGCGGACCTGAGCGCGTTGCCGGGACTAACGTCAGGATGGGCGCTAAGCTTTTCACCATGCGGACATCGAATGAGATTCGCTCACTCTTGGGCCAGGGAGACCGACGTACGGTGGGGCACGTCGCCGAGCTGGTTGACGTGGTGCTCCGAAAGCCTAAGTTAGTCTCCGCTCTGGTTGAATGCATTTTTGAGGCGGATGAAGGAATCAGGATGAGAGCAGCAGATGCGCTGGAGAAGATTTCGCGCAAGCGGGTTGAAGAACTGCAGCACTACAGATCCGCCCTACTCGGTTTATTTGAAGAGGATAAGCAACAGGAACTCCGCTGGCATCTCGCAGTGATCCTGCCGCGCCTTCGCCTGGACGCGAACGAGCGCTGTCGAACAAGTCTGGCGCTACAAGAATGCTTGACTGCAAAGAGCTCGATAGTGAGGACATTTGCTCTTCAAGGACTGTCGGACTTGACGATCCAAGAACCCGGTCTGACGCCATTAGTCATCGACTTACTGAGATCGGCCGAGAGAGAGGGCACACCGGCCATGAGAGCTAGAAGCCGGAAGCTTTTGCAACTACTGGAGAAGCGTGCAGAAAGGGGCCGAGAGAAACCTGATTAGCCCTGAAATTAGGTGGTGGGTCAGTTTGAAAAAAGTTATTCTTCCTCGTGCGTCTGGGAAGAACCTGCATGCATGACCTTTGCTGGATAACTCTCGGCGATTGTCGTCCGCAACTCAGATAATCAAGCTTTTAGTTCAGAACGGAACCACTCCTTTAGGTCCGAATTGCTCCTGGACTCTTAAGCGAACTCGAGAAGAGAAATCCTCCAAAACTGGCAACAGTTGAGAAATATGCTCTACGTCACACTGCCGAAACGCGGCGACATTGTTCAAATGGAGCGATTCAACGATCCTGTGAGCATCGAGCTTACCCCGTGGAGCGCCGGATTCTTGCCAGCGCCTTTGTCAGGCAGTGGCGATCCGGCCCACTCCTCCCCCAGAGCTTGTTTTACTACGCTCAGCGCTGTTCGAGTAAAGTCGTGGTTCCTGCTTGAGCGGGTTGGCATGATAAGGTTGTCGCACACTGACATGGAATCAATCGAGCAGGCTATCGAGTATTTCGAGTCGAGGAAAAACTTTTATGTCCGATGTCACACTGCCAGCACATTAGCAATCATAGGCATTTCTTTTACGATCACGGTTTCTACCGCGTTGAACCTACCGGCGACTCTCGTGGTTGTCCTCGGTGCAGTATTGTCAGCTCTCATTGCGATTGAGCGCGCCTTTGATTTCAGCGACAAGCGCGCGATGTACAAACACGTTCTGGGACAGGCGCAGACTCTTCAGTGGGACATTCGAGACGCGGAAACTGAAGCAGATCGCGCCCGTGCCAAGAAACGCTGCAAGGCACTGTTGGTGGATGCATCACGTTACGACGCAAAGCGCTCCCTAGATAATCGTTAGATGATTTCAAACTGACCACCTGAAATTACTTCGTCGGGGACATGCAGGTGCTCGTAATCCGGGCCTGGTCTTGGCGCAACTCGGACACGTCGACCGTCCAAGTTCACTAGAATGGGAGGCTGTCAGTAGGAGATACGCGTGAAAATAAGTCTTGTTCTTTTACTGGCCGCCACCGCCTTTGCACAGCGAGTTGATACATCCCGCGTTGATTCCCTGGAAGGTCTATGGCAGGGATACGAGGGCGAATGGGGACACGTCTCAAGGCAATTAGTGGCTTTAGCTGAGACCATGCCGGATGACCAGTACACTTGGCGGCCCGGACCTGGCGTTCGATCCACCAGCGAAGTACTGATGCACATCGCAATCGCCAATTTTGTCCTGCTCAGTGTGACCGGTCCACCAATGCCAAACGATTTCACGTCGAATAAAATCCAAACATCTATAACCCGGAAATCCGAGGTCATTATTTGGTTAAGACGTTCACTCGAAGCGGTCAAGATCGGTCGTGCCAAATTGAGGACCGGTGATCTTGCCCGCAAAGTGAGGTTTGAAGGTCATGATGCCACCGTCGACGGCATGTATCTCCGCATCCTCGTTCATGCTAACGAACACATGGGCCAACTGATCGCCTACGCCAGAGTGAACGGAGTTGCGCCACCCTGGTAAAGGCGCCGTCACCTGTGCCGCATTGCTGGAGCTCTTTCGAAATGTCTTAGAGGTTGCCAGCAGCAATCGGAGATCTGGGAGCCATCCCCCGTTGAAACAGACCGGATTACGCCGTTGGTTGCAGCTTCATCCTTTTTTTCACAGAAACCCTTGCTCTTTCGCCCTCCGTATAATACCATCTGGTTATGCAACCGGCCGGTTATACACAAATGGCGCAGCATCATCTGGACACCACCTTTGCGGCGCTCGCCGACCCCACCAGGCGCGCCATCCTCGCCCGTCTCGCTTCAGGTGAGGCTTCTGTAACTGAACTCGCCGAGCCTTTCAAGATGACTCAACCGGCGATATCGAAGCACTTGAAAGTTTTGGAACGCGCCGGTTTGATTTCCCGTGATCGCGATGCGCAGCGGCGGCCCAGCCGACTTATGGCTACGCCGCTGGCCGAAGCCAGCGAATGGCTGGAGGACTATCGCCGGTTCTGGGACACTTCCTTCCGGCGCTTGGATGGTTTGCTCGGCGAAATGAAAACGCCGGCAAAGAAAAAGAAACAACGCAGCTAAATACCCTAAGGAGCCCTTATGTTCTATCCCAGCAGCTTTCAGGTATCAACACCCGGCGATCGCGAGATTGAGGTCACGCGCGTCTTCGACGCACCGCGCCAGTTAGTTTTCGACGCCTTCACCAAGCCCGACCTGGTAAGGCGCTGGTTGCTCGGTCCGCCAGGCTGGACGATGCCTGTTTGCGAAATCGAGCTTAAGGTCGAAGGAAGGTATCGATATGTGTGGCGCAAGCCCGGCGTCAAAGACATGGGTATCGGCGGCGTGTTTCGGGAGATCGTGTCGCCCTCGCGGCTCGTCGCCACAGAGAAGTTCGACGAGTCCTGGTACCCCGGCGAGGCGTTGAATACAACCGTTTTCGCCGAGGAAGGCAAAACCACCAGAGTCACCATCACGATCCTGTATGAATCGAGCGAAGCCCGCGACGTGGCGCGAAGGTCCGGTATGGAGAAAGGCATGACGGCAGGCTACAACCGTCTTGAGGAACTGCTGTCGTCGCACGCCATGACGACACACCTAATCGATACTCCGACGATCACTGAGACAACCAGGCAAATGGCCGCATTGATTCACCTCACCATCCCGCGGAGTGAGATAAGGTCTGCCATGGGCCCTGGTCTCTCAGAAATCATGGCGGCGGTCACAGCCCAGGGTATAGGGCCTGCCGGGCCGTGGTTTACGCACCATCTGAAGATAGACCCAGCGACCTTTGATTTCGAGATCTGTGTGCCAGTCACAGCGCCCGTCGAGCCGGTTGGCCGTGTAAAGCCCGGGGAATTTCCCCCAGCGACTGTGGTCCGAACGGTCTACTGTGGGAAATATGAGCGTCTCGGGGAAGCTTGGGCCGAGTTCAAGGCTTGGCTCATAGCGAACGGGTACTCCGCCGCTCCGGACCTCTTCGAGTGTTATCCCGTCGGACCAGACTCGAGCTCTAATCCAGCCGATTGGCGCACGGAACTTACGCAACCGCTGATCGCATAGATCTGTTCGTTGAGCTGATACACCTGCCCTTCCGTAATCGAAGATTACTGGTCCAATGCTCTCGCCAGTCTGACTAATCCGTGGTGGCTTGCAACCGCTCAAACACGCTTACAACCGTTCCCCGTGAGATGAGATGCTGCCGGGCGAAATCTCTCGATACGGGTAGCCTGGTTGTGGGTCGTAGCCGGCGCTCCAGATGAATTGGTTTATCAAAGAAATAGTTCTAGATGGCTCTGTTTTATGGGTCAACGGATGTCTAACATAGTAGCGAATGGCTGCGCCAACAATAGCATCGGAAAACACGGCGGAGCCGATCTGGCCAGCAATGTACCTGTTTGGGGGAGCATCTGCTTTCGCCGGTATCCTTGACTTGATTTGGGGAGAATTCGAAGCCGCTCACCAACCGATTGGAGCGCTCGGAGATCACGTTCCTGGCCAGGTATTCCTGGCTTATCTCGCGGCAGCTCTGCTGATCGGCGGGGGAGGGGCCCTCCTCGTACGTCGTACCAGCCGGGCGGGTGCGATTGCGCTGGGGATCGTCTACCTAGAGTTCGCGCTGTTCTGGCTGCCCCGGTTTTACACAGCAACCCACGCGCTTGGCTTTCGTTTCCCCGTGATCATCGGACTCATCGGGGGAGTCTTCATGCAGCTCATTCTGGTCGCTGCGGCGGCTATCCTCTGTTTAGCGCGGTCGAAGCCCGGTTCCCGGTTAATCGAAACCGTGACACTTCTCGGCCGCTGGACCTTCGGTTTAGGTGCGATCAGCTTCGGCCTTGTGCACTTAACCGGTGTTGCGGCTGCCGCGCGCATGATTCCTAGTTGGATGCCTTTGACCCCGGCGTTCTGGATCGTGCTTACCGGCATCGCGTTCATCCTCTCCGGTGTGGCCATCCTCGCCCAAGTTTGGGATGTTCTCGCGGCACGCATGCTCACCGCGATGCTCCTGCTATTCGATGTCCTGGTACTGGTTCGCCTGCCGCTCGCGTCTCCGCAGAATCACATCGCGTGGGGAGCCAACGCGTATAATCTGGCTGCGGCCGGAGCCGTTTGGATATTTGCCGACTTCATCGTGCGCCGGCGGTATAGTTCGCACCACAGCGGCCGCAAACTTGTAGGGAATGAGATTTGCCGTGGCAAATTACCTTTCGACTCTACAGCTAGCGACGGTTCTGGTCCACCCACTTACATTTACGATAAGCAATAGATGTGGGCGAGTCCTTTGACTAGCGCTTTTCCAACACGGCCACTTCGTCTATGTTGCGGCCTGTACCTAAGGCCGTGCCTTTGGCCGCGAAGCGGTAGTTCTGAAGACTATAAGTTTCTTACTGCGAAACCGACCTTTTTGGGACAAATCGTGGCATGGAATCCTCCCAGGCGCTATCAGTTAGTTGACGTTTATCGGTTCCATCGGCGTTCATGATGAAAATCGCTCCGTACGGCTGAAACGTGTTGTCGTAAAGCGCAGCCTCGTCTTTGAATCCATAGATACCGCTACTCCACATCAGAGACTTGCTGTCATCCGTCCAAAAAGCGTGTGCATCGTTGGCGGGCGAGGTTGTCAGCCGACGTAGTTCAGACCCGTCCGGGCGAATCGTAAAGATGTCGAAGTTGTTGCCTTCGTGTTTCCGAGTAAATGAGATGAGGGAACCATCGGGCGACCAGAACGGGAGGTTATCGTACTCCGTCGTGAGCACCTTCACGGACTGATCTTCCAGGTTCAGAATGCGCAGACCAGAATCCTTGTCGCCCCACACTCTGTAGACGATGCGCTTACCATCGGGCGACCAACTGGGGAATCCAGCGTTCGGAAGTCCTTCGGTGAGATCCTTTGCTCCACTGCCGTCGCGCCGAATCATCATCACCTTGGCGCCATTCGCCTTTCGCTGTTGCAAGTAACCGCCGAAGCCGAATGCGATCCACTGCCCATCTGGCGACCAACTGGGGGAAAATGCGGCACCCCCTACCGCAGGAAATACTTTTTTGCGGTTGGATCCGTCCGCGTCCATGATCGAGATGGAGGAATCGGTGTCTTTGTCGGTGAGAACCAGCTTCCCGTCCTTCGCGAAGTTTGGGAACACATCCGTATACCGGTATTCGTAGTTTTCGTCCCAACTGTAAAGCAATTGGTTCTGTGGTCTTGCCCGAAAATTCACCTTCTCATAAACCACCTTGCTTCCGTCGGCGGACCAGGAGGGGGATCGCATGTTGCCCTTCACGTTTGGGCCTCCTCCGATATAAGCAAGGCCAGCACTTGCCCCGGCTTTGGCGAGGTATCCGATTTTGTCCCCTGCAAGGAACTGCGGCAGCAGTTTCAAACCTGCGCCAGACGTATGCTCCACGCGCGCTCCGGTGGTCAAGTCGATCGAGACAATTTGCGAAGTTGCCGAGCGGGCCAAATTCGGCCGGTGCGCATCCCAGGTGAGTTCCACGGGAATTTCGTAGAAGATGATCCGTTTTCCGTCCGGTGACCATTTCGGAGCACCGGCGCAAATTCCTGGTTGGGAAATGCGACGGAGTCCGGTGCCATCGGGATGAACGACATAAATACTGAGCTCCTGGACATGCTCCCAACCCGATCCGTTGCCATGTCCGCGCCACTCTGTATTGCGGTCCGAGGAGAAGGCGATCCACTTCCCGTCGGGCGACCAAGACGGCCGGAAAAATCCGTTTGGTTTCGTAGATTCTCCCTGAATTCCCGTTTGGCCGGTCAACTTCGCCACTTTCCGCGTCTTGATGTCGAGGATCCAGACGTTGGCCGTATGCATTTCGCGAGTTGACGTGAAAGCTACTTTGGCGGCATCGGGAGAGAGCGCCGCCTGATCGTCCAGTGCAGGACTATCCGTAAGCCTTTCCAAGCCCGTACCGTCGGCATGCACGCGATAAATGTCTGCCTGACCGTACCCGTTCCGCTCCGATGTGAACACGATCCAGGAACCATCGGCGGAGAAGGAGGCGTGGTAATCGAATCCCGACGCGGGCAGCAGCGGATGTTCGCCGGTTCCGTCAGCGTTGGCGACGAAGAGCTCTGAGGCTGAGGGACCAATGCGATTCATCAGCATTACTTGCTTGTCAGGCTTGGCCGCGAGCTTCTGGGTTTGGCCTGGAATGGCAATGCTGAAAACGAGAAAGGTGCGGAGGGCCGAAAACACCAGCAACGTTTTGTTTGAATTCATAAGTGACGTTAACTAGGCGAGGATTATAGCGGAAAATTCGCTGAGCAGTGCGCGAACAGGGCGGGCCGCTCTTAGGTTTCCCAAAGGAGCGTCAGCCTGGAAGATCGCTGCTTGGACCTGGACCGGTACCCTTCCCAAACTGATAAACTCATCGCGAATGGACCAGAACCGGCGGCGTTTCTTAAGTTTTCTAGCGGCTAGCCCCTTGTTGGCGAGTGAGGCCGGGCCGATCTCAAAGCCTGAGCAGGCGCTGAATGTCATGGAATTTGAGGCTGCGGCGAAAGCTGTGTTGCCGCCAGCGCACTACGGGTACTTGGCGACGGGTGTGGATGGGGATCTGACGCTCGCGGCGAACAGGAACGCGTTCCAGAACTGGGTGCTTCGGCCAAGACGGTTGAGGGACATTACGCGGATCGATACAAGTGTCGAGTTGTTCGGGACCAAGTGGGACACGCCGATCGGATTGGCCCCGATCGGAAATCAGAAGGCCTTTCACGCCGAGGGTGAATTGCCGGTAGCTCGGGCGGCGCGCGAAAAGCGTACTTTGCAGGTTCTGTCAACGGCGGCGAACACGTCTGTGGAGGAAATCGCGAAAACGTTGGGGCGGGCACCTTGGTATCAGTTGTACCCAACGTCGCTTTGGGCGAATACGGAGGCGCTGGTGAAACGGGCGGAGGCGGCTGGGTGTCCGGTATTTGCGCTCACGATTGATACGCAGGCGGGGCGGCATACGGAGACGCTCGATTTCTATAAGCGGCAGGATTCGCGAGTGTGCGTGAATTGCCATGGGCCGAAGACGGAGGACTTTTACCGTCGCAAACCGATGTTCACTGGGCTGAATGTGACGGGGTTGACTACAAATGGGCCGGCGCTGACCTGGGCGGACGTCCGGAAGCTGAAGAAGCTCACGTCGATGAAGCTGTTGATCAAAGGAATTGAAGTCGCTGAAGACGCGCAGTTGTGTATGGAGAACGGCGTGGATGGGATCATCGTGTCCAATCACGGAGGGCGGGCGGAAGAGAGCGGGCGAGCGACGCTGGAGTGTCTGCCGGAGGTAGTGGGCGCGGTGAAGGGGCGGATCCCGGTGATGATCGATGGCGGGTTCCGGCGGGGGACGGATGTGTTTAAGGCGCTGGCGCTTGGGGCGAAGGCGGTGTTTGTGGGCCGGCCTTATGTGTGGGCGTCGGCCGCGTTTGGGCAGCCTGGGGTGGAGCGGGTGATCGACATGTTGCAGGGTGAGTTTGCGCTGACGATGAAGCAGTGTGGGACGCGGACAGTGGCGGAGATTGGAGCGGAGTTCGTGGGGCGGCGAGAAGGGCGGGGGTGAACCCAACTTCTAACAAGCTTAAAGTGAGCAGATACAATCCCGCAAAGCGTGATTGCCTTTATGAAAAGATGGTAGCGTGGGCCGCCCGGTAATAACTGCTTTTCATTCAAACAGCCGCCGGGACCAAAGCCGATTGCCAGAACGGAAGCTATTGCGATGACAAATTCCGGACTTAACGCACCTCTGATCCTCGATGTGGAGGGTGAGAGCAGGGTCAGGCGATCGGAGGAAATGGTCCTGACCTACCGGGGTTGGGATGCCTACGAGCGGGCCCATGGTGGCCCGAGTATTGTCGATTTCGATCTGAGCAGCATCCAGGGCTCGGATTCTTTCTCGTCCCGCCGCGAAGTGTTGCACTCTTTGATAAGCCTGTACGACAGGTTCCCAGAAGATTCGCATGAGGATGAGTTTCTCCGCGCTCGTATTCGGGGTTCCATCTCTTATCTTCGGACCTTGATGGGCCAGCAAATAGAATTTCAACAGTATCTGAGCGATACGTTGGGAATGCGGTTGGAACCCTTCGGCGAGGAGGAGATACAAAATGCCCGCAACGAGGTTCGCGAACTACTTTCGCCGTTCGGCCTGACTTTCGACGCCAAAGACAAAGCGCGTTACGAACGCGAGATGCTGATTCGTGATCCGGCCACGATAAAGAATGGGATAGTCGGCAATCAACAGCGATGGCTGCAGCGGGTGGCGAGTACCGGTGTACCCGTGCCGAAACAACTGCCCTTCTCAGTTCAGTTCACAGAAGTAGATGCATATTGGAGTAACTGGATCAGCGGTTCAGCCCAGAAAGGCATCACGCTGAGTATCAATCTACATACTCGGAAGAAGTACGATCGGGGCCGTCCGCTGGCCTTATGTCTTCATGAGGTCTGTGGGCACGCTGTCCAGATGTCTATCTGGAGAAATTTGATTATTGAAGGGCGAATCAGTCAGGCTTGTGGTCTAACAACCGTTCATTCGCCCGAGATGTTTGTCAGCGAAGGGCTTGGGCAAACGGTTCCCGATCTTCTGGGCCGACGCTGGAAATTCCCGGCGGAATTTCAACTCAGCCGCGCTTTGCAGTACTACTCACTGCTGGTCCTTCATAATGCGCACCTGATGATCTATGAAGCGAACCCTGTCGATGCTGTGCTCGATTACGTTTGCGACCAACTTCCGTTTTCCGACAGCGAAACGCTGGAAGCGGAAATCAGGGACCGAGGAACCAATCCGCTCTTTAAGGTGTATCAGCTCTCCTACGCGGCAGGCGAATCCGGCATTCGAAAGTTAATCGCCGGTATGTCAACGGACCAAGTAGAAAGGTTGTTCGTGCAAATATATACAAAGCCAATGACTCCCGGACAGCTTATGCGTCTAGGGGCGGGGATTTTGGACAATGCCGACCAACAAACTTCTTGATAAACCTGAGATCGAACGAAAAGAATCGCCGAGCGATCGCGGCGAGGGTTGGCGGACCACAGGAATATTAATTTTCGGACTTGTTTTATCGATAGCCGCTGAACCTTTATCCGCGTGGCTGCGGACGTCCCTGACATGGGAGCCTGGCCAGAAAGCAATGGCTGCCATCGGCTACGGTTTGGAGCATTTGGGCGTCGTTCTTGTTGTCGCGATGCTGATCAGAGTTGCGATTGAGAAGGGTAGTCAACGACAGTTCGTCAACCTGGTGAACACGAAAGTGAGAGAACAGGTGGAACTTAGCATTCAGCAGATCGCCACCAACTCATTGGTTCCAGTTCAGCAGTCGATTAGGAAAATCGATGAAGAGTTTGGGTTTCGTATTACTCGGCCCGGCTTACTGGACGACCAGTCGAGAAAAGAACTAAAGGAGAAGGTCCTCAGCCCCAAGTTCATTCGCTCGGATTACACGCTCTATCTGACGCTGGAACCGCTGCCCGCGCAGCAGCATCGGGAAGGCTCCGCGCCTCTCGAAAAAGTTCTGCGCGTTCGCTCTCAAATCACGTACCGAGTCACGAATATCACCGATGAACCAGCCGATTACGCGATCAAAGCCTGGATTGATCGCATGTTTGAACCAGCCGATATCGCTAAAGAGGACTCGGGGCAATTTACGCGGTTAATCTGCGGGCCTGAGACCTTAAAGGGCGATACGCAACTTCGGCCTTATGATATTCCGAAGCTGGTTGAGCAAAAGAAGATTGTGCACGACGAAAACGCAGTCTGGCTTGATTACGATCTGCAGAGCGGCATTCCCCCCCAAACAACTTACTACGTTGAGATTGTCGGAACTCAGATTCTGCGCTTCAGCGATCTGTTCGTTTGGAACATGGGTGCGCTGACAAACCGGCTTACGGTGAGCGTTGAGTTGTCGGGCGGTTTTACGAATCTTGACTTTGTCGTGAACGCGCGCGGTTTGCATCATATTCCGGCGAAGGATTTTCTTGGGACCTTCAATCAAACGGGAAACGTCTTCTCCTGGAAGATCGACCAAGTACTCTTGCCCTACCAGGGCGTGGAGATCTGGTGGATGCCACCGCCGCCTTCAAAAAAACCTCCAGCGGAAGAGCCGAAGCCACCTAAGAACAGCGAACCTGCGGTCCCAGAGAGCCCGAAGGCGTAGCGTATCCCCAGCGGAGCCGAACCTGATATCCTCGAAAGTTCGACTTCATGGCAACCAAAATACCTATTACAGTGGCTCACGGCGACGGCATCGGTCCGGAAATTATGGACGCTTCGCTACACATTATTCAGTCAGCAGGGGCGGCACTGGAAATTGAGCCGATCGAGATCGGCGAAAAAGTTTATTTGAGCGGCAATAGCGCCGGGATTGCGGATAGCGCCTGGGAGTCTTTGCGACGGACGAAGGTCTTCTTCAAGGCTCCGATTACGACTCCTCAGGGCGGGGGATTCAAGAGCTTAAACGTCACCACTCGCAAGCGGTTGGGCCTATATGCAAACGTGCGGCCGTGCGTTTCTTATGCGCCATTCGTGGACACGAAGCATCCGGTGATGGATGTCGTGATTGTGCGGGAGAACGAAGAGGATCTGTACGCGGGGATTGAGTATCAGCTTTCGCCCGACGTGATGCAGTGTCTGAAGCTAATTTCGCGGCCTGGGTGCGAAAAGATTGTGCGCTTCGCGTTCGAGTACGCGAAGATCAATAACCGCAAGAAAGTCACCTGCTTCACGAAGGACAACATTATGAAGATGACCGACGGTCTTTTTCATAAAGTGTTCGAGGAGATCGGGGCGGAGTACAAGGACATAGAGCAGGAGCATTGGATCGTCGATATCGGCGCTGCGAAGATGGCGGATACTCCGGAAGCCTTTGACGTGATTGTGATGCCGAATCTGTATGGCGACATTCTGTCGGATGTGGCGGCGCAGATTGCGGGTTCGGTTGGGCTGGCGGGGTCGGCGAATATCGGGGTGCAGTGTTCGATGTTCGAAGCGATTCACGGTTCGGCACCGCGCAGGGCGGGGCAGAATCTGGCTAACCCTTCGGGTTTGCTGCTGGGCGGTGTGATGATGCTGGTGCACATTGGGCAGACGGAGATCGCGGAGCGCGTGCACAACGCGTGGTTAAAGACCATCGAAGATGGCGTGCATACATATGACATCTTTGAGGAAGGTGTCAGCAGACAGAAGGTGGGCACGAAGGAATTTGCCCAGGCAGTGGTGGACCGGTTGGGGCAGAAGCCGGAGAAGTTGAAGGCGGCGAAGTACGCGTCCGCCGAAGTCAAGCGGAAGGAATGGACGCCGACGCATCGGGATGTGAGCTGTGCAGTTGGTGGGTGTGGATTTGTACTTGAACAGCCGGGGCTCCGCGCCGAAGGAGTTCGGGGACAAGCTGAAAGAGATTTCGCACGAACTGCTGAACTCTGAAAATGATCTCCAACCGCGGGACCATCGTGTGGCCTGGATCGTTTCCAGAGACGTTCGTGACCGATAATTTCCGGTGCCGTTTTCAACCGGTGGATGTGAACGCGACAATCACGCAAGAGCAGGTTTTGGCGTTGATGACGAAGGTTTCTGCCGCGGGGTACGACATCGTGAAGACGGAGACGCTTCGGAATTATGACGGCAAGGCGGGCTATACGCTGGCGCAAGGGCAGTAAAAGCATTGGACGGCGTCGCAGTTTCCGTAATTATGGGCAGCAAGTCCGATTGGGAAACCATGCGCGCGGCGACTGCGGTGCTGGCCGAATTTGGCGTGAAGCATGAAGCGCTGGTGGTCTCGGCGCATCGGACCCCGGACCGGATGAGGGAGTTCGCAGCAGGTGCGGAGGCGCGCGGGGTGGAAGTCATCATCGCGGGCGCAGGCGGGGCCGCGCACCTGCCGGGTATGACCGCCGCTTTTACCGTGCTGCCCGTGTTGGGTGTCCCGGTGCAATCGAAGAGTCTGCAAGGGTTGGATTCTTTACTGTCGATTGTGCAGATGCCCGGAGGCGTGCCGGTGGCGACATTTGCGATCGGGCCGGCGGGGGCCCGGAATGCAGGTCTGTTCGCGGTGCAGATATTGGCGGCTTCGCGGCCGGCGTTGCGGGCCAAACTCCATGCGTTCCGGGAGGAGCAGCGGGCGTCGATTGAGGCTGAGCGGCTCGATTGATCGTTCTGCCGGGCGCGACGGTCGGGGTGTTGGGCAGCGGTCAGTTGGGGCGCATGTTCGCGATCAGCGCGCGGCGAATGGGGTACCGGGTCCATACGTTTTCGCCCGATGAAGATACGCCGACGGGGCAGGTGGCAGACGTGGAAATCCAGGCAAGCTATGAGGACCTGGATGCGGTGCGCGCGTTTGCCCGGGATGTGGACGTTGTGACGTTCGAGTTTGAGAACGTGCCGGCGGCTACGGCTCAGGCTGTCGCGGAGTGCGCACCTGTAAGGCCCTCAGGCGAAATTCTGCATATCACGCAGCATCGGTTGCGAGAGAAAACCTGGCTTCAGAAGCATGGATTTCCGGTAACGAATTTTCGGGCTGTCCGCAAGCGGGAGGATCTGGAGGAGTTTGCTGTTCCGGCAATTTTGAAGACTGCCGGGTTCGGGTATGACGGGAAGGGACAGCATCGGGTAGGCGCTTTGGAGGAGTGGGATGCGGCTTGGGCTTCGATGCAGGGGCAAGAGGCAGTGGCGGAGGCTCTGGTGGATTTCGAGTGCGAGCTTTCGGTGGTGGCAGCTCGGGGGGCGGACGGGAATGTCGTGCATTATGCGCCTTCCCGCAACACGCACCGCGACGGAATCCTGGAATTGAGCGTGGCTCCTTATCCGTGCGAAGAGGCGATTGCGATTACAACGGAGGTCTTGGAGCAATTAGGCGTGGTGGGTGTGCTTTGCGTGGAGTTCTTTCTGACAAAGCAGGGGCGCCTTATGGTGAATGAGTTAGCTCCGCGTCCGCATAATTCCGGGCATCTGACGATCGATTCCTGTGTGACCAGCCAATTCGAGCAACAATTGCGGGCGGTGTGCGGGTTACCGTTGGGGTCGACTGAGATGTTTCGTCCGGCGGCGATGATGAATTTGATTGGAGCGGGGAATTGGAACTTTGAGCGGGCCCTGCATGATCCCGATGTGAAGTTGCATCTTTATGGGAAAACAGAAGCGCGGGCCGGCCGCAAGATGGGGCATCTGACGGCGACGGCCAACACGCCCGAAGCCGCGGAACGAAAGGTGCGCAAGGCATATACTGAATTGGAATCATGAAACGAATCACCTTGAAACAAATCATCCTGGCACTCGTTTGCGCGGTGCCTCTGTCCGCCCAGGTCAAAATCGAGAAGGCCGCGAATGAGACAGTGACGGTGGAAGTGGATGGCAAGCCTTTTACGACGTTCTACTACGGGCCGCAAAGTGGGCATCCCTATCTGCATCCATTGCGGGCAGCGACCGGGACGATTGTTACGCGGCATTTTCCGATGGAGAAGGTGGAGGGGGAATCGACCGACCATCAGCATCATCGCGGGCTGTGGTTCGGGCACTTTCTGGTGAATGGGTACGACTTCTGGAGCAATGAGAAGGACTACAAGACAACGAACCGCGGGAACATCGTGCTGAAGAAGATCGATGAGGTGAAGAGCGGAGACGAAGAGCGGCACCTTGACGGTCACGATGGACTGGCTGGACCCGCAAGGCACGGCGATTTTGCAGGAACACCGTGTGATGACTTTCTACTCGGGAGCGGCTGACCGGCGCATGGACTTCGACTTCACGCTGACGCCGCTGACGAAAGTGACTTTCGGGGATAACAAGGATGGCGTCTTTGCCATTCGTTTGGCGGCCGGCTTGGAAGAGAAGGACAAGAAAAGCTTGCCGAACCCTCCACGGACGGGTGTGATGGTGAACGCGGATGGATGCAAGACGGAAGCGGAGTGCTGGGGGAAGCGCTCGAACTGGATGGACTTCCATGGTGAGATTGAGGGCGAGAAGGTAGGAGTGGCGATTCTGGACAACCCAGCGAATCCGCGGCATCCAACTTACTGGCATGCGCGCGGATACGGGTTATTTGCGGCGAATATCTTTGGAGTGAAAGAGTTCGAGAAAGATAAATCCAAAGATGGATCGATGACGATTGAGCCGGGGCAGACGCTCAGATTCCGCTACCGGGTGATCATCCATCCGGGAGATGAGAAGTCGGCTAATATTGCGGGGGAGTGGGATAAGTATTCTAAGTAAAGAGACGCCGTGGTTCAGGTGGTCCCGGAATAACCCGGGACCAAAGCTACGTTTGCGGGTTATAGCCTAGCCACTCGGGGTGTGAGGCAGTAGAGTCAAAAATTGGACTGGTCTTGAAAGGTTCGTACTTTCCGTCAGCGGCGGCAGTTGCGGTTTTCGCTAGAATGGCCTGGATTCCGGATTTCCCAAGCGTGGAGTAAGTCTTAACCGCCTGGAATGCTTGATCGAGAACCGGCATGCTATCGATTCCGGTGATCACGACGGAGGTCGGCAGGCTAAGAGAATACTGCAGGCACTCGAGAGCCGTGACGGTTTTGCTTTCGAGAATGTGTTTATCCGCCATTGATTTCATTCCGAGCACGCCCATCTTCTTAGCGACAAGGCGAGGAACGACGGCCTTCTCAAAGCTGCGGAAATGAGCGTCCATGACGTTAAGTGGCATCTGGGCCGTGTCGAAGGAAAAATTATGTTTCTCCGCCAGGTCCAACATGCGTAGGTGCACCATAGGGTCCTTATGACCGGTAAAACCCATGTAACGGATTTTCCCCGCCTTTTTGGCTTCGAGCATGGCTTCTACTGCGCCGCCCTCGGCAAAGAAGCGGTCAGGGTCTTCGAGGCGGATATTTTCGTGGAACTGCCAGAGATCGACATGGTCAACCTGGAGGCGTGAGAGCGATTGGTCCAGTTGTTTCAGGGCGGAGCCTTTGGTGCGTCCGTCGAATTTGGTCATGACGAAGACTTGATCCCGGCGGCCTTTCAGGGCCTTGCCGACACGGCGCTCACTTTCACCGTCGTTATAGTCCCAGGAGTTGTCGGAGAAGTTGATGCCACGGTCAACGGCCGTTTGGAATAGTTTGATGGCATCGGCCTCTTCGAGTTTGGAGCGTCCCAGGTGAAAGCCGCCCAGCCCGATGGCGGAGACGCGCTGGCCGGTGCTGCCCAACTCGCGCCTTGGCATTTCGCCCGGTGTATCGGCAGCCTGGCTGAGGTCGGCTGCGGAAAGAGCGGCGAGACCGCCTAAAAAGGTTCTTCGATCCAGATTTTCCATATGCGTCAAAGCCGATGCAGGTAACGCGCCAGAATTGATTTGTATGGGGCCGGAGATTACAGTTAGGCTGGCTGGTGGAATTAGCCCAAAAGCTTTGCCATCCCGCGCTTATCAGCGTACATCCTAAAGGGCTAGCTGAGCGTAAACGGCTGTATCGAGCCCTGCAATTTCCCCTCGCCGAAGCTTCGAAAAGGCGGCGGCCGCGATCATCACCGCGTTATCGGTCGAGAGCGCCGCGCGAGGGAAGAACACCGGAATTGAGAGCCCCAAATCCTCGGCCGCCCTACGCAAACCGCTGTTGCAAGCCACACCTCCCGACACGATCACCGATCGTGCCCCAATTGCCTCCGCGCTCGGCCTCGCTCTTGCCAGAAGTTCGGTGACGACTGTTCGTTGAAAACTGGCAATCGCGTCCAGGGTCTTCTGGGGCGTGACTGCTAACCAATCCTCCACCGAAGGCGAAGGGTTCCTGGCCAAGAGCTGGCGCCTTGTTTCCACCTCGGCGTTCATGTCCTGAGCTTCCGACCACCGGAGTACCGCGGTTTTAAGACCGCTGAAGCTGAAATCGAGCGGGTTCCCCTTCAACTTCGCCAGCGGAAAACGCACCGCGCGCGCGTCTCCGTAAGGAGCCAGCCGGTCAATCACGGGCCCACCGGGATAACCAAATCCCAAAAGCTTTCCCACCTTGTCGAATGCCTCACCCGCGGCGTCATCCCGGGTCCGGCCCAGCAATTGTAAGTCGAAATCAGCGCTCACGGAGAACAGATGCGTATGCCCGCCGCTCACCACCAGCGCCACTGCCGGAAACTCCACCGGCGATTCGAAGATCACTGCGTGAATGTGGCCCTCCACGTGGTTGACGGCAATCAAGGGAGCGCCCGTTGCATAACTCAGCGCCTTCGCATAAGTAACCCCAACCAGGAGCGACCCCACCAGACCGGGACCCACCGTAACCGCAATCGCCGATAAGTCTTTCCACCCGAGTCCCGAGTCCGACATTGCCGCCCGCACGACCGGAACAATCGCCCGCCCGTGCTCCCGCGAGGCGATTTCCGGCACCACGCCGCCGTATTTCGCGTGCGCGGCCAACTGTGACGCCACTGTGGAGGAGAGAACCCCAGCTTCGTCGTCAAGCACCGCCGCCGCGGTCTCGTCGCAAGACGATTCAATGCCTAAGATTCTAATAGCCACTCCCTCGATTGTGTCACTTGGAGTCTGAATTGCTCCCTTATGGCGGATGTTGCGAATACCCTTTGCTTTGTTTGCTTTCGTGGCAGTAAACCTGGCGGGCGCGGATTTTGAGGTCGGCAAGGCCGCCTTCGAGAAAGGTGATTACCAGACCGCTCTCAGGGAGTGGCAGCCGCTGGCAGACCAGGGTCTTCCGTTTGCCGCTTATAACGTAGCCCTGCTTTATGCGCGCGGCTCTGGCGTGAAAGCCGATCCGGCGGAAGCCGCAAAATATTACCGCATCGCCGCTGAAAAGGGGATTCCGGAAGCGCAATATAACCTGGGGCTGCTCTACAGCACCGGCTCCGGTGTTCCGAAAGACGAAACGCAGGCCGCTGAGTGGTTCACCAAGGCCGCGCAGAAAGGCGATTCAAAGGCCGCGGACAGTGTCGGCGAGCTTTATGAATCCAGCAAAGGCGCCCTGCATGATTTCGCGCAAGCAGAAAAGTGGTACCGGAAGAGCGCTGAAGCGGGGAATGCCGATGCGCAGTTTAACCTGGGAGTTCTCTACGATTTGGGCCACGGAGTCAAGGTGGATTACAAGGAAGCCCAGAAGTGGTATCTGAAGGCCGCGGATCAATGGGAAGAAGGCGCGCTCTGCAACCTGGGCATTCTCTATTACAACGGCGAAGGTGTGGACCGCGATTTAGTCCGCTCGCACATGTACTACCTGCTCGCGAAAGAAGCGGGCGACCCGCGCGCCTCCAACCTGATGGAACTCACGGTCGAAAAGCTGAACAAGAAACAGCTTGCCCAGGCCGAAGAGATGGCCAGTGCATTCAAACAGTCTCACGCGAAACAGATTGCGCTGGCCAAGGCCCCGCCCACAAAACCACCTTCCCCCGATTCCGTTTCTGAGGCAACCTCAGCCGCAGTTTCAACGGGCGGAGGGGTCTGGACCGGCATTGATCGCGTCGTGGCGGTGGGCGATGTTCATGGACATTTGCGCGCTTTTACTTCAACCCTCCAAAGTGTCGGCCTGATCGATGAAAACTCTAATTGGTCTGGCGGCCATGCGCATTTGGTTCAGACCGGAAACATTGTCGACAAAGGAACGGATTCCCGCCGCATCATGGAACTCATGATCAAGCTGGAGGGCCAGGCCAAAGCCGCGGGAGGTATGGTCCACTGCCTGATCGGCAACCACGAAGCGATGAACATGTATGGCGATCTTCGCTTCGTCAGCCCCTCCGAATATAAGAAATTCGAAACTCCCGACTCTGAAGCCACCCGTCAACGTGCTTATGAGCAATACGTGAAAGCCTACGCGGGCCGGGCGCCGGAGACGCGGGAGGCCTGGATGACCACTCATCCGCTCGGATTCATCGAGCAGCGACAGGCCTTCGAACCTACAGGTCAATACGGGAAGTGGATTTTGACCCACGATACGGTGATCCGCATCAACAGCACGCTTTATTCGAACGCTGGAGTGAGCGCCACCTATGCCGCGGAATCGCTCGACCAGATTAACTCCACCGTGCGCCAGGAACTCGCTAACCCGACAAAGATGGCGGGCGGTATCATCACCGACCCCCAAAGCCCACTTTGGTTCAACGGGTACGCTCTCGGCAACAAGGGTGACCCCGCGCTTGATGGAACGCTGAAGAAATTCGGAGCCGTCCGCCAGGTAATCGGCCGTACTGATGCTGGTGGAGCCGTTATGCCCGAGTTGTCAGGCCGTGTGATTCTGGTGAACGTAGGGCTTGAGAAAAACAAGAAGGGGGAAGCCCGGCAATCCTGCCTGCTTGAAGAAAAAGGTGAACTCTTCGCCGTACACCGGGGTTCGAAATTGCCCTTGCCAAAAGACGAGTCCGCCGACCTGCTCCGGTATTTGAAGCAGGCTTCCGCTCTCGATCCGGAACCTTCGCCGCTCCTGGAGCGTATACAATCTTTATCAAAGTGAAACTTCTTCTCTCTCTGCTTTTTACCGCGGCCTGCTTCGCCCAGGAACTTCCGTCGGGAACAATCGCTGGGTTCGATGCCACGGCCCTTGATAAAGCCGTGAATCCGTGTCAGAACTTCTATCAGTACTCCTGTGGGACCTGGCTTAAGAACAATCCGGTTCCGCCCGATCAATCCTCCTGGGGCCGCTTCAGCGAACTCGCCGAACGCAATCGCTTAATTCTCAAGAACATTCTGGAGAAGGCCGCTGCCGACGATGCTTCCCGCACCTCGCTTCAGAAACAGATCGGCGATTACTATGCTTCCTGCATGGATGAAGCCACAATCGAAAGCAAAGGTACAGCCTCATTGAAACCTGAGCTTGACCGCATCGCCGCGCTGAGCTCTCCTGCATCCATCACGGATGAAATCGCCCGTCTGCACGCGATGGGCGTGGACGCGTTCTTCGGTTTCGGCTCCGGTCAGGACTTTAAAGACTCCACGGCCGTTATCGCTCAACTTGATCAATCCGGTTTGGGTCTTCCTGAGCGCGATTACTACCTCAAAGACGATGCAAAGTCTAAAGAGATCCGCGAGAAGTACGTCGAACATCTTCGGAAGATGTTCCTTCTTCTCGGCCGGTCAAACGCGCAAGCCGCAGCCTCCGCCACTGCTGTTATGGGACTCGAAACCGCTCTCGCCAAGGGTTCGCAAGATGTGGTCACGCGACGCGATCCCACGAAGGTCTATCACAAGATGGCCGTCGCCGAAGCCGCCAAACTTTCGCCGGATTTCAATTGGACCGCGTATTTCAAAGATCTGAATGCGCCGGGTTTCGATAACGTGAACGTTGCCGCTCCGGACTTTTTCCGCGCCTTCGACACCCAACTGAAGAGCCCGGCACTTAAAGATTATCTGGCGTGGCACTATGTTCGCTCACAGGCCGCGCTTCTCCCTAAAGCGTTTGTCGACGAGAACTTCGACTTTTACAGCAGGACTCTGCAAGGCGCGAAAGAACAGAAAGCGCGCTGGAAGAGATGCGTCGCCTACACAGATGGCGATCTGGGCGAGGCACTGGGCCGGGACTTTGTCGAACAGACCTTCGGCGCCGATGGAAAAGAGCGCACGCTCAAGATGGTTCGCGCTCTGGAACAGTCGCTTGGAGAAGACATTCAAAAGCTTGACTGGATGACGCCTGAAACGAAGGTCAAAGCTTTGGAGAAACTTCACGCCATCACCAACAAGATCGGGTATCCAGAGAAATGGCGCGACTACTCCGCTTTGAAGATTGTGCGGGGAGACGCGCTGGGCAACTCGCAACGCGCCAACGCATTTGAATTTCATCGGCAGCTTAACAAAATCGGCAAACCCGTGGACCGGCTGGAGTGGGGCATGACCCCCCCGACGGTCAACGCCTACTATGACCCGCAGATGAACAATATCAACTTCCCCGCCGGTATCCTGCAGCCGCCGTTTTTCGATAAGAACATTGACGACGCGGTGAACTTCGGCGCGATCGGTGCCGTGATCGGTCACGAGTTAACTCACGGCTTCGATGATGAAGGCCGCCAGTTCGATGCCGCCGGAAACTTACGGGATTGGTGGACGCCGAAAGACGCCGATGCGTTTGAGACTCGCGTGCAATGCATCATCGACGAGTACAGCGGCTTCGTCGTTGAGGGGGACCTGCATTTGAACGGAAAACTCACACTGGGAGAGAATACCGCCGACAATGGCGGACTTCGGATTGCCTACGCCGCGCTGATGAATTCGCTTGCGAACAAAACCGTTCCCAAGCGCGACGACCTGACCGCGCAGCAGCGGTTCTTCCTGGGCTGGGGGCAGATCTGGTGTGAGAATGAGACGCCTGAAATTCGCCGCTTGCTGGCCCAGACAAATCCGCATGCTCTTGCGAGCGCGCGAGTCAACGGCGTAGTCTCCAACATGCCGCAGTTCAGCCAGGCGTTTGGATGCAAGGCAGGCGACGCGATGGTTCGCGAGAAAGCCTGCCGCGTTTGGTAATCAGGAACTAAGCCGCAATCATGCCGTGCGGGTCGATCACGAACTTCTTGGCCGCGCCTTTATCGAAATCCTTGTAACCTTCAGGCGCGGCATCGAGCGTGATCACCTGGACGTTTACCGCTTTGGCGATTTGCACCTTGTCGTGCAGGATAGCCTGCATCAGCTGACGGTGATATCGCATCACTGGGGTCTGGCCTGTAGAGAACGTATGGCTCTTGGCCCATCCCAAGCCGATCCGGATACCCAGCGTTCCGGTCTTCGCGCTTTGATCCACGCCACCCGGATCGTCTGTCACGTAAAGGCCGGGGATTCCCAAAGCGCCTCCCGCCCGGGTAACGGTCATCAGCGAGTTCAGGACAGTAGCGGGTGCTTCGGTGCCGCTGTCTTTACCGTGGCCGCGTGCTTCAAAGCCTACGCAATCGACCGAGCAATCGACTTCGGGGACACCAACAATCGCCGCAATCTTATCGGCCAGACTGCCTTCCTGCGATAGGTTGATGGTTTCGCAGCCGAAACTGCGGGCCTGCGCCAGCCGCTCCTCAATCATGTCGCCTACGATCACCACTGCCGCGCCCAACAAATGGCATCCAGCCGCGGAAGCCAGGCCGACCGGTCCCGCGCCGGCTACGTAGACGATGGAACCGGGGCCGACACCTGCGGTTACAGCGCCGTGAAAGCCGGTCGGAAAAATATCGGAAAGCAGCGTCAGATCGCGAATTTTAGCCATCGCCTGATCGCGGTCCGGGAACTTCAGAAGATTGAAATCGGCATAGGGGACCATGACATACTCGGCCTGCCCTCCAACCCAACCCCCCATATCGACATAACCGTATGCCGCGCCCGGCCGCGAAGGATTCACGTTCAGACAAATGCCCGTCTGCCCCACCTTGCAGTTCCGGCAGCGTCCGCAGGCAATATTGAAAGGCACTGAGACCACGTCGCCCTTCTTGATAAACTCCACATCGCGCCCTGTTTCGATGACCTCGCCGGTAATCTCATGCCCCAGTACCAGTCCCGTGGGCGCCGTCGTGCGGCCCCGGACCATATGCTGGTCGCTGCCGCAGATGTTGGTGGAGATGATCTTCAGAATGACGCCGTGTTCACACTTACGGTCGCCTAACGCCAGCTTGGGGAAGTCTATCGAATGAACCTCAACCTTGCCGGGGCCCATGTATTCTACGCCGCGATTCGATGCCATGCCTCTTACTCTCCTGGGAGTTTAGATTCGGGTGCCTTTGAGTGCCCCGCGAACTGCCGTATTCATCATATTCTCAGCGAGAGTGGTGGCGGCTTTATCGAGTGCCTCGATCTTGGCGCGGATCATACGGTGATCGTCGGAGTGATAGGCCAGCAATAACTGATTGAGCGCGGTTGAGATTTCCTCGCGGCTTGCATCGGGAAGATCGGTATATGCGTCGCTACGCTTAGCTTTGTCGACGGCCGCCAGGATCGTGTCCGCTTCAACGCGCGCCTCGGCGACCTGCCGCGCGTTCAGGTCCGCCTCGGCGTTTTCGAACGAGGACTGGATCATCTGCTCCACTTCGGCATCGGTAAGGCCGTAAGTCGGTTTCACTTCCACAGAGGTCTCTTTCCCGGTGCGCGCATCCCGCGCGGTCACGCTGAGGATCCCGTTCGCGTCGATGAGGAAGCGGACTTCAATACGGGCCAGGCCGGCAGGAACGGGATCGATGCCTTTCAGATCGAAACGCGCGAGGGGCCGGCAGTCTTTGACAAGTTCGCGTTCGCCCTGCAGCACATGGATCAGGACGTTCGTCTGCCCATCGACAGAGGTGGTGAAGCTTTCGGTCGCACTCGCGGGAATTGTAGAGTTACGCGTAATGATCTTCGATACCACCCCACCCATGGTTTCGATACCCAGCGATAGCGGAGTCACGTCCAGAAGCAGCTGATTTTCAACAGTGCCGGATAAAATCCCCGCTTGTACTGCCGCGCCCAGAGCTACAACCTCATCGGGGTTTAGGTCCGTGTGCGGCTTGGAGCGGAACAGGACTTCGACTGCGCTGCGAACCAGGGGAATGCGGGTGGAGCCACCCACCAGAACTACTTCGTCGATCTGTTCCGGCGTCAGATCGGCGTCGCGAAGGCAGGATCGGCAAGGGGCGAGTGTGCGATCGACAATCGGAGTAATCAGGCGGTCGAACAATTCGCGCGAGATTTCACGCGAGTATGTCCGGAACTGAACCGTAGCTGAAGGCGCAAACGATAGAGCTTCCTTCGCACGGATCACTTCCTGGCGCAGCGCCTGCCTATCGCCGGGCGTGAGCGTAATGCCCTCGCTCGCCATGTCTTCCCGCGCGATTTCGAGCAGTAGATTGTCAATATCGTCGCCGCCCAGGTGCGTGTCGCCGTTGGTCGCAAGTACTTCGAAGATCCCTTCGTGGAGGCGCAGGATGGAAATATCAAAGGTGCCGCCGCCGAAGTCGTAAACCGCTACGATGCCCTCCTTGCGTTTGTCCAAACCATAAGCAAGTGCGGCAGCCGTGGGCTCATTCACCAGACGTAAGACTTCGAGGCCGGCAATGCGCCCGGCATCTTTGGTAGCCTGCCGTTGCGCGTCGTTGAAGTACGCGGGAACCGTAATTACCGCTTTGGTTACCTCTGCGCCCAACTCGATTTCGGCTTGTGCTTTCAACTCGCGAAGCACCTCCGCCCCGATTTCTGGTGGCGTAAACAAACGGTCAGCCAGCGCGATGCGGATCACGCCTTCGCTTCCCTCGGCAATCCGGAACGGGAAAAGCTTTAGCTCGTCGGCAACATCGGCGACCCCCTTGCCCATCAGCCGCTTCGCGCTGTAAACACTCCGTTCCGGATGGGTGATCAGCAGCTTGCGCGCTGCCTCTCCCACCACAATTTGATTGTTTTCCGTGAGGCTCACGATGCTCGGCACGATTCCGCCAAGCACGCGGGGCACGCCGTTTTCCGTGATGGCGACTAAGCTGTTCGTGGTGCCCAGGTCGATGCCGACTACCGGGTCTGTCTGGCCGAAATCGATTTCAAGCATGGAGGGATTTTTCTACGTCGCGTACTAAATTCTTAATATATTTGCGGCGGTTCAGGAGGGCGCGGATTTGATCCCGGGCCTGGTCCGGAAGAGCAGAGAGTTGCTGGTCCGTGTCTTCAAGCATAGATCTGAAACTTGGTTTGAAAGACCTCCAGTTCCGCGCGGTCCCCTTCTTCAATTGCCAGGTTGAGTTCGAAAACCTCTTCCAGCAATTCAGCTGGAGGCTTGGACGCTGAATCATCCGGCCCGATGAAGTATTCCGCTCGCTTAACAGGATCTTTCAGCGTCCGGTAAGCGTCGTTTAAGAGTGCAGTTTGGTCCAGCGCTTCCTGCTGTTCGGCAGGGGACTTCCGCGCAAAAAGATCGGGATGCCACTGCCGGCTCAAACGAAAATAACGCTGCTCCAGATCTTTTGGATCCAGATGCAGCGTGGGTTCCAGGCCGAACAGTGCGAAGTAGCGGCTATCCGGCAAAGGACGAACCGCAACCGCAATTTTTGGTGGCGTTTGGGTTATTGAACTCGAAGCCCGACTGCATCAGAGTTTCTTTGTAATCGAGCGTCAGGCCCGCCAGATACAGATAGCTTTTCGGATCGACGATGACTTTTACTCCGCCATCGTACTCGAACAGCTTGTCGGTGGGCCTCATCTTTGTGTCGAACTTGAACTGGTAACTTAAACCGGAGCAGCCGCCGCCCAGGATTCCCAGCCGCAGGAACCCTGTGACACCTTGCTTTTCAAACGTTTGCCGAATTTTGGCGACTGCCTTCGGCGTCAATTCGATAGGGGCTGTTGCGAGCTCAGTCATTACGCTACGGCGATGGCTTCTTCCTGCGCGGTCGGGCTTCAGCGCGCTTTGCTTTTTCTTGTAATCCGAGATTGCCGCCTTGATTGCATCTTCGGCCAGCACGGAGCAGTGAATCTTCACGGGCGGCAGGCTCAACTCGTTGACGATCTCGGTGTTCTTGATTTTGAGCGCCTCGTCCACCGTCTTGCCTTTCAGCCATTCGGTAGCCAGCGAAGAACTCGCGATCGCGCTGCCGCAGCCGAACGTCTTGAACTTTGCGTCGGAGATCACGCCGGTTGCGTCGTCTACCATCAGTTGAAGTTTCATGACGTCGCCGCACTCGGGCGCGCCTACCATGCCGGTGCCCACGTTGGGACTGCTCTTGTCGAGTGAGCCGACGTTGCGGGGATTGTTGTAGTGGTCCAGAACCTTATCGGAATATGCCATGTTTGTTCTCCTATTCGTATTTTACTAGTGCGCGGCCCATTCGACCTTGCTCATATCGACGCCTTCTTTCGCCATTTCATAAAGCGGCGAAAGTTCGCGCAGTTTGCGGACAGTTTCGATCATGCGCTTTGCGGCATAATCCACTTCTTCCTCAGTGGTGAAGCGGCCCAAGCCAAAGCGTATAGAGGTGTGGGCAAGGTCGTCGCCCACGCCCAAGGCTTTCAGGACGTAACTCGGTTCCAGCGTCGCGGACGTACAAGCAGAGCCGCTCGAAACCGCGATATCGTTGATGCCCATCAGCAGCGATTCCCCTTCCACATAAGCAAAGCTCATATTCAGGTTATTGGGCAGCCGGTGCTCCATGGTGCCGTTGATGAAAACTTCGTCCAGCTCATTCTCCAACTTGGCGCGAAGCTTGTCCCGCAAAAATCCGAGCCGCTTCGATTCTTCCGCCATCTCCAACCGGCAGAGTTCCGCTGCTTTCCCGAAGCCAACAATCGCCGGCACGTTCATCGTGCCAGACCGCATACCGCGCTCATGCCCGCCGCCGTCCATCTGCGCCGTGATCTGCACCCGTGGATTCTTACGCCGGACGTACAGCGCGCCAACGCCCTTCGGACCATACATCTTGTGCCCAGTGACGGAGAGCAGATCGATATTGTCCTTGATCACGTTGACTGGAACCTTGCCCACGGCCTGAACGCCATCGGAGTGATACAAAACGCCTTTTTCCTTGCAAATCTTGCCAATTTCGGCCACCGGCTGAATCACGCCGATTTCATTATTGGCGTACATGATGGAAACCAGAATGGTCTTATCCGTGATCGCGGCGCGGAGCTTGTCGAGATCGACCAACCCGTCTTCGCGAAGCGCCATATAGGTAATCTGATAGCCCTGCTTTTCAAGCTTCTTGCAGGTATCAAGAACGGCTTTGTGCTCCGTCGCCGCGGTGATGATGTGGTTGCCTTTGTCGGCATACATTTCGGCAACGCCCTTGATCGCCAGGTTGTTGGATTCGGTGGCGCCGCTGGTGAAGATGATTTCCTTTGGATTGGCGCCGATCAGGTCGGCGACTTGTTTGCGCGCGTTCTCAACAGCCTGCTCCGCGGCCCACCCGAAAGAATGGTTGCGGCTGGCGGCATTGCCGTAATGCTCGGTGAAATAGGGCAGCATGGCTTCCAGAACCCGGGGGTCCATGGGAGTAGTTGCGTGGTTATCGAGATAAATGGGGGTCTTCATAGCTCTTAATTTGGTTGACGTTTATTTGATGATGGATAACTGAATCCGCTTCGGTATCGCAGGAACTTTTCGCATCTTCGGCCAGTTCGCGGATTGTCATTTTCGCGAGCAGGTCCAAAATTGCTTCGTGAACGCGACGGAGCGGTTCGCGCACTGTGCACTTGTCCGACTGCCCACACGGCTCGACCGATGTAAAACAACTGGTCAGCACCACCGGCCCATCGATCGCGCGAATCACATCCAGGGCTGTGATGTTCCCCGGCCCCCGGCTCAATCGATAGCCGCCGTTCGTTCCCGCGACGGACATCAGGAAACCGGTCTTGGTAAGGGTTTGCAGTACTTTTGCAAGCAGCGCTGCGGGGATATTGTAGGAGTCTGAAATCTCTTTGGCGCTCGACGTACCGCGAGGACTTACCGCGATATGGCGCAGCGAGATCAATGCGTAGTCGGCTTTTTTTGTGAGCTTCAGCATGATCTTGGACTGGGAAGGTCCTGATTCAGGATAGCGCAGTCTGTGCTCAAGCGGGAGCCTCTTTGGTTCCTGCCAGCTGTCCCTCGCGGCCGGGCGCGCGGTTCGGATCAGATCGAGGCTAAATACCGCCGCCAGCCACCAAACGACGTGATTTCTTGGGAAGCGCCCAACGCCGAGGGTTCACAGATGAAACTTTTTACCGAACTTCCATCTTCGAGGGTGGCATTGCCAATCCCCAAAGGCGCCGGAATCTCCGCGACGAAACCGCCGAACCGGTCCTCAGGTACCGCCCACACTTCCACCTCAATCCCTGGACCCGCAAACCCGGGTTCCGCGACCAGCCCCGGCTTTGGAGGCTTCGTTCCTTCAAGAGCGTAGAGCCTGTATCCCGCGGCGGTCCGGGCGGTCCGAACCAGCCGCGCATGCCGCGAAGTCAACTGCCAATTCAATGGCTGGCCACTCAGATGCGCGCCCACAACAGCCACGTCGATACATCCAGGACGAAACGGCAGCAGCGGCTTCTCGCCGCCCAGAAAACGCTCCGCCAAGGCGAGCAGCGCTTCATCCGAAAACGCCGGCCCGATCAGCGAGATCCCGAAGGGCAATCCGTTTTCCCGCACGCCTGCGGGCACTGCCACGGCCGCCAGATCCATCAAGTTCACGAAGTTGGTGTAGTACCCCAAATCGGAATTGCGCTTTACCGGCTCGGCTGCCACTTGCTCGTGGGTGAAGATGCTTCCGGTTGTCGGGAGGGCCAGAACATCCATCCTGCTCCACTGCCTCTCTGCTTCCCGCCGAAGCGCCTGCAACGCGTACTCGCCCCGAAAGGCATCCACCGCAGAATACTTCTTCCCGCCCTGAATGATCTCCCGCACCACCGGATTCATCTCGCTCGCATGAGCGCCCGAGGAAGCTTTCGATAGCGGCCAATCGCTCGGCCACCCAAGGCCCTGAGTACAACAACTCCGCCGCGCGGCGAAACACGGTGTAGTCGATCTCCACCGGCTCTCCGCCCACCTGTTGAAGCCTCCGGAGCGATGCCTGATACAACTCCGCCGCCGCGTCGTCGCCAAAAAAAAGAAGCTCACTCTGGGCCGCGACACCAAACCGGAAAGACCCGCCTGACCATGGCGCCGCGCCTTCTCCTGGTCTTGCACTCCGCGAGTATGGGTCCTGGGCGTCGAACTGCCGCGCTACGCGAAGCACCTCCAGCGCCAGCCCGGCCGTCTTCGTAAAAACCGAAACGCAGTCCAAACTGCGGCACGCCGGCACGATGCCCCGGGTACTCAGCAATCCGCGCGTGGGCTTGAGGCCGATCAATCCATTGAACGCTGCCGGCACGCGTCCTGACCCTGCCGTATCTGTGCCCAGCGCGAAATCCACCTGACCGCTTGCCACCGCCACGGCCGATCCCGAACTCGATCCGCCGGATATATATCGCTCGTTGAATACGCTCGAACAAGCTCCGTATGGCGAACGCGCCCCGGTCAACCCGGTCGCGAACTGGTCCATATTCGTCTTGCCGACCAGCACCGCACCCGCGTCGAGCAGCGTCTGTAACACCGGCGCGGTCTGGTCCGGGGTATATGCGTAAGCGGGACATCCGGCCGTGGTCGGCATCCCGGCGAAGTCCATATTGTCTTTCGCGGCAAAGGTGAGCCCTGCCAAGGGCCCTGCTGGCGCTAATGCCAGTTGGCGCTCCCGCTCTTCGATCTTGTCCTTTGGAACGCGCGAAATCCAGACTGGATCGGCCGTCATAGAGTGGCCTCCTGAATCGTCGCCAGATGTTGCCCGGGGCTCACCATGGCCCCCGCGCCGCACGCAATTGCGACCACCGTTCCCGACACTTGAGCCGTCACCGCAATCTCCGTTTTCATGGCTTCCAAGACAATCAGCTTCTGCCCCGCCTGTACCTGCTGCCCCACTTCGACCCCGATGTTCCACACCGAGGCCGTAACCGGAGACAAGACTGCGACGCAGCCCGCCGCCACCGAGGCCTCGCTTACGGGCGGCAAAGCGGAATCCAGTGCGTCCACATACTCGGCCTGCCCCGCCGCCTTCCACCGCTTGCGTTCCTCATCGAACGCGGCCTGCTGCTGGTGCTTGAAGAGCGCGGCCTCCGGCGCAATCTCGCGAAGAAACGCATTGTAATCTTTGAGCCGGAACGTCCCCTCCTGTGTTCGTAGGCTGTACCCGCCATGCGGAAATTCCTCGCGAATTTCGAGCAACTCTTTCGCGGACACGGAATAGAAGCGAAGCTGGTCGAAGAATCGCAGCAGCCATGGCTCAGGCGTACGAAACGCATTCCACATCTGCAGCGTGCGGCCCACGAACTGGTAGCCGCCGGGTCCCTCCATCCCATAAACGCAAAGGTAAGCGCCACCAATTCCCACCGCGTTTTCCGGCGTCCAAGTGCGTGCCGGGTTGTACTTCGTGGTCACCAACCGCTGCCGCGGATCCACCGGCGTCGCTACCGGAGCGCCCAGGTACACGTCGCCCAAGCCCAGCACCAGATAGCTGGCCTCATGCACGATCCGGTGTACTTGATCGATACTCCCCAGCCCATTAATCCGCCGAATAAACTCCAGATTGCTCGGACACCAAGGCGCATCCGGACGTACGCTCTGCATGTACTTTTCAATCGCCAGCCGGGTTGCCGGATCGTCCCACGAAAGCGGCAGCTCGACTGTCCGCGACGGCACCTCGAACTCGCTCAGATCACCGATGCGCGCTTCGCAGTCGTCGAGCAGTTCGAGCAGTGCCTCGCGCCGCAGTCCCGCGCCATAGTGAATTTGCAGGCTCCGCACGCCAGGCGTGATGTCGATGATTCCGGCCACCTTCGCGCGCCGCAACTCCTGCTCCAGCGCATGCGCGCGAACCCGCAAATTCAGGTCGAGCACATTCGGCCCGAACTCCACCAGCAGATTGCGATCCCCATCGGCGCGGTAAACCACATCCTTGCGAGTGCGCAAGATTGCCGGCTCCCGCTCACCCGCAATTTGAAATTTCACGGTATCGCCGGCCTTTAACTGGCCCATTTTCCAGCGCTCCGGATCCGCAATCACAACCGGACACACGAACCCGCCTAGACTCGGCCCATCCGGCCCCAGAATCACCGGCATGTCGCCCGTGAAGTCTACTGCGCCGATGGCGTAGGCGTTGTCGTGAATGTTCGAAGGGTGCAGCCCGGCTTCGCCGCCGTCCGAGCGCGCCCACTCCGGCTTCGGCCCAATCAACCGGATACCGGTTCGATCGGAATTATGATGAACCTGCCACGACGCCGAAAACAGCATTTCGATATCGCGCTCCGTAAAATAATCCGGCGCGCCGTGAGGCCCATAGATTACGCCGATGGTCCACTCACGCCCGTAAACCGGAACCTCTTCGGTAGCGGCCTTCATACAGGCTGCCTTGCCTACATGAAGTACATCGCCTACGCGCAATGTCCGCCCGGATTGCCCCCCAAACCCACCCAGGATGAACGTGCTCCGGCTGCCCAAATATTCCGGACACGCAAGCCCGCCCGCGACCGCGAGATACGCCCGCGCGCCCGCGTTTCTGACCGCCCCCATCCGCAGCACAGCGCCAGCCTGGACCGGCACCGCTGTCCAAATAGCCACAGCCGCGCCGTCCAGCGTTGCCCCGAAATCCGCGCCAGTCAGCGCTATCGTGCCCGCGGCATTGAATTGCAACGACGGTCCGGTCAGCGTGATTTCCAAGGCTGCCGCGCCTTCCGGATTCCCCACCAAGCGGTTAGCCGCACGGAATGCCAGCGAGTCCATGGGTCCCGAGGGCGGCACCCCCACGTTCCAGTATCCGAGCCGTCCGGGATAATCCTGAATCGTGGTCTGCATTCCGCCTTCGAGCACGTCGATCGTATTGCGCCGGTAGTCGAAGCTTCGAAGAAACGAAGTGGCAATCCCGCCCTCGTTGAAGTGAGGGTCGGCCACGATCTGCCTGAGGTACTCCAGATTTGTCTCGATTCCGGAAATTTCTGTTTGTGCCAGAGCCTCCGTCATGGCGTGGACCGCCCCTGCGCGATCCTCCCCGTGCACGATGATCTTGGCCAGCATCGGATCGTAAAACGAAGTCACCTCCGTGCCCGTTTCCACCCATGTCTCGACGCGGCAGCCTTCTGGCCACGCCACATGCAACAGCTTCCCCGAGCTCGGCTGAAATTGCTTCCCAGGGTCCTCGGCATAACACCGCACCTGCAAGGAACTGCCGCGCGGCCTCACAGCAAGGCTGTTCAAAGGAGGCATCTCCTGCGCGGCCTGCCGCACCATCCACTCCACCAGATCGATGCCCGTCACCTCTTCGGTAACGCCATGCTCCACCTGCAGCCGCGTGTTCACTTCGAGGAAATAAAACTCGCGCGCCGCCGCATCGTAGAGAAACTCCACCGTTCCCGCCGACTGGTACCGTACCGCGCGGCCCAGCCTGACCGAAGCATCGAATAGTTTCTGCCGCACCGAATCGGGCAGCCCCGGCGCGGGAGTTTCCTCAATCACCTTTTGATTTCGGCGCTGAGCCGAGCAATCGCGCTCGCCCAAGGCCAGCACCTCGCCCTGGCCGTCGCCAAAGATCTGCACTTCGATGTGCCGCGCCTGCGAAACAAATTTCTCCAGATATAGCCCGGCGCTGCCGAAGCTGGAACGGCTGGTGCGCTCCACTGCCGCATAGCTTTCGCCCAATACGTCAGCCGATGGGCACAACTGCATCCCGATGCCCCCGCCGCCCGCCGTGCTCTTCAGCATCACCGGATAGCCAATCCGCTCCGCTTCCTTACGTGCTTCGGCGAGCGACGCCAACAACTCCGTCCCCGGCAACAACGGCACGCCATTCTGAAGCGCCAACTCTCGAGCCGTATGTTTCAGGCCGAACGATCGCAACTGCTCCGGGGTGGGTCCGATGAAGACGACGCCTGCCGCAGCGCACGCTTCCGCGAATCCGGCGTTCTCACTTAAGAATCCGTATCCCGGATGGATGGCTTCAGCCCCGGTCGCGCGCGCTGCCGCTAGAAGGGCGTCTATCGATAAATAACTCAGTGCCGCGGCAGCGGGCCCAATCGCCACGGCTTCGTCGCACGCCTTGACATGCAGCGAATGCCGGTCCGCTTCCGAATACACCGCCACGGAAGCGACATTCATCTTTCGGAGCGTTCGGGCAATGCGGCACGCAATCGCCCCGCGATTCGCAATCAAGACTTTACGAAACATTGCGGCTTAGCGCACTTCGTCCCAAATCAAAACGCGCACCGGCGTAGGATTGTACCCGTTGCAGGGATTATTCAACTGCGGACAGTTGCTGATCAGCGCCAGTACGTCCATCTCCGCGCACATCTCCACATACTTTCCCGCTTCGGAAATTCCATCTTCGAACGTAAGCCCGCCCTCAGGAGTAACCGGCACGTTCATGAAGAAGTTGATGTTGTTCGGAATGTCGCGTTTCTCCAACCCTCTGCCCCAGCTTGCAATCGCCTTCAGAAAACTCGCGCGGCAGGCATGCATATGCCGTTTCTCGATCGCATACCGCACCATGTTGCTCTCGTTGGAACAGGCGCCGCCCAGCGTGTCATGACGCCCGCAGGTATCCTCGACGATGGTGAGCATTGTGTTCCCGTTCTGCGAGATCAGCTTCGTTCCCGTTGTGAGATACAGATTCCGTTGCGCGCGAATCGTGTCTTGCGCGCTGTATCGGTCCGTATAGTCGTGCGCGTTGAAAAACAGCGTATCTACGGCCTGATTCCCATGCAGATCTACAATCCGGAACCTCTGCCCTTTGCCGATCTCATGAATCCACGCCTCGCCTGCCGCGATATCGCACGAATAGGCGGGGCTCACAGGAAATATCTCCGCGTTACTTCAAATCCTCGCTCATTCTCCGGCCGTGACAGCCGGCAAACGTCATCCGCGGCGGCCTCTTGCACGGGAAAAATCTGCAAGCCAACAGGCTTCGGTTCATACCGCGGGTTGGGATCGAGCGGATGCTGGCATGTATTCACGATCGTCAGCACATTCATTTCGGCCCGTAACGTCACCGAATTTCCAGCCTTGGAATTATCCGGTGCAAACTCAAAGTCACCGTTCGCTCGCGTGTCTACGCGGCTAAAGAAATTAACGTTCGCATTTAAGTCGCGTGCGCCTAATCCCCACTTGCCCAACTCCACCAAGAATCCTTCGCGCGCATTCTTGTGATAGTCATTCCGGCAATCCTGATAGCGGGCGGGCCCGTACTTCGCCAACGCCTCCGCCTCACCGGAGAACCCGCATAACGGGTCATGCCAGCCGCAACTGTCTTCAATGATCGAGAACAAAATCCGCCCCATATCGGAATAGAGACAGCATCCTGCCGTAAGGCGCGCGATATGCTGCGCCTTCAGAGTATCCGGCATGTTATACCGCTCGCTGGGGCATTCGAAGTTATAGAAAATCGCCCCTGCATTGGCGCCGCCTTCCAGATCCGTTAAGCGCAGCGCCGTCCCGCGCTTCACTACGTGGCTCCAGGTTGCGCCTGGCTGAACTGTCTCTTCCCATGCAACGTTCATTTCATTCCCAACCTAAGCCGAGCCGGTGCCCGAAACCAGTGCCGCTTCCACTGCCGACAACAGTCCCTGGAGCCGTGAAAGGCTTCGGGATCACACCCACGATCGATTCTGCCTCAAACTCCCGAATCACGTCCGTTTCATTGAAACCGCTGCAAATCAGAATCCGGGAATCACTCTTGACCGCCCGCAACAACGGAACGCATTCTTTCCCGCTCACGCCTGGCATGCTCAAATCCAAAAGAATGAGCGCTACGTCCGGCTCGCGGGTCCTATACAGCTCAAGTGCCGTCTCGCAATTTTCAGCCAGAAGGACAGAATAGCCCTTCGGCTCCAACGCCGCTTTCGCCACGGTCCGAACGATCTCTTCGTCGTCCACCACAAGAATAGTTCGCGTTTTGGGCGCAGCCCGCTGTGTCCAGGCCGCTTGCGGTTTGTCCTGTGTGGCCCCTACACCTGACAGCAGCCGGGAAAAGGACCTCGAACGTACTTCCTTCACCCAACTTGCTTTTCACCCGGATCGCGCCCTGATGTCCGCGCACAATCCCTTGGAGCGCTGCCAATCCCAAGCCGCGCCCTGTGGCCTTCGTCGTAAAAAATGGATCGAAAATCTTCGCGCGCGTCTTCTCGTCCATTCCGCATCCGGTGTCGCTAACCCGAAGGGCGACATAGGATCCTTTCCGGAGCTCGGCACCCTCGGCCAACTCCGTGTGCGATGTAGAAATCTCGATCGTTCCCGCAGCGTCCCCAATCGCCTCCCCCGCATTCGTGAGGAGGTTCATAATCACCTGTTGGACTTGGGCTTCATCGGCTTGAATCGGCGGCAGGTTGTCTGCCAGGCTCATTCGGACACTCACTCTCTTGGAGATGAAGTGTTCTACCAGGGGAAAGGTCTTGCGAACCTGTTCGGAAAGGTCATACAGCTGAAGCAGAAACTGGCCCTTACCGGAGTAAGCCAGCATCTGCCGGGTTAATCCGGCCGCGCGTTCACTGCTCGTAATCACGTTGCGCAATAGAGGAGCCGCTTCGGATTGATCTTCCAGCATTTCCAGCGCTACGCTAGCGCTCCCCATGATGCCTGTGAGCAGATTGTTGAAATCGTGCGCCACCCCTCCCGCTAAGAGCCCCAGGCTCTCCAGCTTTTGCGATTGCCGGGTTCGCTCCTCCGCCCTTTGCCGTTCAGTAATATCCTGCGCCGCGCCCGCCATGCGAACCTGTGCTCCCGATGCGTCGCAGAAAACTCGACCCTCCGCCGCCACCCATCGCGTGGTGCCGTCTGGAAGGCAAACCCGCACGATTACGCTATACTCGCCTGTCTTTTCCACGGCCTCGTGAACGGCCCGGTCTACCGGCCCGCGATCGTCCGGATGCAATGTTTCGAGAAACGCTTCATACGTGACCGGGGAAGATTTCGGAATACCAAACAGTGCCCGGCACCGGTCCGTCCAGACCAACTCTCCGGTTCTTAAGTCCCAATCCCAAATGCCCAGTTGTGCCGCATCTAAGGCGATGCGCAGATTGTCTTCGCTCCGCCGCAGCTTTTCTTCGCTGATCCGAAGAGCCTGTTCCGCGTTTTTCAATTCGGAGATGTCGGTATTGGTCCCGTACCATCGCACGATTTGGCCCGTGCGGTCGCGCAGTGGCGATACGCGCGTTAGAAACCAGCTGAAATGCCCGTCTGCCGCGCGAAGCGGGAACTCCATCTCAAAGGCTTCCCCGGTTGCGATGGATTTCTGCCAGCGTTCCATCACCTTCGGCAGCAGTTCCGGATCGTGAACCATTTGCCAGCCCCATCCTTCCATTTGCTCCGGGGTGGTGCCAGTGTATTCGTGCCAGCGGCGGTTGTACCAGAAAATCCAACCGTCCGGTTGCGCCATCCAAACCAATTGCGGGATGGCATCCGCCAGCATTCGAGCGTCGTCGACTAAGCCTTCGTGGCTATTCGAGTTCAATTACTCATCGTATCAGCGCCGACGCAGCAGTTGGTATACTCAGTGCCCGATGCGGGTTCTCCTCTTGTTAGCGTCGTGCGGCGTTTTATGGGGTCAGCAGCCCATTCTTTACCATCGCGGCGCAGTCAATGCTGCGTCGTTGGCGCCTTTCGGGCTTCCGAACGCTCCGATCGCCCGCGGCAGCGTTTTTACCATTTTCGGGGAGAACCTAGGACCAGCTCAATTTCAAACGGTTTCCGCTTTCCCGCTTCAACCAGTATTCGGTGAAGTCTCCCTCAGCGTCACTCAGAACGGCGCTGCTGCCGCGGCGATTCCGATCTTTGTTTCAGCCGCGCAAGTCAATGCCATCATGCCGTCAACTGTAAAAGCCGGCCTGGCAACCCTCCGCCTCACCTACCAGACCCGGCGCAGCAATGCGATTACCATCCAGATTGGCGATTCCGCTCCCGGCGTGTTCGCTATCTCTGGCGGCGGCTATGGGCCGGGTGTAGTTCAGAACTACGTAACGGAGGACAATCAGCCGGTCAACTCGCTCATCAGTCCGGCATCCCCTGGCCAGACGGTTACGATTTGGGCGACCGGTTTGGGCCCGGTGCCGTTCGCCGACACGGTCGCGCCGACGCCGGGTGACGTTGCCGCGCCTGTGTCCGTCACCGTTGGAGGCGTTCCCGCCACGAAGCTCTATTCCGGGCGCGCCCCGTGCTGCTCTGGCGTGGATCAACTAGTTGTGACTCTTCCCCCAAGCGCGCCCCTGGGCTGCTGGGTGCCGCTGACGATTACCGCGGGTGGAGTTGTCTCAAACACCGCCACCCTCGCAATTGCCGCCCCTGGCGCGGCCTCTTGTGACGATCCCGGCAACCCACTTTCGAAGCTGGTGCGCACGCCCGGCTCGCAAGCATTTATACATGCCGAGCGCATCGATAGCATCGAGAATGTAGATTCCGCCCTGTCCTTGCACAAGACTCTCGATAAGCTTTACTCCCGCTTCTACATGCGTCCCGATTCTCCCTTCAACTTCGATCCCTATATGTCTTTTCCACCCGCCGGATCGTGCTCTGTCCACCAGACCAGCGGCGATGCTTCTTTCCAACTAACATTGCGCGGAGCACTGCCTGGCGCCGCAAGCCTGAAACCACAGCCCAAACAGACCTATAACAACGGTACACAGGCGCTTACTTTCACTCCCATCCGGTCTTACTTCTCCAGCAGTATGGGAGGAATGAGTAACTCTACCGCGGTCGGCTTGGACTTATTAGGACCTACTTCCACATTCACGATCGACCCCGCGGGGCCGTTCGAAACTTTCCTTCCGTTGAGGCTTATTTCTCCTCTTACCTGGACACGGCCCAATGGTATTCTGGCCATCCCGCGGAATGCGCCTTTTGCTCTGAATTTTACGCCCAGCGACCCCGCCGCACCTACCGCGATTCTCCTCTTCTCCTATGCAGCCGCCACGAACTCGACAGTGGAAGTTCAGTGCATTGCACCACTTGGAGCGAGCGCTTTTGCAATTCCCTCCGAAAGCCTGGCCAATCTTCCCCCTACATACGGAGTTATTGACGGATCCTATACGAACCTGTTTATCGGAACGCTCGGATTGAATAAGGCGATATCTTTTACTGGGCCGCTCGCAACCAACGGTCTCCTTTTGAGTTCCAACTGGCTTGCCCAATCGGTGGTCATTCAATGAACAGATTGTTCGGGTCGCTTTGCCTCTTCCTGTTGTGTTCCTCCCTGGTTTCAGCCCAGGGGGCCGGCTCGGTCATAATCAAAATTGAAGCAGGCATAACCGATAGAATCTCTGTAGACGATCACAGGTTCAGCGATACGGTTTACTCGTACGAAATAAGTCGGGCCGAAAATGGCGACAAAACATTCACCTTCAAAGCGAAAAAATGCATTTATGCGACGCTCGTTCTCTTAGACGTTGTAGACCTGATCAACCCGGTCTGCACCACACTGACCCAATCCGATGCGTCCCGACTAAGTCCTATTGAGGACGCTCTCGCGTATTTCGACAACTTAGCTCCAACCGCCAGACACTTTATCGTCTATACCGAGCAAGCTAAGTCCGCCCGACCCGACGCTATTCTCACACCCAAGCTCCCAGTCGATCCACAACTCATCTTCTTCGACGGCCCCACCTACGAGTTCGTAAAATACGATCTCGCCACGAGCAAGGTTCTCACCTCCGTCACTCTCGCGCCCCAGGCGCGCAAGTTCGCCGTTCGCCCCGGATCCGTGAACGCCAATGAAGTCTGGGTGGGCCACGGCGGCCTCATCAACCAGATCTCCATCGTCGACCTAGCCGCCGGAAAAGTTCTCGCCACCATTCCCACCCCATCCCTCGACCCTAACAACAGCGACCCCTCCGGTTTGGTCTTCACCAACAGCGGCGCAACCGCTCTGTACACCAGCAAATTCTTTCAGGCTGACGCAGCCAACAACCGCGGCGCCTTGGTGCTGTTCGATCCCGCCACCCGTAGAGTTGTCTCCACGCAACTCCTCAAAATCGCCCCAGAAGCGATCCTCATGGCCCCCGATGGCCTCACCGCATACCTGATGGGCGGCAATACCATTACTTACTACGACGTCCTCAGCGGAACCTCCGACCTCACCGCCCCATTCACCTACATCAGCGGGTCCGTCTTCATTCACCCGGATGGCACCCGCATCTTCGTCGACCAGGGCACACAAGTCGCCGTCTTCGACCTCTCCACGCGTAAGATGACCCAGATTAGATACAACTTCCCGAATAACGCGCTCGCAGCGTCGGTCAAAATGTCGCAAGAAGGCCTGACCATTCAGGCAACTGATGGTAAGGGCAACGTGGTCGTCCTGGGAACCCGCTATGGGGACGTGATCTCTACGTATCAGACAGCCCCGACGACGACCACGATTTTTCCGGCGCCGGTGCAATGAAAAATCTAGTCTTTTAGCCCCAAGCCGAAGCGCAAATCGTGCGTATTTGCTTTGGCGGAGCCGCACCAAACCGCCGCCCGATTCTGATATAGTTCTGATAATCCCACTCAAGACAGGAGTTCAATGAGCGATAAACCCAAGAAGCCGAGCGTTAGCCGGCGAGGATTCATCGGCGGTGTGTCCGTCGGCGCTACCACCCTCGGCCTCCTCGATACCGATAGCGCACAGGCGGCTCCCGGAACCGCTGTCGGCCCCGGCGAGGTCCCGATTACCCTTCGCATCAACGGTAAGCCCGTCAAGCTCTCCGTCGAACCGCGCGTAACTTTACTTGATGCTTTCCGCAACCGCCTTGAGATCACTGGCGCGAAACGCGTCTGCGATCGTGGCACCTGCGGAGCCTGCACCGTGAGCGTCAATGGAAAGACTGTTTATAGCTGCACCACGCTCGCCATCGATGCGCAGGGCAAAGATATCCAGACGATTGAAGGCATCGCTCCTGAAGGCAAGCTTCATCCTGTTTCCGCCGCCTTTGTTAGCCAGGACGGCCAACAATGCGGGTACTGTACGCCCGGGTTCGTGATGGCAGCGAAAGGCTTTCTGGAACGACATCCCACTCCTACTTACGAACAGGTAGAACATGGGCTTGGCGGAAATCTTTGTCGCTGTGGCACTTACGTTGGCATCCGCAAAGCTGTACTGGAAGCTTCGAAGAACATGAAAGGAGGCCCCGTCAATGCCTGATCCCATCAAACCTGATTACTCCTGGCCTGCCATGGAAACACGGCGGCAGATGGGCAAACCCATCTCCCGTCTCGATGGACATCTGAAGTCGTCTGGCCGCGCTAAATACGCCTCCGATTTCTATCGCAAGGACATGTTGTTCTCCGCCATGCTTTCGTCTCCTCACGCCAATGCGCGCGTTACGAAGATCGACATTGCCGACGCAAAGGCGATGCCGGGTGTGGTTGCCGTAAGCGTTATTTCCGGACCGGGAACTCAGGTCCAGTGGGAAGGAACGGAAATTGCCGTCGTCTCCGCGACGACGGAAGAAGCCGCGCGGGACGCCATTCGCAAAATCAAGGTCGATTACCAGGTGATGCCGCACCTGGTGCGCGAGGATGACCTCACCAAGGCAGGAGCGCGCGCCAAGGCGGCCGGCGAACAGGTCACCGGCGATCCCGACCAGGCGTTCAAAGATTCCAGTCTGGTCGTCTCCGAAGGATTTTACGCAATCCCGGTTCTGACTCATAGCTGTCTTGAGCCGCACGGCCAAGTCACCGAATGGACGCCCGAGCAAATGAACGTCTGGCCTTCCACCCAGAACGTCTCTGGCTACGGTGGCGACCTCGGGACCACGCTCAAGTTCCCCTCCGACAAAATTAAAGTTCACATGGACAACATAGGCGGGGGCTTCGGCAGCAAATTCTCTCCCGACCGTTGGGGTGCCGAAGGAGCCAAGCTCTCCCAAATGTCGGGCGGCAAACCTGTGAAGTGGATGCTCGAACGCAACACCGAACTTCAAATCGCGGGCAACCGCCCTTCGGGCTTCGCCAAAATCAAGGTCGCGGCTAAGAAAGACGGCACGCTTGTGGCGTGGCAGTCCGAATCCTGGTCCACCGGCGGCATGGGTGGCGGCGGATCTCCGCCGATTCCCTACGTGTTCACGGAAATCCCCAACAAGCGTATGAACCATAGCGCCGTTGCCACGAACACCGGCGGCGTACGCGCTTGGCGCGCTCCGAATCACCCGCAAGCCTCTTTTCTCACCTGTAGCGCTTTGGAAGACTTGGCCGCCAAGCTCAATATGGACCCCATCGAGTTCTTTAAGAAGAATCTCGAACTGACGGCCAGGAAAGACGTTTACATGCGGCAGCTCGACAAAGCAGCCGAGCTGATCGAGTGGAAAGCAAATTGGAAACCGCGCGGCCAAAACGGCGCCGGACCTGTCAAGGAAGGGCTTGGACTTGCCATCAATACCTGGGGTGGCGGCGGCCATGCCAGCAAATGCCAGACCACCATCAATTCCGATGGCACCGTGCTCATCGAGTGCGGATCTCAGGACTTGGGAACGGGAACGCGCACCATCATGACGCAAGTGGCGGCGGAAACCTTCGGTCTCCCCATGAGCGCGATCACTCTCCGGATTGGGGACAACTCCTTGCCGCCTTCCGGAGCCTCCGGCGGCTCTACCACCGTAGGCGGCGTTTCCTCATCAACCCGCAAGTCTACGGTCAATGCTCTTCAAAAGCTTTTTGAAACGGTCGCGCCCACTCTCGGCGCGGAACCGGCGCAGCTGGAAGCCGTCGATAGCCGCGTGCAAGTGAAAGGCAATCCTTCGAAGAGCCTTACCTGGACAGCCGCCTGCTCAAAGCTTGGTGTCAATAAGATCTCCGAAATCGGGATTAACGATCAGCGCAAGCCTGAAGGGCTGAACGCTTCCGGCGTGGGCGGAATTCAGATGGCGCATGTCTCGGTGGATACGGAAACCGGGGTAGTCCGAATGAAGCGCTTCGTTGCCGTTCAGGATGTCGGCCTGGTCGTCAACCCGAAACTGGCTGATTCGCAAATCCATGGGGCCGCCATTATGGGGATCTGTGGCGCGCTGTTTGAAGAGCGCATCATGGATCAGCAGACCGGCAAAATGCTAAATGCCGATATGGAGTTCTATAAGCTCGCGGGCATTGGCGACATTGGCGAGATTATCTCGCACCTGGATATCACGCCCGAAAACGACAAACGGGGAATCATTGGGCTAGGTGAGCCATGCGCCGTCGGCGTTGTCGCCGCGATTGCGAATGCTGTCGCGAACGCCATCGGCGTGCGTGTCCCCAGCGTCCCCCTCACCCCCGAACGCGTGCTCGCCGCGCTGAACGGCACTTCTCAAGGGAGAACGGCATAATGGAAAATTTCGCTTACGCAAGCCCCACTTCGGAAAAGGAAGCCGCTCGCGCTTCTCGGACCGGACTCTGCTGTTCTCGCAGGCGGCACTGACCTGATCAGTTCCATGAAGGAACTGCTCGCCTCGCCGAAGACCGTCATCAACATCAAGGGCATTAAGTCTCTGGGCGGGATCGGTGCCGGGAAGAATGGCATGCGAATCGGCGCTACCGTTACGCTCGATGAGCTTTCGGAAAACGCCGCTGGTGCGCAAGACGTTTCCGTCTCTCACGGAAGCAGCGCTCGGCGTCACCAGCCCTCAAATCCGTAACATGGGCACGGTCGGCGGCGATCTTCTTCAACGCCCGCGGTGCTGGTATTACCGCAACGGGTTCGGCCTCTTCGCCATGCAAAATGGCAAGGCGCTGGTCCCCGAAGGCGAGAACAAATATCACGCCATCATCAATAACAAAGGCCCGGCCTACTTTGTAAGCCCTTCGAGCCTGGGCCCAGCCCTGATTGCGCTGAATGCAACCATCCGCCTGCACTCCACGGCCGGTATGCGCGATGTTCCCGCGGAAAAGTTTTTCGTCACCCCCCTCACGGAGACAGCCCGTGAGACCGATCTGAAGCCCGGCGAAATGCTTACGGAAATTCTGATTCCTACGGCGCCGGTCGCCAATGCCACCTATGAAGTGCGTCACAAACAGGCGCTCGATTGGCCCCTGGCTTCCGCCTCTGTTGCACTCAAAATGTCGGGTTCCACCATTTCGAGCGCCCGCGTGGTGCTCGGTCACGTGGCGCCCACGCCGTTTTCCGCTCTTGCGGCCGATCAATATCTGGCCGGTAAGCCGCTGAACGAGCAAACCGCCGAAGAGGCCGCCAAACAGGCGGTGATGAGCGCGACTCCGCTCAGCCAGAACGCCTACAAAGTCCAACTCGCGAAAGTGGCCGTGAAACGCGCCCTCCTCGCCGCCAAACAGGCCTAGTATGGGGCAGGAACGTTCCGGTCTGGGCCGCATCGGCACGGACCGGTGCCAAAATCTCCGCTGGAAGGGCCTGTTTATCGAGGCCGAATGGGATCCCACGGTCCAACACGGCAACGACCGGGCTTTCTGGTGCCAGCATACCTTCAATTGCCTCGGCCCGGACAGCAAAGTGGCCGACGAATATGAATGTAATCCGGCCCGTGCCTGCTACGTCCAGTTATAATGAAGCTTAAGGAGCACCACCTTGAATAAACTCCTCACCGCAACTCTGATCTTTTCTTCCACGGCGCTCGCCGAATCCATACCCACTTCCAGCGGAATCCAAGGCAATTATGTAGAAGCCCGCACCGCTGATGTTTATACCGGTCCTTGTTTTGCGAACTCTGAGGTTGGGCTCACCGGTGAACTTGCAGTCTTCGGGTGGAAGGTTTCGAAGGGCCAATGGTCCGGGGTCAAGCTTGACGGCCTGTCGATCGTAGGTGTTGTGCGTGCAAAATCCACCTTGGGCGATGTCTACACCGAGTCGAATCCTGCCAAAGCCGTCCTCATCGTGGACGAGAAAGCCGACGCCGAACAGCGTCTGGCTCTCCAAGCTTTTGCGAAGCACATGGGTGGCCCGCTGCTCACTGACGTCGTACGCGTGGAATACCGGCCCGTGACGCTCGATTTTGCCGAAGGCAGCATCCATACCATGGCCGCTACGCTGAAAGCTGGCGAACTGGCAAAAATCGAAACTCGCGCTTTGAATGAAGGCGATCAGATCTGTCACAACGAGGCTGTCTGGTACTCGCCCCTGACCGCGCTTAACCATGCCATGCCTGCCTACGCCGTTGCGAACGACTTCAAAGGCACGGGATTGGGAACCACTTGGAGCAGCCCCTTTAAACGCAGCGCCTTTGTGGGCAGCTTCCAGGCTTCAGAATAGTTTTTAGTTATACCGCGAACTTTGCGGTGATCTTTGGTTTTGGCTGCCCGGCTTTATGCGGGGTCAGCAGAATACTCAGGTCCAGCTCGGTGACGCGCTCACCCACTCGGACTGCTAACCGCCGCACCGTGCCGCTCTGTGGCTGTACCTCAAAGACGGCATGGCGTGGCGATTGAATTTCAGCATCTAAAATCCAGCCGCCTTTCGCCAAAATCGCGGTGTTTCCGTTCACCGTGATCTCGGCATCGGTGGTCATGCCCCAGAGCACGTCGACCGGCTGATCGGCCTGAACCGTATCTTCCACCAACACAGCTTGCCGGTTGAGTATTCCAATCCGGCGCTGCATATTCTTCACATGCGAGGAATAGGACCTGGTCAAATCGATTTGCACCCATGATGCGTCGGGCCCCATCTCCTTCCGTGTGATTCGCGCCTCCGGTCTCCCTTCATGAGTTTCGTTGTCAATTATGACTACGTTGCGCCTGTCGGCGGTCCATCGAACGCCCCCCGCGTCGAGGAGAAAGCCGCCCCGCACTGCTAGAAATATTGCATTCGGGTCGTCCCAAGCACTTCGGAAGAAGGCGCTTTGAGGGCCGCTAAAAACGGCGTCAAGCGGCCACTGCGGTAGCTGGGGAGCCTTAGCATCGCGCTGAAGCCATATCAGGTTCAGGGGGTCCGCCTGCTTCACTCGCTCGGCAAGCTTGGTTTGCTGCCAGGAATACACGGGCTGCTGGAACCGCTTCGCGAGCCAGAACATAGCTGGCTCGTCGGAGACTTCTTCGGGTGCGAGAGTTGGACTCGCGGAATAGATGCGATAGCGTCCTGTCTTGCTGAATCCGGGTTGGTTCTCCAGGCCGAAATTCCGGCCCAGGGCCGAATCGAGCGCCGCTAGCATCACAGCGACATAGCGTGTCGCGTACGCCCACGCGCCCTGGCCTTCCATCCAGCCGCCGTCGGGTCCATAGTTCGACATCGCTTTCGGAACCGATTCAAGCGCACCCTTCAAGATTGCGGCCGCCTTTTCGGGTTCGGACTCGGCAACGGCCAGCGCGCCGAGAACCATGCCCGCGTTACAGACCAGACTCCAGCCAAAACGTGAGTTGGCCCAGGAACCGGCGCTTGCGTAAGCGGCAAGCCCAGGCTCCAGACCCTTGGACACGATTGCTGCCCGAAGGAGAGCCCGGTCTTCTTCGGACAGATCGGAATAGAGCCAGTCGTACCCGATCGCCAAGGCATGCGTCATCTTCGCTACGTCCTCGAAGTGAGAAGGATTCCAGTCTTTCAGCACCGCCGCCGCCCTCAGCTCTTTGACCGCCCGATCGAGACGGCTCCGTTTGCCGTCCAGCCGGTACAACAGGCACAGCGTATAAACGCGGTCCAACACTCGATTCCGTGTTCCGCCTACGGGAACGCTCTGGAGCCGCTCCGCTTCACGTTCCAGGTCCGCCAGGCATTTGCGGGCAAGTGCGCTGTCGCGAAGCAGCTCACGCGTATGGGCTACATCGCTCGATAACCAGAGAAGCCGGGGATGTTCCGCTCGCAGTGTGTTGAGCGGCGGGTCTGTCTGCGGAAATAGAGTAGCGGCGCCAGCCAGTTGCAGTAGCGCCGTTCTTCTGGTTACCGCCCCCGTTTCCATTGCCTTGATTCTACCGGATACATCCATTGGCAGCTTTGCTGCGTATTACGATAGAGACAAAGTTATGGAATGCTCGGGTCTATCAGCGGATGTATATAGCGATTACATCCTGGGCACCCTAATTGGCCCGGAACTCGCCGAACTTAAGGGTCATCTTGAAAGCGGCTGTTCCCGATGCGGGTCTGAGCTGGCTTCTGCCAGGAATCTGTGGTTCCATTTTGCTGTTGCAACACCCCCGGTTGAACCGGATCGTGCTTTGCGCCGCCGCGTAATCGCCACAGTGCAACAGCCCCGGCGCTTCGGTTGGTGGCAGCCTGTTGCCGCGCTTGCGACGCTCGCCTTGGCCGTCTTCGCGGGAGCCCAGGTGGGCAGCAGAACTTCTCCACCGATTGTCGCCGTCTTACCCACCCTTGCACCGACCATTACGACTCCGACTCCACCCGTCGTACAGAGTTTGCCCTCACCGGCTCCCGCTCCGGCACCGGTGATCGTCAGTAAACCGCAAGAGAATGGCGCTTTGGTCGCGCAGTTAGCGCAGGCGGAACAGGAGCTGGCGGGCCAGAAGGAGAAGTTGGCCGCCGCTGAGCGCGATCGCGAAGACCTCAGCCGGAAATATCAGGCGATGCTTGCCCAACCGAAGCCGGATACCTCGGCTCTGGAAGGCCAACTATCCGCCGCGCGCCTTCGAACTCAACAGTTGGAACACGATGTAGCCGAGTACCGGACGCTCTTGGTGAAAGCGCGAGAACGCTTAGCCCCCGTGCAAACAGCATCGCTTTTGGCGGACCCGAACCTCAGGTTGGTAAAGCTTCGCGTGAGCGCTGGCGGCTCCCCGGCTGAAGCCCATGCCTTAGTCTCAAGCGGTACCCAAGTCGTCTTTTATGCTTCTCACTTGCCCGCGTTGCCCGCCGGGCGAGCCTACCAGCTTTGGTTGATCCGCGCTAGTGCCCCCGCAATCGTAAGCGCGGGCGTCTTTCAGCCCGACGCTCAGAATAAAGCCGTGGTTCAGTTCAACAACGCGGCCTTTACCTCGGGCATTACTACGATCGCTGTAACTGACGAGCCTGAAGGCGGCAGTTCCACTCCTACCGGCCACAAGCTTCTGATTGGCTCTTAGCTGCACTAGAGAACAGCTAGAAATGAAAGCCAAGCCGGGTGCCATAGGTGCTCAGCGTCTGGCCTCCTGAAATCCGGTTGAACCGGCTATCGAAGCCAAGTGAAAAGGCGCGATTTAACCGAAATTCCAGGCCAGCTCCGGTATGAAGGCCGAAGTCGATGTTGCCGGCGCCAATAGGGAGCCCCCGCGCAGTCAGTTCAGGCGACTGTGCGATCTGGCCGGCAACCAGTGTTGAGCCGCTCGGGGCGCGTTGGTTATGAATAGTCACGAACATGCCGAAGCCCACAACCGCATACGGTCTCACCCGGTAGCGGTCCAGACCGGTCGCCAAATAGCGCAGCGAGAAGGGCACCACTTCGAGGATTTTGGCGTGTGTCTCGGTCAGCAATGTCGACTGAGTCACAACGGACGTAGTGGGAAACTTAGTTCTTCGATTGCGATAAACCAATCCGGATCTCGTATCCGATCTTGCCGTGTAGCGCCTTCGGCTCGAACATCGGGAGATCAATGAAGCCAGCCGCGTCCTGGCCACTGTTCAAGTGAAACGGATTCGATGAGCCGCTTAGCGCAATCCCCACTTCCGCGCCGATCTTGCCGATTTCCGGAATCAACTCCGGTGGATTCACCTCAGCTTGCGGTTCTGAAACAGGCGGCAGTGCTACGTTCTGAGTCCGAACCGCAGGCTCTTGAGCGGCGAGCAAAATCGCCAGCTTTGATTCGACCAGGTCCAAACGTTCCTGCAGTCTTTTGATCTCTTGCTTATCCGTGTCGTCGCCCAAGGCTGACGAAACGCCGAGCAGCAACAGCCCGGCCCATAGCGGGAGTACGCGCATACTCGAATGGTAGTCTGACTTTCTCTTAGGAATTACTCGGAGCCGCGAATTCGCTTCACTTCGGAGGCTTCCCAACCGCGAACCTGCTTGTCGTACGCGGCAAGTTCTTTGGCGGACACGGTGATGAGATCCTTTTCCATGTCCTCACCGGATTGGATCAGATACGTCAGATGTTGAGCCGCCAGACGAGCGCACCAGGGATCGGTGATCGCCGCGCCGCTTTGCGCGGAAATCGCATCGAGTTCGGGAAGCGGCATGCTGATTGTTTTCTGCATTTGCTCCTGGCCTGAATCGAGCAGGAACTTCACGTCGACCGAATTGCTATGGCGAATCGAGATTGCCGTTTGAAGCCACTTGAACCGAACGTGCCAGGTCGATCCAAAAGGATCGGGCCCGGCATCGAACTCCCGGAAATTCTGCACTCAAAGTATTCTAACCTGAACGTGATGAGCAACTATCAGAAGGAACTCGATTTCGGCCGCGCACTCGCCCGCCAGGCGGGAGCGTTGGCGCTGAAATATCGTGAAGGTGGAATCGGGCACGAAGTCAAGGACGATGAATCCCCGGTCACCATTGCTGATAAAGAGTGCGAACGGCTGATCGTCGGCGCGATTGAAGCCGCGTTCCCGGAAGATGGAGTTTTGGGTGAGGAAGGTTCAACGAAAGACACGCCCAACGGCCGGAAGTGGATTGTCGACCCCATTGACGGCACGCGCGACTTTATCCGCGGTACGCGCGCCTGGAGCGTTCTGATCGGGCTGGAAGAAGCGGGGGAAGTGGTCGCCGGCTTTGCCTATTTCCCTTCGACCGATGAACTCTTTTCAGCTTCAAAAGGAGGCGGGGCGTTTTGGAATGACGAACGCATGTCGATCTCGGACATCACTACGCGCGGGCAGGCGCTGATCTGCGTGAACGGATTCTCCTTCATGCGACGGTTTGCCTTTGCGGAACATCTCCTGGAATTCCTTGAAACATTCTGGACAGTTCGCAGCATGGGCGGTTGTCTCGATGCCATGCTGGTGTCTTCCGGCCGCGCTGATGTCTGGCTCGAAACACAAGCCAAGCCGTGGGACTTGGCCCCGCTAAAGATCATCGCGAACGAAGCCGGTGCGGTGACCTTCGATTTCGAAGGCAAGGACACCATTTACGGCGGGACGTTCGTGATTACCGTGCCCGCGCTAGCCGATGAAGTGAAGCGTTTCGTCACGCTGAAGAGCAAGCTATGAATGTCGCCCAGCTTACAGCGCGCGGCCAGTTCACGCTGGTCGACCAGGAGCCGCCGAAGCCAGGTCCTGGCGAGCTTCTGGTTCGCGTAGCCGCTGTCGGGATCTGCGGTTCCGACATGCATGCGTTCGCCGAGGGAGGTGTCGGCGATTCACCGTGCCAATACCCGATGGTGCTCGGCCATGAGCCTTCAGGCGTGGTGGAAGCCGTGGGCGATGGCGTTACGGGATGGGGCAGGGGAGACCGGGCCTCTCTTGAGCCGGCCATCTTCTGCTACCACTGCCGCTTCTGTCTGGCAGGGCATAACAACCTATGTGAAAACCTCAAGTTTATGAGCACCGCCACCCTGCCGGGTTTCTTTCGCGAGATGGTCACGCTTCCGGCGGTGAACGCGTTTCCAATACGGCCCGACACCAGCCTTGAAGCCGCTACCCTGGTGGAGCCGCTCGCGGTGATTCTACACTCGCTTGACCTGGGCGGATTCAAGGCGGGAGAAGCTGCCGTTGTCGCAGGCGCGGGCCCGATTGGACTGCTGACGATTGCGATGCTTAAGCTGATGGGCGCCAGCCGCGTATGGGCCATAGAACCGCTGCGCCACCGGCGCGAGATGGCTGTTCAAATGGGTGCTGACGAAGCGTTAAAGCCGGAAGAATTCAACAGTCTGCATCGTGTTGCCGATATCGCTTTCGATTGCGCCGCGCACGGCGAAACCGTGAACCAATGTCTCTACGCGCTGAAGGGTTTTGGACGGCTTGTGCTGACCGGCATCCATGCGGAGAAGCGGCTCGATTTAGACATTCACCTGATGCGCCGCACCGAACTGAGGCTTTACTGCGTGCGCCGGTCCAACACGGAAGCTCACGATGCCTGCGTTTTACTGGAACAGAACCTCAAACTCTTCGAACCGATGATCACGCATCGCCGCAAACTCCATGAAATCGAAGCGGCGTTCCGGCTGAATCAGAGCTATGAAGACGGCGTGATTAAGATGTTAATCGTTTAGTTTTTCTGTTCCATGAAGTAGTAACAAATCATGTGGCAGACAATCATATGCGCGTCTTCGATGCGGCCCATGTGCGGCACGCCGACATGAATGTTCAGGTTCGCCATCGGAGCCAGTTGCCCGCCGTCGCGGCCGGTCAGCGCAATCGTCTTACAACCCACAGAATTGGCATATTCAATCGCACGCAGAACGTTGGGCGAATTGCCGGACCCGCTGATGCCCATGAATAAGTCTCCCGGCTGCGCGAAATTCCGAAGCTGCTCGACGAAAACGGAATCGTAGCTTACGTCATTTGCGTAAGCGGTGATGGTCGGCATTTGATCCGTAAGCGCCATGATCTTGAAGCGCTCGGCGCGATTGAAACTTGCGCCTTTCACCATGTCGCAGACAAAGTGCGAGGAAGACGACGCGCTGCCGCCATTGCCGCACACGAAAATGTGTTTGCCTTCCGCGCGCGCCGTTGCGAAAAGATCGATTGCTTCCTGCACCTTCGGCATATCGATTTGATCGATCGCCTGTAAGAGATTGGTCTTGTACTGTTCAGCGAATGTCATAATTTTTGCTTTCCTAATACCCATGCGCCCCACAGGACGCTATCATCTTCCAACGACGCAGGCACTACGTCCAGACGCGCCGCCGACCACCCTGTCACCTGCCGCCGCAACTCCGCCCGAAGCGGCCCAAAGAGCGCCTCTCCGGCCTTCGCGATACCCCCGCCGATCACAACTCGTGCCGGGTTCAATAACATGATACAGGCCTTCAATCCGCGCGCAAGATGGATCACGTACTTCTTCACGAACTCCTCGTCCCGCATGAGCTCGGAAGCGGGTTTCCCGTAATCGCGCTGTAACCAAAGGCCACAACACATGCGCTCCAGGCACCCATTCGATCCGCATAGGCACTCCGGTCCTTCAGGTTCCAGATTGATGTGGCCAAGTTCGCCCGCGTAAGAATCAGGACCGCGCAACACGCTTCCATCGATCAGAATTCCCCCGCCGATCCCGGTCGAAAGTGTCATATAAAACAGCGGCGACGCCCCAATCCCAGCGCCATGGAAGCCTTCGCCCAAGGCTCCCACATTGGCGTCGTTATCCATCACCACAGGGAACGCCGAAGCGCTGTTCGAAATAGCGGCTCAGGTAGAAGTCCTTCCATCCGCCGACATGGGTTGAGAGCGCCACTCGCTGGTCGATGAAGTCCACGGGCCCTCCGAATCCGATTCCACAACGGTCGAAAGCAGCCCTGGTCCGCCACGGTTGGGTTACCTCTTCGATGCGGGCCAGCATCCAGTCGCGGCCTCCTTCGGCATCGGTGGGAAAGGTAGCGCGCTGCCGCATGATACCGTTCTCGAAAGCCGCAACCGTAAATTTTGTGCCTCCGATATCGATCGCAAGCAGCCTCATTGAAACAGCGCGACCGTCAACTCACTTAGATCGGAATAGTTTGGAACGATATAGTCAGCGCCGACGCCAATCAGGCGCTGGCGCTTCCATTCATCGACTTTGAGGCACTCCGGCTCATCCGAAGCGACGCCTACGGTAATGCCACCTACTTCGCGGACATTTTCAATCTCGACATAGCCATCGCCGAAGCCTAGGAACTCATCCCCGCGAAACTCCGAAGACGCAATTACCCGTTGAATCAGGATCTTTTTCGAGAAGCTCTTGTAATCGTCCAGAGCACCAAACACACCGCCGTTGAAATACGGGATTACTCCCAACAAGCGTGCCTCTTCGTGCATGTACTGGTGATCAGTTCCGCTTGCCAGATACATCTTCAATCCGCGGGATTTCAGCTCCTCAAGCAAGGCCAATGTTCCAGGCACCATGTACTGCTGCGGGTCCGCATTGCCGCTTCGCAGGTCCGCCAAGCGAGTCTCGATCTTGGCGTGGAGCCGGTCCAGGTACATGTTCTTGTACACCAGCGGATCTTCGGCCTTACCTCCGCGGCGCTCGATATTCTCGGCAAGTTCGATCATTTGATACATGGTCTGTTTGCCGGTCAAACGACCCACAAACTCTTCCACGATCTCTCGGAGTTGCGCTTCGGTTTCATCCGATCCGGTTTCCTGAAGCAATTCCACCATCATCGGGATCATTACTTCCATCCACCCGGCTCGAATTACTGAGATCGTGCCGTCGAAGTCAAACAAAGCCACGCGGGCGTTCCGGGCACTGGCGCCTGGGTGCATCGTTTCTATCACTCTTCATTGTAGGCGTGGGTTCGATTCACGAAAGAACTTTCAGCGCACAACGATTTCCGAACGGGGAAACGCGAACCGCTTTGCCTGCTCGTCGATCAGGTTCACCTGGCATGTGTAGCGCCCGGCGAGAAGCTTGGCGAGCGGAACCTGGAACTGTACGGGGAGAGCGGCATTCCGTTTCGCGGCTAACTGGTTTACCAGAACAGGCGATGTCTCGAACGCCTTGACGCTCCCCCGGTAAAAGGTGAGCACGGCCGAGACACTTGGCGTTGGCGAAGAAGCCGGATCGTAGACTTCCATGTAGACATAGAGGTTTTGGTCTTTGCGGTAAACACGCGTGATACTTGGGACCAGCTTCTGACCGTCCTGAATCAGGGGGTCGGCCTCCATATCTTTCTTTTTCGTTCCGGCATTTCCGACTTGCTGCGCAATCGGCTGGCGCTGCGAACTGTAAACCACAGAACTCACTTTCAATCCGGCCGCTCTGTGACGTGAGATCCGGCACTATGAAGGGCGCTTCGTACGTTCCCATCTTGCCGCTCTGGTTTTCGCGCACCAGCATCTTCAAACGGTAAGTGCCGGGGGCAAGCGTAAAGCCGGTGTCGTAAGCAATCGCTCGCTTCGCGACTTCTTCGGCGCTCGCCTCGCCTAATTTCACTTTGATTTCATCGCGAACGCTGGCCGTCAACTTACCCTTGGCATCGCGGACCTGACCGATGAAGTCGAAGTCGGTCTCTTTCTTGCCCAACGATACAGATGATCCCGGAATCTTGAGCGCCACCGGCACGAAGTAGCTGTTGCGGCCCAACCGGAAGTAATCCGTTTCGACTGCGACGGGGAGATCCGTTACGGGATCGCCCAGCATCAAGGCTTCTTCGAGCTGCGTTTCGCGGTCCCCCGCGGTGAATTTTGCGAAAGTCTTCGGACCGAAATACCCAGACCGGTAATCGAGTTTGGCGTTCAGGTTATTTTTGAGCTTGATCTGAACCCGGCGGAACTTCCCGTCCTGCTTTCCATTGCTGGAGTAGAAACCAACAATGTAATAGCTCTTCACGTCGTTCTGCGCCTGAGTAATTCCGAGCGCCAGATCATTGTTGTCGAGAAACGCCTTACCACCCGTGTCCGCAGCCAACGAGACAAGCGTCTCTTGTTGATCGTTGAATTTCGTCTTCTGGCTGGATTGCGCAGAACCTGTGAACATACTGGTTCCACGGCGTCATTGCGCTCGACGCGTCGCCGCCCGGGGGCAGAGCTGTTAAGCCGCGGGAATCGATCGGGTAGAAAGAAACGTTGGCACGGACTGCGGCGTTGATTGTGCTGCGCAACTGGGATTGGTTCTCGACACCGGATTTGCTGACCCCGCTTGAAAAGTAAAGGAGCGCCTTTTTCTCCGGCAGCGCGGCCAGCATTTTAGCCGCTGATTCGAGCGCCGCCAGTTTTTGGTCCGTGTTGAAGATGTTAAATTCCGTTTCGTCGGCGTTGAAAGCCGCGCCGTTGTCCTCACCCGCGTTGTCGTCGCCGGCGCTTCCCTCAACAGCCTGGTCCGCTGCGCGACCGATAGGCAGACCTTTTAGAACCTCCTGCAAACGGTCCCGATCGTCGGTAAAGTCCTGCGCCACCTGCAGCGAGGAAGTGAACAGCATTACCGATACAAGGTCAGACGGGCTCATTTTTTTCGAAACGAACTCCAGGGCGGAGGCTTGCGCGCGGATCTGTTCCGCGGCCTTCATGGAGCTGAAGTCGAAAAGCATGACCATCAGCCGCCGGTCTTGATATTGCACCCTGCCGGGCGTTGTGGTGATCACCTGTTGACGGCCCGCCGCGGCTGCCACTCTCGCCGGCACGGTGCGCGGCAGTGACTGGTTGCGCCTGCGAGCCAAGGCGTTGCAGTTCGAAGATCGAGATCGGCTGCTCCTTGCCATCTTCAATCAGGACGAAGTCGTTCTTCTCGAGATTGGTAATCTCTTTTCCCGACTTGTCCCGGACGGTAACATCAAAAATCACCAGGTTACTGGTCGATTTGAAGGTCGCGTCCTGAAAGAGCAAAAAGAAGAGCGGAAGCAGTTTATACATAGGTCAGAAGCGCAGCCGCGCTGTGGCACTTACCGTTCTCATCCCATTTACGGCCAGGGGCAAACCGTAGTTCGAAGCATTCACCACGGTATTAAAGCTAGTGATGTTGGGCGCGTTGGTTAAGTTGTTGCTTTCCACCCGAATCTCCAGCCGCTTACGATCGTCGTGGACGCGGAACGATCTTCCAAAACCCAGGTTCATGGTGAGCCGCGACGGGCCGATGATGGTGTTCCGACCGGCATTTCCATACGTACCTGACGCCGGAATGGTAAAAGCCGCCAGATTAAACAACCCTGACGTCCGACGTGACCGGCAATCCCGTAGCTTGAGCGCGGCCGCTGCCCACCGCGCCTGTACCGCCGATATTGGCCAAGTTACCCAGGACACGCGCCGTAAATGGCACGCCGCTGGCTGCACTAATGCTCCCGGTTAATTGCCAGTCTTTTAGAGCCTTCTCGCGCCAGCCGCTCATCTTGATGACCCCGTTTTCTCCGAAGGGCGAACTGTAAATGAAGTTCAGATTTAAGACGTGCCGCTGGTCGAAACTGGAAAGTCCCCGTTCAGCGCTAATGTTTTGATCGTTCTGAGCGACAACGGCGCCTCCGCCCCCGATGGTTGAGGCATCGTCGATGGATTTCGAGAAGGTATAAAGAGCATTGGCGGAGAGGCCACGCGAGAAGCGCCTGGTGAAGCGAACCTGTAGCGCATGGTAAACAGAGTTTCCGTCCGAAGTGTCGTAAGTGAAACCGACGGCGTTACCAATTTGCCGCCGCTGTTCGCTGGTGAGCGGCGAGCCCGCAGCAGAGCGGTTCGGCAGCCGTTGGATATCGAGCCGCGTTCCCTTGGACCCCTGGTAGCCGAGTTCCAATACCAGGTTGTATTTCAAGCTCTGCTGAATCGACCAGTTCCAGGTTTGCAAGTAGCCCAGCTTGTAATTCCGATCGATTGCGTAGTTGTTCGTGATCGATTCCAGCGGGCCGGAGAGCGAATCCATTTTCAATGGTCAACGGCTGCGCGAGGCTGGTGGTCAAACTAGCCGATTTTGCAAAAGGTGGCTGCGACGCCAAGGCGATTGGTGAACTGAGTATAAATATTCCCGTTGTAGAAAATGCTATATCCCGTTCGAATGAGAGTTTGCCGTTTTGCCCACGGACGCCACGCGAGAGCAGTGCGAGGAGAAAAGTTATTCTTTTCCGGGTTGATCAAACCATCGGGAAACTTACCGGTGTAAGGCCCGACGCTGCCGGGCGTGACTACGGCAACGGCAGTGAAACCAGGCGCGATGTCTAAGTTTGCAATGTGTCCATATTTCTCGTGGAACGGGGTGAAATACTCATACCGTAGACCGAGGTTCAGGGTCAGGTTCGGACGGACTTTCCAATCATCCGTAATATAGGCGTTATAGACGGAACCGCGAAAGTAATTCGAATTGGTTCCAAAGCGGACTGAACTCGATTGCGGCGAGCCCAGCAGATAGTCCGCGAAATCGTATCCTGTATTCGGCACCGGCTGGCCCTGCAAATCGAAGCTGCTCGTCAGCAATCCCGAAAACGAATAGGAGCCCCGGCCATTTGAATCCGTAAGGATATTAAACTGCTGCCGCCTGAACTCGCCGCCCATCACGAAGGTGTGTTTGGCCCGGACGAGCGTCAGCCCATCTGTAAAGCCGACTGTTTGTGTGCGTGTCAGATTCGGACTTGCATCGTTCAAGCCCCCAAAATTCGTGAATGAGAGATTGGGAGGGCCAAAGTTAATGGGGTCTCGCGAAGTACCGGCGATCCCCACGGCGGCCGCGACGTCCGCTCCGTAAGAGAAAAACGCAAGAGCCTGACTTCGGTTGAAGCTGTAGTTGAGCGTGGCGCTGTTCAACATCCGCGCGCTGAACGTGTGGGTCCAGCCAAGGCTCGAGGACAAACCGAAGCCAGAGGTGTCGTCGATGAAGCCGAAGAGCTGCGAGGGTCTGGAATCGCGATGCTGATAGTTGGTGTTCAGAGTGAGCTGGTCGCGCTTGGTGACAGGCCGATTGAACCGGACATTGAGGTTATCCGAGTTGTTCGGAACGGATCTTACAATCTGATAATTCTGAACCGCGCCCGGTTGATTCGCTCGCGGAATGAATGAGAGAAGCTTCAGCGCGGTCGGATCCAATCGAGACGCCGGAATCGTGTTGTTTGTAAAGGGGCCTTTAGTGTTGAGATCGTAAATCGTGACCGGCTTGTTGTTTATTGTCGATTGAGAAAAATCGCCGGCCCGTTCCAGATCGGTAGGAACAGTAGCAAATGCGTCATAAGGTGTGCGGCTGCGCGTGCCGTTATAGTTGACGAAGAAGAATGTTTGCGGGCTGTGAATCAGGTGAGGGATATTCAAAGCGCCGCCCAGAGAGAGCCCATAGCGAGCGGATCCATAAGATGGCTTCACGAAATCCTGCCCGGTGAGCGAATATTGCCGGGCGTTAAAGGCGGAATTTCCAACGCTGAGCGAAGCTTGGCCCCGGATCTGATCGCGCCTGCTACGGTTGGCGCGGTTCCCGAAACTCGGATTCCCAAAACCCCTTTGCGAAGTGGGGCCCCGCGGTCCGCGATTCCCTCCAGCTCCCCCCCGTCCACCTCCGGGTCCGCCGCCGAAACCGCCTCCGCCGAAGCCTCCCCCGCCACCACCAGGCCCGCCGCGCCCGGAAAATCCACCGGGTCCGTTTTGCGGGTTCGGACCGCCCTGGCTGAACGGATTCGGCGCTCCATTAGCTTGGGGACCACCGGCAAAAGTGTCTTCGGGCCGTGCTTGTGAAAGTCCCTGAGTGAGGGTTCCGCTCACGACGAAAGCTTCGCTTGTGGTGGCGCTTTCCGGCGTGGCGACGGGCTCAGGTGCGGCCGCAATTTGGGCCTCAGCCGCACTTTGGTTTACAGTCACACTCTGGAAACCGGCGGCGGGCCGCCTGGCCGCAAAGCCTGGCTGCGGCGCTGCCGACTTCGGCTTCAGCTCCAATGTCCAAGTTTCGGAAGCCGGAACTGCCGCAATCGTCACAACCTTTTTCTGCGGAAGGAACCCAAAGCTTTCAAGCGAGATGGTCCATTCGCCAGGAGGCAGCACTTTGAAATGATATTGGCCGTTCTCATCGGTAAGAGCACCGAATTTCTGTGTTCCGGCAGTTGCTGTAACGGTAACGCCCGGAATCGGCTGGCCGCCTGAGCGCACCACGCCATCTTGGGCGAGAGCGAGTGAAGCTCCCGCCAGGAAAAACAGACCGGCCTTTAACATTCCAAAATTGCGAAACGAACCCAATTACGTGGTGGTGCGCTTGGCCGTGAACTCCTGCTTGCGGTCCATGCCTTCCATGGAGCGCGTGAACTTGATGGAGTCGCCTGACAACGTTCCGTTAAACAGAAGCTTGCGTTCGTTGTCGCCCATTTTCATGATTACGGTGAAGGAGATGTTGTCACCGTCAATCTTGCCATCGGTAATGGCCTGTTCACCACGAGGCGTGGACATGGTGCCGGTTAAGGTAGAACCGCTGGCCTTCAGGTCAAAGGTGTTGGTTGTTGGCGCGCCGCCGTTGCGCCCGGGCATTTCGGCGGTCCACTTTCCAGTGGCGTCAGCAGCGGCGAGGGTGAAAACGGAAACGGACAGGAGTGCAAGGACGGACAAAATTCGAGTCTTCATAGTCAACAAGACTATCGCATAGACCCAAACGTTACCCGTCCCCGGGCGGTTTTAACCTGTTGTTAACAACTTGGACTGCTCAGGGTGCTCGTGTTTGCTATAACGTTTTTGCCAAGAAAGTGCAAAGATCCACGACGCGGTTCGAGTAACCCCACTCATTGTCGTACCAAGAAACAACGTGAGCTAAGTTTCCATCCATTACCTTAGTCAAGTCGCTATCGACAATCGAGCTATGCGGATTTCCCAACATATCGCTCGAAACGACGGGGTCCGCAGTGTAGCTTAGAATTCCTTTCAACTCGCCTTCGGAAGCGGCTTTCAGCACCTCATTAATTTCTTGGGCTGTGGTGTTGCGACCGGTAACAACGACTAAGTCCACTACGGAGACATCAGGAGTAGGTACGCGCAAGGAATAACCGTCGAGCTTACCTTTCAGCTCCGGCATAACCAATCCAATTGCGACCGCGGCGCCGGTGGTCGTCGGAATCATGTTGATTGCCGCCGCGCGGGCACGCCGCAAATCTTTGTGCGGGAAATCGAGCGTGGGCTGATCGTTCGTATAGGAATGAACGGTAGTCATGTTGCCCTTCAGGATCCCGAACTTCTCATGCAAAACCTTGACAACCGGGGCCAAGCAATTCGTCGTGCAACTGGCGTTTGAAATAATGTGGTGCTTGGCAGCGTCGTATTTGTTATCGTTTACGCCCAAGACAATCGTGATGTCTTCATTCTTCGCCGGCGCGGAGATAATTACTTTCTTCACCGAGCCCCGCAAATGCTTCTTCGCGTCGGAAGCATCCGTAAATCGTCCGGTCGATTCGATCACAATGTCGGCGCCAACGCTGGGCCAATCGATCTCCGCAGGGTCTTTGATGGCGAAAACTTTGATCTTGCGAGGCCCTACAGTGATGCTGTCGTTTTCGGCGTGAACGTCTTCTTTCAAGCCCCCCATGATGGAGTCGTACTTCGTCAGGTGCGCGAGAGTCTTGGTGTCCGTTAAATCGTTGACAGCGACGAACTCAATATCCTTGTTGTGAAGGCCCGCGCGGACCACATTGCGGCCGATGCGGCCGAAACCATTGATAGCTACTTTAACTGGCATGTTTGCTTTCTCAGGATAGCAAGGCAGTGCGAGAATCTAGGAATGAAGCGGCTCTCCCTTATCCTGCTGCTCACGGGCGTATGCCTGGCACAAAGGGCCCGTTCGGTTTCAGGAACGGTGCTCGACGCCGCCGGAAATTCGTTGCCGGGAACCGTTGTGCAATGCGAAAACACGGTGAACCTGAACGTGCAGAGTTATATCACGCGGGAAGATGGCGGCTATAGTTTCAACCAGCTTAATCCGGATGTCGATTTTGTGCTGAAGGCGCACTATAAACGTTGGTGGTCGAAACCTGTCACGCTTTCGAAGTTCAATGAAAACCGCCATCCCCGTATCGATTTGATCATTCCCGTGGAATAGGTAGTGGTTGGCAACCGGGGCACCAGTACAGCTTTCGCCCTCCAAACGGCTCCATCAGTACTTCAGCGCGGCAAACGAAGCAGGGGAGCCCTTTGCGGCGATAGACGTAATGGGTTTCAAAGCGCCGCGGCTTGCCTTTCGGGTGTGGCCGGTCAGCGGGCCGCGTGGTTACGATTCTTCGATCCACCATGCCCTCCGCCATCAGAAGCTTTGCATCGGCCCAGAGTTTGTTGAGCGCGCGCGTCGGGACCGTGTTCCCGCGCGTGAGCGGATGAATTTTGGCGCGATACAACAACTCCGCACGATAGATATTGCCAATACCCGAGATTACGGACTGATCCATCAGCAAGGCTCCGAGCGGAGCCCTCGATTTGCGAATCCGAGCGACCGCTACGGCCGGCTTGGCGTCTTCGCGCAACGGATCGGGACCAATACGCGCCAGTAGCTTTACGCGGTCCTCGGCGGAAAGGACGTCGCATGCGGTGGGGCCGCGAAGTTCGAGCCAGTTCGCGCGCGAAGAGATCCGCATCCGGAGAGCGCCCTTGGGTTCGGGGTAAGGCATCTCGCCCGATTTGTATTTGCCGTACAGGCCAAGATGTACATGAAGCTGGCGTTCCGGTCCGAAGTCGTAGAACAGATGTTTGCCGTAAGCTTCAACCGAGCGCAGCTTGCGCCGGTTCAACCGCGCCGCTCCCTCGGAAAACCTGCCATTGGGTGCATCTACGGAGACAACTCGTCCGGCGAACATCTCGCTTTGCAGATTGGCATGGCGGTGTAGCTCATTTCCTTCGGGCATGTCTCATTGATAGCGGATTTCATAACGGATAATGCAGCTTGCCGCGCTATACGCTCACCAGCCGGTCACCGATTCCCTGGGCCGCGATGCTCAAGTTCTTCCGCCAACGCGAGCTGCCGGGGGTGGAGAGCATCTCCGAAACGCACTATCGCAGGGGTTCGACGGTGGTCACCACGCACGAGGGAAGCAAAGCTTTGCTCGTCGACGGTCCCGATGATCCCGAAGTGCGCTCCCGGCTCCGCGCGATGTTCGACTTGGATGCCGACCGTGATTCGATCTCCGCTCACCTGAATCTATCGCCCGTGTTCCTGCCAGGCGCGTGGTGTGCGTTTGAGCTCGCAGTGCGAGCGATTCTGGGCCAGCAGGTGAGCGTAGCAGCGGCGCGGACCCTTGCCGGCCGCTTGCGGGATCGAACCGCCTGGGAGCCGGCCGCGATTGCCACGTGCGACTTAAGCGGTCTTGGCATTCTTCCCAGCCGTTGCCGCACTCTCAAAGCGCTGGCCCAAGCGGCCCAGAACAGCGGCTTCAGGTACTGCCCGGAACAGCTGCTCCCGGTCCCCGGTATTGGTCCCTGGACAGCGCAATACATCGCGATGCGCGCCGCGCGGGATCCCGACGCCTTTCCCGCGGGCGATCTCATTCTGCGCCGGGCAGCCGTCCCTGGCAAGACGCTCACTGAGCGTCAGCTTCTTGATCAAGCCGAACGCTGGAGACCCTACCGGGCCTATGCGGCGATTCATCTTTGGATTTCCCAATAGAATGGAGGAATGACGTTTCGCGCTCTTCTTTTTCCCGCAATTCTGGCGGCAACTCTGCTCGCCGCAGACCCCGTAATCGATTCCGCTCACAAGAAAGTCGCCGAGAAGAAATACGACGAAGCTATTTCGCAGCTGGAAGGAAGTTACAAGGCGAAGCCTACACCGGATCTGAAGAAAGCGCTGGCCGAGGCAAATCTTGCAAAGGCCGATGCCTTTATGAACGACGATTCCGCTCCGCCGCGGATTCGATACACTACGGCTCTTCGCAGCTATCGCGAAACGCTGAAGTACGATCCGGCCAACAAGAAGGCGCAGCAGAACATCGCGACCATCGAGGGAATCTATAAACAGATGGGCCGGCCCATTCCGCAATAGCTTGACTGCGGTTCATGGCGGCCCTACGGCGTTCCCTGACGGTCACTGCTCCGAGTGAAAGTGCCCGCGCTAAAATGGGACTGTATCCGTCATGATCGATCCCATCCTTGCCAAAATTTTCGGCACCAAAACCGAACGCGAAATTAAAGCGCTTCAGCCCGCGGTTGCCGCCATCAACGCGCTCGAACCTGCCATGCGCGAGCTTTCCGACATCGATCTGGCCGCACGCACTATCAGTTTCAAAGAAAAGCTCAACCAAGGCGCGTCTCTCGACGATCTGGAAATCGAAGCTTTCGCAGTTTGCCGTGAGGCCGGGCGCCGCGTGCTCAACATGCGCCACTTCGATGTCCAGCTGATCGGGGGTATGGTGCTGCATAAGGGGAGGATCGCGGAAATGAAAACGGGCGAAGGCAAAACGCTTGTCGCCACGCTTCCCACTTATCTGAACGCGCTCTCGGGCAAAGGTGTTCATGTTGTTACCGTCAACGACTATCTGGCCAAGCGCGACGCCGAATGGATGGGGCGCCTTTACCGTTTCCTCGGCCTCACTACCGGCGTGATTGTTCACGATCTGACGGATCAGGAGCGCCAGGAGTCCTACGGCGCGGATATTACCTACGGCACCAATAATGAATTCGGGTTTGATTACCTGCGCGACAACATGAAGTTTCAGCTCGCCAACTGCGTGCAGCGCGGGCACAACTTCGCGATTGTCGACGAAGTGGATTCCATTCTGATCGACGAAGCGCGAACTCCGCTGATCATCTCCGGGCCTTCCGAACAATCCACGGATAAGTATTACAAGGTAAACGGCATCATTCCGAGCCTGATCCGCGGCGAAGTGATCGAAGGCAAGGAGCCCGGCGAGAAGTACACCACGGGCGATTTCACGGTCGATGAGAAGCACCGTTCGGTCGCGCTCACTGAAGAGGGCGTGCTCAAAGTCGAGAAGTTGCTGAACATCCCGAACCTCTATGAGCCCGAGTACATCGAGTGGAACCACAACGTGCAGCAGTCGCTTAAAGCTCACGTGCTGTTCCAGAACGATAAAGACTATGTGGTGAAAGACGGGGAGGTGATCATCGTCGATGAGTTCACCGGCCGCCTGATGCCCGGCAGGCGTTGGAGCGATGGACTGCATCAGGCCGTGGAAGCGAAGGAAAAGGTCAAGATCGAAAAAGAGAATCAGACGCTTGCGACCATCACGTTCCAGAACTACTTCCGCATGTATTCAAAGCTTTCCGGTATGACGGGTACCGCGATGACGGAAGCATCGGAGTTCGCGAAGATCTATAAGCTCGACGTGGTTGAAATCCCAACGAACCGCAAGATGCTGCGCAAGGAAAATCAGGATTTCGTCTACCGCACCGAAGAGGAAAAATTCCGGAACGCCGCCAAAGAGATCAAGCTTTTTCACGATCGCGGGCAGCCTGTTCTGGTGGGCACCGTCTCGGTAGAGAAGTCCGAACATCTGGCGAACATGCTTCGCAAATCCGGTGTGAAGCTGGAAGTGCTGAACGCTAAAAATCACGAGCGCGAGGCCTCCATCATCGCGCAGGCCGGGCGCAAGGGAGCGGTAACGGTCTCCACCAACATGGCGGGCCGCGGTACCGACATTCTGTTGGGCGGGAATGCTGAGAACATGGCGCGCGAATCGCTCCGCAAAGCGGGCAAAGATGCCGATGTGCTGATGACAACCGAAGCCGGACGCGCGGAATGGGAAGAAACACTGGCGAAATACAAATCGCAAACCGAAAAAGAACATGACGAGGTGGTCGCGCTTGGTGGTTTGCATATCGTCGGCACCGAACGGCACGATTCCCGCCGAATCGATAACCAGCTACGTGGACGCGCGGGCCGCCAGGGCGATCCGGGCAGTTCGCGTTTCTACCTCTCCCTGCAAGACGATCTGCTTCGAATCTTTGGTGGCGAGCGCATGCAGAATTTGATGCTGCGCCTGGGCATGGAAGAAGATGTGCCGATTGAAAGCAACCTGATCACGAAACGGATTCAATCGGCACAGGAAGCTGTGGAAGTGCAGAACTTCGAAGCGCGCAAACACCTGCTTGAGTACGACGACGTGATGAATAAGCAGCGCACGTCGGTCTATAAGCTCCGCCGCGAACTCCTGGAAGGCCAGGACCAAAAAGGCCGCGTTCTTGAGATGACCAAGGGGCTGGTTGGCCAGTTTATCGACATGCGCGCGCCGGAGGGAGTCCATCCCGATAAGTACGACTTCACCGGGCTTGAAACGGATATTCAGAATCAGTTCGGCCACAAGCTCGAAGGCACCGATTTCTCAGGGCAGAACCGGGACGAGATCGAGCAGACGGTTTACGATCAACTGGTTCATCGTTATCAGGAGAAGGAAGACCTGATCTCTCCCGATATCATGCGCCAAACCGAGCGCATGATCATGCTGCAAGTGGTGGATGATCAATGGAAGGATCACTTGCTTTCAATGGACCACCTGAAGGAAGGGATCGGTCTACGCGGCTATGGCCAGAAAGATCCGCTGGTCGAATACAAGAAAGAATCCTTCGTTCTCTTTCAGGACATGATGGATCGCATTGAGGATGAGAGCGTCCGGATTCTGTTCACGTTTACCTTTGAAGCCGGCCGGCCGGCTCTGCCGTTCGAACCGGGCAACGACGAAGAAGAAGAGGAGTTTGACGAAGAGGCCGAGCGGATCGAACTCGCCCGCCAACAGGAAGAGCGTGAAGCGGCACAGCGCCAGGTTTTGGATTTCACGCGTAAGATTGAGCGCTCCAAAGAGAAGGAGATGGCGCAACTGCAGTTAGGGGGCGATGGAACCGCGGCCGCTACCAAAACCATCACCACGGGCGACAAAGTGGGGCGGAACGATCCTTGTCCTTGCGGCAGCGGGAAGAAGTTCAAGAAGTGCCACGGCAGTTAAGGCTTTTCTTCCTTGATACCTTCGAAGGTTCCCGCGCCCAAGTCTCCTATGCACCACGGAACCTTTCATCTTCGACCCAGTGACGGTCCCGCGGTACTTCACCGTTCCGCTGACCTGGTCGCTTTTCACCTCAAAGGTTAGCTCCACCTGGTCGCCTTTGATAGTGCCGGTGACCGGCGCTTGCCCAGGAGTCCGGAGTAAGTGCCGCTCAGCTTTTCGCCTTCCTGTTTCAAGACAAAAGTGGGCGAGCCCGTATTCCCCTGAATCTCCACAGTCACTTTCCACGTCCCACTTATATCGGCCGCGGTCGCCAAGGCCGCCAATACGAGTACGCCCAAGAATAATCGCCACATGATAAACTCCTCCGCTCAATTGTATTCCCGCACGCTACCCTGGGGCGTGTGGAAACTATCCCTGCCCTTGCTCTTCCCGCTTCTGCTTTCCGGCGGAATTCTGCCCCAGTTCATCGGAACCTATAAGCAGGTTGCTGTAACGCCGCTCACTCCGGACAATCGGGCTGTATGGAACGAGTATGGTCTTCAGGCCGCTGAACGCTCCACCTATGAGGTGAATGGAAAGAAGCTGTCCGTCGATGCGTACCGGCTTCAGGACTCCACCGGCGCACTCGCCGCCTGGCAGTGGAAACGGCCAGCTAACTCGCACGCTGCTGACGCAAAGATGGAAGATCTGAGCAAGCTCACTGCGATTGCCGGAGCCACTGAAGCAATCGCGTTGGGCAACCACTTGGTCATCTTCGATGGCTACCTTCCCACTCCAGAAGAAGCGGCGAACGTATTTCGAAGTCTTCCAAACCAGCAGTCCGGCCCTCTTCCCACGCTTCCGAGTCATGTGCCGGATACGGGTCTGTCTCGCTGGCTCAGAGCGCTATATTACGGGCCCTGCGGGGCTCGCTGCGTTCCTCCCTGAAGTGAACTCCTCTTCCGCCGCATTTCACTTGGGAACGGAGGTTCAGCTCGCCCAATTTCGCCAGAAAGCGGGCCCGATGAAGCTGGCGATCTTCTCGTTTCCTACTCCGGACTCCGCACGGGACCGCGCTGCTGTTCTTAGTAACACCCCTAAGTCTATCGTGAAACGGAGTGGCCCCCTCGTCGCAGTGGTGTTTTCTCCAGCCGACGAAAATGCGGCAGAAAAACTTTTATCACTCATTCGTTATCAGGCGGTAATCACCGGGCAGGACCCCTCCAGCCGTCCTCCTACCAAGAAGGATAACTGGGGCAACTATCTGGTTAACGTGTTCATTCTTATAGGAATCCTGTTGACTTTCTGTCTTGTCTCCGGGTTGGTCTTCGGCAGTCTCAGGGCAGTTTTTCGGCGCGGGGGAGCTTCTGGTGACGGTGAGGAGATGATCACGCTCCATATCGACAATCGATAAGCAGCCGCTTTTGTGGGGTTTACGGTCTAAACAGCGGGCTCAAAGCAGCTGTTTTTCACAGGACAGGCGGTATTTAGAGGTTTTTGGCATTGAGGTAAGTCTATGTATCACAATGCGCTTAGCCGGTTATGATGCAAATCGGCTTTCCTGCTTGACGCGCAGGCCCGGAAGATTTTAAGATCCAATCACTAAAGTTTTTGGCTGGCTTACGAAGTTGCGAAGCCGTCGAAAATGATTCTCCCGCCGCTCTGGTGATGCGGAGCGGTTCTAAAGCCCACCTTGCGAGGTGGGCTTTTTCATTGGCGCGCTTTTCACGATTCCCTTTCCCTGGCGTGCCAGGACCAACTGCCCCGCCGCCACCTTCGCCAAGGTCTCAATCTCCCCGCTTGGCCATCGAATTTCCAACGAGACGGCCTGCTCCTCCCCCAGTCCGAAGTGCAGGCGCTTGTCATTTGCGGAATAGAAGCTGGATTGGCTGGTGACCGTCTGCACTTGCTGCCGCGCGCCATAGCGGGCCGTAACCCGGGCCCCAATCGCGCTGCGGTTCGATTTCGTGCCTTCCAATTGCACCTTCACCCAATTTCCGCCACCCGTAAGGTCGTTCCGGAGCAGGGAGGGCGCTTCGTTCAGATTCACGATGACGATATCCAGATCGCCATCGTTATCGAAATCCCCGAACGCGCACCCGCGGCTGCAATGCAATTCCGCCACGCCCGGGCCTGCCTGATCCAACAGTTCCTCAAACTTACTTCCCCCCAGATTGCGGAACAGAACCCGCGGTGTCTTCAGAGCATACTGAGGCAGAGTCTTTTCGACCTCTGGATAAACGCTGCCGGTAACCAGGAAAATATCGGGCAGCCCATCGTTATCGAGATCGAACACCCCGGTGCCCCAGCCTGTGTAGCGCGTTTCGACACCCAGCCCGGCGCGGGTCGTGATGTCTGTGAAATTCGATTTGCCGTCGTTCTGATAAAGGACGCTGACGTCGTCGGAGAAGTGAGTCTTGAACAGATCCAGCTTACCGTCAAGGTTGAAATCGCCTAAGCCCACGCCCATCCCGGCCTGCTCCATGCCGTCCTCGCTCAAGGCCGCGCCGCTTTCCAGGCCAATATCGGTGAACGTTCCGTCGCGGTTGTTCCGCAACAGAAAGCTGGGCGTCGAATCGCACGCCACATAAATGTCCTGCCATCCGGTGTTCGCGAAATCGGCGGTGGTGACGGTCATGCAATAACTGCCCGAGGCTTTCGCCACGCCGGATTTCACGGAGTCGTCGCGAAACGTTCCGTCGCCGTTATTGCGGAACAGGAACACGCGCCCTGGCTTCAACCCGCGTGGGCCACAGCTGACCGGCACACCTTTCCAATTACAGTTGCCGTTCTCGCCCGGTTTCGCAGCGTGGGCGAGATCGAAGTCCAGATAGTTGGCCACCACCAGATCCAGCAGCCCGTTGCGCGAAGTCTCGACAAAGCTGCAGCCCGAACCCCACAGGTTGCCCTTTTGCACCAGGCCCGCCTTAGCCGTTACATCGGTAAACGTGCCATCGCCATTGTTGCGGTAAAGCTTATTTTCGCCCCAGTAAGTAACGAACAGGTCTTCGAAGCCATCGTTGTTGTAATCGCCAACGCACACCGCCGAGGCCCAGCCTGAATGTTTCAAACCGGCTTTTTCCGTTACGTCCGTAAACGTCCCGTCGCGATTGTTCCTGTAGAGCCGGTTGTGCGATTCCGGCGTCGCTTCATTCAGCCGCTTGCCGGATAACAGAAAAATGTCGAGCCAGCCATCGTTGTCGAAATCGAAGAACGCCACTCCGCACCCAACGGTCTCGAGGATGTAATCCTTCTTTTCCACCCCGCCATAAATTACCGGATGCCGCAGTCCCGCCTGGGCCGCGATGTCGGTGAACTTCGCGTGAAAGGGCAAGCCCGAAGGCTTACCGCGGGGAGCCGGAGCGACTGTCCGGGTGGCAATTCCCTGGGCCCACGCAGGCAAAGTTGCAACCGCCGCAACGAACTGCCGGCGAGACGCAGACACGCTTACGGCACGACCGGCAGCCAGACCGCGCTTGCCTGATCGCCCGACCGGTAGACCGATTCCGTAGCTTTTATGTAATCGGTGGGACCCGCATAGAAAATATTCGGAACAAATTTCTGAGGATTCCGGTCATAAAGCGGGAACCAGCTCGATTGAATCTGCACCATGATGCGGTGGCCCGGCAGGAACACATGGTTCGTCGTCGGCAACACGAACCGATACCGCTGCACTGTGTTTGAAGGGATTGCCGCTGGATGCTCGAAGCTTTCGCGGTACCGTCCGCGGAAGATGTCCATGGACATCCCAAGCTGATAGCCGCCCATTTCCGGTTGCCCCGGCACTTCATCCGGATATACATCGATCAGCTTGACCACCCAATCTGCATCGGTTCCCGTGGTCGCCGCGAAGAGGTCCGCGATGGGCGCGCCGCTGATCCGGACGGGCGCGGTAAGCATGGGCGTTTGGTAAACCAGCACGTCCGTCCGGTCGGCGGAGGTGCGCTGATCGCTGACGAGCCAGGTGCGCCAGCGGTCGCCATCGGAAAACCGCACCGGACGGGTGATGTAAGGTACCGGCTTGGCTGGGTCAGACACGTAACTATCGGTTACGCTCCCGGCGGGTGGCTTATCGAAGCCCAACCCGAATCCCGACTGCAAATAGAGCGCCTTCATCGGAGCGCCGCAACCTTGCTCACAAGCCAACGGCCACTCTTTCAGCTTGTCCCAATGGTTTTCGCCGGTGTTGTAAATGAACACGGGCGGGGTCTCCGCCTTCGGCGCACCGGTCTTTAGATATTGATCGAAGAAGGGCTTGAGCACATCGCGCCGGAATTGCAACGCCGTGTCACCCTCCCACTTCAACGGGCCTAAATTGTAAGCGTCATAATTCACTTGGCTATGCCGCCATGGCCCCATCACCAGATAGTTGTGGTCCGCCTGTCCTTTGGCCTTCAGCGCTAGATAGCAATGGATGGCGCCCCACATGTCCTCCTGATCCCAAAGTCCCTGAACCCACATCGAGGGCACAGCCGCCGGCTTTTGCGCCACCAACTTATCGAGCGCCTGACCCTGCCAGAAACCGTCGTATGCAGCGTGCTCCATCATCTGGCTCACCCAACGCAGCGAATCGATCCCATGCAGCCGCGCATAACTTCCGGCCGACCCCGCGTTTCGGAAATCCTCATAGTCGTCATAAGCGCCGCGCGGGACTGAATCGCCGGCACCCTTGATGGTCGTCTGTAACGTTGTGTAATCGAAGTTTGGCTGCCGGAAGGCTCCGTAATGGAACCAGTCGTCTCCCATCCAGCCATCCACCATGGGGCTCTCCGGCGCTGCCACCTTTAACGCTGGATGCGGGCCCAGGAGCGCCATCACCACCGTGAAGCCTTCGTAGGAGGAGCCAATCATTCCCACTCGGCCGTTCGATTCAGGAGTGTGTTTCACCAGCCAGTCGATGGTGTCGTAAGCATCGGTGACGTGGTCCGTTTTCCCCGTATTCAAAGGCCCGCGCACCGGCCGCGTCATGCGATAAACACCTTCGGACCCGTATTTGCCTCGCACATCCTGAAACACGCGGATGTAGCCGTCGTTAACGAACACCGAATCGCCCTCCGGCAGAATCGCGAGCATGTGGGGGCTCTGATTGCGCTCGGCGCGCTTCGCCGCGTTGTAAGGCGTTCGAGTCAGCAGAATCGGAGCGTCCTTCGCTCCCTTCGGCAACACGATAACCGTATAGAGCTTCACGCCATCGCGCATCGGAATCATCTCAACGCGCTTCACGTAGTCGAAGCTTGTGACCGGAGCCGCAAAACTCTTCGGAATATCGCCCTGTTCTGTCTGCGCGCAGAGGGCAGCGCTCCAGATCAGTAGAACCCCAACCAACTTCATATGGTCCGATTTTAGCCCGCTAACGCTAATGCTGCGTACCGTTATGCTTCAGCCATTCGGAGTAGCTATGAGCCTTGGGCCCGGTGTATTCGATGGTGTCAAAGAAATCCGCATGCCCCAGCATTCTGGGATCGCCTTCGGCGCGAAGCATTTCTTCCATGCGCTCGCGCAGCTTGCGCTTCGTCTCCGCGAACTTCGGGTCCGCCGCAAGATTCTTCACGTTGTGAGGATCGGCGGTAACGGAATACAGCTCCTCCATTGGCCTCTTGCCGAATGCCAGTTCGTAATAGTTGTCGAAGCGCGAGAGGATAAACGTTTTCGTGGGGCTATCGTCCACATTCGTATAACCGGTCTCCGGATTCCCGGCAGGCCAACGGTCCGGCTCGAAGTTGCGCACGTAAATAAATTCCGGCGTGCGGATCGCGCGAACAGGATAGCCCGCGTCGTTGGGACGCCCGATATCGTGCCGCTCCTTGCCCGTGAGCATCACGTTCCGCGTCGGGTCCACCAAACCTTGCTGCTTCGACTTCAAAATCGGTAGAAAGCTGGTGCCTGTCATGGTGCCCGCGGGCGTCAATCCGGCCGCCTCGAGGAACGTGGGCGCGAAATCCCGCACGTTGATGAAGTCATCGACCACGCGCCCCGCTGGAATCTGTTTTGCCCAACAAATCGCAAGAGGGATATGAAAGCCATCTTCAAAGATCTGGCCTTTCACGCGCGGAAAGGGCATTCCATGATCGGAACTGATCACGACCAGCGTATTCTCCAGCTCTCCCGTTTTCTCCAGATAATCCAGAGTGAGGCCAATATGCCGGTCGAACCATTCCACTTCCACGGCGTAGTCGAGCATGTCACTTCTTACGATCTTGTTGTCGGGCAGATAAGGAGGGACCTGTACGTCTTTCAACTTCTTGCCCGCGCGTAGTCCCGAACCGGGCTCATACGGCCGATGCGGCTCATGTCCGCCCAGCCAGAAGCAGAACGGTTTGTCTTTTGGCTTGGCCTGATGGAAAGCCTCAAAATTCTTTGCGTAATCGATAGGGGAAATCCCGTCCGTGGGAACGTCGTTCTTGACTGCGCTATATTCTTTTCCGGCCGGATTATGCGGCCAGCCGGTGGACGCAAAATCTCCCGGTCCCCAACCTTTCCCTGTGGAGCCTGAGAAGTAACCGGCTTTCTCCAGCACATCGGGATATACGGCGAAATCGCGCGGCATGACGCTGTTGTGGTTGATGGCTTCTTTCAATTGCCAGGTGTTTCGTCCGGTAAGGATGCTGGCGCGGCAAGGGCTGCACTTGGGGTTCGACGTAAACGTATTCCGGAATAGCACGCCGGCCTTTGCCACGCGATCGAACCCTGGAGTCTTGATCCACGGGCAGCCATAAGCTCCCGCGTGGCCGTACCCCCAATCGTCGGCGATGGCGAACAGAATGTTGGGCCGCTTTTCAGCAGGCGCCGCAGCCGCCAACAGCGCGCCCGTCAATCCACTCAAAGCTTCTCTTCGTGATAGCATGGCGCAATCATAATATGATTCGTAGTCACAACTTGTTCCCGTTGCTGCTGGCAGCCTGCATTCCCCTTCTCTCCCAAACGAACAACGGCACCTTCCGTGGCTACGTGACCGACCCCTCTGGCGTTGCCGTTGCCGGCGCGAAAGCAGTCGCCACCAACTCCGAAACCGGGCGTTTCTTATACCGCGAGCAGCAACGACACCGGCCTGTTCCTGATCGGCGACGTTCCCGCAGGCCCTTATTCCTTTACCGTGGAACGATCCGGCTTCCGGCGCTACGTTCGCCAGGGCGTCACCATGACCACGGGTGAATCTGTATCGCTTGACGTCCGCTTGACCTTAGGCGACGTCAGCGAATCGGTTACGGTCAGCGCGGAAACGCCTCAAGTGGAAAGCAGTACCTCGCAATTCGACCAGCTAATCGAATCGAAAAGCATCGCCGATCTTCCTCTTGCCGATCGCCGCACCATGAACGTCATCCAGCTAAGCGCGGCGGCCGTCTTCACCGGCTACGACAACGGTCAAAAGCCGAATTTCTCGCTGGCCGGGGGGCGCGCCCAAAGCCAGATGTTCTGGATCGACGGTGGTTCAGGCCAGAACATGCGTTTGGGCATCGGTCAGGTGGATATCGATCCGCCGGTGGACCTGGTAGATGAAATTAAAGTTCTGAGCAACAACTATTCGGCCGAGTATGGGGGCTCAGCGGGCGGGGTTATCATCGAGACCACCAAATCCGGAACGAACCAACTTCGCGGCAGCCTTTACGAATACTTTCGCAACGATAAGCTGGACGCTCCGGGCTATTTCGCGCCTGTGGTGAATGGCGCCAAAGTGAAGCCGGAACTGCGCTATAACGTGTATGGCACAACGGTTGGCGCTCCGATCCGGCGCAATAAGACGTTCTTCTTTTTCGCCTTTGAAGGCCAGCAGCGCCGAACGGGTTTCTCCCAGACGCTGAGCGTGCCAACACTGCTTCAGCGGTCCGGTCAGTTTGCACAGGCGATCTATGACCCGAATACAAACCCGCGCCAGCAGTTCCCGAACAACACCATTCCCGCTTCACGTCTGGATCCGGTCGGGCTCGCTATTCTGAACTATTACCCGCTTCCGAACCGCCCAGCGGCGAACGCAAACGGCGGGAATAATTACAGCTCGAACGGGGTAAATACGCTGGCTCATGTTTTTTATTCAGGCAAGGTGGATCACACCCTTTCATCGAAAGACCGGCTCACCGGCCGCTTCCTGTACAATCGCGACAACACGGATCTGGTAAGCGTCTATCCGACGCGCGGGCCCGACTCTACCACCTTCAATTTGGCCCATCAACAGAGTTATCTCGCCGACTACACACGAACGATTAGCCCCACGGTCATTAACGAGCTTCGCTTCAACATTGCGCGCCGGCTTGCGCATGCACTCACGGCTGGCGTTGGCGGAAATTACGACCAGAAGCTCGGTATCACCGGCCTTACCGGTAATGCGTTTCCGCAGATTGTGGTCTCCGGCTACACCACTCTGGGAAGCGCGGCGCAGGAGCGCAATCAATCGCCGATCGATCAGCAACAATACGTGGAGAACATTTCCGCCGTTCGCGGTCAACACGCTCTTAAGGCCGGCTTCGAAGCCAGGAGGTCCCGCAATTACGAGATCAATCTGCCCACTGCTTCGGGCGCCTTCAGCTTCTCCACTCAACCGACTGGGCTGCCGGGAAACACTGCCACCGGAATGGACTTGCTTCTCTGCTGTTAGGCTTCCCCACCGGTTTCAGCACGCAATCCACCGATGTGCTCGACCGCCACAGCTGGTACCTGGCCGCCTTCCTCCAGGACGATTGGAACATCACCCGTTCGCTTACCTTGAACCTGGGCGTCCGCTGGGAAACGGACACCGCGCTCACCGACGTTAAGAACCGCCTCAATAGCTTCGACCAGAAGCAGATCAATCCCGTCTCCGGAACTCCGGGTGTTGTCAAATTCGCCGGCATCAACGGTTTTCGCACCACGCCCTACGGAACCGATTGGAACAACTTCGGCCCACGCCTGGGCTTTGCGTGGAAGGTTGCCGGTTCAGACAAAACTGTTCTCCGCGGCGGTTACGGCATCCTTTACGCCCACCCGTTCGATGCGGGCGTTCCCAACTCGGTCGCCCTAGGGTTCAGCGTATCCACCACTCTCAATAGCCCCGACAACGGACTTACCGCGCCCTTCTATCTGAGAGACGGCGTCCCGAAGAGCAACGCGACTCCAGTGTTGAACGATTCGTTCGGAGCGGTGCCGGTGGGTCAAAACCCAAACACCGCTGTTACGTTCTTCGAAACCAACCGCAAGACCGGTTATTCGCAACAGTTCAATTTAGGCATTCAGCGCCAGGTCACCGGTTCTCTGGTGATTGAGACAGCTTTTCTCGGCAACCTCTCACGCAAGCTTCCCAGCGCGAATCTCAGCATCAACCAAATCGATCCTGCGATTCTGGGGCCCGCTCACCAGTCTCAGAAAGATCGCCCGTTCCCTCAATTTAGTAACGTGTCGATTCAGTCGCCGTCGCTCGGAGTTTCAAACTATTACGCCGGCCTGGTTCGCGCGGAGAAGCGCTATTCCCAAGGACTCAATTTGATCGCCAGCTACACCTATTCGAAATTCCTCGAAAACACGAATGACCCTGGCACCAACGCGGGAGCCGATAGCGGCCCATACTCGAATTACTACAATCGCCGCGCCGACTATGGGCCTTCCGCCAACGATATTCGCAACCGCTTCTCATTCAGCTCGGTGTATGAACTCCCAGTCGGAGCAGGCCGCCAGTTTCTGAATAAGGGCTTCCTCTCGAAAGTCGTCGGCGGTTGGGGACTTGGCAATCTCACCATCCTGCAAAGCGGCGCGCCCTTCACGGTGGTTACGCAAACCAACAATACCAACGCGTTCTCCGCGGGTGTTCAGCGCGCCGACGTTGCTTCAGATCCGAATCTCGACTCCGGCGCGCGGTCGGTAGCACGCTGGTTCAACACGGCCGCCTTCAGCCAACCCGCGATTTTCCATTTCGGAAACGAAGGCCGAAATATCCTTCGCGCTCCCGGCATCTTCACAATGGACTTTTCGCTTCGCCGGAATTTTAACCTCACTGAGCGCATTCATCTGCAGTTCCGCGGCGAGTTCTTCAACGCCTTGAACCACACGAATCTTTCGATTCCGGGCCGAACGTTTGGCGCTACCGACTTTGGGATTATCAGCGCCGCCGGCCCTGCCCGCCAGATTCAGGTTGGCGCCAGATTGGAGTTCTAGCCATGAGCACCTCGCGCCGAACTTTCCTGCAAGGCTCCGCTGAGCGCAGCGGCTCTGGCTCAGCAGTTGCCGGAACGGCCGCCGAACATCGTCTATATCCATTCGCACGATAGCGGGCGCTATCTGCAGCCCTACGGCCACAAAATCCCGACACCGAACTTGCTTAAGCTTGCTTCAGAAGGCGTTCTGTTCCGCAACGCTTTTAGTGCGGCGCCCACCTGTTCACCCAGCCGGGCGGCGTTGCTCACGGGCCAGTGCCCTCACCAGAACGGAATGCTTGGGCTGGCGCACCGTGGCTTTTCGCTTAACGATTACCGGAAGCACATTCTTTATACTTTGCGTGACGCGGGCTACGTCTCCGTCCTGGGAGGTCTGCAACACATCGCCGCAAAACCCGAAATGATCGGCTACGACGAGATTCTTCCCCACGCAACGGTTCACGTGAAAGACGTGGTTCCCGCCGTGATTGAATATCTGGACCGCAAGCCGGGTAAGCCTTTCTTTCTGGATATCGGTTTTCAGGAGACGCATCGCGAATATCCGAAACCTACCGCCCAGGACGATCCGCGGTATACGCAGCCTCCGCCCGTAGTCCCCGACGTAGCAGAAACCCGCTACGACATGGCCAGCTATCACGCCAGTGCGCGCGAACTCGATCGCGGCGTCGGCATGGTGATGGACGCACTTGAACGCAACGGCCAGGCCCAAAATACACTGGTGATCAGCACGACGGACCACGGCATTGCGTTCCCGCACATGAAGTGCAACCTACTCGACACCGGTTGGGCAGTGTCTCTCATTATGCGCGGCCCTGGCGTGTTCCGAGGCGGCAAACTCTGTGACGCGATGGTCTCGCACTTGGACGTGTTCCCTACCATTTGCGACGTAATCGGCGCTCCGAAGCCGGCGCACATTACTGGTAAATCGTTTCTTCCCGTTCTGCGCGGCGAGCAGAAAGAGATCAACGAAGAAGTCTTCTCTGAGGTTTCCTATCATGCGGCTTATGAACCGAAGCGCGCCGTGCGCACGCACCGCTACAAGTACATCCGGCGGTACGGCGATTACTTAAAGCCCGTACTTCCGAACTGCGACGATGGCCCCAGCAAGTCCGTTCTGCTCGAGTACGGCTGGGGCAGGGAAGCGCTCCCGCGCGAAGCGCTTTACGACTTAGTGTTCGATCCGAATGAAAATCGTAACCTGGCGACAGAAGCAGGAAGCGCATCCATTCTGAAAGAGATGCAAGGCCGCCTGGATGCCTGGATGAAACGCACGGACGATCCGCTGCTGAAAGGCCCAGTTCCGCTGCCTGCCGGAGCCGTCGTCAACCCGCAGGATGGTATCTCTCCGCGCGACCGGCCGGCCCGAAAGATCTAACGCTGTTGGCTCACCATAAGGCTTAAAACGACAGCCTCAGCCCTGCCTGCATCTGCCGTGGGTTCTTTGCGGCTGTGATCGTGCCGCCGCTCACGGTATCTACTTGCGTCAGCGGCAAATTGAAATTCGTGTGATTGGTCAAGTTGAAAACCTCAAATCGGAACTGCGCCGCCCAGTTCTCGCGATACCGGAAAGTTCGCGAGACGCCACTATTCAAGCTGAAGGTTTTCGGCCCATCCAAGATGTTGCGGCCTGAGTTTCCGAATCGGAACGCCTGCAGCGGAACCGGTGGGAATGCTGTTCGGTCGAACCACTTGTCGGGCGTAGGATTCGGCACCGTGCCTGTTGCAATTCGGTCCGGCCGAGCCGCTCCCCCGGTAGTGATGTCGAAATTCGCTACCTTCGGAGTGAAAGGAGAACCCGTATAAGCCGTCGCTGTCCCAGAAATTTGCCAGTTCCGAAAGATGAGATTGCGGTTCAACGCGGGCGCCCAAATCAGGCTCGTGAGAAATGTCTGGCGGACATCGAAGTCGCTGCGCCCGCGCTCCGCTCGCAGATCGTGCGAATCCTGCGCGCTCGGAAAGTTCCCCGCTACCGTGCCCGCCGTGTTCGAACTTTCATCGATGGACTTGCCAAAGACATAACTCGAGCGCACAAACAATTGTCTGCTCAGCCGGTGCCGCAGCGTCGCCGATCCGGATTGAAATGACGAATTCGATTCATTCGCAATCACGTTGATAGTCGAAAATGCCGGAAACTCGCGCGGACCCAAACCTACGCCCGGGTATAACAACTGCTGATTCAAATTAAACTGGCGCGGCAGATGGCTCCCCTTCGATGCCACGTAAGCTAACTCCAAAACGGTCCCCTTGCCCAGATCGTGCTCCATTGTGAAGTTCCAGGTCTGCAGATATTGCGATGGGCTGTCCGAATGAAGAGCCGAGGTACTCGCCACGCCCGATGTCCTCGCCAGCGCATCCGGAAAGGGGTTCGAAACCGTGAGCGCGAGCGGGTTCGTCGAACTCGCGGTAAAGGTCAGTGTATTCACGAAAGGGAACGTATCGCTGAACAGGTCATAGCGATAAAGCGAATCCGTCCCGAAGAAAACACCGTACCCGCCCCGTAGCACTGTTTTCGCGCCGAATGGTCGCCACGCAAAACCGAAGCGCGGCGCGAAATTCTTGTAGTTCGTTTTCACGATGCTGCGCGGCAGCCCTACATCCTTCGCCATTACGACATATTGCGAGAGCCCCGTTCCCAGCACAGCCGATTGAAAAGCAGCCTGCGACAGATTCCCGCGCCCCGCGACTACCTGCTTCCCCAACTCCGGCACAAAGACTGATCGCTCATCGTACTTTTCCACCGGTTGCTTGACTAACTCATATCGGAGCCCGAAGTTCAAAGTAAGTGTAGGAGTGATCTTGAAGTCATCCTGCGCGAAGCCCGAGTAATTCGAGACCAGAAGATACTCGCTTCCCACCTGCGTTAATCGGCGGCTGGTCTGCGCATAGCCGAGCACCAGGTCCGCCACCGGATCAGTGGTAAACCGGCCCAGAAACGTCATACGGCCGCGTAAATCCTGATAATCGTGATTGAAGTATTGGTAGTGGAGGAAATCACCGCCGAACTTCACTGTATGGCGGCCTTTGATCCAGGTGATGGAATCGGAATACTGGAAATTATTGTAGGCCCATACCTTGGGTAAATCGTAGGCCTGCCCGAGATCGATATAGCCGCTTACGGATACAAACGGCAGTCCCAGATCGTTCGGATTCTTGGTCGCGCCGTTATATCCCACCGCCGCGGACAAATCGCTATTGCCTGCATTCAGCTGGCTCAAAGTATTTCGTGAGAAGTTTGCACTCGCCTCACTGAACATTGTCGGCGTGAAGGTATGGATCCACCGGATTCCCGCGAGCAAGCCGAAATTCTCGTTTGTCGACGCGAACACAGCCACGGGCGACCGTGGAAACGGGCTAAGCGAGTTATTTTTATTCCACAGCGTGCTGAACGTAAATCGATCCCGCTCTCCGGCCGCATGGTCCGCGCGTAAATTGTACTTGTCGTAGCTATTGGTTCCATTGGCTTGCGCAACGTAGTTGTTCACCTGCCCGGCCACGTTCGGAGCCGGATAGTAACTGGCGATGGCGCGCGCTACCGGATCTAACCGTGTTGCCGGAATCCGGTTCCCGGGAAACGGCGCTTTCGTGAGCGGATCGGTAATCACTTCGGGCTTACCCGCCGCCGTGACAGCCTGCGTGAAATCGCCCGCCAGCATCGCCGCTGTGGGCACTACGCCGCGTACGGTGGATCCCGCAACTTGCCGCTGCGATTCCCACCCTGCCACAAAGAATGTCTTATCGCGCCGTAAGGGGCCGGAGATTAAGCCGCCAAATTGATTCTGAATCAGCTTGGGTGTGGTTGGCGAAAAGAAGTTCCGTGCATCCAGCGCGTCGTTCCGCAAAAATTCGAAGAGCGCCCCGTGCACGCGGTTTCCGCCGCTCTTGGTCACTACGCTCAGCACCCCGCCGGCAAACCGCCCGTACTCCGCCGAAAACCCCGACGTAATCAACTTGAATTCCTGCACATCTTCCAACGAAGGACTTACCATCGACGTCGTATTCCGCCGCTGCGTGTTGTTCATCCCGTCAATCATCAGGCTCACGTTGTCCGCCCGCGCTCCGTTGATTGCGAACTGTCCATCGCCGCCTTCGCCCCGCGGTACCACGCCACTCGTCAGAAACGCCAGGTCCGAATAGTTTCGCCCGTTTAAAGGAATCTGGGTAATCTCCGCGTTCGACGTCACTTCGCCGCGGGACCCGTTCTCTGTCTGCAGCGCCTCCGGAGTATCGGCCACCGTGATTGTCTGTAGCGCTGAACCCACCGTCAACTGAATATCAATGCGCTGCTCCTGATCGACGGCTAATGGAAAGGCCGCGCGCTTGTACCCGGTGAACCCCTCGCTTGAAGCTTCCAGCGTATAAGTCCCTGGAGCCAGAAACGGCAGCGTATAGTCGCCCGCGTGGTTGCTCACCACGCGCTCCTGTAGATTAGTCGCGGCATTCGTGACTGTCACCGCCACGCCTGCCATCGCTGCTCCGGTGGAATCCGTTATGTGGCCTGTTACCGATGCCGAAGGCCCTTGCATCAAGAAAAGAAACGCCAGTACGCAGAGCATCATGCTCTGCCTAGTCTATACGTCTAGCGGGGCGGGTAAGGCTGGTTGTATCCTTTGCTGTCCCACCAGAGAATGCGATTCAAGATATCGGAAGGCACATCGTCCGGCTCATGCCAATTCATCGCCATCGATTCCCGCGCCGCCCAGAGCTGGCGCCCTTTCAATCCGTTCAGTTTCGGATTCATCTCATCCAGCCGAACCTTGGGAGTTTGAGCGGTCCAGGTATCGAAGTTGGTTTCCGGGGTAAAGACGCTTGTCATGGGCCGGGCCGCCGCAACGAAACGGGTTTGCGGTGCAATCCGGAACAGGTCCTGAATGGTCCGGATCATGCTGCTGTGATCGTAGAAATTCGAATCCACCACACCCCGCCGGATATGCGGCCCGATGGCCAGCGCGACAGTTCTATGCCCGTCGACATGGTCCAGTCCGTTTTGGGCATCGTCTTCGACAACCAGCACCAGAGTACTCGCCCAGAACTTGCTCTTGGTAACGCCCTCCACAATTCGCCCCAAAGCCAGATCGTTATCCGCCACCATCGCGCGCGGCGTGGGGGAGGAAGGGTTGGTTCCGTTCGTATGGTCTGAGGTCATGGTCAGCACTGTAAGCTGCGGCATGTTCCCGGACTTCTCCGCCGCCGCCAGATCGTCCAGATAAATGTCCGCACGGACTTGATCCGTGATGTTCGTGTCGTTCGAGGGATACCGCTGATTGATGAACTTCGCCAGCGCCGGAACGCCGCTCCGCGAGGCCATCAGTTCCTTCAGCTTGCCCTCTTTATACAGATTCCAGTTCGTGGTCCAGTTCGCGCCCGCGTTCTCATTCATGTCGACCACGCTGCGGGTGGCCGCGTCCCATCGCGCCGGCAGACAGAATTCGCCATAGATTTTTACCGAGGGCAGGGGAGCCCCGCTGCCTTTACCCTGCCAGAAGAATCCCGCCGGCGACACGGTAAGCGCATCCGCCATATTCCATGCATAACCGCGCGGAGACGCCGCAAACGCCCGTTCTGTATAGTCACTCACGAAGGACTGCATCAGCCATGGATGTCCATCGAAGCTGATTGCGCCGCCGGTGTTGAAGTTGTCCAGAATCACATAGCGCTCTGCCAGCCCGTGATGATTCGGCGTTACATCACGCCCGAACATCAACAGCTTCGGATCGCCATTGGCCTGCGGCAAATCCCCAAAAACCTGATCGTACGTCCGGTTTTCTTTGACGATCAGCAACACGTGCTGGATGCCCAATGACTCCAGATTCGCTACGCCGCCCGCCGCTTCCAGCTTCGGACTGTTTGCGGCGATTACTTCCCTGGTAGCCGCGGCCAACCGACCCTTTTCCAAGCTCGGAATTCGCACCAGCGACCCCTGAAACTCGCGTGAATTAAAGCTCCCCTTTGCGTTCGCCGTGTTGCCGGTTCCCTTCACATTGATCACGCGCAGAGATCCATCGTCCATCGCCGTAAGGGCTGAAGGAAACCAGCCGCTCGGGATCGATCCCTCTACCGGCCAACCATTTTTCCCGGCATGCCGCAGGACCGCAATCGCGTTTGTGCCCGCGCAAGCCACATAGAGCGTCTTCCCGTCGGCGGCGAAAGTCACGGCTATCGGCTGGCTCCCCAGGACGCCTTCTGGATAGGAAGGCACCCGAGTGTCCGAACGCTTCATTGTTGCGGTATCCAGCACCGACACCGTATCCGAATGGCCGTTCGCCACCGCCAGCATTGTCTGGTCCGGGCTTAGCGCCATTCCCGAGGGCGCCAGCCCCACTTCAATTTCCCGGGCAGTTAACTTCGCAGCGTCGATAGCGGTAATGGTGCCTGAGATCGTGCTTCCCGTGTAGCCATTGGTCAGCGCTTCGGATCCGCTGGTGGACGCGGTAATCTCGCCCGCCTTCGGAACGCGCCCCCCGCGATTCGAAACGAACACTGTGTCCAGACGCTTGCTGTAGACCACGGCGAACGGCGCAATTCCAGTGGGAATTTCTTTCACCAGCTTGCGCGTGGCCGCGTCGAAAACGGCCAAGGTGTTGTTCCGGCTCATCGCCACATAAGCCGTCTTCCCGTCCGCGGAAAAGGCAATTCCGGAAGGAACCGCATGCTTTCCAAGCGCGATCTCCTCACCGCGATCAGGTACGCCGGCGGCACTGATCGGCGTCACCAGAACGAAATCCATGCCGTTGCGCGACGTCTCCCCTGTCCAAATTTCATGCGACCCAGGACGGAACGCAATCCCCGTATACGAGGTCGCTTTGGTCTGCGCCGAGCCGAGCGGCGCGCTATTCTGCGCGTCAAATACATCGATCCCACGCGTGTTTAGAACGGCGAGGAACTTTTTCGAGGGATCGAGCGCCGCATCCACCGGCCGGCCCTGAATCACGGCCTGCTCGCCCCACGGCTGGAGCAACTGATTCGTCGGAAGAAGATAGAACCCCTCCGGCTGTTTTCCGATTCGAGCCGCCGATTTCAATACGGGAAACAGAGGCGTGATGGAAGCCAACGCAATCCCGGCAATACCGAGGATTAAGATAAGTCGTGAGCGCACAATTCAGACTATCCGACATCGGAAGCCTGGTCACGCTCGAAACCTAGATTTCATCGATCATTATCAGAAATGAAACATATTACGCTTCTCGCACTGCTTGCCGCCTCCGCGAACTGGTCGGTGACCGAAAAATTCCAAGTAGGGGGCGAAGGCGGTTGGGACTATCTCACCGTCGATTCGCAAACGCACCGGCTCTACGTTCCCCGATCCACACACACTCTTGTCCTCGATTCAGCCACCGGCAAAACCGTCGCCGACATTCCCGGCCAGAAGATTGCGCACGGCGTAGCACTTGTTCCCCAACTGAATCGTGGCTTCATCAGCGATGGCGGCGGGGAAGGGAGCATCGTCATCTTCGACCTGAAAACGAATGCGATTCTCGGTACCCTTGGCGCGCAGCCGGATGCGGACGGCATCATCTATGACCCTTCGAGCAACCGCATTGTCGTCGTTTCAGGCGACAAGGGAACCTTGATGTCCTTCAAACCAGACATCGATCCGAAATCAGGCAAGATGGATTCGCCTGTCTCGCTGGGAGGCGCCCCGGAATTCCTCGCCTCCGATGGGGCCGGTAAGATTTACGTCAATCTGATGGATAAAAACGAAGTTGCCGTCTTCGACATGCAATCGCGACGAGTCACCGCGCGTTGGCCGGTAGCGCCGGGAGGCGCGCCGGTCGGCATGGCCATTGATACCAAGAATCACCGCCTCTTTCTCGGATGCCGCAAGCCACAGAAGCTCATCGTCATGAATACCGACACGGGGAAAGTGATTGCGGATCTCCCCATCGGCGATCACGTGGACGCCATTAAAATCGATGGGAACGAAATCTTTGCCAGTTGCGCCGATGGGACCCTCGCGGTTGCGCGCGAAACCTCACCCAACAAATTTGAAATCGTTCAAACCGTCTCCACCCCCGCCGGTGCGCGCACCATGGGGATCGACACCAGCACCCATAAAATCTACCTCCCCACCACGGCAACCCCCAAAAGCCCGCGCACATTCATGATTGTTGAGGTCTCGAAGCGGTGAGAGGCTTTGGTGATCTCGACGGCAACTTCAGCCGTTAAAAAACCAGCCGTAATGAAAGCTGTCCGACTCGCCCGATATCGTTCGCCTGACTGGTAATCTTGCCGAACGTGCTGCTGGTGGGGTTCGTGTCCGGAGCGTTGAATTCCGGATGGTTGAACACGTTGAAAAACTCAACGCGCAATTGCAGTTTCACTCGCTCCAGGATCTGCGTGTTCTTGATGAGCGAGGCGTCCATGATGTTCGACTGGTCCTGGCGGATGTTGTTGAACTGCGAAGGAAAGTAGCGAATGTTGTTGCTTAACTGCTCGCCGTTGACGCGATCGAACTGCGTAACATCGAAGGCGCGATCCGCGTTGTGCGAATCGTAATGAAGCGGTCCGCCGTAATAGATGGAGTTGCCGAAACCCACAGGCGCGCCGCTCTGCAGCGTGTACACTCCGGCCAGTACGAAGCCGCCCACCAGCCGGTTCACAATGCCGGACGAGGAATTCAGAAACTGCTTTCCTGTGCCGAAAGGCAGCTCATAGCTGAAATTCGTTACGAAGCGGTTTGGCCGGTCATCTGAACTCACGCGCTTCTCAAGCCTTGGATCGGTTTCGTTCAGCCGGCTCCGTTTCTCCATCAAGCGCGAGTGCAGATAATTCGCGGCCAATTGCAGCCCGTTGCCGAACCGCTTCTCAAACCGGATCTGCCCCATGTGGAAGTACGAACTCCCGATGCTATTCTGCTGCAACGTGATGCCGGTGAATTGCGGATAGGGCCGCAGCAGTTGCGATACTCCAACCGTGCTCCCGTTGAGCGTGGTGCCGGGGATCAAGTTTACGAATGGATTTGCCACTACCGCGGTGTTCCGGTCAATCACCGCTTGATCGCGTGCAAGTGACGTGCTCAGGTACTGGCGGGGAATGGCGTCGATGGGGGTATCGACGCCCATGTGGACGGCATGGTTGCCCAGATAACCCACCTCCAACACCATATCCTTCCCAAGCTGCCGCTGAAACCCGAGAGACCATCGCAAAGAATACGGATTCAGCGGGTTCGGATTGTAAACCGTGATGCTCTTGCCCAGATTTGTGCCGGCCCCTAACGAGGACCCCGACGGCCGCTGGATTCCGTTCGGAAATGGGTTGCTGAGGGTGACGTTCGGAGTCAGATAGCTGTTTAACGTCGAAACGACATCCGTGGTCTGGCTGAACCCAGGTTGATTGATCCCGGTGGTGATGATCGGGAAGTAAAACTGGCTGAAGCCGCCGCGGATCACGGTCTTGCCGCCTACTCCCGCCGGCGTCCAGGCAAATCCTAGCCGAGGGCTGAAGTAATGCGACTTGGTGTGGTACACGGAGCTATTGCCGGACGACGCAAACACCGGTCCACCCGCCACGCGAAATTGGCCGGCGGGAAGCAACGAAGCGGGAGTAGCGTTGTAAGCCGAAGCAGCGCTGGCCCCGATTGGCGAAGCAGCGGCAGGATCGAAGCCCACCAGTGTCCGGTTGTAGCGTTCGGTAGTGGGGAAATCTTTGTCGTAGCGAATGCCTAAATTAAACGTCAGATTCGAGCGCGGCCGGAAGTCATCTTGAAAATACATCGCGTAGTAGACCGCCTGGTTCGTTCGCGCCGCGTTGATGTCGAATCCGCCGCTGCTCGGCAGCCCTAGCAGAAACGCTGCCAGATCCTGCCCCAAGGGAGCCGCCGAAGAATTGTCCAAGGGTCCGCGTGTAAAATCGGTGCGGAAGACATAGCTGCCGCTGGAATTGCCGAAACCGATGTTACTCTCGCGATACATCCTCGCATCGACTCCTGCCTTCATGCTGTGCCGGCCCACGATCTTATCGACGCTCGCGAATACCGTAAAGATATCGAAAGGCGTCACGTTTCCGGCGTTATCGCCCAATTGCTGAAACCCGCCGATGTCCGTGATCGGCAGCACCAGCGCGGTGCTCTGCTGCACCAGTGAGGCCGGAAAGCCGAGCTTGGAAAAATCGAAACCACTGCTCGGCTTTGCGTTGCTTTCGATAAACCGGTTCCAGGCCAGGCGGACATTCAGCAGTGTCGTCGGCGTAAACGTGTAAACATCGTCCACCGTGACTCCGCGGTTTACCCGGCCCAAAAAGTTGCCGCTGGCCGGATTGAAGAAGCGGTTGCCGCGATTCTCCACGCGGTCATTGGTATGAGCTGCCCCGAAGATCTTGTGCCGGTCGCTAATGTTGTAGTCCATGCGCCCAAACTCGCTGCCGAAGTTATCGCTGCGGATAGAATTCGCGACATAGTTATTCGCGCCATCGATCTGTCCTGGAGCATTCGGCAAGGGATAATATTGCAGGTAAGCCAGCGCGATTGGATTCAGCAAGCTTGTGGGAATAATGTTGCCGTTGAAAGGCTGCCGCGAAATGCGCGAACCCTGCGTCACTCCGGTGTACGGGTTATAGATCTGATACTTCGACCCTGCCGTAAGCAGCTGCGAGAAATCGCCCTTGCGCTCTGCCGCTGTGGGCACGGTAAGGGTCACCGTCTCCGGATACGAATCTTTAATCCCTTCGTAAGCGAAAAAGAAGAACAGCTTATTTCGGCCGTCGAACAACTTCGGGAATACGATGGGCCCGCTCACCGTGCCCCCATATTGATTGAACCGGCCCACCGGCAGCTTCTGCCCTGAACGGCTCAGAAAGAAGTTACGCGATTCGAGCGCGGAGGTTTGATTGAACTCATAGAGCGTTCCGTGAATCTGATTCGTTCCGCTCTTGGTGATCTGATTGACGGTTCCGCCGCCGGTGTGCCCCGCTGCGGCGTCGGCCTGGAAGATCTCCACTTTCACTTGCTGCACCACGTCCACCGGAGGGTTGTAGGAAACGCGATCGTTAGACGTAACATCGGGCGCGCCGTCAAGCAAGATTTCGTTGGTCTGCGCCGGTGCTCCGCCGATCGAGAATCCGGAAGGACCGCCGTTATCGAACGGCCGGTTGAAGCGCGGATCGGAATTGGGGATCACGCCCATGGAGAGCTGCGCCAGGGTGAGCGGAGTGCGTCCATTCAGCGGGATGTTTTCAATCTGCCGGCTGGTAATTACTTGGCCAGTGGAAGCAGAAGCCGTTTCGATAATCGAAGCGTCCGCGGCCACTTCCACCGTCTCACTGGCAGCGCCGAGTTCCAGTTGGACATTTAAGGGAACCCTCTCGTTTGCGGATACCTGGATGCCAGACCGTGAGAACTTCTTGAAGCCCTGCGCGGTGACGTCCACCCGATAAAGACCAGGCGGCACGAACGGAAGGGTGAACTCCCCATCGGCGGCCGATACTGAACGAAAGTGAGCCTGCGTATCAATCTGCGTGGCGATCACTTCCGCGTTGGGAATCAGCGCCCCCTGCTGATCCGTGACTGATCCCGCGATGGTACTGCGGAACTCCTGCGCGCCAAGAGTGAACCCAATCGTTAAAGCGCAATACAGCCGCAAAGCTCTGCTACGGAGCATGCTTTATCCCCTTTAATTTTGAAAACAACCAGAAACCCTGTTGCTGAACACTATGTCAAACTTCGGGGCAAAGTCAATCAGAAAAGCGCGAAACTGCTGCCGGACGGTACTGCGAGGACCTACCTTAATCCAGCTTTAATCCCCCAGCGTTAAACTAACCACGTGGACCGGGTTGGCCGATTTAAGATCAGCAGGGAGCTAGGCCGCGGCGCTATGGGCGTGGTCTATCAAGCTGTCGACCCTACCATTGGCCGCTCCGTCGCCATTAAAACCATCCGTCTTCGCGAGGTCGATGACGCTGAACAGCGCGACAGACTTCGGGAGCGCCTCTTCCGCGAAGCACGGTCCGCCGGCGTTCTCTCTCATCCAAACATCGTCACCATTTACGACATGGACGAGGAGGACGGCACAGCTTATATCGCGATGCAATTCGTCAATGGGCCTACCGTCGAGGCGTTGCTCGAAGATCAGGAGACGCTCACACCGGAGCAGATTTTCCGCATCCTTCGGCAGACCGCCCTCGCGCTCGATTTCGCGCATTCGAAAGGCATCGTGCATCGCGATATTAAGCCCGCCAACATCATGATCGATGAGGACGGCACCGTGAAAATCGCCGATTTCGGGATCGCCAAGGCAAGCGCCTCCGGCAACCTGACGGCGAGCGGTACCATTCTGGGGACTCCCAACTACATGTCGCCCGAGCAGGTGCAGGGCACGGCAATCACGGGGCGATCGGACCAGTTTTCGCTGGGCGTTGTTGCTTACGAAATTCTCACCGGGGAGCGCCCGTTCGCGGGTGAAAATCTGGGCACGGTGGTGTATCGCATTGTAGCCGAACCCGCCGCGGAGCCTGCTCAAATCAATCCTGCTTTAGGGGAAGAGATCGGTGCGGCGCTGCAGAAAGCACTGCAGAAAAACCCGAAGCGGCGCTTTCTGAGTTGCACCGAGTTCGTAAACTCTCTGATTGCCGCCTGTGAAGCGACGCCTGGTTGGCATGGGCTGGCCCGTTCGCAAACCGCGACGGTCGCCCCCGAGACGCCGAAACGGACCCGCCGCCGCACAACTACAGTACCCGCGGCCGCGCCGGCTTCCGCCTTCACCTCCCCCTACGGAACCAAGGACTCCCGCAAAAGCTGCGCCATTGTGGATTCCCGCGCTGGGAGCATTCACGGTGGTGCTGGGAATCCTGGGGCTGGTTGCCTGGCAGACGGGCGGAGCCCCCGAAAGCGCTCCCAAGGCGGAAGTCGCCAAAGTAGAGTGAGCCGCATCCCCGATGGCCGATGTGGAAACTCCCCCTGCTGCCGAGGCTCTGAAGTCAACCCCCGTGCCTTTGACCGTTCCCGCTGATGAGGAGAAGCAGGTATCGTCTCCCCTCGCAACCGAGCCTCCCGCTAAAGCCGTGCCCGCCTCTAAAGCCGCGGCTCCTCCTGCAATTACGCCCAAGCCGGTCTTAGATAAACCTAAACGCTCGCCCTTTGGCGTTGCTTCTGTGAAGCCTGCCGCCGTTGCGGTAACCCCTTCAGCGCCGGAGGTGGCTCTGCAGGATATTTCGGTGGTCACGCAGCCGCCCGGGGTAACCGCCTCCCTTGACGGGCACACGGAGAACTCCTGCCTGACGCCCTGCCTGTTGTTGAGCAGCCCGGGCGTACATCTGCTCTCGCTTTCACTTCCCGATTATCAGGTGGAACGCCGGCAATTGCGCATCTCCGATGCACAGGAGAATGTCCCGCTCATCGTCATGAGGCCGGTGGGAGGAACCTTGATGATCAGCACTGTCCCTTCGGGCGCGAACATCTTCCTGAATGACAAAATGTTGACCGAAATGACTCCGGCGCAACTCTCGCTCCAGCCGGGCCTGTACAACATTGCGGTGGAACGCGATGGTACGCGTAAGAGCCAACAGATTGTCGTAAAAAATGGCGCTACCAATTATCTGCGGATCCCGCTTCCGAACTGACGTGACGTTTCCCTTCGGGACCCGTCTTTAGTGATGGAACATGACGAACCTGGCCGGGATTATGAGTGTTGGCGCTTTACCAGCGCGTGCCCCCTCGGCTGAAACTGAAATCATCCGCTCTGCGCAAAGTGGCGATCCCGAGGCCTTCGAACGTCTGGTTCGCACTTATGACCAGAGTGTGCTCCGCATCGCGCTCAATGTTCTTCGCTCGCCCGAGGACGCGCGCGACGTCTATCAGGAAGCGTTTTTACGTGTGTACCGGAATCTGCACACGTTCCGCTTCGATTGCGCGTTCCACACCTGGCTTTATCGCATCGTCACCAACATCTGTCTCGATCATCTGCGAAAGCGCAAAGTGCGCCGGGAAGAGCCGGCCATTCTGGAAACCGCGGATGGCCCGGTTAACCGGATGGAGAGCGTGGAAGAAGCCGCCGCGCATGCTGATCCGGAGCGCACCATGTACAACAGCCAGCTTGGAGGACGGATTGCGGCAGCGCTTGACAACCTGACTCCGCGCGAACGAGTGGTCTTCGAACTCCGCCACTATCAAGGTTTGCGCCTGAAAGGAATCGGGGAAGTGCTGGGAACCAGCGAAGAGGCGGCTAAGAACTGTCTGTTCCGCGCCACTCAGAAAATGCGGTCGGTTTTGGGGGATCTCGCATGAATTGCCAACAAGTGAAACAGGCGATGCCGCTCTATTACTACGGCGAACTTCCGCCGGAACAGGAGGAGAACGTGGAAGCCCACTGCGCCGAATGCACCCCATGCGGCCGGGAAATTGAGAGCTATCGCCGTTTTGCCGGAGCTCTGGACGATGCCGAACTGGAACCTTCTTTGGGATTGCTTTCCGAGTGCCGCGACTTGCTGGCGCGCCGCGTTACGGAATGGGAACAGCCCGCTCCTGCGCGGAACTGGTGGCGCGAGCTGCTCCATTGGAACATCGATTTTCGAGTTCCCGCCGGCGCGATGGCGCTGCTGGCAATCGGCTGGTTTTCCGCGAAGCTGATGCCCGTTTCCGGTGTTCAGCAGGCAGCCATTGTTCAGCAGGCATCTATGACTTCGCTGGTGCGGTCCGTTGAACCAGATTCGTCAGGCGGCGTCCATATCGCGGTCGATGATGTGCATCGCCGCGTGGTCTCGGGAGGGATTGAAGACCGGAACATCCGTTCGCTTCTGCTGGCCGCTGCGCGGGAAGAATCGAATCCCGGCGTGCGCGTGGAATCGGTGCAGGTGCTCACCACGATGGCGTCATCCGCCGATGTGCGGGCGGCGTTGCTCGATGCTGTTCAGCACGATCCCAACCCCGGAGTCCGTCTGAAAGCTTTGCAAGGGTTGAAGCAGTTTGCGCAGGACGCCCCGGTACGCCGCGCGCTTACCGCCGTTTTGTTGAACGATTCGAGCCCGGGTGTTCGCACGGAGGTGATCGATTTGCTTGTCGCACACCACGATGACTCTCTCGTGGGTGTGATGCAGCACCTGGTCACCAAGGAAAGAGATGGCTTTGTGCGCGGCCGGCTGGAGCGCGCGCTGATCTCCATGAATGCCTCACCCGGGACTTTTTAGTATGAAACTGCTCTCCTTGTCTGCTTCTGACAACTCTCGCTTATGGCCAGCCGCAACGGCCTCGTTCCGTTGCGAACACGGTGGTGATCCGGCAAGGTGGGAGTTACCTGGGCGTAGCGTTCGTCGATCGGCCGGAAGGGCACGGCGTTGAGGTAAAGGTTGTCGACGAAGACAGCCCAGCGGCAAAGGCCGGCTTGAAACCGGAAGACGTGATTCTGGAATTCAACGGTCAGCGGGTGGAAAACACCCCGCAGTTCGTACATATGGTCTCGGAATTTCCGGCGGGGAGGAAAGTCAAGCTCGACATTACTCGCGCCGGTGCGGCGATGACCTTGACAGCCATTCTGGAGCCGCGAATTGGCATTCGCGAACGAGCGTTTCCGTCACTTCCTCCCATGCCTTCCATGCCTCCTATGGTCATGCTTCCTGATTTGCCGCGCATGAACATGCTTTGGCGCAACAACGTTTTAGGTGTTGAAACCGAGGAACTGAACCCGCAAATGGCGGAATACTTCGGTGTAACCGCGGGTCTTCTGGTTCGGATGGTGACCCATGGTTCCGCCGCCGACCGCGCCGGGCTTAAGGCAGGCGACGTGATCGTCAAGGTGGCGGGCAAGCCCGTTTCTGCCGATCCGGGAACTCTCGTCGCTTCTGCAGAACCGCAAGCCATTGGCGCTCGGGATCATGCGGAATCATAAGGAACTCTCGCTGGACGTCTTGCTAAACTAGCCCGGAGTGAAGCCGTCCACGGCCCTAGAACTCTGCGGCATCCCTCTTCGCAATCCCATCATTGCCGCTTCCGGCACGTTCGGCTACGGCCTGGAATTCGAGAAGCTGACCGACCTTTCCGCCTTGGGAGCTTTGATCACGAAGGGTCTCTCCAAGGATCCGATTGAAGGCAATCCTGCACCCCGGCTTTGGGAGGCGGAGGGCGGGATGATCAATTCCATCGGCCTGCAGAACGTGGGTGTGCGTGCGTTCCTGCGCGATAAGCTGCCGCAACTCCGCAAGCTGCCCGTCCTTGCCATCGCCAACGTTTTCGGTTACGCGCCGGAGGATTATCTTGAGGTAATCCGCGCTCTGAACGATGCGGAGGGAATCGCCGCGTATGAGTTGAACGTCTCCTGCCCAAATACCAAACATGGCGGGATCTTCTTCTCGAACGATCCCGATGCGCTTGCCGCATTGGTTGCCTTAGTCAAACCAGTGGCAAACAGACCCGTCATCGTGAAGCTTTCGCCCAACGTGGCCCGCATAGAACCGCTGGCGATCGCTGCCGAACAAAGCGGCGCGGATGCCCTATCGCTGGTGAATACCTTCATCTCGCTCGCGATTGACGCGAAGACGCGGCGGCCCCGGATCGGTGCGGGCTTTGGAGGGCTCTCTGGGCCCGCAATCAAGCCGATCGCGCTCCGAATGGTGTATCAAGCCGCGCAAGCGGTCAAGATCCCGATTGTCGGGCTCGGAGGAATCGCGACCGGAGAAGATGCGGCCGAGTTTCTGATCGCCGGCGCGACGGCGGTCGAAGTAGGCACGGCGAGCTTCTGGAACCCGGGAGCTACCGCAAAGATCGCGGCGGAGTTGACGCGCTTTCTTACTGAGCAGAGGGTTGCGGATGTCCGCACCCTCACCGGAACGCTTGCGTTCACAACTTAGGCCAAGGGAGCATCACACATTTCCAGTAGACTGAAGGAGTGATTGGTTTCCCGTCACGCCGAAGCTCTTCATGCCCGCTACCCTTGACCAACTCGTCGCACGCCTTACGAAAGCACATGCGGAGCAATTGGTCGCAGTCGTTCTTTACGGCAGCGCCGCATCTTCGGAACACGACAAGAACTTCTCAGATATCAATACTCTGATTGTGCTGAAGTCGATCGCGCCGGCCGATCTTCGCGCCGCCGAACCAGTCACCCATTGGTGGACTTCGGAAGGGAATCCGCCCCCTTTGCTGTTGAGCGAGGAAGAGGTGGAGCACTCTACCGATTGCTTTGCGATCGAGTTCCATGACATCAAACAGACTCACCGGATCCTGTACGGCAAAGACGTAGTAAGCGCACTTCAGGTGGATAACTCGTTCTATCGCGCCCAGGTTGAGCGGGAGCTTCGCGCCAAGCTGCTGCGTCTCCGGACCAAAGCCGCCGCGGCCTTCTCTGATCGCGAAATGCTAACGCGGCTGCTGGTCGATTCCGTTTCCACGTTTTGCGTCCTGTTCCGCCACGCGCTGATTCTGCATGGGCGCAACCCGGAACCTCGCAAGCGCGCCATCATCGAAGAATGCGCGGCGGCTTTCGGCATTTCGCCCGGCCCTTTTCTGAGCTTGATCGATGCGCGTGAAGAAAAAACCACACTGAAGTCGCTCGATCCCGAACCGCTTGCTCGCCTCATATCTGAGAGAATGTTCAGCGGTTATCGGCGCGGTCGACCGGCTGGAAAAGTAAACTGGAGAATGTACTAACTTATGAAACCATTGCTCATCGTGCTCGGCATTGTCGTGATTGCCGGGTTTATGTTCGGGTCGAAGTTCGTCAGCGTCCGTAACGAACTTTCCACTAAGCGGGAAGCGATCAACGCCGGATGGTCCCAGATCGATACCGACCTGCAGCGCCGCGCGGACCTGATTCCCAACCTGGTGGAAACCGTGAAGGGATACGCGAAAGAAGAGACGACGGTAGTCCAGTCCGTAGCGAACGCGCGCGCCGGTCTTCTGAGTGCGCAAACGCCTCAGCAGAAGATCGATGCGAATCAGAAGCTGGATGGCGCGTTCGGCAGGCTGCTGGTGATTGTTGAAAATTACCCGAATCTGAAGGCGAATGTGAATTTCCAGAACCTTCAATTTGAACTCGCCGGCACGGAGAACCGCATTCTGCGGTCGCGCCAAAAGTACAACGAGGCCGTTCAGGATTACAACACCTCCCTGCAACTCTTCCCGAATAACGTTGTGGCCGGAATGTCCGGCTTTACCCGCAATGACGCCTACTTCAAGACCGACCCCGGCTCACGCGCCGTGCCCTCAGTGAAATTCTAAATATGAGTACGCCCACTTTTTCCAACTACATCAACGGCGAATGGATTGAATCCGCCAAGACTTTTGAAGATCGCAACCCCGCCAACACCGACGAGGTTGTCGGGTTGTTTGCGAAGGGCAGTGCGGCCGATATGATTCGCGCGGCAGATGCCGCCGAGGCTGCCTTCCCTGCATGGTCTTCCATGCCCGCTCCGAACCGCGGGGCGATTCTTTTCAAAGCGGCTGATCTGCTGGAACGCCAATTCGATCAGCTGGGCGCGGAGATGACGCGAGAGGAAGGGAAGACGCTTCCCGAGGCGAAGGGCGAAGTGCGCCGCGCCATCAACATTTTTCGCTACTTCGGCGGCGAGGGTTCGCGCATGGCGGGCCACATGGTTCCTTCGGAGAGAGACCGGGTCCATATGTTCGCGATCCGCAAACCGATCGGGGTCGTCGGGCTGATCACTCCCTGGAATTTTCCGATTGCGATTCCGGCCTGGAAGATGGCACCCGCGCTGGTTTGCGGCAACACCGTAATTGTCAAGCCGGCCAGCGTTTCGCCGCTGTGCTGCTGGCGGCTCATAGAAGCGCTGCATGAGGCCGGGATTCCCAAGGGGGTCATCAACTTCGTCGCCGGGTCGGGCGGGGAACTTGGGGAAGCAATGGTTACCGCGAAACCGGTGAAGGCGATCTCTTTCACGGGATCCAACGATATCGGCAACTGGCTGCACACCGAAGCTTCGAAACGCCATCTGCGCATTCAGCTTGAAATGGGAGGGAAGAATCCGACCATCGTGCTCAACGACGCCGATTTCGGTTCCGCCGTGGAGAATGTAGTGAACGCTTCCATGTTCTCCACCGGCCAGAAGTGTACGGCTACCAGCCGCGCGATTGTCGAGGAAGGGATCTACGACAAATTTGTCGCAGCAGTTGTGGAACGCACGAAGAAGCTGAAAGTCGGCGACGGGATGCAGGCGGGAATCGATATCGGCCCGTGCGTGGATAAGGGCCAGTTGGAAACGGTGCTCAAGTACATTGAGATCGGCCGGAAGGAAGCGGGCGAACCGCTTTGCGGCGGCAAGCAGCTTACCGAAGGCGCTCTGGCGAAGGGCTACTTCGTGGAGCCTACCGTGTTTGGCGATGTTACTGAAGACATGACGATCGCGAAAGAAGAGATTTTCGGACCTGTGCTTTCGATTATGAAAGCGAAAGATCCGACGGAGGCGCTCCGCATGGCAAACAATACGCCTTTTGGGCTTTCCGCTTCGATTCAGACCACCAACATTTCCCGCGTATTTGACTTCATCTACAAAGCCGAAGCCGGCTTGCTGACCGTGAACCTGCCGAGCGCCGGCGTGGAATACCAGCTTCCATTTGGCGGTACCAAGGACTCCAGCTTCGGACCGAAAGAGCAGGGCCCGGCTGCGATGGATTTTTACAGCGATTACAAGACCGTCTATTTGAAATACTAAATGCGACTCGGACAGATTTCCTCCCCAGGCGGCCCGGTAGCCGCAATTTTCACTACCGAAGACATGGCGCGTCCCATCCCTGGGCACACGATGCGGGATTTGATCAGCCGGTCTGAATCGGAAGACCTATCCCTTGCAGAGTTGGCGAACCAGTTGGCCAGCCGCCACGAGCAGAAGGCGTCGCCGCTGATACCGCTTCACCCCTGTGAAGTTTGGGGCTGCGGCTGCACTTACGAAACCAGCGCGAGCTTTCGCGATGGCGAACAGGGCACGCGCGATGGCATGTACGCCCAGGTGTATCGCGACCCCCGTCCAGAGATCTTTTTCAAAGGCACCAGCCGTGTTTGCACCGGCCCCAATAGTTCGGTGGGCATTCGGGCCGATTCCAAATTTACCGCCCCGGAACCGGAACTCGCGCTGGTTTTAGGCAAGCACGGGAAGGTTCTTGGCTACACGTTGGCTAATGACGTGAGCGCCTGGGATATCGAGCGCGAAAACCCGCTTTACCTTCCGCAATCGAAGACCTTCAACGGCTGCTGCTCCCTGGGCCCGTTTCTGGTTACCCCCGATGAGATTGCCGACCCTTATTCGCTCGAAATGACGTGCACTGTCACTCGAGGCGCCACGACGCGATTTACCGGAACTACTTCCACGGCCCGTCTGAACCGTAAATTCGAAGCCATGGTTGAATACCTGATGCGTTCTAACGATGTGCCTTCCGCTTCCGTGGTGTTGACCGGAACCGGGATCATCGTTACCGAGGAAGCGGCGCTAGGCGCCGGCGACGTGATTTCCATTCACATTCCCGAACTGGGAACGCTCTCAAACACAGCTACGATCGTTTAGGCGTGAACTAATCTCTCTTTTGCTTTGTCCCACGCCAGATATTTGCGCTGGCGGAACGATTCGACGCCCATCGCGCACGCGACTACGCCTTTGTAACCGAGAGTAGCATCGCACTTCAGCGGTTCGTTGTGCCGGATCGCGTTCATCAGGTTGCGATGATGCAATTCCAGGCTTTCCGCGCCGTGCTTTTGGTACACAATTTCCTTGAGATCTTTGGCGTAATCGGGTTGCGGAGTAATGGTGAAGCCAGTGGGAGAGAAAGTTAAGGTAGCTTTGTGACCGCGCAGGACATGATCCACCTTGGTGCTGTTTGCCAGCGAGGAAACCAGCAGCACCGTGGGGCCGCCCGCGTAATCAAGCATGATGTTGAGCGTATCGGGAATTTCGGCCAGGCTGTTGGTGAATTCGTACTTGCCGCCCGCGCCGCTGCCGCGCTCCGGAAAATCGAGATTCAGGGCCTTGATGATGCGCGTGGCACGATGGATGAATAAGTCGGTCGCAATGCCGCCGGAGTAATCCCAATAGCGGCGCCAGCGGAAACAGCGGTCCGCATCCCAGGGGCGTTTGGGCGCGGGTCCCAGCCACTGATGCCAATCCAGATTTTCGCCCGGGCGCGCGTCCGCATCGATTGGGTAAGCCCAGAAATCGTCCGCATAGTTGCGGGAGTAATCGATCTGCGCGATGACCACTTTGCCGAGCGCGCCCTCTTTCACGTATTTGTATGCGGTCTCGTAAGAATCGTCCGACATACCCTGCACACCGATCTGTACCTTGCGGTCTGATTGGCCGATGCGTGCCGCGATATGTTTCGCCTGATCCACTGTGTGGGTCATCGGCTTCTCGCAATAAATGTGCTTGCCTGCCGCGAGCGCATCAAGGGTCATCTGGTAATGCCAGTGCTCGGGAGTCGCGATCAGGACGTAGTCGATATCCTTCGCGGCCAGCAGGTCGCGATAGTCCTTGATGACTCTGCCGCCTGTGAGTGCCGCAGCTTCCTGGGCGCGCTTATCGAATACATCGCAAACGGCAACGATTTCTACGTTGTCCTGATCTTTTGTGCGGACCAGGGACTTCATGTGGCCTTGCGCTTGTCCACCGCAGCCGATTACGCCGACACGCAAACGTTCATTCGAGCCGGCAATCTGGGCGTAAGCGGAAGCTGTCAGCGTGGTGGCGACAAAGGCGCGGCGGGTGGTATCCATTTATCGAAATCCTGGCGTCTTAGCGGCAATCTCTGTAACAGTAGGAGCGTACTTCTTCACAACATCGCGAATCTTTGCGGCGTTCCCCATCACGACGAACACCAAATCGTTCCCGCCATAATACTTCTTCGCGATGGCGTTCGCGTGTTCCACGGTGACCGCATCAATGCGGGAGAACAGGTCATCCACTTCGCCGCGATTCAGCCCGAAAAGCTCGATGTCGCTCACCATGGCGGCGGTTTGATCGCTGGTTTCGAGATGCTGCGGGGGATAAGTGCCCTTCACGTAAGCTTTGGCCGAAGCGAGCTGATCGGCGGTAATGCCTTTGGTTACCAAACGGTTGAGAACTTCGAGAGCGAGGTCGATCGCTTTCTCCGTTGTCTCGGTTCGGGTATAGGTGCTGATTACGACGCCGCCGGTATCGCGGTGCTGGTCGTAGTAGGAACGCGCGCCATAAGTGAGGCCGGTATTGACGCGAAGTTCATCGTTGAGCATGGAGGTGAAGCGGCCACCGAAGAGAGTGTTGATGAGCAGGAGCGTGGTTCGCTCTGGATCGGTTCGCCTGATTCCGGGGCGCCCAATGTTGAAGTAGGTTTGCGTCGCATCCGGCTTATCGACCAACAGCAGGCGGCGGCCTGAAGGGAGAGCCGGTTCGGGTGCCCACTTATATTCCACGCCGGCGGGAATGTTCTCGAATGTCTTCGCGATGGATTTCGCCGCCGCATCGGTATCCAGGTCGCCGCTCGCTACGACGATCATGTTCCGCCCTGTATAAAGCCGGCCCTGGTAGGCGAGGAGATCGGCGCGTGTCAGTTTGCTTAAGCTGAGCTCATCGCTGACTCGGCCGTAGGGGTGCTTGGGGCCGAAGAAAAAGGCACGGAAATAGAGCACGGTCGCAGCTTGCGGATTGTCTTTTGAGGCGCGCACGGAATCGATAGATCGGGAAACCGTTTTCTTGAACTCAGCTTCGGGGAATGCCGGATGCAGAACCGCATCGGCGGTGAGTGAAAGTCCGCGGTCAAAGTCTTTTCGAAGAAACTCGGAGGTGATCAGGGTTTCATCTTCGTTCGCGCTGGCTTGGAAGGTGCCGCCCAGCGAATCAAGCTCGTTCGAGAACTGGTCCGCGGTACGTGTGGCCGTGCCGCGCCGCAGCAACTGGGCGGCAAGTTGAGCGGCTCCGGCTTGGGTATCCGATTCCGCTTCGAAGCCGCCCTTCACCACCACACGGAAGTTCACCAGCGGAACACCGGCGCGGGGGATCAGATAAATTACCAGGCCGTTTGGGAGTACCGTCCGCGTGTATTTCGGCAACCGAACATCGGCGGTTGCAGCACCTGCAAGGCAAAGAAGCAGCGCGAGCGCTCGCATTATTTGGCCTCCGGAACTAAAGTGGCAACGGTGCGGTTATCGGCTATGAAATATTTCTTGGCAATCCGCTGAATGTCCGCGGCGGTGACTGCTTCCACATCCTGCTCCAAAGTGAACAGCTTGCGATAGTCGCCATTGAACACTTCGTACGTGCCCAGCAGATTCGCCCGCCCGGCGATGGTTTTTCGCTGGCGGAAGTTGTCGGCAAGAAGCTGGTTTTTCGCCTTGCGCAGCTCCTCATCCGAAACGGGAGTGCTTTGCATTTTGGCGATCTCCTCAAAAAGAGCGGTTTCCGTTTTGTCGGTAGCGACACCGCTTCGAGGCTGCACAGTGAAAATGAACAGTCCCGGGTCGAGAGAAGACTGCAAGCTGCCCCCGATACTGATGGCGAGCTGATCCGCATCCACCATGCGCTTATAAAGCCTGCTGCTTTGGCCTTCCGTGAGAATGGAATCGAAGACCTCAAGCGCGGGCGTATCCGCCGATTTGGTTTCCGGAATATGGTACGCAAACATCTGGATTGGAAGCTGCGCCTGCTTATGAACCGTAACGCGGCGTTCACCCCGCTGCTCGGGCTCTTTGGTTCGAACGTCAGGCGGCGGCGCTTGGCGGGGTATGGGCTCCAGATATTTGCGTGCCAGTGCCAGAACTTGAGCATCGGTGGTATCCCCGACCACCACCAGCGTGCAGTTGTTCGGTGCGTAACCCATTTTGAAGTGGGCCTTCAGATCGTCCATGCTCCAGGCTTCGATATCGGACGGCCATCCGACCACCGGCCAGTGATACGGGTGCGCCGTGAAGGCCGCCGCACCTAACTGTTCGTAAAGCACGCCGAAGTTGCTGTTATCCACCGATGTTCTGCGTTCGGAATACACCACGCCGCGCTCGCTATCGATGATTTTCGGATCGAATGCCAGGTCGCGAATCCGGTCGGATTCCATGTCGAACATCAGGCCGAGCGCAGTGGAGGGAAACCAATCGGTATAGACGGTGACGTCGCGCGAGGTGTAGGCATTGTTGTTGCCGCCCGCTTTCTCCATCGCATTATCGAACTGCTTCGGGCCGTAGATCTTAGCGCCGTTGAACATCATGTGCTCGAAGAAGTGCGAGATGCCGGTGATTCCCGGGCGTTCATTGCGGGAGCCGATGCGATAGAAGAAGTACATGGCCACGTTCGGAATGTTGTGGTCTTCCTGCACCAGCACCTTCATTCCGTTTTCGAGCATGTGGGTCTTCACCTCGCCCGAATCCGCGGAGAGCAGCGCGGCCCCGGCGAGCAGGAGCGGAATCAGTTTCACTTACGATCCCCGTTGCTTGTTCACAACGTTCAACAGAGGCTTGCCATCGGCAAATCGCACGATGTTCTCTTTGATCGTATTCACCATCCGGGCGCGATCGCGATCGGAGCGCCCCGCAATGTGAGGCGTGACGATGGCATTGTTGAAGTGCCACAGGGGATGGTCTTTCGGAAGGGGTTCCGGGTCGACCACGTCGACGCCCGCACCGGCGAGCCGCTGCTCGTCGAGCGCTTTCACCAACGACGGCATGTCGTACACGCCACCCCGACTCACCGCGACGAAATAGCTCCCCTTCTTCAACAGAGAGAACTGCTTCGGACCCACCATTTTGTGGCTCTGCTCCGTATGCGGAGCGGAGATGAAGAGGACGTCGGCTTCGGGAAGAACTTCGTCCAACTGATCCGGCTTCACCATGCGCCTGATAAACGGCGAGATTGGGTAATCCTGCGGATCGACACCGATGACAGTCATGCCGAAGGCCCAGGCGCGCGTCGCGATCTGCTGGCCGATTCCGCCGACTCCGATGATGACGGCAGTCTTGCCGTTCAACTCGATGCCGTGATAGTTGCGCGGGTTCCAGGTCTGCGTTTTGTCGTCGGCGATGAAGTTATTGAGACCGCGAGAAAGCGTGAGCAGCAGCGCCAGGGCATGATCGGCGATTTCGGGGCCCTGCACGATGCGGTTGTTGGTCAGGACGATATCGCTATCGCGAAGGTCGTTCCCGCCGGACATGAACAGAACGCGTTCTGCGCCCGCCGACATAATTTGTACCCATTTCAGGTTTTTGCCGGCGCGGACCTGTTCCGGGGTGATCTCCCCAATCAGGGCATCCGCATCCGGCAACTCCTTCATAAGGGTCGCGGAGTTGACCGGCACCAAGCGGACCTTGGGCGAGGCTTCGGATAGCGTTTTGATCATTTGCGGATCGCTATCGGAAATCAGAATCTTCTTGGTCTGCGCGGAGGCGGCGCAAACCGAAAGCAGAGCTATCGGGAGGAGGAGTCGCATGAGATTTTTTGGAGGCGCGGATCGGAGTCGAACCGATGAATAAAGGTTTTGCAGACCTTGGCCTTACCACTTGGCTACCGCGCCTGAAACAACTCAAGGCCCAATGGCCAAGTTAGCGCGTCCGGGGGGGCGCCGTCAATTGGCTTGCCAGTTTCCGTTCGGGCGGAATTACGGGCAGCAAGAGGTAAGACCAGTGTTTCCGATCGTGATAAATGGTCTGGGTGGCGGGCCGAAGTTCGGTCTCATCGGCAATGGGACGGCCGGTGTTCGGGTTTCGGTCGAAGCGGGGAAAGTTGCTACTGGAGATTTCGACGCGAATCCGGTGGCCTTTGCGGAACAGATTGCTCGTCACCCCGGCATCGATCCGGTAGTGGGCCACCTCGTTCGGCTTCAGCAGTTCCGGTTTGGAGAGGGAATAGCGATAACGCGCGCGCAGGATGCCGTCCGTCAGATTGCGGGCCAACCCGTCGGGAAACACGTCGACTAACTTGGCTGTGAAGTCGGTGTCGGGCGCGGTGGTGGAGGCGTAGAGCTCGACCTGGATGTTTCCGGTTACTTCGAGGTCGGCGGGGAGGGGTGGCGTGGAATAGACCAAGACATCCTCGCGTTTCTCCACCTTTCTTTGATCGAGCGGCCCCCAGGGAAAGACGGAAGGAGTGCAGCAAACAGCACCGCCGCGCGTGGGAACCGGGTTTCGGGGATCGTAGACGTAGGTGTCGGGAGGATTGTGCTTTTTCGAGTGCATCGGCGATTCGGGGGTGAGTTCGCCATTGCCGTCGAGCGTATTCGCCCGCCCCTCGCTATCCAGATATAAGCGGGTGAACTGGGTACGGGCCAGCGGCCACTCATTCTCATCGCGCCACTGGTTCGCACCCATTACGAAAACGTGAACCGGCGGTTGCGGGGTGGAGGGCTCTTTCCCTTTCATCCACCGATCGAACCATTCCATTTGCAGCCTGCGAAAGCCAATTTGCGCTTCGGGCCCGAAATCCACGCCTTCGAACTTCTTTGACGGATCGTGGGGCCACGGGCCAATCAGGATCCGATTTGCGGGATTCACTTTGTGCAGCACCGAAAAGGCGTCCAGATCACTTTCGACGTAATTGTCATACCAGCCGCCCAGGGAAAACACAGGAACGGTGATCGTCTTCAGCTGCTCTTTGGACACTGAGGGCCTGCCAGAAAGCGTCATACGTCGGGTGATCAAGCGTCTCCTGAAACAGAGGGACACTCCGGCCGGATGCCGCCCGGTCTGCGTGCCGGAGGGGGAGAGTGAAGATGTACTTATTGAAATCGGGGACGGGCAGTTCGTAGTCGCGGAGGTTTTCTTCAATCCAGAGCAGGCGATGGCCCAGCTTCAAGGCGCCGCCGGTGGAATAGAGTCGGTCGCGGTAGTCATCATCGCCTGAAACCCAGGTGAACATGGCCTTCAAATGGGGGTTATTCATCAGAGCCACCTTCCACTGCACGATTCCCAGATAGCTGCCCCCCTGCATGCCGACTTTTCCGTTCGACCAGGGTTGTTTAGCGACCCAATTCAGCGTGTCATCCCCATCCGGGCCCTCCTGCGTGAGCGGGGCGAAATCACCCTGTGACTCCCAACGGCCGCGAACATCCTGAACCACAACTGCATATCCGTGGTCCACAAAGGCCTGGTAATTGGCTGTGGGAGCCGTTCCTTTGTTGTAAGGAGTGCGGATGAGAATTGTGGGAACCGCGGCCAGTCCAGAGGGACGGAAGATGTTTGCTGCCAAGTGGATACCGTCCCGCATCGGAACCAAGACATGAAGCTGCGTCACCATGGCCTGCGCGGCGAGGGCGAAGCCAGCCATCAAGACTGCGATTCTGAGGTGCGGCACAGAAGATTCCAATACTCGGCTGCTGATGCGGATAAAGAATGATATCGCTGAATGTGCTCTCTTGCTTGGCGGCCAATCTGCCGGCCGAGCTCAGGATGATCGCGGAGCAATACCATGGCTTCGAAGAGTGCCTCGGACTCGGGCGGCCCGGCGGGAATCCGTAACAGACTGTTTTCGTCGAAACGAAGCCATTCCTCGCCCTCGGTAGCGATGACGGGCTTCCCCGCTGCCATGAGACGCATGGCGATTCCGGAAGTCTCGCCGGCGGTGGGATAGCGAAGATTCAAACAGCAATCCACCGAAGCGGCGGCGAGACGGAAATCGCGTTCGGGGAGATGGGGAAGGCGGCGGATCCCGGGTTGGGAAATCCAGGTTGCAACCGCGCGTTCCAGATCCTGCGAAACGAACTCGCCCGCAATGAGCAAATAGGTATTTTGTTGAAGCTGGCGAAGGCGCGAGAAGGCACGGAGAATTGGAAGAAGCCGCTTTGATTCGCGCAGATATCCGAAAACTGCAAACACGAACCCATTTTCCGGGATGTCCAGTGCGGATCGAAAGCTGGTGATTTCGCGGGGATCGGGCGTGAGTGGCAGGTCCTGAAAGTGTGGAATTTCCGTTACGCTCGTCTCGGGGGAATGCTGACGAACGGCCCGAGCTGCCGCCGGGTTGTGAACGATCACGTGCAGTGCAGTTTGCGCGATTCGTTTCAGCATGGGGCGATCAAAATAGCGGGAGTCCTGGGCGGAGGCGGCTCGATCCCGCCAAAGAACTTCGGCCTCTTTGCGGTTCCACTCACCGTAGTTGAAAACGAATTCGTCGGCGTATTCGGTTTTGCGAAACGAACCCAAATAGAAATGGTGGAGCAGCGCATCGTGCAGCACCACTACCCCTGGATGCGCAAGTGCCCGCTGGTATACCTCGGAGTGAAGCTGTATTATTGCCAATGTGATAGAGCGCAATATCGCAACCTTTAGGTGAGACTTCCACTCGGCCATGACAGCGGAGTTGTGCAAGCAGTGCGGCACTGTAATCAGCTACGCCCGTCGGGCTTGGGGGAAGTGGCGAGTAGAAGCCGACAGTCACTGCTTCTTGCGGCTGCCGAACAGTGCGGTGCCGATCCGGATGCAGGTGGAACCTTCTTCGATTGCTACTTCGAGATCGTGAGACATGCCCATGGAGAGGCCAGGGATTCCATGGAGCTGCCCTAGTTCTCTCAATTTGTCTAAAGACCGGGCGCGCCAATTCGGCATTCTCCGACCACTCCGGCACGGTCATCAGTCCGGTGAGCCGCAAATTTGGCAGGGACCGCACGGCGTCCACGATTTGCGGGAGTTCGGCGGGATCGGCACCGTGCTTCGAAGCTTCGTTTGACAGTTTGACTTCGATCATTACGTCCAGGTGCGTGCCGCACTCGTTCAGGCGACGCGCGAGCTTTGCAGAGTCAACCGTCTGGATGGTCTGAAAAAGAGTGCAGGCCTTGGCGGATTTGTTGGACTGCAAGTGTCCGATCAGATGAAACTTCGCGTCCGGCAAATTCTAGCAGTTCCGGAGCCTTGCCTTCAAACTCCTGGACGTAGTTTTCGCCGAATTCCCGAAGCCCGAGCTCATAAGCAGAAATAATTGTCGCGGACGGGAAAACTTTGGTGACTGCCAGCAGCAGAACGTCCGAAGAGGAGCGATGCGCGCGTGCGCAGGCTGTCTCCATCCGCTCACGAACGGCTTGCAGCCGATCGCCGATTAGCGAAGCGTCGCTTCCCAAGTTCCCTCATCGACAGGTGAGCCGCCTTCCGCCGGTGACGACTGGTACTTGCCTTTTAAGGTTTTTCCTTCCGGTTTGCCTTGCATGCGGGAGCGTAGCCGAGTGCCGCCCACGTCGTATTCGAAAGTGAAATCCAAGCCGGATTCAGAGGGCTTAGAAGAAATTGGCTTGGTGACTACTTCCTGCCCTTCTAAGGTGAAGGATGCTGCAGCAAGCCCGGAATCTGTAAACGCAAGACTCAACTTGCCGCTGTTCCCGGACGACCCGGAGGCCCAAGTACCCTGATACATGCCAGGGGCCTGTGCGGCGAGAGAAAAGAGAAGCGCGGCGGCCAAGCCGACGAAACGTTTGACCATAAGTGTCTATCCGTTTTCAGTGTACCCGGTGCGTTCTAAATTCCGGCTATAACGGCCTTGTGATTGCAACCGTTCGGGGGAGGCCAAACATGAGCACAACAGCCACTAACGATGACGCGATTTCGGTGTTGAACGACCTGATCGAGACGAACAAAGATGGGGAAGAGGGGTTCCGAACGGCAGCTAACGCCGTGGAAAACACAGATCTGAAGACACTTTTCAACATGTATGCCCAGCAGCGCGCACGGTTCGCAGCTGAGCTGAACAATGAGGTTTTGCATCGCGGTGGCGAGCCGGCGAAGAGCGGGCACGTTTCGGCATCGTTACATCGCGGCTGGATCAACCTGAAGACAGCGGTTACGGGCAAGAGCGAAACAGCGATTGTCGACGAGTGCGAGCGCGGCGAAGATGCGGCGAAAGCCAACTATGAAAACGCGCTCAAGAAGACGATTCCGTCCGATTTGTTGAGCATTGTGGAAACGCAGTACTCCGAGGTTAAGCTCGCCCACGACCGCATCCGCGATTTGAAGCGGGCGGAACACGCGTCCACCTCGAAAGCGTAATTCGGTTCAGAAGCGTCAAGACAACTTCATGGGCCGGACGAACAAGTCTGGTCCATGGATCCCGGAGAGACATGACACTAGACGAGTTTCGCAAGGCGATTGAAAAGCGGGAGCAGTTCTTGCTTACGGACATGGACAAGAATCGATCGGAAGCCCGAGATCTGACCGACCAGGGCGCGACGGAGCCGATGGAGCGAATGGTCAATCTAGAGGGCCGCGACTCTCTGTTGCAACTGAACGACTCCGATTTCCACGAGTTGACTCTGGTGCGCGCCGCGCTGGAACGGCTGGATGACGGGACGTTCGGGAAGTGTATCGACTGCGGAAAGCAGATTCCCCAGGGACGGTTGGAAGCGATTCCGTGGACGGAGTATTGTCTGGACGATCAGGAAAAACATGAGCGTGGCGGAGAGCAAGCGAGCCGAAGTTTGACGCTGTAGTCTGGAGTAAATGAATGTCGCCGTTGTCGGGCTTGGGAACATCGGGACGGTTTTTGCTGCGCACTTAGCAGCGGGCGGACTTCACAGAGTTTATGGCTGCGTGCGGCGTAAGCCGGATCCGCTGATTGTCGACGGGCAGTTCGGCCGCGTCACGGGAGACTTGGAGTGGTTCGACGATCCCCGCTTCGCGCCGCCGGCCGATTGGATTCTTCTTGCTACAAAGACTCACCAGACCGAGGCAGCAGCGGCTTGGTTCGAGTGTTTGGTGAAGAGCGGGACCAGGATCGTTGCCCTGCAAAACGGCGTTGACGCGGAAGACCGGTTAGAAACGCTGCGCAGAGGGGCCACGGTAATTCCCACTGTGGTCTATACGAACTCAAAAAGGCTGGGTCCCGGACATGTGCGTCATCTGCGGCCCGAATACGATCTGGCTGTGCCGCCCTCCGCCAGTGCTCTGGACCTGAAGGACCTCTTTCGGGGAACCTTCGTTCGCATTGAAGAGGAGCCGGAGTTTCTTACGGCAGCGTGGCGGAAGTTTTTGGTGAATCTGGCCGCGAATCCTCTCACGGCAATTGTGGGTCAGGGTATCGGTGCGTTACGCGGTCCGGAGATGGAATCCCTTGCGACGAAGCTGCTCGAAGAGGCCGCGATGGTGGGCCGGGCCGAGGGCGCCCAATTGAAACCTGAGATCGCCGCCGAGGTGCTTGGCTGGATGCGGGGCTTTCCGGCCGATACGGGCACCTCGATGTTGGAGGATCGGCAGGCGGGAAGAGAATTGGAAATCGATGCGATGACAGGCACGGTGCTGCGTTTGGGCGCGCGGCACGGCATTGCGCTGCCGGTGAATGAATTCGTGATGGCCTTGTTAGTGGGGATCGGCCACCGTGCCTGATTACTCAATCGGTCTCGACTTGGGCGGCACGAATCTGCGGGCGGCGGCGATTGCGAGTGATGGATCGATGCTCGAACGAGTCGCCGGCACGACAAACTATTCCGAGGGCGGCGCTGCGATTATCGACGACATGATTGATTCGATCGCCCGCTTGCGCTCCGTAGTGGGTGAAGAAGGGCTTGCGGGAATCGGGGTGGGTGTACCCGGATTTATCGATCTCCGGAAAGGCGTGATCGGAAACTGCAATAACATTCCTTGTCTCGATGGACTTCCGATTCGCGATGAGATGGAGCGCCGGCTGGGGACTCGCGTAATTCTGGAAAACGATGCGAATGCTGCGGCGCTGGGCGAGCAGTGGCGGGGAGCGGGCCGGGGAGTAGAAGACCTGATTCTTCTTACAGTGGGAACGGGCGTGGGAGGCGGAATCATCTCGCGCGGCCGCGTGCTGCACGGCCATGAGGGCATGGCGGGTGAGTTGGGGCACGTCACCGTAGTCCCGAACGGCAATCCTTGTGGCTGCGGGAATCAGGGATGCCTGGAGAAGCATGCTTCCGCTCAGGCGATCTCTGTTTTTGCGCGGCTTTCCGGACTCGGTGAGATGACGGCGGAGCAGGTGTACTGGCTGGCCAAGGATGGGGACGCCAAGGCCCGCCATATCTTCGAGGTTACGGGGGAGGCGCTGGGCATTGCGCTCGCGATGTTGATCAATACATTCAACTTCCCGCTGTATCTGTTCGGCGGCGGCGTGGTGGCGGCCTGGGACCAATTTGCCCCGGCGATGATGGAGGAAGTGCGCCGCCGGAGTTTCACGTTTCGTGCTTCCCACACACGGATCGAACGGGCTGAATTGGGCAGCGACGCGGGTTTATATGGCGCGGCCCTGCTGCCGCGATTGGGGGTGAACTGAGGATGTGGCTTGGAATTGATACCGGCACCGGAGGCACGCGCGCGCTGCTGGTGGATGAGGGCGGCGCGGTACACGGGAGTTTCACGGCGCCCCATGCCGAAATGCAAATGGCGCAGCCGCTTTGGGCGGAGCAGGACCCGGATGATTGGTGGCGCGCGGCCTGCGTGGCGGTGCGGGGGGTGCTGCAGCAATCGGGAGTGGCGGGCGATGCGGTGCGGGGCATCGGGCTTTCCGGACAGATGCATGGCCTGGTGCTGCTCGATGAGGCGTTGCAGGTGATTCGCCCCGCGCTGATCTGGTGCGATCAGCGGTCCCAGCCACAGGTGGACGCGATTAACAAGCTGGTGGGCGAGCAACAGGTGCTGGACTGGATTGCGAATCCCGTCTTGACCGGTTTCACGCTACCGAAGTTGCTTTGGGTTCGCGACAATCAACCGGAGCTTTACGCGCGCGTGCGGCACATGTTGCTTCCGAAGGACTACATCCGCTTGCGGCTCACCGGTGAACTGGCGACGGAAGTGTCCGATGCAAGCGGGACGGCGCTGTTCGATGTGGTGCGGCGTAGATGGTCGTCTGAGTTTGCGGACCGTTTGGGGATCGATCGCGCGATCCTGCCGCGGATGTTTGAATCGAGCGACTTGACGGGCGTGGTGACGGAGGAAGCAGCGCGATTGACGGATTTGCGGAAGGGCACGCCGGTCGCGGGCGGGGCGGGGGATCAGGCAGCGAGCGCCGTGGGGAACGGCATCGTGGAACCGGGAATTGTTTCGTGCACACTGGGTACCTCAGGCGTGGTTTTCGCGCATACGGAGCAGGCTGTTTACGATCCGAAGGGCCGCGTTCACACGTTCTGCCACGCGGTTCGCGGCAAGTGGCACGTGATGGGTGTCACGCAGGGCGCGGGCTTAAGTCTGCAATGGTTCCGGAATCAACTGGCGCCAGGAGTGGCATACGAAGATCTGATGCATGAGGCCGCGCAGGCGAGCGCTGGCTCCATGGGACTGATCTGGCTGCCCTACCTGATGGGCGAGCGCACGCCGCATCTGGATGCGACGATTCGCGGCGGCTGGGTGGGCCTGACAGCGCGGCACACCCGCGCCGATCTGATCCGCTCCCTGATTGAAGGCGTGAGCTATAGCCAGATGGACGGGCTGGAGATTATCGAAGGGTTGGGCGTGCCTGTCCAGAGCGTGCGCGTTTCGGGAGGCGGAGCGAACAGCCTGTTCTGGCGGCAGATGCTGGCCGATGTGTTCGGGAAACCCGTGGTGACGCTGGCGAGCCAGGAAGGTTCCGCTTATGGGGCTGCGCTGTTGGCGATGGTTGCCACCGGGGCTTTTGGTTCCGTTCCGGAAGCGTGCCGCGCGACCGTTCGCGAAGTGCAAAGGCTGGAGCCGCGCGACTATGAATCGGCGGTCTACGCTTCCGGGCACAAGACGTATCAGAAGCTTTATCCGGCGCTGCGTCCAGCGATGTGAAGAGCGCTGCATACCTGGAAAATTGCACGCTATTGTTTTTCGACGACCACCCGCCGCGGGCATAGAGACAGGGCATTGAACAAAACCGATCAAACTACACGGTGCGGCAGGGAGGAGAGATGAAAGCAATCGTAATTTATGAAGCCGGTTCACCGGAGGTCCTGAAACTGGAGGACCGTCCGGTTCCTGTTCCGCGACCTGGTGAGGTGCTGATTCGCGTGAAGGCAATTGGGCTGAACCGCTCCGAGATGTTCACGCGCCAGGGCTTCTCTCCCGACGTAAAGTTCCCTCGCATCCTGGGGATTGAAGCTGTTGGAACCATCGAAAGCGCACCCGGCGGCGAGTTCGAGCACGGCGCTACGGTTGCGACCTGCATGGGAGGCATGGGGCGGGAGTTTGACGGCGGCTACGCCGAGTATACGTGTGTACCCGTCGACCAGGTCCAGGTGGTGAAGACCAGCTTGCCGTGGGACGTGCTCGGTGCGTTACCGGAAATGCTGCAGACGGCTTGGGGGTCGCTCTTCAAGTCCCTTCGAATAACGAAAGGCGAACACCTGCTGATCCGGGGTGGGACCACTTCTGTGGGTCTCGCGGCGGCAGCAATCGCGAAACACCACGGCGCTGTCGTCTCGTCGACTACAAGAAGCGCCTCTCGCGAATCCCTGCTTCGCGCAAGCGGAGCGGATCACGTCTTCCTCGACGAGGGATCTGTGGAGAGCCAGGTGCGAGCCGCGTTCCCCCAGGGTGTCGACAAGGTTCTTGAACTGATCGGGACCACGACGCTGGAGGATTCGCTGCGCTGCGCCAGACAAGGAGGAATCGTCTGTATGACTGGCATTGTGGGCAACAAGTGGTCTTTCGCGGAATTCGCGCCGATGAAGTCGATTCCGACAGCCGTATGTCTGACAAGCTACGCGGGGGAGGCTCCGGACTTCCTGGCAATGCCGCTCGAAGAACTGGCGCAGCAGGTAAAAGCGGGCACGTTGCCGGTACAAGTGGGAAAGACGTTCAGGCTGGATCAGATGGTGGAGGCGCACCGCTGTATGGAGGAGAATCTGGCGGGCGGCAAGATTGTGGTGCTGGTCTAGAGCGAAGTTGTCCCTGAATAGAAAAGACTCACTCCAACCGCAGGCTTTGCAGCGGCACCAGTCGCTCCGGGGCGAGCCTCGGAAACCCGGAGGTTGGCGAGATTACCCAGGGAAGCTCGGCTTGGTAGAAGCAATCGACTGACGCTCAGTGACCGGCGTACTTCCGACTAAGAGCCGCGGCGTCCGCGAGCATCTTCGGTATGGCGCTGGCGGGAAGCGCCTCTGCCTGTGATTCAATTTCCTCTTCAGTAAGCTCATGGCCGCAGTTTGTGCAGGCGGCAGTGGTGAGGTCTTTCTCCGATTCCAGCTCGGCTTCGGTTTCAAAGGTGTGTTCGGAGCAATCGGGGCAGGTGAAGGGGGTCGTGTATTGCACTTCCTGAAGAATACATTACGGGGATGGGTTGCATTTAGGAGGGGGAAAGCGGCCTTCCCCTGCCTGCAGCACTTCGTGCTTACGGCTCCCCGTCATGGATTCGAACTGGGCAGCATTGCACGCGAATGGAACACTTTGTTGGGGGGAAGATCAGCAACCCGGAAAGTGAGAACGTAAACGGCGCTACCGGACAATGCCCCTGATCAGTATCGATAATTCGGCTTCCGCGCGCTAAAAACGGACGGGCGAGAGACCGGCTGAAACAGTGATGTATAATATACATCGTGAGACGGACGCAACTGTTCATTGACGACCAACTCTGGGAAGCCCTCCACGCGCGAGCCCGTAGTGAGAAAACAACGATTTCCGAGTTGGTCCGCCAGGCCGCCCGGGAGCGATACCTCGGCCTCCAGGAGGTGCGTCTGGCAGCTATGCAGAGCTTTGTGGGAAGCCGGAAATCCCCCGCAAGAGCAGCCGAGAGTAGCCAAGAAGTCAGGGAACTGCGTCGAGGCTCAAGGCTCGACCACCTGGGTAACCGGTGACTGTCCTTACGGATTCAGACATCCTCATTGAAGTATCGCGAGGCCGGGACAAGACCACGGTGTCACAGTGGCTCGAACTCGGCCAATCCGACGCGTTGATCCTCTACTCAGCGGTTAGCGCCGCCGAACTCTGGGCTGGCGCTCGCGCACCGGAATTTACCCCACTTGAGGCTTTGTTCGAGGCCCTGCTTTGCGTTCCCATAGATGCCGCCTTGGGGCGTCGCGCCGGCGAATACCTACGGCGTTACCGCAAGAGCCATGCGGTTGAGTTGGGCGACGCATTGATCGCCGCCAGCGCTGTTGAGAGAGGAGCGAGGCTCTGGACGCGCAACCGCAAGCACTACCCGATGCCGGAACTCGCCTTCTATGAAATGAGCGCCTGACAACACGCCGAATCGTACCGATTAGTCGGCTTAGCAACTTTACTGAGCGTGCTAACTTAGCTCCAGAGCTTTTTCATACGAAATTCTAAATGATAGAGGCAGCCAAGAAGGACCCCCAGATTATATCCTCCGATTGGCATCTCCTGAAAGAATCCATTCAGGGAGTCCAGGTTCGGGAAGTTCTCCATGTGCCCCGAGATCACGGCGTGATTACTGAGATTTTCCGCCCGGAGTGGGATTCCAGCAGCATGCCTGTCGTGCATTTGTATCAGTCGCGCCTTTTCCCTAACGCGATTGGTGCCTGGAGCTGTCACACGTCCACCATTGACCGGCTCTTTGTGAATCAAGGCAACGTAAAAGCCGTTCTCTACGACGACCGTGAAGAGAGCCCAACTTACCGAATGATCAATGAAGTTTATCTTGGCGATGCCCGCCCCACCTTCCTGGTGATTCCTACCGGGGTCTGGCATGGTCTGCAAAATCTCGGAAGTGCCGACGCTCTGGTTCTGAACCTGCCGACGCGAGCCTACGATTACAAAGACCCCGATCACTGGCGTCTGCCCTACGACACCAGCGAGATTCCCTACACGTGGGTCAACCAGGGCAATCTCCGCACCCGCGCTGACGCCCGATAAGACTGCGTGGACCCTGTAGCCACCATACTCATTCCCACGCACGATCATGGGCCGACACTCCGGGCCAGTATCGCCAGCGCGTTGGCCCAAACCTGTCCCGTTGAGGTCTTCATCATAGGCGATGGCGTACCCCAGGAAACGCGTTTCATCCTCTCCGACTTCGCGCAAACCGACCAGCGCATCCGCTTTTTTGATCACCCCAAGGGAGCTCGCAACGGCGAGGCTTACCGGCATGCTGCCTTAGAAGAGGCGCAAGGCCGGATCGTCTGCTACTTGTCCGATGACGACCTATATTTTCCAAACCATGTCCAGGTGATGAGTCAGCTTCTTGAGGACGCTGATTTCGCGCATGCATTGCCTGTTGAAGTGCGGCTCGACGGGAGCTTGTTCGTTCGTACGGTGGATCTGGAATCTTCTATCTACCAGCGCGAGTTGCTGGAAGGGCGCAACCGAATCCCGCTATCCTGTGGAGCCCACACTTTGGCAGCCTACCGGGAACTGGAGCAAGGCTGGTCCACCACACCGCTCGGCGAATTTCCAGATCTGCATATGTGGTGCAAGTTTCTTCGCCACCCCGGGTTCCGCTTCAAAGCAGCCAACGTACCCACGTTCCTGGGGTTTCCGGCGGCGCCTAGAAAGCACCACACCGGCGAACAGCGATACCAAGAACTGCAGATTTGGCTAGACCAACTGAACGACCAAAGCGCTGTCGCGCGCCTAACAGGGCGGATACTCGCGGAAAAAATTCGGGAGGCCCTCGTTCTTGACGCGCGCTTGATTGACGCAATGCGCAACGGAGCTGCGCTGACTGCTTGGGAGAGCGTGCTGCAGGTGTTTTTCCCAGTCTACGGCGGGTACAAGGAAGCGCACTCGGCCAGGTTCCCGGTAAGCTTCCAAACCTGGCAAACGATCGAGGTGAACGTGCCGTGCCCCGAACCTACGTTTCAGATCCGCATTGACCCCGCAGATACACAGTGCTTAATCGAATTAGCCAAAATTGAAGTCTCTACGCCAGAAGGCGCAGTACTCTGGAAGCTCACCGAGAGCAACGCTCACACGCTTCAGGTGGATGGAACGGCTGTCTCCCTCAGCCGGGGAATGCTGATTCGGATGATCAGTGACGGTAACGACCCGCAAATTCAATTGCCGACGATCACTGCCCCGCTGGGAACCGAAACCGTCCGCCTTGCCTTCAGAGTGCGTCTGGACGCCAGGCTCTCCACTTTCACCGAACTGCTAAGTACATATCTTCGTTCCTAAGAGCTGGCAGGCTGAAGCTGTTTACACTAAGCGACGTTAGAGGATAGGAGCTAAATGCCGCCGGACTGTACGCGGCTCCTTCTAAGATTGCGGGACAAGAGATCATCAACACAGAGGACAATGGCAAACATACAAACTCTCATGACAGAGGTGTACTCTTCTTTTAACCGACGCGACATCGATGGTGCATTGATGTTTATGAGCGAAAGCATCAGTTGGCCCAAGGCATCTGAAGGCGGGCGAGTGATCGGGAAAGAAGAGATTCGTTCCTACTGGAGCCGCCAGTGGAAAGAATTCGATCCTCATGTCGAACCAATTGAAGTTATCGACCGGGGAGCGGGCAAGATCGAGGTCCGGGTTCATCAGCTTGTCAAGAGCCTTGGTGGGGACGTGCTTTCCGATAGCGAGGTCTGGCATTTTTACACCGTCGCAGACGGTCTGATCGAACGCATGGACATCGAAGGAGCCGAAGCAGGCGATGAGCAGAGCGCGTCTTCAGCGTTCTCCCACCACTCGCCAGTCTGACCCGTGAACGTCCGCACAAAGGAAGGAGACCGCATGAACATCACTGAGGTACTAGAGGGCCGGACCGATACCATTGAGAACGTGCTCAAGTCGGCACCAGCGCAATCTCTCGCTTTTGGCGTTTTCTATCTTGGGATCGTTGTTTTGATCACCACCGCCGCTTCTTTAAAAGGCATTTGCGGGGACGGAGACTTCCGGCCGCCGTGCGGCGGGTTCGCCTTCGGTGTCGCACTCGATGGAGCGCTTGCGATTGGTGCTATCTTCTCGCTCGTAGTGCTCATCAGGATCGTTCTCAGGCGGCGCGTTCCACGATTGTTGAAGGCTAGCGCAATCCTTTACGCCAGCGCGCTGCTTTTGCTCGTTCTGCCTGTGTGGGCCGCGGGTAACAAGCTGGGCGGTGCCATCGTTATTATGATGGTGCTGCCGATCAGCATTCTGCTCTTGGCGGCAGCTTTGATATGCCTCGCGCTGTGGGCTGGTCGTGCTTTGGCTCAACGTACTGGGGACATCGTTGGTAACCCCGGGACGTTATCAATTTATTAGCACACGGCATCCGCCTCGGGAAATCGAAATCGCCCCTCCCTCTGCTAGCGGCTCTCTGCGCGTCACCACTTGAGTTAGGAAAACTGCTGCGCAAACGCATCACAGAACTCGACGAACGGCAGCAAATCGATCTCCGCCCGCCAGCACCGCGATGAGATAGCGGAGTTCGAGGCAGCAATAGACCAGGACTTCCCATTCGTGTCTCTCTCATACAACGTGTTCCTGAAGAGGCTGCGCGATTTTGCAGGAACGGACCATAATTCCTTTTTTGAATATTGTAATCAGCGATATCGGTTCATCACGGCTAAGTGAAGACTGTCTAGTACGCGCTCTGCAACTCCAAGTGCATCAATATTAATTTTTAGGCCAGCGTTATTTTCTTGACTGCCTAGACTTACTCCGTTTATATTATGAGCATGCTCATATTAACTCAGGGCGTCATCTATGCGGATCACTGCGGAAGCCAAGACCGAGACTCGCCTGCGCATTCTGCAGGCAGCAACCAGACTCCTTCAGAGCGAGGGGTGGAACGAAACAACCACCCGCAATATCGCCGTCGCGGCGGGAATTGCCACCGGGACGTTGTTCAACTATTTCCCAACCAAGGAAGCAATCGCGGCGGAACTGATCGGCGCGGGGCTGCGGCGCGCGCGCGAATCCTTTTCAGCCGAAAGCGATGCAAACGGCTCACTCGAAGCCGACCTCTTTACGCTCATCTGGTCCGGCTTCCTGAACATTCGGGAGTTTCGCAGCTTTCTCGGGCCGGCGGCGGAAACGATTTTCAGTCCGCTGGCGCGTTCGTCCCGGGAAAGTCCGGGCGATGCCATCCGTGTCGATCATTTGGAACACGTGGAGGAGATTACCCGGCTGCATGGCTTCCCGGGGCCAAGACCTGCGGTCACCATGCAACTGTATTGGACGCTTTACCTGGGCGTGTTCGCCTATTGGGCTGCCGACGATTCGCCGGGACAGGAAGATACGCTCGCTCTGCTGGATCAGTCACTGAAACTGTTTGTCACATCGCTGAGCACGGCATCCGTCAGCGCAAAGGAAGGAAGGAAACCGCATGAACGTCACTGAGGTACTTGCGGCGCTTCCCGAAGACGATCCGTTGTCCCTGGAGAATGCCGATTGGGCCCAGGCGAAACTTCAGGCGATTCTCTTGGACCTGGCGCAGCACCCGGTTCCGACGGGCTCGCTTCACCGGTTGTGGACGCTTTCCGAACTCTCGGCCCAGGTGGCACTGGCTTATCTTGCGTGGTGGATTCGCCAGTGGTTCTCCAACGCCGAGACATCCGAACAGCGCCAAATGGAAACCAACCTCCGGGTTTCGCTTAAGATTTTCCATCGCCTGGGTTATCTTCGCGGTGCGATGGCGAAGCTTGGGCAGACGCTGGGCAATCTGCCGTTGCTGATTCCCGAACAGGTGGCGGATACGCTCGATCGCCTGCATAGTGAAGCGCCGCCGATGCATTTCCCGCTGATCCGCGAAGTGGTGCGGAACGAGTTCGGCAAAGGCGTTGAGGAGTTGTTCGCGGAGTTTGATAAAGAGGCGTTCGCGGCGGCGTCGCTCGGCCAGGTGCATCGCGCCCGTTTAAAGACGGGCGAATCGGTCGCGGTGAAAATTCAGTATCCGGGCATCGCGCGGACGATCGACGCCGACTTTCGCAACCTTTCCGCGCTGATGCTGCCGCTGCGGCTTGGCAAGGATTGGGAGAACGCGAAGGCGCAATTCGAAGAGGTTCGCCGAATGATGAATCAGGAGGTGGATTACGTTCAGGAAGCCGAATCGACGCGAAGTGCGGGGGACTTGTTCGGGCCGGAGGATGGGATTGTGGTTCCGCGCGTTTACCCGGAGTATTCCGGCAAACGTGTCCTGACTACGGAATTGTTAGAGGGCGTTCACCTTCGGGAATACCTGGCGACCAATCCGACGCAGGAGTCCCGCAACGCCTTCGGGACCAAAATATATGTCGCCTGGATGCGAATGTATTACGCATATACGACCTATGCCGATCCTCATTCCGGCAATTACATATTCCTGTCCGACGGGCGGCTGGGTCTGATCGACTTCGGCTGCGTTTTGCACTACGGCGCCGAAGAGCGTGAACTGATGCGTCTGGCCGAGAGAATGGCCCGTGGGGATTCTTCCGTAATCAAGGAAGTGGTGTGGCGGATTTGTGGCGTCTCAGAGGACGATCCCGAACTGCCGGATTATCTCCGCATGATGGAAGAGTCGCGCGACTGGATGCTGGAAGCGGACAATCACGTGGGACCGTTCGATTTTGGTGACGAGGGGCACTTTCAGCGCGGGCTGGACTTGGCTTCCCGTATGGTGCGCAGGCGGACAACGCGTTCCAACCCTATGTATGGTTACTGGAACCGGAGCGTGTTTGGGCTGAAAGCGTTGCTGCTTAAGCTGCGGGCGCAAGTGGATGTTCGCGAGATCGTTAAGCGTGAACAGCTGCGATGGGTGGGTTAGGCCTTAATCTTCACGGCGGCACTTAGTAATCCAGAGCGCGAGCCGCACCTCACGTTCTTACTGTGGCACTTCTCGCTGTCAAAGCAGCGATACAAATTGCAATCGAGGCTTATATGAAAACGAGAAACCCTTCGCTGTTCCTTTCGTCCCTGAAACTCATGGCATCACGAGGCATTCAGACTACGTGTCTGTTGCTGATCGCCTCTGTCGGCGGCGTTTCAGCCTTCGGACAAGGCGGCACTTACACTACCATTGACTTCCCGGGCGCTTCCACCACGATCGCCTGGTCCATCAACAAGAGCGGCGATACCGTCGGAACCTATACCATCGGCACCGTGACGCATGGCTTTAAGCTGACCGCGGGCCGGTTTACCACGATCGATTATCCTGGCGCGACCAACACCGACTTCCGCGGCATCAACAATCGCGGCGATATCTCGGGAATCTATCGCAATGCCGACGGCGTATCCCATGGCTTTCTTTTTAGCGCTGATAAGTTCACCGCGATTGATCTCCCGAACGCTACCTCCACTCAGCCTTGGGGGCTCAACTTGTCCGACGATGTGGTCGGAGTTTACGCAATCGCAGGGGTGAGCCACGGATTCAAATGGAGCGGAGGCCAATTTACTACGATCGACCCTCCCGGCTCAACCGGCACCACCCTCACGGGGATCAATTCTCTGGGAGAGATCTCTGGAATCTACAGCGGCGCGGGCGGTTCAGCGCATGCCTTTCTGTTCAGCGATGGTGAATTCACCTCGCTCGACGTGCCCCAGTCCACCTACACCAACTCGACCGCCCTTACTGCGCATGGCGACGTGATCGGACGGTACATGGCCGGCACGGTAGCCTCCGGTTATTTGCTGCGAGACGGTGTTTACAGCACCATCGCTTTCCCCGGCGCCACCTTTACAGGCTCGGCCTCAATGAACGAGCGCGGCGACATTGTGGGCCGGTATCAAACCGCCGACAGCACCACCGCGTTCCACGCTTTCCTGCTGAGCGGCTTCCAACCGGGATGTGTCACCAACAACCCGCGGGTCGCACTGGCTTCCGGCGCAGCGGCCGTGACGCACGCCTCCGATTTCACATTGGTCACCGCCGCCAATCCAGCGGCCGCAGGAGAGTCACTGTCTTTGTTCGCGACAGGCCTGGGCCTCACCCAACCCGCAGTGGATTCCGGAAAGCCATTTCCTCCAGGCGGCCTGCCTGCGGTCACATTGCTGGTCGAAGTGAGGGTGAATGGGACTCCCGCAGAGCTGCTGGGCGCAGTTGGCCTGCCCGGCACAGTGGACGGCTTCCAGGTTAACTTTCGTCTGCCTGTCAGTACCCCCAAGGGACTCGCGTCACTGCAACTGAGCGCCGGCTCGGCTGCGGACACCTCCGTGAAGTTCATGGTGAAGTGACCGCATGCGCTTGCATCTGTTCGAATGGCACGATCAGGTTTGGTTTCCGGCTTCGCTGAGAAGGGCGATGACCTCTTATCTGTCGGCAGCGTACAGCGCAAGCTCGCTCCCAAAGCTTTGGGCTGAGCGCCTCTCCGCGTTCATGACGCCGAATGAGACGACGGATATCGTCGACCTGGGGTCCGGATCGGGCGGCCCCATTCCGAGCATCGTGAAGGAACTCGGGAAGGCCGGTTTTGGGGTCCGGGTGACATTGACAGATCTCTTTCCGAACTCGATGGCCGCGCTGACCGCTCATGACGAACAGAACTGCATTCGCTACTGGCCGGAGCCGGTGGACGCGGCCAAGGTTCCGCCCGACCTGCGCGGCATTCGCACGATGTTTGCGCTATTTCACCATCTTCCTCCCCGGATCGCGCATGAAGTATTGCGAGACGCGTTTGAGCGCCGGCAAACGATCTGCGTCTTCGAAGCTAGCTCCCGCACTGCGGCCTCCGTGGCGTCAATGCTGCTGGTCCCTCTTGTGGTTCTTCTGGTGACGCCGAAGATCAGGCCACTTTCCTGGGTACAGATTGGGTTCACCTATCTGTTGCCAATCCTGCCCCTGCTGATCTTCTGGGATGGTCTTGTTTCACAGCTTCGGACCTATTCGGTGAAGGAACTGAAGGAGCTGACAAAGGGGCTACACTCTTCGGAATACCATTGGGACGCAGGACTGATGCAGACCCCACGCATGCCGGTGGGGTTTCCGTACGTCATTGGCCAACCGAACCGGAAAACTGTGATGCGTCGAAGCGGTACGGCTCTCTAGCGCTTTTCGCTCCTTACATGCTTCGTCCGGCGATATAGAGCGCGAGCAACAAGCCGAGTCCCAGAAGCGCGGGGCCAAGAAAGAACGCGATCGAGATCGGGAAGGCGCCGTTCGCGATGGGCATCTGCGCGAGTCTCCGATTTTGGCGGTGCTGTTCGAGGCTTAGGACGTCGCGAACAATCAGGAGCCCGGACGCCAGACAGCATACGGCTAAACCCGCCAGCGCCCAGAGTGAGTTTCCCGTAAGCAGCGTTGGCGGAATGGAGCAGAGCAAGACGAGCTGGCACATTCTGCCTCGGAGCACTTGGCGGAACATGCTGTATGTGACTGGAAGGCCGGGGAATTCCCGCGTTACTTTCCCGAGCGCGCGGGCCGCGGCCGTGGTGGAAGCGCTCGCATTCACCACGATGGCTTCCTCGCATCCCCGCCAGATGGCCAGGTCCGAACTGGAATTGCCCGCATAGGCGAAGTCTTCCCCATAACGGGCCTGCAGGGTGGTGAGCTTTCCGGAGCCTTTCTGGTTGGTCGCTCCATCGCTGCCGATTACGTCATCGAAGATCTTCAGGTGTGCCGCGATCTCGCGCGCCAGAAGTTCGTCCGATGCCGTGGCGAGCACAACGGTGCGCCCGCGTTCGTGCTCCGCCGTGGCCCACTCGACGAACTCTTCGTTATAGGGCAGCAGCGCCGGATTCAGCGAAACGCGCTTCGCGATCTCGCGCTTCATGCGAGCTCTGCCGCCGGTGAGCCAGCCGGCCATCGCAAACGCCATCCACGGTTCCTTGCGCAGCAGAAGCGCCGCCGATTCGAACAAGACGTCGGAACGAATCAGCGTGCCATCGAGATCGACGCAGAGCGGGCGCATTACTTCACGGGGTCAAGGGCAATCAATGCGGCCATGGTTTCGATTCCGTCCCAGAGATTCTGCAGCCGCAGATTCTCATTCGCACTGTGCTGGTTGTTGTCATGGTTTGCAATGGGGATGCCAATGGCGGGAGTGCTGAGAAAGTCAGTGAACAGATAGAGCGGGACGCTGCCACCCAGCGTGGGAAGCGCGACTACCGGGCCCCGCGCCGCTTCAACGGCGGCCAGCACCTTGCGCGACACGGGCAGATCCATCGAGGTGCGGGCGGCGTTGTAGCCTTCGTGGCGCACCAGCATCGCGATCTTCGGATGCGTAAGGCGCGTATCGAGATCGGGTTCCTGGTCCGTTAGGAAGTAGCCCTGCTTACGGATGTGGTCGGCAAGACGGCCGAGCTCGGCTTGCGCATCAGTGCCTTTCACCAGGCGGAGCCCGATCTCGGCCGTCGCGGTAGATGGGATCACATTGCGCGAGGTCGGTCCCACGGAGGCACTCGCAAAGCCTTGGATATTCAACGCGGGCTCGGTAATCAGTTCATCGAGAGGCCGCCCGCCGCCTTCCGTGCGCGCCAGGCCCAGCTCATGTTGCAGCATTTTATCGTTAACCGGCGCATTTTGAATCGCGCGCTTTTCGGTCTCGCTCAGTGGTTCGATGCCCTGATAGAAGCCTTCGATCAGCACGCGGCCGTCGTCGTCCTTCATCGAAGCCAGCAGGCGTGCCAACATCATTGCGGGGTTCGGAGCCCAGTTGCCGTAGTGACCGCTATGCAATTCGTGATTTGGGCCGAAGACCGTGAGCGATGCGGAGGCCACGCCGCGCGCGCCGAAGTATACCTGCTGGCGGCGGCTCTGATCGACTGGGCCATCGCAGATCAGCCAGAGATCTGTTTTCAGCATCGGCCTGTATTTCTCGATGATGGCTTGCAGGTGAGGGGAGCCCGCCTCCTCCTCGCCCTCGAAGAAGAAGCGCACGTTCACCTTCGGTTTTGCGCCGGCATCAAGCGCGGTGAGGATGGCTTGGATGGGCGCTTTATCATCGGAGGCGGAGCGGGCGTAATATGCGCTCGTCTTTCAGCGTTGGCGTGAACGGAGGCGTATTCCACTTGGCGGGCTCCACCGGCTGTCCGTCGTAATGCGCGTAGAACGTAACCGAGTGGGTCGCGCCCGGTACTGTGATTTCGCCAAAGATCACTTTGGGCGCGCCGGGCACTTCCAGCATCTGGATCTTCACGCCGCGTTTGCGATAGGCGTCCGCGATGAAGGCGGCATTGCGTTCGAGGCCGGCGGGATCGGCGGCGACGTTCGGGATTGCAACAAAGGTCTTGAAGGCTTTCCAGAATCTCGGGCCGATGCGCGGCTACGTAGTCGCGCACTTGGGCTTGAAGCGAAGAGCAGGCGAGCAGGACGGCGATTCGGCGGAGCATCTTCGTCAGTGTAGCGTTAGCGGGAGAGCGTATAAGAATTCTGCCCAGCCGATGCCGGCGCGACGCTGATCGTGATTTCGCCTTGCTTGCCGGCCTTGAGCAAGGGAGCGCCGCCTTCGACAATCATTGTGGCTCCGCGCAGTTCAACGGGATGAGCGCTTTCTAGCGCCAGACCGCCTTCCGGGATTACGTTGCGCTCGTCATCCTTCCAGACGAACTCCAGCCACCGGTCCGCAGTGAAGATCGCGCGCGCTCGTTGGGATTCAAAGATGGTGAACGGTCCTTCGGTATAGCGGAAAGTGTCGTCGCGCGGAATGACCAGGATGCGGAGATCCGTTTCCAAGTTTGCCGCGCCCGACACTTTGAATCTGGCGGTATGCAGTCCAGGCGCAGCGCGATCCGCGAACGCATGAAAGCTTACCTCCCGTTCGGAAGACGCCGCCACTACGACCTCAATCTTTGGTTTCGCGAACTCCACACCCTCGGCCGAAGCTTCAACGGTAAACGTTCGAATCTCCGGAGCATTGTTGCGTACCGTCACATTCAAATCGCGGCCGGCTTTTTGGTCGACCGGCACCAACGCAGGATCGAGAAGGAGATCCGCATCGGCGCCATAATGCCGGCTCACAGCCTCGCGAATGCGCAAAGAAACAGGCCGCAACAATTGAAAGCGCGAATGAGTGATTTGCGTTCCATCCGTTTCGAGAGTGAAATCGACATGGCTGCCATGCAGCGCGGTGGGTGGCACGGTGAAGCTGTAGGCAATCTCGTTCGGCGTCTTGGTTTCCGGAACAGGCTTGAGCCAGGGGGGCGCCACCAGACGGGAGCGCTGAGCCACGCCTTCGGAGGAGTACTGCGTCGAGATGGTGTTTTTCTGGCCGATCAACAGCACCTTCGTATCGCCGAAGAAGGCGGAGGTTTCCGGTTCGGTCAGTGCAAGGCCGATGCGGACGCGGTGCAGGGGACCGGTGCCTGCCGGAATGGTGAGCCGGACCCGGCCGGTTGTTGGATCCCAATCGAAGGCGCGTGGCTTGCCGCCTGCAAGATAAGGACCGATCGGTTCGGTAGCAAGATGAACGATCACCTCAGCGTCTTTCGGCGAGGAAAATTCGAAGGCCAGCGTGCCGTTTTCAAATTCGACGCCGGTAAGCTCGGCGGTGGCGTACACGATCGTTTCGTCGTTTGCGAAGCCGTTGCAGGTGTGGCAACTGCGCGCTTTTGCCAGGGGTAGATTCACGGGAAGCCAGAGAGCCTGGCCGGCGGGAACGCTCACTGCGGGCAGCTTGATGAACTGCTTGGCCGGAGGATACTGGACGCGAAGCTCACCCGTGAAATCCGACGTGCTTCGATTGACCACGCTCACTGCGGAGACGGGTGTGGCATCCGCCGTGAAAAGTTGCCGAGCGGTAATGCCTGCCGGAAGTTTGCCCGCGGCCGGAGAGACCGGCTGTTCTTCGGCGATATCGTTCAGAATCGGCTGCCATTGCCGGACGAGATTAATTTCCCGCCGCAGTGCCGAAAGCGTTGGCTGTTCCGTGCCACGAAAAGAGATTGCGCCACGCCGATAGGCAGGGCTCAGCGTGGATTCCACATCGGTCCACAGCAAAGTGCCGCGATGCTTTTCGAGACAGGCGCGCGAGAGTGGAAGAGCTTTGGGGTCCAGCGCGGACACACGGCATATCGGCTGCGGTGCGGCCTCCGGACCGATCCACCGTACCGGCCCGCCATGTGCTTCCGTCTGAGCGTCCGTCTGAGCATTAAGGGAACCCGCGCCAGAGAGAACCCAGGCCGGGAGTTCCAGCTTACGCGCCAGCGTGAGCAGTTGGGGCAAATCGGGCGAATCGGGTAGCGCGACGCAACTAGCGCCGATGTTTTTGATCCAAACAATCTCGCGTTCCCACAGCTGCCGTGGCATGGCAGGGTAGGGAAGCTCGATGCATTGGGCTAAGGTCGACGGCGGCGGCGCGGCGGCGGCAGAGCACGCGAAGACCAGCGCCAAGCCGAGCCACCTCACTGAGAGACTGCTTTGCGAAGGCGATAGTCCTCCACCAGGGGCATGCGAATCACACGGCACATCTCAAAGAGACGCGAGCGGGCGCGGGGACCGATACGGTCCGCCAGAGAAATTCGATAGTCGGACTTGGGCGCGCCGGGTACGGGCCGTTCTGCGTCGGAGAGATTCGTGGTGGCGATCAGAGTCTTGCGGTGATTGCAGCGGTGCGTGACGATCGCGGTCACAGTGTCTTCCACCCAATCGGTGACGCGATGCGCACCCAGGTCGTCCAGCAGCAGAACTTCGGTATCGAGCGCGACGCGGTAGGCTTCTTTATCGCTGATGCCGGATTCCTTGGTGTAGCCGGACCGAATGCGGTCGAGCAGGGTCTGATAGTCGAAGAAAAGACCTTCGTGGCCTTTCGCCATCAGCGCGCGGAGTGCAGCAACGGCGAGATGCGTCTTGCCAGTACCAGGATCGCCCATCAGGAGCAGGCCGGGAGTTTTCGGGTCCGGGTAAGTGCGCTGGAACGCGCGGACCATCATCAGAACGTCGGCCAGTTCACGCGAGGCCATGGGATTATCGCGTGGAAGCACGAAATTCTCAATGGAGGCTTTGGCGTAAAGCGGAGGGATCTGAGAGCGTTCTTGAAGGACCTGAACGCGGTCGTCCAAGAGGCAATCGCAGCGGGTGGCGCCGGAAACTTCGTTGACTTCGGAAACGATCCAGCCCGTTCCACCGCACCGGGGGCAAGTGGGCTGCTGCACGAGACTAGTATACCCAGCGCTACTCCACCGTCACCAGCAATGTGCCGGCTTCCACTGTATCGTTTTCTTTCACATGAACTTCGGCCACCACCCCCGCCCGTGAGGACTTCAGCTCATTTTGCATCTTCATCGCTTCCACAACGATCACGCCTTGTCCGGCTTCCACGGGGTCGCCTTGCTGCACCAAGACCCGCACTACTTTGCCGGGCATCGGAGCCTTGATCGAAGCGCGTCCGGACGCTTGTCCCCCTGATGCCGCGGGATTCCACTTACGCGGGTCGATCGCTGCAATCTGGTAACGCACTCCCGCGATGGTAACCGTGTCGCCGTCAAGCCTGGCCTCCTGCACTTTGCCTTCGTTCAGCACGAGGAAGACTGCCGGCTCGACTTCGATCCGTTCTACCGCCATCGGGAACGCCTCATCACCGGCGCAGGCACGAACGCTTTGGATTGTTTGAACTCAGCCGCGAGCGCCTCGTCCGGGGCCGCCGGCTTTGGCCTGCGCTGAAAGAAGCCATCGAGAAAGCCCGTTTCCAGATTTCCCGCCCGGAACTCAGGGTCTTGCAAAAGGTCGCGGAAGAAAGCCAGGTTGGTCGCAATTCCGCCCACGTGGTACTCGCCGATTGCGCGCAAACTTCGGGCGATCGCAAACTCGCGCGTCTCTGCCCACACCGCGAGTTTCGCCAGCATGGGGTCGTAATCAATGGGCACCGTCCATCCGGGATAGACGCCGGAATCGAGCCTGATCCCCGGACCGGCCGGCTCCGCGAGCGACGTGATCTTGCCAGGGGACGGGAAGAACTGATTTTCGGGATCTTCCGCGTAAATGCGGCATTCCACTGCCGCCCCGGTCCAGCGCACCGCCTCCTGCTTGAAAGGCAGCCTGGCCCCTTGCGCGATTTCCACTTGTAAACGAACCAGATCCAGGCCAGTCACCAGTTCTGTCACGGGATGCTCCACCTGCAGACGCGTGTTCATCTCCAGAAAGTAAAACTTGCGGTCGGCGTCCACCAGAAACTCCACTGTGCCGGCGTTCGTGTAGCCGGCGCGCTGCGCCACCCGGATGGCAGCTTGCCCCATGGCTTCACGCAGCTCCGGATGCGCGGCCACCAAGGGCGAAGGGCACTCCTCAATCACCTTCTGATGCCGCCGCTGAATGGAGCATTCGCGCTCGCCCAGGTGCACCATGTTGCCGTGCTGGTCCCCCAGCAGCTGAATTTCGATATGCCGGGGATGCTCGATCAGCTTTTCGACGTAAACCGACGGATCGCCGAAGGCACGCCCGGCTTCGCTTGAGGCATTGCGAAACGAACTCTCCAGGTCGGCTTCCCGGTCCACCCGCCGCATGCCTTTGCCGCCTCCGCCCGCCACCGCTTTCAGCATCACGGGGTAGCCCGCATCGCGTGCGAAACGAAGTGCCTCGGCAGGGTCAACCAGGCCCTCCCGCGTGCCAGGGACCACCGGTGCGCCCGCTTCCATAGCCACCACGCGCGCGCCGGTCTTAGAGCCCATCTGCCGAATCGCACTTGAAGGCGGCCCGATGAATACCAGCCCCGATTCCTCACACAACTCCGCAAACGCGGCGTTCTCGCTCAGAAATCCATAGCCCGGGTGGATCGCCTCCGCCCCGGCCGCCCTGGCGGCCTCGATCAGCGCGGGCCCGTCCAGGTATCGGGGCACTTCCACAGCCCAGTCCGCCTTGCGGACATGCAGAGCGGTCTTATCCGCACCCGCATAGACGGCGACGCACCCGATATTCATTTCCCGAAGCGTGCGCCCGATCCGCACGGCAATTTCGCCCCGGTTGGCGATCAGCACCTTTGAAAACTTCACCGGATCCGGCAGAGCGGGTCTCCGATCACCACATTCATCCAACTGATTGCGGGCATCGCAATGTAGTAACTTTCTCCCAAGGTCCGCCCGGAGTAGTAAGCGGGAAAAAGAAAGTCGGGCCGGGCAATCAGTTCCAGAAAAGGCTCGTAGACGTGCCCGGAAGCACCTGTTACGCCGCCCTGGACCATATCCGCAGTCATGGTTTGCGGCGATCCGGCGAACCAGGTGGATGTATCTTTCCAGGTCCCGATGTTCCAGCTATCCGGCGGCTGCGCAAAAGTGCGCGCGTTGGTGGAGACATACTCGTCAGAGATCGCTCCGGGCAGCCACTCAAACCCCAGGTCGCGCTTGTGGCGGTCCGGGTCGTTCGATCCCCAGGACGCATAACCGATCACGTTCTTCTGGTCATAAAGCACTTTTGCGGTGTCCTCGATCAGGACGCGTTCTTTGGGCAGTGACCGGGCAGCGGCGCGCAGCCAGTCGTTGCCGCCGGAGTTGTTATCGGCGCGAACGTCGAAGACGAACATGCCTTTGTCCTTTGCCGCAAGAGAGCGGTCGATTAAACCCTGCACGTCTCCAAAGTTGTAACCGGCCAGGCGCGTCACCAGGTAAATCGGGAATTTCGGGTGGCTGAACGGCTCGGTCAACTGCCGGAAAAAGGGGTTATTGATGGCTCCTTTCGCCGGCATGGCGGTTCCATGTTTCCGTGCGTAGAGCGCGGCGAGTTCGGAATCCACAGATGCGGCGTCCGATTGCAATTCACCAAGCCCATTTTCGCCCGCGATTTTCAGCGGCACGCCCAGCGTGGTCACGATATACAAAATTTTCTCGGAGAGTCCGTTTTTCTTCAGGAAAGCCGCAATCGGTCCCTCGACGTTTTGTTCATAGGAGGCCCGGGAGATTTGTTCGTCCGCCGCCATGTTCAACTTGCATATCTGGGTAAGCGGAACCTCACGCTTTTTTGCGTAATAATCGCCGATGCGCCGGCTTACCAATGACTGTTGATTCACCACCAGCAGCACGTCCGCACCTGTGTGGGCGGCCATCAGCGGCAGTACTGCCATAATTGCCCAGGCGCGCCAGCTTGCCGGGAATATGCATACTGCTACAATACCCCTAACCTGTGGATCGGCACGGCGGCGATGGATTTCGACCAATTACATACATTCCTCGAAATCGTCCGGCTGAAGAGCTTTTCTAAAGCCGCCCAGACTTGCTTCCGGACACAACCCGCGATTAGCGCGCAAGTCCGCCAATTAGAGCAGGAACTCAAGACGGACCTGTTCGAACGCTTCGGCAGCCGCATCTCCCTCACAACCGCGGGTAAGATCTTCTCGGAGTATGCCGAGCAGATTCTGGAACTGCGCCGTCGCGCTCAGGATTCGCTCCACGAACTGGAGCTGGTGCCGCGCGGAGAACTTGTAATTGCCGCGAATGAAGCCACTTGTATTTATGTGCTGCCGCAAGTGTTCTCGGAGTATAAGAAGCAGTTTCCCGCCGTGCAGCTCCAGGTGAACCGTTCCTTTGGCGGGCGTGTGGTGGAAGGCGTGATGGAGAACGTCGCCGATTTCGGTCTTACGCAATTGCCAATTCCCGAAAAGCGTGTGCAAGTGGTGGACATTTACAAAGACGAGATCCGCTGCATTATGCCCGCTGACCATCCTTTGAGCAAAGCTTCCTCCCTCACCGCGAAACAGGCGGCCGATTTTCCCTTGCTCCTTCCGAAGTCCGGAACCACCCGGTCGCGCCTGGACAAATGGTTCGATGCGGTGGAAGACAATATGAATGTCTCGATGGAGCTCGATTCCACGGAGATGATGAAGCGTTTCGTTATTGCCGGATTGGGAATTTCCTTTCTGGCGGTTTCGAATTGCCGTGAGGAGATTGCCGCCGGCAAGATTCGGGCGCTTGCGCTTGCGCCGGAGCCGATGATCCGCAAGCTCGGCTTAATCTACCGCAAAGACAAAGCGCTTTCGAAGGCGGCGCTGGGCTTCATTCACGTCACGCTGGAGCACTTCGGCAATCCAAGCGTTAATGCCGATGCGGCATTGATCGGGAATCGCTAACTCATGACCTGCCCTGAATGTCAGATTGACTACGATCCCGATCACTGGGATTCGTGTCCGCACTGTGGCTGTGGACATGAGGCCGTGGGCACATTCGAAGTCTCGGGGGTGGTGCGAACCTCTGCTATTCTGATCGCGGCGGGTGAAGGGGAACCAAAGTTTTACAGGTCGCTCGAGGAAGTCCCCGAACCCATGCGTCAAATGCTGGAGTCCTCAACGAGCGGGCCGGATTCAGGGACGGTTTTTATCGCCGATCGCGAAGGGCGCGCTCAGGTGGTTCGTGCCCTGCGCAGCCTGCCGGCTCCCCAGCCGGCCACGGCCCTGACGCGGTTTTCAAGCACGGTAAGTCCTCAGCCACGGCCACGTGCCAAGCGGAGGGTTTCGCTTGCCACTCTCTGGTTTGCGCTCGTGATCGCCTTATTTTCCGGCGCTGTCATCTGGTTGGTCGGGAGCCATGGCTGGTGACTACCATGACTGAAGCTGTTGGGTTGAACGTTGCGGCTACTCTGCTGGGTGAAAAGCCTTTTCACTTCGAGACGGTTCTGGAGTATGACAATGCGGGAAACGCCAGCTTCCTTTCTGCTCACCAGATTATTCTGGGCAGCCCCGTGAAGTTGGAGACTCCGGAGCTTCTGTGGCTTGCGACCGTCCTGACTTGCCGGAGGGAAGCCGGCCGGTGGCGGGCCACGCTGCGCATCGAACACCTTCTGCGCAATCTGCCGGAGCTGCTGAAACTCGCTGCGCGCTTCGAATAGTCTAGCCGGTTCGCTATTCTGAAGAGAATGTCCAAAAGGGCGATGGTGTTCGGCAGTTCCGGCCAGTTAGGCCAGGAACTGGTACGAGATTTGGGGTTGCGGGGGTATGAAGTCAAAGGGTACGAACGGGTGGCCTTGGACATCACCGATCCCGCCCTGGCCGAAAAAGCGGTAGCGGAATTTGACCCCGCCGTTGTCTTCAACGCAGCTGCGTATAACCAGGTGGATGTGGCTGAACGTGAGCCCACCACCGCATTCCAGGCAAACGCTTTGGGAGTCCGGAATCTGGCACTCGCCTGCCGTCAGGCCGATGCGTGCCTGGTGCACTTCTCCACCGACTACGTCTTTGATGGAACCCTGGGCCGTCCTTATGAAGAAACCGACGCCACGCATCCCACGGGTGCCTACGCCGTCTCAAAGCTGGCGGGCGAGCTTTACGCGCAAGCCTATTTAGACCGCGCTCTTGTCCTTCGAACCTCCGGCGTATTCGGCCCTCAGGGGCTGCGAACCAATCGCGGGAATTTTCTGGAAGTGATGCTGCGTCTTGCCAAAAGCGGTCAGCCCATTCGCGTGGTGGAAGATCATGTAGCCTCGCCCACGTACGCGCCCTGGCTGGCTGAGAAGAGTATCGATCTTGTGGAGCGCAACCAAAGCGGTTTGTTCCACTTGGGGGGCGGCACCGCCATCTCCTGGTTCAACTATGCCGCCCTGATCTTTGAGAAGGCCGGCTTGAAGCCGGAGCTGCAGCCCACGAACGAACGCGAATACCGGACCGTGGCGCGGCGTCCCAAGTACTCGGCCCTGGCGAACAAGCGCCTGGAAGAGACCGGAATCCCGCCCATGCCACCCTTGGCCGACGCGATCAGCGACTACCTTCGCCGTCGCGCGGACTTGCTGGCGGAGGCGAAATAGCAGATGCCCGAGCTTCGAAAAGACCCCGTCACCGAACGATGGGTAATCATCGCCACGGACCGCGCGCGCCGTCCCTCCGACTTCAGCCGCGAGCATCCCGCGCCTTTCACGGACCGCTTCTGTCCCTTCTGTCCAGGGAATGAATCGAAGACCCAGCCGGAAGTGTATGCCGCTCGCGATGGCGAGCGGCTGGCACGTGCGCGTGGTGCCGAATAAGTTCCCGGTGCTCGAAATCGAAGGCGATACCGGCCGGGATGCCGAGGGCCTTTACGACAAGATGAATGGCTTAGGCGCGCATGAAGTGATCGTCGAAACGCCCCGGCATACGGAGACGCTGGCCGACATGCCGCAGGCACAGATGGAAGCCGTGATCTGGGCCTGGCGCAGCCGGGTGAACGATCTCAAGAACGACCGCCGCCTGCGGTACGTGCTGCTGTTCAAGAACCACGGCGAGGCCGCCGGCGCGACTCTGGAACACGCGCATTCGCAGTTGATCGCATTGCCCGTGGTCCCGAAGCGCGTGATGGAAGAGCTGGACGGCGCCTCCCACTACTATCAGTTCAAGGAGCGCTGTATCTTCTGCGACGTAATCCGTCAGGAAGAGAAGAGCAAAGTCCGGGTGGTGACGGATTCCGACAAGTTCATCGTGCTTGAACCCTACGCAGCGCGCTTTCCTTTCGAGACCTGGATTCTGCCGAAGCGGCACGAATCGCATTTCGAATCGATCGACCCGGGCGAGGTGCGGGATCTTGCCCGCGCGTTAGGCAGTACCTTGCGCAAGATGCACAAGGTTCTGGAGAACGTGGCCTACAACTTCGTGATCCATACCGCCCCCGTGCAGGAGAAAGCAATGGCCCACTACCACTGGCATATCGAGGTGATTCCGAAGCTGACGAAGGTGGCGGGCTTTGAGTGGGGAACAGGTTTCTATATCAACCCCACGCCGCCCGAAGAAGCCGCCGGCTTCCTGCGAAGCGCCTAATTACTCTCCCACTTCGAAGCGCAGGCGCGCGTCGCCCAGGTGAATCTCATCGCCGCTGCGAAGTTGTGTGCCGCGCGTACCGGTGGCGGGAAGAGCCACGGCGTGCCCATCGCGAAAGATCCGCGTACCGGCCTCGCCGGAATCGTGGAACAGGCGAAACTTGCCCTCTTCGAAGTGGATATGCGCATGTTCCCGGCTAACGCTGGTTTCCGCATCGTCGAAGGCGACGTCGTTGCGCCGCCGCAGGCCGCCCAGCTTGGCGCTTACCTCTTTCAGCCGCCCCACGTAAAACACATCCTTGCCGATGAAGTATTCCGGACGTTCCGCGCTGCCCTTCACCACGTAAAGCCAGGCCGCCGGACGAACCTTGGCGGGCGTCACGGACAAACCCTTCGCAGGCTTTTCAAGACGCTTGAAGGTGAGCTGGAAAGGCTGCGCGTCCGGCTGCAAGTCCGGCTCCACGACGGCTTCCACTTTGACCGTCACCGAGTCCGCTGCGCAGCCGGCGTCGCGCAGCATGTCGCGCACGTTGCTTTGGAGCGCGTCCTCATCCGCGAAGGAGGCTTCCAGAGCAGCTTGCCGGTCGGCATCCTGGGCAAACAGCTTTACCGTGATTTCGCTATAGGGAAAGACGTACTCACCGCCGCCTTTCGCTTCCACCTTGTCGCCGATGGCGGTCAGAATCTCGCGCCGGATCTCAAGTGTCTCTTTCGGGTGATCCCCTCCGGCAAGATTGGCGCTCCAACGTTCGAAGTGCTTGCCGATCCAACGGTCCACGCGCTCCAGCGATTTCATTTCTTCTCTCCGGTTCTTTCTGTGATCAAGCCAAGGTCGCGCGCGGCCAGCACCACTTCTCCCGCGATGGGCGCCGACGCCGTACCGCCATATTGACCATTTTCCACCAGCACCGCGAAGGCGATGCGCTTGGCTTTCGGTGCCGTGTCATAGGGAGCAAAACCCACAAACCACGCGTGCGACGCCGCGCCTGCTAACTCCGCCGTTCCTGTCTTGCCCGCGATGGGGACAGGCGAAGCTCCCAGCATTTTGCCGGTGCCTGCCGTTACCACCTCGCGCATGTAACGCCCCAATCGAGCGGCTTCGGCGGGGGGGAACAGGCGAACCGGCTCGCGCGTGCGTGTGTTGCTGTCGTCCATCACCCAGCGGCCCTGCATCACCGTGCCGCCGTTGGCGATTGCCGAAACAACGCGTGCCATCTGGAACGGCGACACCACTACTTGCCCCTGTCCATAAGAAGCCTGTGGCAGAGCTTTGCGCAACTCTTCCCATTTGTTCGGGCTTGCGGTTTGGATCCCGAAAAGCGCCGCTGTATCGAACAAGCCGCGCGCGCCTACCTTATAGGCGCCTAGCTGCGCAAAGTAAGCGTTGCAGGAGACCACAATCCCGCGCTCCATATCGACGGACCCGTGAGGTTCGCGGTCCTGAATATCGTCGCGGATTGGCCGTTTGGATTGGCCGACGAAGTTCCCGGTCCTTCCGTCCGGCAGCCGGATGCAGCCGTAACGCTGCTGTGCGAGGCCGGGGTCTTTCCTCAACGCGGAAATCGCGGTGACCAGCTTGAAGGATGAGCCTGGCGGATACAATCCGTAACGCGCGCGGTCTTGCAGTTGAGCATCGTCGACATCCTGAGCGGGTTCGGCTTGCAGCGCCGTAAACTCAGCGGGGGCGGGCCAGGGATAACTGACCGCGGCCAGCAAATCGCCCGTATCGGGGTCCATGACCACCAGGGAGCCCTTGTCCTTCCCCAGCTTATGCAGGTGCTGCTCTAGGATCGCTGAGGCACGCATTTGCAGCCGCGCATCGATCGACATCCGTACGTCGCGCGTGCGCTCGCGCATGTCCTTCACTTCGGGATTGTCGGGTTCGTTGCCATGGCGAAGCAGGGGGAGCAGGTCGCGATAATCGTATTTGATGCGCCGCACTTCGCGCCCGGTCTTCTCGTCCTTCGAAACTTCGAGATCGGCATAATCGTCGAAGCCTTGCAGGCGGACGCGCGAAGCACGCTCCTGAAACGCCGTGTTGGAAGCGCCTTGTTTGCGGCGCGAAACCACGTCGCCCAGCAAGTAAAACATCTTGGGTCCCAAAGGATAGAACCGCCGGCGATTCGCGGGAGGTGCAGACTCAAGCGGCACTCCCAACGACGCATATTGCGCCGCGTGGGACTGCAGAGCTGCCCAATTACTGGAGGCGAGCGGGAGACCGTTGCGGTCGAAAATTTCGCCCTTTTGTAACTGCCGCGCGATGAGCGTGAGCCGCGGATTATATTGATACTGCCGCGGTCCGGAGGATTGCACCACCAACGCGGCGCGAGCTGCCAGTTCATCCGCCTGGACGATTTGCACCTGTGCCGCCCTCGCCATGACCACGCAAAAGCAGACACCCACCGCGATGCCTAAGATCCTGACAGGCCGCCCGAATCGCGGCGCCTGATTGGCATGCAAACGTCCGGAGACAGCCAGAATGATACCGAACAGTGCGAAGTTCGCCGCCATTGAACTGCGCCCGTAACTCAGGAAGGGCGAGACCACGCCCGATAGCGGGATGATGCCCAAAATGCCGCCCGTGATGAGCAGAATCTGCAGAGCCGTGACCGCCGCCAGGCCCACCACCAGGAACACCGAATACGCTCCCGGCGCCCGGAGGGCAATGCGCAACGAGCGATACAGCAAAATGCCGTAAAGCAAGTAGACACCGAACACGCCCACAAAGCCCCACTCCTCCCCAAGCGCCGCCACAATCAGATCCGTATGTCCTGCGGGGATAAACTCCGGCGTGCCCAGCCCGACGCCGGACCCGAGCGCGCCGCCGCTCGATAGAGCCCAGAGCGAATGCGCCAGCTGATCGCCACCGTGGACGTGGTTGTCCCAAGGCGAGGAACGCATGTCGATCCGTTGCGTCACCGTTTCGGGATAGCCCATGGCATGAGCTCCCCAGAACACCAGCACAATGGCGCAAAGGCCGGCCAACGCCAGCCCGAAGCGGTTGCGCGCGACGCTGTAGAGGGCCAGAAACAAACATCCGATGACCAGCGCGGGCCCCAGATCTTTCAGAAGGAAGAACATCGCGAGCGCGGCCAGCACGCCGATCACGACCGGCAGCAGATACTGTAAGCGCGGAAGCGAGAGCGCGCGCAGAGGACCGCGCTGTTGCTTCAGGTCTCGCAGCGCATCCCAGTTGCGGGCGAAGTATCCGGCGAGAAAGAACACCAGCATGATGCGGATGACTTCCACGGGCTGGAAGAAGCCCAGATTCACCTTGGCATCGCTTTCACCGGGGCCGCTCCCGAACAGCGCCAGCGCTATCGCCAGCAGAATGCTGAGCCCCAGCCACACGTAGCTCAATCCTCGGAATTCGCGTTCGAAATCCACGACGCTCAGGGCGGCGAGCAGCACAACGCCTAAGACCAGGCCTTCGGCGAAATCCTGAAACATGAGCGTGTCCCGCAGAGGATCGCGCAAGCTGATCATCAGGATCAAGCCCGCGCCACTCAACAGGTGGAGGGCGGGAAGCATGGTTTGGTCGCCAGAAAAGCCGCGTATGCGCCAGAAAAGATGGACCGCGTAGAAGCTGAGAATCGTGAGCGCGCACCAGAGCAGGAAGCGGTTCCGATATTCCTCCGGCGTACGGACGACCACGGATTGTTTAAAGCTCCGGACCTCTTCGGGCGTAAGCAGCGAAACGGTTGCGGCGCGTGCCTGTTGTCCAAACCAGCGCGGTTTTCGATGAGCCTCCCGTGCCTCAGCCTCCGCGATTCGCTTCGGAAACGTTTCCAGCCGTGCATGCGCCGAAATTTCCCGCTCCGTTACGCGCATGTTTCCGATCGCGCCCGCATTCGCGAATTGCCGCGCGTGAGCCGCAAAGATTCGGCGAGCGACGAAATCGCGATCTTCCGGTCCCGCAACCGACGTCAGAAACGGAAGCAACTGCTGCTGGGACTTCATCTGGTGAAGGTCGGCGATTCGCCCGGCGGCCAGCCCCTTTTGATAGTCGTCGAACACGCGAGACTTCGATTGCCACACCAGCCACAAGCCCGCGCAAACAACAGCGGTGCTCACCAGCAGAAACAAAAGCTCGCGCAAACGGAACGTAAGCGGAGGCGTGTTCCTTTTGCGCTCCCCCGCGCGCGCGGCGGCGCTCTGCCGAGTAGTGGTCACGGGTTCAGTTCCTTCATCCGGTTCAAGACATATCCTTCTCCCCGGGTTGCCGCCACCAAACCGTTCGGCGCATTTCCGAAGGAACCCAGCTGCGCATATAACTCGCGCGCCTGCTGGTAATCGGACGCGCGCATGCCGAAGGGCTTCGAACTCCGCGTCCGGCATTTCGTGGAATCTTCCGGCATCGCGAAGTGTCTGGAGTGCGCGCCGGGCGTAAGCATCCGCCATGTTGGCCTGCTCGCGGCGGTTCTCCGGATGGCCCCGTTTCTCCGCTTCATGGAGCGCTTGCTGGGCTCGCTCGCAATCGCCCAGATTGTAAGCGTAGAGCCGGGCCAGTCCGATCCACGGATCGGGAGACTTGTGCATCAACTCCGCCGCTTCCCGAAACTTTGCGTCCGCCTCATTCAGCATCGCCTGCCGGTTGCCGGCGGTAATGCGGTCGACATGCGCTTCGCACAGACGAAGCTTGCCGCGCAAGGTTTTGTCTCCCGGGTGAAGTTCGAGCGCACGAGAGAAGTACGTGATGGAGCGCCGCCACGTTCCCTCGCGCGAGGTAGGGTTGTCGTTGTTGCGAAAGTCGAGGATCGGTACGTCTCCGGCCGCAACCAGCTTTGCCTCGAGAGGAGTGTTGATGCCCCACATGGCCATGCCCAGCCTCTTGCGGTTGGCGATGTCGCGATAGCGGTTCCAGGCGTCGTCCACCGATACGTGTTCGGTTTCAATCTCGCGCTTCAGATCCCGGGTATCGGCCCAGGCCTGATACTGCGGACGGATCATCACCCAAAGCAGCACCAGGACGGCAAACAGAGCGGCCAAGCCCACGGCAGCGATGCGGCGCAGCGGTTTCCATAGGGACGGGGACTTTGGAAGCGGAGCCTTAGTGCGAATGGTGGCATTCCTGTCCGGGGCGCTGGTCCGTTGCGTGGCATCGCCGGAAGAGAACGCGTGCTTCGGCACCGGCCGCCCTGAAAGAAACAGTTTCAAATCCGCGTGTGCCGCCATGGGCGACGCGTAGCGCTCGCTCAAATTGGCGGCGAGCATGCGCGCGCAGATGCTGTGCAAGGCTTCCGGAACAGCATCGGGCAGTGGCGCGGGGGGCTCGCCCGATCGGATCCGCCGTTCCAATCGTTCTGGCGTTGCGCCCTCGAACGGCAAACGGCCGGAGAGCATCTGATACAGCATTACGCCCACGCTCCACAGGTCCGACGCCAGATCCATAGACCCAGATTCCAGCCGTTCCGGTGAACAGTAGGCAATGCTCCCGAATAAGGCCTGCGTATAATCGCGGGACTTTGCCAGCGCCTTAGCGACGCCAAAATCCATGACGCGGATGCGTCCGGCTGTGTCGATGCGGATATTCTTCGGCTTCAAATCGCCGTGAACCACACCCGCAACGCGTAGATTCTCCAGCATCTCGCAAAGCTCGAGCGCGATCACGGCGGCGCGACCGGGCGCGACCGGCCCCTCAGAAATCACGGCGGAAAGATCGCGCCCTTCCACGTACTCCATTTCGACGGCGAGATCCCCGGTGATCTCTCCGTACCAGTAAACCCTGGTGACGCGCTGGTCCACACTGGACAGGCGCCGTTCCAACTCCGCGCCCGTTCGTTCCGCCGCAATCTTCTCTTCGCCCTCAACCCCTGGCGGGCGCCGCACGCGTTTCACGGCAACGTCGCGGTTTTCTAATTCGTTATGCGCGAGAAACACTTCTCCCATCGCACCGCTACCCAAGTAGCGAATGATGCGGAACCCGCCCCACCTATCGCCCGGGTTCAATGGAATTTCCTTCGAGCACGGGCTTTGCCGTCACCTCTACCTGAATTTTTCCGGCCCTGGAATGCCGGAGCGTTCCGGCCGACCCGCCCTTAAACGAGATCAATCCCGGAACACTGACGTCTTCCAAATCCACCTTGGAATTTCGGATCTCGATGGCGCTTGCCGTGACCCCCTGTACGGAAGCATGCTGCAACTCATCGGCCGTAATCCCGCCGTTCAGGTGAGCGGCATCGGTCCCAATCATACGTGTGCCCTCTTTGAGCACGACGCGTTCCGGATAGTCTCCCGGGTCCACCTCTACAATATCGCCGGGCTCAGCCCGCACCACCGCTTCGGGAACTGTGGCAATCGCGCCCTTGCCGACACGCAGCACCCGGTTTCCGTGAGGCGAAGGGGTGAGCAGCGCGCCGGCGAAATACCCGGCGATGAAGCCCAGGGCCAACGCGAGAGCGAGCCAGAGCGGAACCCAGTTTCGTCTCCGGGGCTCGGCAAGGGTATCGACCACGGTTGGGGCACCAGCGAAATCCTCCCCTTCGATGAGGATGGCGGAGACATTATCGCGTCCGGTGGCGACGGCCTCCGCCACAAGATCGCGCAACGCGGCTTCGGGATTGCCCGCATAGTTTTCCACCACCGCCGCCAGGCGCTGCTTCGGAACGACGTCGCTCAAACCATCGCTGCAGAGAAGCAGCGCGTCGCGATTTGTGAACGGAACGCGGTAGATTTCGACAAAATCGGGATCGTCCGGCGTGCGCGGTTCCGAGCCCACATCGCGATACACTTCATTGCGGCGCGGATGCTTCATGGCGGCGTCTTCCGAAAGCCTCCCCGCGTCTTCCTGTTCCCCCACGGGCGAATGATCGCGCGTGATCTTCTCAATCTTGCCGCCGGAAAGCCGGTAGGCGCGTGAATCCCCGACGTGACCCAGGGTTGCCGAGCCGTTTTCGAGCACGGCTACGGTAAGCACGCAAGCCATTCCCGACCACGCCGGGTTGGCGGAGGCAGCTTCGAAGATGGCGTTGTTCGCGAGCGCGATGGCTTCGCGAATCCGGAGATCGGCCGAATCCGTGGTGCGTTCCAGGCGCGCCCGAAGCGTGGCGACGGCAATTTCCGCAGCCTCTTCGCCCGCCGCTTGTCCACCCATCCCGTCGACAACCAGATATATGCCGCGATCGGAATCGATGTGGTACCGGTCTTCGTTGTTGCCGCGAACGTTGCCCTGCTCGCTCAGGCCGGCGGACTGCACCCTGGTCATTCCGCCTGCTTACGGCCGAGAATCGCCAGCGCCACAGCGAGCCCCAAAAACAAAATAGTAAACACGTGACTCGCTTCGAAGAGCGTCTTCATTTTCGCGCCGCCCGGAACTGCAACTCCAGCACGCCGGCCAGACCGATTTTTGCTTTCGGCGGGAGTGGGACTTCGATATTGTGGTCGGTTTCTTCTCCTCCGGTGCGCTCGATAGAAGGAGGTACGCGTTTTCCATCCACGGTTGTTCCATAGGTGCTCAGGTCTTTGAGGAAGAACTTGCCGGAGTTGGTGTCGTGGCGCACCTGAATGTGTTCGCGCGAGATATCCTGCTTCGCGTACAGCCTCAGATCCACCCAGCAATCCGCCGCCCCGCGCCCAACTTTGATGCGCTCCTTCGTCATGTCGTACTGTTGCTCACCGCGCTCATCGGAGTAATTCAGCGTCGCAAAGACAATGCCTGAGGGTTTTCGCGTCATCAGATTCGGACTGCGCGCGGTTTCGGTGGTGGTTTGAGTTAAACCGGAAATCTGTTTTTTGGTGATGCGGACGGTATCGGTACCCACACGCTCATCGGTGTCGGAGGAAACTCCGGGAGGCGGCGCAAACTCAGATTGAATGATGAGCGGATTTTCATCGGCGTCGTCATCGGTATTTTCATGAAAGTCGATAACCCACCCATCGCCGACAACTTCATAGCGTTTTTGATTTTGCGGAAATCCGGGAATCCGAATTTTGCGCTTGTTCAACTGAGCGAGCTCTTCGTTCAGAGCGCGGGTGGCCTCAGCGCGCGTGCGGTCCAGAACCGGCCCTAAGCGCTTTAGATCGCGGCTTCCCAGATACACCTGAAAGACACTTCGCACTACGTTTGAGTAGCGCATCTCAAGAATCTCCGCGCGGAATTCGACAAGAATCAGATCGATAATTTCAGCGGGGGTGACGGGGCGTGCATCCACGTCTTTATTTTACGCGGGTACTATGCTAGCCGCCGTCTTTTTTGCCAGACGAACGCAGTCCGGAATGCCGACACCATGGAATGCATTGCCGATCAGGTGGATTCCGGGGTAGCGCGCCACCTCAGCCTCGATGCGCTCCACCAGAGCCTTGTGACCCACTGCATACTGCGGCAGCGATTGAGGCCATTCATAGGTGCGGACGAAGAGAGGCTCGGCTGGGATCGGGAATACTTTGCTCAGTTCGCCCGCGGGATCCCGCGATTCCTGATGGAAGAACGCTCGCACAACCTGAATGTCCTGCGGAGCGCGGCCGCTGAACTTCGACGTTACCCAAGTGGCCGCCATGAGGTTGTGGTTTTCCACCTTGGGGACCAATAAGCCGAACCCGGGTAGCGGCGGAACGCCGCGAAAGGCCATGGCCACGATGTGCGCCGAGCTGTGCGTAATCCCGGCCAGCATGCGGCCGAGTTCCCCTGGCAGGAGAGCCGCGGCGGCGTGCGCAGGCGTGGCGACGACCACGCTTGAAGCCGTGAGCCACTCTCCCCCGACGCGCACCTGCCAACTGCCCGCTTCGTTCCGGATTGCTTCGGCCGTGCCTTTCAGGTGATTAGGCGGCCGGAGAGCCTCGCATAATTGGCCTAACCCGCCGCGCATCGATTCGAATGTCGCTCCGCGCGGCGCCGGTTCTTCGGCCGCTGTCCGCGTGATGCTGCCGTGCTGCCGCTCGCGCTCGACGAATTTGGGAAGCACGCTCGAGGCACTTAGCTTTTCCACATCGCCGCCGTAAATTCCGCTCAACAAGGGCGCGGCCAGGTAGTCGACCGCGGCTTGACCGAAGTGGTCGCGCACGAAAGCTCCAACGGAGCGTTCCGGTAGCTCTGGCCCGGGGCGGCGAAAGCGTTCCGCCGTCATCCGAAGCTTGGTCGGCAGATCAAACAACTCAGCGCCCCAAACGGTGCCAAGGGTTTTCGGGACGATCAGTTGCATTCCGGTGGGGAAGGGAACCAGGTTGCCCCGACGCAGTACCTGAATCCTGCGCATCGCATCGTTCGATCCGATTACTTCTGCGGAAATCCCTAACTCGGCCGCCAGCTCGCGGGCCCAGGGTTTTGCGGCCAGCCAGCTATCCGCGCCCGCTTCCACCGTGCAGCCTTCGACCTGTTCGGTACGAAGCAGCCCACCCAGAACGGTACCGGGGTCAATGACGACCGACTCCACTCCGCGCACCCGCAAGTAATGCGCGGCGCTTAGCCCGGAAATTCCTCCGCCGATGATTGCTACCGGGGCGTTATGGGTCAGAACTAGGGGCGGAACTCGCGCACCATTTCGACTACGGCGCGCACATGGTCGAACGGCGTTTCCGGAAGGATGCCGTGTCCCAAGTTGAAAATATGCCCCGGCCGTGTACCGGTGCGCTTGAGCAGCTCATTGACCTTGATGCGCAACTCAGAAATCGGCGCAAACAGCGCGACGGGATCGAGGTTGCCCTGAATCGCGGCCCGATAGCTGATATCCATCCAGGCCTGATCGATATTCATGCGCCAATCGACGCCCATCACGTCTCCGCCCGCTGCGTGCAGTTCACGGAAAAAGCCGGAAGCGCCGGTCCCGAAGTGGATGACAGGGACTCCCGAAGAGCGAATCCGCTCGATCAACGCGCGCGAGTACGGCGCCGCATAACGGACATAATCGTCTGCGCCCAGGGCACCCACCCAGCTATCGAAAACCTGAATGGCGCGCGCGCCGGACGCCACCTGGCTGATCGCAAACGGCGCAAGGACGTCGACAATCTTGCCCATCAGCCGCCGCCACATCGTCTCGTCGGCATACATCAGGCGTTTCGTACGGACGAAATTCCGGCTCGACCCGCCTTCGATCATGTAACTGGCCAAGGTGAAAGGCGCGCCGACGAAGCCGATCACCGGCACTCGCCCGTTTAAGGCCCGCGTCACCATCTGAATTGCCTCACCGACATAGCCCAAATCGTCCGTATTGAGCGTGGAAAGGCTGTCGATATCGTCCGACGTGCGAACCGGATTATCGATGATCGGCCCTTCTCCCTCGGCATAACGGAGTTTCAGGCCCATTGGTTCCACCGGCAGCAGCAGATCCGCGAAGATGATCGCGGCATCTACGTCCAGTAACTCCACGGGCTGCAGGGTTACGGCCGCAGCCAAATCAGGCCGCTTACACATCTCAAGGATGCCGTGTTTCGAACGGATCTCGCGATATTGACGCAGGTAACGGCCTGCCTGCCGCATGAACCACACCGGACGAACATCGGTTGGTCTACGTTTGCACGCATCTAAGAAACGACTGCTCATTGGAGCCACACGCATTTTTGATCAGCTTTATCCTCGCAAAAAAATGCGCGAGTCCTTTCCGGTTTGTGTTGAGCCGCCCAGGCGCGCCCATTGATAAAGAATGGCTTGCACCAGGCCTCGCTGTCTATAGTTCGGGGCGTAATAACGGAGACGGACAACATTCCGCGTGCAGGAAATCCCGTTCTGGGATCCATAATATGCGCGTAAATCTTGCCGTCTGCCTCGAAGAATTTCTCGTAACTGCCTGATGTGGAAAGAGATTCGTCTTTGAGGACGATGTTTTCCACAGTTTTGGTCTCGTCGCGGGGATCGCGAATCGAAATGGTCCAGCCCTTTTCGCCCGGCGGCGCTCCCATGCCATAAATGCTGCTGCCGGAGGCGGTGACCAGGGCGATTTGAATTCCTGCTTTTCTCAAGACATCCACCATCCGGTCCACCGCGAAACCTTTCCCGATTCCACCCGGATCGATCTCGACACCCTTTTTTGCGAAACGAACTGTCTGGGTTTTGGAATCGAGAAGAAGATTCCGGTAACCGACGCGAGCCAGTGCGCCTTTCACGTCTTCCTGCTTCGCCAGGTGCCCGGAGCCTTTGTAAAATCCCCAGACCCGCATCAGCGGCCCTACCGTAATATCGAACGCGCCTTCGCTGCGTTTACTGTAATCGACGCAGGCCGCTAGCAAATCGAACAATTCCGCCGGTACGGCAACGGCGCGCTCCGCCGCAAAACGATTTACTTCGCTCCACGGGCTTTCGGGCTTGTAATTCGAAAGTTCTTCATCCAGGCGGTGCGCTTCAGCAAAGGCCAGCTCGGCGGCGCGTTCCAGCTGCTCTTGGTCCGGTCCGTAAAGTACCAGGGAATAAGTACTTCCCATGGCTTCGACGTTGCTTTCCAGGCGCAGCATTTCCGCCGCGAACCCTGGAACGGCTAGACACCCGAGCAACAACAAAATTAACACAAGATGTTTAGGAATCGGCCGCATCCCCGGGCCCACGCCGGCTTTTTTTGACGCGCTGTAAAAGCGTTTCTACGCGTGACTGCGCGGCCATTCCCGAATCGGCGTGGAACAGCAGTTCGGGCGCATGGCGCAAGTCCATTCGGGACGCTACCTGGTGACGGAGGAAGCCGGCAGAATGCTGCAGGGCGGCCATCGCGTCTTTTTGTTCCTCAGGCGTACCAAATACCTCTACCTTTACAGTCGCTTGCCGGCCGTCCGGCGTTACATCCACTTCCGCGACGGTTACGGATTTCAGCCGTGGGTCGTTCATTTCAAAGGAGATCAGCTCCGAAAGTTCTTCCCGGATTGCCTGTCCTACGCGGGCTGTTCTACGTTTGTCCATGTCTACTTTTCACAGCCACTCTACATCCGCCCGGACCAGCATTGCGCCCAGAAGGTGAGACGCTTCCTGCTCGACGCGGGATACTGTTTCTTCCGCGACCAGCCGGGAACTCGCCACGGTAACGGCAGCAATTACTCCTCGCTGCCAGAGATCCTGATCGTCAATCTCCGCCACGGCGACGTTGAATCGTCCGCGAAGACGGTCCTTGAGACTCTTGACCACCTGCCGCTTATCCTTAAGCGACTGGGCGTGATCGATCCTTAGTTCGAAGGTGATAGCTGCAATCGCGGGCAGTGCAACTCCAAATTAGCATTTTTCTGAAAAGACTCTCCCTAGACCGTATCTGCCCACCCAAAACTCGTGTTTCAGCAGGCGTACACTTGGTAAGGAGGGAACGATCAATTTTCATGCTTGCGCAGACGGAAGAGCCGCACCTTGGCACGCAACCTCTTTCCGGGTCCGACACACTCCTGAAAGCCTTCCGGCTGATGTACACCTCCCGCCGGATTGACGATCGCGAGATCCTGCTCAAGCGCCAGAACCGCATCTACTTCCAGGTTAGCGGGGCAGGGCACGAAGCGCTGCAAACCGCTGCCGGTCTGGCACTCCGGCCCGGCTACGATTGGACTTACCCCTATTACCGCGATCGCGCTCTCGCATTGGCGCTTGGGGTAACGCCGCTCGAGATGCTGCTGCAAGCCGTGGGGGCTGCTTCCGACCCCGCTTCCGGGGGGCGCCAGATGCCTTCGCACTGGAGCGACCCCACCCGAAATATCGTTAGTTCTTCCTCGCCGACGGGAACTCAGTTTTTGCAGGCAATTGGATGCGCCGAAGCATGCCGTTATCTGGACCCGAAGTCGGACCGGGTTACGCTGGTGAGTTCCGGCGAAGGCGCCACCAGCGAGGGCGAGTTTTGGGAGGCGGTGAACGCCGCCACGCTTCGGCGGCTTCCCGTCATCTTTCTGATCCAGGATAACGGTTACGCCATCTCCGTTCCGGCGGATTACCAGACTCCCGGCGGTAACATTTCTCGCCTGCTGACCGGTTTTCCCGAACTGTGGATCCGGGAAGTGGATGGCTCGGATTTTTCCGCTTCGTCGGCGGTTCTTACTGAAGCAGTGGAGCATTGCCGGTCCGGCAAGGGTCCGGCGGTAGTTCACGGACATCTGGCGCGCCTTTACTCTCATTCGCTCTCCGACGATGAGAAGTTCTACCGTACCGCAGCGGAAAGGGCGAAGGAAGCCACGCGGGACCCGGTTGTTAATTTCTCGAAGCAGCTCCTGGAAGATCGCGTCACTGATGCTTCCGCTTTGCAAAGCCTGAAGGAAGCAGTTGACTTGGAACTGCAACAGGCTCTTGAGATTGCGCTTGAAGCCAAGCCACCGGCCCCGGAAACCGCTCTCGAAAACCTTTACAGCCCGCACCAGCCGTCATTCAGCGCCCTCGAACAACCCACGGGGGAGCCGAAAACCATGCTGGACATGATCAATACAACCCTCGCCGAGGAGATGCGGCGCGATCCGAATATGGTGGTTTTCGGCGAAGACGTTGCCGATTGCTCCCGCGAAGAGAGTCTCTGCGAAGTGAAGGGCAAGGGCGGCGTGTTCAAAGTTACCGCAGGCCTGCAAACCGAGTTTGGAAGCCGCCGGTGCTTCAATGCGCCAATTGCCGAAGCTGCCATTGTGGGCCGTGCGATCGGGATGGCGACCGTAGGAATGACGCCCGTGGTCGAAATTCAGTTTTTCGATTACATCTGGCCAGCCATGATGCAGATTCGCGATGAACTGGCGACGCTGCGCTGGCGCTCGAACGGAAGTTTCTCCTGCCCGGTGGTTATCCGCGTCCCGATCGGCGGCTATCACAGCGGGTCCATTTATCATTCGCAATCGGGCGAGTCGATTTTTACCCACATTCCAGGGTTGCGGGTGGTGATGCCTTCGAACGCTTCCGATGCTTGCGGCCTGCTGCGAACCGCTATCCGAAGCGACGATCCGATACTGTTCCTGGAACACAAGAAGCTATACCGCGAAATCTACAACCGGGCTCCGCATCCCGGTATTGACTACACCATTCCTCTCGGAAAAGCGAAGGTGGTGAAGGAAGGGAGCGCGCTCACCATCGTGACCTTCGGAGCACTGGTGCAGAAGTCGCTGATGGCCGCGCAGCAACTGGAGAAGAAGAACTCCGATTACTCGGTGGAAGTGATCGACTTGCGCAGTCTCTCGCCCTACGATTGGGATGCGATTCGCGCGTCTGTGGAGAAGACGGCGCGCGTGCTCATTGTTCACGAGGACACGATCTCATGGGGATACGGAGCCGAAATCGCCGCCCGCATTGCCGATGAACTGTTCTCCTCGCTCGACGCTCCCGTCCGGCGTATAGGTGCGCTGGACACCTGGGTGGGATATCATCCTCAGTTAGAAAACGCGATCCTTCCCCAGACCGAGGACGTGGTGCGGGAAGCCGAGAAGCTTCTGAACTGGTAGGCGGCAAACGTTGGCAAGCAAAATCTACGATGTGTGCGTGGTCGGCTCCGGGGCCGGCGGCGGAACGGTTTCGGCTCACCTGGCCCGCAAGGGCGTGGATGTCATCGTGGTCGAAGGCGGCCCCAAGGTCAATACGCGGACCGCGTTTAACACGCACGCGATGCCGTACCAATTCGAAGACCGCCACATCCCGACGATGAAGCCGGGCGTAGCGGGCTTCGATTCGGAACGCTCCCGGGGCGTCGGCGGCAAGACCATGCTTTGGAACGCGGTTGCCTGGCGCTATAGCCATCGCGATTTCAAGGGCAAATCGATCGAAGGCGCGGGTGAAGATTGGCCGATTGACTACCCTGATCTTGCGCCTTATTACGACATCGTCGAGCGCGAAGTGGGCGTCTGCGGGAATCGCGACGGGCTGACTGATCTTCCCGACGGCAACTTTCTGCCCCCCGTCCCGATGAAGTGCAGCGACCGCATGATCCTGAGCGGCGCGCAGAAGCTTGGGATCAAGATCATCCACGTTCGCAAGGCGACGCTCAGTGTCGCGAGCAAAACCCGGCCCGCGTGCCACTTCTGCGGCAACTGCATGTCCGGCTGCGATGTGGTCGCTAAGTACAACTCCGCCGATGTTCACATGCTCCCGGCGCTTCGGACCGGGAAGCTGGAGATTCTTCACAATGCCGTGGTGCGCAAGGTCCAAGTTTCGAAGGAAAACCGCGCCACGGGCGTTAGCTATCTGGACCGCGTGACCGGCGGCGAAGGTGAAGTCCAAGCGCGCGCGGTGATCGTGGCCTGTGCATGCGCGCAATCTATCGCGCTTCTCCAGATGTCGGGCCTTGCCAACTCTTCCGGTGAGCTGGGCAAGAACTTCATCCCCCACTTCACAGGAGGCGTGCAGGCCTGTCTGACCGGCCTGATCGGCAAGCCCACCACGGACGATGAGGGCTTCCTTGACCACGCTTATCTCCCGAGCTTCATGCATGAGCGCAAGCGCGATTACGCCCGCAGCTTCGGCGCTCAGTTCAATTATCAGAACCGGCGTGCGGTGGGTTGGGCCCGGACGCTGCCCGGCTTCGGCAAGAGCTACAAGCAGGCTGTCAAAGACCGCTATCCGGCGTTCGTGACTTTCTCCCCTTATGGCGAGATGCTGCCGAATAAGGATTCCTTCGTCGATCTCGACTACAGCAAACTCGACATGTACGGCTTGCCCACGGCCCGGCGCACCGTGGTCTGGAAAGACAACGATTGGAAGATCTTCCACGATATGAACCGATGGTCGGTCGAGATCCTGAAGTCCGCCGGGGCAGAGATTCTCTCGGTCGGCCAGACTCCCGTGACCAATCATGAAATTGGGGGCTGCCGCATGGGGACGGACCCGCGAACTTCGGTGGTCGACGCTTTCTGCCAGACGCACGACCACAAGAACCTCTATGTTCTGGATGCGAGCGTGTTCCCGTCCTCGTCCGAGAAGAACCCAACGCTCACGATTATGGCGCTTGCCGCCCGCACGGCCGATCATCTGGCCGACCGCTTCAAGAAAGGAGAAGTGTAAGCATGGACTCCCGAAGAGATTCACTGAAGATCATCGGCGCAATCGGAGCGACGTGCGCGTTTCCGTTCGGCGCCGATGAACTCTATGGCCAACATTTGCATGATCAAGCCGGCAAGCAAGCGACGCCCGCCGCGGCCGGACCATTCACGCCCAAGTTTTTGACCGCGCACGAACTCGCCGTCGTTTCGCGCATGTCGGATTTAATCATTCCGCCGACCGACACACCGGGCGCTGTTGCCGCGGGAGTGCCGAAGTACATCGATGGCGCGCTGAGCGCGAATCCGGACATGCAGGTCCGGTATCGGGAAGGCGTGCGGGCCCTGGACAAGGCTGCCCGAAAAACGTACGGCAAGGTTTTCCTGGAACTCACCGAGCCGGACCAGGTTGCGTTTCTGACACCGCTTTGCGAACGCGCCGACAAGATGGAGATGAAGCCCGTGGAAGTGGTTTTCTTCCGCGCGGTGAAGTCGATGACGGCGGATGGATACTACACTTCGCAAGCCGGCCTGGAAACCGAATTAGGATATAAGGGCAATGTAGCCCTGGCATCCTTCCCCGGATGCACGGAGGTTCACGAACACTAATATGAACACTCGACGAGATCTGCTGCGCGGTTCGGCCGTTGCGCTCACGGCCGCTTCCTATTCCCGCATCAAAGGCGCGAATGACCGGATGAATCTGGGCCTGATCGGAGCCGGCGAACGGGGCCGCTTCGACATGAGCCAGTTTCAGATGAACAGCAACGTCGATGTGGTGGCCGTGTGCGATATCTACGCGGCCAACATCGATCAGGCGCGTTCGAAAGCGCCGAAAGCGAAGGACTTCAAGCAGCATCAGCGGCTGCTTGAGATGAAAGAGGTGGATATGTGCCTGATCGCGACGCCCGATCACTGGCACGCCACAATCGCCACAGACGCGCTGAACGCCGGGAAGGACGTCTATGTGGAAAAGCCGCTCACGCTCAAGCCGGAAGAAGGTCCGCCGATCGTAAAGGCGGCGCGCATCAATGAGCGCATCTGTCAGGTCGGAATGCAGCAGCGCTCCGGAATTCATTACCTGCAAGCGAAACGCGACTACTTCGATACGGGCAAGCTCGGCAAGATCACGCTCGCGCGTACCTGGTGGCATGGCAACACCTACCATCTGCGCAAGGCGCCTGAATCGCTGCAAACCAAGCCTTCGAACCTTGACTGGTCGCGCTTTCTGGGCCCGGTCAAGTGGCGTGACTGGGATCCGCAACAGTATTGGAACTGGCGCGCGTATCTCGATTTCGGTGGCGGACAGGTGACCGACCTGTTCACACACTGGATCGATGTGGTGCACATGTTCATGGGCCACGATGTGCCCACTTCGGCGCAGGCCGCGGGCGGAGTCTATAACTATAAAGACGGCCGCACGGCGCCGGACACGATCAACGTGCTGCTTGAATATCCGGGCGAGTACACCGCGACCTTTGAGGCGACGCTCGCTCCCGGCGTAACCGGCGCGGCGATCGAGATGTGCGGCACCGAAGGCCGTCTGCTGATCGATCGTGCCCACTACGAGTACTACCCGAAGGGCCGCAACGTGACGCCTGTGATCGTGAAGGCGGCCCCGCATGATTTGACGCTCGACCACGTGAACAACTTCCTGGACTGCGTGAAGACGCGGAAGCTGCCGAACGGCGACGTTCTGATCGGGCACCGTTCCGCCCAGGCCTCGCACTTAGGCAACATCAGTTATATGCAACGACGCCGCATCGATTTCGACCCCATTCGGGAAGAGATCCTGCCATTCTAAAAATATGATTACGTCAACACAATTGCGCCCGGGGATGATCATCAAGTTCAACAATGAACTTTATTCGATCTTCAGCATGTCCCACCGCACTCCGGGCAACCTGCGCGGCTTCGTTCAGGTGAGAATGCGCATGCTGCGCAACGGCTCCATGACCGACCATCGTTTTAGCTCCGACGACAAGGTGGAGCGCGCGATCATGGACGAGCAGGAGTTCGAATATCTCTACGATGATGGCGAATCCTATTACTTCATGAATACCGAGAACTTCGAGCAGATGCATCTGACGAAGGACATTCTGGGCGATGCGACCGATTACCTGACGCCGAATCTGAAGGTGGCCATCGAGTTCTATGAAGGCAAGCCGATGGGCGTGGAACTTCCCGCCACGGTGGAGATGACGGTGCTCGAGACCGAGCCAGGTTTGAAAGGCTCGACCGTTTCAAACGTCACCAAGCCGGCCAAGATGGAAACCGGACTGGTGGTGCAGGTGCCGGCGTTTATTACGGAAGGCGAACGCATCCGCGTGAATACGGCGGAAGGCACTTACCAGGAGAGGGCTTAGTTCACCGCACGAAGTAGAGCTGCGCGGAATGCGCGGGCATGCGAATGTCCGCTGTTCCGGAATCGATGTTCACCTGCTTCATGGGGCCGAAGGCGCTTTCGAGAACGCCTCCGCGCCGAAGCGGAACCTGCAGGGTGACCTCGGCAGCCGCGGTGTTGATTGCGACGAGCGCAATCTCCTCTTCCGCGGTTCGGGTATAGATCCACTGATCGGGCTGAACGGCCAGGTTCGCGGTGGTGCCCTGCCGCAGGGCAATGTGGGAAGCCCGTAACCCGAGCAGAGTGCGGACATGGTTATAGACTTCGGCCTGTTCGCCTTGCCGGTTCAGGAAGGCCGAGACGGGGAAGTCGCGGCGGTTATCCGGATCTTCGCCGCCGCGCATGGCGATCTCGTCGCCGTAATAGATCATGGGGATTCCGCGTGTGGTCAGAAGGCACGTGAAGGCCTGTTTCAGCGAGTTGACGGTTGCGTTCTTCTCGTTCAGAAATCGCGCTACGTCGTGCAGGCCTAAGAACGTGACCAGCGAACCGGCATTCCGGTAGAGCCCATCATGGGCGAGCACCTTGGGAATCGCTTCGACTTGACGCCCTTGCGCGAAGACTTCGCGCAGCTTGAAGTAGAGCGGAAAATCGAACACACTGTCGATCCCGGTGTCGTCCGTCTGAAACGACGAGGTTAGCGCGGGGTCCTGATCGAAGACTTCGCCCACTACGCGAAGGTCCGGATATTGCCGCTTCAGGGCGGCGGACCATGGCTTCCAGAAGCCTCGCGGAACATAGGGCAGCGTGTCCTGCCGGATGCCGTCGATGCCGCTCACGCCAACCCACCATAAGGCGTTCTGAATCTCATACTGTGCCACTTCGGCGTTCTCCTGATTCATGTCCGGAAGCACGTTGTTGAACCACCCATCGAGCACGGGCCGCGTAACGGAGGCGGAAGCGTTCGGATCGTTCAAGGTCCAAATCTGCCACGTCTCGTCGACGTGATTTGCGGCGGTTCCATGGAACCAATCGGGCAGAGGAGGGTTCGCAACCCATGGGTGATAGGGGCCGGTGTGATTCGCCACCTGATCCTGAATCACCTTGATGCCTAGGGCGTGGGCGCTGTCGGTAAGCTTGCGGAACAGGGCGACATTGCCGAAGTGCTCTTCGACGCCGTAGTAATCGGTCACGCCATAACCGTGGTAATCGGCGCGGGGCTTGCCATTGATTGCCTGTTTGAAATTGAGTTCATTGACGTTCTCGTAAACGGGGGTCATCCAGATGGCCGTGATGCCGAGCGTCTTCAGATAAGGGAGCCGATCGATGACTCCTTGAAGGTCGCCCCCGTGGTACATCTGTGGGTCATTTGGATTGAAGAGGCCTTTCGAAATTGCGGGATCGTCGTTCGATTTGTCGCCGTTCGAGAAACGGTCGGGCATGAGAAGGTAGATCACGTCGTCGGAGGAAAAACCTTGGAAGCGGCCTTTCGCGGGGAGGGGGGCGTCGACGCGAAACGGGATTGTGGCGGTGCCTTCCGTGGTACGCACAGTGATGGTTCGTTCTCCAGGCGTGGCGTCTTCGGGTATGGTCAGGTCGCAAAAGAGATACGTGCCTTTGGCGTTGACAAGCGTGTGGGCGATGGTGAGCCCGCCGCTTACCTCTAACCCGGCACCTTGCAGATGGTTTCCGCGCAGGAGTAGCCGGACGGGATTGAGCGTATGGCCCGGCCACCAGTTCGGTGGTTCAATTTTGGTGAGGGTAGGCTGCGCGAGCGCTTGCGCGACGATCAGGAAGAGCAGGCCAAGGGATTTCATACGGCGGCTTCCTCAGGAACCATGCGCATGAGAGCGGCGGCGATGAGCAGACAGACTCCGCCCGAGACGACTGCGGCGAGCGTGTTGTTCGAAAGCACGTTGCGCATCACCCAACCGAAGCCGAGGGAGGCGCAGATCTCCGGGATGACGATGAAGAAGTTGAAGACGCCCATATAGAAGCCGGTCTTGTTGACGGGGAGCGACCCCGCCAGCATGGCATAAGGGATGGATAGAATGCTGGCCCAAGCAATGCCCACGCCCGTCATGGAAAGCAGCAGCAGGCGGTAGTCCGTAATGATGCCGACCGAGAGCAGCCCCAAGGCGCCGGCGATCAGGCAGACGGTATGAGTGTTGCGGCGCCCGAGCTTCCGGCTGACGGCGGGCAAGCAAAGCGAGAACAGGAAGCAGACCACCGAGTACATGCCGAAGCAGAGGTTGGCCCACTCGACGCCGCGCGTGTAAGCGGGCGATTGCGGGTCAGCGCCGCCGAAGACCTTAGTGGCAACGGTAACCGTGAAGTAGAGCCACATCCAGAACAGCCCGAGCCAGGTCGCCACCTGCACGAGCGCGAGACGCTTCATGACCAGGGGCATGGTTGCGAAGGCGCGCGTCAGGGAACTCCATTCAAAGGGCTCGGGCGGTTCGGTGGGCGGGTATTCCTTGGTGCGCGATACCGTCCACAGCACCGCGCCCAAGAAGACGACCGCGCCGGCGCGGAAAGAGATGCGTATGGCTTCAGGAATGAGGTGGGCAGACGTTTCAGGTTGCAGGAAGCGGCCTAAGAACCAGGGCAGGGCAGAGGCGGCGATCGCTCCCAGGCCGATGAACATGCTTTGCATGGCATATCCGGCGGCATGCTGGGATTTGGGGAGCATATCGGCTACAAAGGCCCGAAAGGGTTCCATGCTGATGTTGATGGAAGCGTCGAGGACCCAGAGCAGAAGCGCGGCGGTAAGCAGGCTGGTGCTGGAGGGCATGAGAAACAGCGCGATGGCGCTGAGGATCGCGCCGGCCAGGAAGTAAGGGCGACGGCGTCCGAAGCGGTTCCAGGTGCGGTCGCTCATATGGCCGATGACGGGTTGGACCAGCAAGCCGGTGAGCGGCGCGGCGAGCCAGAGGATGGGAATTTGATCGGGGTTCGCGCCCAGGTATTGATAGATGGCGCTCATGTTCGCGAGTTGCAGATTCCAGCCGAACTGAATGCCGAAAAACCCGAAGCTGAGGGTCGCAATCTGGCGAGTGGTGAGGATGGGTTTCGCTTGTGGCTTAACGGTGATCATATTGGAGGAGCGCTTCGAGCAGCGCCGGTTCTTCAGACAAGAAGACGGTACGGAGATCGACAAGCAGCTTGCCTTGCGAGATGCGCGCGATGACGGGAGGCGACCCCGCGCGCAGGCCCGGTTCAGCTGCGGCGTTGAGGGCGATTAGATAGGTGGGGAGCGTCTGTTCCGGGGTGGCACCGCCGCCGGTGACGCTTTCGCCCGGAATGACCAGAGCACCAGGGATTTGAGAGGCCATGGCCTCGGCGCGGCCGCGGATTTCTTCGGAGCTAAGCCGGAGCATCTGCAAAGCGGGGAGCGACTCCCAGTCTTCGAGGACCAGGGCACGGAGGGTTCGTTCCATTGCGCCGGTGATCAGCTTATCAACACGAAGCGCGCGGAACATGGGATTGCGCCGCAAACGCTTGACGAGGTCTTCACTGCCCGCGAGGAGGCCCGATTGCGGCCCTCCGAGGAGCTTATCGCCGCTGAAGGAGACCAAGTTCACGCCAGCCTGCAGACTTTCCTGGATCAGGGGTTCGCGGATGCCGAAAGGGCTGAGGTCGACCAGGCAGCCGCTGCCGAGGTCTTCGTGGAGCGGGACGCCGGACTCGCGGGCAAGGGCGGCGAGTTCCCTCAGCGTGGGACGCCCGGTGAAGCCGGTCATCTGAAAGTTACTGGGGTGGACGCGGAGGATGAGGCGAGTGTTCTGGTTGATGGCTTCGCGGTAGTCTTCAATGCGGGTTCGGTTGGTGGTGCCGACTTCACGCAGCTTCGCGCCGGAGCTGGTCATGATGTCGGGGATGCGAAAGCCATCGCCGATCTCGATCAACTCGCCGCGGGAGACGATGACTTCACCCTCGGCGGCGAGCTCGCGGAGGGCGAGATACAGCGCTGCCGCGCCATTGTTCACGACGACGGCGGGAGCGCCCAGCAGCTTCTGCAGCAGGGCGTCGAGATGGGTATCGCGCTTGCCGCGGCGGCCCGTTTTGAGATCATACTCAAGGTTGCTGTAGCCGGGGATTGGGGACGCGGGACCCAGGGGGGCACGGCCCAGATTGGTGTGAAGCACAACCCCTGTGGCATTGATGACGCCCTGGAGCGAAGGCGTCGTCCAGCGGGAGAGCGCAGTGGCGACCGTGTCTTCAATGGGCGCTGATAGGGGCGTAGTTCGGGCCTCCGCGAGAATGCGCCGAATCTCAAAGACGGCAAGATCGTGGGGAAATCGGCGGGCCGCGGGGGGAAGGCGCTCCAGCACCTGATGAACAGACGGCAGATCGCGCGGCGAGGCTTGCGGCAAGCTTTAAGGCTATCTGCTTGTGTAATGAATACGCAACGGGCTAGACTTGAGGTTTCGGGGCGTAGCGCAGTCTGGTAGCGCGCCTGGTTCGGGACCAGGAGGCCGGAGGTTCGAATCCTCTCGCCCCGACCATTTCATCTCATACAGTCCAAAGCTTTACCGCCTCCGCGCTTTTGCTCGCGCAGGAGCCGTTGAAGGGCTCCAATTTAGCGGCGGTGATGGCTTGTCGGTGAGTTGACGTTCTTCAACAGCACGTTATACTAAGGCGGCTCCGCGCGCCGCAGCTTAGAGGCAATGGCCAAGGTGGATCGTGATCCTTAGCAAGAGTGTAGATCTACCCTTCGCCGTCCCACAAGGGCCACTCGCCCACATTCCGGCAACGCCGTAATTCAGGCAGGATCGCCGAGTGGAGTGCGGCGTCACCCCGCTTCGTGACCTACGGCCTTGTGTGGCAAAGATCTGTTGTAAACTCAACCCTCATGTACAGGATGCTCGTCGTCTTCTGCATTGCCGGGGCCGCATTCGGCCAACGCGCTGGGTCTGTCATTCCAGCCAGGTTCATCGGCTCGTGGGGCCTCGTCTCTTACGAACTGCGTTTGCCCTCCGGTGCTGTAACAAGGCCGTTCGGTGATCGCCCGGTCGGCCGCATTTTGTACCAACGAATGGACAGATGTCGGCCCAACTCATGCAACCTGTCCCTCCCTTCTTGTCCTCAGTAACGACTCTGCGTGTCACGTACTCGACTGCGTAGATACTGGATATGTCGCCACGTGGGATTACCAGTCTCACATCGAAACGCTTTCCCACTGGACTGTCGGCGCACTTTTTTCGCGACTTCGTGATCGAAGGCCTGGTTCCAACTCGAGCCAGCGAAAAATCGGTCACTGTGTACGGCTCATCGAGGAATAAACTCACATTCGAAGGTCCTGACAGCCACGCGACTCTTTCACGCCTAACTTGGTTTAAGCAACCCTCATCCATGGAGCGCTGGCGAGCTCATCTTCTGAAACGGACCATTGGTTCGAGGGCTTTCCGCGTTCGAGCCATGATCATCTCGTTTTACAGAAGGCGTGAGTCGGACCGAAACCGCTGACACATTGTATGCCAATCGCCGGGATATGCAAACACTACGCTGGCGTCTCGCAGTAGCAGCCACCAAACCCTGCCGAGTAGCATCTTCTGAAGTCCGCAAAGTGCCGTTACCGGACTGGGCGATCGAAGGCAGGTTTCAGCAGCAATACAGGAACCACACGTTGATACTGCCAATCGGCAACTGATCTTTACCAGTGAATCTGAATTAAGCTCACCGATTGCCGGGGCAGAGTGAAATCCATCTCACTGCCCTTCAGCTTCTGGGTCCCCGTGAGTTTTTCAAGGTGCCCGGAAGCTTCCAGTTGTTTGTACTGGTCCGCCGTCGGGTGCTGGGGCGATCCCATTTTCTGCCACGCCGTGTAGGAGTTGCTATGGGTCTGATCGATCCGGTAGTGCTCCACGGTCATTGTCTTCTTTGGCATATTGTTCAACACCAGATGTACGGGAGCGTCTGGCCCGGGCAAATCGTCATCATGATAATTCCACGCCATCACCGTGACCGTGTTTCCCTCGCGCGTAGCCAGCGCGTTCACATCGGGCGAGGTCCGCACTCCGTTCGCGATAATCTGCGCCGTCGGAATCGCACCGGAGCTTTGAACAGTTACGCGGTCGCCGGTCAGCTTCTGTGCCATGCGGAACACATTCAGGACCGGCTTATCCACGCCGTTCGTCGCCAGTGTCCGGAAGCCATCGAACCAGGGCTGCCCTTCGAACTCGAAGGCCCAGGTCAGCATGCCTTCTATGTTGGCCTTCTGTTCATCGGCCAGATTGATAATGCTGTTCATCAGGGTCGCGGTATAGGTCGGGTACATGGTCCCGTTGCGATAGCCGTTCTGCTTGTAGCCCATGCTCAGCGAACAAGCCGCGCAGCCTTCCGGGTCGGCCTCACTCAGGATGATCGGCAGCTTGGCATATTTCGGGAAGCTCGCCAGTATCTTCATGCCTTCTTGAACATCCAGCAGGTTCTTCGAAAGGCCCATCTGTACATGCCCCGCGGTGTTCGTTGGCCGGCCTTTCGCGTGATAGGTCACGAAATCGAGAGGCGCACCGGTCTTATCGCAGAACGCCAGAAACTGCCGCAGATATTCGCCAGCCTTCGTTCCCGAAGGGCTCGTAGTGGCAGGGCCGCCCACGCGCGCCCGCGGCGCCGCCCGCTTCACGGCGCGCACGGCGGTGTCGTAAAGCTTGTCGTACTCCTCCGGCGTGCCGCGCCAGTATTCGATATCCGGTTCGTTCCATACTTCCCAGTACCAGGTGTTTACTTCCGCCTCGCCGTACCGTTCCACAGAGTGCTTGGTCCACTGGTAAACCAGTTCGCCCCATTTGGCGTAATCCTTCGGCGGGAACGCCCAGCCGGCGCTGATCTTGGTTTTGGGCCAGTTGTGCTGATACGGTTCCGGTGTTGTGGAAAGCGCCTTCGGCATAAAACCGATCTCGACAAACGGCTTCGCGTGAGCCTTCGTATACGTGTCGAAGATGCGGTCCACAATCGTCCAGTCGTACACCGGCTTCCCGTTCGCGTCTTCGGTATAGGCATTCGTCGACCCCCATTTCAGCGCCAGCGACCCATCGCCCGTGCTCAGCATGGAATGCGCGCGAATGTAAACCGGCGCATGCAGCACCGCCAGCTCGCCCACCAGTTTGGTGCCGTTCGCCGTATAGGTATAGTTCGGTTCGTCGTATCCGAAGTAGCTCCAGATCGGCTTCATCGGCCCCAAGCGCTTCTCCACATCCACCCGGATCGTGACCGGGTCCTGAGCCAGTGCGGCACCGGCAATCACAATCGACAACAGCAACCTGCGCATAGTGTTCATCCTCAGAAAATGTACTTCAAGGCAAACTGCCCCTGCCGCGGCGTGCTCAATGCACTGGTAATGCGGCCGCCGGTAGCCAGATCCACATTCGTGCCTGGCGCGGCGAAGCTGGTCGTGTTCGTTAAGTTGAAAAACTCAGCCCGGAACTGCAGCTTGGAACCTTCGGTCACGCGAAAGACTTTAAATAATGAGAAATCCAGATCTCTGAAACTATCCTCGCGGAGTATGGATCCGCCGGAGTTTCCGTACGTGAAGTTTGCCGGAACGGTGAACGCTGTGACGTCGAACCACTGCGCCAGCGTGGGATGATCCAGATGCCCGTCGCGCAAGCGGTTGGGGCGCTGTCCGCCAACACCTGTGTTCGCTACGTCGCGTGAAATTGTAGGCGTAAACGGCCTGCCGCTGCGGACGTTGTAAATCGTCTGTAGTTGCCAGCCTCCCAGGAATCCATCCACGAAGCTGTTGCTGCCGCCAAGGTATCGCTTGCCCTTGCCGACTGGCAGTTCATAACCCGCGCTCACCACAAAGTTGTGAGGGATGTCGAAGCTGGAAAGCGCTTTTTCAAAGTAAGTGTCGCCGCCCGCGGCCGGCGTATTTTGAATAGTCAGCGATTTTGAATACGTGTACGACGCCAGGAAAAATAACCCCGCGCCATACCGCTTTTCAAACTTGGTTTGCAGCGCATGGTAGGTAGTCGCGACGTCCTGCGAGAAGTACGTAATATTGCCGAATTGCGGGAATTGCCGCCGCGTTTGAATCGCTCCCGGCCCGGCGGGCGGATTGTTGAACGCATTGGTCCCGGAGATATGAGTGCCGTGGTTGCCGACGTAATCCACTTCGAACACCAGGTCATGCCAGAACTGTCGCTGCACGCCAAGACTCCAATGCTGATCGGAGCCCATGCGCTCATTCACATAAGCCGGGCCCAGCGAGGGCGTGGTCCCCACGCTGCCCAGCGACCGGCCCAAGAAATAATCCGCAAGCGTCCGGTTCGGCGGCACCGCATCGTTTGTTACCGTCTCGCCCAGCAAGTAGGGCAGCATGTTGTGGTTCACGCGGTTGCCGCTGGTTTCTACTTCATAGAAGATTCCATAGCCGCCGCGAATCACGGTGTGCTCCCCAAACGGACGCCACGCGAGCCCAATGCGCGGTGCCCATTGGTTGTTATCCGTCTTCGTGATCGAATAGGGCAGCCCTGCAGTCTTCGATGTCTGAATATACTGGCTGAACAGCGAATACGCCAGCGGTGCTACCGGTTGGGCGGTCAGGTCAGGCACGTCACCCCGGCCCGCGATGATGATCGGTTTCGCTTGCGATCCGTCGAACGTTCCCACCTGTCCCTTATAGCCGTTCAGAAAAGGCGAGTACTCATAGCGCAGTCCCAGGTTCAACGTCAGCCGGTCGGTCACCTTGAAATCATCCTGCACATAAAAGTGGCTGTAAGTGGCATACCCGCCGAAAGGCGCCGCCGGAAATGCGCGCGATACTGTTCGCGGCAACCCAATCAGAAAGTCAGCGAAGCTGTCGCCGGTACGCGCGGCGCTTGCCGGGTTTTGTGTATTCACGCCGGTGAAGCTGAAACTGCCTTCGTAATTGCCGCTGTCGGTGAACAAGGGAACCCAGTGGCGGAATTTTGCGCCCGCCTTTACAATATGGCGGCCTTTGATCCAGGTCACCGAATCGAGCCACTCGTAAACTTTCAGATCCTGAGTCTTCGGCCTTTGGTCGAAGGTGGATCCCGCTGCAGTGGAGAATCCGCTCCACGAGAAATCAGGAAACGAGCCTACGCTGCCCGGCACGTGTCCGGTTTCCTCGAATCCCGTTACGCCCGCCTGCTTGAGGAAGTCGTTGTTCTGCAGAAACGGAGCCAGCGTTACGACAATTGGCAGATAGCTGAACCGGAACTCATGAATCAGCGTGGGCCGCAGCGTGCTAGTCAAGCTGACAACAACGTTCTGCCCCCGTGTATGGAGGGGCGCGGAGCCCAGAGCGGGGAACGCGTTCGGCTCGATCTGGTTGTAATTGTTCCAGCTCCAGCGCCCGAACAGCAGGTGCTTATCGGAGATGTGCTGATCGATTCGCACCGTGAACTGATCTGTATCGAGCGCCCGCGCCGGAGAAAAAGCGGCGGTGCCCGAAGCCGTGTTCGCATCGGGCACGAACTTGGCGAAGAACAGCGCCTGTGGCGAGAGGCGATTCGCGGGAATGATATTGCCCGGGAACGGCTGGCGCGTGCTGCCCACCTGCGTCAGCGGATCGTAAAGCGTGTTCAATCCAGGCGCGCTGTAATCGCCGCGCTTCTGTGCGGCTGTCGGAACCAGGTTATTGAAGATCAATCCCTGACGCTCGCGCATGCCTTCGTAGTTCACGAAGAAGAACGTGCGGTTGTGGCCGTTATACAGCTTGGGTATCGTCACCGGCCCGCCGATGTCGGCGCCAAACTGGTTGCGCTTTAAGATCCCGCGCGTAGGCGCAAAAAAATCGCGCGCATCCAGCTTGTCGTTGCGAAGAAACTCAAACAACGCCCCGTGATAGGCGTTCGAACCCGATTTGGTCGATACGTTCAGCACGCCGCCAGCGGACGAATATTCGGAGTTGTACTCGCTTTGCTGCACTTTGAATTCCTGTAAGCCGTCGATCGAGGTCTGGATCAGCGTGCCGCCCTGATGGTGGTCCGTGATATCGACTCCGTCCATCAGAAACGTGGTCTGCGAGCCGCGCACGCCGCTGATGGAAGTTCCCGATTCATAATTCGGCCGGATGCGCAGCAGGTTCCCGCCACCCGGCAAAAAGTTCGCGCCCGGCGTCAAGCGCGCCAGCTCGTAAAAGCTGCGGCCATTCAGCGGCAGGTCCACAATCTCCTGGTTCGTCACCACCTGGCCCAGCGTGCCGGATTCCGTATCGAGTACGGGAGCCACCCCTGAAACTTCCACGCTGGTTGCGGTCTCTCCGATGCGAAGATCCACATCCGCGCGAGACGATTGGCCAACCAGGACTTCAAGGTTCGTAATCACTGTCGTCTCAAACCCCTGCAAAGCAACCCGCACTGTATAAATGCCAGGGTTCAGCGGCGTGGCTGCGTATTCGCCCGCTCCGTTGGTCGTCACAACGGTGCGCTCATTGGTCGCGTTTTGCGTCACCGTAACCTGAGCATTCGGAACCGACGCGTGATTCGGATCGAAGACCGTTCCCACAATGCGGCCCGTGTTGACCTGGGCAATGGCCGTTGCGGCGATAAGGAGCAGAAGGACTGATCGAAACATGGATATCCTCTCTTGTCAGACAGCTGACATGTTATCCCTTTTCAATTCTGAGAGGCATATAAAAAACGCCAACCAGCGGTCGAGATATGAGTAATCGCTCTTGCTAACTCGCCCTACTTCACAATCCGCTCTTCCCTGAACCTGCTGTTCACCATACTTCGTTTCCCTTCGTTCCTCTTCGCGCGTTCTGCAATAATGATCACCGGGCGCGATAACCATCTACAAGCGACCCTGAGGAACACACCACCCATGTCTCTCAAAAACGTGACTCGGCTGTTAGCGCTGGAACTCTGCTTACTCGCTCCATGTTTAGAGGCGCAGGTAACTGTATATACAAACAGGCAAGCATGGCAAACTGCGGCCGCTTCGCTTCAAGTCACAACCATTGGCTTTGAGGGGATCGCCCCTGTTGGAGGAACCAAGTCGTACTCCACAGCAGCAGGGCTCACTTTGAATGGCGTGAACTTTGTGGGGCGATCCTCCGGCGGCTTCGGCTTGTCGGTTGCCGATGCGCAGTTCTATAACGCTAACCTTTATAACCGCGGCACCGGCGCCTCCCTGCAGGCTTCCAATTCGTGCTGCTCGCTCCTGCTGAATCAATTCAATGTCACCCTTCCGGCAGGCGTGTACGCCGCAGGGGCGGATCTTTGGACGGTTCCTTTGGATGGGTTGGCGGGAAATGGCACAGACGTCGTAAACATGTCCGTGAATGGATCACCTGCCGGTTCTACGAGGACATTACCGAACCCAACCCTTGCCTTCTTAGGCTTCATCTCGTCGACTCCGGTAACGACACTGGATTTCTTCCAATCCACCTCGGGAGAAATTCCGGAGCTTGATAACTTTAGCTTTGGCGTACGCGCGGAAACTCCGCCACCTCCGGTTATCGCTGCCGTAGTTAGCGCGACCGGGATTCCCGGCAGCGTTCAACCGAATATCGAATCGGGATCGTGGGTGGCTATTTATGGTACGAACCTTTCGAGCGTCAGTACGGATTGGTCTGGGCAAATTAACGGCGGGAAACTGCCTGTGAAGGTGGGCGGCGTCAGCGTGACCATCGGCGGAGTTCCGGCTTCGGTCTATTACGTTAGCCCGAGCCAGCTAAATGTGCAGGCTCCGGACGCCACCGCGGGCGCCGTGCCGGTTGTCGTTACAAACAATGGAGTGGCGAGTGCACCTGTAATGGCCCAGCTGCAAACTTTTGCTCCCGCGTTCTTTCAGTGGGGCCCAACGAAATACGCGGTAATGACGCGGTACCCTGACAATGCCTACTTGTCTGGACCTTCGGCCGGAGCACCGTTTGTAAGTGCTAAGCCGGGAGACATAGCCATCCTTTGGGCCACCGGATTTGGGCCCACCAACCCCACGCAAGCGGCTGGCGTGATCGTCAGTGGCGCGCCGCAGCCTTCATCCCCCGTGGTTCTGACGGTGGACGGTATACTGACTCCGCTTATCGGCGCGGCGCTCAGCCCTGGGCTCGCTGGCGTTTACCAAATTTCGTTTCAGATCCCTGCCAGTGTTCGCGCGGGAGATGTGCTTGTGAAAGCGTCTGTTGGTGGCGCTTTCACTCCGGACAATGTGTATCTTTACATTGTTCGAAATTGAATAAAAGGCGAACCTGCAAAGCCCTCGCTCCGATTCGCTGATGGTCGTCACGGCGCTGTTACAGCAGTGGCCCCGGCCGGTGCCTGGTATCTGGCTCAGAGGCGTTAAGATTGGTCGTTTTGTTAGGTTCCTTACGCACGCAATCGCGGCCTTGCGCTAGCTTCCCGCGAAGGGAACCGTCTCCAAGGTCAGCCCCAGCACAACCGATCCGCTGCAGAAGCTAGAAGAACCGTGTAACGGTTTCCTACTCAGGGTCACTTTACTTTGAGGGCTCTTAGAATGAACTTACTCGCAACCGTTGTTTGCTTGCTGCCATGCGCAGTGCTGGCACAGGAAGCTGCACCTGTGAACGTTGTGGTGGCCTGGGACAGAGCGGCGCTGGAGTCCGTTCGCCAAACTCATCCAGGGCCGCCGATTGTGGCTCGGTCTATGGCAATCATGTACACCACCATGTTCGATGCATGGGCCGCTTACGATCGGGTTGCGGTGGGCACCCGGCTCGGTAGCGCTCTTCGTAGACCCGTGGCAGAAATGACGATTGAGAACAAGAATAAGGCTGTAAGCTTTGCGGCTTTCCGCGCCTTGGTCGATTTGTTTCCAACAGAAAAGGACCGCTTTATTGAACTCATGAAGTCTTTCGGATACGACCCGGCGAATACGACCATAGATTCTGCGACTGCGGAGGGAATCGGTAATCTGGCCGCACAGGCTGTCCTGGAGTTCCGGCACAAGGATGGCTCTAACCAATTGGGCGATTTGAACCCGGGGGCGTACTCGGACTACACAGGTTACCAGCCGGTAAATGGCCCCGACTTCATCGCCGACGCAACTCGCTGGCAGCCGCTTCGCATCTCGGATGGCCAGGGCGGAACCCTGACGCAGAAATACGTCGCGCCGCACTGGGGAAGCGTGATTCCGTTCGCGCTTACATCTGGTTCGCAGTTCCGTTCAAAAGACACTCTGCCCTCAGCGGATGATCCCCTTTATGCCTCGCAGGTGGACGAGATTCTCTATTACAGCGCTCACCTGACGGACCGGCAAAAAGTGATCGCTGAGTACTGGGCCGATGGCCCCTCTTCCGAACTTCCTCCCGGGCACTGGTGCCTGTTTGCGGAGTTTGTCGCAGAACGTGACAAGCAGACGGTGGACCAATCCGTGCGAATGTTTTTTGCCATGACGAATGCGGTGTTCGATGCCAGCATTGCTTCATGGGATATGAAGCGTGTCTACGATTCTGTTCGCCCTGTTACCGCGGTTCACTATCTGCGCAAGGGGCAACAGGTGCTGGCATGGGCCGGTCCGAACAAAGGGATACAAATGATCGACGGCGCGGATTGGCAGCCCTATCAGGCAAGCACCGTGGTGACGCCGCCCTTTCCGGAATACATTTCCGGCCACAGTGTATTTAGTGCGGCGGCGGCTGAGGTGCTGAAACAATTTACGGGGAGCAACATCTTCGGGGGGCAGGTGGTGATCAAAGCGGGTTCCAGCAGGGTGGAGCCAGGGCTGGTACCAGCGGACGATGTAACGCTGGTTTGGGAAACGTTTTCGGATGCGGCGGATGAAGCCGGTGTATCCCGACGCTACGGCGGCATTCATTTTGTGAACGGTGATTTGGATTCCAGAGTGATTGGAAAACAGATCGGAAAGCAGGCCTGGAATAAATCGGTTTCACACTTCAACGGCACGGCGCAGTAATCTGCGTGAGTACGCTCTCTAGAATACGAAACGGATTGCGCCTTGCATCACGCGGGCTGTGCGTGTTCCGGTAACCTGACCGAATTGAGCGTTGGTTTGCGCTCCGGTCACCTGATCGTACCTGGCGGCTGTGTTGATGGAGGAGTACTGAGTATGGTTCAACACGTTGTAGGCTTCCCAGCGCAGCTGCAGAAACCTCTGTTCATTCTTAATGGGGAAGCGCTTCGATAACGTCATATCGTTGTTGTTCACGCCCGGGTTCCGCACGCTATTCTTACTGGCGTTTCCGGTGGAGTTGCCAGGCGGTAAAGCGAAGGCGTTCGGATCGAACCATGCGTTGAACGTGGAGCCATGGCGCGTTCGGGTTGCCGACGACCAGCACGCGCTGACCATCGCCACCGCCTAACAAATCAGTCCCTTGCACCGTCGTGAAGCTGATGGCCGCAGGCGTACCGCTGACAAATTGGCTGATTCCGGAAAGCGTCCACCCATCACCAAGAGTACGGACGAACAGATTGTTCTTGTACTTCGATGCCTTGGGCAGGTCATAGGTGTAGTTGAAGGCAACGTTGTGGGTCTGGTCTGAGCCGTTAAATCCGTACGCCCAACTGCGAACGGGCTGATACGTAGGAATACCGCTGTAATCCAGATACTTCGAGAACGTGTAGGAAAAGCCCATCGTCAGGCCTCTCGAGAAGCGGCGGTTGATGGTCACCAGCATGGAATGGTAATTCGATCCGTACGCGGCGTTTGTCATGGTGATGCTGGAATAGCCGGGATAGGGCCGAAAGAAGTTATCCGGCAATGGTTTGTTTCCGTTGCTGGGGTCAGCATTCTGAGGAAGGAAGCGCGAACCATAAGGTATCTGGTCGATATTGACAGTCTGCTCGATATTGCGGCCGAGAGTTCCGGCATAAGAAACATCCATCAGCAGGGAGTGGCCAAGATCCTGCTGCACGCCGAAATTCAAACTGTAATTGCGCGGCGTCTTGTTGTTGATGTCATAACCGGAAGTGGCTCCAGGCGAGAGGTATCCGGCGCTCTGCAGGAAGGTCCGCATCTCGCCGAAATTGGCGACGGGCGTATAGACAGCGGGCGGCTTGGTGACGAAGTTGCCCCACTTAGTCTCACGAAGTGTGTAGAGTATGGCCGCCCCGGCGCGGATCACGGTTCTTCCTCTGCCGAAGGGATCGTAGGCGAGGCCAAGGCGTGGACCCCACAACACAGGCTGCTGATTGATAAAGCCGCGAGGGTAACTGGGGTCGCCCGAAACAACTCCACCGGCTCCGGGATTGCCCACACCGGGAACGAACGCACCGATATAAGGAGCGGGAAGCAGTGCTCCCGTGAGTGGGTTCTGCGCCTGCCGTACCCCGTTGATCAGCACGGGTCGAAACAGAGGCGGCGTTTGCGCGGGATCGTAGCGGGATAGCGCGAACTGCGCCAGTTGGCCGTTGTATCGCGGATAAGCTTCCTGCGCCCAACTCCATCGCATCCCTGCATTAACGGTTAAGCGGCGGGTCACCTTCCAGGAATCCTGCAGGAACCATTCGAACGTAGACTGTCGCAGATTCGCGCCATAGCGTGCGTTGGATTCGGAGTAACTGTTGAAGACGCCAAGAGCGGCATTCGCGAATGCATAGTTGGAATCCAGGGGATTTGAGGTGTTTTTTCCGAAATCGAAGGTTCCGCTAAAGGTGCTGGTTTCCCCTTCGTACTCCCGGGCTCTTAGAAAGCTGCCCCCGAACTTAATGAGATGGTTGCCACGGGTAATCGAGACGGCGTCATCCAGGTTGAAGCTGAAGTCGGTGCCGCCAGTAAGAAAACGGCTGTCATAGTTGACGTTCGGTGGATTGGTGAGATTGCCGAATGAGAACCTCGGAATCCAGCCATTTGGGTTGGACTGCGGGAACCATTGGCCCAGGTTGTAGCCGATCTTGGAGCGTGTGATTTTGTCGAGTTCCTGTTGATCGGTGGCGCCTTTCTCTCCATAGGGATGCCAAGCCTCATGGTTATGGCGTACCCCGGTGTTGTATTCCATGACAATACGCGGACTAAAGATATGAGTTCCTACAATTGCCAGACCCGATTCGGTAAAGCAATAACACTGTCCGAACAAACCGACCGGCGAGGCTCCGCTGGAGACTGAGTAACCCTTTTGCTCAGAAAGAAAGGTCTTACCGCGAACATAAAAGCGGTCCTTTTCCGTGGGCACGTAATCGATCTTGAAAAGCTGGCTGCGCTTGGGAGTAAGCAGCGTTTCCTGAATCTGATAGTTGTAATTACCCAGGGAGACGGCGCGGTTCAGAAAGTTGGGGAGGGGAAGAGTATTGAGCAGCGCCTGGCCGTTCGGATCAAGCCGCGACGGGGGAATGATATTCCCTGGAAACTGAGCGCCCCCATTCTTTGCGTCGAAAATTGGGATTACTGCGCCATTTAAATCGAGGCTTTGGGAGAAGTCTCCTCGCCGTTCCAGTGCTGAGGGCATGGTGTAACTGGTTAGCGAGCCAGGCGTCTTGATGGATTGTATGTCCAAATTGTAGAAGCCGAAGAGCTTGTCCTTCCGGGTGTTCCATAGTTTGGGAATGTAGATCGGGCCGCCCAGTGTTCCACCGGGCGTGTTGTATCGATACCGGGGGCGCACTACGCCGTTACGGTTATTAAAGAAGCTGTTTGCGTTGAAGTCTTCATTCCGCACATATTCATAAACGCTTCCATGAAATTCTTTCGTGCCTGACTTGGTCACCACCTGAACCACGGGTCCTCCATTGCCGGAGTATTCCGCCTGGTAACTGTTTAGGAGGACCTTCACCTCACCGATTGCGTCAAGCGTGGTGACGCTGGAGAAGACATTGGGGCTGCCCTGGTCATTGCTCGTCACACCGTCCACGGCAATGTGGTTCACGTTTGCGCTCGCGCCCAGTATGCTCGGCGTGCCCGTGCCGAATGTGCCGCCGGCGGAATCCTGGTCGGCTTGATAGCTCACCCCAGGGATCGTGCGAAGCAACGAGACCACATCACGCCCTCGCGCGGTAAGGTTCGAAAGCTGTTTGCTCGTGATATCTCCCGTAATTTGGGAGCTGTCAGTTGCCACCTGCGCGCCTTCTTCCGCAACCACAATGGTTTCGGTTTGAGTACCTACTTCAAGCTTGATTTCGGGCATGCTGACGCGCTCATCGGCCGAGACATTCACATTGGTACGTTCCGCCGCCTTAAAACCCTGGTGTTCCACACGTAATGTGTAGACGGAGGGCTGAACCGCAACAAAGGCATAGTTGCCATTTGCGGCGGTGCGGGTGGAATGGACCTCTTTGGTGGTGTCACTGATCAAAGTTACAGTGGCTCCGGGCACCACTGAACCGCTTGAATCGATCACGTCTCCGGTCAACGATCCTGTTGTCACCTGAGCGAAAAGCTGGCTTCCCAACAAAGCAAGCGCGAGCAGACTGACGAGTGTCTTCATTTTGCCTCTGAGGCCCGTCCAAGAAGGGCGGGTGAATCATATCAAAGAATACGATCTGGTGAAATGTTTGCTGTAAGTTAACTTCTTCGGTTGGTGTAAAATAGATGCTAATTATGCTGCTCTGAGCGGCTTCGATGACTCTGAAGAAATCACCGCTCCGCCCTCGAACTGTCAGTGCCCTAGTTGCCGCGTTAACAGGCGTCGTCTACACGGCCCATTTCCTTCCTGCGCAGACCACACATGGCGCTTCGGACTCACTGAGTCCCGGTTTTGAGACAACCGTAAAGCCTTTTTTTCAGAAGAACTGTGTTTCCTGTCATAACTCCGATTTGAGTACCGCGGGCGTGCGGGTTGACCAGTTGGATGCCTCCATGGAAGACCGGCATCTCAAGATGTGGGAAGCCATCAGGAACCGTGTGAAAAACGGGTCCATGCCGCCCAAAGGGCTGCCTCAACCCACCCCTGCCGAGCGGGCTGGTTTGGTCGCCTGGATTTCACAAGGTTTGGAAGTCGCTCGGTTGCGGCCCGATCCGAAAAACGGCGTCGTGCGCCGCCTGACGGTAGCGCAGTACCGGAATACGTTGAAAGAGTTGCTTCTTCTGGATGACGATGTCACCAGCGGACTGCCACCGGACGCGGTTTCGAAAGAAGGTTTCCTGAATAACAAGGAAACCCTGCAACTTTCGCCGCTTTTGACGGAAGCATATTTCGAGATCGCTGAAGAAGCTCTAAATCGCGCGATCGTCGACCCAACAGAGAAGCCGTCAATTCAGAATTTCCGCGTGGATTTAGGCGCCGGGGTCAATCCTGCGCCTCTGCCGGAAAAGCTCATTCTGGGTGCGGGCAGCCTGTTGCTGGACAACCCGGATGTCCTGGTTACCCAGTTGACTCCCCACAAGCCATTTGCGTTCGAACCACACTTCATGCGAACCAAATACCGCTACATCGAGGGCTACCGGGGAAACGATACGGTCCGCGGCTGGCGGGAATTCGACAGCATTTATCACGCGGTGTTTGCGGATTTGCGAGGGAGCGCGGGTTATCCCAAGGGAAAGGCGTATAGCACTGTGCCGCAAGGATTGCTCTTGCGCCCGGCAATTCCTTCCGAAGAAGTCTTCGCCGAAGATGGCACCTACGGCCCGAAAGCGAATTTCAAGATTTCACTTCGCGATCTGCCGGACAAGCGGCGTTTTCGCGTGACGGTTACGGCTTCGAAGTATCGCGACGGACTCCTGCTCGATACCGGTTCCGCCACGCAACCCGCGGGGCCTGATGCGCTGCTGGTTCGCAATCCGAAAACACCGGCCATCGTCGAGATCGCCAAGCCAGGAATCTACCAGGTGGATATCAAGGCCGAGCAGGCAAGCACTGACGCGCCCAATGTCTCTCGCTTGCGGGAGGGCCTCAACGGTCCCTGGCCAATGGAAGCAGCGGGTCCGGTCGTGGATTCCCCGGTGGGCAAGGCCGTTCGCTTTGCTGCGGGGGCTGACGGCTTGGTCATTGCGCGCAAAGACCTGTCCATGGAAGACACTTTTCACGTGGGCGAGGGCGATTTCACGGTGGCTGCGTGGGTACATCCCAGCAAGGCCAAGGGTCAAGGCCTGATCAGTCTGGGAAGTAAGGATCGCTCTCACGGTTGGTATCTGGATATGACCGGTGACCGTGGCGTGTTGCGTTTTCAGACCGCAGGGCGGGACTCGGAAGCGAACGCAATGCTCACAACGCCCGCGGGTACGGTGCGCGGTGACACCTGGCAGCATGTCGCGGTGGTCTCAAAACGCGGCAAGAATGACACGCGCGTCTATGTGAACGGAGCCTTGGTGGCCCGCGCATCGATCGGTTCCGCTCAATTCGACGACCCTCAGGCGGATCTGCATGTGGGGCGCATTCCGGGCAGTGCCGATTTCGAAGGCGATGTGGCCGATGTCAGGCTCTACAACCGGCCGCTGGACGAGGCCGAAATTCGTGGGCTGGTGGAACCCGGCAAACAGTTCGCAAAATCCGCCAGCGAGCGCAAACAGGATATCACTCTGAAGCTCGGGGAACGCCAGTTTTTGGGTGCGCTGCAACCGGCGTTTCTCCTGGTTCGCTTGGAAGCGGGGCCGCTCAGCGTAAGTACGGCAACTTTGGGTGTTCGGGAGTTGGAGCAGGTGGTACTCACGCCTGTGCCAGCGGGAAGTAAGGCTGCGCAGAATTTCGTCGCATTCGAAAAAAGGACTCCACGGTTGGGAGTTCATTTGGGCCTGCGGCGGGATTGTGGAAGCACCTTCGCTCCCGTTGGTCCTCCGCAAACCGTAGCGAGCGAGAAGCCGGCGCAGTTCATCTTCGAAGGAGCGATTCGCAATTTCCCCAGCCCGGAACCCGACAAGGACAACGTGAATTACCTGGCGGGCCTGCGCGAGATCGGCGTCAGGAGCGAATACACCGATGGACGTGATATGCCGCGTCTGGTGATCCGGTCGGTGGAGTTTGAGGGGCCCTTCTATGAATCCTGGCCCCCGGCGTCGCACAAAAATATCTTTATAGACTTCGACCGCAAGAATGACCGTCCGGCGTATGGGCACAAGATCATCCACGATTTCGCGACCCGGGCTTACCGGCGTCCCATTACGCCTGCTGAAGAATCCGGTTTGACGGCGGTGTTCGACAAATCGCTTGCTTCAGGGCGGCCTTTCCAGGAAAGCGTGAAGGATTCGTTACTGGTTGCTCTCACTTCGCCGCAATTTTTGTTTCTGACGGAGGTCAGCAAGAGCCCTTCGCCGGAGCCGCTGGACGCTTACGAACTGGCGTCGAAACTTTCTTACTTCCTTTGGAATGGCCCGCCGGACAACAAGACGCTGCAACTCGCCGCGGCGGGAACATTGCAGAAGAATCTGGACGCCGAAATCGATCGGATGATTACCGACGCGCGATTCAGCCGGTTTGCGAATGAGTTCACATCGCAGTGGCTGAGCCTGGATAAATTCCAGGTATTGGAAGCAGACCGGAAGAAATTTCCCAAACTGGGGCGCGATACCCGAACGCAACTGAAGCAGGAACCGGTGGAGTTCATGCAGTATCTGATCCGCAAGAATCTGCCGGTGAGTAATGTGATTGCTTCCGACTTCATTCTGGCCAACGAGACAGTAGCCAGCTACTACGACCTGGGCGGCAAGATTGAAAGCGGATTTCAATTTGTGCCGTTACAGCATGGCCGCAAGGAGTTGGGCGGCGTGTTGACCGAAGCTGCGATCATGGCGGGGCTTTCCGATGGACGGGAATCTAACCCTGTGAAACGCGGAGCTTGGGTGGCCCGCAAGATTATTGCGGAGCCGCCGAACGACCCGCCTCCGAACGTGCCGGCGCTCAAAGAAGAAACCAAGAATCTGACCTTGCGTGAGAGGTTGGAGCAGCACCGGAGCGCGCCAGCGTGCATGCAGTGTCATTCAAAGATCGACCCCTGGGGTGTGGCCCTGGAGCAGTTTGACGCGGGCGGCCGGTTGAAGTCGACCCCGGTGGACGCGCGTTCGACACTCCCGGACGAGACGAAAGTCACGGGTATCGACGATTTGAAGAAGTACCTGAGCGAAGACCGGATAGACCAGGTGGCCTTCAGCGTGTTGAAGCATCTGGAAACGTATGCCGCGGGCCGGAGTCTGACATACAATGAACTCAACTATCTGAAGCAGGACGCGCTCAAGTTGAAACCCTCCGGCTATCGGATGAAAGACATGGTGCGGTACGTAGCCAGCAGCAAAGTTTTCCTTGAAAAGTAACTGGAACAGGAGCCATTCGCATGCCTAACTCACTTCGTCTTGACCGCCGCGCTTTCCTGAAGGGATTGGGAGGCGTCGCGCTGGCGCTGCCTGTTCTGGAGGCGATGGGCGCGGAGGTGACCGACCAGATTCCTCGCCGTTTCTGCGCGATCTACACAGCGAATGGCATGTCTCTGCCCAAGCCGGAGCACGACATCAGCGAATGGAGCTGGTTCCCCACGAAGGGCAAAGATGGTGCGTTCGAGTTTGGCAAATCTACCGAACCGCTAACGCCATTCCGGAGCCGGCTCAGCTTTATGGGCGGTCTGCATCACCCGAACGGCCCGAAGGCCGACCCACACGTGTGTTCCGACATGTGGCTCACGGGCGCACCCCTGCATAATCCGAAACCCGGAACTTACAATTCGAGCGGCATTGACCAGGTAATTGCGCTGCACACCAAGCAGTTCTGCCGGCAGCCTTCTCTAGTTCTGTCGATCGACGCCGGGACTGGGTACCTGTCGCGGACAGGAACCATTTCGTACAACTTGGACGGGCGTCCCATTCCTGCTGAAAACAATCCCGCGCCGCGTGTTTGACCGCCTGTTCCGGGGCGACCGAACCTCGCTCCAGGCGGAGCATGAAAAGCTGCAGCGACGCATCAAGCTGGTGGATGCGGTAGCAGCGAACGCGCGTTCGCTGGACCAGAAACTTGGCCATACCGACCGCGACAAGATGGACCAGTACCTCACTTCGCTGGATGAAGTGGAAACGCGGCTTGTTGCGTCTGAGAAATGGATCGACATCCCGCTGAAGAAGCAGGATTACTCGCACCTGAACCTTGATGCCACCAACGAAGGCGACGCCGGCGAGTATTACCGGAACATGTTCGACCTGATCGCGCTCGCCTTCGACGCGGACATCACGCGCTCGGTCACCTTCATGCTGAATCGTGAAGACGGCATGGGCATCAGTGATACGTTCCCGCTCAAGATGGGTCTATCGAAGACGCATCACAACTTGTCGCACGCCACCGATAAGCAGGGGCAATTGGATTTCGCTAAGTACGACTTGTTCCTAAGTAAGCAGATTGCTCACTTCCTGGACCAGATGAGCACGAACCAGGACCGTAACGGCTGCGCGATCGACAACACCATCGTTCTGTATGGCAGCGGCGCCAGCACCACTCATAACAACCACAATCTGCCGACGCTGGTGGCCGGCGGAGCCAACCTGGGCTTGAAGCATGGCACCTATTGGCGGAGCAATACCGAACCGCGCATGTCGGATATGTACGTCAGCATCTTGCGGGCTCTAGGCGTCGAGCAGGAGAGCTTCGCCGATAGCACCGGCACGATCAGCAGCCCGGTATTCACTAAGTCATAACTGCTGCGAAGGCAGAATGCGGTTTCGTGCTTCGGCGGCTCTCCTATCTACGGATTTTGCCGAGGTCCGCTCAAGCCGTTGACATCACTGGGCCACAAATGGTCGGAATGGATGGAACAGACCAAACGAATTCCTCCTTTGTGCGTTGACTAGCAAATTACAGAAAAAGGCGCGGTAATTCCGTGCGAAATCTATCTGGATTTTTCAGCAGATTGGTATTTAAATCCAAATATGTTTCGCTTTACAGGGTTTTTCAAAAGCCGAATACCAATTGTTTGTCTCCTACTTACTCCCGTTTTCGCTATCTATGGCCAGACGCGGGGAAATCTCAATGGCAAAGTAACAGCAGCCGCGGGTGGCCCCGTGCCCAGCGCGGCGGTGAACCTGATCGGCACGGAAAGCAACGAGCGGCGCAATGCGGTCACCGGCCCGGACGGAACCTTCTCCCTTTCCGATGTTGCGCAAGGTTCGTATCGCTTGGAAGTGGAAGCTCAAGGATTTAAGCGCACTTCTCAGCAGAACATACAGATTGTCGCGGGGCAGCCGGTTCGGGTAGACATCAGACTCGAACCGGGCAGCAGTTCGGAAACTGTATTGGTTCAGGGCCAAGTGTCCCTTCTTCAAGACGATTCCGCACAGGTTGCGAGAGCTTACACGACGCGTACCGTGCGTGAGCTGCCCTTAGTGGATCGCAATGTTCTTCAGCTTGTAGAACTGATGCCCGGCGTGACCCCTCCCTCACTCGCCGAGCAACCGGTTCTCGATCCTCAGCGGAATCGGTTCTGGCAGACCAATGGCCAGCCTTTCTGGGCGAATCGGCAGATGACGGACGGGGTAGAAAACGACGAGCGCTTTCTGAATATCCCCATTCACACCCAGCCACTCGAAAACATCGCTCAGCTCAATCTGATTACCAGCAACTACGATGCTTCCGAGGGACGGGCTGGAGGAACAATCGTCAATGTGGTAACCCGCTCCGGCACCAACCAGATGCACGGAAGCCTGTTCGCGTTCAACAACAACTCCGCTGTGGGCGCGCGGGACTATTTCGACCCCAAAGGTTTGGAGCAGGCGCGATATAACAAGAATCAGTTTGGCGCGTCATTAGGAGGACCCATCAAACGCGACCATACGTTCTTCTTCCTCAACTACGAAGGCGATTACTTCCGGAACCGCAAGCCCGTGGTCACCACAGTGCCCAATGCGCAATTCCTCACGGGCGACTTCAGCGCAGTTCCAAACTTTACGCTTTATAACCCGGCCACGGGTTTACCCTTTTCCAATAACGTAATCCCCAGCTCCCTGATCAGTCCGATTTCCCGCTCCCTGTTGGGCTACTTTCCCCAGGCGAACGGACTCGGTTTTGAGAACAATTACTTCACTGCCATCCCGCAGTTCGACGACGGCAATCGCGCGGACGCGAAGCTGGACCACCGGTTCGGCAACAACGCCGGGTTCTTCCTTCGCTGGGGCTACTCGAATTACCGCGCCGTGGAAGGTTCCGCCTTCGGGTCGCCTCTTCAGCCGACCTATCTATCGCGTCTTCGCTCCCACAACGCACAATTCGGATTGAACGGCAACGTTCACGGTTTCAGCGCGGACCTTCGCGCCGCCTACAACCGTTATGAAGATCCGATTTTTGTGAACTCGGCGGCAACATTGGGGTCCTCGTTCGGCTTCACCAATCCGAATCTGCCGGCTGGAACGGCAACGCTTCCGTCTCTTCAGATTGCCGGGTTAAGCGCTCTTGGATCTCAGGCCGCGTACCCGCAGCGGAACTACGACAACAACTTCAATGTGGCCACCAACTGGGGCATTCAAACGCGCGGAAACAATCTGAAGTTCGGCGCGGACCTCTGGTTGATCCGGGTGGATGGCTTCGCCACAAATCAGTATGGGCCCCAAGGCGGTTATGTTTTCGGCAGCGGAGCAACGACGCTTCCCGGAGCAAGCACGCTGGGGCAATCCGGCGAATTTCCGAGCGCTTTCGCCGCATTCCTGCTAGGCGCGCCATCACAGATCGGCGCCGGCGCAACACCCTACGCGAGCAACTATCAGTACCAGACTTCCGGTTATATTGATGACAAAATTCGGCCGTTCTCCCGCCTGACGCTGGATTTGGGAGTGCGCTACGACTTCTTTACTCCACTTCAGCCAAGGAAAGCGGCAGGACTTTCCGTTTACGATCCCATTACGAATAACCTGCTTCCTGTGGGACAAGGCGGCATAGACAGGCGCGGCAACGTGGCTTACGACACTAACAACATAGCCCCGCGTGTCGGCTTTGCGCTTCGTTTAAGGGAAACCACGGCCATTCGCGGTGGATATGGCCTGAGCTATTTCCAACGCCCCTTGCAGTTCGACAACAACTCGTTCATTTCCTCGCAGACGGGACTTTCCCTGGGTACGAATGGCGGGTTCGGTGTTGCAGGAGCATTCGGTGCTATTCCGCTGATTGGCTCCGCTATCGGCGCCGCAGCCCCGAATAACGGCGTCTATTTCACACAACGGGATGTTCAGACGCCGTACGTTCAGACCTACAATTTTCAAATTCAACAGGACTTGCGGTACGGCATAGTGGCTGATATCGGGTACGTCGGCAATACCGGACGGCAGCTCCCCTACCTGCGCGAGTTGAACGCGGCGCAGCCGGGGACCGGCGTGGCGGGTTTGCCGTTCTACTCGCAGTTCGGGCGGACCGGAAGCGTGCTGCAATCCACCAGCGGCCTGACCAGTAACTACAATTCGCTCCAGGTGAACCTGACCAAGCGCTTCTCCCAGGGAATCGGCTTCGCCGTTGCTTATACCTACAGCAAAGCGCTCGATTACGGAAGCGGCTTCTCCCCGCTGCTGAACAGCTTAAACGTGCGCCAAAATTACGGTCCGGCCGATTTTGACCGCACCCACCTGCTCACCGTTTCCCACGTATGGCAGCTTCCTTTCGGAACCGGGGCGCATTATCTGAAGACCGGGGCACTGGGGCATGTGTTGGGGCCGTGGCAGCTAAACGGAATTTTCCGATATGCCACAGGTTCGCCTTTCACCCCTCTGGCTGATTCTTTGGCTTGCAACTGCCCCGGTAATGTAGCCCGGGCGGACGTGAACTATCTGGGACAAACGAACGTTCTCTCGTATCAGCCGACGTTCTATGGATATCTCCCTTATTTTTATTCGTACGCCAATTACGGATTCGGGCAGCCCGCAGCCGGTCAGTTAGGCAATGCCGGACGGAACATATTGCGCACGGAGAACATCGCCAATTACGATCTGTCTCTTTTCCGCTCTTTCGTGTTTGTTGAAGGCACCAAGCTGGAAGCCAGAGCGGAAGCTTACAATCTGGCCAACAGTCCGCATTTTGGTGCGCCTGTCCCCAATGTCAATTCGGCTAGCTTCGGCCAGTACACGTCGACTTTGCCCGGCTTAGGGTTGGGTAGCCGTGCGCTGCAGTTCGGTTTGAGGCTGGTGTTCTAAGCGGTACTCCGCAGTTGGAAAAGCTGCAGGCGGGGCGGAGAGTATCATCCGCCCCGTCGCTTTCTTCAGGAGAAGCGTAGATGTTTTGTCGAAAAAGGCGATGGCGCGGGTAAGGTCAGCAGCGGTCTGAACTTTCTTGGTAATGCCAGCGCCAGTATGCAATTTGGATTGCGCCAGAACATGGTACACCTCGTGAGCGAGAACACGGGCCAGGGCACGGCCTGCCGTGACATTCGGATTGGCATCCGTATCGCTCATAAGAATGCGGCCAACCCCGTCGCAATCGATAGCCACAAATGGTTGAATTACGCCATCGGAAACTGAGGATTGCGCCAAGGCGATCGGCGAGCCCACATACTCAGGCCGCAGGACAGGATCACAAAATCCATGAAAAGAAACGATCAAACTGGGAGGCAGATAAAGCGTTTTGCTGGCTTGTTCCAAGGAGAACCAGACCGGCGCGATTCCAAGCGGCTTCAAAACTGTCGCAAGTTCGCGTTCCATCGCGGTTCGTAGTTCCACCGCGGGAGTTATGTCGTACCCTGCAATCATTCCGAGCGGCGTTTCCGCCCAAACGGATACGCTCGCAAACAGTACGAAGGCACACTTCAGCAAAGTGTCTGATAGCGTACACGATTTCCGTTGCGAGAGAAAGCGGCTGTTTGTTGTGCTTCGCCCCACATAGCTCGTGAGCGGATTGTTTCCCCGGGCGGCACACGGACAGTAACATCAAATTTCAGAGTATGAAAACGGTGTTGTTCAGTTTTGAAAGTCCTGCAGGAACGTTTTGGATCCATCCGGAACCCGCGGGCCGTGTGCGTCTTCGAATCGATGCGCACCAGTTGAAGGCCTACTCTTCTGCGAAGCTGGCTGCGCGCGCCGTATCCGAACGAACCACCGGCTGGAAAGACTGGGACACACTGCAAGGTGCAACCGTTCCCGCAACGCTCTCGCGATGGAAGCGCGGCCAAAAGGCCACGCCAGAGAAGCAAACCCTACTGAGTTCCGAAGGAGATGAATTTTGAAGAAAGCAACAGTGATCAAAGGTCTTTCGGCAGGACTGGCGGGCGTAGCTGCAATGACGCTCACCGAAAAATTGGAACAGCTCCTCACAAAAAGGCCGAACTCCTATGTTCCCGCGCACACCCTGGAACGGCTTCTCCGCCTTCCTCATAAGCCGGATTCTGAACGTCTCCTCCTGAACTGGTGCATGCATTGGAGCCAGGGCATTCTGATGGGAGTGGCGCGTGGGTGGATGGCTGAGCGGGGACTTCGCGGCCCCATGGGGTCGTTCCTTCACATGAACCTGCGATTGCTAAACGACCAGACTTTAGAGAACGCAACCGGCGTGGGGTCACCGCCATGGACTTGGCCTGTCGATGAGCAAGCAATCGATCTGCTGCATAAAGCCACTTATGCGTATGTCACCGGAATAGTGGCCGACCGGCTGATTGAAGGGCCTGCAGGAGTTCCTGCTCCCGTAAGACCGTGGAGCGAACGGTAGCCGACGTTCTCCCGCGAATGTGAACCATCATCCGCTGGCAGGGAGTGTGCTCCGCAAAGGCATGGCCGATAAATCAGGAAAACCGGATAACAAAGTTCAAGGAAGCGGCGGCGCTCAAGGCGGGCGCACCAAAGGCGAAAGCAAGCAGCAAGAAGGCCGTAAGAGCAGCGGAAACAAGAAGAGCGGAACGTAGCGCGGGAGCCAAGATGGCACGGAAAACGAAAGATAAGAATAAAGAGAAAAGTAAGCCACCCAAAGGCAAGTAGTTTCGCGTGTAACGGCGAAGTTTTGATATAACCGCCAGTTCCTCTGGGACGCCAGAATGCGGTACGTGACCACCTCTGAGCTTCTGCTTGCTCCTGCCACAGCTCGGATGCGAAGCAGAATTTCAAAGTAGGGAACAGTGCCGCCTTTCACCTGTTTCGGCAGAAAACTGGAGAGGATTTGCGCAAAGCGGCTGCCGGCAACCAAATCGCCGGCGGCTTCAGCGCCTTCCATGCCGATGCCGTTCAGAATCAGAACGGAGCCTGTTCCGCCCAGGTTGGGAACGAACGCGATATCGGCGTAAGTTTCGACGGTGCCGTCATCCTTCTTCGACGGTGCGTACAGAGTCTCTTCGTGCGCGCTGGGGCGCTTGTTGCGGAACGCATATGTCCGGGTCGCCTGATTCTCTTCCATCGCAAAATTTAACTGTGGTTCGAAAAGTTGAACCCAAGGAATGCCGCGCCGGCTGCCCATTAAGACGAAGTTGCCGGTTTGAAAATCCCGCACGCTCAGGTAACGCGCATAGCGGATCGTAGCCCGTTTCTCCCCGAATGTTTGGCCAAGCTGTAGTAATTTGGAAGCCGTGTTGGTGTCCGCCAGGCTTGAGTATTGCCGGGTTGAGATCAGCTCCAGCGTTTGACGCAGTTCCGGGCTCTTGGCGCGGTCCAGCAGGTTATGCGGATAGTGGCCATTTACGTAGTCGGTCAGCGGGATATCCACGTCGAGAATATCCTGCAACAACACGAGACACGTATCGGCAACCACAACGCTTACGGGGTCGGCAGCGAACATTTTGTCCCAAACCGGATTCGTACCCCTCGTAGTCGCCGCGGGCCACGCGCGATTGCGCTGCCACAAGTCGGCGCACACCAATACCACGCACAACGCAGCCAATGCTGTTCCCCATCGCCACCGGGTAGAACTGCCTTGCCGCGTGGGTACCGCCGCAATTTCGCCGTGTTCCGCGGCCGGCAGCGGCAGCGCGGCCGGAAGTGCCAACTGCGCTTCGAAGCGGGGCACGTACGATCCCCTCGGAATCACAATGCGGAACGGTTCGTCGTGCCCTTCGTTCGCGAAATAAGCCTCCAGCTTCTTGCGAAGATGGCTGATTTGCACGCGAACAATATTGTCATCGTGCGAATTGAAGTCGGCCTTCCGGCCTAGAACCGTACAGGCAATTTCGTATTCGCGAATCACCGCATCGGGATCGGCAAGAGCCTTTTGACAGACGAATAGGAGGATGTCGCGGAGCTGTTGGGCTTTGACAAACAGGTGACTGCCGGCGACCCGCTGGACCAGTGCCCATCGCGGCTCGTCATCCGCCTCGAAGGTGGCAACTCCGTGCTTTACACTCGCGTTCACGCTCTCTTAACCGCCAGAAGACGCTTAGTCTATCACTCCGTTTACGTAAAGGCAGGGAAGCTTTGGCCTGCGCAAGGCGCCAACGATGTCAGTGCGCGCCCGTAAACGATGGTTAATACACCGTTAAGACACTTTCGGTGCCGCTCATTCGGGTATAGGATCGCTCGCAGTGTCTTCTCCGGTCAAAATGCACACCCTACTGAAGCTATTTGCACTTGCAAGCGTTGCGGCCCTGGTCTCCGCACAGACCACATCGACGGAAGTACTCGGCAGCGTAAAGGATCCAAGCGGATCGATGATCGCCGGCGCCAAGGTGACCCTCCTTCGCGTTGAGACCGGCGAGCGCCGCATTGGCTCCACCACCAGCAGCGGAGATTTCTCCTTCCCCCTGATTGAGCGCGGAAACTATACTGTCACCGTCGAAGCCTCCGGATTCAAGCCCGAGCAGAAGACCGGTGTCGAGGTGGCGTACCAACAAAAGGCCCGTGTGGATTTCGTAGTCTCCGTCTCCGGAACGAACTCCGTGATTGAAGTGACGGCTCAGGGCGTGGAGATGAAAACTGACGACGCCGTGGTGGGGCAGGTGATTGATAACCAACGTGTCACGGAACTTCCGATCAACGGTCGAAACATAGTTACCCTGGCCGCCACAGTGCCGGGTGTGGGATATGGCAACCGGCAGGGTTTTCAGTATTCGGGCGAATCGGGCGGCTTTGTGGGCGGCAAGATTATCGCGGTCACGGCCAACGGCCAGCGTGAACTAAACCAACAGGTGACTATCGATGGTGTGATCGCCACGGGCTCCCAAGTGAACGTTGCCAACCTTGCGCCTTCTGTGGACGCGGTGCAGGAAGTGAAGGTGATGACCAGTTCGTTTTCCGCCGAGTACGGCCAGAACAGCGGGGCCATTGTGCAAATTGCGATGAAGAGCGGGACGAACGCGCTGCATGGCACTCTCTTCGAATTTCTGCGGAACAATGCCGTGGTGGCGAAAGACTACTTCCTGAATTTTCAGCTTGCCCCCGGCGCCACACAGCTGAACAAACCGATTCTGCGTCGCAATCAATTCGGCGCCTTCGTGGGCGGCCCGGTGATTTTTCCGAAGCTCTATAACGGTCGGAACAAAACGTTCTGGTCTTTCGCATATGAAGGATATCGCCAGACACAGGAAACGCCCTCGCAGGCTTTCTGGTTTCCGCAGGCATTTCGAAACGGCGACTTTTCAGCCCTTTTGACCCCGGTGCTTCAGAACGGCAAGCCGGTACGCGGCCCGGTCTTCGTGACGGACCCTCTGACTGGCGACCCGTTTCCGGGAAACATCATCCCCGCCAGCCGCATCAACACCGCGGCCCAGGCGTTTGTGAACAAGTACCTGCCGTTGCCGCAAGCAACCCCGGCGGACATCCTTGCAAACAATGTGCAAGGGCTGGTGCCGGTGGTCGGCGTGACCGACCAGTTCATGTGGCGCATCGATCACAATTTCAATGAGAACAACCGTGTGTTCGTGCGCTATCTGCGCGATGGCCAGCGGCTCACGTCAGGGAACCTGAATCCCAATTTCCCGAACAACACCTTCGCGTGGCCCACGAATGTTGCCGTGGAGTTTTTGCACATCTTCAATCCGCGCATCCTGAATCAGTTCCGTTATGGCTGGAACGTAATCGACGACGACAAGAGCAACCCGCGCACAGGCACCGCTTTCGATCCGAGTTCTCTCGGGCTCGGCAATCTGCTGGTGTTGAATCAGCGGAAACTGACTCCTGCGGAGACGGGGTTACCCAGCGTGAATCTCGGACCGCTGACGCTTGGCGACACGGATAACGGGGCGTTTGACGTCAATCGAACACACCAGATTACCGATAACATCACGGTGATCCGAGGTGCTCACAACTTCAAAGCGGGTTTCGAATGGAGGCATCCTTCTTTGCAGGTTGGCGCTTCGAACAACACACGCGGCTTTCTAAACGCGGGCGACAACATTGGCGGCTATGCACTTGCCGGCTTCCTGCAAGGCTACCTGAACAGTACCCAGACGCCTGAAGGGCTCTCCTTCAGCGCCCCGAGCCAGAACCGCTACAGCGCCTATCTGCAAGACGAATGGAAGGCGGGCAGCAAGCTCACCGTGAACTTCGGGGTGCGCTGGGATTACTTTGGCGTCCCGCTGGAAGGCAATGGAAAGTGGCGGACGCTGAACCTGGCGGTGCTCTCGCAGGCGTCCGACGGCCGCATGCTGCCGAACCTGGTGCCCAACCCCGGAACGCCGAATTACCAATTCATCCAACAAGAGAATCGCTACTTTATGCCACGCTTGGGCATCGCTTACCGCGTGGCTCCCAAGTGGGTGATTCGGACGGGTAGCGGCTGGTTTGCCAATGGGCAACAGCTTGACAATTTCCAGATTCTTAGCCGTAACCCGCCGCAAGCGGGTTCGTTCGGGTACAACGCAGTGTTCGATCCCGCGCAAACCTTCACCACCACCTACGCGGGGCAGAATTACTCCACCACCACTTACAAACTGCGAAGCGGAACTCCTCTGCTGACCACCACCACGCCATTCCCCGGAGGCGGAAGCCTGACGGGCAGCCCGGCGAATCTGATTCTGATGCCGTATAACAACAAGCAGCCCACAGTTGTCTCCTGGAGTTTCGATGTGCAACGCGAACTGCCCTGGCAGACTGTGCTTACGGTGGCCTACGTCGGGAACAAATCCACGCACATTGAAACCAGCATTGCAGGGTTCAACTCGCCCACACCCTCCACGAATTCCAACATCCAGGCGCGCCGCCCCTATCAGGCCTATGTCAGCCAGGGTCAGGGCGATACGCCTTTCACACTCGGCACGGTGCGGTACCTGGATAGCAACTCAAACGGGAATTACAACGGACTGCAAGTCTCGGCGGAGAAGCGCTTCAGCGCCGGTGTTTCCTTCACGGCCAATTACGTTTACAGCAAGGCTTTGGGCGAAGGCTATGAGCGCAATGGGGGCAATCAGATACAAGACGCGCGAAACCGTGCGCAGGAACGAGGCCGCTATCCGTTCGATCTGAGTCAGGCCGCGACCGTGAGCTTCGTCTATCAACCTACGTACCTGGCACACTTCAAGGGCTGGAAGCGCGCAGCAATCGGCGGCTGGCAAACCAGCGGGATTCTGACGATGCATACCGGCTTTCCGTTTACGCTCACCGGGGGCAATCTTAATACCGGTGGCGACATTACGCTTCCCGACCGAGTGGGGAACGGCAGCCTGGGCGACAAAGCCAGCCGCCAGCAATGGTACGATCCCACCGCATTCCGGCGCACCGATTGCAACCTGCCCAACAATCCGAAGCTTTGCCATTACGGTAATTCAGGCATCAATATCCTGAACGGCCCACGCGAGCAGAACTTGGACTTCTCTCTTATGAAGGAATGGCAGATCCCCAAGTTCAGCGAACAGAAAAGGCTGCAATTCCGTTCGGAGTTCTTCAACGGTCTGAACCACCCGAACTTTGGCAACCCAACCGGGCTCAGCTATGCCTCGAATAATTCCGTGATCCCCGATGGCGTCTCCGGCGGTGTACGCGTGGGTGAAATTCGCAGTCTGAATACACCCATGAGAATCATTCAATTCGCGCTCAAGCTGTACTTCTGAGAGGGTACATGCGAAGAAGAGACTTCTTGCGGTGTTCGGCGGGGTTCGGCGCGGCTTTGCTTGCCGCTCCAAGCGCGGAATCCGCCGCGTCGAAGCTGAAGATCACCCGGGTCCGTTACTACCAACCCAAACGGCCGAACCCGACGTTCAACCAGAGCAACCGAATCGTTCTGATAGAAACGGACGGCGGCATCACCGGCATTGGGGAAGGCGGGTCGCTCGACATGATGCAACAATGCGCATCCATGCTGATCGGAGAAGATCCGCTGCGCACGGACCATCTATGGCAACTGATGTTCCGAGGCTGGTTCTATCCACCAGGGCGCGAGAAGCTTCACGCCTTGGGGGGCTTGGATCTGGCCTTGTGGGACATCAAAGCGAAGGTCCTCGGCGCGCCTTTATACCAGCTGCTGGGCGGCCTTTCCCGCGATTACGTGGAGTGTTATTCCAGCGGACGCTGGCAGGGAAACATCAAGGACACCGTCAAATCCGTGATGGAAGCGGGCTTCCGGTGCTACCGCACGGCATTCGACGGGCCCAACGGTGCACGCTCCTCCACGTTCAACACTCATGACCTGATCTATAAAGAAGCGGAGAAGGCGCAGGAGATTCGCGAGGCGCTTGGCAAGAGCGGCGACTGGCTTACGGATTTTCATACGCGGCTCGACATGGCTGATGCAATCCGGCTCTGCACGCTGCTGGAACCGTTCGCGCCCTATGAAGTGGAAGATCCTTTGCGCTCAGAGAATCCGTCAGCGCTGCGGGAATTACGGAATCATGTCAAAGTGCCGACTCGCGGTAGGCGAGCAATATGGCGACCGTTGGGACATCAATACTCTGATTGAGCAGCAGACCATCGATTACTCCCGAATCACTCTGCCGAACTCCGGCGGCATTACGGAGTTCATGAAGATCGCGGCACTCTGCGAGACGCATTCCGTGGGTTTGATTCCGCACGCCACAGGACCCATCTCCACCGCCGCGTTGACTCATGTTCTGGCTGCTTTTCCCGGCCCGGTGCTGATGGAGTATGGCGGTCTTTCCACTGCGCCACCCTACCTGCCGCAGAGCTTCGATTTTCACAACGGCAAGCTGTGGCCGCGCGAGGCTCTCGGCATCGGCGTGGAGTTCGACCACAAAGGCGCGGATCACGTGGCAGATATTACGGAGCACTCCGCTCCTATTCCGCTTTATAAGCGGCCAGACGGCTCGATGACCAACTGGTAGCGGTTATGTCTTCAACGCGATTTTGTAAACCAGCGCTTCTGGCGAAGGCACGGAGCGCGGTGCCGAAACGGTAAGTTCACTTTCGCCCGCTTTCCACTGCACTTTTTCGTCGCTTCCGAGGAGTGTGATGGCATCGATGGGACGGTCCAGCAATCGGGCGCTCGCAGAAAGAGACTTTATGCTCAAGGGCTGAACCGGTACCCCGAGTTGGATCATGTAAAGAGCGCCGTTGCGGGTTGTGAACCGCACATCGTTGGCGGTCATCGGCCGTCCTTTGCCTTCGTTAAAGCCCTGTGCCTGGAGCGGCGCACCTTGCGAAGCAGGCCCTTCACCGAATACTTTCCAGGGCCGCGTGCCCAAGATACTTTCGCGGTTGATGCCCATCCAGTGGGTGATGCCCGCAAGCGTCGTCATCTCGTCGGCATCCAGCGTGCCATCGCCCTTCACGGGAATGCTCAGCAACAGGTTGCCATTCTTGCTTACGATGTCAGCCAGGTTCCGCACCACGGTAGCCGCCGTCTTGTAAGAGTGTTTCTCCAGCACTTTCCGGTCATAGTGCCAATGGCCAATGCAGGTATCGGTCTGCCAGACGGCGGGCTCTATGACGGAGCTTTGGCCTCGCTCGATATCCCACACCATGGCCTTGCGTTGTTCCGGATTCAGCACCTTACCGTTTAGTACCGCTTCCAGCGCGCCCCCGTGGAGCTTCATGTTGCTGTTGTAGAGATGCGCCGCCAAACGCAAGCCGGCATCGCTGATCGGGTAAAGCGGCAGCGCGGTGTCATCGTAATAGACCAGGTCGGGATGATACTTATTCATCAGGTCTACCGTACGGTTGTAGAAACGCTCGCAGTAAGCCACATCGGGTACACTGGCGCGTGCCGCCTGTGGGCCAATCCCACAGCTTCGCAGTGTCGCCGCCTTTCCCGGGTGTATGGTTTTGCGCGTACAAGTCCTGGGGGTCCAGGCCTTCCCACCACTGGCCTTTGCCATCGGCCTTCGTCAATTTACCGTCGTAAGGAACACCCGCCAGGGGGCCGCTCTTGTCCGCGCCCTGCGCGACTTCGTACCACATCCACGCATGCGCGGCATGAATGCTCACACCGAATTTCATGCCGTTCGAACGGGCCGCCCGCGCCCACCCGCCAATCAAATCCTTCTTCGGACCAAGCCGCACGGAATTCCACGGCTGATACTTGCTGTCATAGTTGTCGAAGTTATCGTGATGGTTCGCCAGCGCCACAAAGTATTGGGCTCCGGCGTTCTTGTATAGGGCCAGAAGTTTTTCCGGGTCCCAACGCTCAGCGGTCCATTGGTGGATTACATCCTTGAACCCGAACTTCGAAGGGTGCCCATAAGTCCGGACGTGGAACTTGTAATCCTCACTGCCTTCGATATACATCTGGCGCGCGTACCAATCGCCGTATTCGGGCTGGCATTGTGGACCCCAGTGAGCCCAAATGCCGAACTTCGCGTCGCGGTACCACTCCGGCGCGCGGTACTGCTGCAGCGACTCCCAGGTTGGCTCAAAGCGGCCCGTGGCCATGGGCTCGACGTTGCGACCAAGAGGCGAGACGAAGTGTTCCGCCGCGGCGGCGCGTGTTGAACGAAGCCCGAGCGAACCCGCGGACAAAAGCTGTAGCAGACGGCGACGATTTAGTGTCATGGAGTGACTTCGAGTTTATTCCAGTTTGAACCGAGTGGAGCGCCAAAGACGCACTCTTCAGAGCTTTGCAGCCGCTAATCGCCGCATCTCCCAGAGTTCCCGCGCAGTCTGGGTGAGCAAGGGAGCCACAGCCAGCAGTCCAGTGGGGCCAATACTTTTCTGTAGATACGCGAGTTCCCGGAACTGTGCATCAATCTCCGGATCGGGGGGCATTTCCAGTCCAGCTTCGCGTACCAGTAACTCACCTTTAGCGCGTGCGCTCAACTCGATGGTCAGTTGCATCATACAGAGCATGTCGGCGCGAATGTGTGCCGGGAAGGCGTTTTGTAGCGACTGCAGATACAGGCCGGCGCGGGAACTGTGCAACTCTCCAGTAGCGATCATGTTCATCACCTCGATGTCTCGATCGAGTTTGTCGCCCAGCCAGGAGCGCATGGCCCCTTCACTCCAAATGAACACGCCAACCAGCACCAGGGGCATGATCAGAAGCATGGCGACCGTAGAGGCCAATGGCTTTAATAACCCTTGGTTGAAGAGCGAATGAATCGCTATGGCGGCCAACAACCCAGGCAGGAAAAGTTTTGGCCCGTGCCATCTCCACCGCTCGGAAGTATAAACGGTCACCATCGCCCCGACGGCGCACACGCCACCGTGCATCAGACCCGTTCCAAATCCTCTGAGAATCGAGACTGCCACCCCGGATACGCCCAGCCCCTGCAAGTAAAAAGTGTTTTCGGCCAGTGCGAACCCGGCGCCGACAGCGAACGCGCAAATGCCGGCGTCAACCATGAACGCAACGCGCGCCGTCGCAATCAGGAATATCCAGTATCCGGCTTTTGCCAGCTCTTCCACCAGCGGCGCGCCGAACCGTGTGAAACTTTCGGCAGGGAATATGCGAAATGCGGCGGTATTGATCAGGTAGCTGATGCCAGCGGCACTCACCCCATAGGCAAGCGCGACCGCGATCCGGCTGCGCGGTACCAGCTTGTAGCTGTCCATCATTCGGAGAGCGGCCAGGAAGAAGACTACCGGAAAGAATGCGGCGGCATAGCTCAGCAGTGAGTCAACCATCAGGACATTTCGAAATGCAGCCGGTTCCAGTTACCCTCACGCCGATACTCCACGGACTGGGTCAATCTTCGAATCAGAAAAATCCCCAGACCGCCGACGGGCCGTTCATCCAGCGAAGCGTTCAGATCGGGCTCAGCGCGAGTGAGGGGATTAAACGGGTATCCCACGGTCTGCGATATCCACGCAAAGCAAGCCAGGCTGAGGTACGGACCACGTAATTTCAACAGGGCCAGAAACACCGTCCCGGTAGGCATGGCGTGCCACATTCATGAACAGTTCTTCGAGGACAAGCTCTACCTCGGCAAGGCGATTGACGCTAAAGCCAGCTTCCTGTGCCCCACGCCGCACGAACTCCGTGGCGGGCGCCAAGGATTCAATTGTATGGCTCAGGCTTAAACACTGGGGGGCGACGGACACCACTCAGCCGCCTGCTAAAGCGGAATCCAAAGATGGATAAACGGGAAAAAGTAAATGGAGCCGGGTCATTTCTACCACCTGTTTCACGAGCCCTGTCATACAGCATACGCAAAGGCTGCCGCCTTTTTCCTTTACTTGCTTGGCAATCTTCACCAAAGATCCCAGGCCGAGACTGCTGATATAGGCGAGCGCTCCAAAATCCAGGACAATCTGCACCGACCCGCCGTCAACCCAGTCCTGACAGGCCTTCTCGAAAGAGGGCGCGCAACTGGCATCCATCCGCCCGGACACTTTCAAGATGATCTTCTCCCCGGCCTTGTTGGATTCGATGGTCAAACATCAGCGTCGCCCCAAGCAGTTCAGAGTGTCAAGCGCGATTTTCAGCATTTTCTTTGCGCGGGAATGATCCGAATCGTTCCTGAATCTTGTTTATATTAGTGAGGGCAGACAGCAGGATTGCCCGGCAACCTAAAACAGGAGTCTTCTGGCCATGACAAAGAAACAGACGTTCGGCTTTATCGGGGGTGCCGCAGTAGTAGCGATCGGCGTAATTGCGGCGGTGAACTTCTCGTCCGCGGATAAGGGCTGGCCAACGCAGGGCGCGATCGGCCAACGCGAGGTCTATCGGGATAACGCAGCAAAGCCGGAGGACGTGGCCGTTGTGCCTGGTTCTTCGCCGGTGGCCGACCAAGCCAATCCACAGCTGAAGCGCACGGACCTGACCTCCGGCTTGAAATCGGATGCCGTTTCCTCGGAAATGGCTTCCACTGTCATGGCATTCATGAAATCCGACGCGAGTGACGCGGCGAAATTGCAATTAGCAGCCGACTTCATGTCGTCGAACAGCAGCTTCGCTGCCTTCATGCAGTCAAATCGCGTGATTACTTTCATGCGGTCGAACATGCTTGCGAATGTGATGAAATCCGATGCCGTGGCTCACTCGATGAGCGCCAACATATCGGCTGCGGCGAAATCCGAATTTGCCGCCAATTTGCTGAGCTCCAATCTTTCGAGCGCCGCGAAGTACAGCTTCGTTTCCAGCATGATGCAGTCCAATCTTTCATACAGCCTCAAATCCAGCATCGCGTCGAACATGATCAATTCCAATTTGTCGGAGTCCATCAAATCGAAGTTCGCCTCTGAATTCATGAACTCTAACGTGTCCGCAGCCATGAAGGCGGGCTTTGCCGCTCAAGTGAGCAATTCGAACCTGTCGTCGACCATGAAGGCCCAGGTCGCGGATTCCATGAGGTCCAGCATGGCATCTGAGATGAGGCTGAACCGGATAGCCCAATAAGGTTGCACAAGGCAGCAGGGGCTGAGAGAATTCGCAGTATTGCACGCAAAGAAAGCCTGGTACTACAGTTTCATTCTTCTGGCAGCGCTCGTGAGCGGAATCCCGCTGCGAGCGCAGCCTCGACTCTACTTCCAGGAAACTAAGAATTTCCGGATCGTTTACTATAGCCCCGCCCACGAATACCTCGCTCCTCTTCTCATCCGCTCCCTGGAAAATTCGCTACGTTTTTATACGAGCACGTTCGGCTATCGACCAGCTGGGCAGATCACCGTCCTGATCCACGATTTTGAGGACAGCGGCAACGGTGCCGCCGGGACGGTGCCGGCGAACTTTATTCAAATTGGGATCGCGCCGTTCAACTATATCTTCGATACCTTTCCGGTCACGGAACGCATCGCCATCCTGTCCAGTCATGAACTTGGGCACATCGTCACCAGCGATAAGTCCACGGCGAGGGACCGTGCGTTCCGGTCGCTCTTTCATGGCAAAATCGCTCCCACTACCGACGACCCGATTTCGCTCGCATTCAGTTTTCTGGCCAGTCCCCGGCAATACTCGCCGCGATGGTTTCACGAAGGGACAGCAAGCTTTCTCGAGACTTGGATGGGAGGGGGGTTCGGGCGGGCTTTAGGCGGCTACGACGAGATGGTCTTCCGTGCTCTTGTACGCGATGAACGTTATATCTACGAATACATCGGACTCGAATCCGAAGGCACGGCGGCGGACTTCCAGGGTGGAGCCAACTCTTACCTTTATGGCACGCGCTTCATGAACCACGTCGCAAAGAAGTATGGGCCTCTAAAACTGATCGAGTGGATTACCCGGCAGGACGCGAGCCGAGCGTACTTTGAAAGCGAATTCCGGCAGGTTTATGGGACAAGTCTTCGGCAGGAATGGCGCGATTGGATCGCCGGCGAACGTGCTTGGCAGAAAACAAATCTGGCTACCATCCGGCAATACCCGGTCACCAACCCAGCGCCGATCTCAGATAAGCCGCTTGGATCGGTATCCCGTGCCTTTTACGATTCCGCAACAGATTTGATTTTGCTGGCCGTCAAGCACCCGGGGAAAATGGCATACCTGGCGGCCTTACACCCGGATACTGGCAAGATCGATCGTCTTCAGGACGTCGAGGGCGCCGCAACCTACTTTGTCACTTCCCTTGCATTCGATTCTGGCGGCCGCAGGCTATTCTTTACGACCAATAACAACGATCTACGCGGGCTGAGTGTTTATCACCTTGATACTCACCGGACAGAAGTTCTTGCGAAGCGTCTCCGCACGGGTGATCTGGCGTTTAATACGGCGGACAATTCACTCTGGGGTATTCGCAAAGACGGCGGCCTGATTAGTATCGCGCGGCTGGAAGCGCCCTACCGCGATGGCAAGATTCTCTACACCTTCCCCTTCGCCACCGACTTTTCCGACGTCGAAATATCCCCCGATGGCGAGTACGTAACCGGCCTCTTGGTGAATGAGACAGCCAAGCAGAGTCTGGTTCGGTTTCGGACGAAGGACCTGCGCCGGGGGATCGCTCAAAGCCAATCGCTTTACGACTTCGGCTACAACACGGCCGGCCGCTTTGCAGCCTCAGTGGACGGCAAGTACATGTACGGTTCCACATACACGACAGGTGTTTCGAACCTGTTCCGCTTGGATCTCTCGAATTCCAAACTTGAGGCGCTTTCGAATACCGAGACCGGGTTGTTCCAACCATTGCCGCTGCCCGATGGATCGCTCATGGCCCTTGAATACAGGGCGAATGGATTCCATCCGGTAAGGCTGCCGGTGAAGGTTCTGGAGGACGTCAATGCGATTCCTTACCTGGGACAAAGTGTAGTCGAGAAGTATCCGGAATTAAAGCTCTGGAAGCTGCCCTCACGATCGCTGATTCACGATTTGGATTTAAGGACTGCCGCGGGCGAGTACCGCCCCCTACGCAGGATGCAACTCGTGTCGCTTTATCCGATTATTCAGGGATACAAGGATTCGCTGGCTGGGGGCATGCGGTTCAATTTTGCTGATTCACTCGGCCTGAGCAGCGCGACGGTGACGACCTCGTTCTCTCCCGACTCTTCTTTGCCATTCAAAGAACGCTTTCACGGTGCGATTGAAGCTCACTACTGGAATTACTCTTTGTCTGCCTATTTCAACAACGCCGATTTCTATGATTTATTTGGTCCCACAAAAGTAAGCCGCCGGGGCTTCGGTGTGAAAGGAGAGCGCCTGAAAAACTTGATCAGCGAAGGCGATCGAAGGTTAGATCTGAAACTGAGTTTGGCGGGGTACTCCGGTTTAGATCGCCTGCCTGACTACCAGAATATTGTTGCCTCTCACCCGCGCTACCTGAGCGGAACGGCACGGCTCCATTACTCGCACCTACTCAAGACTATCGGAGCGATCGAAGAAGAGAAGGGAAGCGCGTGGGATTTGAATGCCCGTCTGAATTACACCGCCCCTGGTATGTTTCCCATGGTTTGGGCCAACTATGACCGGGGCTTTCTGACTCCGTTTCGAAACTCCTCCGTTTGGGTGCGCTCGTCCGCCGGCAAAGCGTTTGGAAACCGCAGCGACCCATTTGCCAGTTTCTATTTCGGAGGCTTCGGCAACAATTGGGTGGACAAGGCCGACTTTAGCCGATATCGCGAGTTCTACAGTTTTCCCGGAACGAAGTTGGACGCGCTCGGAGGGCGGGATTTCGCAAAGTCGATGATTGAGTGGGATCTGCCGCCGGTCCGGTTTCGCAGCGCCGGCACCACCGCTTTGTATTTCAATTGGGCCCGTTTAGCATTGTTTTCTGGTGCACTGGGAACCAACTTGACCGACTCCGCTTCCCGCGCTGTGTACACCGACACCGGAGCGCAACTTGATTTGCGATTGGTATGGGCAACCTATATGAAGTCAACGTTTTCCGTGGGGTTCGCCGAGGTCCGCGATAATAACGGCCATGTCAGCACGGAGAAGATGATCTCTCTGAAGCTGAACTGAGCATGACCGCTATGTCTGCAGCTCCCGGCCGGGCCTCGCGCTCCCGGCTGAGCATGGCAAGCAGCAATCGATCGATGGCCGCAGGAATCTCTGGGCGCACTGACGAGGGCAAGTCCGGGGTCCTGCACTCGATCGCTTCGTATACATCGAGTGGCGTCTGCCCGGAAAATGGATGATGGCCGGTAAAGAGTTCGTAGAACACCGATCCCAACGAAAACACATCCGTTGCGCTTGAGGCGGGTTCCCCGCGAAACAACTCCGGCGGAAGGTACGAAAACGTGCCTGAGAGCGTCCCGGAAATGGTGCCCGATGAACCTTCGGACTCGATGTCTGGAAGCGCGCTTGTGGCAGGCCGCGCCAGCCCAAAATCGATAATCTTCACCTCGCCACTCTTGCTGAGCATCAGGTTTTCGGGTTTGATGTCACGGTGCGCAATGCCCGCTTCGTGAATCGCAGCCAGGCCACACGCGGCTTGGCGGGCCAACTCAATGGCGCGCGCCACCTCTATGCTTCCCGCATTCATCATGGCGCGCCAAGTTTGTCCTTCCACCCATTCCATGACGATAAACATACTGCCCGCAAAGTGAAAGAGCTCATGGATCGCAACCACGTTCCCATGGCGCACGGCAGCCCCAGCACGAGCTTCCCGGGCAAAGCGCTCAGCAATGAACACCTGCGCGACAACATGGGGGCGGATTACTTTCAGGGCCAGCGTCTTTCCTGATGAATGCTGCTCCGCACGGTAGACCTCGCCCATGCCTCCGATGCTGACGAGCGACACGATCTGATATTCGCCCACCCGCTGGCCAGGCGCAAACTGCTCCTGTCTGGAATCAAGTAAATCCGCGGCAAGAGTCGCGGGCGGCGTTTCCAGGAAGTTGCCCCCTTTGCGATCTGCCGCCAGGAGCCGTTCGGTTGGCTCGCGCAGTTGCGGACCCTCGGAGTAGGCGCGCTCCAGACAGCGGGCGCGGGCGGCTGGCGCTAAATCCGACACCTGTAGATACAGTTGAAACACTGCCTCCCAGTCAGTCTTCATCTGTGCCCCCAGCGTTGTTGATTCCCATCTCCATGGCCAGCCAGGCCCGTGCTGCCCGCCAGTCGCGTTTCACTGTTACCGCGGAAATGCCCAGAACCTGCGCTGTTTCGTCGACATCGAGCCCGCCAAAGTAGCGCAACTCAACGACGCGGCTGCGACGAGGGTCAATTGCCTCCAATTGCTTGAGCGCGTCGTGCAGCGCCAGGGTAGTCTTGGCCTCCTGTTGCACTGCGGCCTCAATCCCCTCGAGTGGAATATTATCCTGACCGCCACCGCGCTTTTCGCTCAACCGCGCCTGCGCGTGGTTCACCAGAATCTGACGCATTGCCATGGATGCCAGTGCGAGAAAGTGCGCGCGGTCGTTTGGTGCCTTGGATCCGGCTCCGGCCAGCTTGAGATAGGCCTCGTGGACCAGTGCAGTGGGCTGCAGCATATGCCCGCTTGGCTGGCTGCGCCAGTGATTCAGGGCGATTCGATGCAATTCGTCATACACCCCCGGCATCAGTTCGTCAAGAACCTGACGGTCAGCTTCGGTCCAAGCGGAGTGGAGTGGAGTCACGTCGCCAGACGGATTCATGAGTATTCACAAAGCATACCGTTACTGTGGCCTTGGGCCCTGGATAGCTGCTGTGGCGACGAGTGCGCGCCGGAGTTTTTCTCCTTCGTTAATAAGTGGCGACTATCAGTCGATGTGGTGACCTTGGCACATCCATTAACTCTGGTTCCCGAAAGCCTGCCGCATCCAGCATCCGCCCATATTCGGACATGGTGTAAGCGTCACCGGACATTGTATTTCCAAGCATCATCAGGGCAAACGAAGCAGCGGCAGGCGGCGTCAGGCGATCCTCATCCGGCACGAATTCGAGTACCATCATGCGGCCTCCAGGCCGGAGCGCCGCGTGAAAGCGCTTCATCAAGGTGATGTTGTCAGCCTCGGAAAAATGGTGGAAAAAGTTAGTCACCAGCACAACGTCGTACCCCGTGCCCAGCTCGACGGTGAACGCACTTCCCGGAAGCAGAGTTACGGGGATGCCGGCAGCGCGCGCGTTCTCGCTTGTCACGTTCAGCACGCTGGGAAAATCCTGCACCACAAGTTCGCAGGCCGGAGCGCGGCGTGCCACGGCAAATCCGAACAGGCCATGGCTGGCTGCTACGTCCAGTACTTTGGCCGGCACGCCACCGCTAATGACCACATCTGCAATGAATTCGGCCGCCCCGGCCATCATCGGCTGCATCGATCGCGCGAATAACACCCACTCAGCCACCTCCTCTCCCGCCAATGGCTCTTCGAGCGAGGTGTGCCCCTGCCGAATGGTCTCGGTCAAGCCACGAAATGCAGTCATGATCTTGTTGTTCATCAGGAACGGCAGCGTGGGCGCCATGTTCGCGGGCGACCGCCTATCCAAAAAAGCCGCGCTGGTGGCAGTATGCGCGTAGCGCCCTTCCACTTTCGCGAGCAAACCCTGGATAGCCAGATAGTCGCAGAGAATGCGCATGCCACGTTCTGGAACTCCGGCTCTACTTGCGAGTTCCGCCGAGCCAAGCGGGCCATCGCCCAACGTATCGAAGACGCCCAGTTCCACTCCCGCCTTTAAGGCTGCGCTCCGCTGGTGCGCTGTCATCGTGTCCCAGATTAAGGACGGATCGGGTTGTTCCAAGGTGTTTCTCCCAGAGAGATGCTACCAGATCACCGGACGTTCGGAGTGCAGCTAGTCAGGAGTGACACGGGCTGGGTTCCAGCATTCTTGGTTAGGATTTTAGTTCCAGGTCCAGCTCAGCAAATCTGCGTTCTCCTGGGCGGCGCCCGTGGCAGCGGTGAATCCGACGAAGGCCGACCCGTTATCTAAATTGAGAAGCGTGCCCAGATTGACTGGCACGCTCGTCAGGGGAGTGGATGCACCATCCAGAAAGACTTTTAGGGTAGTTCCGTCGTAAGTGATGGTGGCGTTGTGCACCGCACCATCGGCGAAATTGGCCTGCACCGGGTCCGTATGGATCTTCAGCGTCGTGTCCCCGTGATTCGATGAGTTCGGGCCTGTTCCGTTGCTCTGAATGCCGACATGATAAAGAAACGCCGTCGGATCTCCGAATTCCGTGTTGCGATAGGTGTCGAATTCGACCGCGAGGCTGTTCGGAACACCGGTGTAACCAAGGTAACCTCCGGCGTTACCGGTGCCGAGCGTGTTGAATCCGCTGGCTGCGTTCTGGATCACGAAAGCAAATCCATCAGCCAATTCTTGGCCTGGAGTTACGGGCGTAATCTGGAACGAAAATGTTGTGGAGAATGTGTTGCCAACAGGCTTCTTGACCCACCACGCGGCCGAGACCTGACCGGCAGCGCCGGATAGCCGCAGGGCAGAGTTGTTATTGATCAACTGGGCCGATCCGCCTTGCGGCAGCGTGAGTGAACTAAGGCTAACCGCATTCGTCAGGATTACGTCGCTTACCGTGCCCGAGGCATCGTTGTAATTCGGAGCGGTAAATTTCCACGAATCAGTATATGCTCCGATCCCTGTATGGGTGGTCTGGGTTAGGTCCAGACCGGCTGATAGATCAATGCCGCCAAGACCCGTTGCCGTGCCGGTCGCGGTCTTCGGTGTCCCATCGTAAACGACAGTGTAGGGAACAACGGCCACATTCGCAGTCGCTTTGGCAATCACGTTCAACACGGAACCTGTTCGGCTGTTGTAATTACCGGTCTGGTCCGTGAAACTCCACAGATCCGAGTAGTTCCCGGCGTCGATATGCGCCGTTCCGCTGAGGTCAAGACCGCTCAACAGCTCGCCCAGTACTCCTTTCGCTACCCCGGTCGAAATGTGCGGTAGCCCGTCGTAAGTCACCCCATATGCTGTCACCGCGATTGTGGGGTTCGCTTTGTTGATTACGCCGGTTGTTACGGGTATGAGCGTTAACTTGTAATTGGCTCCATTGTTGCCGTCCGTGACCGTATATGCTGACACCGACAGCATCTTGCCGGTTCCCGCATTAGCAGTGTCGTAGGTCTGCAACAGACCTGTGACCGAATCCCCGGTTTGAATTCCGCTGTACTGCGGAAGAGTAAGTGAACTGGTGTTGCCGTCGTAAGTCTTGGTATTGCTTTGGGCGGTGATGGTCAGCTGGGCGGGAGTGATAGTTCCCGTCGCATTTACAAAGGACACCAGGTAGTTGTTACCACCGTTTTGGTCATTCACTGTTCCGGATGGCACAAGCGTCCGGGCCCCCGCGTTCCGGCTGTCGTAGGTCTGTGACAGACCTGTGACCGAATCCCCGGTTTGAATTCCGCTGTACTGCGGAAGAGTAACTGAACTGGTATTGCCATCGTAAGTCTTGGTGTTGCTCTGGGCGGTGATGGTCAGCGGCGCGGGCGTGATTGTTCCCGCCGCATTTACAAAGGACACCAGGTAGTTGTTACCGCCATTTTGGTCATTCACGGTTCCGGAAGGCACAAGTGTCCGGGCCCCCGCGTTCCGGCTGTCGTAGGTCTGCGTCCATGTAACCGTGTCCTGGTAAGCCAGGTTGCCTGAGGAAATCCCCGGCGCAACAGTCGAACTGGTAGTCCCGTTATAGGTTTTGGACGCGGTTGTAGCCGTTACGGTAATCGGCCGCTGGCTAATGGCGAGCGTACCCGCCACGAAAGTGATGTACGGCTTCTGATAATCGACGCCGTCGGTGGGCGAGACCGTTGCCGGCCCAGTGCAATTGATTGCGTACGTGCCCGCGTTGCGAGGCGTTCCGACAGCGTAGGCGCAGCGGACCAGGGAGCTATCGAGCGTCACTTCACCCTGGATGGTGAATGTCGGCGCCGGTATCGTATTGCCGTAGACTGCTTTCTGGTTGTCGGCCACCACGAAGAGATGGGTCACCTTGCTGCTCGTCGTATTGGAATACGGGCTCTCGGTTCCGAGCCCGCCTTGAGAAACGGCCGTCACAGCGTAGGTGTAGAGCGTGTTGTAGCAGGTCTTGCCTGCAGTGCAGGTAGGGCCTGCATTGACGGAATCGCTTACGGTATCCAGAAATGCCGGTGCCGATCTCGAGTCCGGCGCGAAATTGGGCCGGAACAAGGCCGATGCCTGTAAGGGATTGCAACCTGTACCCGAGCAGCGATAGATGTTGTACACAAGATTCGATCCCGTCCCCGGCGGGGTCCAGGTGAGCTTGATATCGTTCAGCTCGTTGACTGCATTCAGACCGCAGCCGGCGCACTGCTGGGGCGTGGGAATCGCATCAGTAGTGGTCAAGATGTGCGTGTCGTAATCTTCGTCACCGGCATCCGTCGCAATGCTGCCGGCATCGGTTGCGATACTGCCGGCGTCGGTCGCAATACTGCCCGCATCGGTCGCGATACTGCCGGCATCGGTTGCAATACTGCCGGCGTCTGTCGCAATACTGCCCGCATCGGTCGCGATACTGCCTGCGTCGGTGGCAATGCTGCCGACCGAGATCGATCCAAAGTTCGCGCGGGCGCCGATCTGTGCGACATCAAGGCTGCTCCAATCCGGCTGGTCACGCAGGGTCTGCCCAGGCTTGCCGTCAAAGTTAATGTCGAGAGGAAAAGACTTCCCAAGGGGCAGGACAGTACCGTTGCTCCAGTCGGGGATAGCCAAGGAATCACTTTCTTTGCGGGTCAGCGGAGTATCGCTCGCGATCACCGAACCGTCACAATGACGTTTGGCGTTCTGACCTGCGGGTCCGTTCCCGAGTGGCGCGTAATACCGCATGCGGTACGGCAGCGGTCCTAAGCTTGCGGCAGAGGAAATTTGAGTCTCGTCCAGAGCGCCCAGACGTCCATCGGAGTAGTTAATCTGCGGAATCCCATTCGCATCGGTCAACCCACGCGTCTGGTAAAGGTAACTCATCACGCTCGGGTAGTTCGGAGCGCAGTTCGGGGTGCTGGCCAGACCGCCATGGGAGAGGTTCAGGTTATGGCCGAGCTCGTGCATCAGCGTGCCAGCCTGGACCAAAGTGCTGCCTACCTGGTCGTTCTCCGCGATATCCGAACGCCACAGGCCAAGGGTAATCATGATGTCACCGCCCGGGCGGTCCGCGATCCCGGAGTAGCTTCGGGGCAGCGTTGAGCCGGGGTTATTTGGGTCCGGCAAAGGCTTCCCGTTTGCGTCGAAAGGACCGGCCAGAGCATGCGCGAAAAGCAGATAACGGTACACATCCTTGCGGTTTTGGGCGAACCGAGGCTGCAGGTTGAGATACTTGTTCCCATCGCGTACGGAGTTGAACCCAAGCTTGAAGCTCAGCGCGGGATAGTTCTGGTATGCGCACTTAGCACCAACGCAGGCCAAGGAATCTTCGTCCAGATTCGCTCCACCCTGCGCAACTCCGGTTGGCACGATAAAAGGAAGATTCAGATTCTGGTAGTTGTTACCGACGTCGAAGTGTAGCGCTACTCCCTTGGCCGAGAAAGCGCTGGCCACCATTTTCAGCGCGTCCAATTTGGGTATATGCACGTGCGCCGGACGGTCTGTAGCGCCCCTTCCCCGAAAGCCAGTCCACCTGGAAGAAGATATCCTTCACTCCGTTCTTGGCGCCCATGGCGGGAAGGTTGACGCACGGCTCCGAAGGGTAATCCGAGCAGGTGCCGAAGGTAGCGGGGGAAGCTTGCGTGTTGCGATGCAACCCCTTCGTTTCCCAAATGTCGAGCAACCCGTCGCCGTCAGAATCCTGAACGTTGGTGCTGACCGCTATGGCGCTCCAGGAGAGGCAGTTGCTGTTCCCGCCCGCAACATGGGAAAGAATGTTAACGGCACTGTCCTGAGCCGGAAGCGTGAAGCCGAAAGTAAAGTTGTCCCAGTTGGGCCCCTGCGCTCCCAGAAAGGGCTGATTGGAACTGTTCGAACCCGGATCATCCGCATTATCCACCTTGAGAGTTTCGCGGAAGCCGTTCTGCCCATTCCCAACGATGTGCGTCATGCGAGCCGCCGGATTCGTGGCAGAAGGTTGGTAGAATCCACTGACCGTTTGGGTCATATCCGCGCCATGTTTAGTTAACGTGAACTCACCGTCATAAATCACCACGGAGCGGAGAGGCACAAGAAGAGACTTGCCGGGGACTGAGACCCGATAGATCACTACGAGCGTTGCACCCATAGTTGTGAGCACGCCGGTGTTGCCGGCGGCAGTTCCTAGCGAGACCTTGTGCGTGCCGTTGGCCAGCCTCACGCCGGAGGTTCCATCGATGGGCAGGAATCGCAAAACATCAGCCCGGTATGCCCGCAAGGTTTGTGAGGGGGCGGGAACGAAGCAAGCGGACGTGGCATCGCTGCCCAGCAGCTTTACACCGGTCAAGGGGAAACCGTCGAACGTACCTTTGGTCGCCGGGGCGGCAGTGTTCTCGACCGTTTGCCAATACAAAAATGCTGCTACCGGATACGCCGGAACCGATCCCGCGTTGCTGCAAGGGACAATCGCAGCCGAAGATCCCGTGCCTGAGGTGCAGGGGATGCCGCTCAGCGCAATGCTGCCGCTACCTGCAGTGTTCTTTAGACCGACACCGGCAGCCACATAATCGCCAGTTACAAACCAGTTGTTGAAGAACGTGAGTGCATCGCCCTGAGCAGCGGAAGCCACCGAGGACGACAGCAGCAGGCCGACCAGGAATAAGCTACTCCACAAGAAAACTCGGGAACCGTTTCGGAAATGACGCATCGCTGAACTCCTGTCAAACACGTTCGATTGGGCGCAGCTGCTCACGTCTCCGCTGTGGTCTACGTCTCTGGTTGCAATTGTGTTAAGAGATCCAGTTTACCTTGGTTTAGCGCATCGTCGAGCTTGAGAGGACTAGAAACTACAATCTTTTGAGTAATGAGTACTACAGCCAAGTATTTACAAGCTTCAACTTAGACAGTGGCGTCAGTAATGCTTCTGGCCAAGGTCAGATTACACTAGGGAACGGTAATTTCCGGCGGGTAACGGTATGACATTAAGGTTAATACCGACCTTGCCGACCTTGAAACATCATCGCGGGATTGCTTTTCTTTAGGGAGTGCCGGTTTGGCTGGCCGGAACAGGCAGCGCTTTGGCTAATCGGGCCTTCGCATCTTCGACGAGCGGGTCTACCGAGGAGCGCCCACGGATGTCGATGTACTTCTTATACGAATCCACATAGCCGCTTACCTTCATCCCCTCTCGGGCGCGCCCCTGGTAGTAGTACACTGGCGGGAAAAAGCCATAAGTTGGCAGGTCCAGGAACATGGCCAAGGCCTCACCACGGCGCTTGATACACCGGTCGAACTCAGAGTCCGCTTCCGCGAAACCTTTCACGTCAAGATAGGCCCGGCCGAGATCGAAACGGCCGATCCAGGTATTCAGGAGTTTATTAGCCTCCGTCAGAATCCTGATGGAACCGCGTCCGTCGCCCTGCTTGAGCGCAATCTCTCCATCGATAATCCTTGAGTACGCCTGCGCTTCCACCTGAAACTCTGCGCCTAGGCCGGCGGCCAGCTTCCGCGCTGAGGCGAGATCACCTGCACCTACACATACTCGCGCCGATACGAACCGCGTCTGAAAACTCTTACTCAGTTCCAGGCTTCGCTTGGCCGATGCGAGCGCGGCCGCTTTCTGTCCGAGCTGCAGTTGAACGGTCGCCAGCATCCAGAGCTTGGTGGCTGCTCCATCCGGGTCGCTTGCTTTATCGGCGGCTACGCCCTTTTCCAAGAGAGCGGCGGCATCGGTAAGGCGGCCTTGATAGATGGCCAGATCCGCCAAGCCTGTGCCGGCATCGGAAGGATTCACCTCCTGTAATTTGGCGTAAGAAGCGGCGGCCTGTTCCGGCTGTTCCTCAAGCAGAGCAGCGTAGGCTTGGTGAAGGTACGCATTCTTGTAACCGAGCTTCAGTGCCTCCGACGCTTCTGTCATTGTGCCGCGGGCATCGCCGGAGTACGCCAGAGCCATGGCTAGATTCGCGTGGTAAATGGCCCGCTTGGGAAGGATCTCCACTGCTTTCCGTGCTGCCTGAAGAGCGTCTGTAACGTCGTACAAGCGCAGCCGGCACACACCGAGGTTGGTGTAAGCACCGGTATCGGCCGGATACTTCTGCAGCAGCGAGCTGTACTCGTCGATGCACTTGTGATGGTCTCCCTTGAGAAAGTAGAAGTAGCCCCGGGTACGGTACCGCTCCCGCTCGGTCATCTTGTCGATGTGGTGGAGAGCTTGCTGAATGTACGTCGAGGCTTCCTGCTGATGACCCAAGTTCCGCGCCGCGCTCGCCATTACGGTCCAGGCCATGCCGAAGTTCGGATCCAGGCTGGTCGCCTTCAAGAGATGCTGTTTGGTCTCCTCGAACTGGCCGGCTGAAAGCGAGTTCAAGCCTTCGGCGTACTCGTGAACGGCTTCCAGAGAAACGGAATTCAAAGTTTCCATGGAAAGCCGCTGCGCGGATTGCGAAGTGGAATCGCCAAGCGCTGTCCGAACAGTGGTTCCCAAACGGGTGACCGCGGAAAGGACTTGCGCCTTATCGGAAGCAGTGCGGTTCGCTTCTTTGATGACCTTGCCCGTGATGGGATTAAGGGCGCGTAACGCCAATTTGTATCCGCTTCCCCGCCGATCGACCGAACCCGAGATCACGACGTTTAGACCCTGGCTGGCGGCGATTCGCTGTGCTCTCGCTTCGTCCAGCGGCCCGGAAAGCACCTTCAGGCCGAGATCCTTCATCCTTGTCCGGTCGTAGGCGCTGATGAACGACGCACCCTCAAGCGCCAGTTTGAGCGTTGATTCGAGCGTGCCGGTAAACACCGGATCGCCCGTATTGTTTTGGAAGTCGGCGATTAATGTTGTGACGGGCTTCATGGCCTGCGGCGGCTCGCGTCGTAGCGCGGTTACTGTCACACCGACCAACGCCAGAATGGCGGCCGCCGCGACAAGCGAAGCCCGCTTCCAAAACTTCACATTGGAAGGAACAATAATCCCCAGATAAATCTTGAGGTCATAGATCACCTCGGCTGCTGTCTGGTACCGCTCTTCGCGGGCGGGAGCTGCCAGACGTGTCGTAATCTGGCTCAACGGCTTGGGGATGCTTGGGTCCTTTTCGACCGGCGGCGTTATCCTGCCTTTCACCCTGGCATCCAGCGTTTCGGTCAAAGTGCCGCCGGAAAATGGCAGCTCGCCCACCAGCATCTCGTAAAGGATCAGGCCGCACGTGAAAAGGTCGGAGCGGGAGTCCACATCCTCCCGTTTGGCCTGCTCCGGTGACATATAGTCCGGCGTGCCAAGCAGCATCCCCTCGGTACCGCCGGACTTGGTAGAATGCGCGAGACCAAAGTCCATGACATAGGTTTCGCCCCCCGCGTCAACCATGATGTTCTGAGGTTTCAGATCCCGGTGAACAACGTTCTCTTTGTGCGCTGCTTCCAGCCCTTCCAGGACCTTCAGCATGATCGCGGCCGCTTCCTGGGGCGGGAGCTTGCCCTTCTTCCGAATCAGGTACTTCAGATCCTGTCCTTCGACGAACTGCATCGTGATGAAGCGCAGTCCGTCGGCAGTGCCCAGGTCGTAAATGCGGACCACGTTTCGGTGGGTGACCTGGCGGGCAAGAATCAGCTCCTGCTTGAACATACTCAGGATTTCGGAATTTCCGACCAGATTGGAGCGGATCACCTTTAACGCGACGATGCGATCCACCTCGTGGTCACGCGCCTCATACACCGCACCCATTCCGCCCTCACCTAAAATGCGGAGGATTTCGTAGCGCCCTCCGATCATCGCTCCTGGCCCGACCGACTGTACGTCCTGAGCCGGCGGGGCGTGTTTCGGGCTGGACCAACTGCTCTTGGAAATATCGGAAGCGATGGTTTCCTGATCGTCCTGAACGGGGACAAAAGCAAGCGTTTCCGAGTTACCGGCCGTCCCAATTACCGTGGTTTCACCGGGATCGAAAGCGGCAGCGCTGGGGGCGAGCGGAGCGGCGCATTCAAAGCAGTATTTTGCGGCTGGAATGCTGAAGGTACCGCATTTCAGACATTCGAGGGTCGCAGGCATGATTGATGCTAAGATCTCATAATCTTAACAAGCAGATAGACAACGGCTCTTGCGAACTAAGCTGCGTGGTTGGCCATTGCGGACCCCGTGCTTTGCGCCGAGGCAAACATGAAAAGAGTGTCTCAGATTCAGGTGCTGAAGTTTTCAAGAGGCTTGTCTGCATTTGGGATGGCGAAGGGCTTTCCGCGCTCTGTTAACGTCAGACATGGTCTGCCGGCTGGACAATTTCGGGGTGCGATTCTCCGGCGCGGCGATCTTTAGAGGCATAGGGTTTAAGATCGTTGCCGGAGAGTGCGTTGGACTTTCTGGAAATTCGGGCAGCGGGAAGACTACGTTGCTGCGCACCCTTGCGGGGCTATCGCCAGAGGGAGGGGTGATTGAGGGCGGTTGCGAGGTCAAGGGCCGCGTGGGGTATGTTCCGCAGGAGGGATTGAACAGCCTGTCTCCTTTTCTCAGTGTGGGGCGGCAGGTGGAGGACCTCGCCGGATCGCGGGCCGCTGCTGAAAGCTTGCTTCAGCGGGTCGGACTATCCGGTGCACGCTTTTACGATGCGTACCCGCACCGGTTGAGCGGCGGGGAGCGGCAGCGCGTGTTGATTGCTCAGGCGCTGGCGTTAGGACCCGATTTGATTGCGGCCGACGAGCCTACGGCTAACCTGGATCCTGAAATAGAAGCGCAGATTCTGGATTTGCTCGCAAGCTTCGTCGAAGAGACGGGGGCGGCTTTGCTGATCGCGTCCCATCGTGAGCGCGTGTTTTCGCGATTGGGATGCCAGATGGTGTATCTGACGCCGCCGGCACAGGCTTCCGCGCGAGCGGGAGGAGAATTCGTCCGGGAGCGGGTTGCTGTGCGGGTTCGGAATCTCAGCAAACAGTATGCAAAGCCCGGGATTCGCGTGCTGGAGGATGTTTCCTTCGACATTTACGAAGGTGAGTTCGTGGCGATTGTTGGGGCGTCCGGGGCGGGGAAGTCCACGCTTGCGCGGTGTTTGGGAGACTCGCTCCGTCTTGCCGGCGGCGTGCGGTTGGTGCGGCAGGAGCCTTCGGAGTCGCTGAATCCGCGGACGACGATTCGCAGAGCAATCGCCGAAGCTTGCGGCAAACGGCCGGTGTTGTTGGGATCGATCGGGTTGCCGGAGGGCTGGCTCGATCGGCGGATCGAGAGTCTGAGTGAAGGGCAGCGCGCGCGGGTGGCCCTTCTGCGAAGTGCGGAGAGCTTGGGCGAGGGTGGTTTACTGATTCTGGATGAATCCCTGGCGGGGCTCGATGCGGGGGCGCGCGAGGCGGTGATGCAGTATTTGGATGTGCTTCGCCGGGAGCGCGGTTTGGCAGTTCTGGCCATTACTCACGATCGCGACTGGGTGACCGAGAGAGGCGCCCGTGTTTTGCGGCTGGTGCAGGGCCGCGTTGTGTGAAGTTTGCTCTGTGGAAGCTTGCGCGGGCCGCGCTGCAACTTTTCATTCTCAGCTTCGCCAGTTTCGTTTGTTTTGAACTTGTGCCAGGGGACGTGTATTCGGAAGAGATGGCGAACCCGCAGATCCAGGCGGGAACGGTGGCGGCACTGCGGCATGCGCGCGGATTGGACCGGGCTTGGGGCTTGCGGTACCTGGAATGGGCGGGGTCTTGCCTGCGAGGTGACTTTGGTGTTTCGTTGGCCTTTCAAATACCCGTGCGCCGGTTGATCGGGCCACGCGTGGCACACACGGTTTCGCTTGCCATTCCCGCGCTGCTGCTGAGTTGGGTGTTTGGGTTGGGTGGCGCGCTGATTGCGTCCCGGTGGCGCCTGCGTTGGTTTGTGGAGCCCGGTGTGGCGGCCGTGGGGATGGCTCCGGATGTCGTCGCGGTCAGCCTGCTCCTGTGGCTCGCCGTGTGGGCGGGTTTGCCGATCCGCGGTCCACTTCTACCGCTTGCGGCGCTCACATTTGCGCTGGCGCCCACGGTGTTCCTTCATGCCAGCGGGGCGCTGGCCCATGCGCGAGATCTTGAGTTCGTGCGCATTGCGGCATCCCGTGGATTAAGCGGCGGGCGATTCTGGTTTCGTTATGTGCTGCCCGCCGCTCGAAACCCGTTGATCTCGCTTGCGGGCCTGTCTGTTGCCGCGGCGATCGGCTCCTCCTTTGTGATCGAGGCGCTGTCGGGATGGCCCGGACTCGGAACGTTATTCCTGAGTGCGGTGCAGGCGCGCGACTATCCCGTGGTTCTCACCATCGTGCTGATGCTGGCTTCTGTGCTGACGATTTCGAATGCGGCGGCAGACATCGCGGCTTATCAGCTCGATCCCAAACTGGACCCGTCTCTCGGATGAGGGTCGCGTTGTTGTTGTTGGTGGTGTATCTGTGCGGGTGGATATTCGTGCCCGCAGACCCGCTGGAGCAGCATCGCGAACTGGCACAAGCGGCCCCCTCCGCACAGCACTGGCTGGGCTGCGATGATTTCGGGCGCGATGTACTGTCGCGATTTCTGGCGGGTGGAAGCTGGTCCGTGTTGATTGGCGCAGCGGCGACAGTTTTCGCCTTAGTGCCCGGTTGGATGTTGGGGGCGCTGGCTGCGATGGGCCCGGGTTGGGTGGATTCGATTGTTTCCGCCGCGATTGAGTTGCTGCTCACGTTGCCGTGGATTTACGTTTTTATCGGATTGCGTTCCCTGCTGCCGCTAGGGATGGACTCGCGTAAGACAGTGGCGGTGATGATGCTGGCGATTGCGGCTCTTAGCTGGGCGCGTCCGGCGCGGTTGGTGCGCGGACTGGTGCTCAGCTTGAAACAACGCGGTTACGTGACGGCGGCTCGTGAATTTGGGTCGGCGGAAGCGACGATCTTTGTGCGTCATATTCTGCCTGGAACGTATGGGTTGCTTGCGACGCAGGCGCTGATTCTTTTTCCGCGGTTCGTGTTGGCCGAAGTCACGCTCTCCTATCTGGGGCTGGGCACGAGTGAACCGAACGCGAGCTGGGGCGGCTTGATCTTCGATAGCTTGAAGCAGGCTTACGCACTGGACCGGCAGTGGTGGCGCGTGCTCCCTCCGCTTTTCATGCTGCCGCTCTTTGTGAGCTTCGCGGTCGCCGCAAGAACGGCCGCGCGGCGGTTTTCGCCCTTGCGATAATGCATGCACCGCAAATGCGCGTGATCTCGAAAATCGCAATTGCTTTTCTGCTTTCGCGCGCGAGCGCCGCGCCGGAGCATGCTGTTCGAGGTGGCATGCTGCAGGTGGCACAACGGGCTGAGCTGAAGACTTTCAATCCCGTGACCGCCATCGACGCTCCCTCCCGCGAGGTTCTCTGGCGGTTGCACGGCGATCTGCTGACCATCGACCGCGTGACGCAGCAGGTGACGCCGAATCTTGCGGAATCCTGGAAGCAATCCGATGACGGCACACGTTACACGTTGAAGCTGCGCGCGGGCTTGCGCTTCTCCGACGGCGCTGTTTGCGATGCCGACGACGTTTTGTTCTCGTGGGCTGTGTATCTGGATGAAGGGACGCTTGCTCCTCAGCGCGACCTGCTGCTGATCGACGGTAAGCCGATTCTGGCATCGAAAGCCGATGCGCGCACCGTGGTGTTTACGCTGCCCAAGCCTTACGCCGCCGCCGAACGACTGTTCGATTCACTGGCGATTCTGCCTCGCCACAAGTTAGAAGCCGCATGGAAACAGAGAAAGCTGCGGGACGCCTGGCCTGTTGATACGCCGGTGGGGGAGATCGTGGGAATGGGCCCGTTCCGGTTGAAGGAGTACCGCCCGGGTGAGGTGGTTGTGTTGGAACGCAACCCATTCTATTGGCAGGCGGGGCTGCCGTATCTGGATGGAATCCAGTTTCATCTGTTGGCGGATGAAGACGTTCAACTGGCGCGGTTTGTGGCGGGAGATCTGGATATTCTGAACCGCGTGAGCACGAAGCCCGCGGCTTATCTGGCATCGAGGGGCATGCCGGTCATGGATCTGGGACCGGGTCTAGAGTACAACGTTCTCTGTTTCAATCTGTCGCCGCGGAGCGCGAAGCTGAGTGTGTTCGAGAGGCGTGCTTTTCGCGCGGCGCTTTCTCTGGCGACGGATCGTGAGGCAATCGTGAAGCTTGTCTATGGCGGCCGGGCGGCGCCCCTTTGGGGAAACGTGAGTCCGGGGAACAAGCTTTGGCGCTCGGAGGGAGTCGCTCATCCGCCGATGGACGTGAAAACGGCAGCGGTACAACTTGCGGCGGCGGGATTCGCGCTGAACCGGCAAGGCCGGTTGACTGATCCGGACCGCGGTGTGCCTGTGGCGTTCTCCCTTCTTGTTTCCGCCAGCAGCCCGGAGCGTATGCAGATGGCGGGGATCCTGGCGGCGGACTGGGCGAAGCTGGGTATCACGGTCACGGTGGCACCCTTGGAGTTTCGTTCGGTGCTCGATCGCGTGATGAGAACGCGGCAGTTCGATACGGTGCTGTTAGGCCTGGGCGGCGGTGATGCGGATCCGAATCCGGAGATGAACGTGTGGCTTTCCTCGGGTGGCATGCATGTGTGGAATCCCAATCAAAAGCAGCCCGCGACGGCTTGGGAGGCGGAGATGGACGCGCTGATGCGCCGGCAGATGGTGGCGATGCGGGCGGGCGAACGTAAGACTCTGTACGACCGGGTGCAGCAGATTGCGGCGGAGCAAATGCCGATGATTTTTCTAGCAAGCCCGGACGTGGTGGTGGCGCAGAGAGGGAAGGTCGGTAATTTTCGGCCGGCGGTGCTGCATCATTTCACGCTCTGGAACGCGGCCGAGTTGTACCTGAAAAGTACTTTGAAGAGCAAATGAGTTTGAGTCCTCCTGACGCGTCCTGGTCCGATGCGGACCTGATTCGCGAGTGCCTGTCCGGGAATCAGCTAGCATGGACGGCGTTGATTGAAAAGTACAAGCGGCTGGTGTATTCGATGCCGGCCAAGTACCGGCTTCCGGCGGATGAGGCAGCGGACATCTTTCAGCATGTATGGACGGATTTGTACCGGGACCTGAGCAGGCTGGAGCGGCCCGAGGCTTTGCGTTCCTGGCTGATCACGGCTTCGGCACGGCGGTGTCTGCTGCACAAGCGCCGGCGGCAGAAGCTGATGGTGGACGAGCATGTGGATCCGAATGTGGAGGACCCAAGCCCGACGGCGGCGCAGATCCATGTCGAGGCGGAGCGGGAGCAGGGCGTTCGCGAGGCTTTGATCAGCCTGCCCCCGCGATGCCGCGAGCTGATGCAGATGCTCTTTTATGAGCAGCCGACGCGTCCGTATCTGGAGGTGGCGCGCATGTTGGGGCTGGCGGTAGGATCGATTGGATTCGTGCGTGGACGGTGTCTCAAGAAGTTGCGCAAGCTGCTTGAGGAGAGAGGCATTTGACGTTTCCGGCGGAAAATCCTGAGGAGTTGCATGCGGCGGTGCTGGCGGCGCTTTATAGCGACAGAGCCAGAGCGATTGAACTGACGGGCGAATTACACCGGTTTGCGGAACTGCGGAGGGATGCGACTTGGAAAGCCTGGGCCGCCCGGGCGCAGGGCCACGTGGACCATGTGCAGGGCAGCTATCGGAGCGCGGGCGAGCAGTATCGCGCGGCTTCGGCTCTGTTCGAAGCGGAAGGCCTGGAACTGGAGGTTGGCCGGACGTTGTTAAGTTGTCTTCAAGCCTTGATCTTTCAGGGCGAGTATGAGGAAGCCATGGCCTGCGCGGCGCGCGCGGAGAGAATTTTCTACAAGCTGGGCGATGTGTTGCGGCTGGCTCGGCTCGATTCCAACGTAGGGAACATTCTGTTCCGGCGCGACCGTCCCCAAGAAGCGCTGGAGCGTTACCAGCGAGCCCTCGAAGGATTCGAGGTGGCCGGCGAACCTCGCGACAGCGCGGCGGCACTGAGCAACCTTGCGGTGGCGAGCATCAACTTGGGCCGCTTCAGGGACGCTCTGGGGTTCTATGAAAGGGCGCGCGCGCATTGTGAACTACATGGGCTAAAGAACCTTCTGGCCCGTGCCGATTACAACATCGCGTACCTCTATTACCTGCGGGGCGACTATGCGGATTCGCGGAGGCTGTATCAACTGGCGCGTGAACGGTCCGGCGCCACGGGCGACGAATACCACTCGGCATTGTGCGATCTGGACGAAGCGGAGATGTTTCTGGAACTGAATCTGACGCGCGAGGGGGAAGCTATGGCGCGGCGCGCGGCGGGTGAATTCGCGCGCATGGGCATGCCGTATGAGCAGGCCAAGGCAACTGTGAATGTAGCGGTGGCTGCCAGCCAGCGGAATGATTACCGCTTGGCCGACCGCACGCTGCTGCAGGCGCGGCGGCTCTTCGTCAAGGAGAAGAATCCGATCTGGCCCGCGCTGGTGGATCAATTGCGGGCGGTGGTGGCGTTCCATGAGCGGCGCTTCAGCGAAGCGCAAAGGCTAGGGGCTTCCGCCTGGCGCGTTTTGACGAAGCACATGGCCCCAGGGCGCGCGGCGCATTGTCAAATTCTGCTGGCGCGTTTGTGGATGCGCAATGGGCAGGCGGATCGCGCGCGCACAGTGAGCCGCGAGGCGCTGGAGTTTGCGGGCGCGGATCCTTCGCCATCGCTGCTGTTTCACGCGCATTTGGTGCGCGGGGAGATTCATGAGTTGCAGGGGCGATGGGACGAAGCGAAGGAGGCTTATGAAGACGCCCGGAAGCAGGTGGAAGACTTGCGCGGGCGCGTGGATACGGAGGACCTGCGCATCTCGATTCTGAAGGACAAACTTGCCGTTTATGAAAGTCTCGTTTCGTTATCTTTGGAGTCGAACAAGGCAGACAGCGTCGATAGAGCGCTGATGCTGGTGCAGGAAGCGAAGTCGCGCAGTTTGGCGGATCGCCTGGGGGCGCAGTTTGCTTTGCAGGACCGGCCTGGGGAAGACGGCGACCATCTGGAAGAACTGCGCCGCGACCTGAACTGGGTCTACCGGCAGATTGAAGCATCGGACCTGCCGGGCGGGGCACTACGGAGCCGCGCGCGCGATTTGGAAACGCAGTACCTTGAAGCGACATCACGGATTGAGGAACAGGGGGCGTGTGCGCCATCCCTTGACGCGGCCCCGCTGCTGCGAAGCTTAGAGGAAGGCGAGGTGCTGCTGGAATACTATGAGGCGCGGGGCACGTTGTATTGTTTCCTGCTAAGCCGGCACAGCGTGCGCGCGGTACGGTTGGGCGCGTTCCTTCCTATACGGCAGCTGTTGAAGCTGGTCCAGTTTCAACTCGGAAAGTTCCGCAGCAAGCCGGAGCGCGCGGGCGGGAGTATCGCTGTTTCGGACCACTTCCGGGAACTGTACCAGTTGTTGATTGCGCCGCTTGAAGAGGGCCTGGCACTTTGCACCCATTTAGTCGTCGCGCCGCACCGGATGCTGCATGGCCTGCCGTTTGCGGCTTTGCACAACGGGGAGAATCCGCTGATTGAACGCTTCACCGTTTCCTTGGCGCCCAGCGCGCGGGTGTTTGCGCAATGCCGCGCGGCGCAGCGCGCCTCAGGCGGCGAAGTGATTGTGATGGGCGTGCCCGATCGATTTCTGCCGCGCATTGAAGAAGAGGCGCGCGTTGTAGCGCAGGCGCTTCCGGGATCGAGGTTGTTGTTGGGCGAAGCGGCTTCCTACGCGGCTTTCTGCGCGCTTGCGCCCGAGGCGCGCATTCTGCATCTTGCCACGCACGGGATCTTTCGTCCAGACAATCCCATGTTTTCCGCATTGCAGCTATCGGATTCGCGATTGAGCCGGCTGGATCTGAACCGCATGGATTTGAAGATGGAGTTGCTGACTCTAAGCGCCTGCCATACCGGATCGGCGGTTGCCGTGGGAGGGGACGAACTGCTTGGCCTAGTACGGGGTTTTCTGCTGGCGGGAGCGCGCAGTCTGCTGGTGACGCTATGGGAGATAGACGACGCGGCAGCCAAGGATTTTATGCGCAGCTTTTATCGGGAAGTGGGCCAGGGCGAGCGTTTGGCTGGGGCGCTCCGCACGGCGATTCTGGAGCTTCGGGAACACTACCCACATCCGTATTATTGGGCGCCGTTCCTGCTGGTGGGCGACCCCAGTGCGCTCGGCTGACAGTTATTTTTCGCGGGGCTATATTTTTCGCGTTCGCGCGGCCCCTGAATAGATGTACAGTGGCGTAAACGCTTTGACCGATCACTTTAGCGACGAACAGTGGAGCGATTTTGTGCGTGGCGCGGCATCCGCAGATTTGCGCCCTGACATGGAGGCGCATTTGCAATCCGGATGTGCCGCGTGTGCCGGTACCGCGGCGGCCTTCGAATCGGTGATGCGCGTGGCGGAGGCGGACCTGGCCTGGCCCGTTCCGCAGGAGAGCGTCAATCAAGCCAAAGCTCTGTTTGAGGAGCCCCCGGAGCGCAACTGGATTGAGGCATTGAAAGGAATCCGTAGTCGTTTACTTCCGGAGATCGCGAACGACTGGCGCTTGGCGGGTGCGCGCTCCGGTGGCGCGGAGGTGGAGCCGGCCGACGAACGGCTTTTGTTCCAAGCTGGTCCCTATACGGTAGATCTGAAGCTAGATCGGCCAGCCGCGGGGGAACCGGGAGAGATTATCGGCCAGATTTCCGGCGAGCCTTCGCATTCCGATAGCTTGGGGGGCGTGCTGGTGCAACTGATCTCCGGCCCGGGCCACACGCTGGGTGAAACGACGACAAATCGCTTCGGGGAATTCTTCGTGGAGTATTCGGGCCAGAAAAACGTGATGCTGCGGTTTGCGCTTCGAACTCAGAATCAGCGTATCGATGTGGCGCTGAAATCAAGACGGAGGTCTGCGCGATGAGGGTGCGATTGCGGAAGCTGCTCTTCGCGGCTGCAATGATCGGTGCGCAGCGAGGCGCTGCCGCAGATTACGTGCTGGAGATGGAGGCGGGGACCAGTGTAGCGGGCTTGGCAGCGAAGTACGGCTTCACAGTGGTGAAAGCCTATGGCGGTTCCGAGGAAGTGAGTTATCGGGTTACTTCGGCCCAGCCTTTGAGCTCACAAGTTCTGAAGGCGCTTGCCAAAGAGAAGGGCGTCGAGCGCCTGGATTCGAATTTGGTTGTTTATTCTCCTGAAGCTTCGAGTCCAAAAGCTTCGGGGAAGCTGGAAACGCTTGGGGCGCTGTTCGCGAGCCGCGCGGCAACTAATTTCTATGGCGTGCCAGTATTGTCGACGTATGTGACGCAGCCTGGAACGGCGATGATTGAGCTGGCACAGGCGCACCAATCGTTCGGCGGGGGCGGGGGCACGATTGCGATTATCGACACGGGTGTGGATACCGCGCATCCCGCGTTGGCCAATGTCCTGGTGCCTGGCTATGACTTCACGCGCGATCGTCCGGATACGGTTTCGGAGCTGAATGACCTGAGCACGGCGGCGGCGAAGGCGCTAAGCCAGTCCACGGTTGAGATTCTTGACGCGAAGAAAACGGTGGCGGTGCTTTCGCAATCGACGGTCGAGATTTTGGATCAATCGACGGTAGAGATTCTGGACGCGCAAGGAGTACCCGCCGCGTTCGGGCATGGCACCATGACAGCGGGGCTGGCGCATCTGGTGGCGCCGAACGCAAGGATCATGCCGCTGAAAGCTTTTCGCGCGGATGGCTCGGCATCGCTTTACGATATCGATCGCGCGATCCGCTATGCAACGGACCACGGCGCCAATGTGATCAACATGAGTTTTAGCTACGCAGTGGATTCTCCGGTCTTGAAGGCGGCTATTCAATACGCAGTCAGCAAGGGCGTGCTGGCGATTGCGTCATCAGGCAATCAGGGATTGCAGATGGCGGCGTATCCGGCTTCGTATCCTTCGGTGATCGGAGTCGGGTCAACCAACTATTCAGACCGGCGCAGCCCCTTCAGCAATTACGGAAGTTCGGCGAGGACCTCAGCGGTGGGGGAAGCGCTGGTCACTTTGTATCCGGGGGGAAACTATGCCGCCGTGTGGGGCACCAGTTTCAGTACGGCCCTGGTTTCGGGCGCGGCCGGGCTTATGCGGCCGATGCGGCCCGTGCTGCGGTACGGTTCCTTCCGCGATGCTTTGGATAGCGGAGTTCCGCTGGATCAGGACATGGGGGACGCGCGGCTCGATTTGTTGAAGTCGCTCACAGCCCTGCTGCACTCGCATTAAGAATAGTTTTCGCGCTCTATATTTTTCGAGGCTCGCAACTCCCCTTTATCCATAGGAGAGACTTGTGAGCACTGCACTGCAACTCAACGTCAACGGAAAGAATTACACGGTTTCGGTCAGCGACACCAGCATGCCCCTGCTTTGGGTATTGCGGGACCTGATCGGGTTGACTGGCACGAAATACGGCTGCGGCATTGAAGTCTGTGGAGCGTGTACGGTGTTGGTAGACGGGCAGGCGGAGCATTCCTGCGTGTTCGACTGTTCCTCCGCAGTAGGAAAGAAAGTGGTCACCATCGAAGGCCTTTCCGCGAACCGGTCGCACCCGGCCCAGCAGGCGTGGATTCAACATCAGGTGCCGCAATGCGGCTACTGTCAATCGGGCATGTTGATGTCCGTAGCGAGTGCAATGAAAAACGGCAGCCATGGCTCAGAGATTCTTTCAGAAGTACAGAACCTGTGCGTGTGCGGAACTTATCAGCGAATCAAGGACGCGGTTACCACGCTGTAAACGGGGCGAAAACGATGGAAACTTTGACACTGGATACTCAGCACTCACAGGTGGACCGGCGCAACTTTCTGGTGCGCGCGGCGGGCGGATTCTCGCTTGGCTTCTTTCTGCCGGAACTTTCGAAGATCGCCGAAGCGCAGGCGTCCACCGCCGTTTCGGGCCAGGTGAATGTATGGCTGAAAATAAGCACCGACGAAACAGTCACGCTCACGATCGGGGCTTCTGAAATGGGACAGGGATCGTTTTCCGCGCTGGCTCAGATTCTGGCCGAAGAGCTGATGGTGAGCTACGGCAAGGTGGTGACTGTGCAAGGATCGCCCAGTCTGGAGGCGGTGCAACCCATAGGAGCATCGCTCAACACGGTGGGCAGCGGCATAACGCGCAACAACTTTTGGAAATTGCGCAATGCCGGGGCTACCGCGCGTGAAATGCTTGTTGCCGCCGCGATGGCAAAGAATGGCGATGCGGCGCGCGCGAACTATACGGTCGCGCAGGGGGTGGTGAAGCACAAGCCTTCCAGTAAGACCTGGACTTACGGCTCGCTGGCCGATGCCGCTTCCGCGCTCACCCCGCCGAGCTCCGCGCCGCTGGTGCCCGATAGCCAGTTTCAGTTGATCGGGAAGACGCAAACCCGCTTTGACATCCCCGCCAAGACGGATGGCAGCGCCAAGTACGGAATCGACGTGCAGGTTCCCGGAATGGTATACGCCATCGTCAAGCACGGCCCCGCTTTCGGAGCCACGCTGGTTAGCGCACCGTCAGCGGCACAGGGCTATCAAGTGGTTCCGCTCAAAGTAATCGCGGGAACCGGGCGCGGGACGGAGGTTACGGGCGCGGTGAACGCGTTCGCGATGGTGGGTCCGAATACCTGGGATACGTGGCAGCAGGCCAACCGCGTGCGTGCCACTTGGAACATGGCCTCCGCTGCTTCGGGATGGAACACGGCCAAGTTTATTGCGGATGGGCAAGCACTGCTGGCGAGCGCAACCCCCTATGTGGCCGGGGCGGCGAACGCGCCCGGTACGTTGTTCACCGTGGAAGGCGATGCGGCGGCGGCAAACTCCGCGCTAAAGGGCGCGGCCAAGATTGTGGATGCACAATATACGCTTCCCTATGTGGCGCACGCCACGCTTGAAGTTCTGAACTGCACCTGCCGTTACGTGCCGAACGTGAGCTGTGAGATCTGGGCGCCGACGCAATCCGCCAAAACCGTGTTGAGCCTAGCTGTCACGATGACGGGATTGGCTGCGAGCCAGATTACCGTTCACACTACTTATCTGGGCGGTGGCTTAGGCCGGAAAGCCGAGGTCGATTTCGTCAGCCAGGCGATTCAGGTAGCGATGGCGGTCGGCAAGCCGGTGAAGCTGATGTGGCCGCGCGAGGAAGATTTTACGCGCGATCAATACCGGCCCATGGCGGTGGTGCATGGCAAGGCCGGGCTCGATTCGTCCGGCAATATTGTAGGCTGGGCCTATCGCAATGTGTCGCCTTCCATTCTGGGCCAACGCGGAGTGCCGTTAGGCGCAACGGGAGATAGCCAGGGAAGCGAGGGCTCGCAGGCGCTGCCTTACAACATCGCCGCGCGGGTGACGGAGTGGGTGAGCCACACTTCTCCGATTCCCGTGGGCTTCTGGCGTTCGGTCGGGGCGTCGCTGAATACTTTCTGTGTCGAAGGCATGATCGATGAGTTGGCCGTTCTTGCAGGCCAGGACCCTTACATGTTCCGCCGTTCCAAGCTGAACAACGCCCGCTGGATTGCCGTGCTGGACGCGGCCGCCTCGCTGGGCAATTGGACTCAGCCCCCGCCGAGCGGACACTATCGCGGTATCGCGATCGGCACCGCCTTCAACTCGGTTGTGGCGCAGGTGGTGGAGATCTCCTCGGTTTCGGGAACGAGTCTTCGGGTGAATCGCGTGTCGCTTGCCATTGACGTTTACCTGCCCGTAAACCCCGGGCAGATCGAGGCGCAGATGATGGGCGGCATCGTTCATGGTTTGAACGCGGCGCTCTATGGGCAGCAGACATTCGCCAACGGCGCGGCGCAGGCGAAGAACTATAACAAGAGCCGCATGATTCGTATGGGCGAGATGCCGCAGATTGCCGTCACGATCTTGCCAGGGCCGGCGGTTGCGGATCCTGCCGCGAGCATCGGCGGGGCGGGCGAGTTGGGGGTGCCGACATTTGCTCCCGCGCTTGCCAACGCTTACTTCAAAGCCACCGGCAAGCGTCAGCGCTCCCTGCCGTTTTTCCCGGGCGCGACGATGGGCGGGCTGTGAGACATGCGGGAGTTGGACCGTATCCTGTATGAATGCGAGAGGGCCGCGGGCACGTTTGAGGGCGTGCTCGCGACGATCGTTCACGTCAAGGGATCGGCATATCGAAGACCCGGTGCCCGCATGCTGTTGCGCAGAGACGGCGTACGAATTGGTTCGATCAGCGGAGGATGTTTAGAGGGAGAAATTGCGCGGAAGGCGTGGTGGCTGACGGAAGCCGGGGGGCCCGTGGTGCGCGTTTACGATACGTCTTCGGGTGAGGAAGCGGTTTGGGAGTTTGGCTTGGGTTGCAATGGCGTGGTGGAAGTCATGCTGGAGCGCACGGAATCCCCGGCCACGCGTGACCTGCTGGCATTCCTGGACGTGCATCGCGCGAGCCGAACGCCGGCCGCTGTGGCTACCGTGGTTCGCGGCAGCGCGGCTCCGGTGGGCGGGCGGCTCTGGACTGATGCGTCGAAAATCTTGGGCGGGAGTTTGATGGGTGGTGTTCTGGAAGCTCCGCTCCTGGCGCAACTCTGCGCGGCGATGGATGAGGAGAGGAGCCGATTCGTTCACATTGCGGGTGCGGAGGTGTTCGTCGAGTTTTTCGGCCCTGCATTGGAGTTGGTGATCTTTGGCGCGGGACATGACGCGATTCCGCTGACCGAAATTGCACACCGGTTTGGCTGGCGCGTAACGGTTGCGGATGGGCGCCCCGCTTACGCAACTGCAGATCGTTTTCGGGAGGCGGACCTTGTGGTTGTGTTGCGGGCGGGTGAACTTCTCTCCAACCTTGCCATCGGGTCGCGGACCGCGGTGGTCATGATGACGCACAACTACCCGATGGATGAGCGGTTGTTGCCGCACATCCTGGCGGCCGGGCCCTGGTATATCGGGATCCTTGGTCCCAGATCGCGAACGGAGAGTCTGTTTCAGGGCGGGCACATCCCCGCAAATGTGCATGCGCCGGTGGGTCTCGATCTGGGGGGCGAGACTCCGGTGTCGGTAGCAGTTTCCATTGCGAGCGAGATTCAAGCGGCGCTGCATGACCGGGGCGGGGGAATGCTCCGTGAGCGGCAGGGTTCGATTCATGCGGCTCCGAGGGAGACGGGGCCGGTGAGTTTAACTCGCGATTTTGAGTATGAGCGTCTTGCTTCTTGCGAATCGATCACGCTCCCGGTTGCGAGGCCGGTTGAGGTTTCGCCTGCGTTGTAGCCGTTTAGAAAGTAATCCGAAGTCCCAACTGCAACACACGGTTTCCCGTTCCGGTCAAAATTCGCCCGAAGGTGGGTGAAGTGACGTTGCCATCGGGCGCGCCTAATTGAGCGGTGTTGAAGATGTTAAACGCCTCCGCGCGGAACTGGGTGTTTACTCGTTCGCGCACCAGTTGGTTGCGGGCCAGAGAGACGTCAAAGTTTCGAAGGCCGGGGCCGCGCAGGTCGGGCTCGGTTCGCGAATCCGTTCCGAGCGTGTATTGCGGGGCCGAGACGAACGCCGTGGTATCGAACCATTTATCGCGCGTCTGTCCGGAGGTGAGCACGCCGCTGTGGAGCCGCACAGCGCGGGAGGTGAGCCCCGGCAAGCCGGACTGGTTGGGGCCGGTGATGACGACGGGCGTTCCTTTCTGGAGTGAGGTGATCCCATTGACCTGCCAATTGCCCACGAGGAAGCCAACAAACCGGAATGAAAGTGGCTTTGGCCGGGGCCGAAAGGCAACTGCCAGATATAGCTCACCACCAGCCGTTGCGGAACGTCATAATCCGCCAGGGATCGATTGGAGCGCAGATCATAGGGATTGCCGATTCCGGAACGTCCCGAGAAGTGCTCGCCCACGTTATCGATCTCCTTGCTGCCCGTGAAGGACCCCAGGATGCTGAACCCCCGCGAGAATCGCTTGTCGACGCGGATGAGCACAGCATGATAAACAGAATCGCCCACGGGGAATTGATGGAGCGTGATATTGCCGTACTGAGGAAAGGGCTGGAGCAGTTGACTGCGGGCAACCGTAGGAGCGCTTAAAGCCCCGCTCGCGATGGTTCCATAAAACGGATTTGGCACCTGTTGTGCCAGCGCGGAGCCAAGCGCGAGATTCGAAGGATTGACGGCATTGAGCGGTGTATCCTGCCACAGATGTTCTCCGCGGCTGCCCGTGTAAGCCGCTTCAATGAGCAGACTTGCCGCCAATTGATGCTGCAGACTTGCGGTCCATTGATGCTGCACGGGCGTCAGGGCGTTGCGCGTGATGGTGGTGATGCTGGCGCCGACAAGATTCGAGGGCGGCACATTGAACCCGGTGACGAACGGATTGGCGAACGACGCTCCGGGCGGAGGGGCGAAGGGCGTAGCGCTCGGTTGCCCGAGATAGACCGAGGTGCTTGTCTGAAAACCCTGGCCCAACTCGCTCGAAACAGCCCCGACGCCGCGGTTCCCCTGCGCATAGAAGCGGCCGTAGCCGGCGCGAAATACGGTGCGTTTGGTGAACTGCCAAGCCAGGCCGGCGCGCGGACCAAAATCATGCGGATTCGAATTTGTCTGGCCGCGGTTGTTCTTGCCGACGAAGAGGAGGGCACCCGGCCGGCCCGTCACCGCATCCGGAGTGGAGGGGCTGAAGTACGCCAGATTGTTAAAGCGATCCTGCCACGGCGAGGTGTATTCATAGCGGATTCCGATATCGAGCGTCAGGGTGCGGCTCAGTTTGAAATTGTCCTGGACGAACGCTCCCGTATACGCCTGTTGCACCGCGAGCGCAGGATCGAGAGTAAGCGAGCCACTGGTCGGCAAGCCCAGCAGGAACGTGGCGAGACCCAGGCCATCGTTTCCCGAAGCCCTGGTCGGGCTCGGGCCCTGCGTATAAGAGGGCGCGAAGGAATAGCTGCCGTCGGGACTGGCAGGGGAATACGTGTCGTTGCGGAAGATTTCCAGATCGGCTCCAAATTTGAAGGTGTGGCGGCCTTTCACCCAGGTGATGGTGCCCTGCGCCTGACGATTTTCCTGCGCACTCAAACGGATGGCGGTTGTGGCCGGGCCAAGGCCATCAAGGCCGGAGATGGTGATTAGGGGGAACAGCTGCGCGCGAGCAGCGGCGGCGACCGAAGGCGCGAAGCCCAGCTTCGCGATATCGAAACCCAGACTGGTGGGGCGGCTGTCTTTATGGTCCCGCGTGAACCCGATGCGGAACTCCCCGATCAGATTGGCGCGGAAGGTAACCGTATCGCCGGCAACGGTACTGGTGCTCTTTTCGGTGATGGGCTCGTAAGCGGTAGAGGTCTGTTGCGGGAAGGCGTCGTTTACGGTGACGTTCGACGTGGTGCTGTTGGTATTGATACCGGTGCGCACGAACAAGCGTTGGCGATCGCTTAAAGCGTGGTCCACGCGGGCCAGAAAGCGGTGCGCCGCGCTTGAGGAATTGCCGCTCTCCAGGAAATTATTCACCCCGGTATTTCCGACGCCCGGCGCATTCGGCAGAGGAAAATACTGCAGGAGTTTCAGCGCTACAGGATCGAGGCGCGCCGCGGGAATCTGGTTGTTCGGGAAGGGCGAGCGAAGATATTGTCCTGGGTTCGCCGGGTCTGCGGCGGTGGTGTACGGATCGTAAATCAGAATCGGCTGGCCATTCGCGCCGGTAGTCTTGCTGAAATCGCCGGTGCGCTGGGCCACGGTGGGGACAGTGGCAATAATCGATTGCGGAGTTCGGTCCGGCACGCCTTCCCAGGTGGCAAAGAAGAACGTGCGGTCACGTCCTTTGTAGAGCTTGGGAATCCAGACGGGACCCCCCACGGCGACACCGAACTCATTGTGACGCAGGACGGCACGCCGCAGGCCCACAAGGTTATTCGAATAGGTGTTCGCATTCAGAGCATCGTTGCGGAAGAATTCATAGGCGGCTCCGTGAAAGGTGTTGGTACCGGTCTTCGTGGTGACGTTGATCACGCCGCCGGCCGTGCGGCCGTACTCCGCCTGAAAGCTACTGGTCTGGACTTTGAACGCCTCAACCGATTCGAGTGGCGGAGTGTAATTCGTGTCATTCGTGGTTGAATTCAGAACCTGACCGCCATCGAGCAGGACTGAGTTCGCATTCGATCTCCCGCCATTGATGAGCGGACCGGTTCCGGGGTTGCCCTTCGGATTTACGCCGGGCGCGAGGACCACCAGAGAAAACGGATTGCGCCCCAGGAGCGGCAGTTGGGAAATCTTGGTGGATTCAATGGTGGTGCCGAGGGTTGCCGTTTCCTGTTCCAGCAGGGGCGTAACTTCCGCTACCGTTACCTGGTTCTGCACCGTAGCGAGTTCCAGCGCTGCGTTAAAGGTAGCAGCTTGCGCCACGGCCAAGGTGAAATTCTGAACTGCCGCAGTGCCGAAACCAGGGTTCGAAATCTCGACACGGTACTCACCGGGAGCGAGGGTCAGGTAATAGTTACCCTTTGTGTTCGTCACGGTGGACGAGATGACCGAGGTTTGCAGGTTGGTGGCGGTTACCCTGGCGTTGGCCAGAGCCGAACCGGAGGGATCCTGGACGATGCCCGAAAGAGAAGCTCGTTCCACCTGCGCGGGAAGACAGAAGGTGAAGTAGAAGGAGAAGAGGAGCAGGGTAAGAAACCGGGTACTCATAGCAAGTACCCAGTATAGAAGCGGATCCGTTTCGATGATGTGACACTGAATTCAGCCGGTTCCTTCCACGCCGCCGCGAGTCTTCGGACCTCGCGAGCCTTCCCGTTCGTCCGGCAACGGCGCGACGTGCCGACCAGGGGTACTGCGGCCTTCTGTAAGGTACCGATTTAAGAGGGCGCTCATGCGGGCGACGATCTCTGGGTGCGCGTCGTAGAGGTTCTCGGTTTCGCCGAAATCCTTGGCAATGTTATAAAGCTGGCCCGCGGGCAGATTCGTATCTTGCGAGGGCGGCCCATCGCCTGTGCCACGGACTGAGATCAACTTCCATTCGCCCTGCCGGAGAGCGAACGATCCCCAGGCGGAATGATGCACAACCGCTTCCCGAATCGGCTTGCCGTTGGTGGCGCCGAGCAGCGCTGGCAGTATGTTGAAGCTGTCTTCGCCGGCGTTGTACGGCAGCGTCGTCCCGGTGAGCGCGGCGCAAGTGGCCATCAGGTCCGTAAGACAGATCAGCTCACTGGTCCTGGCACCCGCCTGGATGCGACCCGGCCATCGTGCGATGAACGGAATGCGATGGCCGCCATCCCAGACATCGCGTTTATGTCCTCTGAAATGGTATGCGCTGAAGTGCTGGTATTCCAGTTTGCGCTCTTCCATCTGACTTTCGGGGCCGTTATCGCTGGTGAGAATTACGAGAGTATTGCGTTCCGCGCCAGCCCGCTTGACTGCGTCGAGGATCTGCTGAACCGTCCAATCCACCTCAGCCACGAAAGCTCCATAACTCCCCACGCCGGTGATATCTTTGAACCGTTCGCGGGGCACTACCGGAGTGTGTGGAGCGGTGAGTGGAATGTAAGCGAAGAAAGGTTTGCGAAGTTTTTGGGCCGCCCAGTTATCGATCCATCCTGTTGCTTTCTGAGTGATCTGGTTGAGCACTTGAGAGTGTTGAAACCCGGGAGCGATGGGCCCGCGGCGCCAGTTCACAGGAAAGGGCTTACCCTCGGATACCCCTGTGGGCAAAGCCGTTGCGCGGTCATTTTCAAGGTAGATGTAAGGCGGCATGTCGAGCGACGCGGAAATGCCGTAGTAGTAGTCGAAACCCAACGAGTTCGGCCCATACGCATACGGCTTTGTGAAATCGACATTGCTCATATCGGGCGCGACGGGTTTGCCATCCTTCGTTACCCAGTCCAGGCCGAGATGCCACTTTCCAAAGGCCGCGGTGGTGTAGCCGTTGTTCTTGAGCAAGGCGGGCACGGTGATTCGCTCCGGCGGGATCAGGTGCGAGGAGCCGCCGCCCAGCACGCCGTTCTTCAACGGGCTGCGGAAGCAGTAACGGCCCGTCATGATTCCATAGCGGGTAGGTGTGCAGACGGCGGAAGGCGCGTGGGCATCAGTAAACGTGAGTCCTTCGCGCGCCATGCGATCGATGTTGGGCGTTTGAATTTTGGAAGCTTCGTTCAAGCAGCTGAGATCGCCATAACCGAGGTCATCCGCCATGATCCAGACGATGTTGGGCTTGGGCGACTCAGCAGCGAAGAGAGGCAACGCAGAAGCTTGCAGAAACTGGCGGCGCGTAACGCTCATTTGGACCTCAGAAAACCACCTTTGCCGCGACTTGAACCACTCTCGGAGAAGCGGAGCCTGAAATCAGTCCAAAGGTGGATGAAGAGACGTTCGCGTTCGGGTTCCCGAAGTTGGCGTGATTGGCGAAATTGAATGCCTCCGCCCGAAGCTGCAAACGGACGCGTTCGAACAAGCTGAAGCTTTTGATCACACCGAAATCCAGGTTTACCGAATGCGGTCCGCGCAGAATGTTGCGGCCGGAGTTGCCGAAAGTGCCCAAAGGATTTGCAACAAACGCAGCGGTATTGAAGAATTGGGCCAGGGTTTGATTTCGCGAACGGTCTCCACCGAGCGCTGGGTTTCCGACCAGGTTTGCGCGATCGGCGCCGATGCCGCTTTGCGAGTTATCGACGCCCGATGTTACCGAGAAGGGCGACCCGCTTTGCGCCGTAAAAATGCCATTCACTTCCCAGCCATCGGCAATTTCGCGAAGCAAGCGTCCGTGGCTTTTCACTCCCGGAATTTGCCAGATTGACGATGCCACGAAGCGCTGCGGAATGTCGAAATCGGAAAGCCCTCGGCTCGCGCGAATGTTGAACGGATTCGCCGCCTGGTAGCCATCGGCGGAGCCGTCGTCAATCGACTTACTCCAGGTATAGTTCGCCAGGATCGTGAAGCCGTGGTGGAACCTGCGGTTTGCAGTGATCTGCAGAGAGTTATAGGAACTGTTGGCGACGCTCAGCATGTCCAGAATGGAGGTGTACGTGGGCGCGAGAAGGCGGCGCGCATTTACGGTGGCGCCCGGTTTGCCATAGATCGCAGGGTTCAGCTGATTCTGGATGAAGAGATGATCGCCCGCGCTGCCCGCATAAGCAACGGTGACCACCCAGCTCGAAAACAACTGCCTCTGCACGCTGACGTTCCACTGCTGGACTTTCGCGCCATGAAAGTCAGGGTCGAACTCGGTGACGGTGCCCAAGGGGAAGCTGAACTTAAATGTCTGACGCTCCTGGGCGGAGGTGGGCGGCTGAAACGGGAAGGGATTCCCGGTATCCGCATAGGGATTCGCCAACCCGCCACTTGGCTGTGTTGAAGTGAGCGAAGTCGAAAACGGCTGATTGAGCGACAGGTTGTTCAGAGCCTGCTGGCGGATATCGGAATAGAACACGCCGTAGCCGCCGCGGACGCTGGTGCTTCCGTTGCCGAATACGTCCCAGGCGAAGCCGAAGCGTGGCGCGAATTGCGCCCATCGCGCTCGAACGGTAGACGACGGAACACCCTTGTCACCGGGGAAGACATAGCCCAGGGGCGCGGTCGGGTACACGGTGGATTGCTGCCCGAAGCGAACCTGCGACAGCGCGTGCGTGAGATCGTCGAAGGGAAGAAAGGGATCCCAGCGCAGGCCCAGATTGAGCGTTAGACGTTTAGACGCCTTCCAATCGTCCTGAAGATAGGCATCAGCTTCCGTAGTTCTCGGCTTGCCACTATTCGGAGAATTTTCGGTGAAGCTGTTCGGTCTGCCGATCAGGAAATCCGCCAGAGAGTTGCCGGTGTAATTCGACGTGAAGAGCACTTGAGGATCGGTTTGGAAGTTCTGGCCCTGGTCCACCATGGAAGGGCGAAGGTCACCGCCTAGTTTGAGACTATGGCGGCCTAAGACCCAGGTGAGCCCGTCGGAAAACTGGTAGCCTTTGCGGTACTGATTCAATAGATAGCGCGACTGGGCGGAGAAGGCGGCGGCGACTTGCGTATCGTACGCGATGGGACCCGGAGCGGACCGGACAAAACCAGCGCCGAAATCGCCCCAGGTCTTCTGTACGGGAATTTGGGGGAGCTGCTCGCGCGTAATGTCGTTGAAGCCGAACGTGAAGATGTTGATCAGATTGCCGGAGAAGGTGTGAATGTCACTGACGGAGACGTTCCAGTTCTTGTAATCGATCAGAGCCAGGAAACCCGGCAGCGTAGTGTTGCTGACCACCTGGTTGGTGTTGTCGCGCTCATAGAGGAGACGGCCGGAAATCTGGTTGGCGGCGCTTAAGCGGTGATCGATTTTCACCACGGCTTGATCGTCCACCGTGGTTTGCTGGCTGGGGTAGGAGTAGAAGCCTGAGGGAGTATTGGGCAGCGGAACAAAGGCCGACAGGAAGTTTAGGGAAGCCTGGCTGATTCGGCTTGCGGGAATCAGGTTTCCGGCGAAGGTGCCACCCAGAGGATCTTTCAGCGGTTTGGTGAGCGTTGAGAAATCGCCGGTCCGCTGCAAGGCAGTAAGCACAAGCGGATTCTGTGTGCCGGGGGAACTGCTGGTTCGCGTCCCTTGATAGGAGCCGAAGAAGAAGGTCCTGTCCTTGCGAATGGGTCCGCCGAACGTGCCCCCGAATTGATTCCGGCGGAAAGGGGAAAGAGTTGCGGCGAAGTAGCTGCGGGCATCCAACTTTTGATTGCGGAGGAATTCGAACGCCGTTCCGTGAAATCTGTTGGTACCGCTCTTGGTGACGGCATTCATCACCGCGCCCGCGTTCCGCCCCTGATCGGCGCCGTATGCGCTGGTTTGGAGGCTGAACTCATCGAGCGCGTCCGGATTTGGAAATACCGAGGGAGTGTTGAAGAACGGATCGTGATTGTCCGCGCCATCGAGCTGGTAATTGTTGCTATTGGCGCGGGATCCGTTGATGGAAACGGATTCATTCTCCCCTTGTCCGGCCGCGGTGATGCCGCCGCTGCCCGCGACCAGATATTGCAACTGCAGCGGATTCCGCCCGTTCAAAGGAAGTTCCACGATGCGGGCGGAATCGATGACTTCCCTGAGGCTGCCCGAGCGGGTTTCCACTTGCGCCACTTCGGCGGCTATGGTGACACTTTCCGATACATCACCCAGGGCGAGTCGAACGGCCACTCGCCGGTTTTCATCCACCTGCACCACGATGTTGTCCTCAACGAAGGTCTTGAAGCCCGCGGCTTTCGCGATGAGTTTATAGGAGCCGACGGGCAATCCGGGAAACTCGAAGGAACCGTCGTGACCGGACTTCAACTCACGCGTCTGGCCCGTGTCTCTGTTCTCGAGAGTGAGGGTGGCGGACTCGATCGAAGCTCCGCCCGGGTCGGTCACCGTGCCATAGATGGTTACCGATCCCTGGCCCAAGGCAGCGCATGCAAGCACGGCAAGCAGCGTGGGGATGCGGAGCAACTGGACGGCAATGTTCATAGCGCAGGCCTTTTCAATTGAAGCTATTCTACGTCCTGCGCTCTTCGTCCACCTTTTTCGCCCGCGCGAGCCTGACCTCTACACGGCGCGAAGTGATCTAAGCAGCAGTCGCTTTACTGCTTAGGGCGCTCATAGAAGTCATAGTTGATGTTCCAGGTGAACGTCTTGCCGGGCGCAATCGCCATGTGGATATAAGGTTCCGGGCAGGGCGTGGAGCGGATGGACCAGTAATTGATTCTCACGATCGGCCGGTCTGACGTCTGCCGGACGCCGGCGCCGGTTTTGAGGTTTTCCTCGGAGATGTCGTAGTCCTTTGGGTTATCGCTGTATCCAACCAAGTTGCTCTGGGCCGATTGTCCGGGTTGCAATTCTTTGAGATAGACCAGGGTGTTGCCGCGAGTCTCAGCGAAGCCTTTTAAGTCCTGGGTCGCTTTCACCGCAAAAGGAAATTTGACTAAAACATCCGGTCCGGTCGGCTGATTGTCCAGCATATAGAAGTTGTGTTCGTAGACATCGGACACGATTTCTTTGGTGCCGGTATTCTTCAGGCGGTGTTCGAGAACCATTCGGGGCTGTCCCGGCTACCAGTCTTACGACCTTTGTGTATTCGTAGGCATATCCGGAAGAAGCGTCACGGACTTTCTGCGTGAACTCGACGGAATCTTTGTTTTGGACAACACTCCACTGGCCAGGATCGACGATTTCATAGGTATGAAACTGTTGGAACCGGGGCTCGTCCGGCTTCCGAATGACGCCCACGCCGATCTTCACGAACGTTCCGCCCGCCTTTGCCTCGGAGTATCCCAGGCCCATGCCATCAGTGAGAAACTCTTCGACCGGACCGGTAATCGCATCGTGCAGTTTGGGATCGTAAGGCGCCGGGTTCCACTCGCCGAAGTAGGAGTGTCCTTTATAAGTGAGGCTGGGAATTTGGCCTGACCAATCAAAGCGGGTGGCGCGATAGTAGCCGCTGTTCGGATCCGGAAGATACAGCTTGGCATCGAGTAAACCGTTCGAGAGAGACGCGGAGGGGAAATCCGGTTTTGGCAGCGCGAAGGCCAGGACACTCGAGCCGGATGCCACGGCGACATACTGATCGCCATCGAAACTATAGGTCATCGGTGAAGCTTTCCAGGTTTGGTTGGTTGCGAAACTCCAAAGCGGCTTGCCGTTCTTGGCGTCGACAGCCATCAGGTCGCCGCCCTCTTCGCCGAAGATGACGAGTCCGCTAGCGGTGGCGAGAGTCCCGCCCCAGGAATTGGCAGGGCCTGGTTGTGGCAAGGTCCAAACAACATTGCCGGTACGGATGTCGAGCGCTTTCAATTCACGCACGGGCTTCGGATCGGGCGCGGTTCTCTGGGAACCGCCCAAGTAGGTTTTGCCGGCCTCCCACTTTTCGTTTTCGCTCTTCTGGTAATAACTGCACTTCTCGAACGTCTGAAAGTAATAGAGTCCGGTCAGGGGGCTGTACGAGGGCGAGAACCAATTGGTCGCACCATCTTGCGAGGGGCACACCTTGGTCCCGGCTTCGGTAGGCTCCTGGTTGGGCAGTTTCACAGGACGCCCATCCGGGCCGATCCCGCTGGCCCAGGTGACGTTTCTCAAAAATTGTTTCGCCAGCAGCAATTCACCAGTGGCGCGATCAAAGACATAGAAGAAGCCATTGCGGTCCGCGTGCAGCATCAGTTTGCGCGGTTGGCCTTTCCACTCGGCATTGATCATCACCGAGGTTTCAGTGGAGTCCCAATCCCAAAGATCGTGCGGGGTGAATTGGTAGTGCCACTTCAGTTTTCCTGTCTTGCGGTCGAGCGCCAGGATGCAATCGGAATAGAGGTTGTCCCCGGGGCGGTTGTCCCCGTTATATTCTTCGCTCGGGTTGCCGGTAGGCCAATATACGGTGTCGAGTTCGGGATCGTAGCTTCCGGTAAACCAGGTCGGCGCGCCCCCGTGGTCGAGTTCTTGACCTTTCCAGGTTTCCGAGCCCGGCTCGCCCCGCTTGGGGACGCTCCAGAATCGCCAGACCTCTTTCCCTGTTTTCTGATCGAAGGCGGCGACGAAACCGTTCGCTCCATGCTCGCCTCCTCCTACGCCGCTGATTACCAAGTCTCCCGCCGGCAGCGGGGCCGAAGTCGCAAAGTAACTCTTAGCGGGATCGGCAATTTCGGAATCCCACAGCACCTCACCCGTGAAGCGATTGAGCGCGACTAAATGGGCAGCATAGGTTTCCATGAAGACGCGGTCGCCCGCTACCCCGACTCCGCGATTTGGTCCTGAATTGCGGCGGGCGCTCTTTTTGCCTCCCGCTTCGTACTTCCAGATCTGACGACCGCTCCCGGCATCAAGGGCGAAACACCGGTCCGGAGCCGTGACATACATGATTCCGCCGACAACCACAGGCGTACCTTGCAAGTTGCCCGCATTCGGGATCGCAAAGGACCAACGCGCCGTCAGCTTGGCGACGTTATTCTTGTTGATCTGGGTCAACTCCGTAAACCGGTTCCCTCCCGTGGCGCCGTTGTAGGTGGGCCAATCGCTCTGAGACGTAACCTCGCGGTAGGCGCCAGCGGAGCGGCGGAGAAGGTGGATCCGTTTATCGGCAGTCTGCAGTTGCAGATCGTCAAAGCCTTCACCGCGCACCAATCCTTCTAAAGTAGTTCCGCCGGTCAGATTGACGGACCGATGTTCCGGGCCGCCTTCCGCATATTTCTGCAGCGTCCGGGAAAACGCAATCAGATTGGTAAGTGCAGCTCCCTCTACCGCGTTTGCCGGCATTCCACGATTGGGAATTCCGGCGTGAATCAAATCGGCCAGTTGTTTGTCATCGCGCACCGCGAGCCTTGCCCCAATGGGTGGGCCCATTTCGCCGCCTGTGCCATCGCCCCCGTGGCAGGGAGCGCAACGGCTCAGGAACTGCTTCCGTCCAGCAGCCAAATCCTGGGCGTCCAGACAACTTAACGCGAAGAGCAGAAAGAGTACGAGCTTCATCTGTGAAATTAGACTCTATCAGGAGACCTGTCTTACTAAATTGTTCTCGCTGTCGCCGATGAACACCGTGCCCTTGGCATCGACGAACACTCCATGGGGGCGCGACAACCCGCAGGCGAGAGGGTCGCCCTCGGATCCCGCGCTTTTGGAGCCCGTTCCCGCCACAACGGAAACGGCGCCGCTGGGATCGATTTTGCGAATGGTGTGACTCTCTGTATCCGCCAAATAGATCGACTTATCGGCCGAACACGAGATTCCCTTCGGGCCGGAAAACTTGAAAGTTTTTGCAATGCTTTCGTACTGCCCGGTCTTGGGGTCGAGCCGGAGCACGGCGTTGCCCTCGCGGAGAGCTACATAGAGGACGCCTTGATCGTCGAAATCGAGCGCGCGCGGACCGTTGAGAGTGGCGAAGGTGGAGATAGTTCCGTTGTCGACGATGCGAATTTTCTTGTTGCCGATATCGCAAATGAGCAGGCGGCCCGCCGGATCGAACGCGATGCTGTGCGGTTGGCGCAACTGGGCCGAAACGGCTGGGCCGCCATCGCCGGAGAAGCCAGGCTCCCCAGTACCGGCGATTACGGTGAGCGTGCCGGTTTTCTGGTCGAAGCTTTTGACCTGGTGGGCGGGCATGTCGACGAAGAAGAGCAAACCTTTGCGATCGAAGCGGAGGTCGTAAGGTTCTTTCTGGCCTTCCAGCACGGGAGTGACTGCGCCCGACCGCAAATCGATGCGGCTGATTCGATGCGCGCCGATTTCGCAAACGTAAAGCGCACCATCGGGGCCGATGCGCAGTCCGTAAGGATTTGAGGCGACGGTGATGTTTGAGATACGCCGGCCGGCAGCGCGAAGCTGCAACGGCGCAACCGCCGCAATTTTCAAGAGGGTGCGTCTGACCACATCGACATTGTATTCCAGCGAATTTGAAATATAATCTTGGGCAGGCAGGTGCGATGTATCAGACCGGTGCGCTCATTTTCTTCTTGTCGGCGGGAATGGTTTCTGCCGCGCCTTATTGGGCATTCCAGCCGGTACGCCGGCCGGTTGCGCCGGCTCTAAAAGCGGCTACCCAACCCGCCAATCCGATCGACGCCTTTGTCCGCGCGCGTTTGGAAGCGAAAAATCTAACTCCTAACGCGCCCGCCGACCGAATTACGTTGTTGCGCCGGGTCTCCTTCGACCTGACCGGCCTGCCGCCCACGCCGGAAGAGGTGGACGCATTTGTGGCGGACCAGTCCCCGGGCGCATATGAAAAAGTCGTGGACCGGCTGATGGCGTCGCCTCATTACGGAGAGCGATGGGCCCGGCATTGGCTGGACTTAGCGCGCTATGCGGAAAGTGAAGGATTCAAGGCGGATGAAACCCGTGAAAATGCTTGGAGATATCGAGACTATGTAATCCAGGCGTTTAACATGAACAAGCCCTACGATCGCTTCGTGAAGGAGCAGATTGCCGGTGACGAGCTATGGCCGGACGATCCACAGGCGCGCGTGGCCACGGCCTTCAATCGAAATTATCCCGATGAGAGCAACGCGCGTGTGTTGCAGCAGCGCCGGCAGGAGATTCTGAACGATATTACGGACACCGTTGGCGCAACATTCATGGGCATGACTTACGGTTGCGCCCGGTGCCACACGCATAAATTCGATCCGATCACACACACGGATTACTACCGTCTTCAGGCGTTTTTCGCGAATACCGCCGCCGACGACAAGATCCCGGTCGCCACCCCGGAAGAAGCAAGGCGCTATGCCGAGCAGAAAGCGACGTGGGAGGAAAAAACGGCGGATACCCGCGCCCAGATCAAAGCTTTGCTTGATCCGGTGAAGGCTCGGGTGCTGAAAGAGTTCGTGGATAAATACGAGCCGGACATTCAGACGGCGATTTCGATGCCGGCCAGCCAGCGGACGCCCTTTCAGTGGCAGATGTACGCCAAGGCGAAGCCGTATCTGGAGATCGACGACGCGACTGCGGCGAAAAGCCTGCCTGTGGCTGACCGCAAGAAGTATGCGTTGTTGATGGAGCAGCTGAAGCCATTTCACGGGATTGACCCGGGCGAACCCGCTATCGGGATCGGCATGCGGGATTTGAGCGCGAAGGCACCGCCGACATTCCGGCTGACCGCCGGAGCGTGGGATGCTCCCGCTGAGGAAGTGCAGCCCGGCTTTCTGGCTGCAATCGACCCGAGCGATCCGAAAATTGTTCCGCTGGCGACCTCAACCGGACGGCGGACGGCCCTGGCCAACTGGCTGGCCAGTCCGGAAAACCCCCTGACCGCTCGGGTGATGGTAAACCGGCTGTGGACGTACCACTTCGGGCAGGGAATCGCGCCCACACCGAGCGATTTTGGTTTGATGGGCGGGCGGCCTTCAAACCCGGAGCTGCTGGACTGGCTGGCTTCGGAGTTTGTGAGGACCGGTTGGGATGTGAAGAGGATGCAGAAACTGATGGTGATGTCGGAAACCTACCGGCAATCGTCCGCTTTTCAAGCCGCGGCTGCGAAGGAAGATCCCAAAGACAAATTGCTCTGGCGCTTTCCGCGGGAACGGCTGGAAGGCGAGAGCATCCGGGACGCGGCGCTCATGGTGTCAGGGCTTTTGAATGACCGGCTCGGCGGACCGAGTGTGTACCCGGCTTTGCCGACCGGTGCTGGAAGGCCTCGCGGGGGTTGGGACACGTCACTGCCCGGGGCGCAAAATCGCCGCAGTGTTTATATCTTTGTGCGGCGGAACGCGCGCTATCCCATGATGGAAGCGTTCGATATGCCGGATACGCATGAGGCGTGCGGGCGCCGGAACCAGACAATCACGGCACCGCAGGCGATGTCGCTGCTGAATAGCCGCGTCTCGCTCGATTGGGCGGAGGCGTTCGCCAGCCGGATCGTGAAGCAGGCTGGACCGGATCCAAAAGCTGAGATCGATACCGCATTCCGGCTGGCGTATGGGCGGCATCCGGATGGATTCGAGAAGGATTCTGTGCTGACGTTTTTAGAGAAGCAGAAACAGGTGATTGCGGAGCGTGCGGCCGGCGGCGAGAAACTTTCGTCGCCCTCACATTTGCCGGAGGATTTCGATCCGGTCCAGGCTGCGGCGCTGGTGGATTTTTGCCAGATGCTGCTCAATTCGAACGAGTTTGTTTACAGGAATTAAGATGGCTCACAAACGGTTTGCGCGATCCCGAAGAGATTTTCTCCGCAACGCGGGTAGCGGGTTAGGGGCGTTCGCCCTGGCCAGCATGCTGGATGCTGAGACCAAGACCGCCGATCCGCTCGCACCGAAGCAGCCGCATTTCCCACCGACCGCGAAGCGCGTGATTTGGATCTTTATCGAGGGCGGGCCCAGTCACCTGGATCTGTTCGATCCGAAACCTCTGCTTCAGAAGCTGGCAGGACAACCGATGCCGGCTTCGTTTGGCAAAGTGGTCACGGCGATGGGCACGGCGAGCAACACGCTGATGCCTGACAAGCGCGCCTGGAAACAGCACGGGCAGAGCGGGATCTGGGTATCGGACTGGCTGCCGGAGATCGCGAATCACGTCGATGACATGACGGTGTTTCGCGCATGTTGGGCGGATGGGCTGAACCATGTGGGGTCGGTTTGTCAGATGAATACGTGTTCGATTCTGGCAGGGCGGCCGGCGCTTGGATCGTGGGTGATGTACGGGCTTGGTTCAGCGAATCAGAATCTGCCGACGTTTGTGGTGTTAACCGACGCAGGGGAAGTGCTGGGCGGGCCGAAGAACTGGAGTTCGGGATTTTTGCCAGCCACTTACCAAGGCACGCAATTTCGCAATACAGGCGCGCCGATTCTGGATTTGAACCCGCCGGAAACAATCGGGAAACAACAGCAGCGCGGCCGTTTGGATTTTCTGAAGACGCTGAACCAGCACTTCGATGCCGATAAGTCCGAGGATAGTGATTTGGAGGCTCGCATCAACGCTTACGAGCTTGCCTACCGGATGCAGGCCGCGGGGCCGGAAGCGGTCGACCTGACGAAAGAGACCGAAGCGACAAAGAAGCTGTATGGAATCGACGAGAAAGAGACGGCTAAGCTGGGCACGAATTGCCTGCTGGCGCGGCGGTTGGTGGAGCGCGGAGTTCGTTTCGTAGAACTCTATTCAGGCAGCGGGAGCGCGTGGGACGCGCACAACAATATCGAGGGCAATCATTCGCGGCTGTGCAAGTCATCGGATAAGCCTGTGGCGGGATTGCTGGCTGACCTAAAATCCCGCGGGCTACTGGAAGACACGCTCGTGATCTGGGGCGGGGAATTCGGGCGCACGCCGTTCAATGAAAAGGGCGACGGGCGCGACCATAATCCCTGGGGCTTCACCATGTGGATGGCGGGTGGCGGTGTGAAGGGTGGGCAGACTATCGGCTCCACCGATGAGATCGGGCTGCGTGGCGTGGAAGACCGGGCGCACGTGACTGACATTCATGCCACCATTCTGCATGCCTTGGGACTCAATCATGTCAATGTTACTTTCCTTCACAATGGGCGCCCAGAGCGCCCGACCATCGTTAGCGGCCAGGTTATCGAGAAAGCATTCGCTTAAAATCGCGCTGCTGTGTGCGACCAGTGCGCTGGCGCAGAGTTATCGGCCTGTAGACAACTGGGCCAAGCTTCCCGAAGGGTGGAACTTCGGTGAGTGCACGGGCGTGGCCGTTGACGCTCAGGACAACGTATGGGTGTTCAATCGCGGGCCGCACCCGGTCATAGAGTTCGACAGCACGGGTAAGATGCTGCAGGCGTGGAACGAAGCGCCGATCAAGTCCTCGCACGGGATCCGGGTGGATCCGGAGGGGAACGTCTGGCTGATCGATGTCGCGGGGGCGAAGGTGCTGAAGATGTCGCCGACTGGGAAGTTGTTGATGGCGATTGGCGCGGTAGGCGGGGCTACGGGTGATCAGAACGCGCCGTATGCGTTCAATCGTCCGACCAATGTGGCCTTCGGAGCGGACGGCAACTTCTTCGTCACCGATGGCTACGGAAATTCGCGCGTCGTGAAGTATTCGAAGGACGGCGACTACATCAAGCAGTGGGGCTCGAAGGGCACGGGCGACAGCCAGTTCAACATCGTCCACGACATCGTAATCGACAAGACGGGAAAGCTCTATGTAGCCGACCGTGAGAATCACCGGATCCAGATCTTCGACCAGGAAGGAAAGCTTTTGGGAATATGGCCGAACCTGGGAGCGGCCTGGGGGCTGACGTATGTCGCGCGCGAGAACACCTTCTGGATGACCGATGGTGTGAACGATCGTGTCATCAAGCTGAATGACCAGGGTAAGATTCTCGAGACGCTTGGCTCGCACGGCAAGGCGCCCGGAAAGTTTCATTACCCGCACAGTGTTGCCGTAGATAGCACCGGCGCTGTCTATGTTGCCGAGGTTCTGAATTGGCGGGTTCAGAAGTTTGTGACCGGCGCGGCTACACAGGTCACGCAGGTAAATCCGAATTCGCAATACCGGCTGGGGCCGGATTCGTTGCCGCAGCCCGGTGTTCCCAAGGGCGTCATCAAGGGCCCGTACACTTTGCCGAGCAAAGTCTATCCGGGCACTCAGCATACTTACTGGGTTTATGTTCCGGCGCAGTACAATCCGAAAGCCGCGGCGAGTCTGATGGTGTTTCAGGACGGGCAGGCTTTCAAAGATGAGAATGGCGATCTGCGAACACAGAACGTGCTCGATAATCTGATCTACCGGCGCGAGATTCCGGTGATGCTTTCCGTGTTTATCAATCCGGGCCGCACCCCGGAGCAGCCGGAACCGAACCCGCAGGAATGGGGCGACCGCACCACCAACCGGCCGACGGAATACAACACGCCGGACGATAAGTATGCGCGCGTAATCACGGAAGAGCTGATGCCGGTGCTCTACAAGGAGTACAACATCTCCAGGGACCCGGAGCAGCATGGGATCGGGGGATCGAGTTCCGGTGCGATTGCCGCGTTCGCGGTGGCGTGGGAGAGGCCGAATGAGTTTCGTAAAGTGCTCAGCAACGTGGGCAGCTTCGTCAATATACGGGGTGGTCAGGTGTACGCGGATCGCGTACTGGCTGCGGAGCGGAAGCCGATCCGGATCTTTCTTTGCGACGGAAGAAATGATAATCGCGGAGTGGGGCGGGGCGGCGCTTACGATGAGAAGCGGGACTGGTTCTTTCAGAATGTTCGCCTGATGAAGGCGCTCACGCAGAAAGGGTACGACGTGAACTATGCGTGGGGCGTAAATCTGCACGGCCAGAAGTTCGGAGGTGCGATTCTGCCGGACATGATGCGATGGTTATGGCGCGACGGGCCGGTTTCAACCGACCCGAACGACGCCGTGGAACGCGGATTCCGAAATCCTTAAAACTGGATTCGGATCAGGGTTTGCAGAATGCGGGAAGAGCCTGAATTTCCTGGAGCGGGCGTGGTAGCCGTGCCGAAACCGGTGACGTTCACGAGTTGGCCGTTGGCGTTGTAGCCAGTAGCGTTGTTCGCGAGCACCGGATTGGGATACGCCGTGAAGTTCAGCGTGGAGTTGAGGCCGGTGAAGTTGGCGTGATTGAAGACGTTGAAAGCGTCCACGCGGAATTGCATCCGGATTCGTTCGGTGAAGCGGAATTCCTTCTGCACGGCCATATCGAAATTGATCAGGCCGGGAGCATAAAGGCTGTTGATACCACTTTCAAGGCCCAGGCTGCCGGGGGACGGCGCCTTGAAGCAGGCCGCGTTCAGGCGATTGAAGGGATCGCTTGAATGCGTGTAGGGATCGCAGCCGGGGACCATCACCAAGCGGGCCTGTTCCTGCGTGTTGCCGCTGGCCGTGACGTTGCCAGTAATGTTCGCGCTGCCCGCGCCGGAGATGGCGAAGCCGGGAGTGAAGGGCGACCCGGTGGAAATCTGCGTGACGCCGGAGATCTGCCAACCGCCGGTGAGCGCTCTGAGGGCAGCGCTGTTCTTCTCGAACGTCGGGATTGCGTAGACGTAGTTGATTGCTAAGACGTGGCGGCGATCAAAGCTGGCCGGGCCGTAATCGGCCTGGCGAGTGTAACCGTCCGCGCGGACCCAGGTGGTATCGGAGGTCGCGTTGGTCATCGCCCGGCTCCAGGTATAAGCTGCTCCGAAGAACAGGCCGCCGCCGAAACGCTTGCTGGCGTTCAACTGCAGGGCGTGATAGTTCGAAGTGGCGGCGCTTTCATACAGGGCAATCTGACCGAAGCCACGTAAGGGCCGCAGGAACTGCGAAAGCAGCGCGTTGTTTCCGGCAAGCGCGGTGGGGTTGGTGGCCACCAGCGTTGGGTCCTGGTTTTGGGACTGGAAGTATGCGCCATAAGGGACAGGGTTCAGGTTGCGATTGTCCTGTAGATGGCGGGCCTGCGTTCCGACGTAGGCTGTGTCGAGCAGGATCGCCCAGGGAAGGCGCGATTGCACGGAGAATTGGAAGCTATAGGTGGTCGGGACCTTGCCGGTGGGATCGGCTGCGTACAGGTTGGGCGGAGCGAGCAGGACGTTTTTCGGATCGATGTTTTGCGCGTAGCCGAACTGCAGGGTAGGCTGCACGGTCTCGGGCGGATTGCGGACGAAGTCGAACACGCGATTGCCCTGGAAACGATCGTAATAGATACCGCCGCCAGTGCGGATCACGAAATTCTGCTTGCCGGTCACATCCCAGGCGACGCCGAAGCGTGGCCCGATCTGCGGGTGAGGATTGGGGCCGAGATACTTGCTGATGCCCTTGCCGGCCTGCACAACACCGTTGAAGGGATCGCCCGTATTGGGAACTTCAAGACCGATGTCGTAAGCCGGAAGGGTCTGGCCCGTGATGGCGTCATTAGCCATGCGGACGCCGCCGACCAGAATGGGTTGATACAGGCGCGGGGCTTTGGCCGGATCCCACTTGCTCAGCACGAAGGTGGAGGCCTGTTGGGAATCATCGTATTGCGGTTGGTACCAGGAAAGGCGCAGACCGTAGTCGAGCGTAATGCGGGGCGTGATCTTCCAGGTGTCCTGCACGTAGCCTTCGAGGTTCCAGTAGCGATACTTGCCATTGATGTAAGCGCTCGATTGGTCGGCAGTGTTGTAGACCCCCAGGAGCGCGTTCGAGTAGCCGTATCCGGTATCGAGAGGGTTGGCGGCGTTGTCGCCGAAGTTGTAGTTGCCGTTGTTGTCGCTGAAAGAAGTCTGGTCTTTGCGGCTGCGCTGAAGGAAGATGCCGGTCTTGATGGTGTGGGAGCCCCAGATTTTCGTGAGGGCGTCACTGACATCGATGCTGGTGTTGTAGTTATGGAACGGAGCGTCGTTGGTGACGAAGGTCGGGCTGTTCGCCAGATGCGAACCGTTGAAGGTGGCGTTCGGGATGTAGTCGTCCTGGACGGCGCTGGGGTAGAGCAGAGGCAGCGTGACGCCCGAGGTTTTGCGGCGCAGCACGTTGCCGACTTCGACGATATCGATGTTGTTCTTGGTATAGCCCCAGTTGGCTTCGTTCGTCATGGAAGGGCTGATCACCCAGGTGACACCGCCGGCGAGGCTCTTGCCCGGACGCGTATCGGTGATCGTTGTGACGGGCACCGTGGGTCCGAGCACGAAGGAACCATAGGGGAGGCTCTGCGGGAACGAGTTCTGGATGAAGTGGCCAAAGATGCGAATGTTCTGTGTGGCGTTGTAATCCAAGCGAAGCAGATCTTCGCGGCGCGGCAGGCGGCTGGAGAGTTGCGAGGTGTAGTTGTAACCCGTACCTGCGGTGTTCGGCAACGGATAGATGTTCAGAAGCGCTTGGCCCGGCGCATAGAAGCGGCTGGCGGGAATGATGTTGCCCGGGAAAGGCTGGCCCGTATTCGGGTCCTTGATGACCAAGGCCTTATTGTTGTTGTCGACGCTCTGCGAGAAATCACCTTTGCGTTCGAGCGCGGTGGGAACCGTCTTGTTCTGTGCCGCGTTGGGCTGCAACTGGCGCTGAAACTCTTCGCTGAAGAAGAAGAAAAGTTTGTCCTTCGTTTTGCGCTCGATTTTCGGAATGTAGATCGGTCCGCCGATGGTATAGCCAGGATCGTTGAAGCGGAACAGATTGCGAGGCAAGCCGCGGGCGTTGTTGATGAACGTGTTGGCGTTCAGATCGTCATGCCGGTGGTACCAATAGCCGCTGCCATGAAAGGCGCTGGTGCCGCTCTTGGTGACCAGCGAGATTTGCCCGCCGGCATTGCGGCCGTATTCGGCCTGGTAGGTGCCTGTAAGGATCTTGAACTCGGCCATCGAATCGAGCGAGACGGTCACGTTCTGGCTTCCGTTCGCGCCGGTATCGATATCGCTGACACCGTTGATGGTCAATTGATTTTCCGTGCCGCGATTGCCGTTGATAAACAAGTTGCTCAATCCCCCGACGCCGCCGACGGAGAAGTTGGCTGTACTGACGACGCCGGGAATAAGCTTGGCGAGATCGAGCGGGTTGCGGCCGTTGACTTCGATGTTTTCAATCTGCCTCGAGACGATGGTCGCCGAACGTTCGACGCTGTCGGCCTGGAGAAGAGCCGCCTGTCCGGTAATCTCGATGGAATCGGTTAGGGCTCCGACGGTCAACACGAGATCGCCGAGCGCGAGTTTATCGTTGACATCGAGCGGGACTCCGACGCGATCGAGCTTCTTGAAGCCGGCGGCTTCAACGGAGATGTTGTAGGTGCCGGGTTGGAGGGAGTTGAAGCCGAAATCGCCCTGCTCATTGGTGGTGACAGTGAGAGAAAGTTTTCGCTCGGCCTCAGTGGCGGTGACGGACGCGTTAGCGATCGTTGCGCCCTGTTGATCGATAACGCGGCCCGCAATAGAGCCGGTTGTCTGCGCATGCATAAAAGCGGCAGAGAGAAATAAACAAGCAAATATCGTCGTGGATACTGCACGCATGTGAAACCCCTTATGTAGACGGAACTAAGTTGCCGATAACTATATATGAACGGGATTGTGATTACAACTTGGCGACGGAACACGGCCGCGCCGAATATTTCCGATAGCAAGTACAAATGTCAAATTCGTAACGAACCAGACCTTTACTTTGAGTGCCTTCATCCGTTTCCAGAGTAATGGCGTATCAGTCTGCAGAGGAACCACCCCACGTTTATGACCTCCACGACACACCGGCTTACCCGCTTTTTACTTGTCACGAGTGCCTTAGCTTCCGCCTATGCTCAAACGCCTACGTTCACGAGCATGTCCATGGCGAGCTATGGGCCCTATGTCGCGCCGGATTCGATTGCAGCCGGATTCGGTATGAATCTGGTCGCGGGAACGACTGCAGGTGCACCGCCGTTACAGACGAGTCTTGGAAACGTCCAAGTTTCGATTACCGATAGCACGGGAGCCAAGTTTGACGCGCCCCTCTATCTGGTCTCTCCCACTCAGATCAACTATGTCATCCCCGCCAAAGCGGCGGTGGGTAGAGCGACGATCATGGTCACTTCCGGAACCTCTACATTTTCCGGGACCTCTTTGATTGCGAACGTAGCTCCGGGAATTGTAACGGCCAGCAGCGATGGCCGAGGTGTTCCCGCGGCGCAGGTGGTACGTTCCAATGCCGCCGGAACTCAAACGGTGACCAATACATTCATGGCTGGACCGAACTCAACGTTCATGCCCGCGCCCATCAATCTGGCCAGCTCTCCTTCCGACGCGGTTTACCTGATGCTCTACGCTACCGGTGTTCGCCGTCATTCCTTGAATCCGGTAATCGCCACAATTGGAGCCGTCAGCGTCCCGGTCTCTTATGCGGGGGCTCAGGCTCAGTTTCCTGGGCTTGATCAGATCAATGTCGGTCCCTTGCCGCAATCGTTGGTCGGGAAAGGACAGTTGAATTTGACTGTCCTGGTGGATGGAGTTCCCTCCAATCCCGTAGCTCTGTCTTTCCAATAACAGGTTCGCAATCCAGTCTTAGAGAAATAAAGGAAAACTTAAATGACAAAGTCAGAACACATCATCGGCAGTATTGAGACGCGCCTCGCGAACCGCCGCGGGTTCATTCGGAAGTTGGGAATGGCGAGCGCAGGAGTGGGCGCGTTTCTTTCGGCGGCAAGTTCGTCGAATGCGCAAACGGGCGCGATTACCGACGCCGATATCGTTCAGTTCGCACTGAATCTGGAATATCTGGAAGCGGAGTTTTACACCATGGCCCGCTTGGGCAAGACCATTGACCAGATGGGCGTAGGGATTACCGGCAGCGGCAAGACCGGCGCGACCACGGGTGGGCAGAAGGTAACCTTTATCGAAGGCTCCACGCTTGCTCAATGTGCTGACGAAATCGGAGCGGACGAGAGAACCCACGTAACACTGCTGAGGACGACGTTGATGGGTTTGGGAGTCACTCCCATCGCAAAACCGGTGATCAACCTCAACGCGCTCGGTACTGGTTTCGAAAGCCAGGAAGCGTTCATCAATTTGGCGCGTTCCTTTGAGGACGTCGGTGTCTCTGCATACGGTGGCGCGGCGCCCTTAATCAAGGATTCGACGATTTTGGGCTATGCTGCCCGAATCCTGGCCGTTGAGGCCTATCATGCCGGCAATCTCCGGCTGCACGCGGCCTTATACCAGGCATCCACGAAACCCGTGGACGCGCTCGACATCACGCCGCCTCCCACGGGCAAGCGGTATATCACGGCCGACAGCAATTCACTCTCTCTGATCCGGACTCCGGGGCAGGTGCTGAATATCGTATACGGGGGCATGACCAATGCGGCGGCAGGCGGATTCTTCACGAATGGAGTGAACGGCAATTTGAACACATCCACTGCAGCCGCTACGGCATAGGGGAACTTGGGCAAGGGGGAAGGGCTGCGGAAGATCGCAGCCCTTTTTGCGTGCCTCCTATTTCTTCGACAGGATGGCTGCGAGATCTTGCTTGGCCTGGCTGTAGCTTGGGTTCAGTTGGACCGCAGTGCGGTATTCGCGGGCTGCTTCCGCAGTGTTGCCTTCGCGTTCGAAAAGGTTGCCTAAAAGGTCGTGAGCTTCGGCCGATTTCGGTTGTTGTTCCAGCACCATCAGCACTTGTTGTTTCGCTTCGACGAAGCGGCGCATTGCGTTCAGAAGCGCGGCATAACTGAAGCGGGTGGAGGTCTGGTTGGGAAGCAGTTTTACGGCTTGCTCGAATTCATAGAGAGCCTGTTCGTTGTCCTGCTGAAGGGCGAGCAGGTTAGCCAGGTTGCTATGGGCATCGCCCGCGCTTGGCCAGATACGGATCGCTTCCCTGAATTCCGCTTCGGCTGTTTTGAAATCTCCGGACTGCGCAGCTTTCACTCCGCTGACATTGTGCGGGTCTGGAGGCATGCGGTTCTCGGGAACGGGGGGATGGGCGATCGCTCTTGCCGGATAGTACGGGACCATCGGACCGCGATACAGAGCGTTGGTTGGCAGGGCGGGGTTCGCGGGCGGGCGACGTTGGATGAAATGGTCCGTGACGACTACATTCACAACGTCGTCGGTGCGGCGTTGGGGCATATGGCAGGACGCGCATTGATCTTTTTGCGGGTGGCGGAGGGAGTTAAGAGTGGCGTGGCATTTTTGGCACGCAGCATCGTAGTTGTCGTTATGGGGGTCGTGCGGGTTGTGGCACGTCGTGCAAAGGAGCGCGCCCTTGCTTTGAAGAAAGCAGGCCGATTTGCGGAGGCGGTAGGCAGAACTGTCGATCTCGAAGCGGTCGTCCGGTTTGGCGCGGTCGAAGTAGAGCAGGAATGTGGAGAGCGGGTCGGCGGAATTGTAGGAGAACCAGGGGCGGTCATTTCGCTTCACGATGGTGGCCGGTGGGAGGCTGCTGGGCTGCAGGTGGCACTGCATGCAGACTTCGAGCTGGCGTGCGGGGGTGAATCGAGCCGGATTCAGAGCGTGGGTTTCGCCCTGGCCATGGCAGCGCGTGCAATCGATGCCTTGAGGCAGGGCACCGGAGTAGCGGGGTTCGGCGGCTTTGGGGGCCTCTTTCGGGACGGTGGGATAGGCGTTGTGGCAGAACATGCAGTCATAGCCTATGGGGCGGCCTGCGGCTGGGTGGTCGGGCTTATCGTAACCGGGGCTCATGGCGAAGTAGCCGCCCCGTTCGGCATACCAGCCTAACGGAAGTTCACTGAGCGTGTCGTCGGCATTGCGGTGGAGATAGGTTCGGGCATGGTGGCCGGAGCCGATGACGTAGTCGATGCGCTGCTCGTCGAAGTTGGTTGGTTTGCCCTGATAACCGATCTGCCAGCGGATCTGAAAGTATTCCTGACCGCGCTGCTCCATACGGTAGTGGGTGTTGGACGCGGCATGGAAGTACTCGTTATTGGTGGTGTAATTCTCTATTGTGTTGGCAGGGGTGGGCGCGAAGAAGGAGTGCGCCATCGCAGACTGCGCGTAGGTTTGGCCGATAGCGGAATGGCAGGTGATGCAGGGGGCGGCGGCTTGGAGTTCTGCTGCTAGGAAGAGGAGGAGAACGGCACGCAAGCTAGCGTTTCGGAGATTGCTTGGGGGTCTCGCCTTTGGCTTCGATGAGCTTGGCGAGGAGCGTAACGCCATCGTCGATTGGGATCACGTTGGCGATGGTGATGGGGGTGCGGCCGCGGCCATCGATGGCGTCGAGATCGGCGCCCTTATCGGCGAGAAACTGAATGACTTTGCAGATTTCCGGCTGGGTGGATGTCTGCAGCGAGCCTGTAACGGCGGCATGCATGACGGTACTCTTGCGCGCCGTGACAGCGGTGATGTCGGGCGCCAACTCGTAGGCGTATTTTACGACATCAACATGCCCGCTGCTGGCCGCCGCCATCAAGAGAGTGGTTCCGTCCTGCGCTTTGGCTTTCGGATCCGCGCCTGCAGCGACGAGCGCGCGCATAACGGATTCGCGGTTGTTGCGGGCGGCAAGGAGCAGAGGAGTCTGTTCACCGGGGGGAGCAAAGAAGCCGCCGCCACCGCGGGCCGCAGTCTCAATCTTTTTGCTGACGGCGTTCGGATTGGCATGATCGGCCAGGAGGCTTTCGACCAGTTTCAGGTTGCCCGCCTGGGACGCCATATGGAGCGGAGTGAAGCCTTTCGAATCCGCTATGTTCGGGTTTGCGCCCGCTTTCATGAGAAGGTCGGCCGCTTCCGTTTTGCCGCCGAGCACCGCTACCTGGAGAACGCTGGTACCATCGGGGACGGCATAATCGGCACTGATGCCCGCGGCGAGAAGGAGAGCGGTGCATTTAGCGTCGCCGCGCTGGGCGGCAAACACAAGCGGATTGAAACCGGCTTTTGAAGCAACTTTGGGATCCGCGCCGCTTTTCAGCAGGAGATCAACTACGTTCGAGCGCCCTTCAGCGGCGGCCCACATTAAAGCATTTTGACCACGGTTTGTTTCAGTGGCACTGACCTTTGCCCCATGGTCTATGAGGAGTTTGACCACGTCCAGGTTTCCGGTGCGGGAAGCGATCATGAGAGCGGTTTCACCGTTCCAGCGGGCCGCGTTGGGGTCGGCGGAAGCGTCAATCAGCGCTTTGACGACGGCTGTGTTACCCAGCACGCAGGCAAGGGTGAGGGGCGTATCGCCATATTCATCGGCGGCGTTCACGTTAGCCCCGGCAGCAATCAGTTGCTTCGCGGTGTTTTCCTGGTTGAGATAGACGGCCCAGGCGAGAGGCGTGGAGCCATCGGGAAGCGCGGCGTTGACATCCGCGTGCGCTTCCATGAGGGCAGCGATGGTTTTTGCATCCTGCTGCTTTACTGCTTCCGCCAGTTTGGCGTCTGTAGCGCCTTGGCAGAGATTGCAGAATAGTACCGCGCCGACGCCGAAGAGAGCGCGCATAGCTTTAGATGCCGGAGAGCTGGTCGATTTCGCCGGTTGCGTCGCCCAGGCTTTCGGCTTTCACGCCGGATTTGTCGAGCATGGTAACCAGCAGGTTATTCATGCGCGTTTCGGGCTTGTAACGGATATGCCGGCCACCCTTGATGCCGACCGACTGTCCACCGGCAAGCACCAGGGGAAGATCGTCGTGGGTATGAGCGTTGCCATCGCTGATGCTCGATCCGTAGAGGATCATTGAGTGATCGAGCAGCGTACCATCGCCATCGGGAGTGGCTTTCAGCCGATCGAGTAGATAGGCAAACGATTCGACGTGGAGCCGATCGATCTTCATGGTCTTCTCAATCTTCTCGGGCTCGTTCTGGTGGTGGGTAACGGAGTGGTGGCCATCCGGAACGCCGATCGAGCGATAGCTGCGGTTGCTGCCTTCGCGCGCCATCATGAAGCTGACGACGCGAGTCATATCGGTCTGGAAGGCAATGACCATCAGGTCACTCATGAGTTTCGCGTGTTCGGTGAAATCGTCCGGGATGGAGGTGGGGCGTTCCATAACGGGCAACTTCATGGTGGCGCTCTGCTGTTCCGCTTTCTGGATGCGGCGCTCGATGTCACGAATGCCGTCGAGGTATTCGTCGAGCTTATTCTTGTCGCGGGAACCTAAGCCGGGTTCCAGGCGGGCGACATCGCCGCGCACGAAATCAAGAATGCTGCGCTCCTGCCGCATTTGCTGGAGGCGAGCTTTCGGGTCAGTGGTTTCGCCATCCCCGAAGAGGCGCTCGAAAACAGCCCGCGGATTGATTTCCATCGGGTTCGGCGTGGTGGGCGTGCGCCAGCTGGTTGTATTGGTATAAGCGCAACTGTAACCGCTGTCGCACCCGCCTGCCAGGTTCGGTTCTTCCAGGCCGATTTCGAGCGAGCCGAGTTGCGTAATCTTGCTCAACTCCTGTGCCGCTACTTGATCGGCGGAGACACCTGCATGAATACTTGAGCCTTCCGTCTTTTTGGGATGAACACCGGTAAGCCAGCTTGCTCCTGCACGGGCATGGTCACCTGCGCCATCGCCCAAAGCGCGGCCGGCATTCTGCATCAGATTGCTAAGCACGCAGATCTGGTCGCGATGCGCTTCGAGTGGCTTCATGGTGGCAAGCATTTCGAAGCCGCTTCCCGTGGTTTTCGGCAGCCAGCCTTTGGCGATGATGCCATTCGGAACATAAACGAAGCCAAGCCGAATCGCCTGTTTGGGCGCGCCGGACGTACCGGCAAAAGCGGGAACCATGGCGTCCAGGAAAGGGAGCGCCAAGGCCGTTCCCACTCCTCTCAAAAATGTGCGGCGGTGCAGGGCTTTGTTCGTAAATGTCATGATTCGCGGGCTCTCCTCATTTGGAACTGCTGGCTTTTGACTATTGCTGTAATGATATCGCTAATACTGGAATTTTGCTTCGATGCATCGCGAATGACGCCGCGGATCGCAGGCTCATCCGACGCTTCCACTCCACGGCCCAAGGCGTAAGTCATCATCTTCTCTGTGAAGGTGGTGAGGAACTCATCGCGATGTGTCGTCAGCAGCAGGCTCTTAAGTCCCGCCGCTCCGGTGAAGGTCTTGCCATCGGGCATTTTGCCGGTGGCGTCAATAGCGCTGCCGCCGTCTTTGGCGCGGTAGGCACCGGTGCCGTCGAAGTTTTCGAGGGAGAAGCCGATGGGATCCATGCGCGAATGGCAGGAAGCGCAAGTTGGGTTAGCGCGATGTTGTTCCATCTGTTGGCGCATGGTGAGCGTGCGGCCGTCTTTCGCGTGCGCCTCAAGAGCCGGAATATCCGGCGGAGGCGGAGGGGGAGGCGTCCCCAGGAGATTTTCGAGTACCCACTTTCCGCGCTGAACGACAGAGGTGCGGTTCGGGTAAGAAGTGACAGTCAGGATGCTGCCCTGGCCGAGGAGACCACCGCGATTGGGGTCGGTCAACGTGACGCGCCGGAACTGCGAGCCGTAGATATTGGGTATGCCATAGTGTTCGGCCAGGCGCTGATTGAGGAAAGTGAAATCCGCGCTGAGGAGATCTGTAACAGGGCGGTTTTCGCGCAGAATCGCATTGAAGAATAATTCTGTTTCGCGCTCGAAAGAGGTGCGAAGGCTAGCGTCAAACTTTGGGAATACGTCCTGATCGGGAGTGACTTGCGCCAGATTTCGCAGAAAAAGCCACTGGCCGGCGAAATTCTTGACTAAGGCGCCCGACCGGCGGTCCTCCAGCATGCGCTTGACTTGTGCGGCCAGAACATCGGGTTCGTGTAATTTGGATTGCGCGGCTAGATGGAGCAAATCGTCATCAGGAATGGTGCTCCAGAGGAAGAACGAGAGACGCGAGGCGAGCTCGTAGTCATTGACGCGGTAGACGCCTTCCGCAGCCACTTGCGAGGGGTCGCGTTCCACGCGGAAAAGAAAGTCGGGGGAAACCAGAAGCGCGCGGAGCGCGAACTCAATTCCGCTATCAAATGAACCCTCCTGGCGTCCGGTATGGTAGAAGCCAAGCAGCGGCTTCAAATCCGTTTCCGTTACGGGGCGACGATACGCGTGGAAGGCCAAGTTCGAAAGAATCTTGTGAGCGCAGGCATCTTCCTCCTTCGCTGTAGCCGGTTTGCAAATGAAAACTTTGCGGCGGCTGGCGGAATCGCCCGGCCCCTTCACGTCATAGGGACCGTCAATCGAGAAGCTGGTGAAACGGGGAGCGATGACATCAAACAGCTTCACACGCGTGTCATCCAGACGAAGATCCAATTTGGTGGCGGGAGGACGGCGTCCAAACTGGCCCCCGGCCTGCGCGTTGCCGCCGCCCTGAACGTTGAATGCGGCCAGCGTTTCAGGCACGGTGTTATCGCCAAGGAAAGTGGCGGCCACGGTTCTGGTTCCGGCTTTTACCGCGAGCTTCTGTTCCAGTATTTGCGGCTCAGCTTGACCGACTACCGGCATCCGGATGCGGAAAATGTATTCGGCATCGACGGGAAAATGATATTGAATGGCTAAGCCACCGGCCGAATCGAACGGCAAATCATCGCTCACACGTTCCAGGCGACCGGGGCGGCCCCGGGTCATCTCAAATGTGTTGACTTCCGGCTTGCGGCCCGCATCCCCGACCGCCATCCGGCTCACCATCCGGCCGACCGACATATAGCGCTCGATCAGAACGGGAGAAAGCGAAAGCACGTCGCCGATGTTGTCGAAACCGTAACCGGTATCATCCGCAGGAAGCTTCGCGCCCGGCTTGATATCGAGCGCAAGCAGGTCGCGGATCGCATTGCTGTATTCGGCCCGGTTCAGGCGGTGAACGGTGGGGCGCCCTGGATTGGGGTGCGCGGCGGCGGTGGAATCGAGCTGCTGTTCAAGCCATTGATCGAAGGCTTCGACAGCGGCGGGTTTGGGGCGGGGAAGTTTGGCCGGCGGCATCTGCCCGGCTTTTACTTTGCGGAGAATCTTTTCCCACTCCTCCGGGTTTAGGCCAACATGGGCAGTATCGAGCGACTGGACAGAAATTCCCGCCGTTTTGACCTTTTCATTGTGGCAACCGACGCAGTACTGATCCAAAACAGCGCGCGGCGCAAGAGTGGGCTGATCCACGGCCGCGAAGAGAGGGGCGCAAGCAAGTACCGGAAGTAGGAGTGGCTTCAAGCTGGGAAGTCCTTGGGTGAAACGCTTCAATTATACGACGAAAATGATCCTCTAAACGTTACTGGTCCGAGACCGAAGCTTCGGCAAATGTTGCCATTTCGCGGAAGAGTGATACGCCGGATGCCAGGAGCCCGATTCCGAGTGCCGCCCCCGTCCCTTCGCCCAGACATAAGCCCAGATCAAGGAACGGTTTAGCATTCGCTTCTCCCAGTAGATAATTGATGCCCCTGTTCCGCAGAACGATGCGCAAAAAAGACGGTTTTTGCGGCTCCGGGAGAGAAGGCGCGCGCGACCAGGAATGCCGCGCCGCTGATGAATCCATCCACCATAACGGGGAGGCTCTGTTCTTCCGCGCCCAGAATGAAGCCTGCCATCATTGCGATTTCGAAACCGCCGAATGCGCTGAGTACCGAAAGGGGGTCGCTTGGCTCGAAGGTGTGAAGCGCGAGCGCCCTGGCGAGAACGGCACGCTTGTGCATGATTCCGGCTTCCTCGAGCCCTGCCCCGCGGCCGGCGGCTTGCTCGGGGGAGATGCCCGTAAGTGCACAGAGAATGGCGCTCGCGGCCGTGGTGTTGCCAATACCCATTTCGCCAAGGCCCACGATGTCGAACGATTCCGCTGCCTGAGCCGCAAGCTGCCGCCCCCGGGCGATGGCGGTACTGGCTTCCGCGCGCGACATTGCCGGTTCGCGCAGGAAGTTTCGAGTTCCGTTCGCAACGCACAGATCAAGGGCTCCTTCAATCGGGTTCGCCAGCCACGCCCGCGTTGATGATACGGGTCTCGATTCCGAGCTGCCGGCACAGGACATTGATGGCCGCGCCCCCGCGCACAAAGTTGCGGACCATTTCGCGCGTGACCGCTTGGGGATACAAGCTCACCCCCTCTGCAGTGATCCCGTGATCGCCACAGAAAACGTAGACTGCACGACGGTCGACCGAGGGAGTGACGGTGTGCTGTATCTGGGCCAGGCGTATGACGCTGGATTCGAGCACGCCCAAGCTGCCGCGCGGCTTGGTGAGGGAGTCCCAGCGGGCTTGCACGGCGGCAGCAATTTCACTTGAAGTTAAGTTCAATGATTTCTCCGTAGCTCCTGTGAATGGGCCACCGGGTCACGGCCCTCAATCAGATGCAGCAGCGCCGCGTTGACAGCTTGATGAGCAACAATGGCCGCCGGCTCCGGGCCCGAGCGGATACGGTTCCATGCCGTTCGAATGCGTGCGACGAAGATTTCCCAAGGTTCGCCTTCAGGAGCCGGAATCCCGATCCAGTTCTCCAGCTTACGCGCGGCAAGTTCCGGCCATTGCGCTTCGATCTCAGGCCAGCTCTTGCCCGTCCATTCGCCTTGATCAAGCTCGCGAAGTTCCGGCAGCTCGATTACGGGAGCGCCGATCAGGCCCGCGGTTTGCCGCGCGCGCCGCAAAGGACTGGACCAGACGATGCTCACCGTCAGCTTGGCCAAGGTGGCGGCTTGCTGGACGCCCGCCGCCGAAAGAGCGGGATCGAGTTGCCCGAGCATGACGCCGGTTCGCTCCGGTTCGGCATGACGGATCAGGAAGAGTGTCGCCATGAGAGCGCGGTGAAACAAGCCACTTCTACTGCCTGGCAGGCCGCGCCCAGGCAGTCGCCATTTACGCCGCCGAGCCGCCGGAGGAAGTACCAGCGTGCCATGAAGAACACCGCAGCAGCCGCAACGCTGCACTGCCATCCGAGGAACCACAGGGCAGCGCCCATCTGCACCAAGACCAGCAGCAAAACACCTTGAGACAACTGCGAAACGAATTCCCGCCCCAACCCCTCGCCGACCGCGGGCGAGAGCGCGGCAAGCACCACCATGGAGCCGCGAGACAAGGCCACTGCCGAAGCAAGACTCAAAACAGGCGCGGCAACACCTTGCGCCAAAGCTTGCCAGCGCGCGGCAAAGGAGACGATGAGCGCTATCGCCCCATACGTGCCGATGCGGCTGTCTTTGAGAATGGCGAGCATTCTTTCTCGCGTGCGTCCGGCGCGAAGCGCATCGGCCACGTCAGCCAAGCCATCTTCGTGAAGGCAGCCGGTAGCCGACACCAATGCCACGATCGCAAACAGTGGGCTATAGGGGCAGATCAAGCCGGCGCCCGCGCCCAACAGCGCGCCCACTAAGGGAAAGAAGACCGCCGATTCACCAGGAGACGCGGTGGATTGGCGAATCGGCAGAATGGTGAGGAATTGGAGCGCCCCCAGAAATCTAGGTATCACTTGATCCGCATCCCGATTCCGAAAGCCATATAGTGGACTTCGGAAGCATGGCTGGCGGCCAATTGATTCAGGCGTCCGGCTTCATCGCGAAAGCGGCGGGCCAGCGCATTTTCGGGTACGATGCCACAGCCGACTTCATTGGTCACCAGGATCACCGTGGTTTGCGCTTTTGCGGCGGTATCAACCAGTTCACGGCAATGCCGCTCGAGCGAAGGCATTTCCGCCAGCATCCGGTTCGTGAGCCAAAGCGTGAGGCAATCGACCACGATCGCATCGTAACGGCCGTCTTCCGCTTTGATCCGCTCCGCGACCTCAAAGGGCTCTTCCCAGGTGACAATCTCCGGTGATCGTTCGGACTTGTGAAGCGCGATGCGGTTGCGCATCTCATCGTCAAAGGCTTGGGCCGTGGCAATGAAGCCCTGACGGGAACCCGCGGCACGGAGCAATTCAAGAGCACGCCGGCTTTTTCCGCTCCGGCTTCCACCGCCGACCAAAATCATACTCGGAATTCGCTCCAGGCTTTGAGCAGCCGGTCGTTCTCGGCGCGCGTGCGGACCGCAATACGGACTCCCGGCCAGTCGGGATCGTCGCGGATCAGGATTTTGTGCCGCAGAAGATGTGCTTTGAGCCGGGCGGGTTCGGGATGAGGCACAAAGAGGAAGTTCGCATCGCTGGGCAACGCCTGCAATCGCGAGGTGAGATAAGTCCGTTCCCGATTGACGAGTTCCACAGAGCGCGCCTCATGTTCCGTATCGGCGAGCGCGGCCAGCGCGGCAGCTTCGGCGAGCACGTTCAATTGCCACGGCTCCCGTCTTGCGCGATCGATATCGCCAATGAGCGCCCCGACCCGTAAACCTGGGAGGGCGTAAAACTTGGTGAGCGAGCGAAGCACCAGGACGTTCGGCAGGTTCAGGGTGGCAGCGGAAACTTTACCGGAAAACTCAAGGAACGATTCGTCGACCAGCATCATTGCCCGGACATTCCGGAGAGCTTCGAGGGGCAGTGTCCAACCGCTTGGGTTCGCGGGCCTGGTCAGTACCAGCAAGCCGCTGTCCGGCCAGGTCGTCTCATCGGTAAGACTGGCGGTCTGGGCATTCGGAAAAGCCCTGTGGAATTCGGAGAACACGGGCAGGGCTAGCGTCACCTTCGTAAAAATGCGCGAGAGAAAGAAGATTAGCTCGGTGGCGCCATTGCCCAGCACGATCCTGTCCTGAGCGACTCCCCACTTCTCCGCAAGCGCAGCGGTGAGTTCCGCGGAGTTGCGCTCCGGATAATGCACGATTCGTTCGATTGCGGAACAAATCGCGGGACCGACGCGCGGAGAGGGGCCGAGGGGGTTGATGCTCGCGCTGAAGTCGAGTACCTCGCGCCAGTTCCAGCCGTTTTCGCGAGCAACCGCGAAAATATCGCCCCCATGATTTATCGCCATCGCATGCACACTAAGATGACGATGACGGAAAGCGCTTCAGTTGCATACAACAAGACGCGGACGCGTGGGAAAACCGCCGGGTTGAGATCGGAGATGGGGTCGCCCAGAACCGGCTTCGGCACGGGCAGGCCGGCATAGTGATTGATTCCGCCGAGCCGCACGCTCAGCGCGCCGGCAAACGCTGCTTCCGCGTTCACTCCATCGCGCAAAGTGACCCGTACGGAACGCAAAGCATCGAAGCCAGGCAGGAGCGCCGCGAGCCACACCAGCCCGGCCGTGATCCGCGCCGGGACAAAGTTCACCAGGTCGTCAATCCGCGCCGAAGCCCAGCCGAACTCGCGATAACGTTCGTTTTTGTGTCCCACCATGCTGTCGAGCGTGTTGACGGCTTTGTATGCCGCCATTCCCGCCGGACCCGCAATCGCAAGATAAAACAGCGGTGCGATAACCCCATCGTTCAGGTTTTCGGCAACCGTTTCGACCGTGGCGCGGACCACCTCGCGTTCGTCGAGCGCGGCGGTATCGCGTCCGACAATCCAGGAGAGCCACTTGCGCGCGCCGGGCAAGTCGCGTTCGTTCAGGGACCGGATCACACGCCCGGCTTCCAGATCCAGATCGCGGCAGGCCAGGAAGGAGTAGATCCAATAGATGTTGAGCAACGGTGTTGCGAAGACGATCGCGGTAACTATCGCGACAATCATCACCCAGAACAAAGCGCCCGCCACTCGCAACGGAAGAGGGGTAGCCCGTATGGCCCTTTCGAGAGCGTTCGCCAACAGACCGATGCCGCGAACCGGATGCGGCATCCATTGCGGATCTCCGAATGCGAGATCGAGCGCGACGCCGGCTGTCAGTTCCGTTGCCGTGACTAGCAAAGGTAGAGTTCCTCGAAGAGCTTCTGGTTGACATTCGCATCGAACCAATCGGCAAGCGCTTCATAGGTTGCGTGCGCGGGAAGGTCCGGCTTGAACCGCGCGGCCCAGCAGTTCGGAAAGCACCTGCGGGTTTTCGAGTGCGCCGTGGAGATAAGTGCCGCTCAGGTTGCCTACGCGAACGCCGTCATGGGAACCGTCTTCGAGCGTCGCGAAAGGTGGAGCGTTGAGCGGCTGAGTGGTCTCACCCAGGTGGATCTCGTAGGCGTCGAAGCCGATTCCCGAAGGAGTGATGGCGCGAAGGCGGCGCGTAATCTTGTCAGCCGCGAGCACTGTGCGCCCCGGCAATAGGCCGAGCCCCTCCGCTCCACCGCGATCCGATTCCTGTGCATGGGGATCATCAATGCGTTCGCCCAGCATTTGATAGCCGCCGCAAATTCCGATAATGTGCGCTCCCGCGCGATGTTGTTGCAGGACCCAATCGGCAAGACCGGTGGAGCGAAGCCATGCCAGGTCGGCCAGAGTGTTCTTCGTGCCGGGCAGAATCACGGTTTCAAAGACGTGATCTATGGGCTGTGAGATATGGCGGGCGTCGGGGAGAAGTTGAAAATCGGTGTGGTTCGAGATATGCGGGAAGGCCACGATCGCGGTACGCGAGTCGGCGCCACCTTGAAACGAAACGCTGTCTTCGGCATCGAGCGCCGCGTCACGCAGATGCGGGAAGACGCCGAGACAAGGCTTGCCGGTGCGGTCTTCAAGGATTTGGACGCCGCTTTCGAACAGTGAGGGGTCGCCGCGAAACCGGTTTACCGCAAAGGACCGCACCAGGGCCCGCTCGCAAGGGTCCAGCAATGCGAATGTGCCTACGAGGGAGGCGAACACGCCTCCGCGATCGATATCGGCGGTCAGCAAAACGGGTATGTTCAGGCGTGTGGCGAGACCCATGTTCACCAGATCAGTATTCTTCAGATTGAGTTCCGTGATGCTGCCCGCTCCTTCCATCACCAGAAAGTCGTACCGCGATGCCAGGCGTGCGTGGGCTTCCAGAACTTGGGTGAGCAAGTATGGAAACTGCTCATAGTATTCTCGGGCGGGCAACGTGCGCCAGACTTTTCCGTTAACCACCACCTGACTGCCGGAATCGGAATTGGGCTTCAACAGAATCGGATTCATATCCGGCTCCGGATCGAGAAAACAAGCCTGCGCCTGCGCCACCTGGGCGCGCCCGATTTCACCCCCCGCCGCGCAGGGATAAGAATTATTCGACATGTTCTGCGCCTTGAAGGGAGCCACGCGAACGCCTTTGCGCGCCAGTGAACGGCAGATCGCGGTCGCCATCCAACTCTTGCCCACATGCGATGCCGTGCCCGCCACCATCAACGCCCGTGCCCTCATGCGATGCTGTACCTTTGGCCGTCCTTTTGCCCCCCTATTCCTGGTACCGCGACGATTTCCGGACGGGCATTTTGGGAACGCTGAATCGCGCGGAGGCGAAGATTCTTCGTCACGAAGAGACACAGCCCGGCCGAACGGACCTGCGGTGTGAAGGAGCTTTGTGGTTGTGGTGCGATACCGCGCTGCCGCTCGAGGCTCCGTGGGACCTGGAGGGCAGGGAACTCTTCCTTGCCGATGGACACCACCGATTTGCCGCCGGCCACAACTTCGCGATGATCCAGGCGCGCGACTCCAGTTTGCGCAGTCTTCCCTCGCACCGGTTGGTTGTTCAAAGGCGCGGGTTGGAACTTCCGGAGACGAGTGAGGTGGAAGATATTGACACCTTCCTCAGCGATACGCCGAAGGACCGCTGGCGCGGAGTTGTCCTCGAGCGAGGGCGCGAACCGCGTGGCATCGACATCTCGCGGCTGTTTCCGCTTGTAGATCTGTTCCGAGACGCCGTGGTGGAGCCTACCCGCGAAATTCCGCTGGCGATCGCAGCGGTGGAATCGGGAGAAGTTGAAATGGCGATCCTGGTTGCTGCCTATACGGTGGAACAGATCGAGGATTACGCACGGCGCGGCGTACTGCTGCCGCCCAAGAGCACTGATTTTTATCCGAAGCTGCGGCATCCCTTTCAGAATGAAAATGTGGTGCCGGCGACCGCCCATCGGCGCGGAGTACGGTACCCATCTTCGTAGTAGACCTGGTCGCCCAGATTGTTGATCCGGCCATAGAGACGCATGTGCACGCGTTCATTCAGCGCCCGCGTGTAGCCAGCGGTAAGGGCCGCCTGGCGTGCGCCCGGGAGTACGAACGTTCTCCGGCTGATCTGGTATAAGAAGTCGCTGGCTGCCTGGAAGCTGAGCGACGCATCCACGTGTTTGCCGAATTGTTGCAGAATCACCAGGCTCCCCGAATGCGGCGAAATTCGCGGCGTTTGCAGCGTGCCATCGGCGAACTGGGAGAAACGGTCGCGCGAGTTCGTGTAGGTGTAAGAGGCGGTCACGCGTGTGGATCGAAGGGGCCGAACCTCGGTTGAAAGCTCCACGCCACGCGCCAGTGCACCCCCGCTGTTGCGATATCCGGAAGAGCGCCGGAAAAGGTCGGTGGAGGGTTGGATCAAGCCGCTCGAATCGAACGCGATCACCTGCTGCAGCCGAGTATAAAAGTAAGTCCCACTCACGCGCACCTGGTCCCGAGCGAAGTATTGATCGAAGCCGCCATCGATAGCGACGGACCGTTCAGGCTTCAATCGTGGATCGCCATACGCGCTAAACGAACTACCCGAAAAGGAAGTGCCGAACAGCTCGTAAAGCGAAGGCTTGCGGTAACCATTCCCCGCATGAGAGCGGATCTTGGTGCCGGTTGCAGAAAGCAGATAGGCAACTGATACATCCGCCGTGTAGGCGTTGGGAGGACTGACGGCGGAGATTTCCGAATAGACGGGAACGGTCCCGAGGAACTGCGGAGCATTTAATCCAAAACGCTGGAGCCGGCCGGAAAGCGAAATTTGCAGCCGGTCCCGCAACAGCCGAATCTGGTCCTGCGCATCGGCGGTATGGCTACCTTCGGAAACTTGAGTTCGAGAGTTTACCTGCCTAGCGGGATTAGGATTATTGTCGAGCGAAGGCGAATCGAAAAATTCGCGCTCGAACTCATAACCCGCCGAAAGCAAATGGTGTGCGCCCGCTGCGTAGTTGGCTTGCGCGCGAAGCGTATCGATGCGTCCGTTGAATCCGCTCGCGGTACGAAACCCAGGCTGAAACCCTGGACCGAGCGGTCCGTTCACCACATTGCGATCCGAAAGCAGCGCCTGATAGCTCAGGCGATACGAAAGCGGCGCGCTAACCTGCTGTTGCAAATAGACAAGCGTGGATAAGAAGCGCGCGGTGCGGTAGTAGTCCGGATCGCCAGGGGCCGGAATGAATGGCGCCGGGGCCGCCGCTGCCGAGGGGCTGTCATAGAGTTGCCCAAAGACATCGGTCGCCAGGACGCGGCCACCGAGGGTAAGCCCTGGCTTGAACGAGTAATCGACAAGGCCATTGCCTGTTGTGTTGCGATACGTTCCGTATCCGCCCACGTTATTCGTTACGTTCTGGTGCCCAACGCCAGCGGAATAATGAAGCATCTGGTGTAAGCGCTCCGCCGCCCAGCCGCCCGAGCCCGCGAAATTCCCCCAAGCCGCCGCCCTCCGCAGTGACGCTCCCATGAAGCGGGCCTCCCCCGGAATCGGTCACCAGGTTGATCACGCCTCCGATCGCATTCGTTCCATAAACCGATGAACCCGCTCCCCGCAACACTTCTACGCGCGCCGTATCCACCAGCAGAAGGTCGGTAAGGAAAGAACTCGCATCTCCCTGAGTGGCGCCGACGTCGCGAAAGCGCATGCCATCGATCAAAACGGCGGTGTCGAAGGTTCGCAAGCCGCGAATTTGAATTGTGGTGTTGTAGCCGGGGCCGCCCCGTTGTTCGACGCGCAGACCCGGAACTTCCCGCACGGCGTCGGCAACGGTTGCGACCGCTCGGCGATCGATCTCGGCGCGATCCACGATGTCGATGGCTTTTGCCGTCTCATTGAGCGACTGCGCCATGCCCGTAGCGGTGACTTCGACGGAGGAATGCACGCTCTCAAGCCCTATGTGCAACGGAAGATTGAGCGGGCCGGTCACGTCGATGGAAAGCGAACGCAGACCCTTGGCGTCCACCAGATAACGGCCCTTCGGAACCGTTACCGCATAAGCTCCTTGACTGTCCGAAACGGCGGTGAATTGTTCGGGTCCGGAACGGCTATAAAAAACGATGGAGGCTTCCGAAACAGACGTGCCATTCAGGTCAGTTACCCGGCCGGAAACGACGAACTGATTCGATTGCGCGCCCGCGAAAGCGAGCGCAAATAGCAACACTGATGACACTCATGCTCCTTCGGCACAGGTCAGATTTCCGACGCCTTAAGGGCGCGGGCTGTTGGCAGGTCTCCGGACTTACAGAGGCTCTTTGCGAACTCTGTACACCGCTGCGGGACAGTTCCGGATTCTCACCGGATTCCCATTTTCACGCCGCTTGCACGGCGCACCAACAACAGTAAGAAGGGTAACATGTCAGCGCTGCAGCAAACGCGATGACTGCGAACGGCGCTCCCATCCGGAGCGTTCGAGTTCGGGCGTTTCGTGTTCCGCTTCCGGATACCCGAGGCAGAGATACGCAATCAGGCGCCAGCCCTCGGGCACATCGAGCAGCTTCGTGACGCGCCCCGGATCGAGAATGGAAACCCAGCCAAGCCCGATCCCCTGAGCCCGTGCAGCAAGCCACAGTGTATGGACGGCGCCAACTACGGAATACTCTAACGTTTCCGGCATGGTGCGTTGTCCCAGGCCGGAGCCCTGCTGGGTTGCGGGGTCGGAAAATACGGCCAGATGGACCGGCGCATCCCGCAGGCCCGCCAGCTTCAAACTCGCGTAAAGCGCGGCCTGCTCACCGGAGTAGCCGGACAGAGCCTCCCGGTTGGCGATTTCGAATTGCTCGGTTACCTTTTCGCGAAGCGCGGCAGTGGTAACGTTCACGAATCTCCAGGGCTCGCTCAATCCCACCGATGGCGCAAGACACGCCAGTGAGATGAGTTGCTCCAATTCGCCTTCGGGGAGCGGCTTGGTCTGGAAGCGCCGCACATCCCGCCGCCAAACCAGAAGTGCGCGGAACTGCGTTCTAAAGTCTTGGCCGAAGGAGGTAATGCCGGTACGATACCACTGCTCAATTCTGTCCTGCTTCCTCTCGCGTTTCCGTCATGCACATCCAGTGAAGCGCGCCGCCCGCAACGGCAACGCAAGAGAGCCCAATAAAGGAGGCGTTGAATCCGGCGGCTTTCGCCAGCCAACCAAAGGCGAAGTTGCTGAGGAAAGCCCCGAGTCCCATGGCAGATTGAATTGCGCCTTGCAGAAAGTTGAAGCGTCCGGTGTTCTTCGCCAGATCGGCGGTGACCAGCGTAAGCAGAACGCCGTAGATCGCGGCCGCCACGCCATCGAAGGCCTGAAGACCGATGAGATACGCCGGACTGTGATTGAAAACGCTCAGGCCATTGCGAAGCGCGAGGAACGCGAACGCAATCAGAAACAGCGGCTTGCGTCCCCAGGGGTCGGCCTTTTTCCCGGCAATGATAGCCACGCCCACCATAACGATTTCCGCCACCATCACGGCGGCCGCGATCTGCCACGCCGAATGGCCAGCGCTACTCTTGTCCTTCGATAGCAGTTCGCCGACGAGTGGGAGCGTTGCGGAATTCGAGATGTTGAAGAGCACCACGACGGCGGTGAAGATCAAAATGCGGCGGTCCTTGAACAACTCACCCGAGGACTTCGGCTTGCTCTCCTCACCCGCGTTGCCCGCCCGGGCCGCTTCGAAATCCACCTGCTTGTTTTTGATAAACAGAACTGAGGCGGCCATTCCCGAGGCGAAGACCGCAGCCGCGTAGAAAATACCCTGCAACGCGATCCAGGTGCCAACGACTCCTGCCGCAACAGCGAAAACGACGTTTCCCGAATGTGTGAAGGTTTCATTTCGAGCCACGCGAGAAGAACGCTCACTGTCATTCGACATTCCGAGCGCAAAAGCCGCCGTCGCGGCCGGGAAAACAGTGACGGCTAAACCGATAACCAACTGAACCGCAATTTGGACCGCGTAGCCGGGAAAGCGCGCGATTGCAGCAGCCCCGGCGGCAACAACGATTGCCGCAACGGCAGTCAAAGTTCGTTTGAATTGGATCCGGTCAACGAAGTTGCCGACGCTGCTTTGCATGAGAATACCCAGGACCGATTGGCACGCCAGCAGCACTCCGATCTGGCCCGGATTCCAGTGCCGGACGGCTGTGTAGAAGATCGACATGAAGGGGCCCAGGCCCGTCTGGATTCCGGCGTTACAAAAGTTGAGAGCGTCCAGCGCGCGCAGGCTTGTGGCTTTGTCTGGTTCTTGATCCGGCATTGTTTGGCAGCGGTGATGCATGCCACCTGCCAGTTACACCGGCTCTGAATAGTGGTGTGTGATCTTTACCGCGCGCCGCGTTTCGAACGTTCTGAAAGCGGTATTCCCCGAAACAATCCGCCCTTATTTGCCGGATTTTCCCGCGCTCTCCATCACGCTTCGGGAAACATAGTTCGTGATCTTCGCTTCATTCCGCGCGATTTCGTAGTACGCCGATTTCAGCAGCTGATCCTTATGCGTGAGCAAGTTCTCACGAATGGATTGCTGCACGCGGGGATCGCCCAGTTCGCGTTGTCCGGCCGGCTCGCGGGAGATCATCTTGAGGATGCGGTAGCCATCGGCTGTGTGCAGAATGGGCGTCATCTGACCCGGCTGTAAGCTGGAGATCAGCTTGAACAACTCCGGTCCAGTCTTTTCGAGCGCAGATTCCGGTACGTAACCCAAATCGCCTCCGCTGGCCGCCGTGTTGGGATCTTCAGAATAATTTTGGGCAAGCATCGCGAAATCCTGCCCCTGCTTCAGGCGCGCTTCCAGAGCCTGGACTTTCTTCCTGGCCTCATCGTCCGTTTTGGCTTTGTCGCCCTTCAGATTGCGCGCATTCGGGTCCGCGGTGGGAGTTACGACGATCTGCATGAGATGGATCTGCGGTTCAGCCAGGTTGAAATCTTTACGATTGGCCGCGTAGAAGGCGCTTACGTCGGCATCGGTGATGTTGATTTTCGACGTGATCTCTTTATTGAAGAGCTTCTGTACGCTCAGGTCCTTGCGCAACTGCACCTTCAACTCATCGACCGTCATGTTGCGCGTTTTTAGCTGCTGATCGAATTGCTCCTTCGTGTAAGGCGCGCGCAGTTCGTTCAACTTGCTGTCCACGTCGGCATCGGTTGCCATCAGCCCGCTTTTTTCGGCGCGCTGCTGCATGATCTCGTTATCGATCAAGCTGCGCAGCACCTCCAGCTTCTGGATGGAAACCAGATCTTCATTGCCGCTTTGCGTGGGCGCGCTGTACTGGGATTTATAGGTCTTTTCAAGCTCGGCCGCGGTGATGGCACGGCCATTTACGGTCGCCGCGACACCCGGCGGCGGAGAGTTCTTACACCCAGCCATTGCCACCGCCGCCAGCAGCAACCCAAATCGCCTGTTCATGTAAGCTCTTATTATAGTTATGAAAGTTGGCATCATCGGCACCGGCGCCATTGCGCACAAGCATGCCCAGGCGTACCGCAATATTGGATTCACGGTTTCCGTCTGTCAGAATGCCAGCCCCGAGTCGGGAAAACGTTTTGCCGAACAATACGGAGCGCGCTTCGTACCGAATTACGAGGAGGTCTGCTCCGACCCTGAAATTGACTTCGTCGATGTTTGCACCTTTCCCGATTTTCGACTGCAGCCCGTGCGTGCCTGCGCCGCCAGCAAGAAGCACATTCAGGTGCAGAAGCCGATGGCGCTTTCAACCGCCGTCGCGCGGGAGATGATCCAGATCGCGGACCAGGCGGGAATTCTGCTGGGTGTCGTCAGCCAAAAACGGTACAACGATTCGTCTCTGTTTTTGAAGCAAGCGATCGAGCAGGGACGCCTGGGAAAGCTGATCCAGTGCGATGCCTATGTGAAGTGGTGGCGATCCGCCGAATACTATAGCCGTCCGATCAAAGGCAGTTGGGCCATTGAAGGGGGCGGGGCATTAATCAATCAAGCGATTCACGAAGTGGATCTGCTGCGCTGGCTTGCCGGACCGGTGGACACGGTGTTCGGCATGTGGCAGTTGGGCGCGGTTCACAAGATTGAATCGGAAGACGTGGTAAACGCGATGTTCCGCTATCGTTCGGGAGCCACAGGAGTGTTGCAGGCTTCGACCGCGATGTGGCCCGGCTATACAGAGCGCATGGAATTGCACGGTACCCGGGGCTCGGCAATTATCAGCGGCGACAAGTTGACGCATTGGGACGTACAGGATGAGGACGGTCCCACTTCGCACCCGGCACCCCCACTTGGAACGAATGCCGCAAGTGGCGCCTCCGACCCAATGGCAATTTCGCTGGCGCCCTTCGAACGCCAGTTCCTGGACTTTGCTGACGCGATTCGCAACAACCGGACGCCCTCCGTCTCCGGGCATGACGGGCTGGCTGCGCTTCAGATTGTGGAAGGGATTTACGCTTCCTGCAGCTCTTCTTCTAACTGCTGCTTTTCGATCAACTCAGAGAAGTAACCGGTCTGGCGGGCCAGTTCTCCGGGTGTTCCTGCTTCGGCAACGCGGCCATGTGCGAGCACTACGACGGCATCCGCGCGCCTTACCGTAGAGACACGATGCGAAATCAGAATGACGGTGCGCCCAATCATCACACTCTCCAGCTCACTCAGAATCCGCTCTTCCGTCAGAGTGTCCACGCTGGAGAGCGCGTCATCCAGGATCAAAATCTTCGGATCCCGCACCAGTGCCCGCGCGATCGCGGTCCGTTGTTTTTGACCGCCGGAAAGCGTAACGCCGCGCTCCCCCACCATGGTGTCGTACCCCAGGGGAAACTGCTCGATGTCGTCCGCCAGCCCAGCCAGTTCTGCGGCGCGCCTCACCTGCTCCCGTGTGGCGCTCTCAACGCCAAAGGCAATGTTGTCCGCGATGGTCGCGCTAAATAGGAACGTTTCCTGCGGCACATAACCAATACTGCGGCGCAGCTCTTCGGGATCGAACTCGCGGACATCGTAGCCATCCACCAGTACCGTGCCGCGCTCCGGATCGAGAAGCCTGGGGATTAAGTTCACCAGAGTGCTCTTGCCCGCTCCGGTGCGTCCTACCAGTCCAAGTGTCTGCCCCGCGGGGACCACCAGGTCGATTCCGTGGAGGCCGTAAGATCCCGAGACGTTCCGGAACTCCAAGCGCCCTTCGGTCACCCTTGCGCCGGTAGGTTTCGCAGGCCGCTGAATCGCGGGTATTTCATCCAGGATGCTGCGAATCCGCCCCAGAGAAGCCCTGCCGCGCTGCATCAGGTTCACCACCCAGCCGAGCGCGATCATGGGCCAGACCAGCGTGCTCATGTAAGTGTTGAACATAACGAAGCTGCCGAGCGACAAGTGCCCTCGCAGTACTTCGCGGCCGCCGCTCCAAAGCACGATCAGGAACGTCATCCCGATCAGCGCTTCGAGCATCGGTTGGAAAACTCCCTGCACCTGCACCAATTTCAGATTCTGCCGGATGTAATCGCGATTGAGTAGCTCAAATTTGCGAACTTCCGCATCTTCCTGCGCGAACGCCCGCACCATACGGACGCCTGACAGATTTTCCTGCACGCGGCTGCTGATGGTGGAAAACAAAGCCTGAATCGCTTCAAACCGGGAATGAATCCGGCGCCCGAAAAAGATGACTGCAAAGCTCACCAGCGGCGCGGGCAAGATAGAGAGCAGCGCCAGGCGCCAATCCGCAAATAACATCACGGCCAGCGTCATCGCAAACGTCAGGCTGGTTTCCGTCCAGTACATGACACCGGGCCCCAGCATCATTCGTACGGCATTCAGATCGTTGGTGGCGCGGGCCATGATATCGCCGGTGCGATTCTGGCCGTAATACCCGGGCGAGAGAGAAACCAGTTTGCGAAACAGATCGTTGCGAATCTCAAATTCGATATCGCGCGAGGCGCCAATCAAAATGACGCGCATCCAATACTGAAAGACGCCCTTCAGCAGACACAGGGCGATCATCGCCCCTGCAAACCAGAGAATGCGGCTCATCAAAAGCCCGGTGGTGAGGCTATCGATCGCGCCGCGAATCATCAGCGGCAGGGCCACGCCCGCTGCGTCTTTGACGATCAACGCGCCAATGCCAAGCGCAAACTGCTTGCGATGACGCTTCAGGTAAGGCAGCAGGAAACGCATGCGTCAGATTCCGAAGCGGGAGGTGACGGTCTTGGTGAATTCCATCAGGAACGTCTTGCGTGACTCTCGGGACGTCCACCAGTGATCCCAATCGCCAGTGTCTTCGGAAGGAACAACACGCATCTGCAACTCCGGAGCGGCCTCTTCGAAGATGCGTCCGGCCCGGGCGGTATGAAAGGAACTGGTCACCAGCAGATACCTCTTCACGCCCATGCGCCGCATCTCCCGCACCACGGCTTGCGCCTCGTCTTTGGTGGACACACACGGGTATTCCAGAGTGCGGAAATACTTTGCGTCATAGCCATGGGAGACGGCGAATTGGATTGCCAGGTCGCCTTCGTATTTGCCGTATACGTATCCGCCTCCGCTGACAATCGCGAGTGGCGCATAACCTTTTCGAACCAACTCCCCGGCCTTCAGAATGCGATTTCCGAACCAATCGCCGCCCAGGACGCTGATCACATCCGCCTGAAAGGGCTGATCCACGCGAACCATCATGGTGCCCATTTCGCGCAACCAGGAATCGCGGGTCAGGTAAGCGGTAAGACTTGCGGCCAGAGCCAGACCGAGCGCCGCAAACCAGATCCGCCTACTCTTCGCCGGACTTTTTTGGATCAATGTGACCTACGGACTTCAGTCGCTGATACAGGCGCTCTACTTCCACTTCATCTTCGGGCAGCAGCAAACGATAGCGCGGCGAAGGCATGGATTCACCCGGATGGGTGAGCACTTCTCCCCAGTACTGCCTGTACGGAATGCCATCGATCAGCGCATCGCGGCACATGCGGCGCAAGCTGCGCAGCAGGCTCTTGCAGGAATCGAGATCTCCCGGATACACCAGGAGGATGGTTTCGTCATCGAACAGAGTCAACCGAACGACCAAGGGCGACAGCCAGCCCGTTCTATCCAAACGCCGCACGTCGATCCAAGGAATGATGCGCTTACCCACCACTAAATAGCTTTCCTGCACTTCCACCGGGGGGCGAACCGCAAGCGCAAACAGCAATCCAGCACTTGCCAGAAACAGCGCGGACGGAATAAACGCGGGCGCGTATTCCATGCCCAACCAGCCGGAAAACGTCGCCAGTGCCAGCGCGACGGCACCGAAAGATATGTAATGCCGGGCAGGCAGGTAGCGGGTCATCGTAAACTTCGGGTAATTCCAGCGTACTCCCGCCGATTTTTGGCGTCAATGCCCCTGTTTTCGGACGAAGTACATTACGCCCCGCCAAGTGTAGTGTATGGTGCTCCAAAGCGTTGCCACCGCTGACGCCCAAATTGCGCCGCGAGCAAAGCCAGCCCAGCTTCCGGAGCCTTCCGCGTTCGACGCCATCACCGTGGTTGCAGCCAGAATTTGGAGCACAGTGCTGATTTTTCCCCAGATCGTCGGTGTGTAGTCGTGATAGCTCGACACTCTCATAGCGATGAGGGAGGCGACCAGAATCGCAAGGTCGCGCCCCAGCACGAGCGACACGAACCATACCGGCGCTTTACCGGCAACCGCCAATGCCACGAAAACGCCGCTCAGCAAAATCTTGTCTGCGATCGGATCCAGGTATTGGCCCACGGTGCTTGCGACATGTTGGAAGCGCGCCAGCCAGCCATCGAGAAAATCCGTGAAAGCCGCAACCGCAAACCAGATTGCCGCTTCCCGATGCCGGCCGCTCAGGATATCGGCAAGCACAACCGGAGTGATCGCCATGCGCGACACGGTCACCAGATTCGCGGGCGTCCACCACTCGCGGGTTATCATGCCGGTATGGCGCAAGCAATTTGGCAGAACACAGTTTTAGCGAACTCGAACGACATTGTGGAAGTGGAAGGCAACGCCTATTTTCCCGCCGATTCACTCGCAAAACAATATTTCAAAGAAAGCCCCACAACAACGATATGCCCTTGGAAAGGCACGGCCAGCTATTACTCCGTCGATGTGGAGGGAAAGAAGAATCCTGATGCCGCCTGGTACTACCCGACTCCGAAGGATGCGGCGAAACAGATCAAGGGGCGCGTCGCTTTTTGGCGCGGGGTGCAGGTGGTTAAATAGCGGCGGGTTCATTCCGCCGAAGCTGTCCACAGGCCGCAAAAATATCGCGTCCCCGGGGCTTGCGCAAGAAACACGGAATGCTGCGCCGCACAATCTGCTGAAACGAATTCACGCGCTCCGGGTCCGGCATCTCATACGGAATCCCAGGGCCGGGATTCAGCGCAATCAGATTCACCATGCAATTCAAGTTTCCCAGCAGCCCCACCACGCGCCGCGCATCAGCATCGGTGTCGTTTACGCCGCGCAGCAGCACGTACTCGAACATCAGTTTCTCCCAGGGGCGCAGAGGATATCCGCGGCAGGTATCGAGCAAGTCTTTCAGATGATACTTGCGCGTGATCGGCATCAACTCCTGCCGCTGTTCCTCGCTCGACGCGTTCAGGGAAATAGCGAGTTTCGGCCGAATTTCGGCTTGGCCCAACTCCACCATCTTGGGCAGAATGCCCGACGTGGAAACCGTGATTCGCTTTTCCGAAATCGCCATGCCCGCGCGATCTGTCAGGAGCCGCGTTGCCTTCAATACGTTCGGCAAGTTCAACAGCGGTTCGCCCATTCCCATCATTACGATGTTGAACTTGCCCTCGCCGCCTGCTAACAAACCGTTGTCCCGGGCGGCATAAAGCACCTGCCCCACAATTTCGCCCGCCGTCAGATTGCGCTCCAGGCCCATCGCGGCCGTCATGCAGAAGCGGCAATCCACGGGACATCCCACCTGGCTCGAGATGCAGACCGTGTCGCGCCCGTCTTCAGGCATCAGAACCGTCTCAATCGTCTTGCCATCGGCCAGCTGCAACAGGTAGCGTCTGGTCCCGTCTTCAGAATCGAACCGCCGCGCTAATTGGGGCAGCCCGACTTCGTGAGTTCCGGCCAAAGCGGTTCGCAACTCTTTCGGAATCGTAGAAATTTCGACCAGATCGCCGATCTTCTCGCGGTAGAGAGCCTGATAGACCTGCTTTGCGCGAAACGGCTTCTGCTCCGGACCCAGCGCCTGTTCGATCTCGCTAAGTTCCATTCCCAGAACAGCTTGCGGCATGCTTTCAGATTAACATCCAAGCAGCCTCCGCACCTCGTAATTACGAACGTGGTAAAACCGAAGTAGGCCCGCGTTGTCGTCCACTCAAGTTACTCCTACTCTAGTTCGCGATATCGAAACGACCACGCTTTCGAACGGCATCCGTGTCATCACTGAGGCCATGACGCACGTGCGCTCCGTCTCTGTTGGCTTCTGGATTGGCACCGGTTCACGCCGGGAGACCGAACAAGAGAACGGCCTTTCGCATTTTATCGAGCACATGTTGTTTAAGGGCACAGCCACGCGCTCTGCGGAAGACATCGCGCGCTCTGTCGATTCGATCGGGGGCAATCTGGATGCCTTCACGTCGAAAGAACTGGTCTGCTACAACACCAAGGTTTTAGACGAGCACCTGCCGCGCTCCTTCGATGTGCTGGCGGATATTATTCTGCGTCCCGCTTTTCGCGAGGAAGATATCGAGCGCGAAAAGGGCGTGATCCTCGAAGAGCTCAAGATGGATTCCGATAACCCGGACTATCTGGTGAACGAAATTTTCACCTCGAACTTCTGGAAGGATAACCCGCTCGGTAACGCCATTCTCGGCACGAAAGAAACGGTTACGAACTTTACGGGCGAGATGCTTCGCAATTACTACAGCAAGGTCTACGCTCCCGAGAACCTGACGATCACCGCGGCCGGAAATCTGCGTCATGGCCAACTTGTGGCTTTGGTCCGCCAAGAGTTCGATTCGCTTCCCCGCACCACGCCTGTTCCCGTGCAGCCCACGCCCGCGACACATGCCCGTATCAACCTGCGCAGCAAGAAAGAGCTTGAACAGGTCCACATGATTCTGGGTGTGCCGTCGTTCCCGGTGAATCATGAGATGCGATTCGTTGCGTATATTCTGAACACGGTGCTCGGGGGCGGCATGAGTTCCCGCCTGTTCCAGAATATTCGCGAGCGCCAAGGCCTTGCGTATTCCGTTTATTCAGATTTGGGCAGCTACAGCGACACCGGTTGTCTTTCCGTGTACGCGGGCACATCGCTCGAATCCACGCGGAAGGTGATTGAATCCGTTCTCAAGGAATTCCGCAGCTTGAAGGACGATCTGGTGCCCGAAGAAGAACTGCGCCGCGCGAAAGATCACCTGAAAGGCTCGCTCATGCTGAGCCTGGAATCCACGTCGAGCCGCATGTCGAACCTTGCCCGTCAGGAGATGTATTTCCATCGCTTCTTTACGATGGACGAACTGGTGGACCGGATTGAGGCAGTCTCCGCCGATCAGGTTCGCGAGATCTCGCGACAATTGTTCGATTCGAAGCAGATCGCGCTAACGGTACTGGGCAACCTGAATGGTTTCCGTGTTGGGCGCGATGAACTGGTTTGCTAGAAACGCGCGGTTCATCCGACTAGCCCTCGCGTTTCTCGTCTTTCAACTCTCCGCGTTTGCGGCAGATTGGAAGTCGCTGAAGCCGGAAGGCTACGTTTCCGATTACGCTAACGCGATCGATCTCCAGACCAGGACGGCGCTCGAAAACTACGCCGCTGAAGTAGAACAGTCGACAGGCGCGCAGATGGCGTTCGTAACCATTTCCACGCTGAACGGCGAGCCTATCGAGGATGTCACCTACACGCTATTTCGAGCCTGGGGCATCGGCCAGAAAAAGAACGACAACGGCGTTCTCTTCCTGCTTGCAATCAACGACCGCCGCAGCCGTCTGGAAGTGGGTAAGGGCCTCGAGGGAATTCTTCCCGATGGCCTGGATGGCCTGCTGCTCACCCAGATGCGCCCCGCGTTGCGCCAAACGCAATACGGGCCGGCGCTCCTCACCGCCGCTCAAACCATCGGCGAAATCATCGCCAAAGACAAGAACGTCACCATTAAGGCGCAACTGCCTCGGCAGCGCGTCCAAGAACCGGTCACGCACTCTCTCCCATGGCCGCTCATCTTCGGCTTGCTGTTCTTTTTCTTTTTGATTGTGCGTGGGTCTACCGGGGGACGCGGAGGAGGCGGAGGTTTCTGGACAGGCATGCTCCTGGGCAACCTCTTAGGCGGCGGGGGAAGGTCTTACGGGAGCAGTGGCGGCAGTTGGGGCGGTGGCTTCGGCGGTGGCGATTCGGGCGGTGGCGGCTTTGGTGGCTTTGGCGGTGGCGATTCAGGCGGTGGGGGCGCATCCAGCGACTGGTAACGGCGTCGCTGGTTTCAGCTTTTCCTGGTGCTTCGCATCGTTCTTGCAAACAGTCCGGATCTCTTGTACATCGCCTGAGTTCGCAGCGTCCGCAAAGGGGCAGGGGAGCGGACCCTGTGCGGTCTTGAACCAGGGACAATCCGGAGCTGCTATGTCCGGCCGGGCATCGACCTGCAGCAGAGGGACGATTGACCTTTCTAACACCTTGTCCAGATTCCTTTGGCCGTTTAGCGTCTGAAACTGAAACAAGGATTGAAAGCAGCCGTCCGCAATCGAGAGCCGGACCTTGTCTTTTTCGAAGCCGGTGGAGCGGCAGAAAGCAAAAGTCGGATTGATGTGATTGGCATCTGTGGGCAGAATATTCATCACTTGCGCGTTCACAGCGCCATCCAGCAAAGACAGATTTCTCACATCTATGCTGGTAGGCTTTTGGGAATGGGCCAACACGATCTCCGATAAAGTGCGCTGGATGTATGCGGAGGAGTTCGTAAAAGACTTTACTTTGCTATTAACCGACAGCTTCCCGGCGCGGCTCCGAATTTTAAAGAGAGTGTCATATTGGGCATCGTTAGTCTCTGGTGCCGCGTCCAGGCCCGCGGCGATGAAGAGATCGGGGTTCTCCGTCCGATGTTTCAGGCGTCTCAAAACGGAATCCTGATCCTGCTCTCTGCCATTCACCTGGCAATCGCGAAGCACCTCCAACGCGGGCATGAACGGAAGATTATCGAACATGCCTCCGTCCGCAAACAGACGATCGGTTCGTCCGCGGCCCGGCAGGACCTCTGCTTCCTTCCGCGGCGAAAACACAAACGGAAACGCGCTGGAACTTAGCCCGGCGAAAACGCCATCCCAGGTGGGGTTCTCGGTTAAAAAATCGCGTCCCAACAGCAGAGGCATGCGCGCATTCAGGTACGACGTGGTGCAGAAGAAAGAAACCGGGTGCGAATTGTTTCCGTGATAAGGCTGGAATTGGGTAAGGTCTACTTTGTCGTTTGAAGCGCCCATCAACTCGCGGGCAACGTCTTCCAACAAGGATGTTCCGAGCAACGCGGTTTTGATATCCAGATTGCGGAGCGTCTCTTCCCGGAGTTCGCCGAGAAAGGCGTTGATCGCTTTTGAGATGTGCCCCGCAATAAATTCGGACGCGATTTCAATGGTCCGCAGGTGCGGAATCATGAATAGGCGCGAAATGGCGTCGATCAGAGCGGGCGGTGCGCCTGTTGCAGCGAAGCCGGCATCCGATTGGGACCCGCTATTCACCAGGCGACGAAGTTCGTTTGGCGAAATAGCGATATCGCGAGCGCGAATACCGAGTTGTTTGGTGGCGTTCTTCAACGTCCGGGTAAGCGCGACACTCTCATCCACTGTGAGAAAGACGCACGCCAGGTGGTTCAAAATCTGCCGCTTCTTGTCGTCCCCGGCGAGCGAGAGATTTGCGAGCGCCCCACCCATCAGCGCTCCCACGGAAGCGCCGATGACCAAATCGGGATACAGCTTCGCAGCGCTCATAGCACCAATCACGCCGATATGAAAAGCGCCTCGAAAGACACCGCCGCTTCCCAGGAAAACAATCCGGGGGGTGTCTCCATTCAAGTGCCTGAACTTTGACGCTAGATCTGGTTTGGGCTCCTTACCGGGCTCGCCATAGCTCCGGATCTGGCCGTGCGGCACAAGTTCCGTATTGGTGTGTTCGCGGTGAGATAATTCACCTGAACAAGACGAACAAATTTCCGGCAACCCGCAAGTGCCCGCAGCCAGGACCGTCTTTCTCCGATCCGCCACGCGGGAAAGAAGCGCTTTGCACTGCATGCCCTCAGCAGGGATCTCGCTGCGGTATAACCGCTGCAAAGTTTCCCGGCACCCTTGCGCCGCGACAGCGAGCGATTCCGCCCGCGTTGGCTGCCAATTATTTTGAAAGGTGATTTGCTGAAGAGGAGCGATTTCATCCGCAAAGATTTGGAAGCCCGAAGGTTCCGCCCCGGCTTCCCTGCGCAGCTTTTCCAGCAGCGACATGAAGTTTGTCTGTCGAACCTCCTGCCTTGTGTCACGGCACTTTTCGAGTTCCAGGGCCGCCATCGCGGATTCCACGATGTCGATCTCCTCGCGAGCGCCAGAGCCGTCCGGATCGGCTGTAATGGGCACGTTGTACACGCTGTGAAGCGTAGGGTTCTCTGGCGTTGTTTCCAGCGCTTCGGCGAGGTCTGACCGGCCCTCGCTGTCGCCGGCACCAGGAAAAGAAAGCGGGAAGCGGATTGTTTCGAACGGCCACTCCGTCAACCAGCGTGCCCTCCTTCCTGTCCATCAGATTGGCCACTTCGCTGGTGTGAAACTTATGAGGAGGAAAGACTCCGGGGATCGCCATGGCGGCGGAAAGCGCCTTGACCACCGAGACTTCGGGACGAATCCAGACTTGTTCTGTCTGCTCCAGAGCCGCGCAAACAATGAGGGTATAGCCAGCCGTCTTGCCCTCACTGCTGGGGCCGACTAAATCCTTGCCAAATAGACCGTACAACTGCCGCCGAAGTTCGAACTGGCAAAGCAGGCCCTGCGCCATGTCTAGTTGGGCAAACATGTATTTCGGTATGGACCAAAGAAGTTTGCGAAATCTTACGGCTAAGAAGGTGATGGCTCCGATACAAACGATCAAGACTCAAAACGAACCAGGGGAAGCGCGGACGAAGAAAATAAGCCGCTGCGCCGGCTATCAGGAGTGGCGGCACTGGGAGCAGTAAGCTGATGGCCCATGTGCGAAGTCCGAAGAGCGGCCGGATGCCTTCGTTCTTCGCCGTAGTTGTCCCGGAAAAAACGAGGCGCGCGCACCAGGTGCCACCAGAGTCCAGCCACCACCTTGATCAAATGCCAGAGCCCACCAATCAGGTTGATTGGCGCAAAGCCCGAACCCTCCTTAATCCTGATGTAAAAGACCACAAGCGAAGCTACGGTGGAAACCCGGATTGGCAGACCGGCCAGCCAGGTACCCAGCTTTGTGAGTAAGTAAAAATGCCGGCGCGCTTTTTGGGACTCGGCTTTCAGATCCTCGGGGAGCGATTTAACCGAAATATCGGTGACGGGTGGCTTGTCCGCGAAGTAATCGACAGGATCCGGAATGGATCGCCAGAGGAAGGACAGAGGATTGTTACACACCGTAGAGAGATAAGTGCGGAACCACTTCCAGCGTGCGCTTTCGAGCTTTAGTTCGTCGACTGCTGTGTTTTCCCCGGCCGCAGCGGCCGCAAGCTCCCGATAACATTTCTGCATCGCCGAGGCCGTAAGCGCGCCTGTCGAGATCCCCGCCGTCACGAGGGGTTGAGCGCGATCGGCCGCGAGCCAGGCATGAATCACTCCGGCTCCAAAAGCAGCTCCAGAGGGGCCGGCCGTGAAGCAGACCGCTTCCTTTGCCTTATCCATAGCTGGATATCTTACTAAGTTTTAGTCGTTTACTAAGATCGGTCCGCGCACCAAGAGTAAATAAGCCAGTGCCGAAACTATGGTGATGGCGGCGCTTAATAACAACGCCGGCGAAAAGCTTCCCGTGCGCTCCACAATGAACCCGGTCAACATAGGTGCCAGCGCGCCGCCGAGGTACCCACCGAAATTCTGAATCGATCCAAGAGACGCCGTAAACTGTCCCGGCGCCGCCACCGGCACGGTTGCCCAAGCGGCGCTGCTCACGATGTAGATCAGGAATAGCGACACAGAGAGCAGTAGCAGAACCAGACTATTCGAAGCGGCATAAACGACTCCCACCGTGCATGCCGATACACCCACCAATGAGCAGGAAATCAGCAGCTTGCGTCCACCGATCGGGGTCCATCCGCGCCGTGTCAGGAAGTCGCACAGCCAGCCGCCGCAAACCGCTCCCGCCGCCCCACACAAAAAGGGGATCGCACCCAGGATTCCTACTTTGGCAATTGTCATGTGCCGTTCGTGTTCCAGATAGTAGGGCAGCCAGCTGGTGTAGAGCCAAAGTGTGTACACGTTTCCGAAGAAGCCCGCACTCATCCCCCACGTGGTCCTGTGCGCGAACAGTTGCTTCCAATCCGCGAACGAAGGCGGGCGTGCGGAGGCATTCTCATCGCCTTCCGTTAAATACGCCTTCTCTTCTTGCGTAAGCCGGACTTCCGCAGGGTCGCGATGCACCATCCACCAGACAATCGCAAGTGCGACGCCCGCCGCTCCCACGATGATGAACATCAATCTCCAACTGAAGCTCAACATCAGATACGTCAGCAGCGGCAACGCCACGAAATTTCCCAAGCGATCCCGCAGATTGGCATACACCCGTGGCAAACCCGCGCTCCCGCACGTTGAACCAATCCCGCACCACGCGCGCCCCGCCCGGGAACAGCGGTGCCTCACCAATGCCCAGTGCGAACCGGGCTGCCACGAAGGGCGCAAAACCCGACACAAACCCACCCGCAGCCTGCGCCGCCGACCACCCAAACAAACCCAAGCTCAGCGTTTTTCGCGGCCCGTACTTATCGATCAGCGCTCCTACCGGGAGCTGCGCGATCGCGTAGGCCCAAAGAAACGCGGAGAGCAGCAGCCCCATTTTGCCGATCGGAATGTGCAGATCTTCCTGGATTAGCTTATTCGCAACAGCCAGCGTCGCGCGGTCGATGTAGTTCAGCGCGCCGCCTGCCACCAACAGCACCAGCGCCCACCTCTGAATCGATCGCACCCGCCCGGTTGGGATACTGAGAAGTGTATCTGATGACGAATTCATGAAGACGTTGTTTCCTGTGCTCACGGCCGTGAGCCTGTGCCACTTGCTGAACGATATGGTGCAGTCGCTTCTGCCATCCATCTATCCTATTCTCAAGAGCTCGTTCCATCTGAACTTTACGCAAATCGGCCTGATCACACTCACGTTCCAGGCCACGGCATCTCTGCTGCAACCCTTCATCGGACATTTCACCGACAAGAGACCACTGCCCTATTCGCTCCCTTTCGGAATGACGTTGACGCTTACCGGCCTGCTGCTGCTTGCTGTTGCTCCGAGTTTCGGCCCACTGCTGTTTGCGGCGTCGTTGATGGGCGTGGGATCCGCGGTGTTTCACCCCGAATCGTCGCGCGTCGCGCGCCTGGCGTCGGGCGGGCGGCACGGGCTCGCTCAGTCCTTCTTCCAGGTGGGAGGCAATGCCGGATCCGCCATCGGGCCCTTGCTCGCCGCCCTGATCATTCTGCCCAGAGGGCAGGGAGGAGTGGCCTACTTTTCGGTAGCCGCACTTGCCGCGATCGGGATACTCGCGTGGGTGGGCAATTGGTACAACACACATCTCAAACAGCCACGAAAAGCTGCTGAGAGTTCCAGCCCGGAGGCGCGGCTTCCTAGGAATCGCGTGATAGCGGCGATTCTGATCCTCATGGTCCTGGTGTTTTCGAAATACTTCTATCTTGCGAGCCTCACGAGTTATTACACGTTTTATCTCATCAGCAGGTTCGGGATTTCTGTCGGAAGCTCTCAAATCCACCTGTTTGTCTTTCTGGGTTCCGTAGCCGCGGGAACTCTGATGGGTGGGCCCATTGGCGACCGTTTCGGCCGCAAACTCGTGATCTGGTGCTCCATTCTGGGAGTCTTGCCGTTCACCCTGTTGCTGCCCTACGCGAACCTTTTCTGGACCGGCATCCTGAGCGTGATTATCGGCTTCATCATTGCTTCTGCGTTCTCCGCCATCCTGGTTTACGCGCAGGAACTGGTGCCCGGAAGAGTAGGACTGATTTCGGGGTTATTCTTTGGATTCGCCTTCGGGATGGGCGGCATCGGCGCGGCGGTACTCGGTAAGCTTGCGGACGCCACCAGCATCATTACCGTATACCGCGTGTGCGCGTATTTGCCCGTTATCGGTTTGCTTACCGGGTTCCTGCCATCGCTACACCACCAGCAACGCACGCGAAGTTAGCCGCCTCATCCACGCTGCCGGTGCCTTTGTAACGCGCCACCTGCGGATAAGGACACAGCGTTCGCGTCCGGGTAGTCGTGCCTTTCTCCACATGCGCGCCTGTCAATTGAGCCGGCGCTTTGCCGTTCTCCACCCAATCCATCAACGCCGCCAGCCAATCCACCGTTCCGCATCCCGGACCGCCTCCGCAGTGAAACATCCCCGGCACCATGAAAAGCCGGTAGAAATCCCGGGTAGCCGCATCGCCGAAACGCTGGCTTACCTCCTCGTAATACGCGATTCCGGGCATGGGATTCACCTGCTGATCCGCCCATCCCGAATACTGCAGAATCTTGCCACCCCGCTTCCGAAGCGGTTCCAGATTCGTGTTCCGCGCATTCAACTCCGCCGCGGCGCGCGTCAGCCGTGCCGGGTCTTTATCGAAATCGAACATGGTGAACTCCCACGAGGAGCCCGGCGAGGGATCCAGCATAAAGTATTTCATCTGGCTCTCGGATCGCGGCAGCACTGTCTTATTCGGCAGGATGAAGTTATCGGGCCAGACAGGCTCGCTGCCGACCGGCTCGCCATAGAAGAGAGCCTTGCCCTTCGAATCGTGCGGGCCGCCATAGATTTTCGCTAACGCCTCGATCTGGGCCGTGGTGAAACAATCCGCGGCTTCTGCGCCGGAACACTTGGCCAGGTCCTTCTTCGGCTGAAACGAACAATTTCGGGGGTCGTCGATCAACCCATCTTTCAACCCGTCGAGCGCGTCACACTTCTCATAAATCGCCTTGGTCAGAAGCGGCAGCTTGGCCGTCAGGAATTGCTCCTGGGCCCACTTGCGATTGACCGATCCAGATGCGCCGCATGGAATTCCCCGTGTTGTAAAGCCCCGGCGCGCCTACCACCAGCCCGTCGAAATCGTCTGGAAACCGTTGCGCCTCCTGCAAACCCTGCCGTCCGCCGGTCGAGCATCCCACCCAATAGGAGTAACGCGGCGCCGAGCCATAGTAGGCCTGCGTAATCTGTTTGGCCGTTACCGCCGTCTCATGCACCGAGAGCCATGCGAAATCCAGAAACTTGCGCCGCGCGTTCGGGTTCTCCGGGCTCTCAATTGCGAAGGTCGCCAGCGGCTCCTTTGCTGCATCGTGACCGGTATCGGTCGAAACCGCGGCAAAGCTCTTGCGGACGGCGGCATTAACCGCTGCGACGCTAATCACACCTGCCGTGCCGCCGTTTCCCACCATCTGAAATCGATTGTTCCATTGCGTCGGCAACTTCAACATGAAGTGCGCTTCCGGCCAGATGACGCCGCGCACATCGCAATGCTCCGGCATATCGCCCGCCGCCGCAACCAACGAAGCCGATTGAATCTTCACCTGATCACCAAAGGCGCCCTGCAGCAACGCCTCGCATTTGGTCGCGCCCGCCGCAGCGCATGCGCCCGCAATCATCAAACAAAGCAGCTTCATCCCGTTAGTCCTCGCTCCCGCCAAAAATTCCGCTTACGCTCTGTAAGGGATTATGCGAATCTCCGCCGTGCTTCGTGGGCGCCAATTCCCGCCGCATCTTTTCGAGCGTCATCGATTGCACCAGCACGCGCCCTGGGCCCGTCAATGTTGCCAGAAACAAGCCTTCGCCGCCGAAAAGAGCCGTCTTGATTCCGCCAACGAATTCGATATTGTACTCAACTGATTCGTCGAACGCGACGATACACCCCACGCTAATCTGCAACCGCTCGCCGGGGCCAAGATTGAACTCGATAAAGTCGCCGCCCGCATGAATGAATACCGTGCCCGGCCCGGAAAGCTTCTCCAGAATGAAGCCTTCGCCCCCGAAAAAGCCCGCTCCCAGCCGTTTCACCAGCGCTACGCCGAGAGTCACTGTAGGCTGTGCGAACAGAAACGCATCGCGCTGAGCCAAAATTGCCTGTCCGGGCGCTAGATCGATTGCCTGGATCCGCCCCGGATAACTGCCCGCGAACCCAACCTCCGCCCCCGCCGAGTCCGCCCGGAAATACGTGACGAACAGAGATTCCCCCGTCACGGTTCTGCGCAACGCGCCCAACAGCTTCTCGCCAATACTGTTGCCGCTCATGCGTGTGTCCCAGTGGACGTTCGCGGTCTTGTAGATCATCTTGCCGGCCTCGGCGTACACTTCCTGCCCCGGTGCCAGCCGCACGCGCGCAATTTGCAGATTGTCACCCTGAATCGTATAGTCCAGCGGCTGCACCGGCTGAGTCGACCCACCCATCGTGGGTCCCGGTGCCGCTGACGAAGCACCAGCGACTCGCGTAGGCGTCCCGCACACGCCACAAAACTTGGCCTCATCTGCCACCTGACTGCCGCAATTTGAGCAAAACGCCATGACCTAGATCTTATCCCGCGATTGCCTTCTCAAATGCGGCTTCCAGCTTCTCTTTCGTCATCTCCGTACTGACGAAAAGCTCCTGCCTTGCGCCGCCGCTCAAGGCAATTGCCTTCCATCCATTTTGCGTCGCAACGGTGATATGAATCTTCACCACCCCTTTGGCATCGCGAACGGGCCGAATCACACCGGGGATAATCGAGCGGATTTCCGGGTTCGCTGCCAACAGCCGCTCCAGCACTTTCTTGAGATTGTCAATGATGCTGTGCTCGATCTTCAGCTTCCCCTGCGCCGTGCGAAGCCGAAAGCCCATGCTTGCAATAATACAAGCGTGCCCCACTCCATTACTCTGATCCCCGGTGACGGGATCGGTCCCGAGGTCGCCGATGCGACTGTTCGCGCTGTAGACGCAACTGGCGTCTCAATCGTTTGGGACCGCGTCGATGCGGGTATCAAAGCCGAACAGGAGACCGGGAAGTTCCTGCCCGATTCCGTGTATGAGTCTCTTGGCCGCACGCGTGTCGGCCTGAAAGGTCCTGTCGCGACACCCATTGCCTCCGGTCACTCCAGCGTGAATGTAGCGCTTCGCAAGAAGCTGGATCTCTATGTAAACTTCCGACCCATCAAGATGCTACCGGGCTTAAAGACGCGCTTTAGCGACCTTCCGATCGACATGATCATCTTCCGCGAAAACACGGAAGACCTCTATTCAGGAATCGAACACGAAGTGGTCACTGATGTTGTCGAAAGCCTTAAAGTGATCACGAAGACCGCGTCGATGCGCATCGCGCGGTCCACGTTCGAATTTGCCGCGCGCGAAGGCCGCAGGAAGGTGACCGCGATTCACAAGGCAAACATCATGAAGATGTCCGACGGCCTCTTCCTGCGCTGCTGCCGCGAAGTCGCCGCCGAATACACCGCCATTGAGTACGGCGAGATGATTGTCGATAACGCCTGCATGCAGCTGGTCATGCGCCCGGAACAGTTCGATCTCCTGGTACTTCCGAACCTTTATGGCGATATTGTCAGCGATCTGACCGCGGGTCTGGTTGGCGGTTTAGGCATCGTTCCCGGCGCGAACCTGGGAGCAAACCACGCCGTGTTCGAAGCCGTCCATGGCACCGCGCCCGATATCGCCGGGAAGGGCTGGGCCAATCCAACGGCGCTGATGCAGTCCGCCGCTTTAATGCTGCGGCATATCGGCGAGCGCGAAGCGGCTGAACGGCTGCAGCGCGGGATCGAAGCCGTCTATCGCGGCACGAAACACTGCACGCGCGATATTGGCGGAACGGCAACCACCACCGAATTCACAGACGCGGTGATCGCGCAGTTGTGAGCGACACTGGCTGGCGTTTGCGGGGCGCCCCGGAGCTGTTTTTCGGGCGCATGTTCGAAGATCCGCAGGTGGAACTTGCCGCGTTTCGCCCGAACTCCCGCATTTTCTGTATCGCGTCCGCCGGATGCACGGCGATTACTCTTGCGAATGCCGGATACCGTGTGGTGGCGGCGGATTTGAACCCCGCTCAAACAGCGTATGTTCGCGAGCGTCTCGAAGGCGCGGAACCCAGGCCCGGGAAAATAGACGGAAAGTTGCGGAGAGGTCTTCAACTTGCCGGCAAGCGTGCAGAGCGCGAACGATTTTGCGCTATGACCGATCCCGCCGAGCAAGTGGACTACTGGCGCAACTACCTGGAATCACCCATGCTCCGATTGCTGCTTCGAGCCGCGACCCACCCAATTCTATTGCGACGCTTCTATTCCGAACAGGTGCTCGCCTCCGTTCCCCCGCGCTTCGACCGGCAGATTCTCTTGCGCCTCATTCGTGGCTTTGGGACTTACCCAAATGCAACAAATCCTTTCATCCGGGCTTATTTCCTCGGCGACTTGAGCCCTGTTCGCTATCGTTCTGGAGAGATCGAACTCGTAACCTCAGGAGCCGCGGAATATCTGGAAAGCGTTCCTGCCGCCAGCTTCGACGGATTTACGCTTTCAAACATCTTTGACGGCGCCGGTCCGGAATACTCCGCCCGTCTGCTCCGCGCAGTGAGACACGCTGCTACGCCGGAAGCAGTAACCGTAATCCGCAGATTCGCAGGAAGCGGCGGTTTAGACCGCTCCCTGATCTGGGGTTCGTTAGAAATCGATGCGAATACTCACCTGCGCACGACGGGCGTTGGTTCCATCCGGGAAGCCTGAAGACTGCGTCGGAAGACCAAGACCGGCCGCCGGCGTAATGTTGAAGCCGTTTGAAGTGAATCCGCGGTTCGTAATGCTTGTGTAGGTAATTGTATTCGTCAGGTTGAACACCTCGAAGTTCAGAATCGTCCGGAAGCGTTCGCTGAAGGGCAGGATCTTCGAGATGCGCGCATCCGTGCGGTAAGTGTTTGGCAGCCGAAGCGTGCCCAACCCCAGGAACGGTACGCGGCCCGACCCGCCCGATCCGTTCAGGCTGCCCGTGAACGCAAGCGGGCTGGTGATCCCCACCGACGCTAACTGTGCTGCAGTCAAACCGCTACTCACGCCCAACGATTCCGTTACCGGCGTACCTGTCTGAATTGTCGTGAGATCAGACAGTTGCCAGTTATTGATCAGATAGCGGGCAAACACGCCCGTGCTCTTCGTAAACACCGGCTGATAGATCCAGTTGATCACCAGGCGCTGCCGTACATCCAGGCTAGAAGGACCACGGTCCGCCTGATAGTTGCCGTTGAAAAGCGACCCCTGTTGATTGTTGCCGGAGAAACCGCCGCTGCCTTGCGCGTTGTCAATTGCATGCGACCACGTGTACGAAGCGCTGCCCTGGAATGCCTTGGAAAATCTCCGCTGCAACTGTAAGGCAAGGCCGCTGTAATAGCTATTGCCGCCGTTATCGACGCCGATGATGTAGTTGTAACGGGTGTCGATCCGGTCGCTTTGCAAATACACCGGAGTGGTATAGCTTCCCGTCTGGACACCGGCGCTATTCAGAATGTTGTAAGTCACGAAGTTCGACGGATTGCGCAAGATTGAGATTACGAACCGTGATGAGGTGTGCCGCCCGGCTCCAGATATAGCTGGCGGAGAACGAGGTGTTTTTCCCTAGGGCCTGCTGAATGGCGAAGTCAGCCTGCTGGCTCATCGGTGTGCGGAGATTGTCCACGGCAAAACCGACCACTGCCGCGCCGGGCGTTCCGGCAGGAGATGAAAGAATATTCGGGAAGACGGGAGCGACGGCAAGCTGAGCCGCGTTCGTAGGCTGAAGTAGAAGCGTCTGTTGGTACAAGTTGTTGGTGGTGAATAGCGAGTTGTAAGACGAACCAGGGAAACGTCCGGTGTAGATTCCGTAGCCGGAGCGGATAACGGTGTTTCCGTTATTCACAGCCCAGGAGAATCCGGCACGCGGGCCGAAGTTCTTACCGTATTCCGGAACGCGCCCGGTCTGCGGATAATCCGAGTTCTTCAACGGCGGTGTCGGCGTGAACGTGTATTCGTACCGGAGCCCGTAATAGAGCGTCAGATTGGGACGAAGGCGGTAAGAATCCTGCGCATATACGGCGATGTCCTGGAACTTCGCATCCACATCGCGGCGTCCGAATCCCTGCGTAAAGGAGGAATAGTTCTTCGCCCCCGTGGTGTTGCCGGAGTAATCGAGCGCAAACGCATTGGCATTTTGGTAGCTGTAGCTGCCGGCTCCGTTCAAAAGCTGGTTTGTGTAGTCTTCGGTATTCAGATAGTCGACGCCGAACTTCAAATTGTGATTGCCGCGCGTCCAGGACAGATTGTCCGCGTATTGGAAGCGGCTTTCACTCGGCTGAATCCGCGGAATATAGTTGCCGGAGCCAATCGCCAAGCCGTTTACCGAAACGCTTAAGGCACCCAGGCGAGGGTCTGCATACGTTGTCAAGAGTGAATCCGCCTGCCGGTCTTTGAACCAGCCGAAACGCGCTTCATTGACAATGGTCCCGGTCGGCACAAATGTCCACTGAGCGCGTCCATAGCGAACCTGCACATCGTCCGTGCCGTTGCTGTTCAGAGCGCCACCGCTGGTGACTACCGCGCCCGTCTGAATGCCGTTGGGCGAATTGAAGTGCTGATAGTTGAAGGAAAAGCTGAATGAATTTCGATCCGTGGGACGCCAGTCGATCTTTCCAAGCGCTGTATCCTGGTCGCCGGTCCGGGGCAGAATGCCATAGAAACGCGGCAGCGTGCTGTTGATTGCCGCGCACTGTGCCGGAGTCGCCGCAGGCAGGCCGCCGCTGGCTACTCCGCAGTTCAGGAAGGATTGCGTATTCGAATTTACGACCGACGGATTGATGATGCTCGAAACAAGCGGAAATTGGCGCCGCTGCTCTTCCGTATTCAGGAAGAAGAACAATTTATTCTTCACGATGGGCCCGCTCAGATTGCCGCCGAACTGATGCCGCACCTCGCTCGGATTGATGGTCGAAAACGGATCGCGCGCATCGAGCGTCCGATTGCGGAAAAACCAGAACGCGCTGCCATCGAAACGATTGCTGCCGCTCTTGGTCACGGTATTGACCACGCCGCCCGTCGCACGGCCATACTCGGCCGAGTAAGCACTCGAAAGTACCTGAAACTCCTGCACCGCGTCTTGAGAAATCTGGGTTGGAACGCGGGTTCGTCCGGCATTTTCGCCGTAGAACGTTTCCGTCGTATCGTTACCGTCCGTCAGAAACGTGTTGCCGCCGCTGATCCCGCGGAAGCTCAAAAGTCCGAACGTGCCATCGGGGACAACCGTCGGGGTCAGGAGCACAAACGAATCAACACGCCGGCCGTTAATTGGGAGATTATCGATCTGGGCCTGAGTGACGTTCTGAGACACGTCGATTTTGGTCTCGGTCGCTGGTGTTTCGTCAACTACTTCTACCCGAGTGGAAGCGCTCTGCACATCCAAGCGTGCCCGAATGTTGACGTTCTGGCCCACCAGAACCGTGATATCGCGATTTTGAAATTGCGTAAATCCAGGGGCATTGACCGTTACCTGATAACCCGTGTTCGGGACCAGCGCAGGCGCATTAAACACGCCTCCGCCTCCCGTGTTGATTTTGCGATGAATGCCCAGCCTTTCGTTGTCGACCAGCACTTCGGCATTCGATACTGTCGCGCCTGAAGCGTCCGTGACGACCCCGGTAATTCCGCCTAATCCGGCCGCGACTTGTCCAAAAAGCGCGCCAGTGGCAATCAAAAACACAGCTATAGTTTTCATGGTGGAAGCGAGTTACGCTGAGCTTAGCAATCGAAAGTTTCAATCAGATTGCAATGGCGTTAAGCGAACGGAAACTTCCTAGCGCGAGCTGTGGCCGTCAGGCAATTTTCTTAACGGGGTGTTTGAAGCGGGGCTGCTGCCTCGGCACCCAAACCCGCATACGTCTCTTTTACCTTGACCACCCGGCTGTTTTCGAATGTTACAAAGACAATCCGCCCAGGAGGTTTGCCAAAAATCCAATCCTCCAGCTCAGCGCCGTCCTTCGATTCCCGAATCTTGTTCTCCGGACGGCCCAGCGCCAGTACCACCTGGTCTCTATCCATTCCCTTTTCGGCGCGCTTCTCTTTGATCGCTTTTTGCACTTCCGGGCTTAAGTTCGCGGAATACAGCTCGGATGCCGAACGTTTCTCAAAATCGAAAATCGGCGCCAGAATGGCCTTCACGTCCTGTGGCTTCATTTGAGTTAAGGGCCTGTGAAACTCAATCAAGATGCTGGTGCCGGCCGCCGCGTTCGAATCTCCCCGCTGCGTCTGCCGGTTATTCCCGCCATTTCCCATACCAATCTGGACATGATCCTGCCACCGGCTACCCGGCTTCTTCTGCCCGTTATTGATCTCCAGCAGGATCGATTCGCGCTCTATGGTTACACGCGTTACTTGTACCAGGTCCCCCACCCGAGCCGCAGGACCCATCGCCTGTCCGGCGGCCGCCCACTCCTGCTTGTTGTAGCTGCCATCAGCCTGCATGACCAAGGGCTTCTTGGAGCGTGGCAGAAAATCTCTTACTGTTGCGTATTCGGAGGAGAGTCCCCGGATGAGTTCAACTCTGTCTTCGGGAGTAAGCTGGCCTCCGGCGGCAGTGGCAACGAGGGCGGCGGAACATAGGAGAGCAAGGGCGCGTCTTGCCGCAGTACCGGGATTTTCAGAATGTAAAGGAAAAGGATAAACAGCACTGCGGTTGTGAGCAGGCTGCCCTCCGGTCCATACTTGCCGCCGCTGATCAGTTGGTTGGTAGTCCATACGAGTGTGACGCCTGTTGGCTCTATTGTAAGCCCGCTCAAATCCGCGCCTAACAGCGGCAAGACCACGTTCCAACCGAAATGCAGTCCGGAAGGCAGCCATAAATCCCTGCTTCTCAGGAACGCGAATCCGAACAAAATCCCGAATGCCGCGGTGTTGACCAGGCTCAAATTCGTGTGATTGGGATTGTCGTTATGCAGAAATCCAAAGAGGAGCCCAATCGGGAGGATGGCGGCCCATGCGCCAAAAGTGCGAAACAAAGTCTGAAAAACGAAGCCATGGAACAGCAGTTCTTCAGCCGCGGCTCCTGCGAAAATTAAGAGCGGAAAGAATGCCGCGGTTCGCCAATTTGCCCCGCTCCCGGGGCTCGCCTCGAAATGAGCCCAGTGCAGCATCAACGGGACCGTGATCACCAGTGCCGCCGAACCGGCCCCACCCAAGACGCCCAAAACGATGTTTCGCGCGCTTGCCCGGTTCCACCGCAGGCCTACGGCCCGAAACGGTAGCTCGGTGAAGATCCGCATTGTGAGCGCGGTGGCAGCTCCCGTGGCAAGCAGTTGCCCCATCGTCAGCCCCGTAAAGTAGCCGGCTGCCCATTTGATCAGCCCAATCGAGATATACGAGAAGATCAGGTACAACAACAGGAAAACGCCGGACCAGATGCCAGCACTGGCCATGACTTAGCTTAGCTTCACTCCGCGCGGCGCCACAGAGGCTGGCAACACCTGCCCCCCTTCGCGCGCGATTACCTGAACCACTTCCGCCTTGCGCTCCGGGTTCACGAGGAATAACACGCAGCCCCCACCACCGGCCCCGCAGACCTTGGCCGCCTCTGCGCCAACGCGCCGTGTCGTGGTAATCAAGTGGTCAATCTCCGGAGTGGTGATCCCGGGTGCATTTTTCCGCCGGAAACTCCACTCCTCCCGCAGCAGCCGCGCAGCATCGCCCCAATCGTGGGATGTCAACGCCCCGAGCATTCCGTTCGCAATTTCGGTAATACGCAAAAAGTTGCGATGCACAGCGCGGTCGCCATCGATGTGCCGCTTCATCACGTCCCAGTTGTTTATCCCTGAATTTCGCGGAACTCCGGTATACGCGAGCACAAACCGCGCATTCAGTTCTTCTGCCGAAACAGGGACCGCCTTGCGCAGGATTCCCGCGCAGCTGAGCTCCAGAGCGCTGACGCCGCCATACATCGCCGGATAATAATCTTGGGATCCTGTTGGAACCCGGATTATCTGAGCCTCAATATTCTGAGCAATCTCCCGGATCTTCTCGAGATTGTGTCCCGCGTCAGTCAGCTTATTCAACGCGCTCGCAATGGCAATGATGAGAGCCGATGACCCAGAGATTCCAGCTCCCGCCGGAGCCTCGGAGTTTGTTGAAAGAACGAACCCAACTTCAGGGGCAAAGTACCGCACTACCCACGCCAGAAGCGGGAGGCGGTATTTCACGGTAGAACGTAATGCCGCCAAGTTGGCAAATCGTTCTTCCAGCCCCTGATCGCTAGAGCGCAACACAATCTCAGCAGACTCGTGGGTCTCCACTACTGCCGTGGTGTACAAATCCACCGCGAAATTCACGGTGAGAGCGTTGTCATGAAACAGGTACAGTGGCCAGATATCGAGAGTTCCACCCGCCAGATCTACCCGGCAAGGCGCTTTCGCGGAAATTCGCATGAACTCCGTGAAGATACCAATCCGCGTGCACCGCCGTCCATCGCCGTTTAATGGTTATGGGTGAGCCGGTCATAAACGAAACCCGCGCCGCCTCCGCTCAGAGCGCCAATAGCCGCGCCTTTGCCGCCGCCCGCAATCGCGCCAATTGCCGCTCCAGCTCCGGCTGATCCCGCGACGATCGCCACCGATTTCTTTGTCGATCTCCCATGATGCAGCTCAGTCCGGTAAACCCGCCTGTTCCCCTCGTTGGAGTATTCCCGCTCAACCGGTTGGTTTTCGATTACTCTTCCCTGCGGGGGCGCTGCCGGCCGCACAAACACAGGACGACGCACTGTCGAATAGTAGCCATCTTCTTGATTGCTTCCTGCATACTGACTGCTTCCTGCATACGGATTCTGGTACTCAGGCTCGTTCCGGTAAGAGCGGTTCACTGCATAGGAACCTGGAGCAACCGTTTCTGCATATCCGGGTTGCGAGTTGCCGCCCACAGGTGCCGTGGCAGAGTAGCCGTTCTGATCCATCAGCGCGTTTACCGGAACGGGGGTCGGCTCGGCGTGCCGCACCCAACCTGCGACGGCAATTCCTCCTAAGACGAGAAACGCTGCGGCCAACCCTAAATTCCTTTTGTCGTTCCACATAACTTGATCCTCCTGCTGTTTGCAATGCGCTTACAGTGCCATAGATCAAAAAACGAAAAAACATTCATTTGGTGTGCGAATTGCAACTTTGTCCGCCTATGGAACGCGAATACGATCCAGAGGTCTACACCGAGAGCGCTCAGGAAGTCCGCGACCCCGATCCGGCTCCTTCAACGTTGAGGCGCCCGCATAGCCGCGAGTTGCTTTTCGGGATCGCTGGGGTTCTTGTTGTGCTGCTATTGCTGTGCTTTTTTCTGATCCCATCTCAGCTGTTCCCTGTAGAAGCCGGTGGGAAGTACGGGTTCATCAAGGCAGATGGATCGATGGCCATAACGCCGCAATTCGATGGAGCGGGCGAATTTTCGGAAGGCCTGGCTCCGGTGTTGGTGGGAAACGCTTGGGGCTATGTCGATCGTTCCGGGAAATTAGTGATTACTCCGCAGTTCGATCTCGCCGACCCGTTTACCAACGATGGATTGGCGGTGGTGGCGTCTTCAGGAAAGCTAGGTTACATCGGGAAAGACGGGCGCTACGTTATTAATCCCAGGTTTCAGGCGGCTGGACAATTTGGCGATGGCAGGGCCCCGGTGCTGGTTGACGGAAAGTGGGGGTATCTCGACACAAAGGGCGCGATGGTGATTCCGCCTCAGTTCGACGAAGCGTCGGCTTTTTCTGACGGGATGGCCGCCATTCGACTCGGCACCGCTCACGGCTATATCGGCAAAGCCGGAAAGATCGAAATCAACCCGCAATTTGCCGTCGCCGGTGACTTCCATCAAGGTCGCGCGGCGGTCAAGGTGGGCAATCGCTTCGGCTACATCGACAAATCCGGTAAGACGGCGATCCCTCCGCAATTCGAATCCGCTGGCGATTTTGAAAACGGTCTCGGCCTGATAGCCATTGGCCAGCGCTTCGGCTATATCGATAGAAGCGGAAAAATCCAAATCAATCCTCAATTTGAGAAGGCCGAATCCTTCCGCAATGGGCTAGCGGCCGTTTGGGTGAACCGGCGCCAGGGATACATTAATCGCAAGGGTGAATTTGTTTGGAATCCCCAGGCGTAATTAGAAAAAGCGTAATTAGAAAATTAGCTTGACCGCCAGTTGCAGAATCCGGGGATCGAACGTGCTCGTCGGACGCAAGAAATCGGTGCGGGGCGTAAAAACTTGCGTAGCGGCGGTGAAGCCGTATTGAGTATTTTGCAGCCCGTTGAAGTTCGCGCGGTTCGTCAAATTGAATGCCTCACCCAATAAGCGCAGCCGGACCCGTTCGGCATGCAAGGGTATATCACGCGAAATCCGAAGATCCACGGCTTCAAATGCAGGGCCGGTGATGGTATTGCGCCCGATCCCTGGAACCCGGTCATTCGCGGTATTTTGATCGTTATTCGGATCGCCCGAAACCGCCCGGTTGAAAACACGGCCGGACTGAACCTGAGCAATCGTGGATAACTGCCACCCACCCAGCACATACTTCATGAAGAAGTTGGAGTTGTTGTTCCAATAATTGATATCCCAGACCGCGGAAAAGACAAAACGGTGCCGAATGTCAGCCGCGCCTGGCCCACGATCGTTGTTGGGCTGCAAAGTATCCTGAACTTCCTTTCCATCGTCGCCGCCACCTACGGTAACAGCCGTGGCATCGGGGGCGGTGTCGATGACTTTCGAATAAGTGTAAGACGTCAGGAACTGAAAATTATTCCGGTATCGCTTCACTAACTGGATAAATCCGCCGTTGTAAGTAGAATCGCCGCCGCTGTCGAAAACACTGATGCGGTTGAACGCCGGGTTCGGGCGCGCTGGACTCCCATTCGCTCCCGGGTGCCGGTAATAAACCACCGGCGCGCCATTCGCGAAGGTGGCATTGACTGGCACTTCCGGATACAGGTTTGTATCCCGCGTGCGCGCCAGATGTGTCCCGCGCACACCGAGGTAACCCAGAACCACGGACAGATCCTTCGTAGCGGCCAGTTCCAGATTGAAGCTGTACTGATGCGTGCGAGGCGATTGAAAGTCAGGTTGCATTACGAACAGATTCGGCGAAAGCCCAACCGCGGGAACCGACGCCAATACGTTCGGGTAAGTCGGAAAGAAAGGGCTGGTGGGCGTAAGCGTGTAACTCCGAACCTGAATGCCGTTCTGCGAAAACGCGGTACCGATCAGAATTGCCGGGGTGCGCGCATAGAAGATTCCATAACCGCCCCGCATCACAACCCGGTCGCTTGAAAATGGCTTGTAGGCAAAGCCAAAGCGCGGTCCGATGTTTCCGTAATCGACATTCACCACATTGGTTCTGACATTTGTTGCCAGCAGGCCCGCATCCGGGTTCTCGACCGGCGGTTGAGCATATTTGAAGATGTCGTAACGCAGGCCATAATTCAGTGTCAGCTTGTCGGTGACGCGCCAGGAGTCCTGAATGAACAAGGCCGTCTCCAAAACATTCGGCTGTGTCAAAGGTCCGCTGGTTCCCGCGCCGGGAAATCCCTGGATAAACTGGGTCGGCTGTACGGAGGCAAAAGCGGCATAACTCGGGAAAGTATAACTTCCGCTGAAGTAACCGGGAAAGAAGTTCGCTATCGAGACACGATTGAAATCGCCACCGAACTTCACAGTATGCTTGCCGCGAATCGCAGTGAGCGTAAAGATTCCCTGATTGGTTTTTGCGTTGGTAAAGCGAGGGCTGAAGTTGTTGCGCCCGAACACCGGGCCATTGGTAATCACCACTTCCGGCTGATTTGAATTCGCAATTCCCGGCTCATTGTCCCGAATGAATGTATACCGTGCGTCGAAGATTACGGTTGGATTGATTGCGTAGGAATAAGTCATCGCGACGTTGTCTGTCGAGACCTGTGAATCGCCCGTGTGCGACTGCGAACTGGTGGTTCCTACGGCTGTGAGACTTGTGTTTTCGTAATTAATCCCGGTAAACCGGTTGATGTTGTAGCGGATAAAAAACCGCTGCCGGTCCGTGATGTTCCAGTCGACCTTGACCAATCCGACATCGTTCGTGGCGCCGGTTGTGTAAGGTGTCAAGTACTGGCCTAACTGCGGAAGCAAAGACGCCGGAACCGGAATGGAAGGAATGACCACCTGCGGCGCGGTATTTCGCTGCCCGTCGTAATTCAAAAAGAAGAACAGCTTGTTCTTCACGATCGGCCCGCCCAGGGAGCCTCCAAACTGATTGAAGTGATAAGGCTGCTTCGGAACGGAAGAATTCGCGATTCCCAAGTCTGTATTGCCCCGGTTGTTCGTAAAGGTGTTCGCGTTTAGAGCTTTATCCCGGTAAAACTCAAACGCTGTGCCATGCACCGCATTGGTTCCCGACTTCGTTACAACGTTAATTACGCCGCCGCCAGCGCGACCGATCTCCGCCGGGTAATCGTTCGTGTTTACCTGAAACTCCTGGACGGCATCCTGTGAAAACGAATAAGGTCGAAAGCCAGTACGCCCGACAGCCTGGCCGAAAAAGAGACTATTCGATTCGCCGCCATCCACCAGCAAAGAATTCGCCGTCCCGCGCTGACCGCCAAAGGAAATATCGCCGCCGCGCGTCGGATCCGTGACCACGCCGGGCGAAAGCCGCGTAAAGTCAATGAAATTCCGCCCATTCACAGGAAGGTCGGCAACGGCCCTCTCGTTGATCGTGGTTGCGGTCTGGGACCGCCCCGTTTCAATCAGGGGGATATCGGCGTCAACTGAAACGACCTCAGTATTCCCTCCCACTTGAAGACCCACATTCAACGTAATCACCGCACCGACATCCAAGCGAATTCCCTCTAGCCGCGTGGGCCGGAACCCCGGTTGATCCGCCGTCAATACATATCCCGGTCCAACCGGCACCAGCACGAAGTTGAAAAATCCGGCATCGTTTGAGCGAGCCGAGCGCGTAAAGCCCGTTTGCTCGTTCGAAAGCTTCACGCTTGCCCCGGCAACTACTGCGCCGGAGGGGTCCGTGATTGTTCCATTTAAAGTAGATCCGCCGAGTTCTGATTGCGCAAAAACACTGGCTGGAAGAAGGAAGAGAGCAACGGCCAAAAGGTTGATTTTCATCGGTGCGAGAATGTACTGATTGTAACCAGCAAACTGTTTCGGATTTATGAAATTAGTATTTAACTGACTTCATTTGCAGGACGCTGCGCTCACGCCAAGTAGTTTGGCGCTTCTCAATCCGCCGGTACCGCAAACTTGTCGCCCGTATCCGCCACCCACTGTTTCAGCCGCTCGGTTAGCTTCTTCCGCTCCGCCCGATACTTATTGTTCTGCGCCAAATTCGCCTGCTCATACGGATCGTCGTTCAGATTGAACTGCAGCCACGACCGGTTCTCAAAGCACAAGTACTTCCACCCATCCTTCGTTACCACCCCGCGATACGGCGTATTAATGCTGTTCGGATGACCGGTGGGAACCACGTTCTGCAAGTAAGCCGAGTCCGGCACAGATCCTCCTCCAGGTGCTTGGGTCCGGAAGTGCGAGAGGTCGTGGCCTAACATCCAATCCGGCTTTTGAATCCCACACAACCCCAACGTGGTCGGCGCGATGTCTACATGGTTCGATACCACGGGCCGGGTCCCTAATCCACCGCTCCGCGGCACCCCGCCCGAAATTGTAAACGGCACCCGGATCGATTCCTCGTAAGGGCAAGTCTTCCGGAACATTCCCTGCGATCCGTGCATGTCCCCGTGGTCGGAAAAGAACATCACCTGCGTATCGAACAAAAGTCCGCTTTCCTCTAGCGCCTGCATTACGCGGCCATAGTTCCAATCGAAGTTCTCGATCATGGCGTAATACCCGGCGAGTTCCACCCGCGCGTCTGCCTTGATAGAAGCGGAATGGGCCACATTCGCTCGCATCTCCAGCTTTTCCGGATTGTAATTGGCCATGAACCGCTCCGGCGCAACATACGGATCGTGAGGCGGCTGGCAACTCATCACCGCGAAGAAAGGGTTCTGATCCGCCGCCCGCTCCTTGATGTACTTGATGAGCAGGTTCGTCAGCTCATCCGTCTCATAGCCCGGCAGCCGGTAGTGAAACGCGTCTTTTCCGGCACCGCCATGCACCCAGCAATCCCACTGGCTATTGTTGTTTTCGTAACCAGCAAAAGTCTGAAACCCTCCGCGCCGTGCCGGGTCGGTAATAAAGAATGCAGCCCGGCCGTCCTTCTCATGCCACCCGCCCAGATGCCACTTTCCGAACCAGGCCGTCTTATACCCGTTGTCTCCCATTACGTCCGCGACGGTCTTCTGCCCCACCGGGAGGGGATATTCGTGCCCCGGCACACACTGATGCGGATAACGGCTGGTCAACAACGATCCGCGAAACGGACAGCACAACGGAAACCCCGACACATTTCCCCCGAACGTAAGTCCGTTCACCTGCGCCCGCGCCAGATTCGGCGTTCGCGCGTTCGGATCGCCATTGTAGGAAAGAGACTGCGCCCTCAACTGGTCCGCGAACATCCAGATGACATTCTGTTTTGCCTTACGAACAGGTGGAGCGGCTTCATGCCCTGTTTGCGGCTGCGAAGTCTGCGCCTGCGCGGCTGCACCCGATAGCGTCGCTGCCGATTGCAGAAATTGCCGTCGATCGATCATGGTTTCCCTGTCCTGTTGCGAGATTTCATGCGCACGATTCTATACTAGGCGGTAAGCAGTGGAGGTGGCGATGCTGGCTATCCGGCAGCATTCCCGTCGATAAACGCGTCACTCGGTCGCACGCCAGAATCGTTATTCGCTTTCGCATAATTCCGCGGCACTTCCAGTGTGAACAGCGACCCTGTGCCCGGAGCCGTGATCACGCTGACTTCGCCCCCCAGCATGCGGACCAGCCTTCGGGTTAATGCCAAGCCGAGTCCTGTCCCCCCAAACCGCCTCGCGTAGGACGAGTCATTCTGGGTAAATGGTTCGAACAGCATCGCCAAACTTGCGGGGTCAATCCCAATCCCCGTATCTGACACCTTGAACAACAGCGTTTCCTCGTCTTTCTCCTGGACGTCCAACTCCACGCGCCCGTGATGGGTAAACTTGGCCGCGTTCGATAACAGATTTGCAAGACACTGCCGCAGTCTCCCCGCGTCAGAATTCATGTTTCCCAACTTGCCGACTGTCCGCACCGTAAATACATTGCCCTGCTTTTCAATAGCCGCGCGCGCTTGGTCGGCCACCCCGCGGACCAGTTGTTCGACCGGAAAAAACGCCACCCCGATTTCAATCCGCCCCGACTCGATATTGCTCAAATCCAGCACATCGTCCACCAGGGAAAGCAGATGTTGCCCAGCGCCGTGAATCCTTTTCAGGTCCTCCACCATAGTGGAGGCGCCAACCTCCTGCGCCTCTTCTTCCAAGATTTCGCTATAACCCAGAATTGCGTTGAGCGGCGTGCGCAGTTCGTGGCTCATGCTCGCCAGAAAGGTACTCTTCGCACGGCTTGCCGCTTCCGCCGCGACCTTCGCGCGCCGGAGATCCTCCTGAATCTCTCGCTCGTCCGTGATATCCGAATGCACCCCTACCCACTCGCGAATCTCGCCCGTGTCATCCAGCACGGGAACCGCGCGAACCGAGAAAAGGCGATAAACCCCATCATTGCGCCTCACCCGGTGTTCAAAGATAAACCGGCGCCGGTCGGTGACGGCTCGCTGCCAGGCATCGATCGTCGGTTGGGCGTCGGCGGGATGGACGGCATTTGCCCAACCGAAATCCAGATACTCTTCCTGTGTTTGCCCGGTGAAAATGCCCCAATTGCGCTGTTCGCCCTTCATGCGTCCATCGGGCGAGTTGGTCCAGATCATATCGCTGACGCCCTCTACAGCGGCGCGGAAACGCGCTTCGCTTGCGGAAAGTTGCGCCGTTCGGTCCGCTACGCGTTGTTCCAGTTCTTCCACAAGCTTTCGGTACTGCGCGGGACTCGGCAGCGCCACGGCTTTGGGCAGCAATTGAAAGAGAAGAAATGCCGTTGGCAGAGACGCCATTGCCGTGACCGCTTTTACTAAGCCGTCAAAGCGGTACACCGGATGCCAAAGCGTATAAATCGACATTACATGCGTGCTTCCGCAAGCCAATATGAATAACCCGAACAGCGCAAACATCCAGGAAAATGCCAGATCCTTACGCCGCTGCGTCAACAGGATGAGTGCCGCCGGAATGAGGAAGTAAGAAGCCGCTATCACTCCATCGGAAATCACGTGAAGCCAGATTACTGCCGGCAAGCGAAGGCAGTAAACATGGGGCATAAAGTCAGTCGAAAACAGCTTCTGAAAAAACTCGAGCATAAGGAATCGGCATTAGCATTATCCGCCCATCTGCTTTGCTCGAGGAGGCATTCGCCAGGCCCATCGTGGCCCAGGCTGTTGCCGCCATTGATATCCACTGGTCGTGATCGTAAGGAAAGCCGCTCTGAAAGTACGGCTGAAACTTGGGTGACCGGCTCGCCACATGCCAGGAGCCATCCGGGCGCTGTGTTCGCAAGAGAAAGTCCACTCCCCTTCGGTACGCCAAGTCGTTACTGGTAACCCCCGCTTCTTGAAACGCCGCTAGCGTCTGCCCCGTCGCATACGCGTCGCTCGGAAGGTATTGAGTCTGGGCCCATCCGCCATCTTTGCGCTGCAAAGCAAGAACTTTCTTCACCAGCGGCTGCAACACTTCCTGGCTTGCACCGCTCCAAGCCAAACCAAGAACTTGCATGTTGCGCTCTTCTGCCGTTGTTGCGTCCGCCTGACGAAGCCACGCCGCAGCCCGTGCAATCCGCGATGTCATCTCCGCCTTCCGCCCCGCCGGACCGTAGACAGCCAAACATCGAATCGCCAGCGCCGTATAAGTCACATTACTTTCCGCCATCGGTGGCCGCACAATCCCGCCTCTGCGCCAGCTTCCATCCAACTGTTGCTGCGCCGCGATGTTGTGGATCATCGCATCCGTTGTGGCGTCGGCCGGTGCCTCGTCCGCCGCAAGCTGTAAGACTGCGTAGGCCACCATGTCGTGTCCGCCGGGAGCGTCCATGCGCAAAGGCAATGTTTGCTGCTGAGCCGACCAGGAAAGCCTGGTCTGCTCGCGCCGCGCTGCGATGGCCTGAGGTTCACCGGTCCATGCGCCAACCTGCCCAGCTTTCTGAAGCGCCATGGAGATCAGATTGTGCGAGTGGCAGGAAGCGCAGCCCCCTTCCTTAAAGAAGGTCGCGCTGGTTCGCTGTAAAAGGTCCGCGCTTTTTTGGACCGCGTCCCGCGCGGGGATGGCTTTTGGATTCAGGACCACTTCTGCCGGTGCGGCCGTCAGGTGCAGCGCTGCCAAGACCTGAGGATGATTGAACTTCCGAGCCCAATCCAGGGCCGTCTCCCCGGCTTTGGACTTCAATTTCACATCTGCCCCATGTTCCAGCAGCAGGTTCACCACCCGAATATCCGGATGATCGTTTCCGATCGACAACATCAGCGGAGTCATCCCTCGCACATCCTGCCGATTCACGTTCGCGCCCTTCTCTAAAAGCAGCTTGATCGCGTCTGGGCCTGCCGTGGACGCGCCGGAGATGAGCGGTGTCAGCAACCCCAACGCAATGTTTCCATTTTTCACTGGCGGAACAAGCACCGGCGGCGTCGGCTGATCCGCCGGAACCCCAGCCTTGAGCAGCCGGTTCATGATTTCAAGGTTGCCGTTCCCGGCCGCGGTGACCAGCGCAAACCCTCCAGCCGGTCCCTGAACTTTAGCGCCGTGCTCCATGAGGAGCTGGAAGCTGGCGTTGTCGTTTGCGCCAGCGGCCGCGGTCACCGGTGTGTCAATCGGTGAGGCATCCGCCTTTGCCAAGTCAGCGCCCGCGGCAAACAGCATCCGCAAAACGCCGCTATTGCCTTCGGTGCCTGCCGCAATCAGCAAAGCTGTCCGGCCTTGCTTTGACCGTGCATTCGCATCCGCTCCCTTCGACAGCAAGTAGCGCACCTTGGCCTCATCGGCTGCGCACATTAGCAGTGGCGTTACGTCAAAAGCATTCCGCGCATTTACGTCCGCGCCGGCCTCCACCAACAATTTCATCGACTCCAGACTGCCCACCGCGGCCGAATACATCAGCGGAGTGTTGGAATACTTATCCGTTACCCGAACGTCGGGTAGCAGTTTGCGGATCTCTTCGACATTGTCGTTGCGTATGGCAGCGTAGAAAAGGCGGGAAACTTCCAAAGCCGGCGCTCCTGTCAAGGCCACCGCGGAAAGAAAGAGAACGCACAACGCACGATTTGTGGGCATCGGAATGATAGTGACAGCTAACGCCCAATCGTTCCACAAAAATCTTGTAATTTTGTGCTTTTTCTGCGGGAGCAGCGTTGAATGGCGACCGCTGCTACTTACTGGCCGACCCCGGCTCGGACTGCTTCCGATGCATTTCCGCCATCGTGGTGTCCGGCATCAGATGACCTGCCGCAGCCTGGAGTTTGTTCTTGAAGGAACCGGCAACCACGTGATCGTCCCCCGCCATCAGCGCTTCGAAACCTTGCCGAGCCACGTCTGCCGGATTGTCCTTTTCGCTGGCGCCCAACTTCGTATCCTTCATCCCTGCGCGGTCGAAGAAGTCGGTTTCCGTAGCCCCGGGCATCAAAATAGTGATCGAAACGCCGGTGTCTTTGATTTCATTCCGTATCGCCTGGGCGAAGGAAGTGAGAAACGCCTTCGACGCGCCGTAGATTGCATAGAAAGGCGTGGGCATTGTTCCCGCGATGGACGACGTAAACAAAATGCGCCCGCCACCCGCTTGCAACATGTCCTTCAGAACGAGCTTGGAAAGATGCACCGGCGCAATCACGTTGAGGTTGATTAAGTTCAGCTCGTCCTTCAGTTCCGTCGCGCGGACGAAATCGCCGCTGACACCCACGCCGGCATTGATCGCAAGCGCGTCGACCGGCCGCCCTGTGGCGCGAATGGCGTTGTAAAGAGCTTCCACGCCCTCAAAGCTCGCCAAGTCTGCCTGTATTGTTTGCACTTGCGCTGCGTTGTCTTGTAGGCCCTGTGCCGCTTCTTCAATGCGCCCGCTTTCCGCGCAAATCAGAAGATCGAAATCGTGACTGGCAAATTGACGGGCGAGTTCAAGCCCAATGCCGCTCGATGCTCCTGTAACCACCGCAAATTTTCTGTTCGGAGTTGAGTTCATGCTCGTGCGAGCAGCAGTTCCCAAACCACTGTGGCCTGGCGCCCAACTCAGCAGTACGGATGCTGGAAGTTTGCAGAGTGAAGAGGTTAGAACCGTACTGCGAATTTCGCAGAGAAGAAGTACGCAGGAAAGAAGAAAAAGACTGCTACAAACGAAAAAGAACAAACCCGTAAACGATTAACAGCCCTGCAGAAAGAGACCAATACGGCAACCCGTTTAACCATGGGTAACTTTGTACCAGCCAGAGATTGACCCGGAGCGCGAGTACGAACGATATGTAGATCCAGGCCAGCAGCAAAGTCCAGATCAATACGCAAGCTCGATTCGCCAGAACAACAAAGCCATTTTGCTTATCGATCACTTTCTGCGGAACGGAGTCTTCCTTGTCCTCGGAGGACAACAAGTAGCTGACGAGGGATTCCCGGTGTTGCCTTGCCAGTGCCGCGCTATGGCCGCCCTGAATGTAACTCACATTTCGCACGTTGTCGTCCAACTGCGTGAAGCCGGTATGGCCCGCGCTTCCGAGGTCCCGATTCGGTGCTATTCGAATCATCTCAAACAGGCTGGGAAACACCGCCACAATAGCATCGGAAGAGGCAACATAGTTCCGGACTTTCCGAACACGAAGCCTGAACTCTTTGAGCCACGGGAAATTCCGCTGAACGATGCTCCCCATAAAGACGACTCGGTCGAATTTGCAGGCTTGATAGCGTCTAAGCGCGGAAGCCAGCAGATACGTCCCATTACTGTGACCCACGAATGAGCATTTTGCTCTCGGATGTCTCGCGCGCAATTCCGCATAGCGATCCATCAGGCGTTCCGTGTGTACGGATCTGCCCCATCCAAACAGAAAGGGGATGAGGGGCAAATAGCCATAGTTCGAGATGGAAGTGCTAACAAAGAGACCGCGCTTTTTTGCTTCTGCGGCGATATCATCACTGAGGTCCTGTTGCCACTTTCCGTAATCGCGAATGCCGTGCGTGGTAAGAACGATATTGCTCACGACCTCGTCGGGCGGCTCGATTTGTGGGATCAGACCACCCTTGAAATCCCCTGCCGGCGTTTGCAACGCATAGAGGAACAATTTCCTGCGCTCCTGGCCAACTTCGGAGTCATCGAAACGAATCATGCCATCGTGCGACGTTGCTCTCACTTCGTAGTACTTAAAGTTTCTACCGGCCTGGAGGTCTATGTGGTCTCCGCGGTGGACCACCGTGTCGTGCATGCCCGCTATCTGAACAACGACTTCCGGCGGAACCCGGTCAGGGTAGTCACGGTTGATGAGCGAGAGCCAATCCAAACGCAAATTCACTATAAAGGGCGATCCGCGATGGGTTGCGCGAACCAATCGTCCAAAGCCAAAAATCCGGGCACAAGCGTATTGGATACCGCGCGCCAACCATCGGACACGGGGAGTAAAAGGATTTCGGGGCCGCAGGCGCCACCCCCGGCTCATTCCAGCAAGGAGAACCAACCTGCTAACACTGTTGGCCCAAAGCCGCCGCTCCGGTTGGAAATTGGAGTCACTTGCATAATCGGAGCAGATCCCATGCGCGAGCATGCAGACCTTCCTTGCAAACAGCGCGCCCAGGCTGTGGCCCACTAAAATTACCTCATCATAGCCACCCTTAGCATGGGAATTGATTTGGAGCTCGATGCGCGCTACGCACTGTTTCACCAAATCAATGGGATCCAGGTTGCTCCAGCGGCTCGCTGGATATGTCACTAATAGGAGGGCGTCCGAGGGAAAGCTACCTAAAATCGTCTCTCGCAAATGGTACATATCGGCCGCGGTATGTTCCATCCCGTGAATTACGAAGAACAGTCGTTGACCCGACGGTTCTCCGTATAGGTCGAAACGAATAGGCATGGCGTAGATCATATCCTGTCGCTTCGTCAAGGCCAGTTCGCGCACTCTTGCGAGTTGGAGAGGGACTTAGAATTCTTTCCGCCTCTTAAGGCCGGCTCCCTGCGCCTGCCTCCGCCATCTGCAGCAGTTTCTCCACCGTATTCCAGTTCCGGCTCGTGGTCGCGCACCCAAGAACGCGCTCGATCTTCACCATCGGAAACTTACTCTTGCCCTGCCCGTCCGGGAAATAAACGACTATTTCGCGCCCGTGGATCTCTATTTCTTCCGGCCCCGCTGCCAGTGTGCGCACCGCCTCCCAAATCCGCTCGCCCGGATCGATCTTCAGGAACGTCACAATAACACGCGCCCCGTCCCGATGCGAGAACGGTTTCCCTTCCACCAACTCCCGCAGTTCCTCGGCCGACCGGGTAATTACCGCCGCCCGGAACCCGAACTCCCGCTCAACTGCCGACTCCAGACACTCCGCTGCTGCCCCGGCGTCGTCCGCCTCGAACACCACGTTCCCGCTCTGTATGAACGTAGCCACGCGCTGGAATCCCAGACCTTCGCACACGCTCCGTAACCGCGCCATGGGCATCTTGTGCGCGCCCCCAACATTCACCCCGCGCAACAGGGCCACCAGCATCGGCATTCCTACACAATACTGCGTTCCACTCTTGCTATACTCCAGGTTTATGCCGTTCGCGCCCGCACCTCTGCATCATCGCCACCAGCACGCGGGCACCGTCGTTCTCTCCTAATTTCACCAGAAGAATAAAGGATCGAAACAAGTGCCCGCCGCGGTTGCAGTTTGAGCCAGGCGGGCTTTTTGATTATGTCTACAGACTTAAATTTCGGTAAACAGGACGGCCTCCTCACCGCCATCGTGCAGGACCACGCAACCAACCGCGTCCTCATGGTCGGCTACATGAATCCGGAAGCTTTCCGCCTCACTGTCGAAACAGGCGTCACCACATTCTGGAGCCGCTCCCGCCAGAAACTCTGGATCAAAGGCGAGACCTCCGGCCACAAAATGCTGGTCCGTAACATCGCTGTCGATTGCGATCAGGATGCCGTCTTGGTCTCCGTCGAATCGCTCGGCCCCGGAGTCTGCCACACCGGCCACGAAAGCTGCTTTTACCGCTCGCTTCAAAACGGCCAATGGATCGAAACCGAGCCCACCACCTATGACCCCGCCGCCGTCTACGGAAGCCACTCATGAAGCTCCGCCTCGGCATTCCGAAAGGCAGTCTTGAAGCTGCGACCATCGACCTGTTTCGCCGCGCAGGCTACAACATCACCACCACCAGCCGCTCCTACTTCCCCGCCGTGGACGATCCCGAAATGGAGTGCATGCTGATTCGCGCGCAGGAGATGGCCCGCTACGTCGAGAACGGCGTCCTCGATGCCGGCCTCACTGGCCGCGATTGGATTGAGGAGAACGAAGCGCAGGTCGTGACTATTTCCGACCTTGTCTATTCGAAGCAAAGCTTTCGCAAAGTTCGTTGGGTGCTCGCCGTCCCGGAAGCCAGCGGCTTCCAAACCGTTCACGATCTGGAAGGCAAAGTCATTGCCACCGAGCTGGTAAAAACAACTGAGCGTTACCTCGCCAGGCACAATGTCCGGGCCACCGTACAGTTCAGTTGGGGTGCCACGGAAGTCAAGCCACCTGTCCTGGCCGACGCCATCGTCGAAGTCACCGAAACGGGTTCCTCCCTGCGCGCCAACAGTCTCAAGATCATCGATCAGCTGCTCGAGTCGAACACGCAGCTCATCGTGAATCAAGCTTCCTGGCGCGATCCAGAGAAGCGCGTTAAGCTCGAATCCATCAAGCTGCTTCTCGAAGGCGCAATTCACGCGCTCGGTTCCGTCGGTTTGATGATGAACGTGCACAAATCGAACCTCGATGCAGTGGTCAATCAATTGGGCGCGCTGAAGGACCCTACAATCTCTCACCTGCGAAATCCTGAATGGCTCGCGGTCAACACCATCTTGGAAGAAGCGAAGGTTCGCGACATCATCCCGCGCCTGAAGCAAGCCGGTGCCGAGGGGATTGTGGAATACCCTCTAAACAAGATTGTGAAATGAGTATCCGAATCCTTCCCGTTACCGAAATCGCGACCGTACTGGGCCGTCGTGCCGCACGGATGACGGCAGCAGAAGCGGTCGTCTCCCCAATTTTGTTGGGTGTCCGAAAACGAGGCGACCGCGCCCTTCTTGAATACGCCCGGGAGTTCGACAAGCTCGAACGTAAGTCCGTCGCGGTCTCGACGGCTGAACTTGAAGCCGCCGCAGCCAGACTCACTCCCGGATTCCGCTCCGCCATCGACCAGGCCAGCACCAATATTCGCGCTTTCGCAGAACGCCAGATGCCGCGCGAACACTTCGAAGAACTTACCCCCGGCTTGAAGCTGGGCCAAATCGTACGCCCGCTTGATACCGTTGGCGCCTATATCCCCGGAGGCCGCTATCCGCTGCCTTCTACGCTGATGATGACCGTCATTCCCGCCAAAGTGGCAGGTGTGCCAGAAATCTGCGTTACCTGTCCCAGAGCCGTAGATCAAGTCTTCGGCACGGCCCACATCCTGGGCGCGAGCCGCGTGTTCCAGATGGGCGGAGCGCACGCCATCGCCGCTTTCGCATTCGGCACGAAGACGGTGCCCCGCGCTGATCGCATTGTGGGCCCAGGCAACATCTATGTAGCCGCCGCGAAAAAATTGCTCGCGGGCGAGGTCGCGATAGACTTCGTCGCGGGGCCGACGGAAATCCTGATCATCGCTCCCGAGGGTGACCCGACTTTCCTTGCGGCCGATATGCTTGCGCAAGCCGAACACGATGTAGATGCCAGCGCGATCCTCCTTACCACTTCGAAGCGCCTGGCCAACGCAGTAGCAAGACAAATCGACCTACAGCTTCGCACGCTCAGCACCGCCGCGGTAGCGCAAAAATCGATAGACAAAAACAGCGCCATCATCATCGTGCGCAACGTAGAGGAAGCCTGCGAGATCAGCAACCGCTTCGCCCCGGAACACTTGAGCATCCACGATGCTTCCATCCTCCCGAAGCTCAAACACGCCGGAAGCATCTTCATCGGTCCGTTTAGTCCGGAAGCCGCAGGAGACTATGCTGCAGGCCCGAACCATGTTCTCCCCACCGGAGGCGCATCGAGAGTCCGAGGCGGCCTCAGCGTCATGGATTACTGCAAGGTCATCACCACCCAACAACTCACGCCCGAAGCCCTCACCAAGCTTGCGCCGGCAATCACGACCATCGCCAGAGCCGAAGGCCTGGAAGCCCACGCGCGCTCCGTGGAAGCCCGATGTTAACGCCCCGGAAAGCAGTGCTCGACATGGCGCCTTACGTTCCCCCTACCGGTGAACGCGAACACAAACTCCGTCTTGATTTCAACGAAAACACGGTTGGCTGCTCCCCGGCGGTGGTATCGGCCCTCAAGGATGTACTCACCCCGGAACACCTGGCGGTCTACCCATCCTATGAAGGCGTCAAAGAAGCGCTCTCCACATACTTTCAGACGCCGCCGAACCAATTTCTCCTCACCAACGGCACCGACGAAGCCATCCAAGTCTTCCTCAACACCTATATCGACGACCACGACGAAGTCCTGCTGCTGCGCCCGTCCTATGCGATGTATCGCTTTTACGCGGAAGTAGCAGGAGCCAAGCTCACCGAAGTCGATTATGAATACCCAGCCTTTGCGTTTCCCGCCGAAGCGCTCCTCAAGGCCATCAAGTCCGAAACGCGAGCGATCATTGTTTCAAACCCGAACAATCCCACCGGCACCGGAGTTTCGCTCGAAACCATCGAGCACATCCTTAAAGCCGCGCCCCAAGCCGCTGTCCTTATTGACGAGGCCTACTTCGAATTCCAAAACATCACCGCCCTCCCCTGGCTTAGCCAATACCCGAATCTCTTCGTCAGCCGCACCTTCTCGAAAGCCTTCGGCATGGCGGGCCTCCGCATCGGTTGCCTCTTCTCCCAACCCGAAAACATCGCTCACATGCACAAGGCGCAATCGCCGTATAGCGTGAACGTGCTCGCCGCGGCGGCAGCCAGAGCCGCGGTGAAAGACGTCACCTACACGCAATCCTATGTCGCCGAAGCGCTCCAATCGCGGAAGGTGCTCGCACAAGGTTTAGACCAGCTCAATATTCCCTACGTCCCCAGCCAAGCTAATTTCATTCTCACCCTGGTCGGAGAACGGGCGGTAGAAATTCGCGACGCCCTCCGCGGTCAAGCCATCCTCACGCGCGACCGCAGCTATGAAATCCCTGGCGGCCTTCGCATCACCGTAGGTACGCTCGCCCAAACCGAACGCCTCCTCAAGGAACTCAAAACCATATGGCAGAAAAAGGTCTCCTAATCTTCGATATGGACGGTGTCCTGGTGGACGTTACCGATTCCTACAGGGCCGCCATCCAGGAAACCGTCAAGCACTTTACCGGAACCGAAGTTTCGAATGAAGCGATTCAGGATTACAAGAACCAGGGCGGCTGGAATGACGACTGGCTGCTCTCCGAGCACATCATTCGCGAACGGGGCGGTAAAGCCAGCTACCAGCAAACGGTCGACTACTTCCAGCACATCTTCCATGAAGGCGGCCTGATGCAGCGCGAACGCTGGATTGCCCAACCTGGCGTGCTCGAAGACCTGGCCCAATCTCACACACTCGCCGTCTTCACTGGCCGTTTGCGCTGGGAGGCAAACCTGACTCTGGAGCGCTTCGCGCCAGGGCTCTTCCATCGCGTCGTCGGCGTGGATGATGTGAAGAGGCCTAAACCCGCCCCCGATGGCATTCAAATTCTCCAAGCTGAAATTCCCCACACCACTCTGCATTACATTGGCGATTCCATTGACGATGCGCTTTCCGCCCGCGCCGCAAATGTGCTTTTTATCGGCATTGCAGCACCCCACAATCCTCGTTACGAAGACCTAAAGCAGATCTTGGTCGGCGAGATGGCGATCGCCGTTCTTCCGGACATCAATCATCTGAAACCCTATGCCTCGTAGCAGCACCATTCAGCGCGACACGCGCGAGACGCAAATCGGCGGCAGCTTGAAAATTGAAGGCCGCGGTAAATATGAAATCGCGACAGGCATACGCTTCCTGGACCACATGCTGGAACTCTTCACCAAGCACGGCGGCTTTGACCTGCAACTGAAAGCCGCGGGCGATCTCGATGTAGACCAGCACCATACCGTGGAAGACACGGGCATCGTGCTCGGCCAACTCTTCTCAAAAGCCTTGGGTGACCGGCGCGGCATCAACCGAGCCGGATACTTCGTCATGCCGATGGATGAGACGCTGGCCGTAGTTGCGGTCGATCTCGGCGGCAGGCCCGCGCTGGTTTACAAAGACCGAGTGAAGACTCGTTTGGTGGGCGACCTCCAAACCGAACTTCTCCCGGACTTCTTCGACGGCTTTGTCCACCATGCCGGAGCCAACTTCCACGCGCAGATCCTCTACGGCCGCAGCAACCATCACAAGATCGAAGCCATCTTCAAATGCTTCGCCCGGGCGATGAAGTTCGCCTGCTCCACCGACGCGAGACTCAAAGACCAACTGCCGTCCACCAAAGGCCTGCTATGATCGCGATCCTGGATTACGGCGCAGGCAATCTCCGTTCAGTGGAAAACACGCTCAGTGAAATCGGCGCAGAATACGAGCTTGTTCACGACGCCGAAGGTCTCCGGCAAGCAGCCAAAATCATCCTCCCAGGAGTAGGCCACTTCGGCCAGATGATGCGCGCGTTAGATGCAATGCAGGTTCGTCACGCAATCCTCGAACGCATCGCAGCGGGTGTGCCGTTCTTCGGAGTTTGTCTGGGTATGCAAGCGTTTTTCGAGAAAAGTGAAGAAGCACCCGACGAAAAAGGCCTCGCCATCTTCCCAGGTACGGTGAAAAAATTCCAAGGCTCTGCCCGCATTCCCCATATGGGCTGGAACACCCTTACACCCAACCCGAACTCCCGCCTGCTGGCCGGCCTTCCCTCGAATTCCTACGTTTACTTCGCTCACTCTTATTTCGTCCCGGAAACGTCCATCGCCGCGGCCCTCTGCACTTACACGCTCCCTTACACCGCCGCTGTGGAGCACAAGAACATCTATGGCGTCCAGTTTCACCCGGAGAAATCCGGACCCATTGGACTCCAACTGGTTCGCAACTTCGTCGATCTGCCATGCTAGCCAAGCGAATCATCCCGTGCCTCGACGTCACCGCCGGGCGCGTCGTCAAAGGAGTCAACTTCATCAATCTGCGCGATGCCGGTGATCCTGTAGAACTCGCCGACCGCTACAACCAACAGGGCGCGGATGAACTGGTGTTCCTTGACATTACCGCCTCCAGCGATCACCGCGAGACCATGGCGGACGTTGTGGCTCGCACAGCAAGAAGGGTCTTTATCCCGCTCACCGTAGGCGGGGGCATCCGCAGCGTAGCCGACGCTCGCTTGATCCTAAAATCCGGCGCCGACAAAGTCTCCATCAACACCGCTGCCATCCGCCGCCCCGCGCTCATCACGGAACTTAGCGAGGAGTTCGGCGCTCAGGCCGTAGTCCTCGCCATCGACGCTCGCCGCAATCCCGAGGGCAGATGGAACGTCTTCACCAGAGGCGGCCGCGATAACGAACATATCGACGCCATTGAATGGGCCGCACAAGGCGAATCCTTGGGCGCAGGCGAAATTCTGCTCACCTCCATGGACACCGATGGCGTCCGCACCGGCTTCGATTGCCCGCTCACCGCCGCCGTTTCGAACGCCACGCACATCCCAGTCATTGCTTCTGGCGGGGCAGGGAAGCCCGAAGACTTCACCGAGGTCTTCGCAGCCGGGCAAGCGGATGCCGCGCTCGCCGCCTCCATCTTCCACTATGGCGATTACACCGTGGGCCAGCTCAAAGACCAGCTTGCCGCACAAGGCATCGTCGTCAGGAGAACGCAATGATTTTTCCCTGTATTGACCTGATGGATGGCAAAGTCGTCCAGCTCATCCAAGGCCGCGAAAAGGCACTTGAAGGCGATGACGCGCTCACCATGCTGGAACGCTTTCAGGCGTTCCCCGAAATCCAGGTTATCGATCTCGACGCAGCCATGGGGCGTGGTGCGAACGACTCACTGATCGAACTCATCGCCGCGAACGCCAAGACAAGAATCGGCGGCGGCGTTCGAACCCCTGAGCGCGCCATTGCGCTGCTGGCACAAGGTGCGCACCGCATCATTATCGGCACCTCCGCTTTCACCGCAACCGGCGCGAACGAAGAACTGCTCCAGCGGATGGTCAACGCCGTAGGCCGCGAACGCCTGATCATTGCGCTCGATTCCCGGGAAGGCCGCATCGTGGTCCGAGGCTGGCAGGCCTCCCTGGACTACTCCGCCGAGCAGGTCATCCAGTCGCTGGAGCCATACTGCTCCGGGTTTCTCTGCACCTATGTAGATAAAGAAGGCATGATGCAGGGCACCGATCTTGAGTGGTTCGGCCGCCTTCGGAAGGCCACGATCAATGAGCTTACGGCCGCCGGCGGCATTACGACGCTCGAGGACGTGCGCCAGTTGCAAGCCATCGGAGTCAATGCGGCACTTGGCATGGCCATTTATACAGGCCGTCTCTCTTTGGAGGACTTGCGGCAGATGATACCCTAGACAATCTTGGGCATCTTCAACGGGGTGTGCGCCGCCGCGATCACGCCGCATCGCGCGGAAGGCCATGAAACGGACTTCGGCGCCATGCTGGATCTGATTGACTTCCTCACCAAAGGAGGCGTTCAAGCCATCTGCCTCTTGGGTTCGACAGGCGAGTTCCTCAACATCCCTTTCGGCGATCGCATCCGCCTGGTCCACTTAGGCGTCAAACGCAGCCGAGTTCCGATCATCGCCGGCGTCTCGCACTCCACGCTCGATGGCGCGGTGGAGCTTGGGTCTGAAGCTGTCGGGTCAGGAGCCGCAGCGCTCTTAGTCATGCCCCCTTATTTCTTCCGTTACGGGCAGGACGATATCAAAGAGTTCTATCTCCGCTTCCGGGAACAGATTCCCAAACGCATGCCGGTGTTCTTGTACAACATCCCGCAGTTTACGAATCCAATCGCGTTTGAGACCGCGCGGGCTCTCTTCGAAACCGGGTTGTTTGCCGGCATCAAAGATTCGAGCGGAGACGCCAGCTACTTCGAACAACTCATCGCGTTGAAACAGCACGTACCGTTCACGCTGCTGTGCGGTAACGATCGCATCGCTCACTGGGCTGCCGCTTCCGGGGCTGATGGCGTGGTCTCCGGGTGCGCTTGCGCTATCCCGGAAATCGTAGTCTCTAAGAAGGATGCGCTTCTGCAGGAGTTCCTCGATCGAATCGAAGGCTTCCCCGTGCCGGTCGGTGTGAAGGTAGCCACGGGCCTGCGCGGGAACAAAACAGGACCGCTTGCAGTACCGTTGGACCCGGCGAAAGCCGTGAATCTCGAAGAGTTCAAGTCCTGGTTTAAGACCTGGCACAAACAAACCTATGTCCCCCGATGAATTCCGCCGTATGGGCCACATCGTCGTCGATTGGCTCGCGGACTACCAACAGAACCCGCAACGCTATCCCGTGCTCTCGCAAGTGAAGCCGGGCGAAGTCACCGACCAGCTTCCCCCCAGTGGCCCTGCGCAGGGCGAAGCGATGGAGCTGATCCTGCGCGATTTCGAGCAGATCATTGTCCCGGGCCTGACGCACTGGAACTCGCCGGGCTTCCTGGCCTACTTCGCGAACACTGCGTCCGGCCCCGGCATCCTGGGCGAGATGCTGGCGGCGGGCCTGAACGCGAACGGCATCTTGTGGAAGACCGCGCCTGCGCTGACCGAGCTCGAGCAAGTCACGCTTGGCTGGCTGCGCGATTGGATGGGGCTTCCGCAGTCTTGGTTCGGCATGATCCATGACACCGCGTCGATCAGCACGCTCCATGCAATCGCGGCGGCTCGCATTCAGAAGGTGCCTGAAGGCGGGCGCGACGGCAGATGGCCCGTGCTGCGGCTCTATTGTTCCGAACACGCTCACTCGTCGGTCGAAAAAGGCGCGATGGCGCTCGGGATCGGGCGCGACAACGTGATCAAAATCGGTTCAGACGACCGGTTTCGCATGAGCGCCGATGCCCTCCGCACGGCCATCGAGGCCGACCTCGCACTCGGTTATGTCCCCTTCTGCATCGTTGCCACCGTGGGGACAACATCCACCACCAGCGTCGACCCCGTCCCGGAAATCGCGACGCTGGCGGAAGAATTTCACCTTTGGTTGCATATCGATGCCGCGTATGCCGGCTCCGCCGCGGTTTCGCCGAAGTACAGTTGGCTGTTAGACGGGGCCGAACGCGCCGATTCTCTGGTAACGAATCCGCACAAGTGGCTATTTACGCCCGTCGACCTCAGCATTCTGTATTGCCGCAAGCCGGAAATCTTGCGCGAAGCATTTTCACTGGTACCGGAGTATCTCCGTAGCGCGCAAAACCCAAGAGCGCTCAACTATATGGAATACGGCGTGGCTTTGGGCCGCCGGTTCCGTGCCTTGAAGCTCTGGTTTATCCTGCGCTACTACGGCCGCAACCAGATAGCGAGCATGATTGAGGAACACATCCGATGGGCGCAGGAACTTGCCGCTGAAATTGCGCGGGAACCCGGCTGGGAAGTCTGCGCGCCAACGCCGATGTCGGTGGTCTGCTTCCGCAAAATCGATGCCGATAACGAAGCGATCCTCGAACGGGTAAATGCCGAAGGAGAGATCTTCTTGTCGCATACGGTGTTAAACGGAAACTATGTGATTCGCATCGCGATCGGCAACATGTACACTACGCGCGACCACGTTTTCCGCGCCTGGGAACTGGTGCGGCGATGACGACATTCTTTGGCCACCCGAAAGGGCTGGCGACCCTCTTCCTTACCGAACTCTGGGAGCGTTTCAGCTATTACGGCATGCGCGGATTGCTGATCCTGTTCATGGCTGCACCCGCGTCGCGCGGCGGGATGGGCTTTCCCATGGTGGAGGCCGGAGCGATTTATGGCCTGTATACCGGAATGGCGTATCTGATCTGCCTACCCGGGGGCTGGGTGGCGGATCGAATCTTGGGTGCAAGACGCGCCGTAATGCTTGGCGGCGTCATCATCGCATTCGGTCATTTCTGCCTGGCGCTTCCCGCGACCGGTACGTTCTTCCTCGGCTTGGTGTTTGTCGTGATCGGAACAGGGTTGCTGAAACCAAATGTCAGCACCATGGTCGGCGAGCTTTACGAAAAGACAGATCCGAGACGCGACGCCGCATTCTCCATCTTCTACATGGGCATCAACCTGGGAGCCTTTATCGCCCCGCTCGCCTGCAGTTACCTGGGCGAAAACGTGAACTGGCATTACGGTTTCGGACTCGCGGGAATCGGGATGACCGTGGGAGTGGTCCAGTTCTATTTCGGCCAGAAGCATCTGGGCAAGGCAGGCCAGAAACCCGTAAGCACGCCGTCGGATCGGCGAAACTTTCAGATCTACGGCATCGGATTGTTGCTGTTCGTGATCGTGATGGGCGCACTCGCATCGCAGGGTTTGATCTCCATCAAAGCGCTGTCGTCTGCCTTCGGAATGATCCTGACCGCGACCGTCGTCATCGTCTTCGCAGGTCTGCTGATCTTCGGCAAGTGGACTCCGGTGGAACGTGGACGCATCGTAATGATCGCGATCCTGTTTGCTGCCGCGGCCTTGTTCTGGTCCATCTATGAACAGGCGGGTTCCACGCTGAACCTGTTCGCGGAACGGAACACGGATCGCGCGCTGCCCTGGATGGATAAACCGTTCCCGGCTGGATGGTTCCAAGCGCTGCCCGCGCTTTACGTGATCACGCTCGCGCCAGTATTTGCGTGGATCTGGGTGAGGCTTGGGTCTCGCAATCCCGCCGCACCGACAAAATTCGCCATCGGGCTGCTTCTCGGTGGATTAAGCCTGATCATTCTCATCCCTATCGCAGGCAGAATGGGCGTCAGTCCCGGGTGGCTTGCTCTCACGTATCTTCTGCAAACACTTGGCGAACTCTGTGTGAGCCCTGTTGGTCTCAGCGCCATGACCAAGCTTGCGCCGCAGCGCATCGCGGGCTTAATGATGGGCATCTGGTTCGTCGCGCTCTCGGTTGGCGACTATATCAGCGGGCGCTTGGCCAGCGTCTATGAACAGTTCCCGCTGCCGCAGTTGTTCGGCTATGTCGGACTTTCTGCGTTAGTGTTGGGCGCAGTGATGTTTCTCTTCCTGCGCCCGATGAAGAAGCTGATGGGAGGCTTAAGCTAGATCGAATTTCGTCTGGTGCAACAGCGGATCGCTCTTCACCATCACCGTCTTGCCGAGCGTCTCTTCAATCTCCTGAAGAAAGTCATTCTGGTTGCTCTTCAGCACCTTCGCGACTTCCGGATGGACGCGAAGCATGACGTCGTTATCGAGCACCTTCGCCATTTTGTGCGCCTCAGTAAGGATTTCAGAGATCACGGTCTGGACGCTCTTTATGGATCCGGCGCCCTCGCAGTAAGTGCAAGGAGTACACAGGGTCCGCTCGAGCGATTGCTTCACGCGTTTACGCGTAATCGCAACCAGGCCAAAGTCATTGAACTGCAGAATCTTGTAAGGAGCACGATCGACGCGCATCGCTTCCTCAAGGGCCAGCATCACCTTTTGCCGGTTCTTGCGATCATCCATGTCGATGAAGTCGATGACGATGATGCCGCCCAGATCGCGCAGCCGAATCTGCCGGACGATCTCCTTGATCGCATCGGTATTCGTTTTGACAATCGTGTCTTCCAGCCGATTCGACTTGCCGACAAACTTTCCGGTATTGATGTCGATGGCAACCAGAGCTTCGGTTTGATTAATGACGATATAGCCGCCGCTCTTGAGCCAAACCTTCGGACGAAGCGCTTTCTCCAGCTCGCTGGTGATGCCGAATTCGTCGAAAATCGGTGTGGGCCGGGTGTACAGTTTGACGCGGCTGACCAAAGTTGGTTGAAAGCGCTGGACGAAGCTTAAGATGCTCTCGTAGAGCATCTCGTTATCGACCCAAACGGTCTTGAAAGCGCTGGTCAACTGATCGCGTAAGATGCGCTGCACGACGTCGAGATCGTGGTGCATCAGCTGCGGAGCCGGACGCTTCTCCGCCTTCTGGCGCATATCGAGCCAGAGGTTATAAAGAAACATCATGTCGGCGCGGAGTTCTTCTTCTGTGCGCCCGTCACCTGCAGTGCGAACGATATAGCCGCCGGGAATCCCGGTGCGATGTGTTTGTAGAACGCGCTTCAGACGAGCCCGTTCTTCGTCCGACGGGATTTTGCGCGACACGCCGATGTGATCTACAGAGGGCATGTACACCAGAAAGCGTCCGGGCAGGGCGACATGCGAAGTGATCCGCGCGCCTTTCTGGCCGATGGGCTCTTTGGCGATCTGGACGATGATCTCCTGCCCTTCACGCAGCAGCTCTGAGATGGAGGGGAGAGGAGGGCGTTCGCGCTCCTGCCGCTCCTGCCGCTCCGGACGTTCTTCGCGAGACTTTCGGACTTCGGGCGCTGCGGCAGATTCAGCAGCCTGGTTCTCACCACGCGGCTTTCGCCGCATGCGGCGGGACACGCGCTGGTAACGGGGGTTCTGCTCCCGCAAGGTTGCGGTTAAACTGGTGGGGATTCGGGCGGGTTCGGGGCCTTCGGCCTCTTCTTCGGAAACGAGAGCTTCTACTGACGCCTCCTCTTCCGCTTCTTCGGGCTCTGTGTCTTCTGGGTCTGAATCTTCTGGCTCGATATCTTGAAGCTCCAACCCCTCAGGCTGCGAATCTACAGGTTCGTCGAGGTCTTCGCCTTCTGCAACAGCAAACTCTTCCTCAGCCTCAATCTCAATTACTTCGGCATGAATGCCATCGCCTTCAGGTTCCGGTTCGGACTCCGGCATCGGCTCGGGTTCGGGCTCCTGCACAGGCTGGGGAAAAGCTTCGGGCTCCGGCTCCAGAACAGGCTGAAGCTCTTCCACCTCTTCGCGAGTCACCGGCGCAACTGGATCGGCGATGTACTTCGCCAGCGATTCGCCTGGAAGCACGACGATATCGGCGGGCGATGCCGCATATTCGCTGCTGAGCGCGGGAGACTCTTCGCGCTCTTCTTTTGGATCCTCCACCAACGGCGTATCGCGCGGGGAGAAATACTTCGATTCCGGCAATCCACCTCCGCTTTCGCGAGCACCACTGGGGCGCTCCGAACCGCGGCGGCCGCGCCTGCGTCCGCGTCCCCCACGCTGACGGTCTCCGTCGCGGGAACGATCTCCCTCACGGGGACGATCACCCTCGCGCGGACGATCTCCCGAGCGCGCAAACGTCCCGGGGCTAGAGGAAGAGACAGCCAACGATTGAATCGGTTCTACCGCTGCCTCAACGGCAACAGCGGGCTCTGCCGTGACGGGTAAACCCTTCTCCAGCCGCGCAACTTTCTCCTCAACGCCAGTGACGATCTTGTCGTACTCGTCGTTATCTTCGAAGAAGTCCGAAACGTAAAGGAACGCATCGCGTTCCAGTCCGATATCGACGAACGCTGATTGCATGCCGGGCAGCACGCGGGTGACACGGCCTTTGTGGATACTGCCAGCGAGGGAATACTCCTTTTCACGCTGGTAAAAAATTTCAACAAGACTATCGTCTTCAAGCACGGCGACACGTGTTTCATGGCGCGTGGCCGATACGATCAACTCTTTCGACATCCGACATCCTCCGTCAGGACCCTCGCGGATACCCAACCGGGGAAGATGCGGTCACACCCCGCTTGAAAAAGCTTACGCTTGCCGGAAGGTGGAGCCTGGACAAAGACTTCAACAACACTTACCGGCCGGGGAACCGCTCTTCACCGGAAGAGTCACGGGCTCCCAACAATAAAAAAGTTTTAATTTACAAAACGGCGCAAACGAACGTTATTCACCAACCCCAGCATCAGGAAGGTAGACCAGATACTGGACCCGCCATAACTCATCAGGGGCAGCGGAATTCCTGTTACCGGCATGCGCCCCACCACCATACCGACGTTCACTAAAATGTGGAACAACAAAAGGGCGGCAACGCCCATGCAAATATACATTCCGGCCCGATCCGGAGCGGTTTGCGCGTTCTGGACAAGCTGCATCAGCAAAACAAAATACAACGCCAGAGTCACGATGACACCGACAAACCCATGCTCTTCCGAGAACGCCGAGAAGATAAAGTCCGTGTGCGCCACGGGCAAGAACCGCAATTGCGTCTGGGTTCCCTTCGTTACGCCACGTCCCCACATTCCGCCCGCGCCCACGGCAATTTTCGACTGCAGTACCTGATAACCAGATCCCTTCGGGTCGTTTTCGGGATCGAGAAAGCTAACCAGGCGTTCTCTCTGGTACGGCTTCAAAACTGTGTAACTGATTGGAACTACTAAAAGTACTAAAACCGCTATGGCAGTCCAATACTGCCAACGCATACCTGCCAGAAACACTCCGATCGCCAGGATCGGGACATAAGTCAGAGCCGTGCCTAAATCTGGCTCTTTCGCAATGAGCAACATCGGAACCAGCACCAGACCGGCGATTTTCAGCAAGTCCGGCAATTCCAGCACTTCGCTTCGTAATTCCGTCATGAAGCGAGCTACCAGTAAGATTATCACCAGTTTCGCGAATTCCGATACCTGCAATTTCAAGCCGCCCGGAAGCGCAATCCAGCGGGTTGAGTTGAAAACTGTTCTTCCGATCAACAAGACCGACACTAACCCGACGACGGCCGCCACATAAAGCGGCATGATTTGCGACATCATGACGTGATAGTCGAGCAGCGAAACCAGCCACATCAGGAACACACCCGCCAAGATGTAAGCAATCTGCTTCCACCAGGAATCCTGCCATTGTGTTCCGTGAGTGGCGCTGAAAATTTGAAGCACGCCAAGGCTCGAAATCGCGATTACGACCAAGAACATGGGCCAATCGAAATCGCGCAGGGAGAGATATTTCGCCAAGGCTAGAATCCGGCGGAAACGGCACGGGGCGCGTCCGTTTGAGTCAACATCTTTTGGCGCGTCTTCTTGTCGAAATAGGATTTCATAACGTCACGCGCAATCGGGGCGGAAAGCATGCCATGTTCCCCGCCTTCAAAAACGGCCACTACGACGATCTCCGGCGCGGCTCGAGGAGCGAAACCGACAAACCAGGAGTTGTCCTTCGGCGCGGAGCCTGCGTGCGAGTGCGCATATTCGTTCGAAACAGTTTGGGCGGAGCCGGTCTTGCCGCAAACCTCGATGCCAGGAATCTTGGCCCGGACGCCGGTGCCGCCCTCGTTCACCACCGCATACATGCCATCGATCACCTTCTTCACATTTTCCGGATTGAGCGCCCACTCCCGCGGCTTTTCCGTCTTGGTGTCCTTTACCAAAAGGTGAGGTTGATGCCACACTCCACCGACAGCTATGCCGCCGATGGCGCTGGCAAGTTGGATGGGAGTCACGGTTAGCGCGCCTTGCCCGATGGACACGGAGATCGTCTCCCCCGCGAACCACTTTACGTGAAAGTTGCGCGCCTTCCAGGCTGTGGAAGGCAGGGTGCCCTCCGCCTCTCCGGGAAGATCGACGCCCGTCCTGTGGCCCAAGCCGGCTTTGTCGCCATAAAACGCGATATTGTCTATACCCAGTTTGTTCCCCACGTTGTAAAAATAGCTGTCGCAGGAAATTGCAATTGCGCGATGGAGCGAGACCGCCCCATGAACCCCATGGCACTTATAGAAATGGCCGAAGAAGGACGCGCCGCCGGGACAATGGATAGTATATTGATCGTCGATCGTACTGGTTTCCAGCCCGGCGAGAGCCATGATTGGTTTAAACGTGGATCCCGGCGCCAGTTGCGCCTGAATCGCGCGATTCAAAAGGGGCTTGCCTGGGTCGCCATTAATTTCGCGCCAGTCGGAATTCTTGATTCGCACGGCAAACTTGTTCGGATCGAATGTCGGCCTCGATACCATGGCCAGGATCTCGCCAGTACGCGGGTCCAGCGCCACAACCGCGCCTTTCCGGCCTTCCATTGCAAGTTCCGCCACCACTTGTAAATCCAGATCAAGCGTGGTCCGCAAACTATGGCCGGGAGTGGCTTCTTTGCTCTCCAGCAGTTCGCGCTCGCGGCCGAGATTATCCACCTTCACGAGCCGCTGGCCGTCGATACCGCGTAAAGCGTCGTTATATCGCCGCTCCAGACCGAATTTTCCAATCACCGCGCCCGGCATTTCATTCGCATATTCAGGCGCATCCAACTCCGCGTCGCTGATCTCGCCGGTGTATCCGATCACATGCGCAGCCATACCGTTCTGCGGGTACAAACGCCGTTGCGCACGAATTAATTCCAGTTCTGGGAAAAACGCTGGGTCACGATGAGCTTCCACAAAAGCCAGATCTGCAGGCGTGAGTTCCTCTTTGAGGATCAACGGCTCAAACTTCGGCCGACTCCGATAACGAGCCAACCGTGCTTTTAGGTCTGTAAGATCCAGGTTGAGTCCCGTCGCGATATCGGGAAGGTGTTCGTCCTTGACCGTCTCACGGGAAAGAATCAAGGTCCAGGAGGAATGATTGTCGACGATTACCCTTCCATCGCGATCCAAGATCCTACCGCGAGGTGCCAGGATAGGAAGGGATTTAACGCTATTTCTTTCCGCGGCGACGGAATATGTCTCCTGCTGCTGCACCTGCAATTGCCAAAAACCGGAAATCAGGACAAAGAAAATCCCGACAGCCGAGTATTGAAAAACAGCCATTTTCGCGGAGGCAAAGCTCGGGTCGTCTCGAACGAGCGGCTGCTCTTCCTCGGGAAGCGTCTCGACAGGCGTCTGCTCGTCATCGAGAGGCGTCTCGGCGGGCGTCTCGATAGGGGTCGCGGTGCGAAAGAATTTCACGGAGCGCTACTGCTTTAGCTTAACCCGAATATCGTCAATTGCGGGATTTCGTCCGGTCTAAGAAGTGGTAAAGCGCCACGCCGACCACTGCATTGAGAAAGGCGAGCAGGAAAGCTTGTCGATAGTCAAAAACAGGGTGCAGTTGTAGAAGAGATCGCTCCAACACCCAAAGAAGACCTTGATCGAGCAAGTAAAAACAGAACGTGACCAGCACCCGAATCAATGGATGTTCGACATCAATCCGCAGCGCCAGTGAAGCCGCAATGTACCCGATCAATGTGCGGCAGATTCCAAACATCCCGACCGGATTCCGAGAAAGGGAATCTTGGGCGAGTCCGAGTATCATTCCAATGGCCAGGCCCCCTAACTGAGAACGCCGCATCATGGCGAAGTACACCGTGACCAGAAGGGGAATATCCAGGTATTGCAAGAACCGGACGTAGAGCGGAACGTACAGCTGGAACAGAATTGCCAGGAGCGGAACAACAATCAGAACCCAAGTTGGGAAATGCGAGATACGGCTTTCCCGTTCGCTTTCGAGCATGATCCGGTCGCTCGAGTGATAACTCATGGAACGCGGGGAGCTTCCGCGGGTCGCGCCGGCGCAGTGATTGCGGGCTTTTTGACGGCTGGGCCTGCGGGCGCTTGCTCGCTTCGAGGCAATACCGTTCCGGCAGGCGGCGGGGTGGACGGCTTGGGCTTCAGATTAAAATCCGGGGGAAGGGAACCAGGAGCACCTTCGCCGAACTTATGGTTTTGCGCCTCACCGATCTCTTTATAGTGCTGGCGGGCGCGGTCTGCGTCGGTAGAAAGCGGCACGGCAGAGCGAGCAGAGTCCGACTCCTCCGGCTTATTGGGAGCCAGATAAACAGTGTGCGCCGACTGGACATCGGGAATGTTTTGCTGTTTGCCCTCAAGGACAATCAGAACCTCTTCCGGTCCGTTTTGCAGCCCCAGGGGCTCAATCGCGATCGTCCTGTAAATGTTTCCCACACTTGTGGAAATCACTTTCCCAGCAGGCATGCCTTTTGGGAAGACGCGATCGTCACCGGCTGTGTAGAAGATCTCGCCGACGTCCACCGTTTCTTCGTTCTGCACGTATTCGATCTGGCACTGGCCGTGCCCTAAGCCTTTCAGGATTCCGCGAACTCGATTCTTCTGGGAAACCACGCCGGCGGCAAAACCGGGATCGTCGACCATCAGCACCTGGGAAGCAGTCGGGTAGGAAGCGATTACTTTCCCTACAATGCCATCGGGAGTTACGACTCCCATGCCTTTCTCCACGCCTTGTGTGGACCCCCGATCGACGAACGACACGCGATTCGCCACGCCTGTGCCGCTGCCGATGATACGGGCCCCAATCATCTTCGACGGCGATTGCGCCTCGAATTGGCCCAGTGCCTTTACGCGATCCGCCATTGCCAACTCATTTCGCAGGTACTGATTTTCCAGCTTTAGCGAATCGAGTTGGGCCTTCATGACCCGGTTTTGTTCCCGAACATCGCGGAGCGCGACATAGCTGCCAAAGAAGCCCGCCACGGAACTTCTGCTGTCCTCCACCACTTGCGCCAGTGGCGTTACGGCCGTGACCGCCCACACCCGGATGATACGGACGTCACTCCCGTTCTTTACCTGATACGCCAGCAGGACCAACTGGGCACAAACCGAAAAGAGCAGTACGGTGATGTTTCGGTAACGGGTAAACAGTGACTCCATATCGAAGCCTTTCGCTTAATCAATGCTGATTTTACGAAGCAGTTTGAAATCGCTTAGCATGCGGCCGGTTCCGAGCACGACAGATGCCAGCGGATCGTCCGCAATGGAAACGGGCAAACCGGTTTCTTCGCGAATGCGGCGGTCCAGATTTTTCAGCATGGCCCCGCCGCCTGTCAGCACAATGCCTCGATCGCTGATATCCGCACTGAGTTCCGGGGGCGTTCGTTCGAGCGCAACGCGGATGGCATTGATGATGGTCGCTACGCATTCGGAAAGCGCTTCCCGAATTTCGCCGTCCCCGATAGTGACGGTCTTCGGCACGCCCTCAATCAGATTACGGCCCTTGATCTCCATGGTGAGCGGTTTATCGAGCGGGAAGGCGGAGCCCAACTCAATCTTGATCGCTTCGGCGGTTCGTTCCCCGATCAGCAGGTTGTATTTGCGCTTTAGAAACTGCATTACGGCATCGTCCATCTCATTGCCGGCCACGCGAACCGAGCGTGAGTAGACAATTCCCGAAAGCGAGATCACGGCAACATCCGTGGTGCCGCCGCCGATATCAACCACCATGTTTCCCGAAGGTTCTGTAATCGGCAAACCCGCGCCGATTGCAGCAACCATAGCCTGTTCCACCAGATGGACTTCGCTGGCTTTCGCGCGGTACGCCGAATCCATCACCGCGCGTTTTTCAACCTGTGTGATTTCGCTGGGTACTCCAATTACAATGCGCGGATGCACCAGCATCTTGCGGTTGTGCGCCTTCTGAATGAAATAATTCAGCATTTTTTCGGTGACTTTAAAGTCAGCGATAACGCCGTCTTTCATTGGCTTAATGGCGACAATATTTCCCGGGGTGCGCCCCAGCATCTCCTTAGCTTCTTTGCCGACGGCTTCCACCTCGCCCGTATTTTTGTTGAGCGCGACAATCGACGGCTCATTCACGACGATCCCTTTTCCTTTCGCGTAAACGAGCGTATTTGCGGTACCAAGATCGATTGCGAGATCTGACGAAAAAAGACTAAAGAGGGAACGAAGATTCATGTATCCGGTTCAAATGAAAGGAGTAAGCCAGAGGCGAAACGCAGTTGAATCATAGCACAGACAATCGGGCGAAAGCCCTGTAAGATGGCTTCAGCCGGGTGGCATTTGAAGATCAAGGACGAAGACATTTACAACACGGACGGCAACGGCGTAATTCGTATTTTGGAGCGAGAGGATGGGCTATTTGCCGAGGCCGCCGCGCCCGATGGACCCTTTGTAGGAATGGATTCGGAGCAGGCGGTAATTGCAGGGGCCAAATGGCTGGAATCGCCCAATGACGTGATTGAGGCGTGGTACGCCACCTTTCGCGATGAGGGGCAGCTAATTCGTCCGAACCGCAGGTGATTTCGCGCAGAAAATTACTGGCCGGAACTGTGGGTCTGAGCGGTTGTGGACCGAAGCTCGCCAAGCGGATCAACGGATATGCGCTTGTCGCAAACCGCGGTTCCCACTCCATCGCAGCGGTAAACCTGACGCGCTTCCGCGCAGAAAAACACATTGCGCTGGCGGGTGCGCCCACTAGCGTGTTAGCTCATGCGGGCCGGCGTAAAGCTCTCGTGTTGCTGCCTGACGTGGGAACCGTTGTGGAGGTGGATGCGGGATCGCTCGCGGTATCGCAGAGCAGAAGGGTAGCGGACCAAGTGATTTCCATGCGGCTTGCAGACGGGGAGAAAAGGCTTTGGCTGCTCTGCAACTCTCCTCACGCGCTGGTTTCTTTAGACCTGAACAGCTGGAAGCGGGACCGCCTGATTCCGCTTGCTTATCCCGTGCAGGATTTTGACATTTCTCCCGATGGGGAGTCGGCGGTGGTGAGTTACTCAGGGCAAAAGCAATGCGCCTTTGTTGACCTTCGTCAGGGCCGGGTAACGCAGGAGATTCGATTGGATACGGAACCTGGCGTGGTGCGCTTTCGACCGGACGGAAAGGAAGTCCTGATCGGGAGTGAATTGGGCCGGACGATTACCGTTGCGGAAAGAGGCAGTGCCAAGAGTTTAGTCACGCTGCCATTACCCTTCGGACCGAAGACTTTTTGCTTCAGCTTGGACAATGGCGGCCAGATGTTCGCTACAGGGCCGGGCATGGATGCGGTGGCGATTGTCTATCCGTATCAGACCGAGGTTGCCGAGACGGTCCTGGCGGGGCGAGAGCCAGGTGCGATGGCCATCAACGATACACTTCTCTTTGTTACAAACCCGCCCACGGGTGATACCACGGTGATGGCGATCGCGGAGCGCCAGGTAATTGCACGCATTTCTTCGGGCGAAGAGCCTTGTGCCGTCATCCTTACACCCGATGGCGAGTATGCGCTGGTGCTGAATCGAAAATCGGGAGATATGGCGGTGGTTCGCCTTTCCAAACTGACCGACCTCCGGTATAAACGGGCGCCGATTTTCGATGTGATCGCCGTGGGAGAGGAGCCGGTGAGCGCCGCTGTGGTGATGCTCTAATTACATTTTTGCTTGAATCACATCCACCAATTCTTTAACGGCATCGGCACTTTTTCTCAGCATTGCGCTCTCTTCCGGTGTGAGTTTCAATTCGTAAATCTGCTCCACACCGCCGGCGCCAAGCTTACACGGAACTCCGACAAACAGCCCATGGATTCCATATTCTCCTTCCAGATAAGCCGCGCAGGGGAGAACCTTTTTCTTGTCTTTCAGAATGGATTCCGCCATCTCCACCGCAGCCGCGGAAGGCGCGTAGAAGGCGCTGCCGGTTTTTAGGAAGTTGCCAATTTCGGCCCCTCCGTTCTTCGTGCGCTTCACCAGTTCCGCCAGCTTCTGTTCACTCAGCAGATCCATGAGCGGTATGCCGGCAACGTTGCTGAGGCGCACCAGCGGAACCATGGTGTCGCCGTGGCCGCCCATTACGACGGCAGTCACGTTCTCCACTGAAACCTGCAATTCCTGGGCGATGAATGTCCGGAACCGCGCCGTGTCGAGCACGCCGGCCATCCCCACAATCCGATTGCGCGGAAACTTCGAAACCATATACGCCACCTGGGCCATGGCATCGAGCGGATTGGTGACGACGATGATGATGGAATCGGGCGAGACAGCAACCGCCTGCTCCGTCGCGGTCTTTACCACCTCATAATTCTTCAGCAATAAGTCGTCGCGGCTCATCCCCGGCATGCGGGGAAAGCCCGCGGTGATGATGATGATGTCGCTGCCCTTGGTGAGAGCATAATCGTTCGCTCCCGTGACCATGACGTCATAGCCCTGAACGGGGCCGGACTGCAGCATGTCCAGACTCTTACCCTGAGGCGGCCCTTCGACGATATCCACCAACACCACATCCGCGAGTTCTTTATCCGCGATGCGAAGCGCACAGGTCGCGCCCACGTTGCCGCCACCCACTACCGTAATTTTCTTGCGTGCCATTTCGATTTAAGTCCTTTCCGTCTTTCGTAGATTTAGGCCCAGGTCGCGCAGGAGCTTGTCCGGCACGGGGGCGGGCGCTTCACACATCAGATCCGTACCCTTCGCCGTCTTGGGGAAGGGAATTACATCGCGAATGGAGCTCTCTTCACAAAGCAGCATCACCATCCTATCCAGCCCGAGCGCGATTCCTCCGTGGGGCGGCGCGCCATATTCCAGAGCGTCGAGCAGGAAGCCGAACCGCTTGCGCGCTTCTTCTTCGCTAAAACCTAGGGCCGCAAACACTTTGGTTTGAATCTCGCGCTGATGGATCCGGATAGAGCCGGAACCGAGTTCGACGCCGTTCAAGACAAGATCATAGCTCTTGGCACGGCACCGGGCGGGGTTGCTTTCGAGCTTGTCCAAATCTTCGTCCAGCACACTGGTGAACGGATGATGGGCGGCCACCCAGCGATCATCTTCTTCGTTCCACTCGAACATAGGAAAGTCCGTTACCCAGAGATATTCGAAGCGCTTCGAATCGAGCAGCTTGTGCCGGTCATTGTATTTTTGCGCCAGCATGGAACGCAAGCTTCCGCAGGCCTGATAAACCGTTTCCTCCGGACGCTGCCCTTTGGGCTCGCCTCCCCAGGACGCAAGAATCAACAGATCGTCTTCCTGGAAGCCGCAACGTTCCCGGATCATCGGCATGATGGCCGGGAAATCTTTCTCCAGGCGCTTCGGATCGTCGAAGACGCGAAGGCCGCGTTCCTGTCCGAACGCCTTCAAATCATCCCGTTCCTTGCGGCTGATCTGCCCGACTTTGGGGATGTGAATCGCTAAGGTCGGCAAACCGGGAGCGCTGAGATCCGGGATTAGATCTTCGACGGAGTGCATCGGGGGCACGCGACGGTCCGGCTTATCGCTGCCGTACTGGCGCATGGCTTCGGCGTAGGTCAGGCGTGCGAAGGGTGTTTCGACAGTAAACCCTGCCACCTCCGTTACCCGCTTCATCAGCGGCTCCACCATGGCAAAGATGGTGTCCTGGCGGGGAAACGACATTTCGATATCGATCTGGGTGAACTCGGGCTGGCGATCCGCGCGTAAGTCTTCATCGCGAAAGCAGCGAACAATCTGGAAGTACTTGTCAAACCCGCTGACCATCAGCAGCTGCTTGAAGATCTGCGGCGATTGCGGGAGCGCGTAAAAGCTTCCGGGCTGCACCCGCGAAGGCACCAGATAATCACGCGCGCCTTCTGGCGTGGAGCGTGTCATGAAGGGCGTTTCGATTTCAAGGAAGCCCTGCGACGTCATCACCTCGCGAACGGCAAACGCAATTTTCGACCGTAGAATGATGTTGCGCTGCATGCGCGGCCGGCGAAGATCCACGAACCGGTATTTGAGGCGAGCTTCTTCGGAGACGTTGACTTCGTCTTCCATCGGAAACGGGGGCACTTTGGAGTCGTTCAGAATCCAGATCTGCTCGGCGACTACTTCCACTTCACCGGTAGGAAGCGCGGGGTTGATGGTGTCGGCGGAGCGCAGTTCCACGCTGCCTTGAATGGCAACCACATACTCGGACCGCAATTCCTCGGCTTTTGCATGAGTCTCCGATCCGAGCCGGAACACGGCTTGAGTCACGCCCTCACGGTCGCGCAAGTGGATAAAAATTACGCCGCCCAAATCACGACGGCGGTGAACCCAGCCCATCAGAAGAACGCGCTTCCCTTGGTCGGTGGAGCGGAGAGCGCCGCAATCATGAGTGCGGGTAAGATCGCCCAATAAGTCCAGCTTCAATTGCGGCTCCCCAGGAGTTCCAGCATCCGTTCCTGCGTAACTTCGGTCTGTTCTCCAGTTGCCATTTCTTTCAATGCGAATTTCCCAGCGTTCATTTCGTTTTCACCCAGGATCGCAACAAAGCGCGCGCCTAGTTTGTTGGCTAACTCCATCCCCCGCTTCACTTTACCGGTATCCATCACTTCCACGGATATACCCGCTCGGCGGAGGTCACGAGCAACCATACCCAAATGCTGCTGCGCCGCGTCGCCCATCGGGATGGCAAACAGGTCGAGTTCGGTCCGCACCTGTTCGGGGTACGCTTCTTCCCAGGTCATCACCAAGCGATCTTCTCCGATCGAAAAGCCGATGCCCGGAGCGGGCACCTTGCTGCCCAATTCTTCCGCTAACCCATCATAGCGGCCGCCGCCGAGCACAGAATTCTGCGCGCCTAAATTGCCATGGACCACTTCGAATGTGGTTCGCATGTAGTAATCGAGGCCGCGCACCATGCGCGGGTTGACGCGGAACGGAATGCCCCGCGTCTGGAGAATCTGTTTGAGGGTGGCAAAATGATCGTGGCACGGCTCGCAAAGCGAATCCTGAATGGAAGGCAGGCGGTCGATCACAGGCTGGTCCTGCGGCACCTTGCAATCGAGTACGCGTAGCGGGTTGGTCACCGCGCGGCGCTGACAATCCTCACAAAGAGATCCCGCGACATCCTTCAACGCCAACTTCAGTTCTTCGATGAATTGCGGACGGCAGTTTTGATCGCCTACGGAATTGATGATCAGCTCATAACCGGTAATGCCCAGCCGATCGAAAATCTCCACCACCATCTCGATCACTTCGGCATCGGTGTAGGGCGAACTGCTTCCGATTGCCTCCGCGCCAATCTGAAAAAACTGGCGGTAACGGCCTTTCTGCGGTCTCTCGCGGCGGAACATCGGCCCCATGTAGTAGAGCTTTTGAACTCCGGGACGCTGGTCCAACCGGTGCTCGATGTAGGCGCGAATCACGGATGCCGTGTTCTCCGGGCGAAGCGTAAGACTCGATTCGTCCCGGTCCTCGAAGGTGTACATCTCCTTCGTGACAATGTCGGTTTCCGCCCCCACTCCTCGCGCGAAGAGTTGCGTTTCCTCTACGATCGGCGTCCGGATCTCGTGGTAATTGTAAGTCCGAAAGACTTCTCTGGCCACGCTTTCGACACGGTTCCATACCGTGGTCTGCGGAGGCAGCAGATCTCTCATTCCTTTTACGGCGCGAATCATTCTTTGGAGGAAACGTTCAGGGTAACATGCAGGGAAAGCGGCCTATGTTGCTGAAAGCTTTGCCAGAACTGACCGAAAAGAGCGTTGGGGAGCCAGGAAAGCGGCAGCGCAACCCGCAAGTAGCACCAGGCTGACAAGTGCCGCCGTGGCCATTCCCCAATCGAAAGAATTGTTCCAGAGAACAGCGGCGGATTGGCTGAACACGGGCTCAACCGTCAGAAACCACGGAAATATCGCAACAGCCTGCACCGCGATGAGGATCAGCATTACTCTTGAGGACCAAGCGGTCAGATAAATAACCATCGCGGCAAAATACAGGAGCACAGTGGCGTACGATCCCTGGTGCACAAAGGTGGATCCACCTTCGAACATCAGCAGGCACCAGACGAGGAGCGACAACATCGCGATCAAGAGCAGGCGATCCGCAGCTTGCACCGAGGGCGTGTTACGGCTGAGCCCGAAACGGGCCAGCAAACCAAGGTTCAATAGGCCGGCGCACGGGAAAAACGAGAAGAAGGACAGTTCCGTCATGTTCTGGAGGAACGCCGCAAAACTATTGACCGGTTGCATTCCGAATTTAAAAAAGAGTAGCTTCACGTTTGCGAATTTCGCGCTGGCGAAAGCTGCCGGAGTAAGTTTTCCGTAGCTGGTGCTCAGTGCCGTAAGGAGCGAACCTTGTGAGTTCGAAACGCCGGCCAGGTGAAGTTTAAACAGCGTGTCACCCGGGGGGTCGATGAACAGCTGGTAAGCGCGCCACGGCAGAATCATCAGCAACGCTAGTCCAATAGCGATCGCGCAATAGCGCCAAGGTGGCAACGCGCGCCTGAAAGTCAGAAAGATCAAGATCGAGAGTATGGTGAAAGCGGTCCCGGAATGGCTTAAGAGACTGAGGGTGAATGCAGCGGTGGCCAGCAGGGTCTCACTCAGTTTCCACGCTTTCCGTTCACCCCGCACTTGCGGAATGGCAGACATCCCCAGCAAGCAAAAGGCGGCGGCCATCAGTTTCGGCCATACATAAATGCTGTTTTGCCAGGCAAACAAAGTGAAGAGCGTAAATGCGACGGCGCAGACTACGGTTCGCTTCTCGATTTGCATTTGCGTCAACAGAACGCCCAAACCCGCGACCCAAAGGCACTGCAGGGGGACACTCAAAATTTGGTACGACAGGTCTTGACTCAGCAGTCTCCAGAAGGGCCGCTGTTCCAAAACGGCCGCGGTTTGCAGGGGCGGGCGGTCACTGGCGTGGGCGTTGGCGAAAAGGAAAGGCCGGACCGTCCTACCATTGGCAAGTTTCTCGGCAAACATATTTTGCAGTAAGTTATCCGGCGGCATTTGACCAGGTCCGAACCGCATCTGGACAAGTTCTCCTGGGCCGTCATCCGTGTAGAACAGAAAGCAGAGTGAATTGTAGAAAATGGCTGAAGCTACGATGGTGACGGCCAAGATTCGGAGGTCGCGGCCGTACACGCGCTCCTTTCGCTTGAACAAGATTCGCCGGAACAAAATCACGGCCGACGCTGCGAAGACCAGAGCACTCGCGATCGGTCCCGCCTTGGTATTGAGTACGTAAACCCAGAACACGGCGTAAGCAACCAGGGCCGAGCTAACCAGTGTGCGAACTGCCAGTTGTGCTTGGCCCGAACACCGCAAACAAGCTTGCGATGGCAATCCCTGGCACCAGGAAGCCGGCAAACTCCAGAGTTAGAAAAAATGACCGGTTGGCTGCTCTTGCGAAAGGCAGCCATGCCGCGACTTCGCCTGTTTCCGGTATTCTCAGCGCAACCCAGCCTCTGTCCGATGCTTGCTGGACTTCGGCCACGAAATACACCGCTTTTCCACGCCAATCAGGAGGGAGGGTCCAGATTCTTTCGCGCCAGATAAGAGCCGGTCGCAGTGTACTCTTGAGCGGTAGCCGCTTCTGCGTCGCGACGTCAACCAGGTAAAGTTCTATGCCCGGAGTAGCGGGATAGCCCAACAGATAGAGTCGAATCTGCCGGGCGGGACGGAATTCAGGGGTGCGAAAAATGCCCGGCGTCCCGCCCAAGCCGTTGAAAATTGCCGAAGTACGGCAGCGACGCTTGACGAGGATCTTCCCAGTTCTGCCAGGAATGTGAAGCATTTGGCGCAAAACCTCCCTGTAGGAGTACCGAGGAGGGCTCGGCTACGGGCTTCCATGCACCGAAACCGTTGCACACGAGAAGAAGTCCCAGGGTGAGGGCGCCGCTAAAGCTCGTTCTTTTCACCAACGGCTAACTTAGCATCCGGTGCGGCGGATCGTGGACGATACACTAAGAGTTCATGGGTCCTCAACAGCAGCAACAGCAGCCGAAGTTGCCAATTGCGGGAGTTCGCAATCTAATTGCAATCGGTTCCGGCAAGGGCGGCGTAGGCAAGACGACCGTTTCCGTAAATCTGGCCATTGAGTTAGCGAAAAGTGGTTTCAAAATCGGTTTGATGGATGCGGACGTTTACGGTCCGAACGTGCCCCTGATGATGGGCATCAACACCACGCCTCTTGCCAACGGGGAACGAATCCGCCCGCTGGAGAATTACGGTGTGAAGCTGATGTCGATGGGGTTCCTGAACCCCGGCGATAAGCCGCTGGTTTGGCGCGGGCCCATGCTGCATAGCGTGATTCAGCAATTTCTTCGGGGCGTGGATTGGCTGGATCTTGACTATCTTCTGATCGATCTGCCGCCGGGCACCGGCGACGTGCAACTGACGCTGCTCCAAACGGCGCCGGTCACGGGGGCGGTGGTGGTAACCACGCCGTCAGCCGTTTCGCTTGAGGATGCGCGCAAAGCCGTTCACATGTTCGAGCAGGTCAAGGTTCCGATTCTGGGCATTGTCGAGAATATGAGCTACTTAGAGCATGCCGGAGCAAGGATTGATGTGTTTGGTGAAGGGGGAGGGATGCGCACTGCGGAGCAGATGAATGTCCCGTTCCTGGGCGAGTTGCCGCTTGATCCCGCGGTTCGCATCGGCGGCGATAGCGGCAAACCTGTCGCTTTGAGCACTACAAGCTTTTCTAAACTCGCTGAGCGACTGCTGGCGCGCATAGCGGAAGTCGGCCAGCCCCACGGCCCCACCGTTACCATCACGGATTAAGGCAATCTCCTAGTAAAATAAAGTTATGGCTTACCCCGAGCAGTTGATCGCCCCGATGCGACAGGACCTGACCCGTTTCGGAATCGAAGAAGCGCGTACCCCAGCCGAGGTCGACAAGCTGTTGACCCCAGGCAGTGGCACCGTGCTCATGGTTGTGAATTCTGTCTGCGGTTGTGCGGCCGGTAAAGCCCGCCCCGGAATCGGCATGGCTCTGAATCATTCTAAAAAGCCCGCGAAATCGGCCACCGTTTTCGCCGGAGGCGACGATCAGGCCGTAGCCCATCTCCGCGGTCTACTGAAGGATTTTCCGCCTTCAAGCCCGTCGGTCGCGCTGTTCCAGGATGGTAAGCCGGTTTACATGTTGCACCGTCACGAAATCGAACGTCGCGACGCCTTCCAGATCGCGCAGGTGCTGACCGAAGCCTTCGACAAGTACTGCTAGTTGCTAAACTGGCGCATGCGCCGTTTCCTGCTGAGCTTTTTAGCAATCGTTCCAGGGCTGGTCGCCGCTGCCGCGCCCAGTATCGACCAGTCTCTCTCATTCCATACCGCCGCTAACCCGCAAATCTCGCCTGACGGCGAGCGCGTGGCCTACGAAGTTCAGAAGACGAACTGGGAAGATAACGCGTTCGAAACGGAGATCTGGATTGCTTCTGCCGGGGTCCCGCACCGGCCTTACGTTCTTACCGGCGGCAAGAAATCAAGCGCAGCCCCGCAGTGGTCGCCCGATGGACGCCAGATCGCATTCGCCTCCGATCGCGAGGGCAAGCGTCAGGTCTATCTCATCTCGCCCAGTGGCGGGGAAGCCCGCCAGCTAACGAAATCAGAAACCGCGATTGCTTCCTTCCGTTGGTCGCCCGACGGGAAAACCATTGCGTTCACCGCGCCTGATCCTGATCCCAAGCCGCTGAAGGATCGCAAGGAGCGCTATGGCGAGTTCGAAATCGTTCGCTCCGACTTCACCAGGAGTCATCTCTGGCTGCAGCCTCTGGAGGGCGCCGCCACCCGCCTCACGGACGACAGTAAATTCTCAGTAGGCGCGTTTTCCTGGTCGCCTGATTCAAAGCGCATCGCGTTTACAGCGGTTCCCGATCCCTCTCCGAATTCGTCCCGTTATGCGGATATCTACACGGTCGACCTCGCTTCAAAGAAAGCCGAACCTCTTGTCACCACGAAGGGAGCCGATTCTAACCCGCAATGGTCGCCCGATGGCACCCGGATCGCGTTTGAAACCTCGGCCGGCTCTGAGCTTTCCTTCCAAAACAGGAGAATTGCCGCAGTGTCTTCAACCGGTGGCGCTCCCGTTATCTTGACTAAAGCCTTCGACGAGAGCCCACAACTGATCAACTGGACGGAGCGTGGCATCTTCTTCGAAGCTTTGCAAAAGACCGCTGCGTACGTGTTATCAGCTGAATCCCGAGTCCTCGCAAACCATACGCTTAGGCGAGAATGACGGGCTCGCCTATTCTCAGCCGTCCCTCAGTAAGAATGGCAAGTTCGTCGCTTTTCTTCGATCGGCCCCCCGCGGGATAGCGGAAGTGTACGTTTCTTCCGTGGAAAGCTTCCGGCCCGTAGCTGTCACCACCCTCTCCGAACAGCTGAACGGGATGACGGTGGCGCACCGCGAAGTGGTGTCGTGGAAATCAAAAGACGGCGCGACCGTTGAAGGCATTCTCGAAAAGCCGGCCGATTTCGATTCCTCAAAGAAATACCCGCTCCTCGTCATCATTCATGGCGGCCCAACCGGAGTCGACCAGCCATTTTTTCGCCCTGATCGCTCTTATCCCTCGGAACAATTCGTGGCGAAGGGCGCTCTGATTCTGCGTCCGAACTACCGCGGCTCGGCCGGATACGGCGAACAGTTCCGCTCTCTCAATGTCCGCAATCTGGGCATAGGCGATGCCTGGGACGTTCTCTCCGGAGTGGACTCTCTCATCGCCAAAGGCTTCGTCGATGCCAATCGGATGGGCTGCATGGGTTGGAGCCAAGGCGGCTATATCTCCGCGTTCCTGACCACCACGTCCGACCGCTTCAAAGCCATTTCCGTCGGTGCCGGAATCTCGGATTGGGCAACATACTACGTCAATACCGATATCACGAATTTCACCCCGAACTATCTGAGCGCCACGCCCTGGAACGATCCGGAAATCTATCGCAAGACATCGCCGATCACCTACGTGAAGCAGGCGAAGACGCCGACTCTGATTCAGCACGGCGAACTCGATAGGCGCGTTCCCATCCCCAACGGCTATGAATTGCGGCAGGCGCTCGAAGATGTCGGCGTACCCGTGAAGATGATCGTGTACAAAGGGTTCGGCCACTCCATTGACAAGCCCAAGCAGCAGCGCGCCGTCATGGAACATAACTTGGAGTGGTTTGGAAAGTATATCTGGGGAGAATAGTCAGACGCGCCGGAAGTGCTTGCTTAACTGCAACCCTTGCATCTGATAATTAGACCCGATGCTCTGGCCATAAAGCCGGTCCGGCAGCGCCAGCAAGCGCTCGAACGCTAGACTGCCGACTTCCTGTCCGTCTTCGAGAAGGAACGGAACCTCATGGGAGCGAACTTCCAGCACCGCCCGCGTTCCTTTGATGTCGTCCGTTCCATAGCCGAATCCGGGATCGAAGAAGCCGGCATAATGAATGCGAAACTCACCCACGGAGGGATCGTAGGGCACCATTTCCGCCGCGTATCCAGGCGGAATCCGGACCTTTTCTTTCGAAGCCAGTATGTAGAAGTCTTCCGGATCCAGAACCAGGTCGCGATTTTTCGTGCGGTAGATGGTGTCCCAAAAATCACCGGGTTCATAGTGGCCAATCTTATCGAGATCGATTAATCCCGTATGCTTCTTGGCGCGGTAACCGATGATCTCACTGTCGCCGATGCCTTCAAGGTCTACCGACAGGCGAAGCCCGTCGGCGATCGAAGCCTCTACCGGCCTCTCGCCGTCGTGATAGACCAGCATCTCAAGCTCGTCTAAGCGGGCCAACTGCTGATCGGAGAACTGCGGCGCACCACGGCTCAGCCGCAACTGGCTTAGCCGCGCTCCGGCACGAACCAGGATACTGAAAGTGCGCGGCACCACCTCCGCATAGAGCCTGCCTTTGTGGCCGGCCGGAATAAACTCAAACTGACGACCGTAGTCGGTGATGACGCGTGTAAAAATATCCAGGCGCCCGGTGGAGCTCTTCGGGTTCACCTTGCCCGAGATGTCTTTGGGCAGGTTCAGCTCTTCCTGTAGGGGAACGATGTAGACGCAGCCCTTTTCGAGCACCGCGGGCTTGGTCAGATCGATCTCGTGGAGCTTGTGATCCGCAAGCTTGCGCGCCACGGTGGAATGTTCTCCCGGAAGAAAACTCGCTCTTACCCGATAGGCGACCGGCCCCAACCGAAGATCGATGCTCGAAGGCTGAATCTGCTCCGCGTCAATCGGAACCGAACTGGAGATATGGCCCGCAGCCGCCAATTCTAAAATCGTTTGGGAGGGAAGAACTCCGGTTGTAAAGTTGTGCGGGACGTGCCGGGTCAGTTCAGGAAAGAGACTGAGCGATTCGCCGCTCATTCCGAGGCGTGGCGGCCCATATCATAAACGTAGATGGTGTGCACACGCCCGCCGTTAACGGACATTGTTTCTTTAATTGCAGGCTTCCATCCGCGAATTTCGTAGTCGTGCGACACAACGCGAGCACCCGGCCGAAGCGTCTTTTCAAAGACAGGGCGCAACCGGTCGTTCGAACTCGTCAGGAAGTAAATGGTAACCACGTCCGCTGGGCTCAAATCGTAATGCAGTGCGTTGCCATGGACGATAGTGATTTGATTTTCCAGGCCCAACTGCTTTACACGATTGAAGGTCTGCTCGAAAAGGCTCTGTGAAAGTTCGATTCCCACGGCGCGCGCCTTGAACTTCTGCGCCGCCATCATCACAACGCGCCCTTCTCCACAACCCAGGTCATAGACCATTTCCCCCGGCTTCAGACGCGCCGCGGTAAGCATCCGGTCGATCACTTGAGGCGGCGTGGGCACGTCGGGCCCAAGCGTATCCGGATTCTTGAAGTGCTGCGCCAAGGCGGAAGAACCCGACACGAAAAATGCGCAGAACAGAAAGATTGTGGAAGACCGCATCATGCCGATATTATCCCTAAGGCGAAGAGAAGCTGGTGACAGGCTTACTATTCTTCGATCTTACTATACGGGTCACGATGTCACTCCAGGCTACCCACAGGTCGCGCGGCCGGCTGATTGTGTATTCAACTCCGCGCAGCCGCTTCACCGCCGTTCCAATTGCATCCCGCCAGGGGTTTGCCTGCGGATACAGATTGTAATTCATGTAGAAAATGGGGAAGCTCACATTCTCCACCTGCCGCAGAGACTCCGTCGACACCGCCTCTTCCAGCATTACCTTCGGGCCTGCAAAAATCATCGCGTCTGGATGGGAATTCGTCATCTCTTCGGCAATCAGCGTATTCAGGAATCCTGTATCCCCGTGTTTCTGCTCCAGCTTTTTGAGATTGACGGTGCCCAGGTTCAGCGAATTCAAAGAATCGCCCAGGGCGGGGAAGTTGATTTGCTCGCTTTCATCCTGCCGGTAGAGAATCCGCTGCTCCTGCATATTAAAGGCGACAACGCTGAATTTTACAATCCTCGGCTCACGCGAGATGTTCCGCAGAATGGATACCAAGGCATTTGTGTCGATCGGCTGCAGGGTGGGCGATAAGGAGCGTTGGGGAGCGAAATTCACCATCACCTTAACGTTCAGCGGAGCTGTTTTCTCGTCGCGCGCGATGGGTGGTTCTTCCTTGAACGGCTCTCGATCGCTGGGCAGTACCAGATTGGGCTGGATCGAAAGAGCCACGTCACGGTCTTTCGGACTCAAGGCAGCCGTGGTGTCCCAGAATGACGTACACAGTCGCTCAGAGCGATCGCGCATCAGCCAATCGACGTGATACGAACCTTCCCCCAAGTCGAAGTTGCCTTGCAGATAAGCATCGCCTTTCGCGTCCTCTTCAATTTTCGGAACGGAGATTCTCTGGGAGAAATAGCGCGGATGTGTCTTGTCATGATCCGGGGTTACCCGGAAAATCATCGTCAGTGTGTTCTCATTTCCGGCAACCTCGCGCAAGGGCACCGTTACGTCGTAGCCGGAATGAAAGCGTAAGTCGAAGCCAAGGGACGGTTTTACCGGCTCAACGGAACAGGCTAGATCTTTCCGCGGCTCCTGGCTTTCCAGCACTGCCTCATCGGAGTTGAACAGGCGCAGTGGACCCGCCTGCCCGCTTGCATCCATGGCCGTTTGAGAGAACGACAGGGAACTACCGAACGACCAAACGAGGGCGAGGACGAAAGCGATTCCTCGAAGTGGTGATCCAGGCAGCAGGCCCATAATCGCAATTTGCGGCTCGTAAGCAAGTTGTGACACATTGCGGAGGGAAGCGCAACTTGTCACCGTTCGTCGCCGTAATTCTCGGAACATTTTGCAACCCTCATGGTAGATTCGTGTTCAATGAAACATCGAACTTTGGCCTTGCTTCTGAGCGCTTTGTCGGCAGCCCCACTTGCCAACGCCATCGTGGTAAGCGGGACAGACCCCAACGATCCCATGTATAGCGGCATCGCATATACGGGTGTTGTTCGCGTCTACACTCAGGCCGGCTATTGCACCGGTGCGCTGTTTGGACCCTCGAGTCTCTATGTACTCACGGCCGCGCATTGCGTGGTAGGCGCCGGAGGTTCCCAACTGGATGCGGCGTCCTACGTCGGGATAGATGGCGCCATTAACCTCAGGTTCGACGATCCGATTGCAGCTGCTTACGTGGCTCCGGGTTATGTCGGGCAGAGCAATGGCTATGCAAACGACATCGCTGTGATCAGGCTGCAAACCCCTGCGCCCGCCGATGCGGCGACCTATTCTCTTTACACCGGTACCGATGAACTGGGCAAAACCGTGACACTCGTCGGCCATGGTGCGGGCGGCACGGGCACAACGGGCCCGCAGGCCCAGTACGCGCAGGATTCACAATTGATCGGCAGGCGGATGGGATTGAATAACTATGACGTCCTGGCTTCAACTCTCGGTGGAGGCGATAACACCCACATCCTGTTCGATTTCGACAATGGAACCAATGCTCAGAACGCTCTGGGTGCTTTCGGCAGTTCCACGGGGAACGGGTTGATGGAAGTGTCCATTGCCGGTGGTGATTCAGGAGGACCCAGTTTCTACAACGGCCAGATTATCGGAGTCCATTCGTACACAGAATGCTTTACGACGGCGGGGTTGCCAAACAACTGCAGCTCACCTCCCGATCTCTTCCCCACCACCGATGGTCCGCATCAAACGTTCGGCGAACTGGCGGGCGACACCCGTGTCTCTCTTTACGCGAACTCCTTTCTGGCGCAATTTACCTCTTCCGTCCCTGAGCCCGGAACGTGGGCAATGATGGGAGCGGGCGCATTGTTCCTGTTGGCCCGCGCACGCCGCTTAAACCGGTCCTAACATTTCAGCGATTGCTGAGAACAGCGGCACGAAAGCCTTGATATAATTGGGGTTTACCTCAATCAATGGCTGATTCCGAACTTCCCCCACCGATCCCCCCTGCCGACGCGGGCGAAACCAAAAATCTTATCCCGGTAAATATCGAAGATGAGATGAAACGTTCGTACCTCGATTACGCCATGAGCGTGATCGTGGGCCGGGCGCTTCCCGATGTTCGTGATGGGCTGAAACCCGTTCATCGCCGCATTCTTTGGGGTATGAATGAGCTGGGCCTTCAACCGAACCGTCCCACTCGCAAGTCCGCCAAGATCACCGGCGAAGTCATGGGCAAGTATCACCCCCATGGCGATGCTCCAATTTACGATTCCCTGGTTCGCATGGCGCAGCCCTTCAATATGCGCTACCCGCTCGTCGAGGGCCAGGGAAATTTCGGCTCCGTCGATGGCGATCCGCCAGCCGCCCAGCGGTACACCGAGGCCCGGCTCTCGCGCGTGGCCACGGCTCTGCTCGAAGACATCGACAAAGAAACCGTCGATTTCCGCCCGAATTATGACGATAGCGAAGTCGAGCCCGAAGTCCTCCCTACCCGTGTCCCGAATCTTCTGATCAACGGCAGCGAAGGGATTGCGGTCGGCATGGCAACGAAGATTCCGCCGCACAATCTGACGGAAATCGTGAACGCAACCATAGCCCTGGTGAAAGATCCGTCACTCCCGCTGGTCGAAGTCATGAAGATGGTTCCCGGCCCGGATTTTCCTACCGGGGGCACAATCCTGGGCCGGCAGGGAATTCTCGACGCGTTCATGCGGGGACGCGGAAGTTTGCGGATTCGGGCGAAAGCAATTATTGAGCCGATGGGCAAAGACCGCGAGCGCATCGTGGTCACCGAAATTCCCTATCAGGTCAACAAGAGCCGCCTGATCGAAAATACTGCCGCGCTGATCAACGATAAGAAGATCGAAGGCATCTCCGATGTTCGCGATGAAAGCGACCGGGACGGCATGCGCATTGTTTTTGAACTGAAACGCGGCGAGCAAGCCGATGTCGTACTCAACAACCTTTACAAGCAGACTCAGCTGCAAACCAGCTTTGGCATTATCAATCTTTCGATCGTCAACGGTCAGCCGCGCGAACTAGGACTGATCCAAACGATCAAGTACTTCATTGATCACCGTACCGATGTCGTCCGCCGCCGGACGGATTATGAACTCCGCAAAGCACGTGAGCGCGAGCATATCCTGCTTGGTTTCCAAAAAGCGCTCAACAACCTCGATGAAGTAATCCGCATCATCCGGGCTTCCACCAGTCCCAAAGATGCGCGCGACAGGTTGATCGCGGCTTTCGAGTTTAGCGATCGTCAGGCGCAGGCCATCATCGAGATGCAGCTCCAACGCCTCACCGGCATGGAGCAGCAGAAGATTCTGAACGAATTGATCGATATTCAGGTTCGCATCGCTCAGTACCTCGATATTCTCGGTTCGGAAACGGTTCTGAAAGCCCTCATCATCAAGGAACTGGAGGAGGTAAAGAACTCCTACGGCGATGAACGCCGAACCGAGATTGTCGACGACACCGGCGATATCGATATCGAAGACCTCGTCATGGACGAGGAGGTCGCGGTCACGGTTACTCATGGCGGGTATCTGAAACGCACCGTCGTGGAGACTTACCGCCGTCAGACGCGCGGCGGTAAAGGCCGCATCGGGATGGGCACGCGCACGGAAGATTTCGTCGAATACTTCCTGGTTGCCTCCACGAAAGACTATCTCCTCATCTTCACGAACAAAGGCCGCGTTTACTGGCTCAAGATTTACCGGATTCCGGACGCCACTACTACCGGCAAGGGCAAGAACATCTCGAACCTGATTAATCTTCAGCCCGACGAAACTGTGAAAGCTTTCCTGCCGGTCCGCAATTTCACGCCCGACCAGTTCGTCATCATGGTCACGAAAAACGGCGTAATCAAGAAATGCCAGCTCACCGAGTTCAACCATCCCCTGCAGCGCGGAATCATCGCGCTCGGCGTCGAAGATAACGACGAATTGATTGCCGCGCGGCTCACCAATGGCAGCCAATACATGGTGCTCGGCTCGCATGAGGGCCAGGCAATCCGCTTCAGTGAAAAGGAAGTTCGCGCTATGGGCCGTCCCGCTTATGGCGTCAACGCGATGGATCTGGAAGAGGGCGATTATATTGTTGGCGCCGAAGTCCTCGATACGGATGGCCTGATTCTCTCCGTTTCTGAAAACGGCTATGGCAAGCGAACACCGCTAAAGGACTACCGCCTCATCCGGCGTGGCGGCAAGGGCGTCATCAACATGAAGACCACTTCACGGGTCGGAAAAGTGATCGCGATTCTTGCCGTAAAGGACGATTCCGACCTGATGATCGTCACCAAAGACGGCAAGATGATTCGCATCGATGCCAGCTCGATCCGCCAGACTGGACGCAGCGCTCAAGGCGTGTGTCTCGTCAAGATGGAACAGGGCGATCAGGTCGCGGCCGCTGTTGTCCTAGCGGAATCGAGTGAGGACGCCAGCACGCAGGGTGATTTGGCGCTCCAATAGACCAAGGCGGGGCGTAGATCGCTTTCGCCGGTACAATTAAGTCGTGGAATCGAAACAGGACAAACTCTTCGAAATCCTGCGCGGGATGGAACAGGTGATTGTCGCCTACTCGGGCGGCACGGATTCCGCGTATCTCGCGTGGGCTGCCCATCAGGCCCTGGGCCCCAAGGCGCTCGCCGTGACAGCGGACAGCGCTTCCATTCCCGCATCCCATAAGCGCGACGCGGAGGATTTCGTTCTTCGCTTCGGCATTGCCCACGAATATATCGCTACCCGGGAGTTTGAAAATCCCGACTATCTGAAGAACGACCGGAACCGGTGCTTTCACTGCAAGGACGAGTTATTCACGCGCCTCGAAGAAGTCGGACGAGACCGCGGAATTTCAAATATCATTTACGGCGTCAATGTGGATGACTTAGGCGATTACCGCCCCGGCCAGAACGCCGCGCAACAGCACCAGGTGAAAGCGCCCCTGGTCGATGCCGGTCTTACCAAAGCCGAAATTCGCGAGTTTTCGCGGGGTGCTGGCTTACCTACCTGGGACCGCCCCGCGGCTGCCTGTCTCAGCTCCCGGATTCCGTATGGGACCCCCGTCACCATCCAAAATATCCGCACCGTCGAAGTCGGCGAAGAAGAAATGAAAGCTCTTGGCTTTCGCCAATTCCGAACACGGTTTCATGGAGAACTGGTTCGAATTGAAATTGCCCGCGAAGAGATGGAACACGCGCTCAATATGGAAATGGCAGGCAAGCTCACGGAAATCTTCCGTAAGCTGGGCTACAAATTTGTTTGTCTGGATCTCGAAGGCTACCGCCAAGGCTCCTTCAATCAATTGCTGACAATGGTTTCCTGAACTTCGAGCGACTTCGACAGCACCACCAGATCCGCCCTCTCTCCCACCACCAACCCGCGCTGCCGCTTTGGCATGTTGACGGCGCGAGCTGCGTTCGTTGTTGCCAGCCGGACAGCATCCTTCAGCGTTAATCCTGCCATCGCCATCACATTTCGAACCGCCCCAATCATCGTTAAGGCGCTCCCCGCCAGCCGGTCCGTCCCGGCGAGCACAACGCGCCCATCCTGCGTCAGGTCAACAGCCTGGCGGCCAAGATTGTATCTGCCTGGCACCGCGCCTGCCGGCGAACTTGCGTCGGTCACGAGGATCGTCCGCTCCACCTGCTTGGCGCGAATCGCACTCTTGAGAAATGCCGGGCCAATATGGATACCGTCGCAGATGAAGCTGGCGTTAAGCCGGTCATCCGCCAATTGGTCCCAGATGTAATTGGGCTGCTTGCGGATCAGCGCGTGCGCCGCATTTCCCAAGTGGGTGGACATCGTGGCCCCCGCCGATACCGCGTCGGCAATCTGAGCGGAATCCGCGTGCGTGTGGCCGATACTCACAGTCACCCCGTCCTGCACCAGCCGCTCGATATAGTCCGTGATTCTATCCCAGTGCGGCGAAACCGTGACCAGACGAATGCGGCCCTCCGCTGCCTCCTGCCATCGCCGATACTCTTCCAGGTCTGGAGGTCGAATATCCGCCAGAGGATGCGCTCCGCGAGGACCTTCTTCTGGCGACAAGTGCGGTCCTTCTACATGAAAGCCCTCGATCGAAGAATCACTCACGCCGGCGAGATTGCGAAGCGAACCCTTCATTTCCTCCGCCGGTCCGGTAATCACAGTCGGCAGGAAGCGAGTGACCCCCGTCGCGCGAATCGCCGCCGCCGAACGCTGAATATGTTCAGCCGGAGTCGAGGCCAGGTTATAGTCAACGCCCGCGAATCCATTCACCTGAAGGTCGATGAATCCCGGGGCGAGATACACCTCTCGATTCCCCGACGGACGTACCGCAAGAATGTGGGTGTCGAATTCGACTTCCACCGGCGAACCCGTTTCGATATTGATTCCAGAACGGATCATAGAAGCTTTGATTTATTCACAAGCTTTAAACAGAACGCGTCAGTATTACGAACAAAACAAACAATTTCAAAGCTGTGAATAAGCCCGAGAATTCACTTCGCCCGCAGCCTTCCCCAAGCTACAACAGAGGAACTGCTGTCGAATACTGTGGCTGAGATTGAGCGGCGAATCTCGGGGGAGGCTAGCTGCCTTAATCTCTGCCACAGCTTCTACTGCAGTGCGGGTTCGCGTACTTCCACCCGCGAAAGCCAGCCGTGCCGGTCCTCGGCCCTGCCTTCCACGATCGCGAAAAATTCCTTCTGAATGCGCTCGGTAATGGGCCCGCGTGAACCTTTGCCCACCGGGACGCGGTCTACCGAGCGAACGGGCGTCACTTCCGCTGCCGTACCGCTGAAAAAAACCTCGTCGGCAATGTAGAGCATCTCGCGCGGAATAATCGCTTCCACCACGGGGATCCCCAGGTCTTTCGCGATCGTCACAACGGTATCTCGCGTGATGCCCGGCAGTACGGAAGCACCCAGGGGCGGCGTGATCACCTTACCATCCCGTACCACAAACACGTTTTCGCCCGAACCCTCGCTGATATAACCCGAAGCATCAAGGGCAATGCCCTCGGCATAGCCGTTCACCACAGCTTCCATGTTGATGAGCTGGGAATTCATATAGTTCGCACCCGCTTTGGACAGCGCAGGCAGAGTGTTTGGCGCCATGCGGGTCCAACTGGAAATGCAAACGTCCACGCCGCTGTTGATCGCCTCTTCCCCCAGGTACTTGCCCCACTCCCAGCACGCGATATAAATATCCACGGGATTTTTCATGCCATTCACACCGACAAATCCATAGCCGCGCAGCGCTATGGGCCGTATGTAGCAGGACCGGAGCCCGTTTACCTGAACCAGATCGATCATCGCCTGCTCCAACTCCTCATGCGAGTAGCTGAACGTATCCATCCTGTAAATGCGCGCCGAATCCACCAGGCGCCGCACATGTTCTTTCAACCGGAAGATCGCGGGACCGGAGACCGTGTCGTAGCACCGGATGCCCTCGAATACCGAACTCCCATAGCTGACAACGTGGGAAAGGACGTGAATTTTCGCGTCATTCCACTCAATCAACCGCCCGTTGTGCCAAATCTTTTCCGTTGCTTTCAGCATTTGGATAGTATAACGATGCTTGTATAGAAATATCGTTCATGTCGCCGGAAACACGCACGTTCGCCTCCCCCTCGCCAGTCAGCCGGCCCTCTTCTCAATCGTGCACCAGCCGTTTTCTACCCGGTGAGGTACTGGTCGGCCGTTACCGGATTGTCGCTCTGCTGGGGCAGGGCGGAATGGGCGAAGTTTATCGCGCCGACGACTTAACGCTAGACCAACCGGTAGCTCTCAAGTTTCTCTCCCGCGCCGTTACCGCCGATGAAAGCGCAATTACCCGATTCCGGAACGAAGTGCGCATCGCGCGACAGGTCTCGCATCCGAACGTCTGCCGCGTTTACGATCTGGCCGAAGTGGATGGCGAATATTTTCTTTCGATGGAGTATGTCGATGGTGAGGATCTAGGCTCGCTCCTGCGCCGCATTGGCCGCTTGCCTGAAGATAAGGGTCTCGATATCTCACGCCGGCTCTGCGCGGGCTTGGCGGCGGCCCATGAGCGCGGAGTCCTGCATCGGGACCTGAAGCCTGCCAACGTGATGTTGAACGGCCGGGGCCAGGTGCTGCTCACCGACTTCGGCCTGGCGGGAATCTCGGGCGAGATCGCAGGCAATGAAGTTCGCAACGGCACGCCGGCCTACATGGCGCCTGAGCAGCTTGCCGGTAAAGAAGTCTCCATCCAAAGCGATATCTATTCTCTAGGCCTGGTGATGCACGAGATCTTCACCGGCCGTAAACCGGAAGACACCAAGACGCCCAGCAGTTTCGTCCGTGACCTGGACCCTTCCATTGACCGCGTCATCTTGCGGTGCCTGGAGCGCGACCCGGCAAATCGCCCCAAAACGGCTCTCTCCGTCGCAGCCGCGCTTCCGGGAAGCGACCCCTTAGCTGCCGCGCTGGCTGCGGGGGAAATCCCTTCACCGCAGATGGTGGCTGCCGCGGGCGAGGGGTCCCGCTTGCACACCGCTGCCGCGACTGCCTGGTTGTCGGGCATTATCTTGGCAGTCGTTCTCCTGGGGATTCTCACCTATCACTCAAACTTTCTGGCGCGCATCGATACCCCTTTTCCCCCGGAAGTACTCCGCCAGAAGGCCCGCGACCTGATTCACGAATTTGGTTATCAAAACCCAGTTGTGGATAGCGCTATGGGTTTCTACTTTGATGGCGATCAAATTCGCTACGCCTCAAGCCACGACAAACCGGCTCCCAATTGGGACAAGATTGCCCGCGGGGGTGTGCCCTTGCTCCACTTTTGGTATCGGCAGGCGGAATCGCCGATGACGGGCCAGACCTTCAAGAGCGATAAGCTAACGCCCGGCATCGTTACGTCCGAAGACCCTCCTCCGATAGAAGCGGGGATGATCTCCTTGATACTCGGCTCCGACGCTCACCTGGTCCGGTTCGAAGCAATGCCCGATCAGAAGCGTCGCGCCTCAACCGTTGCCGCCGGGCTGGACTGGAACAAGCTCTTCAGCGCTTCCCAACTGGATCCGAATCTCTTCCACGAAGTGGCCCCGCAGTGGACCTTTCTGGCTGCTTCCGATGCTCGGAAAGCTTGGGAAGGCAATGCTCCGGGCAGCAACCGCCCGCTGCGGATTGAAGCTGGAGCTTTCGAAGGCCGGCCCACTGCATGGGAGGTCATGGGGCCGTGGCGCAAGGCCGAACGGAATCCGGACGCGCTCTCCCCATGGCAGTTGGACGGCAACGTGGTGTTTATCATCGTGATCAGTCTGGCGTCGCTGATCTTTGCGCCGATCCTCGCTCGCCGCAATCTGCTGCGGAACACGGGGGACCGCCAGGGCGCTTTCCGCGTGGCAGGCTTCCTTTTCGTCGTCCATCTTGCGTTGTGGCTTTTCAGCGCCCACCTCACCTTCTCGGCCGGCACTTTCGGGATGGGATTTATCGCGGTCGCCACTTCCCTCTTTTACGCCGCATTTATCTGGGCCATCTATCTCGCCTTCGAACCGCAGGTGCGCCGTCGATGGCCGCACTCTTTGATCTCCTGGTCTGCCGTGCTTGCCGGTAAGTGGCGCGATCCCGTAGTCGGGCGCGACGTATTGTACGGACTCGCCATGGCGTTGAGCTGGCAGTTGATTGGCGCGGCGGTTTATTTCGCCTTCGGGTTGCATAACAGAGAACCGCAGACCAGCAACCACAACCTTTTTCTCGGCACCAGAGCAACCATCGGCGCATGGTTGCTCCATGTTCCGGGTTCTATTCGCGAATCGCTACTCTTGTTCCTTCTGCTTTTTGGATTCCGGACCTGGTTCAAACGAGAATGGCTGGCGAGCGGATTATTTATCGCCATTTTCACGTTCGGGAATACGCGCGCAGGCGCCACCCCCGCGGATATCGTCACAACAGTGCTCATCTACGTAATGATTACTGTGATTGTGTTCCGCGTAGGCGCACTCTCTCTGGCCGTCGGGCTCTTAATGGTCGGCGTGCTTGATAGCGTGCCGATCACGCTCGATACAGCCGCTTGGTACTTCGGTAACGCAATGTTTATGTACTTGAGCGCGGTCGCGTTGGCGATCGCGGCGTTCCGAATCGCTATCAAACCAGCCGTTAGCTCTTCAGCTCTTCAATAATTTCCGCCGCCACCCGCCGAGCTTCTGTCACTTGTCCTGGCTCCAGCGAAATTGCGCCTACCCTCGGGTGCCCGCCGCCACCATAGCGTTCACAGATGCTCGCAAGATTATGTTTCGGCTCTTCCGGCGTCCATGGGTTCGACCCCACGCTAATCTTCGTCCGGAAGCTCGAGGGACTCACAGAGACCGTATAAACGCTCGTCGGAAACAAATAATACGGAATAAATTTGTTGTAGCCTTCCACGTCGTAACCCGTAAGGTCGAACGTCACCACGGGGCCCTGCTGGCTGGCGCGTTCCCGGATATAGTCCAGATTGATCAAATGGCGCTCGTAAAGCGGCCGGTAGATTTCCTGGATTTCCGGCAGCGCGGCGATCTGATCGAGGGGCATTTCCCGCATGTACCCGATAATCTTCTGCACCGTTCCCGATCCCTTCGATCCTTCGATCACCAGAGTCAGCTTCATCGCCGGCTCACCTAACTCCACCGCGGTCCGCGCATCGCGATACTGCGCGCCATCGATGATCGTCGCCCAATGCACCAGATTATCCAGATCCGGCGCCGTGAAATTGTACCGCTCGCGCGCAATGGTCGAAATGTACTTCGTGCAGGATTTGAAACTGACGTCGTACATCTTTTGCGGATTTTGCTCCATCGCAAAGTGCCGCGCATCCTCCGGCGTGAGAAACGCCGACTGGTGATGGTCGAACCACCAGGTCAGCTTCGGATTCGGCGAATACTTGAAGTCCACAATCGCGTTCACATCACCGTCAAAAAGATTTTCTTCGAAGATTTGCGACGCTTTGTGGGCCATTCCAGTGTAGTGAAAGGCCGCTTCCGGATAGAATGCGCCTTGCATAAACCTTGTGAAATAAGCGGCGGAGGCGGCGCCGTCGAAACAATGGTCGTGATAGAGAACGCGAATATTCATGTGTTGCGGAAAACCTATCAGGATGCATGAAAGCCAGTAGAAAAGCAAGTTCCGTGCCGGCGCGCGTGTAAACTCAGGGCGACTTGCTGAAATCTTTAGACATTCTCATTAGCTTTTCCGTGGCGATGCTGGTCGCCAGCTTGGCGGTTACGGTCCTGACGCAGCTCTGGACGGCGATCTTCAATACCAGGGGCATGCACCTTCGTGAGGGTCTGGCAAACCTGCTGAAACAACTCCACTTCGCCTTCTCACCGGCGGAGGCGAACGCGATCGCGGACTACGTTCTGCGACATCCACTGGTGCGCGAGGGCGAGGACCGCCTGGGCACTGTGATTCATCGCGATGAACTCACCAGATTGTTGCTTGAAGCCGCTTCCGCCCCGAACCTTTCGGCGCTAATCAAGACCGCGCTTACGGACGCGCTCTCTCAAAACGGCGTGGCCAACCCGGAAGCCACGCTCCGAAAGATTCGCCAGCAGGCCCTTGAGCTTGAGACATCATGCCCTGCGCTCGCCCAGGCAGCGCGCCACGACCTGGCGATTCTGCACGTCGCATCGAGCGAATTCGTCGCAAAAATTAACGGCTGGTTCGATCGATCCATGGACCGTGTAAGCGCGCGGTTCACCATGAGCACTCGCCGGGTTACGCTTTTGGGATCGTTCTTGGTCGCCGTGGTGATCCAGATGGATTCCGTGGCCATTGTGAATGGCCTGAATGTTTTTCCGGTCGCCAAAAGCCCTCAGGATTGGCTTAACGGCTGGCATATTACGAAACTCCCCGGCGTCGCGATCTCCGTTCTACTCCTTAGCCTGGGCGCGCCCTTCTGGTTCGAGGTTCTGAAAGACCTCCTGAAACTTCGCTCCACGACGCAACAGGAAATAGGTAGGAAGCGCTAGGCGCCTAATCCCTCGTGAGCTGCGCAATCGTCTTACAGCGCTCCGAATCCGCGATCAACGTCTGCAACCGCCGCTCCCGAGTCTCCTCCCGCTTCGCGCTAATCACCCACCAAATCGCCGTTCGCCGATACCAAGCTGGCCGCTCCGAGAAATACTCCCACGCCCGCGCATTCTCCCGAAACTGACCCTCCATTCCTTCAGGCAGCCGTATATCCTTCTGCTCATACGCATAAACCCCGCTGCGTTCCCCGGCCCGATTCTCAAACGCCCGCAATCCAGACTCATGCATACAACCCAACCGGGTCAGCTCCGCGACCCGGTTAATATTTACGTTACTCCAATAACTTTTGGCCTTACGCGGAGTAAATCGGATGGAGTAACTCTCCTCGTCGATCGAGCGCCGCACTCCGTCGATCCACCCGAAGCACAGTGCCCCATCCACAGACTCCGGCCAGGTAATGCTCGGCTTCCCGCAGCCCTTCTTATAAAACCCGACTAGAATCTCCTGCTCATCTTCGTGATGTTTCTCCAGCCAGTCTCGCCAGTCTTTAGGCCCTGGAAAAAACAAAGCCTTCACTGCAAGCCGCGCTCCGCCGCATCCACGGTGTTGCTCATCAGCATGGCAATCGTCAGCGGCCCCACTCCCCCCGGTACGGGTGTCCAAGCCCCGGCCGCATTCGCGCCTTCAACCGGATGCACATCTCCCACCAACACACTGCCCTTTGCATCGAACTGAGCTACCCGCGCGGACCCCTCGCCAAAAATTCGCACCGCTTCTTCCCGCGAAGTGACTCGATTGATCCCAACGTCGATCACCGTCGCCCCAGGCCGAATATGTTCCTTGCCCAAGAAACGCCGGGCGTCCTAAGGCAGCAACCAGGATCTCAGCTTCACGGCAAACCCCGGCGAGGTCTTCGGTCCGCGAATGCGCGATGGTCACAGTCGCGTTTTCCTGTAACAGCAGCAACGCTGCCGGCTTTCCTACAATGTCACTGCGCCCTACCACCACCGCGCGCTTCCCCGCCATGCGGATACCGTAACGCTTGAGTAACTGAATGATCCCTGCCGGAGTGCAAGGCTTCGGCCCTGGACGCCCTGTGGCTAAATTGCCAACGTTTACCGGGTGAAAGCCGTCTACATCCTTTTCAGGAGCTACGGCCAACAAAACCCGCTGCGAATCGACACCAGGAGGGAGAGGAAGCTGCACCAATATGCCATCAATTTCGGGTCTCTCGTTCAGCGCTTCCACTAGCCGGACCAACTCTTCCGTTGTTACGCGTTCGTGTGGGGTCAAGGTTTCGCTATGAATTCCCAGCTTCGCAGCCGCGAGTGTCTTATTTCGGACGTACACCTCCGAAGCAGGGTTGTTCCCTGCCAAAATCACGGCCAATCCAGGCGGCCTTCCGAGCGCCACCCGGAGCGCCGCAACGCGTGCCTCCAGCTCACCCAAAATCTGGTCTCTGGTCTTGTTTCCGTCGAGAAGGATTTCCAATCCCCTAGTTTAATTGCGAACAGTCGGCCCGCCGCTTGCGTAAAGGGTTGTTAAGGATTTGTATGCCCAGGAAGAAGAGACGTTTCGTTTGGATCACCGCCCTCGCTGTCATCGCCGCTGCCGGGGCGTTCTCTTTCAAAGCTTTCAGCCACACCCCGGTCAAAATCGACCAGGAAAAGCTCGCCAAAGTGGAGCGGGGCGATCTGGCGCGCTCCGTCGTAGCGACCGGAAAAGTTCAGCCCACAACCCAAGTGGAAATCAAAAGCAAAGCAAGCGGGATCATCCAGAAACTGCCCGTGAACTTCGGAGATGTGGTTCACAAGGGACAGGTGTTGTGCGAACTGGACAAGAACGATCTGCTCCCGCGCCTCCGCGAAGCCGAGGCGTCCCTCAAATTCGCTGAGGCCGGAGTGAACAGCGCAAAGGCCGATTATGAACGCTACAAGGTGGATGCCGAAGGCCCCGATCTTCCCTTTCTGAAGCGCGACCGTGAACGCTCCCGCACCATGTTCACCGCCGGCCTGATTGCGCAGAACGCCCGCGACGACGCCGATAAGAACTACGAACTCGCGCTCAACAAACAGCATTCCTCGCAAGTGAATCTGGGCAGCGCGAAAGCTGCGATCGCGAAAGCCGAAGCGCAGTTGCAGCAGCAACAGGCAATCGTGGCGCGCGCTGAAGAAGACCTGCACAATGCCACCATCGTCAGCCCCATCGAAGGAGTCGTGCTCTCCCGCGATGCCGAAATCGGGTCCGCCGTCAGTTCCATCCTCACGCAGGGCGGGGCAGCGACCCTGATCATGACCCTGGGCGATTTGGGCGAAGTGTACGTGAAAGGCAAAGTTGATGAAACCGACGTCGGCAAGATTTACCTGGGGGAGGTGGCGCGCATCACCGTTGAAAGCTACAAGAACGAAAAGTTCTGGGGCAAAGTCACCAAGATCTCCCCGCTCGGCACAGAGAAGGATAACGTCACCACCTTCGAAGTGCGCGTCTCGATTTCCAATGAATCGCGCAAGCTCCGCGCGCTGATGACTGCCAATGCCGAGATCATCCTCGAAGAGCGAAAAAACGTTCTGACGATTCCGGAAGGCGCGATTCTCTACGCAAAGGACAAATCCACCGAAGTAGAAATTCCGGATGAATCGGCGCCCAAAGGCCGCAAGAAGATCAAGATCAAAACCGGCATCGGTAACGGCTCCCGAACCGAAATTGCGAGCGGGCTCGTCCAGGGCCAACAGGTCATTCTTCAGTAGCCCTCCATGACTTATCTTCGCGAGCTGTTCGGCCAGGTCTTCTCGTCGTTCTTCCGCAATAAGCTCCGCAGCTTTCTCACGATGGCGGGAATTGCGTGGGGCATTGCTTCCATCGTGCTGATTGTTGCCATGGGCGAAGGCTTTAAGGAAGGCCAGCGCAAGAGCATGAAAAGCATGGGCGAAAATATCGTGATCCTCTTCGGTGGCCGCACCGCGTCACAAGCCGGCGGGCAGCGCGCGGGACGGCGCATCCGTTTGACTGAGCAGGATATCCGGGACATGCGCACCGAATGCTATCTGGTGAAGCAGGTGACGGGAGAACTGGAGAACTCCACCCGCGCGACGTCTGAGTACAACGGCTCCGCATTCGACACCAACGGCGTGGAAGCGAACTATCCTCAGCTGCGAAACACCCCGATCGCCATGGGCCATTTCTTCACGCCCAAAGATGCCGAACAATCGCGCCGCGTCTGTGTCATCGGCAGTAAAGTCCGCAAAACGCTTTACGGCACGCGCACGGACATTGTGGGCCGGACCGTTTATCTGAATAGCATTCCTTTTGAAATCGTCGGCGTAATGGAACAGAAAAACCAGAACTCCAGCTACAACGGCATGGATTCCGAAAAGATCTACGTGCCCTACTCCACCATGGCGCGCGATCTCCCGCCCAAAGAAAACTACCAGGCCGGCTACGTGAACGAGATCATCTACATGCCGAAATCCATCGCCGCTTTCGAAGAGGCGCGCCGCCAGGTCCGCCGCATTCTGGGCCGCAACCATCGCTTCGAGCCCAACGATAAGAGCGCCCTCGGGATCTGGGACACCATCGAAAATGCCCAACAGGTGGACGCCATCTTCGAATCGATGACGGTCTTCCTCGGCATCATTGCACTGGTCACGCTCACCCTTGGCGGCGTTGGTGTGATGAATATCATGCTGGTCACCGTGAACGAACGAACGCGCGAGATTGGCCTTCGGAAGGCACTGGGCGCTACACGGATTCGCATCCTGGTCGACTTTTTAGTGGAAGGCGCGCTGCTTGCCATGATCAGCGGCGCCATGGGGTGGGCGGTGGCGTTCGGGATCTCCTCGGCGCTCAAACTGGTCAAGATGCCGGACGCCTTCCCGGGCTTGCCCGTCAGTCTGTTGACCACGCTCTTCACGTTTTCGGCGCTCACGGTCATCGCTGTCGCAAGCGCGCTACTGCCCGCATGGCGCGCCTCCGCTCTGACGCCTGTCGAAGCTCTTCGCTACGAGCGCTAGGAAACCATGCGCATCCAATCCATCTTTTCTGAAGCATGGGCGGCCCTGAAGTTCAACCGCCAGCGAAGCCTGCTGACCATGGTGTCGCTCGCCTGGGGCGTGGCGTGTTTCGTGATTCTCTATTCTTACGGAGAAGGTTTCGATTTCGCCCTGCACTACGCGTTTCGCGCCGTAGGCCAGGATCTAATCGTGATGTTCAACGGCAGCACCAGCACGCAAGTGGGCGGAGAGCGCGCCGGCCGGCGCATTCGCATGGATATCGCCGACGTCGAACTGATCCGCGCTGACGTTCCACAGGTGGCCGCCATCTCACCGGAGGTGTTTATCCGTAGAGCGCAAGTGCAGCACGGATTCCGCCAGGAAAGCGTACAGGTACGTGGTGTCCGGCCACCGGAGTATAGCCGCATCCGCAACATGAACGTCGCAACCGGGCGCTGGCTCTCCTCTGAGGATGATGCCCAAAAACATCAGATTGCCGTGCTGGGCGCGAACGCCGCGAAGAAGCTGTTTGGCGAGGTGCCGCCTGAAGGGGAAGCCATCTCGATTAACGGCATGCCCTTCACCGTGGCGGGTGTTTTGAAGAGCAAGATCCAAATCTCAAACTACAACGCGCCCGATAACGAATGCGTCTTCATTTCCTATGGTGCGGCCGGTCTGCTGCGGGACGTGAAGTTTCCCGACGATATCGTCTGGATGCCCGCCAACCCAATCTTTCGCAAGCAAACCATCGACCAGGTACGCGCCACGCTGGGCTTGAAGCATTACTTCTCTTCGAAGGATGACCGCGCCATCGAGATCATCGCGTTCAACGACTTCATGCAGCAGATCGATGCCATGTCAACTGCGCTTCGCGTACTCTTGGGCTTCATCGGAGCGCTCACGCTCGGCATCGGCGGCGTTGGCCTGACGAATATCATGCTGGTCTCCGTGACGCAGCGAACTCGTGAGATTGGCGTGCTCAAGTCCCTGGGGGCCACGCGGCGTGAGGTGCTCTTCCAGTTTCTAGCGGAAGCGATGGCAATCGTCACGTTTGGCGGTTTGCTGGGCGTTCTGATTGGACTGGCCTTAACAGAGGGCGTCGGAAGCCTGCCGTTCCTGGGACCGATTTTCAAAGACGAATCCGGCACCGGGGACATTCATTTGCGCCTGTCTCAATTCGCGGTCGTTACCGCGACCGTCGTGCTGGAGGCAATTGGGTTGGTAGCTGGCCTGCTGCCCGCGCTCAAAGCGGGCCGCATGGATCCTATCGAGGCTTTGCGCTATGAATGAACCGGCCGGGCGAGCTTGACGATCTTAGAGTAAGACGCTATCTTACTTTTGTGAAAACAACAATTTCGTCAAAAGGACAAATTGTTCTGCCGGCGGAATTCCGGCAAATGGATCTTGTTCAGACGGGACAGGTATTTGATGTCGAGCGCGTCGAGCGTGGCGAGTATCGCATCGTGCGCCGTGCGGCTCCGCCCAATGAAGGCGCAGTAAGTTGGCTGCTTGACTGTCCAAGCAAAGGCTTCTTCGTACCAATTGACTCTGAGTCGACGGACGCCCTTTGAAGTACCTGGTCGATGCTAATGTTCTGAGTGAGCCGACAAAACCAAAACCAGATTCAGGCGTGATTCAGTGGCTTCGTATCCATGAGCGGGAGATCGCAATCGATCCGATCATCCTCGGAGAAATGCGATACGGAATCCTGATCCTTCCAAAAGGAAAGAAACGGACAGCGCTGGAACGTTGGTTCGATAGCGGCGTGGGACATCTACACTGCCTGCCGTGGGATCTAAAATCCGGTCTTGCGTGGGCCGAATTGTTGGCGCGTCTTCGTAGATCCGGAAAAGCAATGCCGATCAAAGATAGCCTTATCGCTGCGACCGCAATTGTGTATAACCTTGTTGTGGTCACGCGAAACCGCGCCGATTTCACCCAAGCAGGCGTAAAGGTAATTGACCCTTTCGTGATTTGAAGTGTCCGTAAGCCTAGTCCGATCTCACCACTACGAGGGTATCCTCCAACGAACGTTGGTGTGGCTCCCCGACAAGGATTCGAACCTCGATTCACGGCGTCAAAGGCCGCTGTCCTACCATTAGACGATCGGGGAAAGGAAGCAAAACGACTAGCGAAACGACTGATGTTATTCTAACCCAATCCCCGCCCATGCTGTCGCGACGAACCGCAATTGCCGCTCTCCTGGCCGCGCCCCAAAACGCACCCACGGTCGCCCGGTTGGAATCCATCGCGAAGAACGCTCAAGGTCGCCTCGGCTGCGCAATTCTTGATACCGCTACAGGAAAACGCATCGGCTTCGGCGCCGATGATCGCTTCCCGATGTGCAGCACCTTCAAATTCCTGGCCGCTGCTTTCGTCCTCAGCCGCGTCGACCGCGCGCAAGAACAACTCGCCCGGCGAATCACCTTCTCTACCGGCGACCTGATCGCCTATTCCCCAGCTACCCAGCCGCGAGCCAACGGTGCCGGAATGACCGTCGCCGAGCTCTGCGAGGCGGCTGTCACCCTGAGCGACAACACCGCTGCGAACCTGCTCCTCGCTTCGTTTGGCGGTCCGCCAAAGCTCACCGAATTCCTGCGCTCCCTGGGCGATACCGTCACGCGCCTCGACCGCAACGAACCGGACCTGAATGAAGCCACTCCCGGCGACCCCCGTGACACCACCACCCCCGCCGCCATGGTCAACAATCTCCAGAAGCTGCTCCTTCAGAATGCCCTCAGCAAAGCTTCCCAAGCCATGCTCACCCAATGGCTAATCGGGAACAAGACCGGCGACGCCCGCCTTCGAGCCGGCCTCCCGAATACTTGGCGGGTCGGCGACAAAACTGGCACCGGCGACACAACTGCGAATGACATCGCGATCCTGTGGCCCCCTGCGCGACCCCCCATCCTTGTTGCTGCCTATCTCACCGAAGCGAAGGGTTCCCCCGAGCAACGCAACGGCGTTCTCGCCCAAATCGCCAGGGCAATCGCAAGCTAAACAGCCTCCGCGCTACAATCGCGAACGGAAGCCAATCCTGGCCGGTGCTGGGCACGGACTTCAAACCCGATGTGCGGCACCGAGTGCCGCGGGTGGGTTCGACCCCCACTGGCTTCCGCCAACTAAGCCACCGGTTCCAACTTAGGCGCAAACCACTGAATCGCGCCAAACGCGATCAGGTAGAAGGTCCCCGCCATCAGGAAGAGCGAAACATAGCTCCCCGTATATTGCAAAATCAGCCCTGCTGAAGCGGCCAGCGCCATCCCCCCAATGGATCCGCCCGAGCCCCCCAGTCCAATCACCGTGCCCACCGCGTTCCTGGGAAACAGGTCGCTCGCCAGCGTCATCAGGTTTGCCGACCACCCCTGATGCGCCGCGGCGGCGAGACTGAGCACCGCCACCGCGTACCATACGTTGCCCGCTTGCGCCACGGTCACAATCGGCACCACACAAACTGCACACAGCAGCAGCGCCGTCTTGCGCGCGGCGTTCACCGTCCACCCGCGCTTGATCAGGTGCGACGATAACCACCCACCCCCCACGCTCCCGATATCCGCGGCCAGATACACCACCACCAGCGGTGGACCCAGCTTGTCCAGCGTGAGCCCAAACCGGGTATTGAAAAACTTCGGCAGCCAATACAAGTAAAACCACCAGATCGGGTCTGTGAGAAGCTTGGCGATGATAAATCCCCATGTCTGGCGGAAGCGCAGAATCGTTTGCCAGCTCGGGGCGGCCCCGGTGTCAGGAGGATCGCTCCGGATCAGCGCCAGTTCGGCCGCGGAACACCCGGGGTGTTGCTCCGGCCGCCGATAGTAAGCAAGCCAGCAAATCAGCCAAGTCGTGCTAAACAGGCTGGTCGTGATGAAAGCGCCGCGCCAGCCGTAATGAACCGCCACCCAGGGAATCAGCAGCGGTGCAATCACTGCTCCGATGTTTGCCCCCGCATTGAAAATGCCCGTCGCCAGCGCGCGTTCCCGACGCGGAAACCACTCCGCTACCGTCTTAATCGCAGCCGGAAAGTTACCCGATTCTCCCAGCCCCAACAAAAACCGCGCTACCCCAAAACCAAACGCCGAGGAAACGAGTGCGTGCCCGGCAGCCGCCAGGCTCCACCAGGTGATTACCGTGGCATAACCGCGACGTGTGCCCACCCGGTCCATAAACCGGCCCATCACAAGCAAGCCCAGGGCATAGGCACCCTGGAAGGCTGTAATGATGTAGCCGTACTGCGATTCGGTCCACCCGATTGACTTTTGCAGGTCCGGCGCCAGCAGACTAAAGACCTGCCGATCGATGTAGTTGATCGTCGTGGCAAAGAACAACAGCGCGCAGATCCGCCACCGGCAATGTGTGAGCAAGGTAACATCATCGCTCAGATTCCGAATCGGACGCCGCTATAATGACGGGGTGAAGCGGATTGCATCCCTGATTGTGTTGGCCCTGACTTTGACCGGATGTGCCAGCACCCCCGAATCGAATGCTCCGCTCGTGCAGAAGGAGAACGGACCCGCGCCTGCCACCAAACAGGTGATCGCCATGGGCGATCCAAACGCGAACGCCTACTTCGTCAAAGATATCAGCGGCGGCAAAGACACCGGCGGATGGCGCTGGACCTTCGACCGGCCTGAACTGCGCTTCCTTATCCGGAAGACCGAAGGCGTTCACGCTGTCGCGGATTTTTCAATAGCCGGCGACACCATCAAAGTCACTGGACCCGTCACCGTCTCCTTTTTTGTGAACAACACTCTTATCGGCAAGGAAAAGTACACGAAGCCTGGTGATTACCACTTCGATAAACCGGTTCCGCCCGGTCTCCTCACTGTCGACAAGACGGCCACCTTCGCCATGGAGTCGAGGCCGATCTTTGTATCCAAAGGCGATGGCCAGCACTTAGGGCTCATTCTGGTCCGCGCGGGGTTCGTTTCGTAAGCGTTGCTCGCCACCGTACCCATCCTGCTCGGATGGCTGTTTACCGTCTGGTTCTGTTACGCAACCGGCGTGCTGGTATTACGGTTTGCACGGGTCACCCTGTATCGGGAGGAAGAACATTTCTTCCGGTTCATTCTCGGCTCCGGCTGTTTTAGCCTCTTAATCTTTGCGCTCACCGCCGCGCATCTCGCCTACGAAGGGGTATTCCTCGCGGCCGGAACTCTTCTCATCGCCGCTGCCTTTCGTTGCAGAACTAATCCCGGCGTTCCGCTCCCGGATTACCCGTCGCTTTGGAAAGCCGTGTTCTGGGGCGCCATCGCTGCCTATGGCGTTTACTACTTTGTTCATGCGCTCGCTCCCGAAACAAGCCCCGATGGAGCTACGTATCACCTGGGTCTGGTGAGCCGGTACCTCCGCCAGCACAGTTTCGGATGGATCACGACAGATATGTACGCGAACCTGTCCGAGGGGATCGAGATGCTGTTTCTCGTCGCGTATTCTGTTGGGCGCCACTCCAGCGCCGCTCTGGTGGAGTTTGCCTTTCTGCTTGCGCTCCCCTTTGGCATGCTCGCCTACGCCCGTCGGATCGGATTCACCAAGGCCGGAATTTTAGCTGCCCTCATTGTCTATACCAGCCCGGTCTTCGGAATGAGCGGAACCATCGCGTATAACGACGCTGCCGGGGTCGCCATTCTCTTCGCCCTCTTTTACCTGCTTCAGATCTGGAGCGAAACCCGTCAGCCTCGCCTGCTCCCGCTCATCGGCCTGGCTGCCGGCTCCTGCTACGCCGCGAAGTACACGTTGTTTCTCGCTCTCCCCTTCGCCGGTCTGTTCCTGCTCTGGAAACTGGTACGAACGCGCCAACCGTTCCTGAAACCACTGCTCGTGTACAGCACCTTCGCGCTCATCCTCGTGCTTCCGTGGATGACCAAAAACTGGTTGACCGTCGGCAACCCGTTCTCGCCTTTTGCGAACAGGCTTTTCCCAAACCCCTACATCACCATTCACTTTGAAGAGGAATATGCCGAACTGATGCGCACTTACATCGGCCTGAAGCTCTGGCAGCGCCCGTTCGACCACATTGTCAGCGGAGCCAAAACGTCGGGACTGCTCGGACCGGTATTCCTCCTGATCCCGGTCTCCCTCCTGGCCCTCCGATTCCGGCCCGGACGCCAATTGCTCCTCGCCGGAGTCATTTTCCTGCTTCCCGCCTACACCAACATCGAAACGCGATTTCTGATGCCGATGGCGCCGTTCTTTGCGCTCGCGCTCGCGCTCGCCGTCGCCGAAGCTCCCTTTGCCATCCCAGTTTTGTTGACCTTCTCTCTCTTCACCGCCTGGCCTGGCGTGATGCGGGCCTACGCGGCACCAGGCGCCTGGGTTTTGAACGGCTTCTATCCTGCGGAAGCATTCCGGCGCGTCCCGGAACCGGAAACCCTGCGCAAGCGTATGCCGGCTTACCGGATTGACGAACTCATTGAATCGAAAACGCCTCCAGGCACCAAGATCTTCTGCTTCGGCAACCCTCCTGAGGCTTACACTTCGCGCGAACTGATCATCAAATATGAATCGGCTCTCGGCAACTATTTAGGCGAACTTCTTTGGGCTCCGAATATGCCCGAATATCAACCTCTGCAATCAACGAAGCTGGAGTTTTCAAACCAGCAGGTACGAAAGCTCCGGATCGTGCAAACAGCGCCGAATCTGAGCGACATGTGGAGACTTTCCGAAGTCCGCTTTTTCGACCAAAGTGGGGAAGTTGAGCGCTCCCGCTCCTGGCAAGCCTCAAGCTCTGTGAATGCTTGGGATGTTGGCCGGGCCTTTGATGGCAATCCGCTTACGTTCTGGTCCACCATGGAACCCGTCCGCTCCGGAATGTATCTCGAAGTCGATTTCGGAATGCCGCGTGAACTCTCCGCGATACTGATCGATAGCCCGGTGCAGGTCCAGATGCACTGGGAAGTAAGGGCGCAACGCAGCCCCGGTACCTGGGTCCCCATTGACACTGCGCAAACTGTCCTCGCACAAGCGGCACCCCCGGGCATACGCGCCGACGCCACACGAGAGGTCAAGCGTAACGGAATCGGCTACCTGCTTGTCGGCAACGATGACTTTAAGGCTGACGATTTCTTGGCGAACCAGCGCGACTGGGGGATTCAGTTGATCGGCGAAGCCCAGGGAAGCCGGCTCTACCGGGTTTTGTGAAGAAAGCTGTTCTTACGGTTCTGTTCGCCGTCTTTGCTTGGAATGTCTATCGCGCCGCTATCTTGCCGATCCTTCCCGAAGAGGCGGTTTCTTACAACAGCTACGTTTCGCAGCCCGTACTAAAGCTCTTCTCCCAGCCCTACAATCCAGCAAACCAGGTCCTGCACTCCCTGTTGTGCCATCTCATTCTCCGGATCGTGCGGGTCACAGAGTTCTCCTTTCGGATCGCCAGCCTGCTTGGCTTGCTGTTTTACCTGTGGCAGGCCTATCGATTGTTTCCGCGCTCATGGGCCATCTTTGCTTTTGCCGTCAATCCGCTCACACTCGGCTGGCTGCCGCAATCTACCGGCTTCTGGATGGCTGCGGGTCTGTTCTTATTTGCCGTCCGCAAGTTGCTGCTTGGCCGCCTCTCGGAGACCGGCGTGGCGCTCGGATTCGCCGGATGCTTTTACATCACGTTCTGTCTCCCTGCGCTCGTGATCTTTCTCGTACGGCGGCGGCTGAACGAGCTGGTCCTTCCGGCCACTCTGATATGGTTCTGTTTCTGGGCACTCCCCATGGTGAATGCAAGCCCGGAACACCTGACCATTGCCCGGCTCTTACCCCTTCCCAATCGCTTCACCGATAGGACCTGGATCGAATTTACCCCGCGTGGCTCGCGAACTGAGAGACGATCTTCGCCGCCATCCTCCCCGTCCGATCCGGGTCGCCGCAAGCCCAGCGATCCTCGATCAACTCTCTTTCTATAAACGCCGCTACGCCCTGTCGGCTATCCAAACTATCCTTCCCATCGGTTCCACCCAAGCCGCGGACTACACCATTGCAGTTGATCCCCTTACCGGACTCGCCAAGCTGAACGCAACCACCTTGGTTGATTTCCACCACTAAAAGGCAAGGGGTAAAGATCAGCTAAACGGTTGCTTTTCAAAAAGTTACGATTTGGTGTGGTATCTGCATTACTACTGCCGCGGAAAAGAAAATGCGTTCGACCCTTGCCCTTATGTCCATGCTCCTGATTGCGCTTTGCCGCGCGTCGGCGCAAGCGGAATCCGATTCGCCCGATCCGGAAGACCGCAGCCATGGAGTTGCCCGAATCAGTTTGCTGAACGGCGATGTCTCTGTCCGTCGTGGTGATTCCGGAGATCAGGTCGCCGCCGCGATTAACGCGCCCTTGTTAGCCCAGGACGCCTTGATCGTAGGCCAAGCTTCCCGCGCGGAGTTACAGTTCGATACCGCGAATCGGGTTCGTTTCGCAAACGATACTGAAATTCGAATTTCTCAACTGACGTTTGATCGCTTTCAGGTCCAGATCGCGCGCGGAACTCTCACGTGGTCAGTCCTGGGGGAGGGAAGTGCTCAGGGCGAAATTGCCACTCCTTCGGTGGCGATGCACCCGCTCGGGCGGGGAAGCTATCGGGTTTCTATCCTCCCGGACGGCACCACACAGGTGACTGTCAGGACCGGTGCTCTTGAAGTTTCCGGCCCAAGGGGAGTGGAAAGGCTTTCCTCAGGACAGACAATGCTGGCCCGGGGGCCGGTTGAAAATCCCGAGTTTCAAACCTTCGCCGCTATTGCCCGGGATGAGTGGGATACCTTTAACGAGCGGCGCGACACGGAACTGCAGCAATCGCAGGCTTATAACTATGTCAGCCGCGATATCGCCGGCGCCGAAGACCTGGACAACTACGGCCAGTGGAACACCGACTCGAACTATGGCCAGGTATGGACACCGCGTGTTTCGGCTGATTGGTCCCCTTACCGTCTGGGCCGTTGGGCGTACGAGGATTATTATGGCTGGACTTGGATCAGCAACGATCCTTGGGGTTGGGCCCCCTACCATTACGGCAGCTGGTATCGCGCAAGCTACGGATGGAGTTGGGTTCCGGGGCCTCGATACTCGCGACATTACTATCGACCCGCACTGGTGGCATTCTTCGGCTTCGGGGGCGGTTTCGGGAGTATCGGGTGGGTCCCGCTGGCTCCTTTTGAGCGCTACAACCGTTGGTATGGGCGTGGATACGGAGGTTACGGTGGATTCGGAAGTACTGTGAACGTGACGAGTCTTTACCGGAACGCGAGGACTCCGAATGGAGTAGCGGCGATCAACAGCCGCGATTTCGCAGCCGGGCATTTTGGACGATATTCAAGCCCGAGCGAAAGTCAGCTGCAACAGGCAAGTTTCGCCAAAGGCGGCGTGCCATTCGGGCCAACCAACAACCATTTCCGCTTCAACGACCGGCAGACCGCAGTCCAAAGCCGCTCGAATTTCAACCAAACACGGTTTGCATCAGGAACCGCCCAACGCCCTATGTTCCAACAGCAACCTCAAACGAATTGGCAGCGCTTCGGTAGCCCGTCGCAGCAGAATTTTGCGCCAAGTGGAAGAGCGCCCGCTTCGCAGAATTATCGCGCTCCCGCTACGCCCACCTGGGATCGCTTCGGAAACCCCGGTACTTCGAGCGGCAACTACGGCTCGCGCCCGATACAAGTGGCGCCGCCTGTTGTTCGTCAGCGGCAACAACCTCTTCCTGTAAACCAGCCGACCCGTCAACCTGCGCGGCAGGAACCTCGGCGAGAAAGCTCGTCTTCTCGTGACAGTGGTTCACACAGCAAGCGGTAGACTTTACATAATATCTGTTATCGGAAGTAATTGCGTGGGCTTTGTAACCGTGCTATGATGAAGCATCCCGATGAAAAAGATCACCTTGGACTTCACGCCTGAAGAGCTCTCGATTTTGACCACTATGTCTTCTGATCAACTCTTCCGCAAGCAGTTTATCGATTCCAAGATGCCTGGCTTTAAACCGAATCGCGAAGAATTGGATATGTGCAAGGCTCTGGTAGCCCGCTTGCGGGCTTTGGTGGACGAACAGCGCACCAAGACTGCTTCCGCCGTTGAGAAGAAAGCCGCCGCCCGTTAGGGTGTCCGCTTTACTTGCGTTTTGTAGGCGTCAGCCATTGAAACGTGATATCTGTCTAACGTTTGCCCAGTGGAACGCTCCAGCGCCGCGATAGCCTTGGCATAGTTTCCTTGCGCTACTACTTCGGTGGTTCGCGCTTGCGCTAGATCTCGCTGGTACTGAATCACCAAATAAGTGGTAGATGCACCCACCTGGTACCGCTGCTGTTCGGAATCGAGAGCCTCCTCTTGCAGTTGCCTGGTTTCCACGGAAGCGTCGTAGCTAGCGCGAGCCCGCTGTAGATTCAACAAGCGCGTTCTCCACCTCCAGCCGGATCTGGTTTTCCAGCTGCTGGCGGCGCACTTGAGCCTGGCGAAGCTGGATCTCATCCCGAATCAAATCGGATTGCGCTACCCGGTTTCGCAATGGAATGTTGAGCTGTACCCCAACAAAGTAGCTCGGATAATTGTGGCCGAAGATCTGGCCCAACACCGTACCAGACCCGCCGATGAAGGTAGGGTCCGGCATTCGTGGACCGGTAGTTCCCACCGCGGGCGTTGGGTTTACCTCTCCCGCAAGACCGCTATTCTGAACAGTACCAACAAGATCCAGCTCCGGAAGTAAAGCATTGCGCGAACCTTTCAGGCCGATTTCAGAGTTCGTGATCTGCAACATGGCCTGCATCAGATCCGGACGGCTTTCGAGCGCCTGGCGAACCAGCGTGCTCACGTCTCGCGTGGGCTCTTGGGCGGGAACTTGAATACGATCCGAGGGTACAATCCGGAGAGAGCTGATCGTCGGGTCGGCAGTGCCTCGCCGCGTCAGGATGGTTTTCAGGATCAGCTCCTGCTGTTGCACTAGACCGGTAGAGTTGGCCAAATCCTGCCGGCTGCGCGCCAGTTCCGCCTGCGCCCGCTTAACTTCAATCGGAGCGAGCGTTCCCACTTCAACTTGGGCCTGATTGTTTTCATAGAGCTTCTGCGAAAGCGCCAGTGCTTCCCTCTTCACCCTGACGTCTTCATTCAGGCTGACCAGGTCCCAATACAGCCTGACCACCGAGGCCAGCGTATCAATCAACTGCTGCCGGAACGCCTCGTCGGAGATCTTCAGGTTGTTCTTCGCAATCGAGATGTAACGCCGATTGACGGCGACCCCGAACCCTTGGAGCAGCGGCTGCGTCACGGTTAGACCCAGGTTGCCGGTTGTATAGGGGTTGTAGTCGGTCCGCGAGCTATTGCTGTCCAGCCGTGAACTGTTGAACGTGCCGCTTACCGTCGTTCCCGGCGAAAATCCCTGCGTGTAGCCGATATTCCCGCCCACCGTGTTGCTGCGCAGCGGGTTTGTTCCGGCGAGAAAAACGCTGGTTTCCGGAGTCGATTGCTTCTGATAATTCAAAGTACCCGCCAGGACTGGGTCGAACTGCGGAATGCGCGAGCCGATGGAAGGCGGTGTGCTGCCAAGCACCGATAGCGTGGTGACTTGTCCTTGGATGGGCGCCAGATCCGCCGAATTCGGAGACAACGAGGTGATCGGGGTAATCCCTCCGACGGTGGTTAACAGTGGGCTGCCCGGGCCGCCGACACCCGCGGGCAACTGCTTGATCTCGAGCAACACGCCCCGAGGTAGACCTCCACCCTTGGTTCGCAAGATGTCGTTCCGCGCGATTGCGGGGTTGTCGCGTTGCAGTTGGATATCCAGGTTGTTCTCTAGTGCGAGCGCGATTGCATCATCAATGGTCAAATACAATTGCCCGGCTCGGATCAAGCTTTCCAGCCGGCTTGAATTTCGAAACTCCACTGGATTCACCGCTCGCGGCGTAAAAGGCCCAAGCAGCCTTCGTAAAAAGTCATGCGGCGGCTCCGAAGTCTGAATTTCCTGAGCGAGCCCGGTGTGGGGGGTGGCTAAGAGCGCCAGGGTAAGCGCAACCCGTCTTCTGTTCATTTCGGTGAATTTTGCTTCTTGTCGCCCGGCTGACCAATGCCGCTTGGCTTCTGGTCACTCGGCCCATTCGGTTGTGTTGCTGCCTTTTGCTTTGAAGCCGCCGGCTTCACTTCCACGCCCTCTCGAACGTCGTCGGTAATGTTGACCACCACGTGTTCCCCGCCCGTCAAGCCGTTTGTGACTTCAATATCGGTGCCGTAATCGCGACCCACGGTGATGGGGATGAAATGAACCTTGTTGCCCGGCTGCAACAACGCTACTTCCGGTCCTTTGGTGCGGATCACCAGGCTGTCGCCTGGAATGAGGACTGGCGGATTACTGCGCTCACTGACAAACTGAATCTGCACATACATGCCTGGAAGTAGAGTGCGGTCGCGATTCTCAATCTGCACCTCAGTCAGGAGCGTGCGAGTGTTTTGATCGAGCGAATTCGCAGTACGCGTGACCTTGCCCACCAGTTTGCGCCGATTTGCTTCCTGAAGACTGATATTGGCCGGAAGCCCAAGGTGAATGGCCGAAGAATAACTTTGGGGAACGTTGACGAACACCCGAAGGCGGTCGATTTGCGCCACGCGGAACAACTCGCCCGAAGTATTGCCGGCGCCCGCCGCGTTGCTGCCGAGATTCGGGTTTCCCTGCCCCGCCCCCGCCGCGGAGATCAACGATCCCACATCCACGCTCCGGGACGTAACCACACCCGCGAAAGGCGCGCGGATGAATTTGAAACCCTGAAGTTCCACCAATCGGGCCACATTTGCCTCACTCGCCCGGACGTTGTCCTGTGCAGCGCGAATATTAGCTTCCTGAACATGAACCGCAGCAGTAGCGTTATCATAATCGGCCTGTTTCTGATCGCCCTCCTGCTGCGACAGAACGCCGCGAGCGACCAGCGTTTTCCATCGCGCCAGGGTAACGCCGGTAAGTTTCTGCTGCGCCTGTGACTGTTCGAGCGAAGCCTGCGTCTGCCCAAGATTCGCGCGGGTTTGCTGCAGGCTGGCGCGGGCCTGGATCACCTGCTGATCTAAGTCGGGCGCATCGATCTCGGCCATGAGCTGACCTTCCCGCACACGATCGCCAATGTCCACGTAGCGCCGCTTCACGAAGCCGGACGCTCGGGCGTATATGTAGGCTTCGGTCAATGCGGTGAGCGTGCCCGGCAACACAAGCTCAGAAGTCGGCGCAGACTTCTTCACCTGAGCAACGGTTACGATGGGCAAACTGGTTTCTTCTTCCTTCGCTTCCTTATTGATGCCGCTTTCGCGGCTCCGCCGTGGCAAATAGCCAACGACGAACAGGATGGCGAACAACGCCAAGAACCCCAACACAAGCCAGATTACCCGGCTGCGTTTCTTCTTGGTGGCCATCGGCGGCGCGACGCGAGGATGCGAGGGGTCGTCCAGCAGAATCTGCTCGTGCCCAGGTTCCAGAGCTTTCAGTTCAGTTTCCATGTTTAGGCAGGGACCTGCTCATGTTCTTCGTCATTAATCGCCTTATCAAAATCGGTCGGCGCTTTCTTTCGAAGGAATGTGTACATGATTGGCACAAAGAAAAGCGTCGTGAATGTAGCAACCAGAAGGCCGCCAATCACGGCCCGGCCAAGCGGAGCGTTTTGTTCTCCACCCTCGCCTAAGCCGAGCGCCATCGGCAACATGCCGATGATCATGGCAAGCGCAGTCATGGTTACCGGGCGAATTCGCGTGTAGCCGGCCGAGAGCGCGGCTTCCAGAGCGTTTTTCCCGGCCAGGCGTTCGTCGTTTGCAAAAGTGACCATCAGGATGCTGTTGGCCGTAGCAACACCGATACACATGATCGCTCCCATCAGAGACGGAACATTCAAGGTGGTCTGCGTGATAAACAGCATCCAAAGGATTCCGGAAAGGGCGCCGGGGAGCGCCATCAGAATGATCAGCGGGTCCACCCACGATTGGAAGTTCACGACGATCAGCAGGTAAACCAGAAGAATGGCGAAGATAATTCCGATACCCAGGCGAATGAACGAGGAGCGCATTGTCTCCACCTGCCCTCGCATTACCAGGCTCGCGCCCTTCGGCAGCTTCTTGGTGATCTTTTTCATGATCTTGTCCGTCTCATCGGCCACGCCGCCCAGATCGCGCTGGTCCACATTTGCGTAGATATCGAAGACCGGCTGCACGTTATAGTGATTCACGATTGCGGTTGAGGTGCCGCGCCGGAGAGTGGCCAGATTACCGAGCAGCTGTGTCTGCCCATTTCCGCTCGATGAGGAGATGGGAGTGCGCTGCAACGCATCGAAGGAATCGATCCGGTAGGTTGGCGTTTGAACGGCTACTGCGTAGTTGACTCCGTTCACTGGATTGAGCCACTGGTTGGGGGCGGTCTGTCCGCTTGAACTAAGCGAAATCAACATGCTGTTCGCTACGTCGCGCTGAGTCAAGCCCAATTGGTCCGCCTTGGAGCGATCGACATTGACCCGGACTTCAGGGTAATTGACTTCCTGATGGATGTGGACGTCCACGGCGCCGGGAATGCCGGCCATTTCATGCGCGATCTGTTGCGCGATTTTGTAGTTGCCCGCCTGATCGCGGCCCACCACTTGAACGTCGATGGGCGCAGGCAACCCGAAGTTAAGAATCTGGTTAGTGATGTTGGCTGCCTGAAAGAACATGGTTTCTTCCGGGAACTTATCACGCATCATGGTCCGGATCCGGCGTTCGTAACCGAGGGTTGAGGCATGCTTGTCCTGTTTGAGCGAGATCAGGATTTCCCCATCGCCGTTTCCGATAGTTGCGCTATCGCTGAATGCCAAGTTGATGCCACCGGGAGGCAGGCCGATGTTGTCGAGAACCGTTTCGAGTTCTTCTTTCGGGATCATGGTGCGAATTTCGCGCTCGACGTTGCCGAAAACGCGCTCCGTCTCTTCGATACGCGTGCCCTGCGGGCAGCGCACGTGCAGCCGCATCTGGCCGGAATCGATATACGGGAAGAAATCTTCACCCACCAGAGCAGCGAGCCCAAGTGAGAGAACGCAGAATAGGGCAAAACCGCCCGCTACCCAGCCGCGATGTTCCAGCGCCCAACCGAGCCCGCCCTTGTAGCGGTTTCTCAGCGCTTCGAACCGATGGTTGAAAGCGCCGTGGACGCGCCAGATGAAGCCTTCGCCTTGGGCGTGTTCTCCACCCTTTTGATACAGTTCCACTTCGCTGCGCAACAAGTAATGCACCATGGTAGGCACCAGGGTTCGCGAAAGAAAATAAGACATCAACATTGCGAACACAACGGCTTCAGCTAATGGCGTGAACAGGTACTTCGCGGCACCTGTCAGCAGCAGAACCGGAACAAATACGATGCAAATTGCCAGCGTAGAAACGAACGCGGGAACCGCAATTTGCGAAGCGCCATCGAGGATCGCCCGCGTAATCGGTTTCCGCATCGCCATGTTCCGATGCACGTTTTCCAGCTCTACGGTGGCGTCGTCAACCAGGATTCCGACTGCAAGCGCCAAGCCTCCCAGCGTCATCACGTTGATGGTCTGACCGAACATGCTGAGGATAATGATCGAAGTCAGGATCGAGAGCGGAATCGAGACGCAGACAATGATCGTGCTGCGCCAGCTTCCAAGGAACAGGAGAATCATTAAGCCTGTCAGGCCCGCGGCGATGGCGCCTTCCCGAAGAACACCGCTGATGGCGGCGCGTACGAAGATGGATTGATCAAAGAGTTGTTTGATTTCAAGCGAAGGCGGAAGCCCACCCTGAATTTTTACCAAGGCTGCCTTGACTTTCTTCACGATCTCAAGCGTGGAGGCGTTTCCATTTTTGAGTACGGAGAGCAGAGTGGAACGCGACCCATCCGTGCGCACAATACTCTGCTGCACCGCGAAACCATCACGAATCTGCCCGATGTCCTTCATATAGACAGTTGCGCCGTTCACGGAACGAACCGGAAGGTCGTTCAACTCGAGCGCGGTCTGCGTACTGGCGTTCAGGCGGACTAGAAATTCGCGGTCGCCCACCTTGGCGGTTCCCGCGGGCAGGATCAAATTTTGCTGGCTGAGCGCGTTCGAAATATCGGTAGCGGAAAGGTGATTCGCATAGAGGGCGGCCGGGTCCAGATCCACCATGATCTGGCGCTGCTTGCCCCCATAAGGAAGCGGAATGGACGCGCCTTGCACGGTGGCAAGCTGCGTTCGTATAAAGTTCAGGCCAAGATCATAAAGATCCTGCTCGGTGAGCTGCTTGCTCGAAAGCCCAAGCTGAAGAATCGGCACGCTTGAGGCGTTGTACTTCACAATCGCAGGTGGAAAAATCCCTGGCGGAAGCACGCGCAAGATGGTCTGAACGATCGACGTGACCTGCGAGATCGCCAGTTCCACCTTGGCCGTCGGCTGAAAAAACACGCGAACCACGCTGACGCCGTTATAAGACTGAGATTCAATATGCTCAATATCGTTCACGGTTGTGGTCATGGCGCGTTCGCTGATGGTGGTAACGCGTTTTTCCATTTCATCCGGCGAAACACCGGTGTAACTCCAAATCACAGTCACAACCGGAATATCGATGTTCGGGAAAATGTCAGTTGGAGTGGTGTAAATGGCCGCGATGCCCAAAATGATGATGAGCGCCGACATGACGACGAAGGTATAAGGGCGGTGAAGCGCTAGCCGGACAATCCACATAATTCAACCGTTTTTGTTGCGACAGATCCTACAGACGCGCGCTCATGAGCCGTTCCACGTGCTTAGCGAGAACGTCGCATTCTACATTCACTTTTGACGCGGCCCGCAAAGCAGTATGTTCATAAGTGTGCGGAATAATCGCAACGGAAAGTGAGTTCCCGTCCACTTCGGCCACCGTCAGACTGATCCCATCGAGAGCAACGGAGCCCTTCTCAACAACGTACCGCATCAGGGCGGGAGGCATCGCAATACGAAGCCACCAATTTTGATTCTCCAACTGGCGAAACGATTCGATGGTTGCGGTGGAATCTACGTGGCCCTGAACCAGGTGCCCGCTCAAACGCTGCTGCAGAGTGACCGGCCGCTCCAGGTTAACGGGCGAATTCGCTAGCAGATCGCCCAGGTTACTGCGATGCAGTGTCTCAGGCGCCAGATCGGCGACGAAGTGATCCGCTGCGATTTCTACAGCGGTCAGGCAAACGCCGTTCACCGCGATGCTGCCGCCCGGCACCAAGTCTCCCAGGACTACGTTAGCCTCGATTACCAGGCGCGCGCCCGGCGTGCGCACGCGGCCTACTTCCTCAATGATCCCGGTGAACATAGCCCTCCACGGCAAACTCGTTTGGTGCGATGGGGTGCAACGTAACGCGGTCCACCTGAATGGCATCCGATCTGCGCCGGCGCCCTAATCCGCCGGCCATAGGGAGCGATTCAGTGCCGCCCAGAATCTTGGGCGCGTAATAAAAATAGATTTTGTCGGCGGCTTCCGCTTCCAGAACGGCCCAATTTACCTTGCTGCCCGCTTCGACCAGTAGCGAAAGATATTTGTGTTCGCCTAACCAGTCGATCGACTGCCGGATGTCGGCGCGCCCGCTTGCGCCATCAAACTGAAGCACCCGCACGCCGCAGCTTTCCAGTTGCCGTTTGCGGTCTGAAGAAGCCGCCGATGTGGCGATCACCACCAGATCATCCTGCGCCGATTTCACCATCTGCGAACCAAGCGGCAGGCGCAACAGACTGTCCAGCACGAGCCGTAGCAGTGGACGGCTGCCGCGGCAGGCCGGAGCGATCCGTGAGAAAGCAATCATCCGCAAGCACGGTCCCGATGCCGGTAAGGATCGCATCGGAATCGTGGCGCAGCTGCTGCACATGTTCGCGGGCAATCGCGCTGGTGATCCAGCCGCGATTGTCGTCCGGGGCGGCGATTTTGCCGTCGAGAGTCAGCGCGGTTTTCAGTGTCACCAGCGGACGCCGCGTGCGCATAAAATGCAGAAAGGCTTCGTTCAGCTTGTCCGCCTCGGCCGAAGGCTCAATGCGCACCGCAATACCGGAATCACGCAATTTTCGAATACCCTCGCCCAGAGACTAGGGGATTCGGATCTTCAGTCGCCGCGATCACCTTGGCCACACCCGCCGCGATCAAAGCGTCGACGCACGGTCCCGTGCGGCCCACATGAGAGCAGGGCTCAAGCGTTACATAAAGAGTAGCGCCGCGTGCCTGTTCCCCGGCCTCTTCCAGCGCCACGATTTCCGCGTGTTTCACGCCGGCATATGTGTGGAAGCCGCGCCCCACAACCACGCCATCGCGCTCCAGAACCGCGCCCACCATGGGATTCGGGCTCGCCTGTCCACGCCCACGCCAGGCGAGCGCGACTGCTTCGCGCATGCTCATTTGCCAAACAGCGAATCGAGAAATGATTCGGCGTCGAAGGGCAACAGATCGTCCGCCTGCTCCCCGACTCCGACGTACCGGATCGGCAGGTTCAATTCGCGAGCGATCGCGACCACCACCCCACCCTTCGCCGTCCCGTCCAGCTTGGTGAGTACGATTCCGGTAACGCCAGCGCTGTCCGTAAATTTGCGGGCTTGCTCCAACCCATTCTGACCTGTTGTGGCATCGAGCACGAGCAAGCGTTTCATGCGGTGCCGAAGGAATCACGCGCATCGCGGTGCGGCGCATCTTTTCCAGCTCCAGCATTAGATTGGCCTTCGTTTGGAGGCGCCCCGCCGTGTCAACGATGACGTAATCCACCTTACGCGCTTTGGCGGCCTGCAGTGCATCGAACAGAACCGCGCTCGGGTCCGACCCTGGCTGTTGGCGAATGACTTCGGTGTTCGTCCGCTGGCCCCAGACCTCGAGTTGATCGATGGCAGCGGCGCGGAAGGTATCTGCGGCGCAGAGCAGCACCGAACGGCCCTCGGCGCGATACCGGTTCGCCAGCTTTCCGATCGTGGTGGTCTTCCCCGCTCCATTCACGCCCACAACCATGACAACCGCGGGTGGATCGGCAACCCGGGCCATGGGCCTTTCCGCCGCTTGTAGAATTTCGAGCAGGTGTTCGCGGATCAGACCCGCGAACCTGACTCGCATCGGCCAGCGCATGACGGTCGGAGCGCTCGCGAATCAGGTCCAGAATTTCCTGCGTGGTGTTGACGCCGATATCGGCCCCGATCAGCGTGTATTCGAGTTCGTCGAGGAGATCGGCATCAATTTCCTTCTTACCCTGGAGCGCATCTTCCAGGCGGTTGACCAGGCCGAGGCGGGTTTTGGTAACGCCGGATTTCAGCTTTTCGAGCAGCGAGGGCTCTTGCTCAACGGAGCCGAACAGCGTTTGAATCATCTGAATCTCAGTTTATCGCGAGCTTCCTCCGCAGCTAGGCGGACTTAAGACTGTTCCAAACCAACAGAGCTGTCAATACAATCATGATCACGCTGGTGGAACCCGCGATTAGATTGCCCCAAAAGCCATTGCGATATTCGCCCATCAGCCGCTTGCGATTGATGAGGAGCAACATGAAGACCAGCACGAACGGCAACAGAATGCCGTTGGCCACTTGCGAGAACAGGATCACTTTAAGGAGCGGCAAGTTAGGGATCAGCACCACCCCGGCTCCGCAGACAATCAGCAGCGGTGTAGAGCCCGTAGAAGATGGGTGCTTCCTTGAAACTCCGGTCGATTCCGGATTCAAAGCCCATGCCTTCACACACGTTATAAGCCGTGGCGAGCGGCAGGATTGCGGCGGAGAGCAGCGAGGCGTTAATCAAGCCGGCGGCGAAAAGCATGACAGCGAATTTCCCCGCAAAGGGAGCGAGGGCGAGGGCGGCTTGCGCAACATCGGTGATATCGCGGTGGTCGGTTTTGTAGATGGTGGCGGCGCAGGCGATCACGATGAAGAAGGCGATCACGTCGGTGACAATGCAGCCGAAGATCACGTCGGCGCGGCACAGGTGGTAATCGCGTTTCGAGACTCCGTTCTCCACCACCTGCGCCTGCAGATAGAACTGCATCCACGGCGTGATCGTGGTCCCGATCAGGCCCACGATCATGATGAGGTATGTCGGATCGCTATTGAACTGCGGGATAAGTGTGGCCTCCAGGGCTTTTGGCCAATCCGGTTTCGCCAAGAACGCTGAAACCGGGTAAGCAAAATAGACCATGCACAACACGAGCATGATGCGCTCGACCGGCTTGTGCGCGCCCCGCACAATCACGTACCAGACCAGCGCGGCGCCTATTGGAACCGAGATGTATTTGCTCACTCCAAACAACCCCAAGCCGGAGGCCAGGCCTGCAAACTCGGATGCGATGTTGCCGAAATCGGCGACGCCCAGCACCGACATGGTGAAGAACGTCATGCGCAGGCCGAACTCTTCCCGGATCAGATCGGAGAGGCCCTTGCCCGTGATGGCGCCCATGCGCGCCGCCATCTCCTGCACCACGATCAAGGCGATGGTGGTCGGGATTAGGGTCCAGAGCAGCGTGTAGCCGAACTTCGCGCCGGCTTGCGAATAGGTGAGGATGCCGCCGGGATCGTTATCGACGTTAGCGGTGATGAAGCCGGGGCCAAGAACAGCAAGAATCGCCATCGCGCGAAATCGGAGCGACCGGAAACGGGAGAGCGGAGTAAGTTGGCGGGCCTGACCGCGGACGGGAGCTCGATCGCGGAGACTCATCCGCAGCTATTGAATCGTTTCCAGATTGAAGGTGTCGCCAGTCCGGGTCCCGCCAGCTTTCACGGTCATACGTTTTGCGGCATCGGGCTTGGCCGTAAGCATTTTGCGGCCGCGCGCCGTCTTTTGGAGGAAGAGCTTCACCTTTTCGTTACCGCCCTCATCGAATTTCAGGTAGGTATTGTCGGCCAGGATCAACCCGAATTCCTTGGTGAGATCGCTGACGCGGCACTTCTCGCTGGCGTGACATTGGGCATCGATCAACTTTCCTTCGAAGATAGCCTCGCCTGAGGTATCTTTACCGCTTTTCGTGACTTGCTGTGCCGTCGCGGGAAGCAGGACAAATAGCGTGAGCGCAAGGCTCCGAACGATTCTGGAAGTTGGCATCCTGGCTTAGCTTACTTCTTTCGCGGCCTCTTTTGCCATACGAATCACCGGCAGGGTGGCACCATTGTGGAGAGGCACTTCGATACGTTCCAGAACGTGGTAACCGCGGGCAAGATAGAGTGGAACGCCGGTCAGGGTTGCGCCCATTTCGAAGCGGCGGAAACCGGCGGCAATCGCGGCTTTTTCGCAAGCGGCCAAAATGGCGGTCGCCAAACCCCGGCGGGTATAGGACGGATCGATGAAGAAGGCCCGGATCTTTGCTGCGTCGTGATTTGGATCTAAAAGCAGGTCTTCGCGGCCGCTCCTTCTGTCGCTCCCGAACAGGGTTTTTCGATAACTCCATCCACCGCACCCGGCGAGCCGGCCTTCCACTTCCGCGATCAGGTAGGTGCGGTCGCGGATGAGTTGCGTATCGAGACCGAGCACGGTTCCGAGCGCGCCCGCGATCTGTTCCGGGGAATAGTCATCCGCTTGTAATCCACGAACGGACCGCTCTATAAGGTCGTGCAATGCCGGGATGTCGGCTTCTTCAGCGGGGCGGAGGGTCACTGCAGCCCCACCCATGAGACAAAGAAGGAATACCTGGAGCCATCGCCGCCGACGAAAGGATTGGCAACGTGGATCTTGAAGTGGACCAGTGGATCTCCTAGGGCGTGAATTGGCTTGGTATAGGTGAGCGTTGCGGGCTTCGAGACGACTAACTGCTCTGGGGCCTGATGATCGACTGTGAATGTGAGCCGAAGCGGCCCGGTTTGGTCTGTCACGGCGCTAGGCACTTCGTATTCGAGCCGGAGTTGAGAGGCATGCGCGGGGCGGGTGAACACGAACTCCGGGTTGGCGAACGCCCAGCGGCGTCCATCAGGTCCGGGTTCTCCGGCGACATCGGCGACGATATTCCATGCGGCAAGCGGGGAGGCCATGGAGACTGCTTCACGTGGACGGCCATCCACAATTTGGCCGGTTTCGTCGCGTGAGCCGAAGCGCCAACAGTGCGGGCCCGCAAAGAACAGGACGTCCTGAGCACCGTGAAGTTGTTCAGGCCCAAGCGCGGGATTCCATTGAACCTGTTCTATAGAGATAGTGGGGTCGTTATAGAGCGCCTGCAACGTGTATTTGGGAACATACTGATCCACCAACGTGTCGTTCACAAGCGTGAACTTCGTGCCGCGAGGGGGGTGCGGGTAGGCGCGCCGGACGCAGTTGGTAAAAGCTTCAATTTCAGGCAAGTAACCCGGAGCCGCGTGAGATGCTTCGAGCGATCGGTTTTGGGCAAACTGTCCGGCCATGACGCAGACGGCAAGAACGGCGGAGATGACCGAGGACGTAACGGGGCGGCTGCCGATCAGCGCCACAGCGAACAAGCAGTGCACCCGTTTGAGGAATGTAGAGGGCGTATCCGGCGCGAGCCGGAGCGAAGCACATGGGGAGCAGGGTAATGATGTAATACGCCCACCCGAAGAGCATGAGACGATTTCGCAGAACAAGGGCAAGCAGGCCGGCGGCGAAGAGGATTGCAAGGGCGGCGAAATCGTTCAGGCCGGGCTGGAAAAGCAGCAGGTTCAAATAGAACGCTGTGGTGGTCAGGTAATGCGGAAGGGTGAGGATGGGCGTGAACATGGGGTTGCCGGTGACCGAGGTCGGCTGGGCAAAACGGCCCAGTAAGAAGATGACTACGACGCAGCCGGAAGCCGCGATTGCACCGTAGCGAATTGCCTTTCGCCGGAACAGCACGTCATACACAAGGAGGAGGGGTGGAATCGCGACGCCCAGCTCTTTCGAATCCACAGCGCAGATGGTCAGGACGACAACAACGGCCAGTTGTGCGCCAGGCGTGCCCTTTCTGCGCCTTTACCCAGAAAGTGAGGGCAAGCAGGATGAAGGTCTGGCAGAGGATGTCGAAAATCGTGCCGGTGCTGGCATAAATGTCCCACATTTCTCGGTGAAAGCAGCCAGCCAGAATTACGAGCAGAGAAGCCGTGAGACTATTCGTGAGCGCTTTTGCTAATCGGTATAAAAGAATGAGGTTTAGAGATAAAAGGATGAAGGCACCGATCCGATAGGGCGGCGACCAGTAGCCGAAAGTGCGGTACATCGCGAGATAGAAGACCGTTCCGAGGGGCCGGATGTAACCGTTCCAAAAGAACGGGACGCTTTCGAGATTCAGCTTAAGCGGGCGCTCGATAGCGAAATTGAGGAGCATCTCGTCATCGGGGTTGAAGCCATAAACCAGGGCGCGATGGGCTAAATAGACAAACCATCCGACAACGGCGCTAACCCCTGCAAACTCACGCATGCGTGTCCGTGTTCCTTTACTTTCAAATGCTTAAGGTGCTAACCTAAGCTTCTTTCCATGCGAACTGTTGACCTGATTCAGCGCAAGCGCGCCGCCGAAGAGCTTTCTCCCGAGGAAATCACATATTTGGTAAATGGCTACACATCGGGCGAGATTCCTGATTATCAGATGTCGGCGTTTCTGATGGCTACCTGTTTCACGGGGATGACGGATCGAGAAGTAAGCGCCCTGACCGACAGCATGATGGCGTCGGGCGGAACCGTGGATCTTTCCGGGATCCCGGGAATGAAAGTGGACAAACATTCCACCGGGGGCGTGGGCGATAAGACGAGTCTGATTTCGGCTCCGATCGCTGCCGCAGCGGGCGTGATTGTGCCCATGATTTCCGGGCGCGCTCTGGGCCATACCGGCGGAACCCTGGACAAGTTGGAGTCGATTCCCGGCTTTCGGACAGATCTGACGGTCGAGGAATTCCACCAAACCTTGTCCGCCCATGGTTTGGCGTTCATGGGGCAAACAGACGAGATTGCTCCGGCGGACAAGAAGATGTACGCACTTCGGGATGTGACAGGAACGGTGGAATCGGTGGCGCTGATTGCGTCCTCGATTATGTCGAAGAAGCTGGCAGAAGGCATTGATGCCCTGGTTCTTGACGTGAAGGTTGGTTCGGGCGCCTTCATCAAGAAGCAGGTGGAAGCGCGGCGGCTGGCGCAGATGATGGTGGGAATCGGACGCCGCATGGATAAGCGGGTGCAGGCGCTGATTACGGATATGAATCAGCCCCTGGGCTATGCGATCGGCAATGCGCTTGAGGTGATGGAAGTTTCGCAGACTCTGCATAACGAAGGGCCGGAAGACTTGCGCCGGTTGTCGCTGGAGTTAGCCGCGCGGATGATCTATCTGGGCAAAATTACGAAGACTTTAGACGAGGCGCGGCAGGTAGCCGAGCAGAAGCTCTCTGACGGTTCGGCCTATCGCAAGTTCCGCGAAGTGGTGGAAGCGCAGGGCGGCAATCCGCAGGCGCTTGAGAAGTTTGAACTGTTGCCGAATGCCACGGGTATGCGCGAGATTACGACTGCGCGCGCGGGCTTTGTGAGCGCGATCAATGCCGAGGACATCGGCAGGGCTTCCACGATGATGGGCGCGGGCCGCAACACGAAGGATGACACGATCGATGCGGCGGTAGGCGTGATTCTGGAAGTGAAGGCCGGGGAGAAGGTGGATTCCGGGGCCGTGTTGTGCCGCCTTTACTACACCAACGAAAGCACACTGGAAGAAGCGGCCGAGATGGTGGAAGACGCCTTCCGGATTTCATCCACGAAGCCGGACGAGCGGGAACTGATTCTGGAAGTCGTCGGCTAGCGGCGTGGGCCGCTTTACCGGTGTCCTCGGCATTCTCGTCATACTTCTGATTGCGTATCTGTCGTCGACCAACCGGCGCGCGATCAAGCTGCGCGTGGTGCTGTGGGGGCTGGGGCTGCAGATCCTGTTCGCCGTGATTGTGCTGAAACCGGCTTCGGCGCTGTGTTTCAGCAGATCGGCAAGGGCGTGAACAACATGCTCGGATACTCGGTGGCGGGCAGCGAGTTTGTCTTTGGTCCGCTGGGCAATGGAGTGGGCCCGTTTCCGCAGTTTCTGCAGAACATCAAGGCCGGCTCCGGCGTGTTCTTCGCGTTTCAGGTGCTGCCGATCGTGATCTTCATCGCGTCATTCTTCTCGATCCTGTATTACCTGGGCGTGATGCAGGTTCTGGTGCGCGGGATGGCGATTGTGATGCAGCGCGTGTTCGGCGCGAGCGGAGCGGAAAGCCTGAATGTCGCCGCAAGCATCTTCATGGGGCAAACGGAAGCGCCGCTGACGATCCGGCCGTTTATCGCGGGGCTCACGGAATCGGAGCTATTCACGATTATGGTGAGCGGCATGGCGCATGTCTCGGGTGCGGTGATGGTGGCATATGTCGCGATTGCGCATGTGAGCATCGAGCACCTGCTGACGGCGGTAGTGATGACTGCGCCCGCCACAATCATGCTGGCGAAGATTTTCATCCCTGAGACGGCGGTTCCGGCAACGGCGGGGCGTGTGAATATCAAGACCGAGAAGACCGCAGTGAACGTGATCGACGCAGCGGCTCAGGGCGCGGGCGATGGGCTTCACTTGGCGCTCAATATCGGAGCGATGGTGATTGCATTTCTGGCCCTGATTGCGATGGTGAACGGGATTCTGGGAGGGCTGCATGGGCTTCGGTATTTGGGATGGCTGCCGAGTTCGTTACAGCAGATCTTTGGGATCGTGTTCGCGCCGCTGGCGTGGCTGATGGGGGTGGCGTGGCACGATTGCGCGTCGGTTGGGAACCTGCTCGGAACGCGATTGGTGTTGAATGAGTTTGTGGCGTTTCTGGATCTGGCCGGCTTGCGGGGAACAATGGAAGCCCGCTCTGTCGTGATCTCGACATTTGCCTTGTGCGGCTTTGCGAACTTAAGCTCGATTGCGATCCAGATCGGCGGGATCGGGGCGCTTGCACCGAGCCGGAAGCCGGACCTGGCACGGTTGGGATTGCGGGCAGTGGCGGCGGGATCGATGGCGAACTTTATGTCGGCTTGCATTGCGGGGATCTTGCTGTGATTCAGGAAGCTCGCGCATTCCTGCAAAGTAAGACGTATCTTACGGCCGCGCATCGGGGTGGTTCTGGGGAGCGGGTTAGGCGCGTTTGCGGAGGAACTGACGGGTGCCACGGTTATCCCCTATTCGGAGATTCCGGGTTTCCCGAATTCCACCGCGGTGGGGCATGCGGGGAAGTTGATTCTCGGAAATCTGGACCAGATTCCGGTAGCAGTGATGGCAGGTCGGGTACATCTTTACGAAGGGTACAGCGCTGCGGATGCGGCGTTTGGGGTGCGCGCGCTCGGGTCGTTTGGAGTGCGCAACCTGATTCTCACCAATGCGGCGGGAGGGATCGGCGCGCATCTGCAGGAGGGGTCGGTGGTGTTGATTTGCGACCATATCAATCTGCAGGGCCAGAACCCTTTAACGGGGCCAAACGATGAAACCATCGGGCCGCGTTTTCCAGACATGACGGAGCCATACTCGCTGCGGCTACGTGGGCTTGCGCAGCAGGCGGCTTCCGGCATGGGGCTGCACTTGCATGAAGGTGTTTACGCAGCGTTGCCCGGGCCGAGTTACGAGACGCCCGCGGAGATCCGGTATTTAAGGACGATTGGTGCGGACCTGGTGGGGATGTCTACCGTGCCCGAGACAATTGCCGCGAATCACATGGGGCTCGAAGTGTTGGGCATCAGTTGTGTGACGAATTTGGCGAGTGGGCTTTCAGGCAAGAAGCTCAACCACGAAGAGGTTTTGGAGACTGGCGAGAGAACGCGCAATTTGTTGGTGCAACTTCTTCGGTCCGTGTGCCATCTCATCGCCAAATGATCGAACTGGTACAAGCGGCGATGGCGGTGCGGCTGAATGCACATGCGCCATTTTCGAAGTTTCTGGTGGGCGCGGCTCTGGAGGATTCCTCCGGAACCATTCACACAGGCTGCAACGTGGAGAATGCGACCTACGGACTGACGATTTGCGCTGAGCGGAACGCCGTGTTCAAGGCGATTTCTGAAGGGTCGCGCGCCTTTACGCGGATCGCGATTGTGGCCGATGCCGCACGCTTAGCTCCGCCTTGCGGAGCTTGCCGCCAGATTCTCTGGGAATTTTGCGGCAACCTTGAGATCACGCTTGCCAACCTTTCGGGGAAGACTGAAACACTCCTGCTTTCGAGCATCTTTCCCCGCGCTTTCGATGCGACTTATCTTTAGTTTCCTTCTTGCCGTATGGGCGCTAAACGGCGCGGCGGCGGACTGGATCGTCTCCGCGCGGTATGTGGTTACGGTTGATCCCGCGCATCGCATCATTGAGAACGGCGCCATCGCCATCAGAGATGGAAAGATTCTGGCACTCGGGACCGGCCGGTGAGATCGAGCGCGCCTATCAACCTAAAAACCGGCTGAGACGGCCTGACGCGTTACTTGCGCCCGGGTTGATCAATACGCATACCCACGCGGCAATGTCGCTGTTTCGCGGAATCGCGGACGATAAGCGCCTGCAGGACTGGCTCACGAATTACATCTTCCCGGCTGAAGCAAAAAATGTGAACGCGGAATTCGTTCGCTGGGGCACGCGCCTGGCCTGCCTGGAGATGTTGCTTTCCGGGACTACGACGTTCACCGACATGTACTACTTCGAGGACACCGTCGCTGAAGTGACGAAAGAAGCCGGCATGCGGGGCGTTCTCGGCGAAACTGTGATCGGGTTCCCGGTTGCGGACGCCAAGACTCCGGAAGCTGCGCTGGCAAGAACGGCGAAGTTCCTCGACACCTGGGGAACCGATGCCCTGATTGTACCCGCCGTTGCGCCGCACGCGATCTATACGAATTCCGGCGAGACCCTCAAAGCCGCGCGGGCATTAGCGAATCAATTCCATGCCCCTCTTGTGATTCATGTATCGGAGACCAGGAAAGAGGTGGAAGACTCAATTGCGGCAAACCACTTATCGCCCGTGGCGTATCTGGATTCGTTGGGAGTCTTAACCGGGCGCACGATTGCGGCGCACGGCGTTTGGTTGTCGGACGAAGACATCGGGATACTCAAGCTGCGCGGGGTGGGAGTGGCGCATTGTCCTTCGAGCAATATGAAGCTGGCAAGCGGGGCGGCTCCAGTTATGAAGCTGCTGGCCGCAGGGGTACACGTGGGGTTAGGGCCCGACGGTCCAGCAGGAAGCAACAACGACTTGAACATGTTCGAGGAGATGGACCTTGCGGCGAAGCTGCAGAAGCTCGTGACACTGGATCCGGAAGCATTGCCGGCGCGGACTGCATTCGATATGGCGACAATCGAAGGGCGCTCGGGTTTTGGGACTGGACAAGCGGATCGGCTCGCTCGAAGTGGGCAAGGAAGCTGACTGGATCACGGTCCGGCTTGACCAGGCGAATGCGGTCCCTTTGTATGGGGTGGAATCGCAGCTGGTATATGCGTTGAAAGGTAGCGATGTGAACGACGTGATGGTGGCGGGCAAGCTGCTGGTGCGGGACCGGAAGCCATTAACGCTCGATCAAGCTTCTATCTTTCGGAAAGCGCAGGAGTATCAAAGGTCGGTGGCAGCTTCGCTCAAATGAACATTCTTCTGCGATATCTCAAACCGTATTGGAAGCTCGCCGTGTGGGCGCTGGTCTTGGCTTCGGTGAACCAGGTGTTCTCGCTGCTCGATCCGTTGATCTTCCGGCACATTATCGATTCTTATGCGACGCGCTACAAAGAGTACACCGGGGCGCAGTTTATCCGCGGAGTGAGTCTGCTGCTGGCGGCAGCTGTGGGCGTGGCGTTTATCTCGCGCGTGGCGAAGAACTTTCAGGACTACTTCGTTAACCTGATCACGCAGCAGGTGGGCGCGAATTTGTACGCGGACGGGATTCGGCATTCGCTCGATCTGCCTTACACGCTCTTTGAGGATCAGCGCTCGGGCGAGACGTTGGGCAAACTCCAGAAGCTGCGGACGGATGTGGAGAAGTTCATCTCGTCGTCGGTGAACCTGGTTTTCACGACGCTGATCGGGTTGGTCTTCGTCATGATCTACGCGATGCGCGTGCATTGGTCAATTGCTCCGGCGTATCTGTTGACGGTACCGCTGTTGGGTGGTCTCAGTTCTGTGTTGAGCCGGAAGATCAAGGAAGTTCAGAAGGTCATCGTCAAAGAGACGACCGCGCTCGCCGGGGCAACGACGGAATCCCTGCGGAACATTGAGCTGGTAAAGAGCCTGGGATTGGCGCAGCAGGAGATCGGGCGCTTGAACTCGACTACGCAAAAGATCCTCAAGCTGGAACTGAAGAAGGTACGCTATCTGCGGAGCTTGAGCTTTGTGCAAGGGACGTGCGTGAACCTGCTGAGAACGTCCATTCTGTTCCTGATGCTGTACCTGATCTTCACGCAGCGGATCACGGTGGGTCAGTTCTTCTCGCTCTTCATCTACTCGTTCTTCATCTTCGGACCTCTGCAGGAGTTGGGCAGCGTCATCAACACGTACCGGGAAACAGAGGTGTCGCTCGACAACTTTCAGGCGGTTCTCAACATGCCGGTCGAACCCCGTCCCGCGAATCCGGTGCGCGTGGGCAATCTGGAGGCTCTCGAATTTCGGGACGTGAGCTTTCAGCATCAATCGGCTTCGTCTCCGGCGTTAAGCGGAATCACCTTCACGGTACGTCGCGGAGAGACGGTGGCGTTCGTAGGGCCATCGGGCGCGGGAAAGACAACCTTGGTGAAGCTGCTCGTCGGATTGTACAGGCCGCAAGCAGGGCATATCTACTACAACGGGACACCGGAGGATGAGATCGATGTGGACACGCTGCGCGGGCGCATCGGATTCGTGACGCAGGATGCTCAGTTATTTTCCGGGACCATTCGGGAAAACCTGCTTTTCGTACAGCCGGACGCGACGGACGCGGAGTGTCTGGACGTGCTGCATCAATCGGCGGCGCAGGGGCTACTGGCGCGGGCCGACAAGGGCCTCGATACCGTGATCGGCGAAGGCGGAGTGAAGGTTTCGGGAGGCGAGAAGCAGCGCCTCTCCATCGCTCGCGCGCTCTTGCGGAAGCCACAGTTGCTGGTGTTTGACGAGGCAACGAGTTCGCTTGATTCGCTGACCGAGGAAGAGGTAAGCCAGACGATCCGCGCCGTGGCGCAAACGCGCGATGGCATCACGATCCTGATCGCTCACCGCCTCTCGACGGTGCTGCATGCGGATGCGATTTACGTGCTGGAACGAGGCCGCGTTGTGGAGTTCGGACGTCACGCGGAACTGGTGGCACGCAAGGGCTTGTACTATGCCATGTGGCGGCAGCAGGCGGGGCAGGACTTGCCTGTACTAGCTGCTGTGTAGCTGCTTAAATGACGCGAGACATTTCTGAGCTGTTTCGAAGGGAGTGTACTTGCTGCCCTCCTGTTCGATGAGGTAGTACTCCAAGCCTCCGACGGATTCGGCTGCCTGGAAGACAGACTTCCAGGGCACTTCCCCTTCGCCGAACAGCGCTTGATAGCCGTTGGCTCTTGACCAGTCTTTGAGGTGCATCGACCTGATGCGCCCTGGATTTTGCTTGATCCACGCGACGGGATCGGAGCCGGCCTCCACGCAGGTCCCTAAATCGAGCTGCAGGGCTACATCGGCGGGTGTGTTTTCTGCAAGAAATTCGATGGGGCGCTTCCCTTCAACCGGAAGGAACTCGAGTTGGTGGTTGTGATAGCCGGTCTTCAGATTGTGGCGTTTTAGCTGTTGCGAAGCTTGCGTAAGGAGAGCGGCGGTGGGCTTCCAGCCATCTATGGTGGTGATCTTGCCGGCGCTCGCGTAGATCAAATAGCGGCTGCCCAAGGCTTGGTTTAGTTCAACTGCGTGTTCGATTCCCTCAGGCGCAAAGGACTTGGGTCCATTGTGCGTTGAGAAGCATTTCAAGCCCAGAGTATCCAGGAGTTTGCGCGTCTTTTGCGCTTCGGCCAGTGTCCAGGAGAAATACGGGGCGTAGAATTCAACAGCCTGATAGCCCATACCGGAGACTTTCCGTAGCGTTCCTTCCGGATCGAGCTTATATTCCTCGCGAACCGAGTACATTTCCAGCCCAACGGGGATGGAGGTTGCGGCGAGGAGTGGTGCGGCGGTGAGTGCCAGGAAATCACGGCGATTCATGATTCCCTGAGCATACACCGCCTTACTTGACAGTCTCTAGAACGTTAGCGGCAAAAGGCGAACTCTACACCTTGTGGCGAATCTTCAGGTGATCGGCTACGCCCGAATCGAATTTGAGGTCGGACCCGACCGCGTCAAGTGCCGTCGCTCCGATTCCGGTGCCGCCGGAATCGGCTCCGGTGCCCCCGTTTGTGCCCAGGTCCCCGCCCTTTCCGAGATCTTCAGAGGCTGGGGCGTTTCCTGTTGGGACAGTAGTCTTGTCGTTTTGAGTTAATTCGCTCATGTTCAAGTTCCTCGCCGTAGTGGTGGCACGTTGGATTCCAAGTTAGAATCGTGTGACCGTACATGACTATCTTTGGACAGCGGATTCATTGGACGGAGGCCGGCAATGGCCCGCCTGTGATCCTGCTGCACGGGCTCGGTTCGGATTCAAGCGAGTGGGCGCGGACGACGGGCTGGCTCTCGGCTCACCGGCGCGTGTTGGCATTCGATCAGGTCGGCTTCGGACAATCGGGTAAGCCTGCACTGCGATACCGGATTGAGACGCTTGTTTCGTTTCTGGAAGGGTTCTATGAAGACCTTCGAATTGAGCGTGCGTCGTTGGTGGCACATGGCTTTTCCGGGGCGGTGGCAGTCGCGTTCGCGGCGTCGCACCCGAAGGCGGTCGAGCGGATGGTACTCGTCAATTCCGGTTTCCTACTCGATAGCCAGAATTTGCAACTTTTGAACCCAATGACCCGGCATGAGGCCCAGGAATTGACGAAGCTTACCCGGTTTTCTGTCAGTGCGGCCGAGAGCGATGCTATCTGGGCGGATTCTATGGTTTCAGCAGCGGCAAATCAGGCGCTGATTGATTCCGCAACGGAACATGGGGATTCGGTGGGATTGCTTCTGGCGAAGATTGCACAACCTACTTTGGTCATTTGGGGTAGCAAGGACCAACTCACTCCCGTGACCGTGGGAGAGAAGATCCATGCGGCGATTCCGGCTTCGCAGATGGTGATCCTCGAAAAGGCAGGGCATGCGCCTCAGCGAGAGCAGCCCAAGGAGTTTGCCACCGTGGTGGATCAGTTTCTATCCGGGACCAAAGTGCACCAGAGGTTCCGGAAGAGCCGGCAGGAGGAGAACGTCTGGTTCTAGATGTTGGCCCTCGGACCTACCTGGCAGGGCCCGGTAGAATGGCGCGTTGACGGTAGCGTTTAGCGGCCAATTCGCCTAGCGTGAGCAGCGCCTTCATCCATGGAGACTTTAACTTCGGCAAGCTTGCTAATTTGGGGAGGAGCGTGGCCGCCGTTAGGCCGAGCAGGTCGGCTGCGGCGCCTGGGAAAGCTCCATGCAATCCCGCAACTGCCTTTGCTCCGCCCGTCAGGATGAGTTCAGCTTCGCCGCGCTTCACCGCCGTCACGATTTTCTTGGCAGCAGTATCTGCCGTCATCGTCAGGAGGGGGGCGCTGGCGCCAAGGCTGAACCATTTGGCTTCGGCTTCGCGGTTTCCTTTGAATTTTGCATTGACGAACGAACCGGTGCGAAGGAGACCCGGAGCAACGGTTGTGACCTGAACGCCTTCAGGGCCCAGTTCTGCACGTAACCCTTCAGAGAATCCAGTGGCCGCGAATTTGGCACATGTGTAAGGAACCATGTGGGGCACGCTGACCTTGCCCCCGAAGGAGGTGATCGTCACAATTTTCCCGCTCTTACGCTTGACCATGTTGGGGATCAAAGCGAGAGTGGGGAAAACCACGCCCCAGAACATGACCTTCATGGCGGAATCGAAGTCATCGACGGTCATAGCCGTAACGGGGCCAATCTGGATCTGACCTGCGTTGTTGACCAGGATGTCGATCCGGCCGTAGTGCTCCTCCACCTCGGCAATCATCTGCTTCACCTGTGACTCATCGGAAACATCGCAAGTGGTTGCCAGGACCTGCGCACCCCTTTGCTCCAGCTCCCGCTTCGCCGAGTGAAGCTCTTCCCTGTGGCGGGCGCAGATAGCCAGGCGGCAGCCTTCGGCGGCGAAGCGCCGGGCCAAAGCAAGACCCAAACCTTTCGAGCCCCCGGTGATCAGAACCACCTGACTTTTCAGACTTTCTTCAGAATCACGCTTCAAGAATGCTCGAACGGCGAGGCCTGCCCCAAGACCGACAGCTGTGACAGCGAGCGAATTTCGTTTGTTCATTGTTGTGCCTGTTGGTGCATTTGTTGTGCCGTTCATCCTTTTTGCGAAACGAACCCAATATCCTGTAAGCCGTTGATTACAAATTGCACCGCCAGGGCTGTGAGAAGTAACCCCATCAACCGCATCAAAATGTGAATTCCGGTTTCGCCGAGCAGATCGCGAACTCGATCTGCCATGGAAAGAATCAGAAACGCGGAAACGCAAGTAAACAGAATAGCGATGAAGACGGGGGCGGCCTGCCACCAATTGGGCGAATCGCCCATCAGGACCATCACGCTTGAGATCGCGCCCGGGCCTGCCAATAGGGGAATGCCGAGGGGAATGATACCTACATCTTCTTTGCGGGATCCCTCTTCCGTTTCCTCGGGAGATTCTTTCGTGGACTGCTTAGCCCGCAGCATTTCCATGCCAATCAGGAAAAGCAGAAGGCCGCCCGCGATCTTCAGGGCCGGCAGCGTGATGCCAAACAGTTTGAAGATCAAACCACCGGCGAGCGCGAATGTGGACAGGACGAAGAAGCACGTTATGGCGGCGCGCTTGGCCATGCGGCGACGATCCGAGGCGGACGCACCGGCGGTCATTGCCAGGAACGGAGGAATGGCTGCGAATGGATCGACAAGAAAGAAAATGGAGCTGAAAGCGACGAGGGAGAACTGAAAGAGAGCAGCCGGGGTCATCGGCTCAAAGCGAAAGACCAAGATCGGCGAGAGCCAAACTGGTCGCTTCCAATGAGACGTGTTGGATGGCGCGAATTCCGAACGTCGCGGCGACTTCGACGAAAAGCTGCCGATCATCTAAGTAGGCGATGCGATTCGGTTCAATCTGGATCAGATCGAGCGCGAGCTTGTAGATGTCGTTATCAGGCTTACGAAGTCCGGCGAAGCAGGAGGAGACGAAGGCGTCTACGAAGCTGCCTAATTTGAATTTTGCGATCCGGAATTCCGTGAGTTCCCTGCCCTCATTGCTGACCACGAAAACTTTGAGGCGGTACTTCGATTTCAGCTGCGTGACCAGCTGGATCATGTCCGGGTAAGACTGAGACTGGTCTAGGATCCAGGCCGTAAAAGTTTCGGGTGTGAAGGAGCGGGGCTTATAGAAGATGACGCGCGCCAAGTACTCCGAGAGAGTAAGTTTGCCGATCTCATAAGTATCGAAGGTCATCCGGTGACGGCCATCCATATCAGCCAAGTCCAGATCGAATTTTGCGGCCGCGGCGCGGCGGGTGTCGCTGTCCCAACCGTTGGTGAGCATAACGCCGCCCAGGTCTAAGAAGAGGGCTTCGATCTGATTTTCAGGAGGGGCCATGGGGTCAACGATCCACCAACCAGACTAGCAGGGCGGCAGCAAGGAGTTGGCTTTTTTGAAGGCGTCACAAAAACGAACCAACCCATCGAAGCCTCCGTTCACAAGGCGCCGTGCGGAGGCGAGATCGCCCAATTGAACGAAGCGGTGAAGTTTTTCCTGTTTTTCCTGGAGGAACTGAAACAGAATACGGGCGGCAGGGATGGATTCGGCAGCCTGGTCGGGATCTTCGATCAGATCGAGGGAAAGGAGCGCGCTTTGGTGGGCGTAGTTGTATCGGCCAGTCAGTTGGACGTAACCGCGGCCGCGAAAGCGTTCGCCATCCGGAGGGCCCTGGTTGCCCAATTCCTTGCGGTGGTCGTAAAGATCGAACGGAGCACCACCGGGAGAGGTGTTGAAGCGCGACACTTGTTCCAAGCAGGGGACGAAGGCCTCCACTTCAGCGCGGATGGTCGCCAGGCCCAGGACAAACAAAGTGCGATCGACAGACATGGATTCCGCGGCGGCGGCTACGTCCGGCAGATATCGCTCCAAGTTTGCCGGGGGGGTAAAAGGGAAAATCTTTCTTGCCGCCTCGGCGGTGATTCCGTAAAGCATGGACGCCCTCTGGCAACAGAGTAGAGGGACCGAAAGGGGGAACTCCGGAGAAGTGAAACGAAATTGTTGAAAAGCAATAGAGGTTAAAAACTTGGTTCTTACGTTAACGAATTGAACTACATCAGGTACCCGCAGGATTCGGAATCGAGTTGCATCAGTTCAAGGGTGGCAGAGGAGAGATCTGCAAAAGCCACATTCTGAATTTGGAGGGCAAACTGGAACTCGGATCCACCAAGAGAATCGATGCGAAGGAGCGTGGTGTCGCAAGTCATGAACTTGGGAGGGAAGTTGGGTGTTGGCGGTAGTTCGATGTGAACGTTGGCCGCCGCCCCAACGGGTGGAAGAGCGCGACCTGGATGGAGCTTACAAGCAACAAGAACCCCGTTGCGGTGCAGGTTAGCGGTGTAGCCTTCGAGCGAGCCCGGCCAGAGATTCGGAAACAGGAGCCGACAGGGAAGTTGCAACTCGATTCGGTCCTCACCGCGTCTCGTCATATTCGTTTCAGCAGCGAAAGCATCTACGTTCTGTCTTCGTTTGCTCACAAGAGGAGTACGAATGAAGTCAGAAAACAGATGGATTTCGTAAGTTAACACGAGGGAAAGGTGGAGTAGTTCGAGCTTAGAGGAGGGACAGCGTGGAAAGTACTACGGAACTGCGATGGAACGAGGCGCCGGACCGCTGATTTGAGCCGGCGCCCTTTAGGTGTTCTATTGACGGGTAGCAGCACCGACCGGCGTACCAATGATTTCGCCGGACACAACCATCTCTACCCTTCGGTTTTGCTGGCGGCCCTTGTCGGTGTCATTTGAAGCTACGGGGTTGGCTTTTCCAAACCCGACCGCAGTGAGACTATTCCCACTGATGCCAGATTGCACCAGATAATCGCGAACCGCGAAGGCGCGCTTTTCGGAAAGCGTTTGATTAAATTCATCGCTGCCGATGCTATCCGTGTGTCCTTCCAGTTGCAGCTTCAGTGAGGGATAGGCTAAGAGAATCCCGGAAAGTCTGGCCAGCGTTTCGCGCGTGGTGGGCTTCAGGGTTGCTTTCCCGAAGTCAAAAAGAACGTCTGACATGTTGACAATCAGGCCTCTGGCGCTGTCGCGCGTTTCGAGGATTGCGTTCAGTTGGGCCAGGAGGCGTTGGCGCATCTCCGCCTTTTCGGCTTCGGATTTCTCCAGAGCGGAGGTGGCTTGCGAGGCAGCTAAGCGGGCGCGTTCAGCGTCGGCTTGCGCGGAAGCTTGCTGGGCAAGAGCGGCTTGACGGGCAGCTTCGGCAGCGGCGCGATCGCGATTGGCCTGGTCGGAGGCGGCCATCGCTTCCGCTTTGGCGCGTTCAGCATCGGCGCGGGCGCGTTCAGCACCGGCGCGGGCGCGGTCCGCTTCGCTCTTCGCCTGGAGTGCCGAATTGCGTTCGGCATCGGCCTGGGCTCGGCGGCGCGCTTCGGCTTCGGCCTGGGCGCGAGCGTCGGCTTCGCGCTGGGCGGAGGCACTGCGCTCCGCAGCTAAATTCTCTTCGCGAAGTTTGCGGATTGTAATGATGCGGGCATCTTCCGCCATCTGGACAGCTTCACGGGCGTTCGTCTCAATCGCTTTCTTGTCGCCCTTGCCGCGGTTGTAATCCTCGGCATTTTTGAGGTCAATCAGCGCTTTTTGGAACGTGTCATCGGCGTATCTTGCGTGAACCAGTAGCCCTGGAAATCTCCACCGCGTTCCGTGCTTCTCGCAGTTGGAGATTCACCTTGGTATCGCTGATTAAGGGAGTCAGGGTGTTTACGCCAACCACTTTGGTGTATTGGCCCCGTTGCAAAAGCTCATATTTAGCGTCGACCTGTTCAATGGTGCCGGTAGTGTCCTGGCGAATAAAGTTTTCCATGACAACAACATCGGACGGCTGGGTGACAGCCCAATAAGGTTCGGCGGTAACGATAATACCGAAGGCCTGGAGCTCCGTTGCGACGTCAATCGAGCGATGGGTGTCGTTACCATTTAGGACAATTTCACCAAGGTTGTTGGAACGCCCTTCCGGAGTAACGGCCCAGGCGACAAACGTGAGGTACTCGGGTCCGAAACTCTGGGGAGAGCTCATTTTCTTGATATCCAGCGTCATCTTTGTGGCGCCGGTATTGCTTTGGACGCGGGCGATCCCGGTTGCCTGCGGCATCAGCTCGGTTCCTTTCAGATCGACCTGGGTAGTACCGGTACGGTGATGAAAATTGATCGCTTTTGTGGTGCGGGAGACAACGGTCACGCGAAATATGGGTACCGAATCGCCGGTGGAACCACCACGTCCCGACTGTGTCGGATTGGGCTCCTGCGCGGTCAGAAGTGCGGAAAATGCAAATAAAGCGGCTGCGGCTTTCATCAATGTGTGATCCTCTACATACGGATGAAGCAAGGCTAATGCCGTTTCACAATCGGCACAGGGAACCGGCGCGTGAATTGGACGCAAATTGCGCGCTGCCCGGAGACGGGGGCACGGGCGGGAATTCTGCATACCGCGCATGGCGACGTGGAGACTCCGGTGTTCATGCCAGTGGGAACGCAGGCCACCGTAAAAGGGCTTTCGCGGCAGAATCTGCTGGACTTAGACGTCGGGATTCTGCTGGGGAACACCTATCACTTATATCTTCGTCCGGGGCACGAGCTGATTCGCGATTTCGGCGGGCTGCACGGATTTATGAATTGGCCCAACGCGATTTTGACGGATTCGGGCGGCTTCCAGGTATTTAGCTTGAGCAGTATCCGGACAATCAACGAGGAAGGCGTTCGCTTTCAGAGCCATTTGAACGGAGATTCGCATCTGTTTACGCCGGAATCGACCGTGGATGTGCAATTGGCACTGGGGAGCGACATCCTGATGATGCTGGACGAATGTCCGCCCTATCCGGTGACGCGAGAGCAGGCGCGGGAATCGATGGAGCGGACGGTGAGGTGGGCGCGCTTAGGAAACCAGCGCTTTTTGGAGCGGCAGGAGCAAACGCCAACCCCGCAAGCCTTGTTTCCGATTGTTCAAGGTTCCATGTTCCGGGATTTGCGAAGGGAGTGCGCGGAACAGTTAGTCGAGCTGGACGCGGATGGTTATGCGGTGGGCGGACTCTCTGTCGGGGAACCCAGGCCGGTGAGCCAGGAGATGGTGGAAGCGACCGAAGATTTGTTGCCGGCCGATCGGCCTCGCTATGCGATGGGGGTGGGGATGCCGGAGGAGCTGCCGCTCTATGTAGCACGCGGGATCGACATGATGGATTGCGTGCTGCCGACAAGAAATGCCCGGAACGGGCAACTGTTTACGAGCGAAGGGCGGTTGACCATCAAAAATGCGCGGTACCGCGATGATCCGAGGCCTGTCGATGAGAAATGCGCCTGCTATACGTGCCGAAACCATTCCCGGGCGTACTTGCGTCATTTATTTCAGGCGGGTGAAATTCTGTTTTCGACTCTTGCCACGATTCACAACATCCGGCGCTACCTTGACATCATGAAAGAGATCAGGCAGGCTATCCTCTTGGGCAATTTCCCGGAATATCTTCGTTCGTTACCGCACCAGCAAGTGCAGGACCCCTCCGAAATTTAGTCGATGCAAGCTCTCCTTTTTCTACAGGCCAGTCCGCTGGGACCTTTCGTTCAAGCCTTACCGATCATCGTTATTTTTGGCATCTTCTACTTCTTGCTCTTTTTACCGATGCAAAAGCAAAAGAAGAATCAAAAGGCGATGCTGGACGGTTTGAAGACGGGGGACGCAGTGGTGACCACTGGTGGAATCATCGGCAACATCACGTCCATGGATGGTGATACGCTGATTGTTCGCGTAAAGCCGGATAACGTGAAGCTGCAGTTTTCGCGCAGTTCGGTTTCCGGCCTGGTGAACGCGGGCGATGTGGCACCCAAAGCGTAAACCGTCTTTAACGAAAGCTCCAATATTTTATTCGCTCCCATGCAGAAGAATTTGACCTTTAAGACTATCCTGATCGTCGCGACGATCCTTTTGTGTATTTTTGGCGTGATTGGCTTCCCGAAGAACGGGGACCAGCTGAAGCAGAACGTCGAGAAGAATATTCGGCTCGGACTCGATTTGCGCGGCGGCGTTCAGCTTGTGCTGCAGGTGCAGGTGCAGGATGCCATCAAGGGTATCGGGCAGCAGGTTGTCGATTCGCTAAACGAGGAGCGGCGTAAAGGGAACGTGGATTTCACCGCGGCGGACCGGAATGATCCGACGACGGTCGCGACGGCGGACAGCATTCAGGTGAACATTCACGGGATGAATCCGAATCGTGTAGCGGCGTTTCGTACATTCGCGGCGGAGCATTATCCGCAGTGGAACCTGACTTCGGGCGCGAACAATGAATTTACGATGAGGATGAAGCCGACGGAACTGGTGGACACCAAGCGCCGGGCTGTCGAGCAATCCATTGAAACAATCAAGACGCGCATCGACGCGCTCGGTTTGGCGGAGCCGGCGGTCCAGCAGCAAGGGCGTGCGGATAGCGAGTTCGAGATTTTAGTGCAGCTCCCGGGTGTGGATGATCCAGCCCGCGTGAAGGATATTATCGGCCAGGCGGCACAGCTTTCGATTGTCGAAGTATTGGAAGGGCCTTTCCAGAGCAAGGAAGCGGCGCTGGCGCAGAAAGGTGGCGTGCTGCCGTTGAACTCGGAGCTGTTGAACGATCCGCGGGGCGGCCAGGGTGGGCAGTGGTATCTCTGTTCGCGATCGCCCGTGGTGACGGGTCAGGATCTGCGAAATGCCCGGCCCGCGCGGGATGAGTTAGGCAAGTGGGAAACCAGCTTTACGTTGTCGCAGGACGGCGGGAAACGGTTTGAGCTTTTCACGGGTTCGAATATTGGGAAGAAGCTGGGCGTGGTGCTTGATAAGCAGTTGCGCAGCGTAGCTACAATCAACTCCGCGATTAGCGATTCGGGCAGGATTACCGGCCTGGGCGGAGAACAAGAAGCCGGTGACCTGGCGTTGGTGATGCGGTCGGGAAGTCTGCCGGCGGGGATTCAGTATTTAGAAGAGAGAACGGTGGGGCCGTCGTTAGGGGCGGATTCGATCCACCAGGGGATTGTGGCTGGCATTGCGGGATTGGCAGCGGTGATCTTCGTCATGTTGATTTACTACAAGCTGAGCGGCATCAACGCGGTGCTGGCGCTGTTACTCAACACGATTATTTTGATCGCGGCGCTCAGCTACTTTCATGCAACTTTGACACTGCCGGGGATTGCGGGGATTATCCTGACGATCGGTATGGCGGTGGATAGTAACGTACTGATTTTTGAGAGGATCCGGGAGGAGTTGCGAGCCGGAAAAAGCGTGGTTTCAGCCGTGGATGCGGGTTTTGGGAAAGCCTGGTGGACGATTGTGGACACGCATATCACGACCATTGTGTCGTGCCTGTTTCTTTTCTTATTCGGCACTGGGCCGGTAAAGGGATTTGCGGTGACGTTGGTGATTGGCCTGGTGGCGAACGTGTTCACGGCGGTTTTTGTGTCACGAGTGATCTTCGAGTACGAGCTTTCGCGCAAGAAGCAAGTGACGAGTCTCAGCATTTAGTGAGTGGTTGTGATAGGTTTTGAGGTCTAGAGAAGTTCGGGAACAAGAAGCGGGGGGCTGGTGTCTGCAACAGTAGACGCGCAAGCTGCCCGTGGGACAGGCAGGCAAAAGTAACGGATGGAATTATTTCGAAATACGAATTTTGACTTTCTCGGCAAGAAGTGGCCGTTCATCGGCGCTTCCTTATTGTTGACGGTTGCCGGGCTGGTAAGCCTTTTGGTTAAGGGCGGGCCGCGTTATGGAATTGATTTCCAAGGCGGCACGGTGATGACGTTCAAGTTTGCGCAAACCCCGGATGAATCGAAGATTCGCGCGGCGCTGGCGGGCAAGCTGGGCGGAGCGCCGACGGTGCAGAGATTTGTGGGCGGTGAAAACCAGATTTCCATCGGAACCGAAGGCGCGGATAACACGATCGCGACGCGGAACCGGGAGATTGTGACGGATACGCTGGAGAAGACTTTTGCTCATCCGGAATCGGGGAAGCTCGATTTCAATAACGCGAGCGCCCAGATGTTGAAGGTGCGGCTGCGAGACCCGCTGGCGAAGGCCGGGGTAGCGCTGGGTGACGATCAATTGGACAAGTTGATTGCGGACATGCTGGCATTTCGGAACACTCCACCCCGTTCGGGATTGCTTTCGAGTTTCGGACAGCTTTCCGGGGTGCCTGGCGTAACCGCGCCGGTAATCCGGACGCTTGAGCAGGAGTGTGATCTGGCTCCGTTCGCGATGCAGAAGCTGGACTTTGTGGGACCTAAGGTGGGGGCGGATTTGCGGCGATACGCGGTACGCGCGACCTTGCTAGCCCTTGCCGGGATGCTGGCTTATATCTCGTTCCGGTTCGAGTGGATTTATGGTTTGGCGGCGGTAATCGCGGTGTTCCACGACACGATCATCACACTCGGAATTTTCTCCCTCTTCAATAAAGAGGTTGATCTTACGGTGATTGCGGCGCTGTTGACGCTGGTTGGCTATTCCATGAACGACACGATCGTTATTTTCGACCGGATTCGCGAGAACCTGAAGATCAACCGGAAGGAATCGCTTTACGATGTCATCAACCGGAGCGTTAACCAAACGCTGAGCCGGACAATCATGACTTCGGGTTTGACATTTTTGACCGTGCTGGCGCTGTTTCTGTTCGGTGGGCCGGTGTTGCATGGCTTTTCTTTTGCGCTCGTAGTCGGTATTATTATCGGTACTTATTCGTCGGTGTTCATTGCGAGCCCGATCGTTCTGTTCTGGCATGACTTGATCGAGCGGCGCCGCAGGGTGGCCGGTACGATCCCCCAAGTAAGACCTGGCGTGGCCACGAAGCCCGTTGTTAGTGGAGTCCGTAAGGGCGCATAGCGCGCAAGAGTTTCACCTTTACATATCATTTATCGAAAGAGGCCGAAATGTTTGAGCAGACATTTGTCGAAGGCGTTGGGAAGACAAACAAGACGTGGACGATCATGCTGTCGTTCCTAATCCAATTAGGGGCGGTAGTAGTTCTGGTCATCCTGCCGTTGATTTATTTTGAACAGATTAAATCGGCGCAGATGGCGAGCTTTCTGGTGGCGCCTCCCCCGCCCCCTCCGCCGCCCCCTCCGCCCGCGGCCACAGCTGTCAAAGCCGTGAAGGTGGTGAAGGTGTTCAACCAACTGGTTGCACCAAAAACGATTCCGAAAGAAATTAAGATGATCAAGGAAGAAGAAGTTGCTCCGCCTTCGGTAGGCGTTCCTGGTGGCGTCCCCGGCGGCGTTCCCGGTGGAACGTCAGGCGGTGTGCTCGGCGGTATTTTGGGCGGTATCCCCTCCGCGGCGCCTCCTCCCCCGCCTCCTCCGAAGGTTGTGGAGAAGCCGAAGCCTCAGCCCTCTTCGATTCGCGTAGGCGGTAACGTCCAGGCCGCGAATATCCTTCGTCAGGTGAAGCCCCCGTATCCGCCGTTGGCGCGGCAGGCCCGAATCCAGGGCACCGTGAAATTCAATGCGGTGATTGGCAAAGACGGCCACATTCAAAATCTGCAGTTGGTTTCCGGGCACCCCCTTCTGGTGGCTGCGGCAACTCAAGCGGTGGAGCAATGGGTTTATAAACCCACGCTTCTGAACGGCGAGGCAGTGGACGTGATCACGACGATCGACGTAAACTTTACTCTCAATCAATAGTTTCGATTTGTAACCGAATAGGGTAGTCCAGCAGTCAACAGAACTTAAATCAACTCGCAGGAGAAAAGGAAAAGATGCTTTTACAAATTCAGGTTTGGGCGTTCATGCTTCTCCAGGAAGCAGACACAGTAGGTTGGGATCCCCGTTCCATGTGGGATCATATGGGCCTCCCGGCGAAATTGGTCGTGGTGGTGATGTTCCTGATGTCGGCGTGGTCGATCGGTATTATGATCGATCGGCTTATGGCCTACAACGCCGCAAAGAGTCAGTCCCGGGCGTTTGCTCCAGCAGTTGCCGGTGCTTTGCGCGAAGGAAAGCTCGATGAGGCTGTCAAGATTGGGGATCGTTATAAGAAGAGCCATTTGGCGAAGGTGGTTGTCGCCGGATTGCAAGAGTTTCAAGCGCACCAGAATTCGACGGAAATTTCTGGAGAAGAGATCGCCGCTTCCCAGCGTGCTCTGGAGCGTTCCGAAGCGATTGTCCACTCCGAACTGAAGCGTGGCGTTTCGTCACTGGCGACCATCGGTTCCACGGCTCCGTTCGTGGGCTTGTTTGGTACCGTCATGGGCATCATCGACGCGTTCAAATCGATGGCGACTCAGAAGACGCCCGGTATCGGCGCAATTGCCGGTGGTATTTCCGAAGCGTTGGTGACCACGGCGTTCGGTCTGTTTGTGGCGGTGCCCGCGGTCTGGATGTTCAACTACTTCACCGGTAAGATCGACTCGTTCGATGTCGAGATGGGTAACTCCAGCTCCGAATTGATCGATTACTTCCTGAAGCGGTCGCAACAGCGCGTAGCCGGAATCCGTAAGTAAACATTTCGAAAACCCCAGAGCGAGTTGAGGTTCAAGGGGCGGCGAGACCGCCCCTTTGAGCGATCACGAACCTTGGATCAATCACGAAAAGGATAAGCGATTATGAAACTTAAGAAAGCCCCGCCGCCAGTTTCTGAAATCAACGTCACTCCGATGGTGGACGTGATGCTCGTGGTGCTGATCATTTTCATGGTGATCACGCCGTTGCTTTCGAAAGGAGTGGCGGTGGACATGGCGAAAGCGCGAAACACCAGCACCATGGCCGATGCGGATAAAGAAGATGCTGTGATGGTGGCGATTACGCGGGACGGAAAAGCGTTCATGAGCCCGGGAAGCGTTCTGACACCGCCGGAGCAATTAGGGGAAAAGGTGAAGGATCGGCTGACCAACAAGCCGAGCAAGCTGGTATTTCTCCGCGCCGACGCTCGTGCCAAGTATTCGGTTGTCGAAGATGTCATTGACAACCTGCGAACGGGTGGAGTGGACCAGGTGGCGTTGCTGACCGAACAGATTGTAGACAAGAACAAGCCCAACGCGGGCCAGTAAATCAAAATTTAAGTTAGGAGCTCTCTTATGGCAATGAATGTAGGCGGCGGTAGCGGCGTCACTTCGAACATCAACATGACGCCGATGATCGATATTTTGCTGGTCCTTTTGATCATCTTCATGGCCATTTCTCCGGTCCATCCGAAAGGATTGGAAGCGTTGGCTCCTCAGCCTCCGCCCCCCAACTCACCCCCGCCACCCGATAATGACCGGACCGTGGTGATCCTGATCGATAAGCAAAAGAACGTCAAGATCAATTCCGAGGACGTACCTTGGGAGAAGCTGGAGAACCGCCTGGTCGAGATTTTCAAGACTCGCGCGGACCGTGTCGTGTTCGTGAAGGGCGATCCGGATCTGGAATTTCAGACTGTGGCTCGGGCGATCGATATGGCTCATGGCGCGAACATCGACAAAGTTGGACTGATGACGCCGAAAGTGGAGGAAGGAAAGTAAATGCGCGTTCAGCAGTTCTTACTTGCGGGCGCCTTGGTTTCCGCCTCCGTTCTCTCGAGCGGATGCAGTTATCTGAAAGCCCGAGACAATTTGAATCGCGGCGTTCAGGCGTTCAAGGCTACGCAGTATGCCACGGCCGTAAACCATTTCAAAGAGGCCACGGAGCTTGATCCGGAATGGAAGGTGCCGCGGCTGTATTTGGCGATGTCCTACATGAGCATGTGGATTCCGGGCGCGGAATCGGCGGAGAACAACAAGTTCGCGCAATCTGCGATGGAGCAGTTCAACAAAGTCCTGGAGAAAGATCCCAAGGACGATGTGGCGCTGAAATCGATCGCTTCCATTTACTTCAGTCAAAAGAAGTTTGACGAGGCAATTGCGTGGAACCGGCGGGTGATTGAGGCCGATCCGAAGAGCAAGGAAGCGTATTACACGCTTGGTGTCATTGCCTGGACTAAGTGGGTGCAGGTGGATCTGGCTGAGCGCCTGAAGATGGGAATGCGACGCGAGGATCCGGGTCCGCTCAAAGATAAGAAGCGGAAGGCCGAGCTGAAGGCGCAATGGATGCCGATTCTGGACAGGGGCATTGCGGATACGCAAAAGGCCCTGGACATCGATCCTTCCTACGATGACGCGATGGCTTACATGAATCTGTTGATCCGGTACCGCGCGGACCTTCTTGACACTCCGGAAGAGTACAAGAAGCAGTCCGAGATCGCGGATAGCTGGGTAAATAAGTCGATGGAGACGAAGAAAGCGAACGCGGAGAAGAAAGAGAAAGCTGCTCAGAGTGGCGCTGCCGAGAAGCAATAGCTAGTTTTGGACATGAGAACGCGCGGGATCCTGCAAGGGGTCTCGCGCGTTTTTCGTTTCTACACGGTAAAATCAAATTGTGCTCTCCGAGACCCCGGAGGTTCCCCCCATAGCCACGCCCAGGGTATTCCCTCCCGACCTTCTGGAGGAGCAATTCGCCACGCTGGTCAAGACATTTCGCACGTATCGCCCCAGCGATCCGGTGGAAAGGATCGAGCGCGCCTTTCGTTTTGCCGGAGATCACCACAAACGGCAGCTCCGTGATTCGGGCGAGCCTTATCTCTCGCATCCCGTAGCAGTGGCGCAGATCCTTGCGGAGATGCGCATGGACCTAGCCTCAATCGAAACCGGGCTGCTGCACGATGTGGTTGAAGATACCAGCGTGACGATTGAACAGGTTGAGAAATCGTTCGGCGCGGACGTGGCCGCAATCGTCAACGGCGTGACAAAGCTTGGCAAGCTGGACTTCTTCTCCGCCGAGGAGCGCCAGGCAGAGAGCTTCCGTAAGATGCTGCTGGCGATGACGAACGACATTCGCGTCATTCTGGTGAAGTTGGCAGACAGGCTCCACAATATGCGGACGCTGGGGCATCTCTCCGCTGAGCGAAAGGAGCGGATCGCGCGGGAGACGCTGGAGATCTATGGGCCGATTGCGCATCGGTTGGGGATGGGAAAGCTGCGCGGAGAGCTGGAGGATTTGGCTTTCCAGCACTTGGATCCGCAGGGTTTCGAGGAGGTGCAGCGCGATATTGAGGTGAACCGGGGAGCCAACGAGGTTTTTCTCGCGGAGTTGCGGACGCGGGTGGAGACGGAGCTTCGCTCGGAAAATGTTCCGGCGCGAGTGGATTCGCGGGTGAAGCGCGCGTACTCGGTTTATCTGAAGATGAAGCGGCAGCAGATTCCAATCGAGCAGGTTTACGACTTGCTGGCGCTGCGGATCATTACGGATTCGGTGAAGAACTGCTATGCAGCTCTTGGGGTGATCCACAAGGAGTGGCGGCCGGTGCCGGGGCGGATCAAAGACTTCATCGCAATTCCCCGCCCTAATCTGTATCAGTCTCTGCATACGTCCGTGTTTGGGCCGGAGGGCCGGCATTTTGAAGTGCAGATCCGGACCGAAGAGATGCATCGCGTCGCCGAAGAAGGGATCGCCGCTCACTGGAAATATAAAGAGGGGCGGAAAGGCGCTGCGCCGGACGACAAGAACATGGCATGGCTCCGGCAATTAGTGGAGTGGCAGAGCGAAGTCCGCGATTCAGGGGAGTTTTTATCAACGCTGAAGGTGGATTTGTATCCAGACGATGTCCACACATTTACGCCGAAGGGGAAAGTGATCGTTTTGCCGCGGGATGCAACGCCGGTGGATTTCGCGTATGCCATTCACTCCGATATCGGACAGCTCTGCACCGGCGCGAAGGTGAATGGGCGGATCGTACCGCTGAAATACCAGTTGAAGAACGGCGATTCGGTGGAGATTATTACGCAGGCCGGCCACAAGCCCGTCAAGGACTGGCTGAGCTTCGTCAAAACCGCACGAGCACGGAATCGCATCAAGCATGTAATTCACGCGAGCGAACGGCTGAAGGCGATTGAGATCGGGGAGAAGTCGCTGGAGAAAGAAGCTCAGCGGCTGAACCTTTCTTTGAAGAACGTGGCCGAGGCGAATCTGGCGAACGTTGCCTCGGATTATGGCTTTAGCAAGGCGGAGGATCTTTATGCGGCATTAGGATACGGAAGGTTTTCCGCGCGGCAAGTGATTCAGAAGTTATCGCCTTCGACTGTTATTGAAGAGCCACCAAAGCCGCCGGTTGTTCAGGAAGACGTAGACTACAGCGGGTCGATTACGATTACGGGCCTAGACGACTTGCTGACGTACCTGGCCCGGTGTTGCAATCCGATCAAGGGCGATCCGGTGATTGGGTATGTGACACGCGGAAAAGGCGTCGCCGTGCATTCCAAGGAGTGCAAGAACGTGCAGAACCTGATGTACGAGGCGGAGCGGAAAATAGCGGTGGAATGGGCTAAGAATACAGCAAATACCTTCGCGGTTCGTCTGCTGGTGCGAACGAATAACCGGCCGGGGCTGCTGGCGAAACTGACAGGACTGCTTTCGAGCGAGGATGCGAACATCCGGAGCCTGGAGGCGAAGACGGAACTGGGCGACGATCAGGAGAGCGCTTTGATCGAGATGACGATCGATATCAGAGACAAAGCGCAGCTGGAAAAGTTAATTGCCTCAATCCGGCGGATTGCCGGTATTCGCGACGTGGAGCGCGTGTTTCAGTAAAAATGGCTATCGAAATTACGACAGACCCGGAGCATATTGCGATTTCGAAATCCCGAGGGATTCAGATCGATTGGAAAGACGGGCACCGAAGCGACTACGGCGTCGTTTACTTGCGCGATCACTGCCCTTGCGCGGGTTGCACGGGAAGCCATGGGACGGTGCCGAGGCCCAAGGCGGGCGAGAACCCGTTTCCGATGTTCCAGCCCGCGATCAAGATGACCAGTGTAGAGCCCGTGGGGAACTACGCCATTCGTATTACTTGGAGCGATGGACATTCCGCCGGGATTTATTCGTTCGATCACCTGCGGAAAATTTCGCCGGAATTGAAACGCGCCGGGTGATCCGTCCGGGCAAGGCCCTGGGAGACACTAAGGGACTACTGTGGCCAGCATCGGCGTTTGCGTGACGCCGCCAGCGGCATCGGTGTAGACCACCTGATAATAAAGCACGTGCTGCGGGAGCCCCGATACGGTGAGTTGGCAGCCATTTCCACAATCCACCGGTTGATACTTCGTTCGTTCCGTCTGCTCGAAATAGAACGGGTTGGCTACGTCGGTGAGCTGTTCGGTTTGTCGAGTTGAGATACAGCTTTCGGCTCGGCTGGTGCAAAAGTAGCTCCCCGGATCACCATTTTCTGCATAGCCGAAGCGGACGAATGCAGTGGAATTGGAGTGAGCCGGGATGCGGAGAGTGATCGGGACGAAGGTGGTGCGATCGATCTTGTCCTGTTCGGCGGGAGGGGGGATCTTGCCCAGCATCATGGCTTTATTGGCGGAAGCGTCGCCTGGAAGTTGTGCTTCGAAAATCATCCATTTGCCGTTCGGGAGAACGTTCGGGAGTATGGAAGACCGAGAGCGTTCGTGGCCGTGCAAACTTTGTCAAAGATCGTACCGCTCGCCCATCCATATCCGATTGGTTCATACCAACCTGAACGATGCATCCCGAATCGCCGGACTTCCACCGATGCAAATATCGTATTGATCGGAGAAATTCAAGTTTTGGGCCGCCTGGTAGCAGAACGGATAATCCACATGCGGCGCGTTCACATAAACATCTCCTGCGGCTGAACCCGCGCGACATTCGCCGGCTATCTGAGTCACGCAGTACTTAAACGAATCCGCTGCAGCCGGTCCGATGACATCTCCCTGAGCGGGGCTGCTGATATCCACCAGCGGCGTTTGCCCGGTGAAAGCCGCCGTGGGGTAGACCTTTCGGAAAGGTAACTCAAGTTCTGTCATTGCAGATTGCAGGAAACTTGTAAAGTTGTCCGGATACGCGATCCGCAGGATTGCTTCCAGTACCCCCGCCCGAACCTGAGACATAGCCCCCGCGGTATGGGCGGCCGTCGAAAAAATAGGGGAAGCGGTCCGGGAGAGCCGCCGGCCCGCCCGCGGTGACGTGGGACTGAATATTCGATTCGTCGGAAACCCCTCCGCCCTTCCCCCATTTAGGAGAAGCAGAGATTACAGCAGGTGAGCGTCTGTCTGCGTGACTGACATCATAGAAAGGCCGATTTCCCCAGACCCGGGTTGCATAGCAGGTGCCGTTGTAGCATCGGGGTTCATGTGTCTGCTGCTCTAGCGCAACCCAATTTCCGTGCGACCAAAACTGGTGGTCGTTCCAGCTGAAGGTAGTCGTGAAGGAATTGTTTTCCCAGTCCAGCGTTCATGGCATGGGGATCGTCAAGAAAATTCCAGATCCAGGTATAAGTAGTTCCGTAAGCTGTGAAGGATCGGGATTGGCGCCGCAAACTGTATAAGAGGGCCGGATTGGGGCCAGTAACCGCGTAGCGATGTGAGTCGGGCGGATGGTGATTGATATCCCGCAAAAGTGTATAGACCCACGTTCCCGGCACAGCCCCTGGAGTCTTTTTAATCAGCCTGGCCTGTTCCGCCTGAGCACTGGCGAAGGCAACTTCCATCGCGAAGACGTCCCCTTCCATGGCATTTCCAATTTCGCCGGGCAGCCCTGTTTCAAGGCCGCCGTGCGGCGGGCTCAACGGCTCGGAGGCGACTGTAACCGTGGTGCAGTTTAGGCCTGTCGCACCGAACGCATTCACAGGGCAGTTCTGAAGAGAACTGCCGTTATCGATTACGTTTCCCGTTCCGTTCGCCGATCCATCGATTACCTGCACGTAATAGGGACCGCTGCCAGGGGAGGAATTGGTCCATCCATAGGTATAGCTATTGACCCATCCAGGAAAAGGACTACTTCCCTCTTTGTAAGTACACCAGCGGCAACCGGGCCGGGCCCACCCAGGCGCAGCCGCGACGATACACCCGGGTGACCGCCTCCGACGCAACCTAAATTTCCCACGGCGCCAGCCGATGCTACCGCCTTCCGACATTCGAGGTAGCATTAGGATTAAAAACGACCACCCAACCAATGACAAAGTTTGGACCGCGAGAGTAGGCCAGAATCAAGTTTCCGTTCTCGTCGATATCTTTAAATTTCACCTGAGTGAACTTTGACTTTTCAAATTGAGGAGCGTATGCCGGTTTGGCTGTGAATGCTCTCCACAAGACTGGGAAGATCGGTTCCCTGGCGTGATTAGCTGGACACCAAGACAAGGCTGCTGGTTCGTATAAGGAGGCAGATTGGGCGGATGTGGTATTACAGTTCGGCAGGTTCTGAAAAATCAGCATTCCTCCGTTGGCGTTCACGATTCGTGGGTTCGGAGTGGTTTCCGTAGTAAGTAGTGGAGTAAAGCGGGCCGTAACCGGCGCACCAGTACTGATCGGGATTCGCGGCGGAGAAGATTTGCTGATCAGAGCCGCAGCCTCGATTCGGCGCAGTGTTGAGATTTCCCCAAAAATGAGCCTCTCCGGTTTCCGCATCGATCCAATAAAGATTGAACGTTGGGCAGTTGACAGTTGTAACCCTGGTTTCCATTTGGACCGGCAACGGTGAAATCGCTGCAAAGTTTCACGCCCCCTACGGTAAAGCTGCCGAAGAAGTCGATTTCGTAATTGACATACCCGTAATCGATTGAGATGGTATCGGCGCTGGTGGTTTTCTTGCGGACCAGCACGCCGAAGTTTGAGGCCGCGTGTCCTACCGGATAACCGAATTGGGTCTGTATGCCGCGACAGGGCGGGAAGTCATGAGTGATCACGGTGCGCGCATCCACTACCTGGTCTATTTGCGCTCGCGAAATCGCCGCCGCCCGCCTCCGGCGCCCGCACATACAAGAGTTGTCCATTGTTCGCGGAAGTGAACATATCGGTGGATGTTCGAAAAATTCGGTTATCGGCATCGAAAGCTCCGGTACCAACGAAGGTAGAGGGGCAATTCGATTGTAAGGACGATCTTGGTGGTGTTGACCACGGATGACACGATGTAATCGACTACCGTTGATCTGAATCGCGCTACCCGCAACCCAGGAAGTTCCGTAAAAATCGCCAGTGACCATGTTTACGAGTTGGAGTTCCATCGCACATTGAGCCATCCGGTTCGGGTTCCTTCTAGGGTCCAGTTGGGGCTGATATGGCCTGGTTTCTGCCAGAGATCTCCAGTGGTCTTGGTTCCGAAAGAGATATCCGCAGGAGTTGGTGGTCAGAGCAGCTTCGAAGTTGTTGGAATCATCAAAGCAGTTGATTCCATCTACCGTTAAGCACGCAACGATTTTGGCATTGTCAGGATTCACCGGCGCGGTGCCGCCGTGATTTACCGACGCTACGATGTGTGCCTGATAATATCCCCACGCTCCCTTTGGACGCCCGACATAGGCGGCTTCGAACGAGTTGATATATTCCGTATAAGGTGCCTGTCCCGCAGTGTTGGTTTTGATTCCCAGAAACAAGGGTGCTGTGCTGGCGGATATGGTGGCTACGTTTCCGTCAGACGCGGCCAGATTCGAAAGATTTTGCCAATCGGATCCGCGCGCGACCGTGAACGGTGCCCCGTCGATGGGAACAAACGTATCCGAGGCCGCACTTAAGCGTTTCAACAGCAAGCCAGTTTGAGCGTCGATCACCCGTTCGTTTCGGTCACTCAGGCTGATGTGAGGCTGGCGCCAGCGTGCCGGGCCTGTTTCGGTCACCCGGTTCGGCTTCCGCATAAGTGTTTCCAAAGGGGATGTTCGATAGTCTTAAAAGTTCCTGTCGTGAGATTTCCCGGGCCGGGCACGTGATGCGGTAGTAGTGAATCGTATCCGCCTGAAGAGCGCGGGAATAGCGGACGCCGTCCAACCCGATCTCTGCAGCTCGTTTTCCCGCTACAAAAAAGCGCTCGCCGCCGGCGTTAATGCTACCCGCGCGCAAATCGCTTGAGGCTGAAGCGAACTTGGCGGGATCAACATCGTTTACAACAGGAATAAATGTGGGATTCTCGCTGATTTCCACCGTGCATGGGGATTGATCGGGAGCCTGATATTTAATAATTGCTTGTGTGGCGCTAAACTCAGTAACCGTAACATTCTGGATGGCAGCATCGGCAGCCAGGAGCGGAATCAGAAAAGGTAAAATCAGTCTCATTCGGCTTAAGTTGAGCACTCAACAATGCCTAACCCTGTCATTCCCAAGATTGCGAAACGGAGAATTAACATGGCTGGGACCGCTAACGATAAGGAAATCAAGGTACTAGGCGGAGTTTCTGGCTGGAGCAATAATTTCCTTTGTCTTGTGACTATAGGTTCCTCGAGACTCAAAAAACAGGAGCATGAGTTTCGTGCATTAGTACCCGATACTCCCCGTGGCGGAAAACTTCGTGATAGTGAGATAACTTTTCGACCATCTGGCGGAACTTCAACTCGCTATGAGCCCGTTGGTCCAGCAATCGGCCCTCGTAAATGGCCTCCATCAGAATGAAGTCGGCAGTGCGGCCGCTCGCTGTTCCAAATTGTCCATCATCGCGAAACTTCGGAGTAAAACCCAGAAAAAATCCAAGTTCGTATGAACCATATACGAGGTCCGATGGTGTGGTTTTCTGCTTCAGCCATTCGGCTGCAGCCAAGTATTCTCCCCACGGATTCTGGCGCAGTTTGAGAACGGGACCGGCCGCCTGAACGGCCATGATCCCGGCGACAGCAGCGAGGACCAACGGCCTGAAAGAGAGTTTCTGCTTCCATAACCACCCTAAATAAAATGCGAGAAAGGCGACATAAAACGTCGATAAGTAACAGAAATAGTAGTCTTCTTTAGTGCCCTCCAGAAAAGTGTAAAACACTAGGTATAAGGAGACGATACCCAGGAACACGCGGGGTGCCCTTTGACGCCGCAATTGGGAATCGAGCAGGATCGCGGCTATCGCGAAAAAGTCAGCCAGGAAAGCGACAGCTTTAAACGGGTGGAAGTTAACTCCTAGACCCATTTGCGGCCGATAACGCGACGTCACCTCCCGCGAAATAGACTCCCAAGGGTGAGCAAAGCCGACAAAACGACCCGCCGTCTGATATCCGTATTGCGCAAAAAATGCGCTTGGGTTCTGAAGAATGTAAAGTCCCCAGCCTAATCCGCCAAGAAGATAGGGTATGGCGGCGACCACGAAAGCTTGAATCCGCACGCTTGAACGATCAAGATACAAGGTTAGAAAGAGTACTCCCAAGAAGGAAAGCATTCCTCCATTCGGGTGAGTTAGCCCGCTAAGAACAACGCAGGTTTGGCTGGCCAAGACCGCGGCTAGAAAATTGCGTTCGCGAAGCAGCATATAAGCCGCAAACGCCGCCGCCTGAAACATGAAGGCCATCATGTCGGGTCGTCCAAATCCGGCGGCGGAGGTCAGCACGTAGTCGGCTGAGGCAAGCGCACAAAAAATCACGGTCGCCAAACGGCTTTCGGTTAGCCGGAAGAAAAAAGTGGTCCAGCATACAATTGCAACGACTCCACTTAGAGTGGAAACGATTCGGATGGAATGCAAGGTCTGAGGAAAAACCAAATCCCACAAAGACTGCGCAAGAGGAAAAACCGGCATAACCCAGTAGGAGAAGTGATCGATATCCTTCAAGCCCCAAAGCGAGCCGTCGAAAGAGGGAGAACCGAAGTACCCGAAGTTGGTCAATGTCAGGGCGGGAACACCGTACCAGGCTTCGTCGACCCAAGGCCGCATCTGATAACCCGTGATAAGGCCTAATACAACGAAAAGCAAAAGACAGCCCCCCATTACAGCCCATTGTGAGCGCTTGAAATATTCGCGGGGAGGAGAATCAACACTCATACGGGGTGGGGTTTCCGGGCGGTAAGAAAACTCTGGTAACCGAAAACGCCAGGCAAGATCGCGGTGAGCGCAATGAGGAGCGCCTGAGTTAACCTGACAATTGGGTTTTTAGGCGATAGGCCTAGCGCAAGTTCAGCGGGAATGATCGTCATTCTGTGCCTTACCAGTTCAAACTTGGCATCTTCCACCAGCCGTCGTGCCGTGCTTCTGGTGTAGAAGCGGAGGTGCGTTCGATCGAGTATTCCCCGCTCCTGGTATTCGAACTTACCGAAAAGTATCATCAGGCGGACGCTGATGTTCACCACGTTCGGCACGGAAACAATGATTTGACCATTTGGTTTAAGGAGCGGCAGGCAGTCCTGCAGCAGGCGCTCAGGGTGGCGCAAGTGCTCCAGGATATCGAGAAGGAGAATTCTGTCGAACTGCCGCCCGGCCAGAGCTTCAGGATAGGGTCGAAGACCTCCATCAAGATCAGCCTGAGCATAACCCTCAAATTCGTCGGCGTGCTTTGCCCACGACAAGTAATCAATTCCGAAGACGCGGTTACCGGCCTTGTGCAATTGGGCGGCTAGAAAGCCTTCGCCGCATCCCACATCCAAAACGTCATTACCCGTACCGACGGCCTCTCGCACGAATTCGTGGCTGGAATGAGGACTCGTCTTGATTGGATAATGAACGAAATACTCCCGGAACTCCGGGTGTTTTGCCACGGAGTTGCGAGTCTTCTTGTAGCGCGTGACCGCCTTTCCGACATCCCAAGCGTACTTCATCCCATTTACGTGACAGATCTCATCGCCATAGTAGGTGGGTATGGGGACTTCGTGAATTTTGAAGCCTTGGTGGTTTAGCTTGATAATGATTTCCGTATCGAAATGGAAATCGTCTGTCATGTTGCTGAAATCAATCTGGCGGAGAGCTTGGAGACTATAGGCGCGGTAGCCGGAGTGAAACTCCGTCAGCTGCATTCCGAGAGCACGATTTTCGAATTTGGTTAGAATCTGGTTGCCGATAATTTATACAAAGGCATTCCGCCCTTGAGAGGGCCACCATACTCTTTCATCATGCGGGACCCGAAGACGGCGTCGGCTTGCCCGATAACGATCGGATGATACATCCGAGCCAGAATTTCAGGAGCGTACTGGCCGTCACCGTGCAGCAAGACGACTATGTCGAACTCTTTCTCAATGAAATATTTATAACCGGCCTTCTGATTCCCGCCATACCCCAAGTTCTTGGCATGTTTCAGGACGTGCAATTTCGTGTTGTCGCTAAGCGTCTTTAAACCGACCGCCAGTTCGTAGGTATCATCCTTACTCGCATCATCAAAAATTACGACTTCTTCCACGTTCTTCCAGACAGGCTGAGGGATACGCTTTAGGACCTGAGAGATCGTTGCCACAGCGTTGTAGGCAACAACAAGAACTCCAACTCGTTTACCTCGAGTTTCGGGATCGTCACTCAGATTATTGGAGAAGTCTGAAGTAATTCCAGGTGAGATGGTGCTGGATTCCAAATCTATTATCCTCGACTTAGTCGAGTGTACCAAAAAGGCTTGCGGGAACGGCTTTTTCAAGGCTTGGGCGAGGTGTCGCTGACAATTATGGGCCCCAACGATGTATAATCAAAAGTCCCGTAGGGAACCGTCCCGTCGACACGCTTTTTCATGTTCGAAAATCTTTCCGACAAACTCCAGAAAGTCTTTAAAAATCTTCGCGGCGAGGGCAAGCTCACGGCGGAGAACATGGAATCCGCTCTGCGAGAAATTCGGGTCGCGCTGCTGGAAGCGGACGTTAACTTCCGTGTTGTAAAGCAGTTGATGGAAAGCGTCAAAGAGAAGGCTATGGGCACGGAGGTGCTTCAGTCGCTCTCCCCGACACAACAGGTCATCGGAATCGTCCGCGATGAACTCGTGAAGATTCTGGGAAGCCATGAATCGAAGCTTCGTTTCGCAAATACACCTCCCAGCGTCTTTTTGATCGTAGGCTTGCAGGGTTCCGGCAAGACGACGTCAACCGGGAAATTGGCGCGGTGGCTGGGGAAGAACGGACATTCGCCAATGGTGGTCTCGGTAGACGTTTACCGGCCCGCTGCGCGTGAGCAGCTTCGAGTGGTAGCGAAGGAAATCGGAGTTCCCCTTTATGGCGGGACTGCCGAAGAAACGCTCCCGGTTGACTTGGCCAGGTCCGCGCGGCGCGAAGCCGCAAACGCGGGGCGGGATGTATTGCTGGTGGATACCGCGGGTCGGCTTCATATCGATGACGAGCTGATGACCGAGCTCAAGCAGCTAAAGGAAACTCTAAACCCGGTAGAGATTCTGTTCGTTGCTGACGCGATGACGGGTCAGGATGCGGTGAAGTCCGCAGATGAGTTTCACAAGGCTCTTGGCATCACCGGCGTAATCTTGACCAAGATGGATGGCGACGCGCGGGGCGGCGGAGCGCTTTCCATTCGGAGCGTTACCGGGCAGCCGCTGAAGTTTGTCGGGGTTGGCGAGAAATCCGATGCGTTCGAGCCGTTTTATCCGGACCGGGCGGCATCGCGAATTATCGGGATGGGCGACATGCTCTCCTTCATCGACAAGACGCGTGAAGCGTTCGATGAGAAGCAGGCCGTTCAGATGCAACAAAAGCTTCTGGACAATGACTTTACGCTGGAAGATTTCCGGGATCAGTTGAAGAGTTTGCGAAAGTTGGGCCCGCTTGAAAACCTTCTGAAGATGATGCCGGACATGGGCATCATGAAGGAGCTCAAGAACGTCCAGGTGGATGAGAAAGAGATGCTCGCACACTGTCGCGATCATTGATTCCATGACGCCCAAGGAACGCGCGAACCATATGCTGATCAATGGGAATCGGCGGCGGCGTATTGCCAAGGGCTCCGGCACCAGCGTGCAGGAAGTCAACAATCTGCTGAAGCAGTATACGCAAGCTCGTAAGATGATGAAGAGTTTCTCCGGCGGCGGGATGTTGGGCGGCGCCATGGGGAAGAAGCTCGCGAAGATGAAGTTCCCCGGGATGCCCGGTTTACCAGGATTTTAGAGGACAATAACAAAGATGCTTATGATTCGCCTGGCGCGGTTTGGCGCCAAAAAGAAGCCGTTTTACCGCATTGTGGTAATCGATAAGGAAAGAGCCCGCGACGGGCGCAATTTGGAAGTGGTAGGAAATTACAATCCGCTGGCCAATCCGGCGCAGGTCTTGTTGAAGCACGACCGGATCGATCATTGGGTGAAGAACGGCGCGCAGATGTCCGACCGGGTGGCTGTTCTGGTAAAGAACCATCCTGTTTCCGAAGCGGCCCCGGTCGCTTAACCCTATGAAAGCCCTGGTGGAAGAGATTGCTAAAGCTTTAGTAGATCAACCGGAAGCCGTGGAGGTAGAGCAGCAGGACGTGAACGGAACGACTGCTCTCCGGTTGAAGGTTGCTTCCGCTGACCTGGGCAAGATCATTGGCCGTCAGGGGCGTACAGCTCGTTCGATTCGTGTGCTGGTGGGCGCTTCTGCTCTAAAGCGAAACCAGCGTTGCACACTCGATATTGCCGAATAGCGCACTTTCGCCTGGTGATTGGGTCACGATTGCGGTTTTGGGCAAGCCCCGCGGAATCCATGGACAATTACACGCGTATAGCTTGTCCGACCATCCCGAGCGGTTCGCGGAGCTTTCTCAGGTTTACCTGAACGGAAAACAATTTGAAGTAGAGGAGGCCTGGTTTCATTTGGGCGCGCTCATCTTCAAGTTCGCCGGGGTAAATTCGATTGAAGATGCGGAACTGCTGACGAAGGTTGAGGTTCAGATACCCCGCTCGGAAAGAGTGCCGCTGAACCCCGGAGAGTTCTATCAATCGGACTTATTGGGATGTGAGGTGCGGGAACGCGTCTCAAACCAGGTGGTAGGAACGGTGACCGGGTTTGAAGAAGGCGGCGCCTCCGGCTTGCTACAGGTTGGTCCCAAAATCTTGATTCCGTTTAGCCGAGATATCTGTGTCTCGATTGCGCCGGACAGACGGGAAATCCTGGTTGATTTACCTGAAGGTTTACTTGAACTAAACCAGTGATCTTTCATCTGCTTACGATCTTTCCGGAGTTTTTCCGGGGTCCGTTCGACTATGGTGTAGTCGGGAGGGCCGCTTCCGCTGGTCTTATCGGGATACAAATCCACAATCTTCGGGATTGGGCTCCGGACAGGCACCAGACCGTAGATGACCGCCCTTTCGGCGGCGGGGAGGGGATGATCCTGAAGCCCGCGCCGATCTTTGACGCGATTGAGCACATCTTTCCCACTCGGACCCCGAAACATAGAATCGTACTGCTTTCGGCGCGCGGGCCAACTTTCTCGCAAGCGGTGGCAAGGCGGTATACGGGATACGAGGAAGTCCTCTTTATTTGCGGCCGCTACGAAGGTGTGGACGAGAGAGTTTCGGAACACCTTGCGGATGAAGAGCTCTCCGTGGGGAATTTCGTGTTATCTGGGGGTGAATTGGCGGCCACAGTGGCGGTCGATGCGACCGCGCGACTGGTTCCAGGGGTCTTGGGAAATGCGGATTCAACCGTAAATGAATCGTTTTCCGAAGAGGGCGAGCTGGATTATCCGCAATATACGCGGCCAGCCGATTTCCGAGGGTGGAAAGTTCCCGAAACTCTAATGAGCGGAAATCACGAGGAAATTCGAAAATGGCGGCAAGCGGCAGCGACTCGCAAGAGGCGCTTCGTACTGGAAGTGTAGTATTATTGTAGTTTCGTCATGCAGAACGCGTTGCTCAGCAATTTCATCAAAAAACACCTTCGAACGGACATTCCGATGTTCCGGCCGGGCGATACGCTCAAGGTTCACGTGAAGATTAAAGAAGGCGAGAAAGAGCGCATTCAGATTTTTGAAGGCACTTTGATCGCGAGAAACAACACCGGACTCGGGGATACAATCACGGTCCGCAAAGTAAGTTTCGGGCAAGGCGTGGAGCGCATCTTCCCCTTGCACGGACGCACGGTTGACCACATCGACATCGTTCGTACGGGACGGGTCCGTCGTGCAAAACTCTATTATCTCCGTGGCCTCAAGGGCAAAGCCGCTCGTCTCAAAGAACGCTCCTAGTCTGCTCTCGCATCGCGTGCCCGGAATGAAGGGCACTTGGAAGTGCGAGGGCTCGCTGGAACACGGCCTGCGCTCTAGAGGGTTTCTGTCTGTTGCAGGCGCGGATGAAGTGGGTCGCGGGTCTTTGTTCGGGGCTGTGGTTGCGGCCGCCGTTATCTTGTCGCCGGAACGCCCAATCCGTGGGCTCAACGATTCCAAGAAAGTGGAGCCTGAGTTGCGGGCAGTGCTAGCAGCTCGGATTCGAGAACGCGCGTCAGCCTGGGCTGTTGCTTCGGTCGACGCCGAAACCATCGATCGCATCAACATCTATCAAGCTTCCCTGCTCGCGATGAAATTGGCCGTGGAGCAATTGCGTCCAGCCGCAGATTATCTGCTGGTGGATGCGTTCCCGCTGGATGTGCCGATTCCGCAGCTTCCGCTGGTGCAAGGTGATGAGCGATGTTATGCCATCGCTGCGGCTTCAATCCTGGCGAAGGTGTATCGTGATGGTTCCATGTGCGAGTGGGACCAGGTTTACCCGCAGTACGGGCTGGCCCGGCATAAGGGATACCAAAGTCCGGAGCATCTGAAAGCGTTGGACCGGCATGGGCCCTCACCTTTACATAGATTCTCATTCGAGCCGGTGCGGAGCCGCGGCGCGGCGCGATGACCGAACCTGTTGAGGAACAGTCTGAAGTTGCAGCCCACCATTGGTTTCAGAAACTATCGGCCGTAGTTTTTATTCTCTTCTGCCTGGAACTCGGACTGTTTCTGGTGATTTACCCGTGGACGGATGAGTGGGACAACAATCTGTTCGCGGCTTATCTGCACGTGGCGCACTGGAACGAGTGGTGGCACAGCCCCTTTTTAAAAGGCGCGTTGAGCGGACTGGGAATTCTTAACCTTTGGATTTCCGTCAGCGAAATTTTCCGTTTGCGGCGGTTTAGCCGGCACCCTTAACGGCTTAGCGGACGTGGTAGGAACGAATGCCGCAATTCGAACAGCGATACGGAGCAATGAGAACCATTCGCAGGAGTTCCTCAATGATGGTTTCACGCGCAATGCGACGGACAGAGCGCTTATTGCATCGTTTACATGCGATCTTCGTTGCGGAGCTGGGAAGTGTCTCCGCAGGTTCCTGCCGTGCGCGATAGGAATCTGTAAACGCGGGCTGCTTCTCTTTTTCCAGCTCGACCTGAGCCGAAACTGCACGCATAACCAAGCGCCAACCACCCAAGCCGGGTGCATCCTGCTGCTTCCAGATCGTATCGAGAGAGTCACCGATCGCCGCGAGCCGGTCTTCCAGAGCCATTGCGGATTGGCGGAGCGAGGCAAATTGCTCCATGAGTGCTGGTACCCGCTTTTCCTGTTGCTCGAGACGCTGTTCAATCGGGTCAGCTTCAAGCGGGCGGAGAGCGAAATCCAGCTTTGTTATCGCGCGATCGGCCACCTGACTTGCGCGAGCGCCGATTTGTGCGCCTATCGCAGCGGTTAGATCAAGAGCAAAGCCGCCGGCTAAACGGACTGCCTCGGCATGCTGTGTTGCTCGTGACTGTTCACGGTCCTGCAGAAGAGCTTCGAAAGCTTCGGGCTGAATCGAGTCGTTGCCACCCAACGAAGTAAGCCGTAGTTCGATTTGACGGAGACGATCCATCACTCGATCGAGCTCAGGATTAGGATCGAAGGATTTCACGGTGTCTCGGCAGCGTTGTGGATTCAGTGACGCTAAAGCTGGGGTGGGTAACGGGGCTTGAACCCGTGACTTCCGGAATCACAATCCGGCGCTCTACCGACTGAGCTATACCCACCGTGCTCACTTTCAAGTCTAACAAATTGACGTGCTACCCTGAAGGCAAATCAGGCTTAAGCCGAAATGCGCTCTCGTACCGCTCTCTCTGTGATTGCCGGAGGTTTACTGGTGTTTAGCGGACTCTTCGCTTTTCAGAAACCATTCCGTGAGTATCCAGGTTTCGAGTACGAAAATTTTCCGCTCCCCTCTGATTATCAGGACAAGTCCGAGTGGGTGTTTGCGCGGCTGATGTATCCGCCTGTGCGCGGGGGGTATGGCGGCTGGCGACAGCGCGGGGGCGATTGGACTCAGGGCGGTTCGAATTGGACGATCGATTATCCACGGTCGGACCGGCATTTGTCGGCGGCGGTTCGCCGGTTGACTCGGGTATCCGCGCGAAGTGTAGAGCAGCCCGTGAATTTAGATGACGGGGACGATGTTTACAACTGGCCTTGGTTATACGGGGTGGAAGTGGGGCATTGGAACCTAAGTGACGGGCAGGCGGCGAAGCTGCGGGACTTCTTGCTCCGCGGCGGATTTTTCATGTGCGATGACTTTCACGGCACGCAGGAATGGAATGTATTTATCGATAGTATGAGCCGCGTGTTTCCGGACCGGCCGATTGTCGAGATTCCAGATAGCGATCCGATCTTCCATACTTTGTACGACTTGGATGGGCGTTTTCAGGTGCCGGGGCAGCAGTTTCTATATTCCGGACGGCTTTATGAGAAGGATGGGTATGCGCCCCGGTGGCGGGGGATTTACGACGACAAGAACCGCTTGATGGTGGCCATTTGCCACAACATGGATCTGGGCGATTCCTGGGAGCATGCGGACAATCCGGAGTATCCGGAAAAGTTTAGTTCCCTAGGAATGCGGATCGGTGTGAATTACATTGTTTACGCGATGACGCACTAGCGCCCGGGTTGATAAGTTCGAACCGGAGCTACAGTTTTTTCCATAGTTCATCCACGCGTTGCCGCACGGAGTCCGTCATCTTGATGACGCCGGGCCATTCTCTGGTGAACCCTTCGCCTTTCCATTTCTTCGTGGCGTCTATACCCATCTTGGATCCGTAGTTGACCAGCCGGCTGGCGTGGTCAAGGGAGTCGACCGGACCGAGAGTGAATTGAATGTCGCGCTCAGGGTCGATGTTGTTCAGGGCTTTCCAGGCTACTTCGCTTACGTTTTGGACGTCGACTTCTTCGTCGACAACGACAATGCATTTGCTGAACATGGCTTGGCCGAGTCCCCAGATCGCGCTCATTACTTTTCTGGCATGGCCGGGGTAGCTCTTGCGGATGGAGACCAGGATCAGGTTGTGGAACACGCCTTCGGCGGGCATGCAGATATCGCGGACTTCGGGAAGTTGCAGGCGCATGAGCGGGAGAAAGATGCGCTCAATGGCTTTGCCCATGTAGAAGTCTTCCATTGGCGGCGGGCCGACGATGGTCGTGGCATAGATGGGGTCACGGCGATGCGTGATGGCGGTGAGGTGGAAGACGGGGTACTCGTCGGCTAGGGAGTAAAAGCCGGTGTGGTCGCCAAAGGGGCCTTCTGTGCGAAGCTCGCCAAGCGTGACATAGCCTTCAAGGACGAATTCAGACTCGGCGGGTACTTCGATATCGACGGTCTTACACTTCACCATCTCGACGGCTTCGTTTCGCAGAAAACCCGCGATCAGCATTTCGTCGAGTTCGGGGGGGAGCGGAAGGATGGCGGAGTACATAGTCGCGGGGTCGCAACCGATAGCGACAGCGACATCCATGCGGGGACCTGCGGTCCGGCGGAAGTGCTCGGCGGCTTGTTTATGAGTTTGCCAGTGCATGCCGGTAGTGCGCTCGTCATACACCTGAATGCGGTACATGCCGCAGTTGCGCTTTCCCGTTTCGGGGTTCTTTGAAAAAACCATCGGCAGGGTAATATAGCGGCCGCCGTCTTCGGGCCAGCACTTCAGAATGGGGAGATCGTGGAGGGAGAAGCCTTCGGTCTGAACGATCTCCTGACAGGGAGCCTTGGTGACCGTTTTGGGAAAGAAGCTGCCCATTTCTGCCAGTTTGGGAAGAATTTTAAGCTTACCGAGCAGACCTTCGGGCTTCTGTTTCGTGAGTTCCAGAAATTCGACAATGCGGGCCGCAACTTCATCGACATTCGGAACTTGCATCGCGATTTCCATGCGCTTCATGCTGGCCATGCTATTGATGAGCACAGGATATTTGCTGCCCTTCGGCTTTTCGAAGAGCAGCGCGGGTCCACCGGATTTTACGGCGCGGTCGGCGAACTCGGTAATCTCGAGCTCAGGAGAGACTTCAAAGGGAACCCGTTTGAGTTCGTGGCGCTTTTCGAGTTCTTGGATGAACTCACGCAGATTTCGATAGGCCATGAACTATGATGTCAGTTCCGAATGAATAATCAGAGAACTGCATTGGTGACCGGCGCAAGCCGGGGGATTGGGCTGGCTTGCGCGAAAGCTTTGGCGAAGAGCGGGGTGCGCGTAGTGTTGGCGGCTCGGAATCGAGAGTTGCTGGAGAGCGCTGCCTCGGAAATTCGTTCCATGGGAGTGGAGGCTCATGTTTTGGAGCTCGACATGAGTTCCGGAGAGACGGTCAAGCCCGCCATATTGGAGGTTGGGAAGAATTTCGGGAAGATCGACATTTTGGTGAATAACGCAGGCGTGACTCGAGACGGAATTGCGATGCGGATGAGGCAGGCGGATTGGGATCTGGTGATTCAGACAAATTTGTCGGCGGCATTTGCTGCTTGCCAAGCCGTGCTCCCTTCCATGATGAAGGAACGCTGGGGGAGGATTGTGAATATCTCATCGGTGGTGGGGCGAAGCGGCAATGCGGGGCAGGCCAACTATGTGGCCGCCAAGGCAGGTTTGATCGGGCTGACAAAAAGTTTGGCGCAGGAGATGGGGTCGCGCGGCGTAACGGTGAATGCAGTGGCGCCTGGATTTATCGAGACGGACATGACGAGCGGGCTGGGGGAGGAGTTGAAAGCCAAGGTGCTGGGCGGAATTCCCTTGGGCCGGTTTGGAAGTGCCGATGACGTGGCGGCGGCCGTGGAGTTTCTGTGCGGGGAACGGGCCGGGTATATCACCGGGGCCGTGATCGATGTGAATGGGGGTATGTATATGTAGTATGGCTACGAAAAAGAAAGCGGCTGCAAGTAAGAAAGTGGGGCAAGTGATGCATGAGTTTAAGGCTGGGAAGTTGAAGAGTTCCAGCGGAGCTAAGGTCAAGAACCCCAAGCAGGCCATCGCTATCGGATTGAGTGAGGCGCGGGCGGAGGGCGACGAGGTAGCGCCTCGGGCAAAGAAAAAGCGCTAGCGGCTCAGGACCAGAATAGGGTTTGTGGGCTGAGGTGTTGATGCGGGTCCAAGTGCTGTTTGACTCTGCGCATGGATTCTATCTGGTCCGGAGTGAATTGTAGAGGCAGGAGATGCTTCTTCAGTTTCCCCAAGCCGTGTTCGGCGCTCACTGTTCCTCCCAGGGCTACTGCTTGTTTTGCCAGTTCGGTAATCAACTGTTTGTCTTCGCGGAAGAGGTTCACGTGTAGATGGGCGTCGCCATAGTGGCCGAAGATGACATAGTCTTCTTTACAGCTTTCCCGATAAAAGGCCAGCATTTCTTTGTTTCGGTCTAGCGGGACAGCGAAATCGGTGCCCTGTTTCTTTTGGCCTCTTCGGCGGACCTGTTCATTTACCTTCTCCGGGAGCGAGTGACGGAAGATGCGGATCCGTTCTCGGTCTGCCGGCTCGGTAGCAAACCAGGCGTCTTCTGTATGTTTGAGGCGGGCATCCCAGGCGTCCAGGTCGGCGTCTTCTTGTTCAACCAGGAACGCGCTTTGGCCCTTAACGCCTAAGAGATTCAGGCTGTTTCGATCGAAGAATTCCAGCATTCTTAAGCCTTCGATTTCGCGCCAGGCTTCCGGCGGGTCTTGATCTTTGAAGAAGATGACGGCGGTGAGCAGGTCTTTGGGAGTGGGGAGGAGCTTTACTTCTGCTTCGAGGATCACTCCCAGGGTGCCTTCGGAGCCGGTGAAGAGGTCGACCCAATCCATGTCTGGTTGAAGCGGGTAACCCGCGGTTGTCTTGGTGGTTCTTGGGACCGGAAGCGCGGGAACGGCGAAGTCGATGCGTTCACCGCGGCGGTATTCGCGGATCTGACCGTCCAGGGTAGCGACTCTTAGGGATTCGATCCATCGCCGGGTTGCGCCGTATTTGAAGCTGCGACTTCCGCTGGCGTTTGTTGCAATGGTGCCGCCTAAGGATGCCCACGTTTCGGTCGGGTCGGGTGGATAAAACTGGCCCGTTCTGGCGGCTGCCGCCTGCAGGTCTTTCAGGAGAACGCCTGCGCCAACTCTGGCACGTCCAGGCTCAATTTCGATTTTGTTGAAGTGCTCAAGCGAGACGCTTGCGCCCCCTTGCGGGACGCTGCCTCCGGTGAGGCCGGTGCCGCCGCCCCGAATGGTGAGGGGCGAATTGAAGAGCTCGAGGAGCTCGGATTCTGAGCGCGGAGCGACGGTGCGATCCGCCCAGCCTTCAAAACCTGAGGCGTCCGTAATCAAATTTCGAGGATGACCGGCATAATGAGGGGCCGGCGCTGGGTGTGCTTCGAAATGTAGCGTTTGAGGTCCGCGCGGACCTTTTCTTTCATAACGCCCCAATCGCCTTTCTCTTCCGCGGAGGAGTTTTCGAGCGTGCGGGCCACTACCTGTTTTGCGTTCTTCATGAACTCCGATCCATCGTCGGAAGCGAAGCCTCTGGCCATAACTTCGGGTGACGCTTCAACTTTTCCGGTGAGCTTATTGATGGCGATGATGGCGAGTACGATGCCGTCTTCAGAGATATGGCGGCGGTCGCGGATCACCATGTCGCCAACGATTTCGTCAACCACGCCGGAATCGATGCAGACTCGGCCTACCGTGACACGGCCGTTCTTGCGAGCACCTTGGGCATCGATTTCAAGGACATCGCCGGTTTCCATGACGAACGATTCTTTCATGCCGGATTGGCGGAGGTGATCGGCTAATTTCGCGTGTTTGGTGAGTTGACGGTATTCTCCGTGAACGGGCATGAAGTACTTGGGACGGAGGAGGTTGAGAACCAGGCGGAGTTCTTCAACACTGCCGTGACCGGAGACGTGGATGGGCGGATTCATGCTGCCGTACATGACGTCGGCTCCGCGACGCGAGAGATGGTCGATCATCCGGAAGATGTTCTTCTCGTTACCGGGGATGATGCGGGAGCTGAGGACGACCGTGTCGCCCCTTTTTACCGAGATGTTTTTGTGGTTATCGACGGCCACGCGGGAGAGCGCACTCATAGGCTCGCCCTGCGTGCCGGAGATCATGATCGTGACTTTGCTCGGCGGGGCACCCATAGCGTCCTGCGGGCGCATGAGGATGCCGTCCGGGATGGAGAGCAGGCCCAGGTTGTGCGCGATTTCCGTGACGTTCGACATGCTGCGGCCCACAATGGAGACCTTGCGGCCGAACTCTTCAGAGATGTCGATGACCTGCTGGAGGCGGTGGATGGAGGAACTGAACGAAGAGACGAAGAGGCGCTGTTCGGCGCGATGGAAGATCTCTTCGAGGCGTGGTCGAACGGCACGTTCCGATTCGGAGTAGCCAGGCCGGTCGGAATTCGTGGAGTCCGACATGAGGAGCAGGACACCGCGCTTACCGTACTCGGCGAAAGTGTGCAGATCGAAGAGTAAGTTGTCGGTGGGAGTGGGGTCGACTTTGAAGTCGCCGGTGTGAACGACGACACCGAGCGGAGTCGTGATGAAGAGCGCCACTGCGCTGACGATGGAATGCGTGACATGAACGAACTCCACGGAAAACGGGCCAACGGTGACGATTTGTTTCGGCTTGATGGTGTTGAAGTCGACTTTGTCTTCAAACTCGTATTCGCTCATGCGCCGCTCAACAAGAGCGAGAGTGAAAGCGGTTCCATAGACGGGTACGTTGAGTTCTGCGAGGAAGAACGCAACAGAGCCGATGTGGTCTTCGTGTCCGTGGGTCAGGAAGAGGGCGCGAACTTTCGAGCGGTTCTCCGTCAAGAAAGTAAGATCCGGGGTGACGAAGTCAACGCCCAGGAGTTCGGCTTCCGGGAACATCATGCCGCTATCGACGACAATGATGTCGTCATTGAAGCGAATGGCCATCATGTTCATGCCGAATTCGCCTACGCCGCCGAGCGGGATTATCTGGAGCTTTTGATCTGTCATTAATTATCTGTATCCGGCGGCTTGGAGTTCGAAAAGTTCGGCATACAGGCCGCCTTGACTGACCAGTTCGCGGTGAGTTCCTTGTTCGGTGATATTGCCTTCAGAAAGTACTAAGATGCGGTCTGCCATGCGAACGGTGGAGAAGCGATGGCTGATGAGGACGGACATGCGGCCACGCGTGAGTTCGGCGAAACGGAGGAAGACTTCGTATTCGGCGCGCGCATCGAGCGTGGCAGTGGGTTCATCGAGAATGAGGAGTTGGGCGTCGCGCATGTAGGCGCGGGCGAGGGCGATTTTCTGCCATTCACCGCCGGATAGATCAACACCGCCTTCGAAGCGGCGGCCTAAAACCTGATCGTACTTGGCGGGCAGGCGGTCAATCATATCTGTTGCCTGGCTTTTGTGGGCCGCGCTGGCGATGAGGTCGTTTTTGTCCAGATCTTCGATTTTACCAAACCCTATGTTTTCTTTTATAAGTAGGTCATAACGCATGTAGTCCTGGAAAATTACACCGATTTCGCGGCGGAGATCTTCAACGGAGTAGTCGCGGAGATCGACACCGTCGAGCAGGATGCGGCCGGCAGTCGGTTCGTAGAGACGGGCCAGGAGTTTGACGAGTGTTGTCTTCCCTGCCCCATTGGCGCCGATCAGTGCAACCTTTTCGGGCGGGGTAAGGCGGAAGTTAATGTCTTTCAGGACCTGGCGGGTTGCGCCGGGGTAGTGGAACGCGACGTTTTGAAATTCAAAGCCATCCCGGATGGGGCGCGGAGCCGGGAGTGCATTCGGCTGGGAGCGGATCTGGGGCTCCATTTCAAAGAAGTCGAAGAGGTCGCGGAGGAATAGCGCCTGTTCGGAGACATCGTTGAAGCCTGAAAGGATCCGTTCGATGAACATACGGGAGCGGGAGAAGGCTCCGGTGAGAAAGGTGAGGGTACCGAGCGACAGCGCGCCGGAAACGGTTCTGAAAAGGATGATGACGTAAGCACCGTAGTAGCCCCCGGTTGAGATCAGGTTGAGGAGACTGCCCACCGTGGCGCGTTTGATCGCTAGGGCTTTGTTTTCAGTGAAGATCCTGTCGGACACTTTGCGGTAGCGGTCCGCGAGGTAATCGCCCAGACCGAAGATTTTGATTTCTTTGGCGCTGGAAGCGCTGGCACCGAGGACGCGAAGATAATCGAGTTCGCGGCGTTGCGGAGTCCAGCGGTAAAGAACGGAATAGGCGAGCGCGGTAAAGTGCGTTTCGCCCAGGAAGCTGGGGACGACGGCGAGTGCCAGCAGGACCATCAGCCAGGGGGAGAAGACAATGAGGCCCGCTGAAAGGGAAAGCAGGCTGACTGTGTCCTGCGCGATATTAAGCAGGCTGGCGAGAAGCGTTACGCGTCCTGTTGTTTGGCGTCTTGCGCGTTCGAGCTTATCGTAAAAGACTGGGTCTTCGAAGCTAACCAGGTCGAGCTTGGCGGCGTGCTGCATCAGGCGGATGCTGATCCGGTTTGTGAAGCGGTCGGCAAGCAGGCTATCGCCTAGAGCATTGGCCCGGCCCAGGATGTCGCTAAGAATTGCCAGGCCTAGTTCTATGGCCACCCAGCGCCAGAGTTGTGGGGATCTGGCTACTACCGCATCAATGATGAGTTTGGCGATCCAGAGGGTTGCCAAGGGGAGCAGAGCGCGGACGAGACGGAGAACGATTCCTGAGAAAACCAGTGGGGGGCTGGTTTGCCAAACCAAGGCCAGCATAGGACGGATGTTGCGGAAGCTGGCCAAGCGGGCGCGGAAGGTGGTGTTCTGGTCTTCCGGCGGTTTAGGGGATGGCACTCCTTTCAGTTTCGCGCGGCTTCCGCCGTAGCCGGGACCGCGCACAGCACTAGAACGAGAGTCTTGCGCCGATTTGAATGGTTCTGGGGCGATTCGATTGGGACGTGATTGTACCGAAGGCGCTGTTCGTTGCGGTTAAGTTCGGGGCGCCAAAGGTTGGGTGATTCAGAAGGTTGAAAGCCTCGAAGCGGATTTGCAGCTTACTGCTTTCGGTGGGTTTGAAGTATTTGATGACCGAGCCATCCAGCTGATTGATGCCGTCCTGACGAAGGTTATCGAACGTGGTGCTGAATGTCCGGATGTGATATTGAAGCTGCTGTTGAGGGTTGGTGTTGAATTGCGAGGTGTCGAAAGCCAGCGAGTTTGCATTGCGATTGTTGAGGGCTAGCGGGCCGCCCGAATAGATGTAATCGCCCGGGTTGCTGGTGCTGCCATTCACCCAGATCAGGGGCTGGCCGGTTTGGTAGGTATAGATGGAGTTCACCATCCATCCTCCCTTGAGGACGCCGTGGAAAGGCAGTTCATACGTGATGGCGGTGACGAAGCGATTCGGGTGATCGTAGGAAGAGATGCGTTTTTCCGGGACCGGGTCCGTGTCATTGAGGAAGGTGGTTTGTTCGGTCAGTCTTGAGTGAATATAGTTGCCGATGATCGTGAGACCAGTGGAATTGAAGCGTTTCTGAAGATGAACGTTCAGACTTTCGAAGTAGGAACTGCCTACGGGTTTGTTGGCGAGCAGAATTCCGGAACTGAAGCTGCCGGTGCCCGTGGGGTACTGCGGGTACCGACTCAGGAGTTGAGCGGTGGTGGTGGTCGGGCCGGACGGAGTGCCCGCCGTGATAATGCCGTTGTAGGGGTTCGGGACGGTTGCCGTAAGGTTCGAGATCACGGCTTGATCGCGGTAAGGAAGGGTGCTCAGGTACTGGCGGGGAATGCTGTTGAGCTGTGTTTCGAACACAGGCAGATGCACGCTGTGGTTGCCCATGTACACAACTTCGAGAATGGTGGAGTTCCCAAGGGTGTGTTGGAAACCGATATTCCAGCGGAGCGAATACGGGTTGCTCATCTTGGGGTTCAGGATGGTAAGCGTTTGGCCTTGGTAAGTGGCGAGGCCCAGCGATGAGCCGGCCGGCTGTTGGATACCTTTCGGAAAAGGATTCGAAAGCGTAGTGGCCGGAGTGAGGTAATTGTTCGAAGTGGGCGTGTACGGCGTCGATTGGCTAAATCCTTCCTGAGTGAGGATGGGATTCGTGGAGTACGTACCATTCAGGCTGAAGCTGGAGATGGTGATGGGGGAAACAAACATTCCGAAGCCCGCGCGGATGACGGTTTTGCCCTTGAGGCGGGTTGGGGTCCAGGCGGCGCCGAACCGGGGGCTAAACAGATGCGAGGTCGTGTCGTAGATAGCGTTATTACTCTTGGTTGCGAAAGTGGGGCCGCCAGCGTTGTAGTCGAAGCCGTTGAGCGTGCGGCCGTATTTCTCGCGATATGGACCGTCGTGATCGAAGCGGATGCCCAGGTTCAGAGTCAGATTCGGGCGGGCACGCCAATCGTCCTGGACGAATCCGGCGCCGTAGTACTGATAGTAGGATCCCGCGGCATTTTCGTCATAGCTGCCGCCGGTCGGCAGGCCAAGCAGAAAACTGGCGAGATCCTGCCCGAGAACGACTGTAGAAGAGGCACTGCTGGAGGCGCGCACGAACGTGTTTGCGCTGAAGGAGAAATTGCCTACTGAATTGCCGTAATTGGTGGCGTTCAGCCGATATTGGCGAGCATCAAGACCGGTGCGAATGGTGTGATTGCCGCGGATGCTGGTCCAGGTTCCGTAAAACTGGGCGGACTGCGACGGAAGAATGTTGGCGCTGTTCACGCCCAAAGTCTGAAAGGCGGAGTTGGTGCTGAAGGAAATATAAGGGAGCTGAAGATAGCGGGAATTGGCGGCGATATAGCTGGGCAGGCCGAGCGTGGTGGGATCGAAACCAGCTGAGGGCGCCGGATGGGTTTCGTTCAGGCGGGTGAAATTGAAATGGAGGTCGACGATGTTGGTGGAGTTGATGGTGATGACGTCGTCCAGCATAGAGCCCCAGTTTTCGCGGGTGAGCAGGGAGCCGGTGGAACCATTCCCGAAGTAGTCATTCTTCGACTGGAAGTAGTCAGTGCGGCGGACATCGAAAAACAGACGGTTGCGGTCGCTGACGTTGAAATCGAGGCGGCCGAAATAGTTGTTGTAAGTGTCTGTGGTCGGGGCGGTGTTACCGAAGTTGTAGTAACCATCCGCGCGCTGGGGGGCGATGTTGGGGAGGGGAAAATACTTCAGAAGCGCCTGGGAAATAGGGTTGAGCTGACTGGCCGGGATGACGTTGTTCGGATAAGGCGAACGGGTGATGGTGGTGCCGGATTGGACGGCCGTATAGGGGTCGTAGAGTTGGTATTGGGGACCGACTTTCAGGAGTGCGGAGAAGTCGCCTTGACGTTCGGCCACGGTCGGGACAGTGAGAAATGCGGTGTTCGGCTGGCTATCGCGGACACTTTCCCAGGCAAATTCAAAGAAAAGCTTGTCTTTGCCGTTATAGAGTTTGGGGAGGATGACCGGGCCGCCTATCGTGGCTCCATATTGATTGAAGTGCGTGACGGGATTACCCAAGCCATTCTTGTTATTGAAAAAGTTGTTCGCGGTGAGCGTATTGGGCTGATTGAGTTCCTGGAGCGTGCCGTGAAGCTGATTGGTTCCGCTTTTGAGAATTTGATTGATGGTGCCGCCTCCTGTGTGACCGAAACCGGCATCGGTATCGAAAGCTTTCACACGAACTTCGAGGACAGCGTCGCGAGGCGGGCTATAGGCTAAGCGTCCATCCCAGGTGGAATCCGGTGAACCGTTGATGAGGATTTCATTAGTCTGTGCTGGTGTGCCCCCGATGCTGTAGCCTGCAGCCGCGCCGGCGTCGAACGGATGGATAAGACCGGGTTGTCCAGTCGCCACGACGCCGATGGAGAGCGAAGCGAACGTGAGAGGCGTGCCGCCATTCAGCGGAAGGTCTTCGACTTCTTTGGTGGTGATTGGCTGGCCGACGGAGGCATTTTCGGTATTGATCAGGGGCACATCAGCCGAAACTTCGACCGTCTGGGTGGCGTCGCCCAGTTCCAGGCGGATATCGATGACCACGCGCTCCCCTGCCCCGAGGTGAACGGACTTCCGAAGGTAATCTTTAAATCCCTGGATGTGAACATTGATTTCGTAATCGCCAGGAAGAAGCGCCGCTGCCGTGTATTCGCCGGCGTCTTTGGTCACAAGTTCGGATCGGGTGTTCGTGCTGATTTCGGTGACGATCACTTTTGCGCCAGCAACGGGAGCGCCTGAGGAATCGGTGACGAGTCCGCCGATTGTGCCGCGGTACTCCTGGGCAGAAAGGGAGAAGACAAAAATAGGGCAAAGCAGGCAGAAACTCAGACGTGGAATATTCATGGACTTTAAAACGAAAACAACGACTCCCGACCGTTACAATAACACTTCAGACACACGAGTAAAGGGAGACTTTGTACAGTTCATGAAACAGATCACCATGTTGCTGATTGTGAGTTGTGCCGGGTTCGCCGAGAAAAAGACGGCCGAAACGCTTCCTGCTCCTTATGCGACGCCTTCGGTTAAGAATGGGCCCAAGGTGGTGCCACGGCCGGCCGGCGCAACGCTGCATGCTCCTGCGGGATTCAGCGTTCAGGAATATGCGGAAGGTTTTGAACGCCCCCGATTCATGGTTGAGGGACCGGCCGGTGAAATCTTGGTGAGCGATACGGTGCCGAACGGATCAGTTTACCTGTTGGAAAACGGGAAGAAAACGGCACTGCTGAAGGGTTTGGACCGGCCGTATGGGCTCGCGTGGTGGAAGAACTATCTTTACGTAGGCGAGCCGATGTCTATCAAACGATACCCATACGACTCGGCAACGCGCAGTTTAGGCCCCGGTGAGGAGGTTGTCTCTCTTGCGGGATATGACAAGGGCCATGTAACGCGCACAATTGCGTTCGATAAGGCGGGCGCTAAAGATGTATGTCGCCGTAGGTTCGTCGGGCGACTTAGTGGAAGGGGATCCGGAGAACCGGGCGGCGATCAATGAATACAATCCGGATGGGTCAGGCGCGCGCGTGTTCGCGACCGGACTGCGGAATCCTGTGGGGCTTCGCTTCAATCCAGACACGGGGCAAATTTGGACCAGCGTCGAGGAGCGGAACGATCTGGGTGACGGTCTGGTTGCTGATTATTTTACGAGCGTGAAACCCGGCGGGTTCTATGGGTGGCCTTACGCGTATCTAGGTCCGCACGAGGATCCGCGTTTGGCGGGGCGGCATCCCGATTTGGTGGGAAAGGCAATTGCACCCGATCTTCCGCTGGAACCGCACTGCGCGGTCTTGGATTTCAGTTTCTACACGGGCACCAGTTTTCCAGCGAAGTATCGAGGCGGCGCGTTCTTGGCGAACCATGGGTCCTCCAATCGAGCCCAGCGGGTTGGGTATTCCGTATCGTTCGTTCCGTTCAAAAATGGAAAACCTACGGGCAAAGCGCAGGATTTTGTAACGGGATGGATGATGGGCGCCGAGGAGAAGGATGTGTGGGGGAGGCCTGTAGGATTATTGCAGTTGCGCGATGGAAGTCTGCTGGTCTCCGATGATGGCGGTAAGAAGATCTGGCGTATCGCGTACAAGAACTAGGCAGGGATTCGATGCCTCTTAGCCCGGAACGAAAGAAGCAGATTCAGGAGATCCGATTCGGGTTGCTGGATCTGCATAAGCTGCTGATCGATCGACAGCGCGGGATCTATGAGGAGACACATGAGGCGATCGGGTCGCCCGGTGAGTTTCTGGGATTAGTTCTGGAGCATGAAGAATTCGCGTGGTTGCGAAAGCTTTCCGGCGTGATTGTGGAGATGGACGAGCTACTCAGCATTCGAACGAAGTTGGGCGATGCCGAGGCGGAGGCAGTGATTGGGAGTGCGCGCTCACTCCTTCGATTGCGGGAAGACGGTGACGAGTTCCAAGCGAAGTACTTTGGCGCGATTCAGGATTCCCCCGACATCGTGATCGAACACTGCAAGCTGGAACGGCAGTTAAACGGCTAAGACCGATCGGGTATAGGCCAAGCTGGCTTCCAAGTCCTTCCTTTCGCGAGCGGGAGCGCCTGCTTTATCGGAGGGAACTGGTTCTGCGGGCTTGCCGCCTTCCACCAATTTCAAGAACCGTTCGAACTCCCACGCCGGTGTGGCACGGTAGTTGTCCCAGAAAGCTGGTTTACCAATGCTGAATACCCGCGGTCCCGTGACGATGGTTTCCATGGAGAGCGCTTTGCCGGGACAGAGACGGGCGTAATCGCGGACGTAACGGTCGATCTCGACGTTGCCCTCGCCCATTCGGACCCAGGCTACCGCTACGCCTTCCGGTACGGCCCAAACCCGCGAATCGCGGACGTGGCTGGTGAGCACGTATGGATGAAGGGTGTCCAGCGTTAGGTGAGGGTCTTCCAAAGTCCAGAGAGGATTGCCTGAATCGAGGCAGACCCCAGTGAAGTCAGTTCCCGCGGATTCGACAAGCCGTTTGAGTTCGCGGGCCTGCATATCGCCGGCGTGATTTTCGATCGCGATCTTAATACCAGCGTCCTGTGCCCGCGTTCTGACTTTGTGAAGGACTTCAACAGTGTCGTCGATGTGGCGATCGATGAGGCCTTGCTTTCTATCTTCACTGCTGCCAAGAACGGCGCGAACGATCTTGGAGCCGACGGTGGAAGCTGCCTCAATCATTCGGGACAGCTGCTCCTCGGCGGATCCTTCCTTACGATCGAACATGGCGGAGGTAGGGCATATGGACTTCATGCCGATTTCCACTTCAATGGCTCGCTCTTCGGCGTAGCGTCGAACTTTGCGAAGGTTTTCGGGATCAAGACTGCCGATGAAACGAACTTCGGAGAAATGGACCACGTTTACCTTTTGCGCAGCGCAGTAATCGAGGTACTGGAAGGGTGTCCAGCCTTGGGAACGAATGCTGAAGAGGTCGATGCCGAGTTTTACGGGAGGAGACGCGGAGAAGGCGTTCGCTACATACGATATCCCCGCGGCGGTTTTAAGAAAATCCCTTCGCTTCATAGTTTTCAGCCAGCCTCAGCAATATCGACGACAGTTTCGAGGGTAGTAAGGACGACGCCCAATTGTGTCAAGAAGCGAAGCCTCGGTTGAGCGACCGTGAGATATTCGGTTGGCAAGATGGTTTCGAACCCTAGGGAGTGCAGTTGTTGTTCGGCGTAGACATCGGGGCGTTGAACAATTGTATAGGGAACATCACCGAATCGGCCGACAAGAGAAAGCGTTCTCGAGGCTCTCGGCATCTCCACAAGCGATCCAGCCGGACAACCTCACGTCCGTTGAAGTAAAGCGGCCGTTGACGGGATGATCGACAAAGCTTTTGACGGGAAGGATCGCTCGAGACTTTCCTAGGGAATCGTCATACTCCCAACCGGGCATGGATTCGAATTCCGCAATATTGGCGGGGTGATCCAGACGAAGTACGAATTCGCGTCCGCTGGTGGAAATCGCTTTCACTAGAATCCAATCGACGGAAGGCCGGATGTTTTCGCCTTCGAGCTCAGCGATACAGTCCCAACCACAAGGAATTGCTGCGATGTCGACGCGGTTGTGATTGATTGTTGTGGACGCGCGATGGCGGCCGTTGTAATAAAGGTCGACTCTGGCAATGGATTCTCCGGGCGTGGGGTCAAGCGCCCAGCCGGTCAATTTCATTCGATAGGGCTCGGTCCATTGACAGGTGTCGACGCAGCCGTTGGGACCGTATTGAAAGTGAATCGGTTCCGTGGGAAGCCTGCCTTTGGCAATGGCAAACAGATCGTGTGTGAAGCAGAGGCCTTGTGGGATGCGCACGTGATCAAGGCTCCCGGTAACCGCAATGATGGATTGGTGTACGAACCCGAGGGAGACGGGCGATCCAGGATAAGCGGCGGTGAAGATGAGCAAGCCGCCGGCGTTGAGCAGGCTATGGAGCTTCCACAACCAGCGCGTGAATTCGACCTCTGATAATTGATTGAAAAATGAATTGACGAAGATGCAATCCCATTGCATGCCGGGTTGAAAAGACTCAGGTCTTTGCGTGGCGAGAATGACGTTGAGCTGGAACTCCGAAGCGAGAAACTGTAAAGAGTCTGGGGAGAAACCGCCAGCCCAGACGTTTTCCGGCCCAAACTCGAGGGACAAAAAGCGGGCGGAGCGTCCGTGGCCGGAGTCGAATTCGAGAAGCCGAATCTGTCTCGATGCCGAAGCGAAATACCAATCCACCAATTGGCGAACGGCGTCGGCAATCTGCATTCCGGACCGAAAATACGACATCAAGCCGAGCGTACGGGAGCCACAGACAGCCTCGCCCAGGGCGTACATCTCATCTTCAGCCGAGATATTCAGGTTCGGCAATTTGGCGAAGCGATGCTCAAGCATTCGCGCAAGGGGGACGTATTCAGGGTCCTCAGTTGACAGAAGGCCTAGCATCAGACTCTTCGAATTATAAGTGTTTGGTTGAGCGGAAAGACGCGAACAACCTCTGATCGGAGAGGGTGGAGTTAACTCGCGGATTTACGCCCCGGCAACCTGGATGGCACCCGTTGGGCAGCTTTCCGCCGCTTCGACTGCGCGTTTACGGTCGTCCGCAGCCGGTACGATCTTCAGGACCGCGATATTGTCTTCATCAAGCTCAAACAGATCCGGGGCAGAGCCAATGCAAGCCGCGGCTCCGATGCAGAGAGAGCGATCAATCGTAACGGTAAGAGGCATCCTCTATTCGTAGCGCAGAGCTTCGACGGGGTCAAGACGAGACGCCTTGAGGGCCGGCCAAGTGCCAAAGAAGAGTCCGACAGCCACCGAGGTGGTGAAACCTGCAATCACCGCCCAACTGGGAACTTCGGAGGGGAGCGATGGGACGAGTGCACTGACCAGCAATGTGACCAGAATGGCGATTCCAATTCCAAGCAGACCGCCGATACCCGTCAGAGTCATGGCCTCAATCAGGAACTGCCCGACGATATCCCGACGGCGTGCTCCAATGGCCTTTCGAACGCCGATTTCCCGCGTCCGCTCCGTCACGCTGACGAGCATGATGTTCATCACCCCAATTCCGCCGACAAGCAGGCCCAAAGCTGAAATTGCGATCGCGACCAGACCAATCAATCCGGTTATGCTATCGAACTGTTGAATAATCTGGTCTGGAGTCTGAAGGCTAAAATCGTTCGGGGTCTTGGCCGGAAGCCGCCGGATGCGGCGCATAATACCCTCGACCTCGTCATATGCGTCCTTTCGCATTCCCGGCTTTGCCTTACAGACAATCTGGAAGCGATCGATTTGCGGGTAGCGGCTTTCCGCGGTATGAAGTGGCAGCGTGATTACGGTGTCCTGCGCATTCTGCCCGAAGAAGCCGCCTTTGGCTTTTGCATAAACCCCGATGACCGTATACTCGGCACCATCCAGCATGAAGGTGCGGCCGACAGCGCGCCCGTCGGGGAAGAGAGACGCAGCAAGATCATGACCCACAACCGCAACGTGAGCGGCGCGACTATTTTCTTCCTGAGTGAAATATCGCCCGGCATCAAAATCGCGCGGAGCGAGCGAGATCCCGTTGGGCGAAGAAGCATTAATATTCAGAGAGTCGGTTTCAAAGCCTGGAATTTTCGCCGTAATCGGTTGACCCTGAGAAACGTTGGGGATGAACATCGTAAGACCCACATCGGCGAGAGATGAGGCTTGTGCGCGGAGCAAGTCGGCGTATTCGGGGCGGATGGCGCGACGCTTTCTCTCCTTTTCATTCCCGTTCTGATTGGGATCGCCGCTCAGCTTGTTCACAAAGACATTGTCAGGACCAAGTTCGTCAAAAAAGACAACGATTCCTTTGCGCAGACCGGTGAGCAGACTGGCAACGGAAACTACGGTGGTGATTCCGATAACGATTCCGATAACGGTCAGCAGTGAACGAAATTTGTTGGTCCAAACGGCCGAAAGGGCCATTTTCGTGTTTTGAACTGGACTGATGTTCATCTCTATTCAGATCTCAATGCCGCAATGGGATCGAGTTTGGAAGCACGGGAGGCGGGATACCAGCCGGAAGCAATTCCCACCGCGCTGGACACGAACAGAGAGAGGAATACGTACGGCAAAGTGATTCGCAGGTTCAGGGAGAAGGCTTGGGCCATGATTTCGGTGAGGCCCGCACCTAAAGCCACTCCCAAAAGGCCTCCAAGAAAAGACATGAGAACGCTTTCAATAAGAACCTGCATCATGACATCACTTCGGCGAGCACCCAGGGCTTTCCGAATTCCGATTTCGCGAGTGCGTTCCGTAACGCTGACCAACATGATGTTCATAATGACGATTCCGCCCACAACCAGGGAAATGCAAGTAACCGGAATGACCACGACAGTCACCAGCCCAAGCAACTGGTCGATAAAGCCGCGGACGGCATCGGGGGTGAGAACGTCGAATTTATCGGCTTGACCAGGCTTCTGGTGGAAGCGGTTGCGCAGAGCTACGCGGGTAAGGTCAAGCGCCTGATTCATGCTGAGTCCGGTTTCTGGACGGGCACGCCCGAAGATGGGAAGGTCTTTGCCCGGGCCGTAGAGGCGGTTAAAGGTGGTGACCGGAATGTACGCCGACTTGTCCTGGCTCCTTCCGAAAGCTGAACCTAAGCGTTCCTGAACGCCGATGACGGTGAAATCGATGCCATTAATTTTTATCACTTTCCCCAGAGGCGACCCACCATCGGGGAAGAGGGTCGTTTTGGTATCGTCACCGATTACCGCTACAGCGGAGCGCGTCATTTCTTCCGGTTCTGTGAAGAACCGGCCTTCCACAACCTTAATGTCGCGGATGGAGGCGAAGGTGGCAGAGGTGCCCAGTATGCTGGTGTCCTCACAGAGAATGCCTTCCCGTTTCGTGTCCGCCTGGCGTTGCCGATAAGGGCTGTAGAGCGTTGTGTCACCGTTAACGGAACGAAGATAGCGTTCGTCGGCGAGCTGTATCGGCTTATTGTTCCGCAATTTGTTGAAATATTCGCGGCGGCTATTTGCCGAAATCACCTGCCCAAGAAAGAAAGAGTCGCTGCCAAATGCCTTGGAGGTACTGGCTTCCGCGTAAGCACCCAGACCTTCAATGGCGGAGCCTACCAGGATCACGGAGCCGACACCAATGATGATGCCGAGCAGGGTGAGGAAACTTCTGAGCTTGTGGGAACGGATAGAGCTCCACGCAAGGGCGAGAGCATTGGCCAAGTCATAAGACAGCCGACTGGCAGTGCCGTGCTCGATGGGTTGACTCATAAGAGTAAAATACGGTGCCCGGCTAACGAAAGTTCCCGTTTTGCACCCGTGAGATTAGCGTAACATTGGGTGTAAGTTTCCAGAGAGACATGGCCGTTCGACTTTTACGCGTAGTTTATGCGATCGAGTTCCTGGTGGCGCTGGTTGCGGTATTGAGCGTCTGGCGCGAGGTCGGCGGCCAGTACCATCTGGACTTGATGCCCTGGTATCTAAAGCTCATACTGACGTTGGGAATAGCTGCATCCATAGTTCAAGCCACTGCGGCCCATATAGCCGAAAACCGGAGGCGCTTTCTGCTTTGGGGCTGCGCCCTGATGATTTCGATACTGGCAAGTGGTTTAGTGACGTTCTACTACCATCTTAACGAGCCCCCGGATGACGACCAAGAAGCGGCTCCGCTTTCGGCTTTGCTGAGAACGGAAAGCCTTTCCACAGGCGTTCACACCCTCTAAGTAAAAAGTTTCTCTTTTCTTTTGTAGATGTTATGAGGGATGAGGACCCGGAAGCGTCCGTTCGCGATGCTACTTTTGGTTCGGGAGAGTTGATTAGTGAGCACCGCCCCGGAGGATCTTCAAACTGAGCAAAAAGCCGCATGTTAAAAAATCACAGCCTGCCGGGAATGCGATCGCTGAAGCTGTAGCTTTGGCGGTTTCGGCAATGACCGAAAAACTGAAATCCGGAGAAGTAAAGCCGACTATTGCGGATTTTGTAAGGCTCCTGGATCTGCAGCGAGAATTGATCGCGGATGATGTTCGGCATCTTAAGGTGACATGGGTCAACTCGTTGAACGGAATGGAATCCACCACAGAAATATAAGTTACGAGCCACTGCCCTCGCAAAAACTCTTTCACTTGAGCGAGGCGCGATTTCAAGGGGTTTTCGGGCCCTATTGGTTCTGGGAAGAGCCAAGCTCTTTGTCATGAAGCGATCCGAATGACTTATCTGAACCCAGGTCGAACAGGCCTGATTGGCGCGCCTACTTACCCTATGTTGAGGGATGCAACTCAGGCGGCGCTGTTCGAACTTCTAGAGTCGAATCGAATCCCGTTCACTTACTGTAAATCGGAGAACACAGCCGAGCTGCGGGAGACGGGGTCCCAGATCCTATTTCGCTCCATGGATGACTACGAGCGGCTGCGAGGCACGAATATCGCCTGGTTCGGCATGGATGAACTGACTTACTCGCATGAGGAAGCATGGCTCCGCATGGAGGGGAGACTGCGTGATCCAAAAGCGAAGAAGCTATGCGGCTTCGCCGTATGGACTCCTAAAGGATATGACTGGGTGTACCGCCGTTTTATAGATGGAGCAGCGGGAAAATACGAAGTTATTCGGGCCAAGGCGTTTGAGAATCGTTTTATTTTAGACTCTGTTCCAGATTATTACGAGCGGCTGAAGCAAAGCTATGACTTGCGGTTCTTTCAACAGGAAGTCCTGGGTGAGTATCTGAACGCGGCCGGAGACCGGGCTTATTCCGCGTTTGAGTTTTTGGAGCACGTGAAACCGCAGGTTGTTGATCCACAACTTCCAATTTGCTGGGCGCTCGACTTCAATGTCGATCCACTCTGTTCCGTAGTGGTTCAGATGGACAGGGATGTCGTAAGAGTTGTTGACGAAATTGTTTTGACACAGGGCTACAACTCAGGATGCCTGTGATGAATTTAGTCGACGATACGGAAGCCATCTGGCCGGGGTATGTGGTTTTTGGCGATGCGTCGGGAAACGCCCAAAGTACAAGGGGGGCGAGCGACTATGAAATCGTTCAGGCACACTTTCGCCGCCGGAGAGAGCAAGCGAGATACGAGGTGCCAAAAGGAAATCCTTCGGTGCGCAACAGGGTAGCCACGGTGAACGCGAAATTGAGATCGGCGGATGGAGAAACCCGCATGCGAATCGATCCGAAATGCAAGGAGTTGATCAAGGACTTCGAGCAGGTTTGCTTTCTGGATGGTTCCGGGGGCGATTTGGACAAGAAAAAGGACCGCCATCGGACCCACGCCTCGGATGCGCTTGGTTACCTGGTTTTGTACGAGTTGAAGCCACAAGTGCGATTCGGGGAGAAGGAGATACGTCTGGTTTGATGATGGATACAAATGCACATTACATAAATCGCGAACATCCCGATTACTTGGCGGAAAAGTACATCTGGCGGAAGTACAAGGACCTGTATTCCGGTGGAGAGCAATTCCGGGAGCATGCTTCGGAATACCTGGTGCGAAGGGGGAAAGAAGGCGCCAGTATCTACATGGAACGGCTGGGCAGAGTATTTTACGAGAACTACATCGGTTCCATCATCGACTGGTATGCAGCGACCCTAATGCGCCGTGAGCCGGTGCTCGAGTTAAAAGGCAACACAGAAAGCAGTTCGAAGTTTCTACAACAGTTTTATTCATGACTGCGACCTTCGTGGAACCAGCTTGACCGAATTTTTCCGCCTTCGAATGGTTCAAGCGATGGTGTACGGGCGCAGCTACATAGCCATAGAGTTTCCGGCAACGGAAGCGGGAGCGAAAACCAGGGCCGAAGAGGACCTGATCGGTCGCTCGCGCGCCTACCTGGTCGACTACAGCCCCGAAGACATTATCAACTGGAGCTATGACGATTCCGGCCGGCTGGAATGGGCTGTAATTCGGACCGAACGTATAAAGCAGGCTCACGTCAGCGACCGCGAGTGGAAGAAAGATCGCCGGTGGATTTACTACGATCGTGAAAATTATAAGATTTACTCGCAGGATGCAAGTTCTGGACAACCCCGGATCTATCGAGCTCGAATCCGAGGGCCAACACGGCTTGGCGCGCCAAAATCGCGTGCCGTTGATGGAACTCCGCGTCAGTGAAGGCCTGTGGCTGATGAATAAGGCCGCTTTGCTCCAGCTGGAACACTTCAATAAATCAAATGCGCTTGCCTGGGCGTTGACCATGGGATTATTTGCTCAACCGGTCGTCTATTCCGACAAAGAATTCGACCAACTGAACGGGGAGAGTTACTTTATTCAGCTCGGCGCGGGAGACCGTTATGGATGGACCGAGCCCGAAGGGCATGTTTTTCAGATCGCCTCAGAAAATCTAAGCCGTCTGAAAGATGAGATTTATCGGGTTTGTTACCTGATGAACCAAGCCGGGGGAGCGCAGGTAGCCACTTTGCAGTCGGGAATTAGTAAACAGAGGGACTTCGGAGTCACGCAAGAGATTCTCAGGTCGTACGGGGACTCAGTAAAAGAAGGCAATGCGGCATGTTCTGGAACAGATCAACCTTGCCCGGAAAGATGACTTACTAGTTGACGTGTCCGGCATGGATGAGTTCGACATCGGCGACTTTGGAACGGAACTAGATGACGCGAAGACGGCTGCTGAGTCTGGGTATTGATTCAGACACGATGAAGCAGCAGCTTTTCAAGAGATTGGCTCTCAAATATTTCTGCGATGTGCGGCAAGAAGTGAAGAACGCCATTGTGGCGGAGATCGACGCGAGTTTTAAGAAGAAGGCGAGCTAAGAAACAGGAGGAAGAGTGGACGAAACAGCAAAGAACGGGATGGACGTCGAAGCGATTGTGCAGCGGGCCGTTCAGGAGTACATGCGGCAGGATGTCTCGAAGAAAGAACCTGCATACAAAGCTGAGCTACAGGAAGAGCGGCGGCAGCGAGAACAGTTGGAGAAGCGCCTGAATGAAGTTGTGGAAGAGAGCCAGCGAAATCGAAAGAGCGCGGAAGAAGCGGAACGAACATCGGCAATTCGGACAGAGCTGCAGAAGCTTGGGGTCGCGAAAGTCGATCTGGCATTTCGCGCGGTGCAGGATGGGATTTACCGAGCTGAGGACGGACGGCTTGTTGCAAAAAGCGACAGCGGCGAAGTGCCTGCGAAGGAGTACCTTGCGAGCTTCGTACATGAAAATCCGGAATTTCTGCCGGCACGAATTGCCGGAGGTTCCGGAGTGACGGCAAACCAGAAGGCAGCCGCGCAGAACGCGGCGACAGTGGATATCGATAAAATCAGCCCGGCAATGGATAAGGCGGAGTTGGACAGAGTGCGGCAGGAAATCTTGCGAGTTGCTTCTCAGACGCTAAGAAGCGTCTAGGATCGGCGCTGACGAGCAGCAATCAAGACAACAGAACAGAAACAGGAGAGATATGCCAATTATTACTTCAACTAACGTAGCGAACGCGATTGTGAAACTTGTAGCCGCCGATGCTCTACCGGCGCTTGTGGGAAACCTTGTTATGGGCAACCTGGTCAATCGGGACTATGAACCGACACTGGCCCAGGCTGGCGACACTGTCAACGTCCCGATTCCGCCGACATTGGTGGCAAACAACATCGCCGAGGGTGGCACGGTTCAGACTCAGAACCCAAGCTTGGGAAATGCACAAATTGTGCTCAATACCCATGCGGAGGCAACATTCCAGATTCCGGACATCACGAAGGTGCTGGCGGTTCCGGACCTGCTGAAGGTTTATATGGAACCGGCGGTGGTCGCCATCGCGGAAAGGATCGAAAGCGACTTACTCGGCTCTGTACGCCGGTTTCACCGCAAATAGCCCAGTGGGTACGCCCGGCACGCCAATTACAGAAGCATTGCTGGATTCCGCGGAAACTGCGTTGTTCGCGGCCAAGCTCCCGGCGAGCGAGCCGAAGTATCTGGTTGTGGATGCGAACACTTACTCGCAACTCCGCCAGATCCCGCGGTTCAGCGAATATCAAACGGCTGGCGAAGCGGGATTGCGACTCATTGGTCGACGGTACGATCGGGAAAATCAAAGACTTCTTCGTCTTCCGCTCACAGTTTGTTGCGAAGACCGGCAGCGCTCCTGGCGCCACCCATAATCTTGCGTTTGCGAAGAACGGCTTAGGTTTGGTGGTGCGGCGCCTGCCACAGCCGCTGCCCGGGACGGGCGCAATCGCTGAATACGCGGAGTTGGGCAGCTTCGGGATGCGCGTCACGATGAGCTATCAGCCGAACACCCTGGCTCAGCAGTTTACCGTGGACGTGCTTTATGGAGCAGCCGTTCTGCGGAACAGCTTCGGAGTACAGGTTACCTGTTAGTCAATGCAGGCTACGGTCTGCTCAGAAGGGGCTCGCGAAACATCGCGGGCCCCTTTTCTTTTGGGAGAACTCAACGTGGACCTACGGATTTATTACAGAAAGATTCAGGAAGTTGAGAGCACACTGGTCGACCCTTACGTGGTGGTCGTCAGCTTTCCAACACCGGACGGCGGCAAGGGCGGCATTCTGACCGAAACCAGCCGACAAGTGGCCGCGAAGCAGATTGCTGAAGGACGGGCCAGACTGGCAGACGCCGAGGAGGCAGCTGAGTTCCACAGCGAAAACATTCGCCGAAAGCGCGAGCGCGAGGAACAAGAACACATGAACCGTGTCCAGTTTGTTATGGTGCCGCCCCGGAAACATCAGGCGAGACCGGCGAAGGATGAATGAATGGCGCTCTTTGTGGATGGCCCGATTGTCACGGTCGACCTGTTGGCGCAATACGACTCTAACGTCCTTGATGTTTCAGTTGCTGAAGGAATTAATCTAACAACCAAGATTCTGCTCGCACATGAGGAAATGCATCTCGAATTGCAAAGACTCATCCGGCGAAGTGAGTTCTGCTCTGAGCAATGGCTTTGGGTGACACACAGGGGAATCGACAACGTTGTTTGGTCAAAGAGTTTGAAGGTGTGGCAGGTTTACGAGTCTCTTAGCTCTTATCTATAGGGATGCATACTATAGCCAATTAAACGACCGGCATCGCGCACGAGCCGAGGAGTATTCCATCCTGTCGGTTCGGTCTCGCCGCAACTTAGTGGAATATGGGCTGGGACTTACGTCACATCCTGTTCGCCGGCCATCGCCACCGCAAGCAGCGCTGGTTCCAGCGTCCGAGGTCGGCGGAACGTACTACTTTTCGGTAAGCGTCCTGAATCAGTTTTCACAGGAGTCAGATGGATCTTCCCTTCTAACGGTAGACGTGTCGGACGGCAATGCAGCGGACCTCACCTTGTCTCTCCCAATCGATCCCAGCATAACCGGATGGAATCTTTATGCCGGAGCCGCACCGGAACAGATGTTCAAGCAGAACGATCAGCCGCTAATGCCCGGGTCGGATTGGTGTTATCTCCCGTCCCTCGCTTTAACAAGCGGAATCGGTATTCCTGCGGGCCAACTTCCAGATCAACATTGGCCGCTTAACCGATTTCTACAAAGGGGTTAAATGACGAACCATCAGCAGGAAAATCACAGCATTCCTTGCACGGCAGCTTGAATCGGAAACCGGTGTCAATGCCGCGTTGAGCGAGATTCGAAAGCTGGACAGCCAGGCGGCCACAAAACATTCGCCATTTACACGGTAAGGAATATAGCGGCAGACCTACTGGAGAAGTCAAACCAGGCTCTATATCCATCTGTGCTTGTCTATTGCGACAAGCTGAGTAATACGCTGGTGGAAAAGTTCCGGGTCTTTTCAGGCCTCGCCCGGCTTTCAGTGGAGATTCGAAATTCCTCGGACCGGGTGGAAGCGATTGGACAGCACACTGATTTACGCGGATGTAATTTGCAGTGTGCTGGACACAATGCGCGGCGAATGGTTCCCCGGCGTTTCTTTCAACGGCGGGTACGAAGTGGTCTTTTCAGCGGTTCGAGAAGGCGGAAAGCACTTTCTCCAGTCGGCCAAAATAAGTTTCGAAGTTAGCGTAAGTGAGTAAGAACAAGGAGTAAGACATTGGCATACATATCGTCAAATGCAAATCGGTTTTATGTTGCGGTGGAGGACAGTTACGGAAAGGTTCCAGAGATTTCCCGCTCGAATCGCTTTGCAGCGGTGCAACTCACTGCGCGGCAGAAGCTGGATCTCGCGCAACGAAAGGACAAAACCGGGAGCAGAACCTATGCTGGAATGCCTACGCGGCGGACGAAAGACGACCAATTTTCAGGTGAAAACCTATCTATCCTCTTGGACAGCCGAACGACGGACCCGGACCAGGGCCCTTTTTCGAATCGGCTCTTGGCGCCGAACCTCTAATTCACCCCGGCGGAATTGCGGGCACTTCCCTGAACGCCGGCCAGGTGAGTTTCTCCGGGGCCCATGGGCTGGTGGTAAACCAGGCAATCGGCTTTGGCGGAGAGATTCGTTTCGTTTCGGCCTTGGTGGACTCAAGTACCGTTCTTCTTAATGCCCCTTTTACCAAGACTCCAGCAGCAGGCGCGGCGTTCAGCCCGACGGTTACGTATCTTCCCGCGACAGAACTGCCGAGCGTCACGCTCTTCGATTTTTGGACGCCCAGCGCGGCCGTTCAACGCATTTTGTGCGGGTCAGTTGTTGATGAACTATCGATAGACATCAATGGTGACTTCCATGAGTTTACCTTTAAGGGGGCCTCGCGGGATATTCTGGATAGCGCCAGCTTTGCGCCGGGTGATGGCGAACTGACGACTTTTCCCGTCGAGCCCCCGCTCAGCACCTTTCAGCAGAACGCGGTGCCGGGTAATCTAGGTCAGGCGTGGATCGGAACAGCCGCGACGAAATTTCTGACCCTAACAGAAGCCAATGTCTCCGTCGCTAACGACCTTGATCTCACGGCGCGCGAGTTTGGCTCCAGCTTTGCCGACAATCGCGTCACCGGGGATGCGATCGGTGAAGATGGATTTCACAATTTTCGAGCAGACTGATTCAGCAACTTCAGAACTTTACCAAGCGGCCCGGCAGCAGTCTCCGATCGAAGCGATGCTTCAGCTGGGTATGTCGCAAGGGCAGCTATTCGGCGTTTATATGAAGAGCGTGGTGCCCGTGTTGCCTTCTTTCTTAGACGATCAGCGGCGGCTTCGGTGGGAATTCAAGGAGTCTCGAGCGCAAGGCACTTTGGACGATGAAATCGCGGTGGCGTTTGCCTGATATGGACTACCAGAGCAGCGTGATCGTAAAGTCCAAACTGCGAGACGGAGTAACTTTTCGGATCGCTCGAATGACCTTTAACCGCCGAATGCGACTGATGCAGCAGGTCCGTGAGTTGGCTCGCAGCCTGGAATTCCTTCGCGCCGGCGAGAGTGACGCGGAAAAAATGGACGCACACATTCTAAATGCTGAAATTGAACGGTCCTATGTAACCTGGGGCTTGGAAGCAGTAAGTGGACTGTCAATTGACAGCGTTCCCGCGACTCCGGAGAGCCTTCTCGAACAAGGTCCGGAAGACCTGGTTCTGGAAGCAATTGCCGCGGTTCGGGCCGAATGCGGTTTATCGGACGAAGAAAGAAAAAACTAATTGTCGCCTTCCATTTTCATATCGCAGCACCGCGCGGCTGGGATTGCGACGAATGCCGCAAGCAACATTTGGAAGTGACCCGAAGATGCGGTTGGGTTCCTGAGTCCCAACTTACTGAATCACGGCCAATCTGGATCCGCAGAGAAGTCCAGGCGAACCAGTGCCCGAAATGGCTTATTTCAGCGCAAAGCTTGGGCTGGCTAGAGGAGTATTCAGCCTGGCGCGGGGGCTATCTTCCGCAAGATCTTCTTACGGCTAAGCAAATCGATGCTTTCCAAATTTTGGAACAGGAGCTCTTTCAAGAAGCACAATATGCGAAACAAACTAGTGCGCACAATATTTCTCGGCCGCGAAGCGGGACTCGCGAGTAGACAGCTTCACTTGCCACACGAAAGTGCGGCCAGCAGCAGTGCCAGTATACTTGGGCAGGTCTTTTCCAAGCTGACGCCGCTCACGTCGGCACCCGCAGCCGAGAGTATTCAGAACGCGGCAAATCCGATTGGAGTGCCCGTGGGGGGTGCCGCAACAGAGGTTTTCGATGCCGTATCGAAGAACCTGGAACGGCTTCGGACGGTTACGGAAACTCAGGTATCAGAAACCAGAGCCAACACCACCGCTATCTCTACAAACACCGCCGCTAAGGAAGCCACCCAAGCTCTTTCCGCAGTGAGCAAGGCGTCCGGCGGGCTGCTGAGCGGATTCACCGCCTTGCCTTTGGTTTCTGGCCTTCTAAGTTTATTTGGAGGAGGTTCCAACACCCCACGGCAACAGCCATTAACCCGCTACATCCCTCCGGGTCCCCTCAATTTTGACAACACAGTCAACGACGGTAGCGCGGGCGGAACGACGATTGAGCGCGCTAGTTACGATCAATTCGGAAACCCCCGGACTGCTCTATCGGCCCTGTCGCCTATCCCCGACTATTCGTCTTTGGTTGCAACAGCCCGTGGAACGATGGGCGACGGCTCAACGGTGCAACAAGGCACAGGAAGTGCCCCGGCGGGTATTTCGGAGAAAGCGCTTGCAACCGGATTCCGCACAGGGCTCAACTCATGTCACGGTCAATATTCAAGCCATGGACAGCCGATCGTTTCTCGACAGGAGCCACGACATTGCCCAGGCGGTAAGAGAGGCCATGTTGAATATGCATTCGATCAACGATGTCGTCAACGACCTGTAACCATGTTTATCTTCCCCGATGCGGTATCTCGTCTGGTCTTTCAGTATCCAACAACAAAACAGGTTACATTCTCAACGCAAATAGCACGATTTCTTGGCGGAGGTGAGCAACGCTATCCAATTGCAGCCGCACTCAACCGTTGGCGTGCCAAACCGGCTCTATTGCCTGACAACGAATTGGCCGTAACTCACCACGTTTTTCGCGCTTGTAGACGGAAGTAACAACCCCTTTCAGTTTACTGACCCCTGGGACGGCACTCTTTACCCTACCTGTTTCTTTCAAGATGACGTGCTGGAGAGTTACTCGGTGGAACAAAACAGGTCTTCTGTAGTGTTCACGATCGTGGAAGGACGTGTACAAACCTAATGCTACTCTTCCCACAGCTTCTCTCGGGTGCAATCGCACAATATCCCCTACGCAAATCCTACGCCCTCTCAAATGTCACGAACCTTCAGGAAGATGGGTCTCGATACCGCTCTGGCGCAACAAATCCAGCCGATTTGAGTTGGACACTAAATTACACGCATTTGAGTCAGCAGGAGTGCGACTCCCTGAGCTCGTTCTTTCGAAAAACATCCGGCCGAGCGGTCCCTTTCACTTTCCTCGATCCCTTTTCGAATCTCTTATCATGGAGCGAAGATCTCAGTCAGCCGATATGGGACAAATCGGCATCGCTTTCGACGTTCGAAAATAGACGCATCCGGATACACCGGATTTCAGTTTTCGGGCTCACCGGGCAACCCCGGAAAGATCTCTCAATCTCTGCCCTGCCCGGCAGCCGCCCTGATTTGTGTGGGCGTGTTCGCCCGCGCGAATCAGTCGGCAACACTTACGCTTTCGGTCGACAGCGTTGCCCAAACCTATGCTTTAACTAATAACTGGAAAAGATACTTTTTAACTGAGGCCGGTACCGGCGACGCCGAGACGAAACTGGTCACAATCTCAGTTGGCGAGACAGAAGCACAAATATCACGCCTCACAGTTTCTTCTCAGCCAGCGCCAACCGCATATACAGCAACCCAGGCCAAGAGCGGCATCCTGCCCCAGACTCGATTTGATCAAGATAGTCTCTCAATCGACGCGGTCGGTGTCGACAACTTTTCCTGTTCAGTGCGATTGACAACGCGGTTCTGATTCATATGCAGACATTTCTCCAGCTGAAAGAAGGCGAGGTTACCCCTACACCGCTCCTCCTGTTCGATTGCACAATGAACGATGGTAGCCAACATTCTTGGTGCACTCAGAACGTAAAGGTACAAACAAAGAACTATGAGTCGCGTGTCTGCAGAAATAATCTCTTTGAGGTTCAGACAGCTTCGGATCAGGGTGTAGACACGATCCCAAAGATAACGCTCGAGCTTGCCAACGCGGATTCCATTCTGTCGGAATTGGAGAGATCTATTGGTTTCAAGGGAGCCAAGCTAACTTGTTCCTTTGTGTTTTACGATTTGGTCAGTAAGACAGCCGTTACCAGTCCCATGGTTCTGTTTCAAGGAACTTTCAACTCGCCCGAGCTGATTACGGAGTCCACCCTTCGCGTTACTGCTGTCAACCGGCTGTCCGCCCAACGGGTCGTGCTGCCAGCACTACGCATACAGCGCCGTTGCGCCTGGGATTTCCCAACCACTTTAAAGGAGCGTACCGAGGCTGTCTCAGGTGGGGCGTCGGGAGAGCGTTCGCGCTTTTATCCCTGTGGTTACTCTGCCGACATCCCAGGCGGCGTCGGCAACCTAAACGGGGGGCAAGCCTTTACAAGTTGTTCCTTTACGCGCGCCAGTTGCGAAGCGCCGGGGTATGTTTAACAAAGATTCGCGGGGCCAAGTGACTGCCCGTTTTAGCGGGATTGAATTTGTGCCGTCCGTCATCACCGTCAGAAGCGCGGGCGAAAAAGGTACTCATCTCTCTCCGGTCGCGATCAATGAAACCCGTTACAACGATTTTATACCGGTACTCTACGGAACCGCGTGGTACACACCGGGGATCGTGTTCGCGCGGAACGACGGAAACTTGACGCGTATCGAAGTGCTGCTCGGCGTGGGCGAAATGCAAAGCGTCTATACGGTCCTTGTTAACGACGTGGAGATTCCGCTTGGCCGGACCGGCAAGAATATGACCGGAACCGGATGGTTCAACGTCGTTACCTTAGGAGGGCGGTCCGGCGCTTTTAATCTTGACTTTACCGACGCCAGCGGCCGGCCATTGGGCGATCCCTACGGCGGCTTAGCCCTGTTATCCGTTGTGGTCCCCAACCGGATCAGTGATGGGACGTCACTTCCGCAAATCAAGGTTTTGGCAGACGGAGTAAAATTGGCCCGTTATGACGTTAGCGGGCAGTTATTGCCGAAAGCATTTAGCAACAATCCGGCCTGGGTTATCCTCGACGTTCTCCTCAGAAATGGCTGGAATCCGGAAGAGGTCGATCTAGCCAGCTTCGCCTCAGCGGCAGGCTATTGCGCCGAACTCATTTCCGCGACAGACCTAAACGGCAATGCCGTTCAGATCCCCAGATTTCAATGCAACCTGGTTTTAAAAAGCCGAAGAAGTGCCGGCGATGTCCTTCGAGGTATCCGTAACGCATCACGTTTGTTCCTCACGTTCGGAACGGCAGGGTTACTTCAACTTCGAAACGAAAACACTACAGCGTTGCAGCAACCTAATAAGAGTACCTTCACGAATGCCGGCCAGCAGTTAGACGGCGGCTGGCCGGCTTACGAGTTCGGAGACGGAACCCAGGGCACGTCGGGAATTTTGCGCAACACAGATGGAACGTCGAGTCTACGCCTTACCTGTAGAAGTACTTCCGACACCCCCAACCGTTTCTCGGTTGAATTTCAGGATTCTTTCAATGAATACCAGCAGGATTCTTTCTCCCTCAGCGACCCAGAAGATATCGCTGCTGCGGGGCAAGAGATCAACAGTACGCCGGCAGTCCTGGGCCTTCCGAACTACAATCAGGCAGCCAGAACTCTACAGTTTCTCCTCCTGAAGTCGATTGAAGGAAATCTCCAGATAGAGTTTCAAACAAGCGTAAAGGCCCTGGGCATTGCCCCCGGCGACATCATTGCGCTCACCTACGTCAAGGAGGGCTTTGAACGCCAGCCTTTTCGAGTAACCAAAATAGCGCCTGGACAGAACTTTCGCACGGTAACCATCACGGCTCAACTTCACGATGACGCTTGGTATTCCGATGTTGTCGTCGATAGTTTCGGAACTGGTCGGAGGCTGCCCGGAGCTAACCTTGGCTTGCCGCGGCCACTCTCCGGCGTAGTCATGGATCAGTCTGGCTTACTGTATTTTTCCGTAGAAGAAACCTCGGTTACCGCTCAGGACGGGACCGCGGCTGTTCTCTTAACAGTCGGAATCGAAACACCTCCGGCGATAGCCAGTCAAACGCCTTCTATACCCATAGTGAGTCTGAAAGCGGAGTACGTGCAAAATACGGCTGGCTTACCAGGGAACCGTGTTTATTACTATGCAGTAAGCGCGTTGGATAGCGATGGAAATGAAGGGGCGCTCTCGTTTACCATTCGCGCCATAACCCCGGAGACATCTCTAACTTATGCTGTTTCGCTTACCGATCTTAGTTTTTCAGCTAATTCTGTTTCTTTCCATGTTTATCGTGGTTCATCGCCTATACAACTGAATCGGATCGCGTCCTCGATACCCATTGCAGCCACCTTTGTAGATACGGGGCTGCCCTCGATGGCGCTGATTCCCCCGGATCCAAATTTTCATCACAGTAACCTCTATTGGCGACTGGAGAGTGAG